>JAPZUD010000008.1 GCA_027533425.1 Beijerinckiaceae bacterium | reverse complement strand
GCACCGCCCCCACTCGGCCCTCGGCAACAGAACGCCCGCCGAGTTCGCCGCACAAATCTCTCTGGAAACCAGGGCCGCATAGGCCCTAAATCAACCCAAGGACTCTCCCCATAACCGGAGGAAAGTCGGGTCTCAGGTCAGCGGGCATGACGAGGGGGCGGGGCCGTCCCGCCAACAAAAAAGGGGCCGTGCGGCCCCTTTTCATCCGTCCGGCGGGCGGGATCAGGCGCCCATCGCCTTCTTGAGATTTTCGTCAACCTTGTCGAGGAAGCCGGTGGTCGAGAGCCATTTCTGGTCCGCGCCGACGAGGAGCGCGAGGTCCTTCGTCATGTGGCCGGCCTCGACCGTATCGATGCAGACCTTTTCGAGCGTCTTGGAGAACTTCGCCAGTTCGTCATTGCCATCCAGCTTGGCGCGATGGGCGAGGCCGCGCGTCCAGGCGAAGATCGAGGCGATGGAGTTGGTCGAGGTTTCCTTGCCCTTCTGGTGTTCACGGTAATGGCGCGTCACGGTGCCATGGGCGGCTTCCGCTTCGACGACCTTGCCGTCCGGGGTCATCAGAACCGAGGTCATCAGGCCGAGCGAGCCGAAGCCCTGTGCGACAACGTCCGACTGCACGTCACCGTCATAGTTCTTGCAGGCCCAGACATAGCCGCCTGACCATTTCAGTGCCGAAGCGACCATATCGTCGATCAGGCGGTGTTCGTAGATCAGGCCCTTTTCCTTGAACTGCGCCGCGTATTCGGCATCGAACACTTCCTGGAAGATGTCCTTGAAGCGGCCGTCATAGACCTTGAGAATGGTATTCTTGGTCGAGAGATAGACCGGATAGTTGCGGAGCAGGCCGTAGGAGAACGAGGCGCGGGCGAAATCGCGGATCGATTCGTCGAGATTGTACATCGAGAGCGAGACGCCGGCGCCCGGAGCCTTGAAGACTTCCTTCTCGATGACCTGGCCATCCTCACCGACAAACTTGATCGACAGCGTGCCCTTGCCGGGGAATTTGAAATCGGTGGCGCGATACTGGTCGCCATAGGCGTGACGGCCGACCACGATCGGCTGCGTCCAGCCCGGAACGAGGCGCGGCACGTTCTTGCAGATGATCGGCTCGCGGAAGATCGTGCCGCCGAGGATATTGCGGATCGTGCCGTTCGGCGATTTCCACATTTCCTTGAGGTTGAATTCCTTCACGCGGGCCTCGTCCGGCGTGATGGTCGCGCATTTCACGGCGACACCATATTTCTTGGTCGCTTCCGCGGAATCGATCGTGACCTGATCATTCGTCGCGTCGCGATTCTCGACCGAGAGGTCATAATATTTCAGGTCGATATCAAGGTAGGGGTGGATCAACTTCTCCTTGATGAAGTGCCAGATGATCCGCGTCATCTCATCGCCGTCCATTTCGACGACCGGGTTGGCGACCTTGATTTTCTTCATCGTGAGCAGACCTTCAGAGCAGGGACAAACCGGGAAGTCGCATTCGTCTGTTTCTGGCTGTATCACTCCGGCCGGAGCGGACGATGCACCGGAGCGGGCTATAGCACCGCTTTCCCGCGAGGCAAAGATTGACGAAGGGCGGAGAGAGGGGCATCTCCCGGGACAGCCACGCTTTTCGCAGGATTGCCGGTTTGTCCGACCCCGCTCGCCCCGTCATCATCCTTGTCCGGCCGCAGCTTGCCGAGAATATCGGCATGTGTGCGCGGGCCATGGCGAATTTCTCCCTGACGGAGATGCGACTTGTCGCCCCCCGGGATGGCTGGCCGCAGAAAACGCGCATGAAGAAGGGTGCGGTTTCGGCCGCTGCCGGCGCGACGGCCATTCTCGACCAGGCAACGCTGTTCCCCGATCTGCCGAGTGCCATCGCCGATCTGCACCATGTCTATGCCACCACGGCGCGCGAGCGCGGGCAGGCCAAGCCGGTTCTGGGGCCGCATCAGGCCATGGCAGAGGCGAAAGGGCGGATCGGGCAGGGGCAACGGGTGGGCATCCTGTTCGGGCCGGAACGAACCGGGCTCGAGAACGAGGATGTCGCGCTGGCCAGCACGATCATCACCTTCCCGGTCAACCGGGACTTCGCGTCGCTCAATCTCGCGCAGGCTGTTCTGCTGACAGGCTATGAATGGTTCCGTCAGGCCGAGGGCGATGCCGCGCCCTTTGCCATGCCGGAAATGAGCCCGCCGGCGACGCGCGAGACCCTGCTGTCCTTCTTCGATTTCCTCGAAGGTCATCTCGAACGGGCGCGCTATTTCTTCCCGGAAAGCAAGCGCCCGCAAATGGTGCGGAACATGCGCAACATCGTCCACCGGTTGCAGCCGAGCGAGCAGGATATCCGCACGCTCCGCGGCGCGGTGGACTGGCTGGTCAAGCGCGGCAAGCCGGCGCCGCGGCGCGGGGATCCGAACACGGAAATGTGAGCGGGGATCCGGCGGAGGCCGGTCCAGCGACCACTTCTGGCCGTATTCCAGAAGGCCTATGGCTGACTTCAGGAGCCTGCCATGATCACGCGCCGCCATTTCACTGCCGGAACCTTTCTTGCCGCAGGAAGCCTTGCCGCGGGAAGCCTTGCCGCGCCAGCCGTGCTGTCCTCGCCTGCCCGGGCCCAGGCGCGGGCCGATCTCGACCTTGCCATTGTCGGGGCCGGCGCGGCCGGCCTTGTCGCCGCGCATCGGGCGCGGGAGAAGAAGCTCACCGCGAAGATCTTCGAGGCGCAGGGCCGGATCGGCGGTCGCGTCCATACCGACGAGAGCCTCGGCGCCGGGTTCGAGGCCGGGGCCTTCTATATCCATTTCGCGGAGCGCAATCCCTGGCGCGAGATTGCCGAGCAGCAGAAATTCGAACTGGTCGACGACAACACGCTCTGGGGCGGGTTCAACGTGTTCCGGCATGGCAAGCCCCTCCCGGCGGAGGAGCGCAGCCGGCGGCGCGGCGCCTTCGGGCGGTTGTCGATGGAGCTCGAACGCGAGGGGCGCGATGCCGATCTCTCCTTCGCCGAGGCGGCCCGCCGCCATGCGCCGGAACTGCTCGAGGCCGCACGGGGGCTGACGCTGCTCTCGCTCGGCGAGGACCCTGATCACGTGTCGATCCGCGATTATCAGGCGCTCGATTCCGGCGATGATTTCGTGCTGCCCGGCGGTTATGGCCATCTGCTCGAGACGCATGGCAAGCGGCTCGATATCGCGCTGAACAGCCCCGTCTCGGCGATCGACCTTTCCGGCCCCGGTGTGCGGCTCACCGTGCCTGGCGGCGTGGTGACGGCGCGGGCCGTGCTGCTCACCGCCTCGATCGGGGTGCTGCAGGCCGGGGGCATCCGCATCACGCCGGATTGGCCGACCGAGACGCAGCAGGCCCTGTCCGGCCTGAGGATGGGCGCGATGACCAAGGTGGCGCTCCGCATGGATGGCGACCGGCTCGGCCTCAGCCCCTGGACGCAGTATTTCGACCAGGGTGATGGCAACGAGCTGATCAATTTCGAATTCTGGCCCTTCGGCCGGCCGCTGATCGTCGCGACATTCGGCGGCGATTATGCGCGCAGCCTGGCGAAGGCCGGCGAGACGAATGCCGTCTCGACCATCCGCGACCGGCTGGTGGCGATCCTCGGCGAATCCGAGCGCACGCGGCTGCCGCAGGGCCGGCTCGCCGGCTGGAGCGCCGATCCCTACGCCCTCGGTTCCTATTCCATCGCGCTGCCCGGCCGGATGGAGGCGCGGCGCGTACTCGAACGGCCTGTGCGGGACCGGCTCTGGCTGGCCGGCGAAGCGAATGCCGGGCCAGCCTCGATGACCGCCGGGGGCGCCGCCCTCTCGGCGCAACGCGCGGTGGACGAGATCGCCCGCCGCCTTGCCACGGGGGCGATTCGGCGCGATTGACGAGAGATCGTCACAGGCCGGATGCCCCTTGCCCACGCGCCAGAAAATCCTCGTATTCGATTCCGGCCTCGGCGGTCTCACGGTGTTCCGCGAGATCCGGAAGGTCCGGCCGGATGCCGATTTTCTCTATCTCGGCGACGATGCGCTGTTTCCCTATGGCGCGCTGGCGCCGGAGGCGCTGGTGGCCCGGGTTCAAACCGTGATCGGCGAGGCGCTCGCCGGGTTTCCCGCCGATGCCATCGTGATTGCCTGCAACACGGCCTCCACGCTCGTGTTGCCGCCGCTCCGGGCGCGGCATGCCATGCCGATTGTCGGCACGGTTCCGGCGATCAAGCCGGCGGCGGCGGTGACGGAGAGCGGCATGATTTCCGTTCTCGCCACGCCGGGTACGGTCAGCCGCGATTATACTGCCGAGCTGATCCGCGATTTCGCGCAAGGGGTTGCGGTGACGCTGGTCGGCTCGAAGGCGCTGGCGGGGCTGGCCGAGCGGGCCCTGCGCGGCGGGGCGGTGCCGGATGAGGCGGTCGCGGCGGAAATCGCGCCCTGTTTTGTGGAGGCGGAGGGCCGGCGCACCGATGTGGTGGTCCTGGCCTGCACGCATTACCCGTTGCTGCTGGACCGGCTGAAGGCGCTCGCGCCCTGGCCGGTGCAATGGATCGACCCGGCCCCGGCCATTGCCCGTCGCGTCGTGCAGGTTCTGGGCGAATGCTCCCTCGACAGCCCCGGCTCGGCCCGGATGGCGATGACCGCAGGCAACCCGCCGGAGGCGCTGCTGGATGCCGCCTGAAGGAGAGAAACCTGTGTCCGGTTTCCAGAAGGTCTCTGGCGGGCACAGCCTGTTCTGGCAACGGCACGGACAGCCGGCGGGCGAGCCCGTCCTGATTCTGCACGGTGGGCCGGGTTCGGGTTCTTCGGCCAGCATGCCGGGGCTGTTCGATCCGGCATGCTGGCAGATCTGGCAATTCGACCAGCGCGGCTGTGGCCAGTCCAGCCCGCATGCCGGCGATGGCGTGGCGGCGCTGGAGAACAATACCACGCAGGATCTGATCGCCGATATCGAGGCGTTGCGGCACCTCGCGGGTGTCGAGCGCTGGGCGATCGTTGCCGGATCCTGGGGCGTGACGCTGGCTCTGGCCTATGCGCAGGCACATCCGACCCGTGTGACCGGTTTGGTGCTCTATGCCGTTGCCACCACGACGCGGCGGGAAATCCGCTGGATGACCGATGGCGTCGGACGGTACCTCCCCGAAGCCCACGCGGCCTTCCGCGCGCATGTGCCCGAGGTCGGGCACCCCGATCAGGTGCTCGGGGGCTATCTGGAGCGGCTCCGCCACCCGGATCCGACTGTGCACGATGCGGCAGCGATCGCCTGGACCGACTGGGAAGAGGCGGTTCTCTCGGCCGAGCCGGGGCATGTCCGGTCTGTCCGTTTCGATGATCCGCGTTACCGGCTCGGCTTTGCGCGTCTTGTCGTCCATTACTGGCATCACGCGGCGTGGCTGGCAGAGGATGCGCTGCTGGCCGGAACGGCGCAGATCGGCCATCTCCCGGCTTTTCTGGTGCATGGGCGCCTGGACCTTGGTTCTCCTCTCGATACGGCCTACAGGCTGGCCTTGGCATGGCCGGCGGCTCGGCTGGTCGTTGTCGAAAGGGCGGGGCATGACCGGCAGAATCCTGGTTTGCGCGATGCCACCAGGCAGGCCATTGCAGAACTTCATGCCCTCCTTGCCGGTTGACGCGGAGAGCAATTTCCCCTATCGACCCCGCTTCGGTCGGGGAAACCTGCCCGGGGAGGGGAACCTCCCGCACGCACCCGCGATTGTCCGGAACCGGCTGAAGCCTCCCGGTCGATCTGTCGCCCCGCATATCCCGCACGGGATGGGGAGAGGAGGGCGCGTTCCTCCTGAACTTGAACCCTAATCGGGCGTTCGGGGAACGTGGATCGGCGCGCAACCCGCCTTCGGGCCGGGCGCGGCTGTTTTCGTTCCTCCTGCCCTTGAGAGGAACTGCGATGACCAAGCGTCACGAAGCCAAATACAAGATCGATCGCCGCATGGGCGAGAATATCTGGGGCCGTCCGAAGTCCCCGGTGAACAAGCGCGAATACGGCCCGGGCCAGCATGGCCAGCGCCGCAAGGGCAAGATGTCGGATTTCGGCACCCAGCTCCGCGCCAAGCAGAAGCTGAAGGGCTATTACGGCTCGATTTCGGAAAAGCAGTTCCGCCGCTACTATGCCGAAGCCGTCCGCATGAAGGGTGACTCGGGCGCGAACCTGATCGGCCTGCTCGAGCGCCGCCTCGACGCCGTCGTCTATCGCGCCAAGTTCGTCCCGACCGTGTTCGCCGCACGCCAGTTCGTCAGCCACGGCCATATCCGCGTCAACGGCAAGCGCGTCAACGTTCCGAGCTATCTCGTGAAGGTGGGCGATGTTGTCGAGGTCAAGGAAGCCTCGAAGCAGCTGACGCTCGTTCTCGAAGCCGCCGGCCTTGCCGAGCGCGACACGCCGGACTTCCTCGAAGTCGATCACGGCAAGATGACGGCCAAGTTCGCCCGCATCCCGGTTCTGACCGATGTGCCCTATCCGGTGCAGATGGAACCGAACCTCGTCATCGAATTCTACTCGCGCTGATCGATCGATCCACGCGAGGAATGCAAAAGCCGCCCTCCGGGGCGGCTTTTTTCTGACGGGATCACCCCTTTCGCGGTCCCCCTGCAGGCCGGCAATGCAAAAAGGCTGCCCGCAGGGGCAGCCTTTGCCTTCTCGGAAAGAGCGCGGGTCTCAGAACTTGTAGTTCACGCCAACCCGAACCGTGTGGAACGAGAAGCGCGTCCTGACCTGCTCGGTGTAGGCTGGAGCCACAAAAGCACTTCCCGGCTGATAGACCGAGCTCTTCGAAGCCCTTCCGAGATCCGTGTAGAGATATTCGAACTTCGCCGTCCAGTTGCGGGTGAAAGCATGCTCAACACCCGCACCGACGGTAAAGCCGGCGCGAACGCTTGAATTGCTCATTGCCTTGAGATAGTTGCCGCTCGAGGCGACGGACCAGTTATCCTTCACCTGAGCGATCGCCAGACCGCCGGTCACATAGAGCAACGTCCGGTCGAATGCATAGCCGACACGCGGGCGGATTGTGATGAGCCAGTCTGTATCGACGCGGCGGGTGAAGTTATAGTTCAGCCCCGCAAAGCCACCTGCATTGTTAAGCGTGTTGGCCGTCCGTTTGCGGATATCGAAGAAATTGATGTCAACTTCACCACCAACGACCACGCGGCCATATTGTTGGTTGTAACCGGCCTGAACGCCGCCAATGAAACCACCGCCGCGAAGGTTGCCACCGCCGCCGTCACGAAAGGCATTCTGCAAGGCTGCTGCTTCTGCTGCCCACTGGCCACCGAGGCCAAGTCGGGTGCGCTGCTCGCCGAATGCGTAACCAGCATTCGCACCGACATAGAAGCCGGTCCATGTATACGATGCCATCACGGGCAGCACCGGAGCGCCCGGCTTCTTCCCGAGATCCGCAGCAAAGGCGGGTGCCGCCATTATTGTTGCGACTGCAATGAGTGCCGACAATTTGCGCATGAAGTCCTCCGCAAGCCGATGTTGACCCGTCAGATGGGTAGCATGCCGGATTCTTGTTGTCATTTCCGGATTCTGGTTCTTATTTATTATCTACTCTCATGTTGTTTTGTAACAACAAAAAATCAAGGTTTCAGGAAAATTACAGAGTCTTTGCGTGGGGTGAATGCTTTGGTTTATATATGTATAATAGATAACTATCTGAGATTGCTTTCTCCGAAACAGAAATCAGGTAGATAGGGGTATGGATTTGTTTCTATTCCGGTTCTCGCAGACTTGCCTGGTTCGGCCCGGGTAAGGCAACCCTCATCATCGGTTGCCCTTCCCGCTGATCGATCCACGCAAGGAATGCAAAAGCCGCCCTCCGGGGCGGCTTTTTTGTTCCGGCCTCCGATGGACAGGCTTTCATATATTCACATTGAAATATATGATGTTCCGTAATCAACATGCTCAAAGGGGGAGAACGCTATGGATATCCTGAACCGCCGCGAGGCGCTCGCGCTGGCTGCCGGCCTTGCCGCCACGATGGCGCTGCCAGGTGCAGCCCGCGCCCAGTCCGTGATGACGCTTGGGCCGCGCAGCCTGCATGTGCTCTCCGATGGCGGGTTCGAGTTGCCGATGTCCATGGTGGCACGGCAGGTGCCGGAGGCGGAGATCAAGGCCCTGCTCGCGGCGGAGGGCATGCCGACGGATGTTTCCCGCTCGGTCCTCAATGTCACGCTGCTGAAGGACCCGGATGGCTGGACGATCTTCGATTGCGGCGCCGGGGCCAATTTCCTGCCCGGTTCCGGCAAGCTGGCGGCCAGCCTCGAGGCGGCGGGCATCAATAAGGACGAGGTGAAGCGCGTGATCTTCACCCATGCCCATCCGGATCATCTCTGGGGGGCGATCGACGATTTCGATTCCGACCTCTTTCCCAATGCCAGCTACCTGATCGCCGGTGCGGAATGGGATTTCTGGGCCGCGCCTGATGTCTATTCGAAGCTGCCGGAGGATCGCCATGCCTTCGCGGCCGGGGCGCAACGGATCTTCAAGGCGATCGGCGAGAAGACAAAACGCATTGCCGCCGGGCAGGAAGTCGCACCCGGCATCCTCGCGGTCGACACGTCCGGCCATACGCCGGGCCATCTCGCCTTCGTGGTGGCCGGCGGCGGGAAACAGGCGATGATCCTCGGCGATGCGCTGACGCATCGCGCGATTTCCTTCCGGCATCCGGAATGGCGGACGGGGTCGGATACGGACCCCGACAAGGGTGCTGCGACCCGCAAGGCCTTGCTCGACCGGCTGGTGGCCGAGAAGCTGCCCTTCATCGGTTATCACCTGCCATCGCCCGGCCTCGGCCATGCGGTGAAGGAGGGTAGTGCCTACCGGTTCGTCGCCGGCGCGCCCTGATCAAAGCTTGCGCAGGAAACCGGCGAAGCGCAGCAGCCCCTCGGGCCAGGGGCCATGGCCGGATTCGACGTTGATATGACCAGCCTCGCCGGCATCGATCAGCGCCGAACCCCAGGCATTGGCGAAATCCGCAGCGACCTCGAATTCGCAATACGGGTCGTTGCGGCTCGCCACCAGCAGCGAGGGGAAGGGCAGCGGATCCCGCGGAAGAGGCGCGAAATCATGGCTCAGCCCGGGCAGCAATTCGGGCCGGTTCCAATCTGAAAGGCCGACCATGAAGGCGCCGCGCACCACACCGGCGGGCAGGGACGGCGCGACATGGGCAATGGCCGCCACGCCGATGGAATGGGCAATCAGGATGACGGGCCGGCTGGCGGCCTCGACCGCCGCGCGGATCGTGCCGGTCCATTGCGCGCGGTGGGGCCGGTCCCAATCCGGCTGGATCACGCGCCGCGCCGTCGAGAGTTTCGCTTCCCAGCGGCTCTGCCAATGATCCGGCCCGGAATTTCCGAGCCCGGGAACGATGAGAATATCGGCGTCGGCGGTCTTCATGCTCAGTGGTCCCTTGGGGGATGGCGGGCTTGTCCCATGGATGAGACAGCCCTGCCGGATTACCCGAACACGCGGTCGAAGATCGTCTCGACATGCTTGAAATGATAGCCGAGGTCGAACATCGCTTCGAGTTCGGCGCCCGGGATTCGCGAGGAAACCTCGGGGTCGCTCTTCAGCGAGGTCAGGAAATCCGCGCCATGTTCCCAGGTCTTCATCGCATTACGCTGGACGAGGCGATAGCTGTCCTCGCGGCTGACGCCGGCCTGCGTCAGGGCCAGCAGCACGCGCTGTGAATTGTGCAGGCCGGAGAGCCGGTCGAGGTTCCTCTTCATGTTCTCCGGATAGACGAGCAGCTTGTCGATGACGCCGGTCAGGCGGTGCAGGGCGAAATCCAGCGTGATCGTGGCGTCGGGGCCGATATAGCGCTCGACAGAGGAATGCGAGATATCCCGCTCGTGCCAGAGGGCCACATTCTCCATGGCCGGCAGGCAATAGGAGCGGACCATGCGGGCAAGGCCGGTCAGGTTTTCGGTCAGGACCGGGTTGCGCTTGTGCGGCATGGCCGAGGAACCCTTCTGTCCGGGCGAGAAATATTCCTCCGCCTCGTAGACCTCGGTGCGCTGGAGATGGCGGATCTCGGTGGCCAGCCGCTCGACCGAGGAGGCGATCACCGCCAAGGTCGCGAAGAACATCGCGTGCCGGTCGCGCGGGATCACCTGCGTGGAGACCGGCTCGACCGCAAGGCCGAGCTGCTGGGCAACATGGGCTTCGACGCGCGGGTCGATATTGGCGAAGGTGCCGACCGCGCCGGAAATCGCGCAGGTCGCCACTTCCGAGCGGGCATTGAGCAGGCGGGCGCGGCAGCGCTCGAACTCGGCATAGGCCTGCGCGAGTTTGAGCCCGAACGTGACCGGCTCGGCATGGATGCCGTGGCTGCGGCCGATGGTCGGGGTGAATTTATGCTCCATTGCCCGGCGTTTCAGCGCGGCGAGCAGCGCATCGAGATCGGCGAGCAGGATGTCGCTGGCGCGGGTGAGTTGCACGGCGAGGGTGGTGTCCAGCACGTCGGAGGAGGTCATGCCCTGATGGACGAAGCGGGCCTCGGGGCCGACGATCTCCGAGAGATGGGTCAGGAAGGCGATGACATCATGCTTCACCTCGCGCTCGATCTCGTCGATCCGGGCGACATCGAACGTGGCCGGGCCGCCCTTTTCCCAGACCTTGCGCGCGGCTTCTTTCGGCACAACGCCGAGTTCGGCCAGCGCATCCGTGGCATGGGCCTCGATCTCGAACCAGATGCGGAAGCGCGTTTCCGGCGACCAGATGGCGACCATGTCGGGGCGGGCGTAACGGGGGATCATCGATGTTCTTTCTGGCTGGGAGGCGGGGCCGGCATGGCCGGCACGCGGCCTCTCGTTACACCCGGGGGGGCGCCGGCTCAACCGGCTTTGCAGCCGGTGCGGGGCCTGTCAGCAGCCAGGCTGCGCATCCGGCGAGGAGCGGGAGCGGCCATGGCAGGAGATAGGGCGGCACCGAGACGAGGAAGAGCAGGGAGGTCTGCATCGAGGCGAAGGCCACGCTCCGGAAATAGCGGTCCGGCCGGCCTTCGAACTGGCCGCTGATCGCGATCGCGTAGACGAGGTAGCCGGCCAGCATCGCGATCATGAAGCCGGCGCAGAAGACGAGGCCGGT
The DNA here is from genome assembly GCA_027533425.1 of Beijerinckiaceae bacterium. Lineage (GTDB taxonomy): Bacteria > Pseudomonadota > Alphaproteobacteria > Rhizobiales > Beijerinckiaceae > Rhabdaerophilum. Next base: position 150,259 of record JAPZUD010000008.1, on the reverse strand, counting down.
GGTGACAATACGCCTCGCCGTGCGGCGGATGCGGCCGAGCGGCCCCGCCAGCAGCAGGACAAGCAGGCCGCCGCCGAGCCCGCCAAGGCCGGCAAGCCCCGTCAGCCAGTAGGTCCGGTCGAGCCAGATCTCGCCTCGCTCGACAATGCGCAGCGCGAATACGGCCGTGGCGAGAAGCGGCAGGACAAGAGCCGCCTGCACGCGGCGGGCAGCCGGCGGGGCGGCGGCTTCCGTCACCGGCGACCGGCTTCCGCCGCGGCGCGGATGGCGGCGACATTCGCGGCATAGGCCTGCCGACCGCCGCGGAAAGCGGCGGAGCCGGCGACCAGCACATTCGCGCCGGCGGCGGCAATGGCGCCGGCATTATCCGGTGTCACGCCGCCATCCACTTCCAGATCAACCGGACGGTCGCCGATGATCGCGCGGACATCACGGATCGTCCCCAGCACGGAAGGGATGAAGCTCTGCCCGCCGAAGCCGGGATTGACACTCATGCAGAGGACGAGATCGACCATGTCGATGACCGGCGCGATGGCGCTGGCCGGCGTGCCGGGGCAGATCACGACGCCGGATTTCTTCCCGAGGGCGCGGATCGCCTGGAGCGAGCGGTGGATATGCGGCCCGGCCTCGACATGGACGGAGATCAGGTCAGCGCCCGCCTCGGCGAAATCCTTCAGGTAGGGATCGGCCGGGGCGATCATCAGATGGGTGTCGAACAAGGCGGGTGTCGCCTTGCGGATCGCCTTGATGATCGGTGCGCCGAAGGAGATGTTCGGCACGAAATGGCCGTCCATCACGTCGATATGCACCCAGTCCGCGCCGGCCCCCATCATCGCCGCGACATCGGCGCCGAGATCGGCGAAATCGGCCGAGAGGATGGACGGGGCGATCAGCAGGGGGCGCATGGCGGGAGGCTCCGGATCAGGCGGGGTCGGCGCGGGGCTCGAGCCGGGCCTTCGCCCATTTCAGCATCATCGGTGCCATGTAGACCGGCACCTGGGCCAGCGCGAAATACAGGAACGTATCGCCCGGCACCAGTGAAATGATCGGCGCGACCAGCAGGCCCATATTGCGCAGGCCGATCGAGATGGCGATCGAGAAGCGGTCATTGAAGCCGAAAAGCCCGGTGACCAGATAGGCCGCCGCGAAGCCGAGGATGCAGAAGAGGGTCGACCCGGCGATCATGCCGGCCACGAGCCAGGGCCGCGTCAGCGTGGCATCGATCACCCCGTCCATCGCGGCGATGGCGAAGAGGAAATAGAGCACGACGCCGAAACCATCGAGTTCGTTCTTCAGCGCGGTGATGCGCGGCAGGCCGGCCAGCCGGCGGACGGCCAGCCCGGCAAGGATGCCGCCGCCGATGAAGATGGCAAGGCGCTGGGCGAGGGCGAGGGGCGAGATCGGCACTTCCGCCCCGACAAGGAACGAGGCGAGGGCCGGCGAGACCAGCGGTGCGACTACCATGCCGAGGACGAGCATGGAGAGGGCGAAGCTGTTTTCCAGCCCGACCACGGCAGCATAGACCGGCGAGGCCATCAGCGGCGGGGCGGCGGCCATCAGCGCGATGCCGAGCCGGATCGAGGGGTCAAGCCCCGGCAGGGCCTGCAGGACGATCCAGCCGATCAATGGCGGCAGCAGGGTGGACAATGCGAGGCCCAGCGCCAGATGGCCCGGCCTTTGCAGAACGGCCTTCAGGCCCGGCAGGTTGGCCCGGGCGAAGGACAGGACGATGAAGGTGAAGATCGAGATCGGGATCATCGGCTTCAGCGTGGCTGCCAGAGCCGGCAAGGCGAGGCCGACAAACATCGACAGCGCATAGGCGATCGTGGCGTGGCGGCCGAGGAAGGCGAGGAAGGAGCGCAGGGGGTTCAGCATGAAGTGCCGCGATTTTCACTATATTTGGACGGATATACCGGAGCAATCACGGAGATTTTTCGGATATCGCGATTGAGTTGATGTCATGCTTTCGGCAGATTGGCGGCAACGAGAGGGGAGTTTCCATGCGGTTCGATGTTCTTGTTCTCGGGGGCGGCATTGTCGGCACCTCGCTTGCCCTTGACCTCGCCCTGCGTGGCCGCACGGTGGCCCTGGTCGATCGGGGTCGCCCGGGAGCGGAAACCTCCTTCGGCAATGCCGGCCTGATCCAGAGCGAAGCCGTCATGCCCTATGCCTTCCCGCGTGATCCCCTCCTTCTCCTGCAATATGCACTCAACCTCAAGCCGGAAGCGCATTACCACCTCAAAGACCTGTTCAAGATCGCGCCCTTCATGGCGCGCTACTTCATGGCTTCGAACCGGGCTGGCCAACTCAAGACCGCTGCCGCCAATGCGCCGATTTTCGGCGCTTGCCTTGCCGAACACCGGCGCCTCGCCCGCGAGGCCGGCGTGGAAGCGATGCTCCGCCCCGGAGGGTGGCTCAAGGTGTTCCGCAAGGAGGAGAGCCTCAAGAAGGTGCTCGAGGAAACGCGTCGTGATCTCGAGCCGTTCGGGGTCGAATATGCCGTCCTCGACAAGCCGGCCCTGCAGGCGCTGGAGCCGTCGCTTTCGGATGTCGTCGTGGGCGGCATTCACTGGACGACGCCTTACAGCCTCAACGATCCCGAGGCGCTGACGCTTGCCTATGCCCGCCGGTTCGAGGCCCTGGGCGGGCGCTTCCTCAGTGGCGACGCCCTGTCGCTGGCCGAGGAGCGCGAAGGCTGGTCACTCAAGACGGAGGCGGGTCCGGTCTCGGCGCGCGATTGCGTGGTGGCGCTCGGCCCCTGGGCGCCCGACCTGCTGCGCCCGATGGGCTACACGGTGCCGATGGGCGTCAAGCGCGGCTACCATGTCCATATGCGGCCGAAAGGCAATGCTGCGCTCGGCCTGCCGGTGCTCGATGCCGATATCGGCTATATGCTCGTGCCGATGGCGCGCGGCATCCGCCTGACCTCGGGGGCGGAATTCGCCCATCGCGACAGCCCGGCCACGCCGCGCCAGATCGACATGATCGAGCCCTTTGCCCGCGAGATCATGCCGCTCGAGGGCCGGGTCGAGGCACAGCCCTGGAAGGGCGCACGGCCGTGCATGCCGGACATGCTGCCGGTGATGGGCAAGGCGCCGCGGCACAAGGGTCTGTGGTTCAATTTCGGGCATGCCCATCACGGGCTGACTTTGGCCGGCTCGGCCGCGCGGCTGCTCGGCGAGATGATCACCGGCGAAGCGCCCTATACCGATCCGGCCCCGTATTCGCTGGCGCGGTTCAACTGAAACGCCTCGCGCAGGGGATGAGGCGCCTGCCGGATTGATTCAGGTCCGGCACAAAAAGGCTGCGTTGCCAGAGGCTTGTTCCGGTCGGCAAACAGGCTGATTCCGTTGCTTCATCCAATTCTTCCACCGCCGAACCGCGTCTGCCAGTCCGGCAGGGCGCCCGGAAACGGCAGCGCGCGGGCGTGGTAGATGCCCCGGGCAATGGCCCGGGCCACGCAATCCGCGGCCAGCATGCCGAGTTCGGTCAGGTCGCGCAAAGGGTCTGCCAGAGCCTCCCGTCCGGTCGCGGCAGCGAAGAGCGTGTCGCCATCCATGGCAGCATGGGCGGGACGGATGGCGCGCGCGAGGCCATCCTGCGCCATGAGGGCGAGACGATGCGCCTGCGCCTTGGTCAGGCGGGCATCGGTCACCACCGCGCCGATCGTGGTGGCCGGCTCGGCGGCATGGCCCTTGATGCGGAGGGCGAGGGCATCCTCCGGCATCGATGAGGGCCAGCCCCGTCCGCCGAATTCATTGTCCTGTTCAAAGGGCGCTGCCCAGAAACAACCGGTCTCGCCGATGGTTGCGACCCCGATCGCGTTGACGGCGATGAACGCCTGGACGGCAAGGCCGGTCCTTGTTCTCGCGCTGGCCGTGCCGAAGCCGCCTTTCAGGTTGGCGAGGGTGGCGCCGAGGCCGGCGCCGACCGAGCCTTCCTGTGTCGTGGCTCCGGCCTGAAGGACAGCCTGCCGGCCCCATTCCCAATAGGGGGGCGGGTTATCCCAGGCCTTGCTGCCGCCGTTCAGCAGGTCGAAAAGGATCGCCTGTGGCACGATCGGCACGCGCATCGGCCCGACCGGGAATCCGCGCCCGCCGGCGGCCAGAGCCGCCATCGCGCCGCCGGCCGCATCGAGGCCGAAGGCGGAACCGCCCGAAAGCAAAAGCGCATCGACCTGCTCGACGGTCATTTCGGGGGCGAGGAGCCCGGTGTCACGTCCGCCGGGCGCGCCGCCCAGCACCGCCACGGCGGCGGTTGCGGGTTCCGCGAAGACGAGGGCCGTCACGCCGCTGGCTACGGCTGGATCGCCGGCATGGCCGATGGCGAGGCCGGCAGGCACAACCGGAACGGCAGGGGAGCAGCGTTGGGGCAAGCGAACCTTCCGGGACATCGCGCGTGATCACGACAAGGTGTCCGGCCCGTGGGATTTTCTCAACCCTTCATGCTGTAGAAAGCGGGGGAACATCCGACGGAAGTGCCATGACGCCCGAACTGACCTTGCCTGTCATCTTCTTCGCAGGATTGCTCTCCTTCCTGAGCCCCTGCGTCTTGCCGCTGGTGCCGCCCTATCTGTGCTATCTCGCCGGGACCAGTGTGTCGGAACTGTCCCGGGCCGGCGAGATCGATCGCGGCCTGCGGCGCCACGCGCTGCTGGCTGCCCTGTTCTTCGTGCTCGGCTTTTCGACGGTATTCATCGCCCTCGGGGCCGGGGCCTCGCTGGTCGGCGCGCTGCTCCGCGCCTATGCGCATATTCTCGCGCAGGTGGCGGGCGTAGCCATCATCTTGATGGGCCTGCATTTTCTCGGGGTTTTCCGGCTGGGCATCATGGCGCGCGAGGCGCGCATGGAGGTGGACAAGCCGGCCGGCTTTCTCGGGGCTTTCGTGATGGGGCTGGCCTTTGCCTTCGGATGGACGCCCTGCATCGGCCCTGTCCTGGCCGGGGTTCTGGCGGTTGCCGGCAGCGAGAGCAGTGTCGCGCGGGGGGCCGGTTTGCTGGCGGTCTATTCGGCCGGTCTCGGGGTGCCCTTCCTGCTGGCCGCCTTCATGATGGGGCCGTTCCTGCGGTTCCTGCAGAAATTCCGTGCGCATATCGGCAAGGTCGAGAAGGTGATGGGCGTGCTGCTTGTGCTGACCGGGATTGCATTCCTGACAGGGTCCATCTCGCAATTCGGGTTCTACCTGCTCGAGGCCTTTCCGGCGCTCGGCAGGCTGGGGTGAGGGCAAACCATGCGGCTGTTGAGTGATGACGAATTGTCGCCCGAGGCGGAGGCGGTCTTTGACGAGATCCGCAAGGTCCGGCAGACGCCGTACATCACCAATTTCTGGCGGGCGCTGGCGCATAACCCGTCGCAGCTCCGCAGCGTCTGGGACGAGATGCGCCCCGTCCTGCGCGCGGGCGAGCTCGATCCGCTGGTCAAGGAGATGATCTATCTCGCGCTTTCGATCAGCAATGCCTGCCCCTATTGCATTGCCCAGCACAAAAGCCAGGCCCGGGGGCGTGGCATGACGGAGGGGCAATATATCGAGCTGATCGCGCTGGTGAATCTCGCCAACCGGACCAACCGGCTCGCGACGGGCATGCTGGTCCCCGTCGATGAGATCTTCCGCCAGTCGACCGATTCCGCCTGAAGGTCTGCGGGCTTTCGCCTCCGGCGCAGGATGATGGGGCGGCCTGGTCGCAGTCGGGCCTGGTCGCATTCGGGCAAGCCTCGATCGGGGCCCTTTCCCGCCTGCCGGCACCGCGTTCCGCTTCATCTTTGAAATCGGGTGGCGAGAGCGAGACGGGTGCGCAAGGCTGGATGATCCCGAAGGAGATCGCCTATGCCCGCAACCGACCCTCAGCAGCACCGCGCTCAGGCGCCTGTCCCAAGCCCTCGCCGGGCGGCCATCCGGCTTGCCATTCGCGGCCTCGACCCGGCGCCCTTCGCGCCCCTGTTCCCGCTTGAGGATGCTGCCCTGCTGTTGCGGGGCATCCGCCGTGTCATCGTGCCGGAGGATCCCGGCATCATGTTTCCCTGCCGGGTCAGCCTCGACTACCCGGAGGCCGGCGAGGAGATGCTCCTGCTCAACCATCGGCATCTCGACCATCCCGCCTCCCCTTATCGGGCAGAGGGGCCGATCTTTGTCCGGCGCGGTGTACCGGCTTTCGATGCGGTAGACCAGCTGCCGCCGGTCATCGTCCAGCGTCCGATGGCCGTGCGCGCCTATGATGAGGCGATGATGATGGTCGAGGCGGAAATCGCCGAAAAGGGCGAGATCGACGACCTTGCCCGAGAATGGCTGGAGCAACCCGGAATCGCCCATATCGATGTGCACTCGATGCGACGCGGCTGCTTTTTCTGCCGGATCCAGCGCGGCTGACCGGCCTCGCAAGGAGCTCTGCCCTGCACGCAAACAAAAAGCCCGCCGGATGGCGGGCTTTCCGTTCCAGGGCGTGAGCCCCGATCAGTTCTGGACGTAGGTGATCTTGCCGTCAGCACCCTTTTTCCAGGTGTACATGACGTAGTCCGGACGGGTGATGTCGCCCTTCTTGTCGAAGGAGAGATCGCCGATGACCGTCTTGAAGGTCATGCCGGAATGCATCTTTTCGGCAACCTTCTTCGGATCGAGCGACTTGGCCGATTCCGCAGCCTGCTTGATCACTTCCATCGCCGCGTAGGTGTAGAGCGTGTAGGCTTCCGGGTTGATGCCCTTGGCCTTGAACGCCGCAACGATCTTGGCGGCTTCAGGACGGTTGCGCGGATCCGGCGGGAAGGTCATCAGGGTGCCTTCAACGCCCGGGCCGCCGATCGTGGCGAACTCGTCCGAGGTGATGCCGTCGCCCGACATCATGACGGCCTTGACGCCCTGGTCACGCATCTGGCGGACGATGAGGCCACCTTCCGTGTGCAGGCCGCCCCAGTAGACGACATCGATGTTGGCGTTCTTCATCTTGGTGATGAGGGCCGAGAAGTCCTTCTCCCCGGTGTTCACGCCTTCATAGAGCGCTTCCTTCACGCCCTTGGCATTCATCGCCTTGCGGGTTTCGTCAGCAAGGCCCTGGCCGTAGGTGGTCTTGTCGTGGATGACAGCGACCTTCTTGTCCTTCAGGTTCTTCACGATGTAATCGGCGGCGACGGCGCCCTGCTGGTCATCGCGGCCGCAGGTGCGGAACACGTTCCACAGCTTGCGCTCGGTGACGCGCGGGTTGGTGGCCGACGGGGTGACCATGAGGACACCGTTCTCGGCATAGACTTCCGAAGCCGGGATGGTGACGCCCGAGTTGAAGGGGCCGACCACGAACTTCACGCCGTCACCGACGAACTTGTTCGCAACCGAGACGCCCTGCTTCGGGTCCGACACGTCGTCACCCTTCGAGAGGGCGATCTTTTGGCCGAGAATGCCGCCGGCGGCATTGAAGTCGGCAGCGGCCTGTTCGGCGCCGTCCGTGAGCTGCTTGCCGAAGGCAGCGTTCGGACCCGTGATCGGGCCGGTCACGCCGAATTTCAGCTGAGCATTGGCAGCGCCCGCGAAAGCGAGCGTGGCGGCAAGCGCGACGCCGGCCAACAAGGTTTTCTTCATCAGGTCTCTCCCTGTGACTGATAAGACGGGTTGATCTCGCCACCCGCAAGCGTCTCCAGTCGTGTCGATTAACACGCCTGAAACCATCAAAGCCGGTTTTTTTGTCTCTGTCACCAGCCAAATTCACGCAAAATTCGATAAAATTCGGGGCATTTCACCGCAACCAATGGCGATTTTCCGGTCGTCCCGCGAGGAACCGATTTTTCCGGCGCCATGCCGGAAAAATGATCGCTGCCGCAGCATGCCGGGCTCAGGCGGCCTTGCGCCGCCAGCTGATCGCCGAAGTCTTCTCGAAAGCAAAACCATACTGGCGCGCCATGGCGTTGGCCCGCTCATTCCGCCAGCCGAGATAGGCGAAGACCGAGATCAGCACGGTGTCGATCAGGTAGAAATGCAACGAGAACAGCGTGCCGTGGAACAGCGCGAAATGGATGAACCGAACGGCCATGCCGAGCAGCGCCATGTAGGGAACCAGCATCCAGGACGGACGCCAGGTCTTCGCGATGGCCTTGCCGGTCCGCCAGGCAGCCCAGCCGCCCATGATCACGGTGACCAGCAGGAACAACCAGATCGACGGTTCCTCGTAGAGAATTCCTTGCATCGGGGGTTTCCTTGTTCGGGGTTGCCCGGGCCTCAGTGATGGCCGCCTTCGAGATAGGCCGCCTTGACCTGCGGATCGGACAGGAGTTCCTTCCCGCTGCCGCTCATCGTGATCAGGCCGTTGACCATCACATAGGCGCGCGTGGCAAGCTTCAGGGCGTGATAGGCGTTCTGCTCGACCAGGAAGACGGTCATGCCTTCCTTCCGGTTGACCTCGCGGATGACGTCGAAGATCTGGCGGACCACGATCGGCGCCAGTCCCAGCGAAGGCTCGTCCAGCAGCAGGAGCCGCGGGCGGCTCATCAGCGCCCGGGCGATGGCCAGCATCTGCTGCTCGCCGCCCGAGAGGGTGCCCGCCCTTTGCTGGAGGCGTTCCTTCAACCGCGGGAAGATGGCGCAGACCTTCTCGAGATCCTCGTCGAAATAGGCGAGATTGTTGACCGATGCCCCCATCTGGAGGTTCTCGAACACGCTCATTCTCGGAAAAACGCGGCGGCCTTCCGGGCTCTGGGCGATGCCGAGATGGGCGATCTCATGCGTCGGCATGCGGGTGATGTCGCGCCCGTCATACGTGATGGTGCCTTCGCGCGCCTGCGGCTTGCCGAAGATCGTCATCATCAGGGTCGACTTGCCGGCGCCGTTGGCGCCGATCATGGTGACGATCTCGCCTTCATGGACATCAATGTCGACGCCCTTGAGCGCGATGATGTTGCCGTAATAGGTCTTTACCCCGCGTACGGCGAGAAGCGGGGCCTTCTCCGTCGTGCTCATAGGCCCACCTCCGCTTCGATCTTCTCCACTTCCGCTTCATCCTCGGCGCCAAGATAGGCGGCGATGACCTTGGGATCGGATTTGACCTGGTCAGGCGTGCCGTCCGAAATCTTGGTGCCGTAATCCAGCACCACGACATGGTCGGAAATTTCCATCACAACCGACATATCATGCTCGATGAGCAGCAGAGACGTGCCGTGATCATCGCGGATCGAACGCAGCAGCGCGTTAAGTTCAAGGCTCTCGCGCGGGTTCAGGCCGGCCGCCGGCTCGTCAAGGCAGAGCAGAACGGGCTCGGTGCACATGGCGCGTGCGATTTCCAGCCGGCGCTGGTCGCCATAGGGCAGGTCCCCGGCGGGATCATCGGCGCGGTCGATCAGCTTGGTCTTCTCGAGCCAGTACTTGGCCGACTCGATTGCCGCCTTCTCGCGCTTGCGGAAGCCGGCAAAGCCGAGCAGGCCGCCGATGGTCCAGTTCGAGGCGACCATCAGCGGATTATGCTGTGCCACCATGAGGTTCTCGAGGACGGTCATCCCGGAGAAGAGACGGATGTTCTGGAATGTCCGGGCGACCTTTGCCCGCGCCGAGACATGGAAATCCGGCATCCGCTCCAGCAGGTAGAGGCTGCCATCGGCGCTTGTCAGATGATCGTTCGGCGTGTCTGTCAGCCGCTCGACATGGGCGTCGATGTCAATCGTGCCATGGCGAAGGGCCATGCGGCCCGTCGTTGGCTTGTAAAACCCGGTGATGCAGTTGAACACCGTGGTCTTTCCGGCCCCGTTGGGACCGATCAGGGCCGTGATGTCACCACGGCCGGCCGTGAAGGTCAGGTCATTGACCGCGACGAGGCCGCCGAAGCGCATCGTCAGGTTCTGGACCTTGAGGATCGGATCCGAAAGCGCACGCATCAGAATTCTTCTTTCCGCAGGAGCCGGGGCGCGGGGTGAACGGGCGGGAGCTGGCGGATCATCCATGCCCCTCCTTCACCAGGTCGGACGACACGGCCTTCTTCTCCTTGAGGAAGACGGAAGGCTCGCGCACCGAAATCAGGCCGCGCGGCTTCCAGAGCATCATCAGCACCATGCAGGCACCGAAAATCAGCATCCGGTACTGGGCCGGGTCGAAATTGTCGCCGAAATAGGCTTTCAGGAAATCCAGTTCGCGGAGCAATTCGACACCGCCCACCAGCATGATCGAGGCGATCACGACGCCGAGCAGGCTGCCCATTCCGCCGAGCACGACGATGGCAAGGATCTGCGCGGATTCAAGGAAGACGAAGCTCTCCGGTGAGATAAAGCCCTGACGGGCCGCGAAGAAGGCGCCGGCAAAGCCGCCGAACATCGCGCCGATGGCGAAGGCCGTCAGCTTGGTATTCACCGTGTTGATGCCCAGCGAGCGGCAGGCGATCTCATCCTCGCGCAGGGCTTCCCAGGCCCGGCCAACCGGCAATCGCCGGAGCCGGGTGGAGACCACGGCCGTGATCAGCGCCAGGACCAGGATGACGTAGAAGAGGAAGATCGTTCGGTAGATCGGTGTGAATTCGAGCCCGAATGTCGCGGCAAATCCGCTCTCCGTCGCATTGAACGGCACGCCGAAGAAACTCGGTCGCGGAATCGAGGAAATGCCGGCATAGCCGCCCGAGAACTCGACCCAGTTGATCAGGACGAGGCGGATGATCTCCCCGAAGGCCAGGGTGACGATCGCGAGGTAGTCACCGCGCAGACGCAGGACCGGGAAACCGAGCAGGACGCCCCAGAAGGCAGCGAGGATGCCGGCAACCGGCAGGCAGATCCAGAAGGCCCAGAGCGGCCAGAAAGTCGGGCCGACCAGGCCGGCCATGAATTCCTTCACCGGCTCCGAGGTGGCCAGCAGCGCATAGGAATAGGCGCCGACGGCATAGAAGGCGACATAGCCGAGATCGAGCAGGCCCGCGAGGCCGACAACGATGTTCAGGCCCCAGCCCAGCATGATGTAGATCAGGATCTGGATGCCGAAATTGTCGATCCACTTGATCGCGCCCGAGGGGCCGGCCGTGCCGAGAACCATCATCGGGTAGACGAAGAGGAAGCCGACAAAGGCCGCGGTACCGTATTTCTCGATCTTGAGGGCGAGCGGCGTCGCTGCTGCCTTGCGCTTCTTGATCTTGCCGGCATTGATCGCCTGCCAGTAGCCGATCAGGAAGCGGCCGACGAAGACAAGGCCGACAACCGTGGCAAGCAGGCCAGGCCGCGGCACGAGCACCATCTGGTTGTTGAGGGTCTGGTCGGTCTTCAGACCGAGCAGCAGCGAGAACAGGCCGAAGGCGATGGCGGCCGCAAGGACCGCATCCTTCAGCAGGCCGGCGAAATTCACCGGCTCACGTGCAGGCGCTTCCATCATCATCACACCTTCTCGACTTCGGGTTTGCCCAGGAGGCCTTGCGGCATGAAGATCAGAACGATGGCCAGGATCGAGAACGCGGCGACATCTTTGTAATCAATGGAAAAATATGCAGACCAGAAGGTCTCGATCAGGCCGATGAGCATACCGCCGAGCACGGCCCCGGGCAGGGAGCCGATGCCCCCGAGAACGGCAGCGGTGAAGGCCTTCACGCCAGGCACGAACCCGTCGGAGAACACGACGACCCCGTAATAGGTCAGGAACATGGTGCCGGCGACCGCCGCAAGGGCCGCACCCATGATGAAGGTGACAGCAATGGTGCGGTCGACATTGATGCCGAGCAGGGCCGCCATCTTCTGGTCCTGTTCGCAGGCGCGCTGCGCCCGGCCGAGCGGCGTCTTCTGGACGACATACCAGAAGATCCCGAGCAGAACCGCCGTCACGAGAATGATCAGGATCTGCTTGTAGGAGATGGCGACGACGAACCCGTCCTTCTCGAACAGGCGGATCGTATCACGCATGATCGGGGGGATGGGCTTGTTGCGCGCGCCCTGTGCAACCTGCACGAAATTCATCAGCAGGATCGACATGCCGATCGCCGAGATCAGCGGCGCAAGGCGGAACGAGCCGCGCAGCTTCCGGTAGGCGACCCGCTCGATCGTCCAGCTGAAGAGGGATGTCACGATCATCGATATGATCAGCGCGACAAGCAACGCGAGGAAAACCGCGCCCCCCGACATGCCGGCAATGGCTGTTATGGCCATGAAACAGATGAGGGCCACGAAGGCCGAGATCATGAACACATCGCCATGGGCGAAGTTCACCATCCCGATGATGCCGAAGACCATCGTGTAGCCGATGGCGATGAGCCCGTAGACGGCGCCAAGCGTGACGCCATTAATCAATTGCTGGACGAATACTTCCATCCTGAAACGAACGCCTCCCCATAACGTCTCCCGTTCTATGCGGGAATTGTGCCAGTTGGCGAAACCGTCAACCGACGAAACCACGCTAGCAGCAAGCCGCAAGGCCGGCAATCACGTGGCGGTAAGACATGGACCAGCCCGATTAGGGCTTCAATCGAAAAAATCACTCCCAACTAGGGAGTATCGCCAAAGATTGCCGAAAATGGCACGGATTTCGCCGTTCGTTAAGTCCGGTCCGCCAGAACAAAGCCATGTGCGAAGGGATCATGGTCATCGACGAAAATCGTGTTCAGCCCCGTCATGACCGCCCAGCCCTCGATCGAGGGGATGATGGCGGGGTAGTCGCCCACGCGGGTCTCGCCCTCGATCCGGCCGGTGAAGAGCGAGCCGATGATGCTCTCATGGATGAAATCCTCGCCGGGTTTCAGCCGGCCGCGCGCCGCCCATTGCGCCAGCCGGGCAGAGGTTCCGGTGCCGCAGGGAGAGCGGTCAATCGCCTTCTCGCCATAGAACACGGCGTTGCGCGCGGTGGCGCCGGGCACGGTCGGCGTGCCCGCCCAGAGCACATGGCGGCAGCCGCGGATGGCCGGGTTTTCCGGGTGGATGAGGTCGATCGCCGCATTCACGGCCGCGCGGACGCGCGGTGACCAGCGCAGGATGTCGGAGGGTTGCACCGCCTCGACGCCGGCAAAGGCGGGTTGCGGATCGATGATGGCGTAGAAATTCCCGCCATAGGAAATGTCGACCACCAGCCTGCCGAGCCCCTCCACCTCGATGGCGAGATCGCGCACGAACAGGAAGGAGGGGATGTTGATCAGCTTCACCGAGGTCACCCGGCCGCCTTCCTCGCGGTAATGCGCCTCGACAAGGCCGGCCGGCGTATCGAGCCGGAGGATGCCCGGCGTGCGGGCCTTCACCAGCCCCTGTTCCAGCGCCATCGTCACCGTGCCGATGGTGCCGTGGCCGCACATGGGCAGGCAGCCGGTCGTCTCGATATAGAGAATGGCGATGTCGCAATCCGGCCGCGTCGGCGGGTAGAGGATCGAGCCGGACATCATGTCATGGCCGCGCGGCTCGAACATCAGGGCCGTGCGGATCCAGTCATAGTCGCGGATGAAATGGTCGCGCTTCTCGCTCATCGTGGCGCCCGTGAGGTCGGGGCCGCCGCCGACGACCATGCGGACCGGATTGCCGCAAGTATGCCCGTCGACGCAGAAGAACGTGTGCCTTGCCATGGTCTTGAATGCCCTGCTGTTCAGGAGAGGGAAGAAACGTGGCCGCCGGAATCGATCCGCGCCGTACCGGGAAGGCATGCCTGCCCGGCCGGGTCAAGCGCGAAGGCGGGCGGGGCGGCCCAGCCCATTTCCCGCGCGACGAGGCAGCCGATCATCAGGATCGCATCCGGTGTGCCCATGACGAGGGCGGCCGGGGCGATGCCGAGGCGGATCAACTCGAGCAGAACGGCCGAGGAGGAGGAGGAGCCGATCGTCGCCGGCAGGCAGAGGATCGCGCCGCCGATGGTCCGGCCGCATTCCGGGTGGCGGACCTGGATGATCCGGCCGCTCGCCGGATCGACGCCGCCCCAGAAGGACAGTGGCGCGGAAAGCTGCAGCACCGGGCCGGAAGCCTCGCCGGGAAGGAGTGGCGTGAGCGCGGGAAATGTCATGACCAGAGCCTTTCCTCGCGGACGAGATGGCCCGAAACCGCGCTTTCGACGCATTCCGCCATGGCACCGTATTGCACGGCATAACCCGTATTTCCCGGCGCATAATGGGCGAATTTGCCGGAATTTGTCATCAGGACGCCTTTCACCCCGTCGAGGATCGGCGTGACGACGACGCAGGTGTCGGCGACCAGCGTGACACCCGCCGCCTCGAGGGCGCGGCGCCGGCCGGCCGCCTCGAGTTCGGCCACGGCATGGCGGCCGGTGCAGGCATAGAAGGGCCGTGCCAGCCGGCGACCGGCGATCAGACGGTCGAGCTCGAGCAGTTCCTCGGCGGAGCAATGTGGCGAGCCGATCGCCACGGCGTCGATCGCGGTCTCGCCCGTGGTCGACAGGCCGGCGCGGGCGGCGTTCAGCATGGCAGCCGTGACCGGAATGACCGGGATATCCTGCCCGCCTGTGACGGTGGCGAGGTCCGGTGCTTCCGGTGTCTCGCCGAGAATGTGGAACAGGCCGACCGCCCCGGCTGAAGCGGCAGCGGCGCCGAAGGCTTTCAACCGGTCCTCGGTGGCGCAGCCTTCCAGGCCGAGCACAACGCCGATCGATGTGCCCGCACGCTGGCCGAACAGGGTGCCGATGACGGGCCAGAACACGTCCGAGTTCCGCAAGGTGCGCGACAGGCCGGCGCAATCGAGCGCGAAGACCGCGCGGCGGTTCTCCGGGATATGCAGCCCGTAATAGGGGGCGCGGGCGGTCATCGCGCAGCATATGTCGAGAAAATCGCCGTAGCGGTTGGTCCGGGCACCGAGCACGGAATTGCAGAAGGCGACCGCGTTGGATTCCCCCCAGGCGACATCGCTGCCGAAAGCGGGGCGATGCCCGGCCTGATAGGGCGCGCAGGTCCAGGTCGGGGCGCAGCCCATCGCCTCGTAGGCGCGCATCATCCGGTAGGCCATGTCATGCTGGTGGGGCGGCAGCCGCGTCTTCGCGCCGCAGGCAAGGTCAAGCGCGCCCACATTCAGCGTGGTCGGTATGGCGAGCTTTGCGCCGAGGCGGACGAGATGCTCGGCGAAGAGCGTGCCGGAATCGCCATGATACAGCGCGCCGTCAATATGGGCGGAAACGACGGGCACCAGCCGGCTGGCGCCCATCAGGCGCGCTGTTTCGGTGATGATACGCATGGCCAGTGCCATGCCCTCGCCCAGTTCGCCGGAGAGCAGGCGGGTTTCTTCGGGAGTCAAGGCAAGGCTCATGCAGGATTTCCAGGGGCAGGAGGATCAGCCGAAAATTGTATCCAATATACGATTCAGGCACGGTGACACGCGGAGCGGGTTCTGGCAAGGCCTCCTGCACACGAGCATAGCGGCTCCGGTGCGCGCGTAAATCACCCGCACGAAATCCTTTCGGAATCCCCTTGCCGTTTCGGTTCAATGTCGTCACTTGAGGGGCAAGGAGACCAAGCGTGACTGCAACAGCCTCGGCGCCCCCGGATGCGGCCTCGCCGGATCGGCAGGCCCTTTTCCGCGATGCCATGAGCCGGGTTGCCGGTGCCGTGCATCTGATCACGACCGACGGCCCTGGCGGTCGCGGCGGGTTGACCGCAACCGCCGTCACCTCGGTGTCCGACGCGCCGCCCACCTTGCTCGTCTGCCTCAACCAGAACAGCCGCACGGCCGCGATCCTCCGGCAGAACATGGCCTTCGCCGTCAACACGCTGGGGGCCGGCCAGCAGGAACTGGCCAATGTCTTCGCCGGGCGGACGCCAGCCCGTGGCGAGGCGCGGTTCACCCATGGTGCCTGGCGCGCAGGCGCCGCCGGACAGCCGCTGCTCGGCGACGCCCTGGTCCATTTCGAGGCGCGGGTGATCGATTTCCGCCCTGTCGCCAGCCATTTCGTGGTGATCGGCGAGATTGTCGATATCGGCCTCGGCCATGCCCATGGCGGGCTGGTCTATGTCCGCCGGGCCTATCACGCGGTGTGAGCATGGGAGACGGTCCACGGGCCCTAGACCATTTGCCCCGGATCGAGATCGCGGACCTCGCGTCGCTGGAAACCTGGCTGGAGGCGCGGGACCCCGGGGACAGCGCGCACTGGCTGGTTCATCCGAAGCGGCATGCCGGCAACCCCGGCATCGCATGGACCGACATCGTCGATATCCTCCTGTGCCATGGCTGGATCGATTCCCTGCCGCGCAAGCTGGACGCGGCCCGGACGATGCTCCTGATCTCGCCCCGGAGGCCGGGCAGTGCCTGGTCCGCGATCAACCGCGCCAAGGTCGAGCGGCTGATCGCGGCGGGACGGATGAGGGAGAGCGGACCGACGGTTGTCGCGGCCGCACGGCAGAGCGGGAACTGGGATCGGCTTTCCGGCCTGGACCCGGACGCGCCGCCGGAGGATCTGGCGCGGGCGCTCGCCGTCGACGCCGCAGCGGCCGAGAATTTCAACCGGATTCCCGGATCGTCGCGTCGCGCCATTCTCGAGTGGATCCTGCTGGCAAGGAAGCCGGAGACGAGAATGGCACGGGTGGCGCGAACGGTTGCCCTTGCGCGGGAAGGCCGGATGGCCAACCATCCGGCCGGGCGGGACAGGATACCGCGTGGCGACTGAAGGCCTGTTCGCACCGAACGTGTGATGCCCCGTTCCTTGGCCAGCTTCTCGATCAGACCGAGCGGGTGATGCCGCCGTCAACCCGGATGTTCTGGCCGGTTATGTAACCGGCATCCGCCGAGAGCAGGAAGGCTGCGGTCTTGGCGATCTCGGCTACGGTGCCGTAGCGCTTCATCGGGATGCGCGCCTTGAAGATTTCCTTTTCCGGCAGGGAATCGATGAAGCCGGGCAGGAGGTTGTTCATGCGGATATTCTGCGCCGCGTAGCGATCGGCATAAAGCTTGGCGAAGGAGGCGAGGCCGGCCCGGAGGGTGCAGGAAATCGGGAAGGCGGGATCGGGCTCGAATGCGGCGAAGGTCGAGATATTGACGATGGCGCCGCCGCCCTGCTTCTCCATGATCGGGGTAATCAGGCGGCAGATCCGGACGACGTTGAGGATGATCAGGTCGAGGCCTTTTGCCCAGTCCTCGTCGGAAAGGGCAAGCAGATCGCCCTTCGGCGGATGGCCGGTGGAAAGGACGGCGCCGTCGATCCGGCCCCAGGCGTTCATCGCGGCATCGACCAGCCGGGCGAGATCATCCGGATCGGTGACAGAGCCGGTAATCCCGATGCCGCCGAGTTCCCCGGCCAGCGTTTCCGCATTGCCGGAGGGGGAAAGCAGCGCGACATTCCAGCCGCGGGCGGCGAGTTCGCGCGCGGCGGCACCGCCCATGCCCTTGCCGGCACCGGTGAGGATCGCGACAGGCATCACGCTGTTCCCAGGAAGGCCGAGACGACGCGGTTGTATTCCGCCGGGGATTCGCAATTGGCGATATGCGAGCCGGGCACGACGGCCTTTTTCGCGCCCGGAATGTTTCGGACCATGATCTCGCCCATGGCCGGCGTGGTGGCGATATCCTTTTCACCGATCACCACGAGCACCGGGTTCGAGATCGACTTGATGGCCTCGCGTTGGTCCATGTCGCGCAGGGCGGCACAGCAGGCGGTGTAGCCGGTGACGGTTGCCTCGCGCACCTGATCGGTGATGCGGGCCACCTCGGCCGGGTTCGACTGGTTGAAGGCGGGCGTGAACCAGCGCATCTTCATCGCCTCGGCAATCGCGCCCATCCCCTCGCGATGGGCGATCCGGATCCGGGCATTCCAGTCGGTAAAGGGCGGGCCCATGAAGGCGGCCGTGTTGCCGAGCACCGCGCGGTTGATCCGGTCGGGATGGTGCGTCAGCAGATACATGCCGACCATGCCGCCCATCGAGCAGCCGATCCAGTCGACCTTGTGGATGTGGAGCGTGTCGAGAATGCGCAGGGCATCCTGCGCCAGCATGGCCAGCGAATAGGGGCCGGGCGGGCAGGAGGAGCCGCCATGGCCGCGCACATCGTAGCGGATCACCCGGTGCGTCTCGGCGAAAACGGGGATCTGGTCGCTCCACATTTCCAGTGTCGCGCCGAGGCTGTTCGAGAACATGAGCGGCGGGGAGGCCTTGGAGCCGTCACGCGCGATGCGGAACCGGACATCGCCGGCATCGATGAAGGAGATTTCGGAAGACAAAGGCATTCCTCGGGCAGGTTCGACGCGAGACTGGCTAGCTTCGGAGCATTTTGCCGGAAAGACAAGCATGACCGGCCGGGCTTTTTCGCAGTGCCTGCGCGATTCCGATTTGCTGCGATGCGCAAACGAATTTGCCGGGTTGCGCGCAATTGGCCGCTTGACGGTTTCTTTAGAACGGGTCCACCTTAGAAAAATCGGGGAAAACGACCCAAAAACGGCAATGCAAAGCCCCGTCAGGAAACGTTGGGCGCGGTTTTGTGCCCATTTTCGCTCAAGGAGAGTTTCATGCCCAAGGTGAGCATGACCGTAAACGGCAAGCGCGTGAGCGCCGATGTCGAGGGCCGGACGCTGCTGGTCCAGTTCCTGCGGGAGCACCAGCGCCTGACCGGTACCCATGTCGGCTGCGACACCAGCCAGTGCGGCGCTTGCGTGGTCCATGTCGATGGCAAGGCCATCAAGGCCTGCACGACGTTGGCCCTTTCCTGCGAAGGGGCGAATGTCACGACGATCGAAGGGCTGGCCAACGGCACAGAGCTGCATCCGATGCAGGCGGCGTTCCGGACGCATCACGGCCTGCAATGTGGCTTCTGCACGCCCGGCATGATCATGGCGGCGATCGATATGGTCAACCGGCTTGGCTACGACCTGTCGGAGGACACGATCCGCCACGAGCTCGAGGGCAATATCTGCCGCTGCACGGGCTACCACAACATCGTGAAGGCCATCCAGGCCGGCGCGGCCGCCATGGGCGGCATGAAGGTCGCTGCGGAATAAGAAGAGGCGGTCGGATCACGGCAATCGGCAGTCGGGGCCGTCTTGCCCACTGCCGCCTGCCCACTGCCCAGACAATCAGGAGGGAACACCATGGCTGGCACCGGAATTGGTGCGCGCGTCGAGCGCAAGGAAGATTTCCGCTTCATCACCGGCAAGGGCAATTACACGGACGATATCAACCGTCCCGGGCAGGCCCATGCCTATTTCCTGCGTTCGCCGCATGCCCATGCGAAGATCAGGAAGATCGATACCGCCAAGGCTGCGGCGATGCCGGGCGTGGTCGGGATCTTCACCGGCGCCGATATCGAGGCGGACAAGGTCGGTGGGCTGATCTGCGGCTGGATGATCCATTCGAAGGATGGCACGCCGATGAAGGCCGGCGCCCATCCGGCGCTGGCGGTCGGCAAGGTTCGCTATGTCGGCGACCATGTTGCCGTGGTCATCGCCGAGAGCCTCGCCGAGGCCCGCGATGCGGCGGAAGCCATCGTTGTCGATTACGAACCGCTGAAGCCGGTGGTTGACCTTGCCTCGGCCACGAAGAAGGGCAGCCCGGCCATCCATGACGCCGCGCCGGACAACCAGGTCTATGACTGGCATCTCGGTGACGAGGCCGCTGTGAAGGCCGCCTTCAAGAAGGCGAAGCACATCACGAAGATCGACCTTGTCAACAACCGGCTCATCCCGAACGCGATGGAACCGCGCGCGGCGATCGGCGACTACAATGCTGGCGAGGAGGCCTTCACGCTCTACACGACCAGCCAGAACCCGCATGTGGCGCGGCTGGTGCTCTCGGCCTTCATCGGCATCGCGCCGGAGCACAAGCTCCGCGTGATCGCGCCGGATGTCGGTGGCGGGTTCGGCTCGAAGATCTTCATCTATGCCGAGGAGACGATCTGCGTCTGGGCGGCGAAGAAGGTCGGGCGGCCGGTCAAATGGGTGGCCGACCGGACGGAGGAATTCCTGGCCATCGCCCATGGCCGCGACCATCTCACCCATGCCGAGATGGCGATCGACGAGAATGGCCGGATCCTCGGGCTCCATGTGAAGACGCGGGCCAATCTCGGCGCCTATCTCTCGACCTTCGCCTCCTCGGTTCCGACCTATCTCTACGTGCCGCTGCTCTCGGGGCAGTACAACATCCCCGCCATCTACGGCGAGGTAGAGGCGGTCTATACCAACACGGCGCCGGTCGATGCCTATCGCGGCGCCGGCCGCCCGGAAGCGACCTTCGTGATCGAACGGCTGATGGAAGTTGCGGCGCGCGAGCTGGGCATGGATCCGGCGGCGTTCCGCAGGAAGAACTTCATCAAGTCCTTCCCGCACCAGACGCCGGTGATCATGTGCTACGATACGGGCGACTACAACGCCTCGCTCGTCAAGGCGATGGAGATCCATGACGTGAAGGGCTTCGCCCGCCGCAAGCGCGAGAGCGCCAAGGCCGGCAAGCTGCGCGGCCTGGGCTATTCGGCCTATATCGAGGCCTGCGGCATCGCGCCGTCGGCGGCGGTGGGCTCGCTCGGGGCCGGTGTCGGCCTCTGGGAATCGGCCGAGGTGCGCGTCAACCCGGTCGGGACGGTGGAAGTGCTGACGGGCTCGCACAGCCATGGCCAGGGCCACGAGACCACCTTTGCCCAGCTGGTGGCGGGGCGTCTCGGCATTCCGATCGAGAATGTCGCGATCGTCCATGGCGATACCGACAAGGTGCAGATGGGCATGGGCACCTATGGCTCCCGTTCCGGCGCGGTGGGCATGTCCGCCATCGTCAAGGCACTCGACAAGATCGAGGCCAAGGCCAAGAAGGTGGCCAGCTTCGTGCTGGAAGCCTCCGAGGCCGATATCGACTTCAAGGACGGCAAGTTCTCGGTGAAGGGCACCGACAAGTCGATCGACTTCGCCTCGGTCGCCCTGCAGGCCTATATCGCGCACAAGTTCACCGGCGAGCAGCTCGAGCCGGGGCTGAAGGAAGGCGCCTTCTACGACCCGACCAACTTCACTTTCCCGTCGGGTGTGCATATAGCCGAGGTGGAGATCGATCCGGATACCGGCGTCACCACCATCGCCAAATGGACGGCGGTGGATGATTTCGGGGTGATCATCAACCCGATGATCGTCGAAGGGCAGGTGCATGGCGGGATCGCGCAGGGCATCGGCCAGGCGATCCTCGAAGGCGCCGTCTATGACGCCAACGGCCAGCTTCTTACCGCGAGCTACATGGATTATGCCATGCCGCGCGCCGATGACCTGCCCTCGTTCCGCGTCGACCACACGACCACGCCGTGCCCGTCGAACCCGCTCGGGATCAAGGGTTGCGGCGAGGCCGGGGCGATCGCCGCGCCGGCCGCGGTGATGAATGCCATCACCGACGCGCTCGGCCACGAGAATATCGCGATGCCGGCCACGCCGCAGGCCGTCTGGCAGGCGGCGCAGGCCGGCCTCGCCAGGGCTGCGGAATAATTCGGGCAATCGGCAGTCGGCAACCGGCACTCGCGTCCCGGTTGTCCGAACCCGAGGGCCTCTCTGAATTCAGGAGATCCACCATGTATGCCTTTGATTTCCATCGCCCCGCCACGCTCCGCCAGGCCAACAGCCTGGTCGGCAAGGTCGAGGATGCGAAGATCCTTGCCGGGGGGCAGACGCTGCTTCCCACGATGAAGCAGCGCCTCGCCAGCCCGGCGGCGGTGATCGATCTGTCCGGCGTGCCGGAACTGGTCGGAATCGAGCAGAAGGGCCGCAATCTTGTCATCGGTGCGATGACCAGCCACGCCGAAGTGGCTTCCTCTGCGCTCGTCCAGGCGGCTTTGCCGGGCCTCGCCGCTTTGGCCGGCGGCATCGGCGATCCGCATGTCCGCCACAAGGGGACGATCGGCGGCTCCATCGCCAACAATGATCCGGCGGCGGATTATCCGGCCGGCCTGCTGGCCCTCGGCGCGACCATCGTGACCAACCGGCGCAAGATCCCGGCGGGTGAGTTCTTCACCGGCATGTTCTCGACCGCGCTCGACGAGGGCGAGATCATCACGAAGGTCATCGTGCCGACCGGTGGCAAGTTCGCCTATGCGAAGTTCCGCAACCCGGCCTCACGCTATGCGATGGTGGGTGTCGCCGTCGGCAAGAAGGGCTCGTCGGTGGTCGTTGCGGTGACCGGCGCCGGCTCGGACGGCGTGTTCCGCTGGGCGGATGCCGAGGCGGCCCTCGGCAAGCGCTTCAATGCGAAATCGCTCGATGGCGTGAAGAACCCGGCAGCAAAGGGGCTGAACAGCGATATCCATGCCTCGGCCGAGTATCGCAGCCATCTCATCGGCGTCATGGCGCGCCGGGCTGTCACGGCGGCCAGCGGGAAGTAGTTGTTTGTCAGTTGAATATTTCAAAAATGCTTTATCACTGCTCCTGTCTAATGACATAACAGGAGCAGTGACATGGATTGGGACAATTGCAGGGTTGGTTGGACTTTTGTTTACGTATCGGCAATCAAGGCAAGCCAAAGAAGCAGCGGACACAGCGGTCAGAGAAATAAAAAAATACCAAAGGCAGGCCGTTGTTTTGAATGTTGGTAGAGTTAGCTCAAATTTGGAGTCTTTAGAGAGGTCGGTAATTGATAGCAATTTTAATGCCG
Source organism: Beijerinckiaceae bacterium (assembly GCA_027533425.1). Lineage (GTDB taxonomy): Bacteria > Pseudomonadota > Alphaproteobacteria > Rhizobiales > Beijerinckiaceae > Rhabdaerophilum. The sequence goes on along the minus strand of JAPZUD010000008.1, from coordinate 127,818 downwards.
CCGCAATACATATTGAATATGTATCAAGAGATATTATTGAAATAATAGCGGCAGACAGCTCGGATGGATTACATATTGTTCGAAGAAACATTCGAATTATAAGAAATAAAGTTAACGGAGGAATTGTTGAGGGCAAAAATTTTGATTTACAGTCTGTCCGTAAAGCAATTGGCGGGCTGAGGTCTTATGTTGACGATAGGGTTATACACTATAGATCAAAAACAGGAGATGAGGTGTGAAAAGTATTGAGGATCTGCTGCCTCTTATTGATCGAAAAACGCGGGAAAATTCTTTGAAGTGGTCAAGAGAGACTAGTGATTCATTCTATTGTAAAATCCTCCACTATAAAATTAGAATATGGAAATGGACTGACGTAAACACTGATGAATCAGGCTATTCAATTGCAATGATCGATAAATCTAATGAAACAATTGATTCTATATTGGCGAGCGAATACAATACAAAATATGAAAGAATGGAGAATGTTTTTTCGATTGCAAGAAGAAGTGCTCTTAATGTCGACAGTGTTATTGAGGAGATAGAAGAAGCCCTAAATAAAAAATAGGAGACGGGTTTTTTGTGATCGCCGTAACTGCCGTTCTCGATCTGCTGCGCGCCGAATATTATGTCGCTGATCGCAGTCTCCCTCGGGTTCATTGTTCAATCTCCTTGCCGGTTGAATGAGAACAAACCTAGAAGATCAATATGACGCCTTTGCAATGGGCAGCAGTCGGAGACAGGTCAGCGTGCGCGTTCTGGAATTTGCCCTGGCCTCGCTTCTGATCGAGATGACGCCCGGACCGAACATGGCCTATCTCGCTTCACTGGCCCTTGCCGAGGGGCGCCGTATCGGGCTCGCTGCTGTGGCCGGTGTCACTCTCGGGCTCACCGGCATCGGCCTTGCGTCGATGTTCGGTCTTGCAACGCTGATCCAGACCATGCCCATAGCCTATGACGGGTTGCGTTATGGCGGGGCCGCCTTCCTGCTGTATCTCGCCTGGGACGCATGGCGCGGGGCCGCCGAGGAAAACGCGACCGGGTCCGGCCCGCGTTCGGCATTCCGGCGGGCGCTCTTCACCAATCTGCTCAACCCGAAAGCAGCAGCCTTCTATGTGCTGGTCCTGCCGCTTTTCGTGACGCCCGGCGCCGGGATGATCATGGGGCAGACCCTGCTGCTCGGTCTGATCTATGTCATGGTCGCCACCGCGGTCCATGCCCTTATTGTTCTGTTCGCCGCCGCGCTTCGGCCCTATCTCGTGGAAGGGCCGCGCGAGCGGCTGGTCCGCCGCCTGCTGGCGGTGTCGATCGCGCTGGTCGCGGTCTGGTTTTTCTGGGGGACCCGTCGATGATCCACGCGCCTGCCTCGATCGATGCCACGCTCGATCTGCTCCGCGCCGAATCCTATGTCGCGGATCGCGGTTTCGCGACCGTGCTGTTCCTTGCGCTGCGGCTGGGCCGACCGCTTTTTCTCGAGGGGGAGGCCGGTGTCGGCAAGACCGAGATCGCCAAGGTGCTGGCGCGGGCCCTGGGCCGCAAGCTGATCCGGCTGCAATGCTATGAGGGGCTCGACAGCGCTGCGGCGCTCTATGAATGGAATTATGCCGGCCAGATGATGGCGATCCGCCTTGGCGAGGCCTCGGGCGAGCATGACCGGGCGAAGCTCTCGGCGGATGTGTTTTCCGAGCGCTTTCTCGTCAAGCGGCCGCTGCTGCAGGCGCTGGAGGCTGATCCGGCCGGCCCGCCGGTGCTGCTGATCGACGAGCTGGACCGGACGGATGAGGCGTTCGAGGCGTTCCTGCTGGAGATCCTCTCGGATTTCCAGGCGACGATCCCGGAACTCGGCACGATCCGCGCCCCGGCGCCGCCGATCGTCATCATCACCTCGAACCGCACCCGCGAGGTGCATGACGCCCTGAAGCGGCGCTGCCTTTATCATTGGGTCGATTACCCGGATACCCAGCGGGAACTGGCCATCCTCAAGGCCAAGGCGCCGAAGGTGCCGGCGCAGCTCTCGAAGCAGATCGTGGCCTATGTCCAGGCAATCCGTCAGGAGGACCTGTTCAAGGTGCCCGGCGTCGCCGAGACGCTGGATTGGGCCACCGCTCTGGTGGAGCTCGATGCCGTGGCGCTCGACCCGGCGCTCGTCTCCGATACGCTTGGCGTCCTGCTGAAATACCAGGACGATATCGTGAAGCTGCAGGGCAGCCGCGCCAAGGAGATCCTCGACCAGGTGAAGGCGGGGCTGTGATGCAGGCGGCCGGCGGCCATCTCGCGGAGAATGTCGCCTTTTTCGGCCGCGCCCTGCGGCAGGCGGGCATGGCGGTCGGCCCGGGCGCCATGCTCGACGCGGTGGCGGCGGTCGAGGCGATCGGGATCGGCCACAAGGAGGAATTCCGCGCGGCGCTGGAGGCGGTTTTCGTCAAAAGGCGGCAGGATGCGGATCTGTTCGACCAGGCCTTCCGCCTGTTCTGGCGGCGGCGGGCGCTGCTCGAGAAGATGATGGCCACGATGATGCCGGTGGCGCCGGGCGATCCGGAATCGCGGCGCGAGGAAGCCCTGCGCCGGCTGACCGAGGCCCTGTTCCAGCCCAAACCACCGGAAGACCAGCCCGAACGCGAGCGGGTCGATCTCGATTCCCGACTGACCGTGTCGGATATCGAGGTGTTCCGCAGCCGCGATTTCGACGGCATGTCCGCGCTGGAGCTGGCCGAGGCCAAGCGCGAGGTGGCGCGGCTCGTCATGCCGTTGCAGCGGGTGAAAACGCGGCGTTTCCTGGCCGATCCGCACGGCAACCGGCCTGATCCGCGGCGGGCGATGCGCGCCAGCCTGCGGGCCGGCGGCGATGCGTTCGAACTGCGCTTCCGTGCGCGGGCGGAAAAGGTGCCGCCGCTGGTCGCGCTTTGCGACATTTCCGGCTCGATGAGCCAGTATTCGCGGATTTTCCTGCATTTCCTGCATGCCGTCGCGCAGACCGGACGGCGGGTCTCGGGCTTCACCTTCGCGACCGAGCTGACGAATGTGACCCATGCGCTGAAGAGCACGAAGGACCCCGATCTCGCTTTGCGCGGCGCGGCCAAGATGGTGCGCGACTGGGATGGCGGGACGCGGATCGGCCAGACGCTGGAGCGGTTCAACAAACGCTGGGCGCGGCGGGTGATGAGCGGCGGTGCGGTGGTTCTGCTCATCACCGACGGGCTGGAACGGGAAATCCGGCCCGATCTTGCGCGTGAACTGGCGCGGCTGCGGCGTTCGGCGCGGCGGCTGATCTGGCTCAACCCGCTGCTGCGCTTCGACGGGTTCGAGGCGAAGGCGGCCGGCATCCGGGCGATGCTGCCGCATGTTGACGAATTCCGCACCTGTCATAGCCTGAATGCCATGGCAGATCTCTGCCGGGCGCTGGCCGACGGGCAGGGCGCGGAAGCGGATCCACGCCGTTACCTCCGGGAGGGACCATGAGCGAGAACCTGGCGGGCGGGCTTGCCACCGAAACCGAAATCCTCGCCACGGCCGAGGCCTGGCGGAAGGCCGGGCGCGGCGTGGCCCTCGCCACCGTCACCGAGACCTGGGGCTCGGCGCCGAGGCCGGTCGGGTCGCATCTCGTCATTGACGGGGAGGGGAATTTTCTCGGTTCGGTCTCCGGCGGTTGCGTCGAGGGGGCGGTGGTGACGGAGGCGATCGATGTCATTGCCAGCGGCGTGCCGAAATTGCTCGAATTCGGCGTAGCGGATGAGACGGCCTGGCGCGTTGGCCTGTCCTGCGGCGGGCGGATTGCCGTGCATGTCGTTCCGGTAACGTGAGAGGCTCCGGTGGATCTTGCCCTGCTCTCTGCCCTGAACCGTCATCGCGCCGCCCGCGAGGCGGTGGCGCTGGTCACCGATCTCGAGAGCGGTATGGCCCGGCTGGTCACGCCCGAGGGGCTGGCCGGCGATCCCGCCGCCGAGGCTCTCGCCGAGGCCTTCCGGACCGGCAAGTCCAGCAAGGTCACGGTGGGGGACCGGGACATCTTCATCGATGTCCATGTCCCGCCGGTACGGCTGATCGTGATCGGGGCGGTGCATATCAGCCAGGCGCTGGCGGAGATGGCGCGGCTGGTCGAGCTGGATTGCACGCTGATCGACCCGCGCGAGGCCTTTGCCACGCCGGAGCGGTTTCCGAATGTCCGGCTTGTTGCGGAATGGCCCGATGTGGCCCTGCCGCCGCTGAAGCCGGATCGATACACCGCCTTTGTCGCGCTGACGCATGATCCCAAGATCGACGATCCCGCTTTGACCATCGCGCTCCGGGCCGGCTGCTTCTATATCGGTGCGCTGGGCAGCCGGAAGACGCATGCCAGGCGCCTGGAACGGCTGGCAGCCGCCGGATTTTCCGAAGGCGATCTTGCGCGGATCCGCGCCCCGATCGGGCTCGATATCGGCGCGGTCAGCCCGGCGGAGATCGCGGTCTCGATCCTTGCGGAGATCATCGGCACGCAGCGCCAGAGGCGGCGCGGCTGATGTTTTTCGGGCGGGTTCCTGTGCGCGAGGCCGAGGGCGCCATGCTGGCGCATCAGGTCCGCGCGGGCGAGACCGCCTTCCGGAAGGGGCATCGCCTCGAAGGGGCGGATTGCCTTGTCCTCGCGGCGGCGGGGGTGACGGAGGTGACGATTGCCCGGCTTGATCCCGGTGATCTCTCCGAGGACGAGGCGGCGGCAAAACTGGCCGAGGCGGCGCTCGGGCCGGGCCTTCGCGCCGATCCGGCCTTTACCGGGCGGGCCAATCTCTTCGCGACCGAAGCCGGGCTGTTCCTGCCCGATCCGGCAGCGATCGACGCGTTCAACCTGATCGATCCCGATCTGACGCTTGCTACCCTGCCGGCCTTCCGCCGGGTGGTACCGGGCGAGATGGTGGCGACGGTCAAGATCATTCCCTTCGCCGTGCCGGGCGCGCTGGTCGAGGCCGGTTGCCGGCAGCTTGCCGGTGGCGCGATGCGGGTGTCGCCGTTCCGGCCGAAAAGGGTGGCGCTGATCTCACTGCGTCTGCCGGGCCTCAAGGACAGCGTGATCGAGAAGACACGCCGTGTGATGGAGGAGCGGCTGGCCGCGCTCGGCAGCCGGCTCGTCTCGGAGGCCCGGATCGAGCATCGTCAGGATACGCTGGAATCCTGCCTTGCCGGGCTTGATCCGGCGGATTTCGACATTCTGATCGTGTTTGGCGCGGCGGCGATCGCCGACCGGCGCGATGTGATCCCCGCCGCTTTGGTGGCGCAGGGTGGGCGTCTCGTCCATCTCGGCATGCCGGTCGATCCCGGGAACCTCCTGATGCTGGCCGAATGGCAAGGCCGGCCGGTGATCGGTGCGCCGGGTTGCGCCCGTTCCCCGCGCGAGAACGGGTTCGACTGGGTGCTGGCCAGGCTCTGCGCCGATCTGCCGGTGAGCGGGCAGGATATCCAGCGCATGGGCACGGGCGGGTTGCTGATGGAGATCGTCTCGCGGCCGCAGCCCCGTGCGGGCGAGGCCCGGGCCGGCGCGTCGGGCGCACCCGGCATTGTCATCCTCGCGGCCGGGCGTTCGACCCGGTTCGGGGCCGAGAACAAGCTGCTTGCGCCCTTCGAGGGGCAGCCGATGCTCGCCCGGGTGCTGGAGATTGCCCGGACGGCCGGGCAGGGGCCCCTTGTCGTGGTGACCGGGCACGAGGCCGAGAAGGTCGAGGCGCTGGCGGCAGGGACAGGCATCCGGCTGGTCACGAATCCCGAGTATCGCGACGGGCTCGCCACCTCGCTCAGGGCCGGGCTTGCCGCGCTCCCGGATGGGTCGGAGGCGGCCTTCGTGATGCTGGGCGACATGCCGCGCCTCCACCCGGAAACGTTGCAGCGCCTCGCCCAGCAGGCGGTCGAGCAGCCGGGGATGGAGGCGTTCGTGCCGCTCTTTCGCGGGCAATGGGGCAACCCGGTCCTGGTGCGGCGGAGCCTGTTTCCCGATCTCATGGCCCTGACGGGCGACCAGGGGGCACGGCGTCTTCTTGAAGCCCGGCGCGACCGGGTCGCCGAAGTGCCGGTCGAGGATCCCGGCATCCTCGCGGATTTCGACACACCGGCCGCGCTCGAGGCGGCGGCGGGTGGTCCGGCAGGGGCGCTTCCTGCGTAAGCCCGGCAGGCGCGGCCTCCCGCGCAGGCAAGGGCAGGATTTTCCATGACGAAGACGGCAGTGATTTTCGGCAGCACCGGCGGGATCGGTGCGGCCACGGCGCGCGGGCTGAAGGCGAAGGGCTATGCGTTGCATCTTGCGGGGCGCGATGCCGGCCGGCTCGAGGCGCTGGCCGGCGAACTTGGCGCCGGGTTCACCGCCGGCGATGCGCGCGAGCCGGCGCATTTCGCCGACGTCGCTGTCGCTCTCGGCGAAAGGTCCGTCGATGCGCTGGTCTATGCGGTGGGCTCGATCAATCTCAAGCCGGTCAACCGGCTGAATGACGCGGATTTCCTCGGCGATTTCACGCTTAATGCGCTCGGCGCCGCCCGCGCGGTGCAGGCCCTTCTGCCGGCGTTGAAGCGCAGCGAGGCGGCCTCGATCGTGCTGTTCTCGACCGTGGCGGTGGCGCAGGGCTTCTCGGCCCATGCCTCGGTTTCCATGGCCAAGGGCGCCGTCGAGGGGCTGACCCGGGCGCTCGGGGCGGAACTCGCGCCGCGCATCCGGGTGAATTGCATCGCGCCCTCGCTGACCCGGACGAAGATGGCAGCCGCGCTGACCGGCAACGAGGCGATGGCCAAGGCGATTGCCGAACTTCATGCCATCCCGCGCCTCGGCCAGGCCGAGGATGTGGCCGGGCTGGCAACGTTCCTCGCCAGTGCGGAAAGCGGCTGGATTTCCGGGCAGGTCATGGCGGTGGATGGTGGCCGCTCGCGGCTGCGCACCAAGGGCTGATCCATGCCACGTGGCGTGAAGAAAGCCCATCTGCCGGAAAAGCCCTGCGCCCAGTGCAGCCGGCCTTTCACCTGGCGGAAGAAATGGGAAAAGGTCTGGGACGAGGTGCGGTTCTGCTCGGATCGCTGCCGGGCAGAGGCGCGCCGCGGCCGCGAGGCTGACCATCGGGCGGCGAGGCCATGAGCCGGCTTGTCCTGCTTCTGGGCGACCAGCTCAGCCGGTCGATCAGCGCGCTGGAGGGGTTCGACCCGGCGCGGGACCGGATCCTCATGGCGGAAGTGGCCAGCGAGGCCACCTATGTGCGCCATCACAAGCAGAAGCTGGTCATGGTTTTCGCGGCCATGCGGCATTTCGCGGAGCGCCTCCGCGCCGAGGGGCTGACGGTCGAATACTGGCGCATCGAGGATGCGGGCAATCCCGGCTCGCTCGACGCCGCGCTCCGCCTTGCTGTCGAGCAGCACCGGCCGGACGCCGTGATCCTCACGGAGCCGGGCGAATGGCGGGTGCTGGAGATGATGCGCGACTGGGCCGAGACGCTGGGCCCTGCAGTGGAGATCCGCCCGGATACGCGTTTCTTCGCACGGATCGAGGAGTTCGCGCGCTGGGCCGAAGGCCGCAAGACCTACCGGATGGAGTTTTTCTACCGCGAGATGCGCCGCAAGACCGGCCTGCTGATGGACGGAGACCAGCCGGTCGGCGGGCAATGGAATTTCGATGCGGAGAACCGCAAGGCGCTGCCGGCGGGGCATCGCCTGCCCGGGAGGCTGCGTTTTCCGCCCGATGCGCTGACGCGCGAGGTCATTGCCGTGGTCGAGGCCCGTTTCGCAGGGCATTTCGGCCAGATCGAGGGATTCGGCTGGCCGGTGACGCGCGACCAGGCGCTGGAGGCGCTCGACCATTTCATCGCCGATGCGCTGCCCTGGTTCGGCGATTATCAGGATGCAATGAAACGCGGCGAGGATTTCGTGCATCACGCCCTGCTGGCGCCGGCGCTCAATATGGGCCTGCTCCTGCCGGGCGAGATCTGCCTCGCCGCCGAACGGGCCTGGTTCGAGGGGCGCGCGCCGCTCAATGCGGTGGAGGGGTTCATCCGCCAGATCCTTGGCTGGCGGGAATATGTGCGCGGTCTCTACTGGCTGGAAATGCCGGGCTATGCCGAGACCAATGCGCTCGACGCGCATCGCCCGCTGCCGGATTTCTACTGGACGGGCGAGACCGATCTGCGGTGCCTGGCCGAGGTGGTGCAGGCGACGGCGCGGAATGCCTATGCCCATCACATCCAGCGGTTGATGGTGACCGGCAATTTCGCGTTGCTGGCGGGAATCGCGCCGAAAGCGGTCGAGGAATGGTACCTGCTGGTCTATGCGGATGCCTATGAATGGGTGGAATTGCCGAATACCCATGGCATGGCGCTGTTCGCCGATGGCGGGCTGCTGGCGTCGAAACCCTATGCCGCTTCCGGGGCTTATATTGACCGGATGAGCGATTACTGCACGGGCTGCCGCTATGATCCGGCAGTGAAAAGTGGCCCCAGGGCCTGCCCGTTCAACTATCTCTACTGGAATTTCCTGATCGCCAACGAGCCTCGCCTTGCCGGCAATCCGCGCATGGCCATGCCCTACCGGACGCTCGCGAAAATGGCTCCGGCGCGACGGGTCGAGATCGTGGCCGAGGCGGGCGCCTTCCTCGACAGCCTGCCGGTGGCTCAATAGGCGAGCGACAGGCCGAACGTGGCATAGGGGCGCGGCCTGTTTCGGCTGTCGAACAATGCGCCGCCGGACAGGGTGAGGCTGGCCCGCCCCAGTTGCAGGCCCGAGGCATGCATGCCGAGGCGCAGGTGGCGATAGGGATCGCGATAGGTGAGCGGGCCGAGCCGCCAGCGTTCCCCGGCGGAGGCGAGAAGTTCCGGTCCGAGGGCAAGGCTGCCCGTGCCCAGCGCAAAGCTGATCCGCGCGATGGCAGTCAGCCCCTCTTGTGCACGATCGGCCTCGAGAGCGACCTGGATGAAGCGCAATCCGGCCGGGCCAGCTTCTGGCCAGTCGCGCCAGAGTTGCATGGCCGCCACCAGACCGAGCCGTTCCGTGCGCCCAGTCAGCGCCGCGGCGAGCCCATCCAGCCCGATCCGCGACAGACCAGCCTGCAGCGTCAGCTGGAGATCGGCCTGCCGAAAGGTTCGCCCGAGGACAACCCGCTGCTGGAGGAGCCGGGGCTCGGCGCCGGCTTCGCCGCCATTCAGCCGGATCTGGCTCCCGAAGGCGAAGAACCAGCCGGAGCGGTCAAGCGTGCCCGCCAGGCTGTGCCGCAGCTCGGTTGCTGCCGCGGCATGCCGGGCGTCGCCGCCAAAGGCGAAGGCGAGCCGAGTGCGGGCAGGTTCCGGGCGGAACCACAGATCCCCTGTCCGCGCCACGCTGCGCGACAGGAAGGGTAGCCGGGAGGCGCGCGAAAGTCCGGCAAAAAGCGGGTCCGGCGACTGCGGATCACGTTCCGACGCCTCGTCTGGCGTCACGGCGTTGCGCGGATCCGGGACAAGCGAATGCAGGCTGCAGGGGAGGGCGAACGTGAGCAGGAGGTATCCGGCAAGGGCTGCGACAAGGCGCGGGATCCCAAACATCAGCGCGGTTCCGGGGTGGATGACCTGCCTAGGAATAAACACCTATTCTGCTCTGGCCACCAAGGTGCAGTTGAATCCCGAGGATCAGACGTCTGTCGCCGCCGCCGGAACGGGGCCTTTCCTTTCCCGACCAATCACCGTATGAGCGGGCGGGGTTCTTTCCTTGCGTGGTAACGTCCGTATGAAGCCGTTCTCGGCCCGCATTTCCGATGTGCTTGCCGAGACGGTCCGGAGCAAGGACGAGGCCGACGATCCGATGCCCATGCTGGGCGATCTCGTCGCGCTGCTCGGCAAGCGCTCCTTCGGCATCGTGCTGGTGCTGTTCGGCTTGCCGAACCTGCTGCCCGTGCCGGGCCTGCCCATCCTCTGCGGCGTCATCGTCGGTGTTGTCGCATTGCAGATGCTGCGCGGGCATGATGCGCTGGTCCTGCCGCGATGGCTTGCGCAAAGGCGCGTGAAACGCCGCGATCTCCAGAACGTGTTCGAGAAATCGGAGCCGACCTTGCGCTGGTTCGAGCGGGTGATGCGGCCCCGGCTCCTCATCTTGACCGATGTTCAGGCGCAGCGGGCGATCGGCGCGCTCGTCATGGTGATGGCCGTATGCCTGATGTCGCCCATTCCTTTCATCGGCGGGATTCCGCCGGGGATCGCGGTGATCCTCGTGGGACTGGCGATGGCCGAACGGGACGGAATCGTGATGCTGGTGGCGGCCGTTGCGGCGGTGATCGCGCTGATCTTCACCGTTTCGCTGACCTATCTCATCCTCTGGAAGTTCTTCGTTCTGCTGCCGAGGCTGCTCGGCTTCGGCTGATCAGGCCGCATTCGGCGCGTTGCGGCCGCTGTCCTCGGCCCGCTCTGCGGCCAGCAATTCGTCGATGGTCTCGGCGGACACGGGCCGCGAGAACAGGAAACCCTGCAGATAATGGCAGCCAACGGCCTGGAGGAAGCGGCGCTGTTCCTCGGTCTCGACGCCTTCGGCCGTCACTTCCAGCCCCAGCGCGCGACCGAGATGCACGACGGAATGGACGAGGATCGCGCTTTCGCCGGTGGCTTCCATCGAGTCGAGGAACGACTTGTCGATCTTGATCTTGTCGAAGGCAAAGCGCCGCAGATAGATCAGCGAGGAATAGCCGGTGCCGAAATCATCAAGCGCCAGTTTCACGCCGATGGCGCGCAGTTCCATCATCGCGGCTTCCGCCTGGTCGGCATCCTCGACGAGCACGCTTTCGGTCAGCTCGATTTCCAGCCGCCCGGTCTCGAGATTGGTCTCACGCATGATGCGATGGACGTCCTGGACAAAGTTCGCCTGCCGGAACTGCAGGGCCGAGACATTCACGCCGACGCGGAGGCCCGGCCACCGGGCGGCATCCTGGCAGGCGCGGCGCATCACCCATTCGCCGAGGGCCACGATCAGCCCGCGTTCCTCCGCGGCGGCGATGAAGACCCCGGGTGCTATCAGGCCATGGGTCGGGTGCCGCCAGCGGACCAAAGCCTCGACACTGGCGATCCGGGCCGTATCGGCATGGACCTGCGGCTGGTAGGCGAGGGTCAGCTCGTCATTCTCGATGGCGCGGAGCAGCTCGTCATCAACCAGCTTCCGGATCCGCTCGGCCTCGGTCATGCGGTGTTCGTACAGGGCGAAGCGGTTTCGGCCCTCGTTCTTCGCCCGGTAGAGGGCGGTATCGGCGGCCCGGAGGATCGTCGCCACATCGGTGCCGTCATCGGGCGAGATCGAGATGCCCACGGTCACGCCGATGCGCATCTGGGCGCCATCCATCGTGAAGGGCTTGTTGGTGGCGTCGATGATGGCCTGGGCGAGACGGCTCGGCTCGAGATGCGAGTGAATTCCCGTCTGCAGGATGGCGAATTCGTCGCCACCCAGTCGGGCGATCAGGTCTGTCTGCTTCAGCAGGGGTTTCACGCGGGTGCCGAAATCGACGATCACCTTGTCGCCGGCCGCATGGCCATAGGTGTCATTGACATCCTTGAACTTGTCCAGATCGAGCAGCAGCACGGCGATGTTGGTGTCGCGATTGGCCAGATCCTCGATATTCTCGGCAAGCCGCTCGCAGAAGACAGCACGGTTCGGCAGGCCCGAAAGCGGGTCATGCCGGGCCTCGTGGCTGGCCTTTGCCTCGCGTTTGAGGATGGCGGCCGTGGAGGCCTGCATCCGCTTGATCAGGAAGATCGACACGATCCCGATCGCGATCGAGGCGAACAGGCCGTAAAAGGCCAGATCGGCCAGGGTGTCGGCTGCGAAGCGGCTCGGGCTCCAGACAATGGCGAGCTGCTCGGTGCCGCCGAGACTGGGAATGGCGTAGCTTGTTTCCGCATTCGTCGTGCCGGGAACCGCGCGCAGGTTCGGAATGGCGAGCATGCTCGAGAGCCGGCGGAAGCCGTTCGCTCCGATGGCCCGCGTGGCGATCAGCACGTGGTTGCGGCCGATCGGCACCGCCGCGAGATTGATGACATTGACGCCATCCTGGACGATCCGCGCCTCACGGCCGATGCCCAGGGTCGTGGCGTCGAGTCCGCGCAGGCGGCTGCCCTCGATGAACTGCCGGATGAAAGCACGGCGCTGGTCGAAACTCTCGGCATCACCGGCTTCGGCAATGACCTCGCCCTCCATCCGGTTGATCAGGATGGAGAAATCCGTCGCCTGCCGGCGGTTGAGCCCGGCGAGGATGCGTTCCGCCTGCTCGCGCTGGCGCTGGATCTGGAACAATTCCCCCAGCGCTTCGTCCCGCGAGACGCCGGTCAACAGCCGCTCGGCCTCGAAACTCAGGGTCTGGGCAACCTGCCGGCGCTCGCGGTCAAGCTCGTATTCGTGCTGGCGATCGGCTGCCCGGTTCGCGACAAGCACCATCGAGCCCATGACACACAGGACCAGGAGGAAAATCGGCACGATCGAAAGAGAGGCTCCCTGTCCCTTCTGGGCGCGGGGCGGCACAATTTTCATCCGGGAACTCAACTTACAACGCGCTACTCGCAGACCGGACAATGCGCGAAGAAAGTGAATAGGAGGTTTCCGGCCAGAATTCTCGCCGGATTCACCCCGAAAACCGGTGCCGGGCCGTGGCTTTTCCTATGGCCCGGCGCTGCGTCACAGCAGCCCGAGCGCCCGGAAACTGGCATGGCCGTTCCGGCCGACAATCAGGTGGTCATGCACGGAAATGCCGAGCGGGGTAGCGAGGGCAACGATCTCGCGCGTCATCTCGATATCGGCCCGCGAGGGCGTCGGATCCCCCGAAGGGTGGTTGTGCACGAGGATGATCGCCGAGGCATTGAGCTGGAGCGCGCGGCGGATGATCTCGCGCGGATAGACGGGGGTGTGGTCCACCGTGCCGCGTTGCATCACCTCGTCGCCCATCAGGCCGTTCTTCTTGTCGAGGAAGAGCAGGCGGAATTCCTCTCGCTCGGCGAAGGCCATGGCGGTCCGGCAGTAATCGACGACGCCGGCATAGGAAGCAAGGACCGGGCGCTGGCGGATATCGCCATGGGCAACGCGGCGGGCCGCCTGCTCGATCAACTTGAGGTCATGGACGATCGAGGGACCGACGCCTTTTGTTTCCTGCAGGAGATCCGCCGGCGCCGCCACCACCTCGGCGAAGGAGCCGAACCGCGCGATCAGCTCCTTGGCGATGCCCTTCACATCACCCCGCGCGATCGACCGGAACAGGATCATCTCCAGCAATTCGTAATCGGGGACGATGTCGCGGTTCTGAGCGAACCGCTCGCGCAGGCGCTGGCGATGGCCGTGATAATGCGGCACCTCGCCCATTCCCGGCCCCCGAGGGCCCGGCTTGCGGGTGGTCATAGGATGGCGGGAAGCGGCGCGCCGGGACGATCCGGAAAATCGAGGCCCTTCGGCGAGCGGGTGAAGATCTCGACGCCGGTCTCGGTGACGCCGATCGTGTGCTCGAACTGGGCCGAGAGCGAGCGATCCCGCGTGACGGCGGTCCAGCCATCGGAGAGGATTTTCACATGCGGCCGGCCGAGATTGATCATCGGCTCGATCGTGAAGATCATGCCCGGCTTGAGCATCACGCCTTCGCCGGCCCGGCCGTAATGCAGGATGTTCGGTTCGTCATGGAAGAGCTGGCCGAGACCATGGCCGCAGAAATCCCGGACCACCGAACAGCGCTCGGCTTCGGCGAAACTCTGGATCGCCGCGCCGATATGGCCGGTCGTGTTGCCGGGGCGAACGGCGGCAATGCCGCGCTCCAGGCATTCATGGGTGATCTCGAGCAGTCGCATCGCGCGGCGGGGCACCTCGCCCACGCCATACATGCGGCTGGAATCACCATGCCAGCCGTCGACGATGAGCGTGACGTCGATATTGACGATATCGCCGTCCCGCAGGGGTTTGTCAGTCGGGATCCCATGGCACACGACATGGTTGATCGAGGTGCAGCAGGACCGCGGATAGCCATGATAATACAGCGTCGCCGGGAAGGCGCCGTGATCCATGGCGAATTCGAAGACCGCGCGGTCGATCGTGTCGGTCGTCACGCCCGGCTGGACCATGCCGACGAGCATGTCGAGCGCTTCCGCCGTCAGCCGGCCAGCCTTGCGCATCGCGGCGAAGCCTTCCGCCCCGTGAAGCTTGATCGTGCCCGGCTGCCGGCGGACCGGCTCTTCGGCGACGTGCAGGTTCATGCGTCTGGTGTTCCCGGCTGGCGCCCCTTCCGGAGCGAGGGGTGCGGGGCGAGATGTAGCGGGACTCGCCCGTCGATCCAAGAGGGCAGGAGTTGTGAAAACGAAATCCCGCGCCGGCCCCTCGCGTCAGGGTGGCAATGCACTTTCGGCTCTCGCTTTTTTGCGGAAGGCTCGCTAAGGACGGCCATCATGACAGAACGCATCCCTTCCGAGACCGGGCCATCGGAATTCGGCACCTTCGCCGCACGGGGCCTCGTGGCCACGCTTCTGAACTGGACCCGCAAGATGCCGGCGACCTGGCTGGGCAAGCGCCTCGGCTTCCTGCTCCGGCGCATCGCGATCTCGCGGCTCGGCGGACGGCCGGTCGATGCGGAATCCCTCGGTGCCCGGTTCCGCCTCTATCCGTACAACAATGTCTGCGAGAAGCGGATCCTGTTCGCCCCGCGCGATTTCGACGAAGCCGAGCGCAACCTGCTGGTCTCGCGTCTGCATCCGGATTTCGTGTTCCTTGATATCGGCGCGAATATCGGCGGCTATGCGCTGGCGGTGGCGGCGAAGGCGGGGCCGCGCGCCCGCATCCTCGCCATGGAACCGCAGCCGGATGTCTTCGAGCGGCTGGTCTACAATATCCGCGCCAATCCGTTCGGAACGGTCAAGGCGCTGGCGGTGGCCGTGGCGGACCGCGATGGCGAGATCACCCTGTTCCTCGATCCGCGCAACAAGGGCGAGGCGAGCGTCAAGATCGTCAGCGCCGACCATGCCCGGCAGGTCCGGGTCGCGGCACGCACCTTGTTCGGTATCGTGCAGGATGAGGGCTTCGGCCATATCGATGCGGTCAAGCTCGATGTGGAAGGCGCCGAGGACATGATCCTCAAGCAGTTCTTCAGCGAGGCTCCGGTTGCACTCTGGCCGAAGCTGATCATCGTCGAACGCGGCGAGGACCGCTGGAGCTTCGACCTGCTGGCCTATCTCGCCGAGCGCGGCTACGCGCCGATCGGCGGCACGCGCAACAACCACCTGCTGGAGCTGAAGGCATGAGCGATCCCGTCACGGCCGCCCTGCTGGTCATCGGCGACGAGATTCTCTCCGGCCGGACCAAGGACAAGAATATCGGCTATATCGCCGAATATCTCACCACGATCGGGATCGACCTCCGCGAGGTGCGGGTGGTGCCGGATATCGAGGACGAGATCATCGCTGCGATCCAGGCGCTGAAGAGCCGCTATGCCTATCTCTTCACGACGGGGGGCATCGGCCCGACGCATGATGACATCACCGCCGATTGCGTGGCCAAGGCTTGCGGCGTCACCATCGATATTGACCCGCGGGCCGTGGCCATGCTGCGCGAGCGCTATGCCGAGGGCGATCTCAACGAGGCCCGGCTGCGGATGGCGCGCATTCCCGCCGGGGCCGACCTGATCGAGAACCCGATCTCCAAGGCGCCGGGGTTCCGGATCGCCAATGTCATCGTCATGGCCGGCGTGCCCTCGATCATGCAGGCCATGCTCGACAATGTCGCGCCCACGCTCCGGACGGGCGTCAAGATGCAGGTCGTCACGCTGGATGCCGGCGGGCTGCCGGAGGGCATCTATGGCACCGCGCTCGGCGAGGTGGCCAAGGCGCATCCGGGGGTGAGCATCGGCTCCTACCCGTCCTTTTCCCAGGGTAATTTCCGCAACCAGATTGTCCTGCGTGCCCGCGATGCCGCGATCCTTGCCGCCGCCGAAGCCGATGTGCTGGCGTTGCTGGCGCGGCTGCGATCCGATTCTGTGCCGATCTGAGACCACGCCGAAAACGCCGACGCCCGACCAAGAACCAGAACAGGGGAGGATCCCATGCAGCAACCCGCACCCAAGGCCCTGCCGGCCAAGGCCTTCCCGGTTTCCTGGGACCAGTTCCACCGCGATGCCCGGGCGCTGGCCTGGCGCCTTGCGGGCTCCGGCCCGTTCGAGTCGATCGTCTGCATCACGCGGGGCGGGCTGGTGCCGGCGGCGATCGTGGCGCGCGAGCTGGAAATCCGGATGATCGAGACGGTCTGCATCGCCTCGTATCACAGCTACACCGAACAGGGCGGCCTGGAGGTGATCAAGGGGATCGACAGCGTCGTCTCCGGCACCGATGGCGGCAAGGGCGTGCTGGTCATCGATGATCTTGTCGATACCGGAAAGACGGCGCGTGTGGTGCGGGACATGCTGCCGAAGGCGCATGTCGCCACGGTCTATGCCAAGCCGCAGGGCCGGCCCCTGGTCGACACCTTCGTGACCGAAGTCAGCCAGGATACCTGGATCTATTTCCCGTGGGATATGGGCTACGCCTTCCTGCCGCCGATTGCGGACGGCGCCAGCGGCTGAGTGGACAAGCGCCCGCGCGGGCGGCATGATCCTCCGAAAAACGGGGGGGAACCATGCTGGATCGGGCCATCCTTGCCGAAGGGCAGGGGAAGGATGCGCGTTTCGAGCGCTTCCGTTCGTTGCCGCAAGCCTTGCTCGCCGCCCGGCGGAAGGTGGGCGGCGGCGCCGAGGCGCTGGAGGATCCGGAGCGCCAGCCGCTCAGTTTCGACCGCCTGATTCTCGGGGCGCTGATCCTCGGGCGGCAGCTCTCGCCCTTTGCCCCCCGTGGCGGGCGGATCGGGGTGCTGCTGCCCAATGTCAACGGCATGGTGGTGACGTTGTTCGGCCTCTGGTTCGAGGGCCGCGTGCCGGTGATGCTCAATTTCACCGCCGGGCTGAAGAACCTGCGCTCCGCCTGCCGGACGGCCGAGCTGAAGACCATCGTTACCTCGCGCCGTTTCGTCGATACGGCGAAGCTGGACGAACTGGTGGCGGGGCTCGGCGAGCAATGCCGGATCGTCTATCTCGAGGATATCCGAAAGGGTATCGGCCTCGCTGCCAAGCTCGGCGGGCTGATCCGCAGCCGCTTCGCCGGCCTCACGGCGCGTTCCTGCACGAACGGGCCCGATGATCCGGCGGTGATCCTTTTCACCTCGGGTTCCGAGGGCGAGCCCAAGGGGGTTGTGCTCTCGCATGCGAATCTGATCGCCAATGCGCAGCAGATCGCCGCCTATGGCGCCGATTTCCTCCAGCGCGAGATCGTGTTCAACCCGCTGCCGGCCTTCCATTCCTTCGGGCTGACAGCGGGCATCCTGTTCGGGCTGCTTTCCGGCTACAAGATCGTGCTCTATCCTTCGCCGCTGCATTTCAAGCAGGTGCCGCGGCTGGTCGGCGAGACGCGCTCGACCTTGCTTTTCGGCACGGACACCTTCCTGCTCGGCTATATCCGCGCGGCTGATCCCGGCGATCTCGAGGGGCTTCGCCTCATCGTGTCCGGCGCGGAAAAGGTGAAGGACGAGACCCGCCGGCTCTGGTCCCACCTGCCGGCCGCCATTGTCGAGGGCTATGGCTGCACGGAATGCTCGCCGGTCATCGCCTGCAACCACCCGCGCAACAACCTGCCGGGTTCGGTCGGCCCGCCCCTGCCGGGCATCGCCTGGCGGCTCGAGAGGGTCGAGGGGATCGAGGAAGGCGGCCGGCTGCATGTGCGTGGCGGCAATGTCATGCTGGGCTACATGCTGCCCTCCGAACCGGGCCGGCTGCAGCCGCGCCATTCGGACTGGCATGATACCGGGGATATCGTGGCGATCGGCCCCTCGGGCGAGATCATCATCCGGGGCCGCGCCAAGCGTTTCGCCAAGATCGGCGGAGAGATGGTCTCGCTCGCCGCGATCGAGGCGCAGGCCGCCGCGCTCTGGCCGGATGCGACCCATGTCGCGGTGACGCTGCCGGATGCAAAGAAGGGCGAGCAGATCGTGCTGGTCACCGACCGGCCGGATGCCGATCGCGCGGCCTTGCTGGCCCATGGCCGGAAGGAGGGGATCAGCGAGCTTTTTATCCCGCGGGCGATCCTCGTCGTCGGCGCCGTGCCAGTCCTGGGCTCCGGCAAGGTGGATTATGTGGGAACCGCCGAACTCGCGCGGACCATGCGCGCGATGATCTGAGGCCGCGTGCGGGCGAGGAAGGGAATGCCTCGAGGGATTGCCTTGCGGATGCGCCCGGCTCGACTATACCGGGCGCGATGCGGACGTGGCGAAACCGGTAGACGCAAGAGACTTAAAATCTCTCGGCCGCAAGGCCGTGCGGGTTCGAGCCCCGCCGTCCGCACCAGCACCAACGCGTTCAGCGCCTCTGGCCTGCGACCTTCGGCGGTTCGATGCGGTGAATGACCACGCCGACTTCACCGTCGCCGCGCCGCTTGATCTCGACGAATTCGCGGAAATGCCGCCGCGGAATCGACAGCCAGAATTTCGGCGGAAGTGTCCGGGAGTTGAGGACCTTGAGCCGGATGCCGGTTTCCGAAATGTCGTGCGCTTCCGCCATGATCGGTGGCGCTGACGGGTCAGTGTAGATCTCGGCCCGGAGAAAGCAGAGATTGCGCGGCTCGCGTCGATTGTTAAACATGGCGGCTCCCTTCTGGGTCGTGGACAGCGCGTTCTTCCGGCGCTGTCAGGATCGGTTCTCCGGGGCATGCCCGCGGGGAGGCTCCTGATCCCCCGTCATGCCCGTGCCAGCACGCTAGGCGGCGGGCCGTTAATACTTCATGGAATTGCGATGGTTGCCGGAACAAATGCACGGCCCGGTGGCCGGATTCAGCGGTTTTGCCTTAAATTTCGTGAATCCGAATGTGGAGATTATTTACCCGGCGATACGCCGCGGACCCGTTCGCGGTGGAACAGGTAAATGCCGGACATGATCACGATGCTGGCCCCTGCGAGGGTCCAGAGATCGGGCACATCGCCGAAGATGAAATAGCCGAGGCCGATCATCCAGATGATCTGGGTGTAAAGGAACGGCGAGAGCGTGGCGGCCGAGGCATGGCGATGGGCGAGGATCAGCAGCCAATGGCCGAGGGCCCCCCAGAAGCCGACCAGCCCCATCAGCGCCCATGTCAATGCATCGGCCGGCATGCGCCAGATAAAGGGGATGATCGGCGTCAGGACGACCACACCGGCAATGGCGGAATAGAACATCGTGGTTTCGGATGAATCATGCGCCGCAAGCACGCGCGTGATCATCGAATAGGCGGCGTAGGCGCCGACGCCGAGGAAGGAGAAGATCGCCGCCCAATGGATGCCGCCGGCGCCGGGCCGGGTGATCAGCAGCACACCGATAAAGCCGACGCCAATTGCCACCAGGCGGCGCGGCCCGGGCCATTCGCCGAGGAGCGGGCCTGACAGCAACGCGACCAGCAGGGGCTGGAGGAAGAGAATCGTCGTGGTTTCCGCCAGCTGCAGATATTGCAGGGCGATGAAGTTCAGAACGGTCGAGATCAGCAAAGTGGCCGAACGGATGGCCTGCAGCATCGGCCGGCTGGTCCGCATCAGCCCGGGCTTCGACCACGGGTTGAGGAACACCGAGACGATCAGGAAGCTGGAGAGGTAACGGGCCCAGGTCGTCTCGACGACGCCGATCCGGGGCGAGAGCCATTTTGCCGTCGCATCCAGCGCCGAGAAACAGGCAAAGGCGAGGAAAATCAGCAGGATGGCCTTCATCCGGTTCTTACGTTCCCGGATCTGCTCGGCTGTTTGTCCCGATTCGCCGCCCTCCTCCTGCATCTCAGGCCCCCGGAACGCGGGCATCATGCTGGTAGATCCAGCCGAAGCGCTCGAGCGGGGCATCCCCCGGCAGGAGGGAGAGGGCGGTATCCCGCAGGCGGGCCTGCAGGCCGGAGGCGTGGTAGAGTCGGCCCTGACTGAGCGCCGCCTTTTGGATGCGCGCTGTGCGCGGAATGCGCAGCCGGTCATAGCGCGAGAGCGCGGCAGCGAGTGCGGCCGGATCGGCCCCTGCGCCGGCGATCAGCGAGCCGAGGCAGGCCGCATCCTCGATGGCCTGGCTGGCCCCCTGTGCCAGGAACGGCATCATCGGATGCGCGGCATCGCCGAGCAGGGTCATCCGGGCGCGCGACCAACGGGTTTCCGGCGCGCGGTCAACCAAAGCCCAGCGCTTCCAGCTTTCGGCGGCGGCGATCAGGCTGCGGGCACGGGCATGCCAGCCGGCGAAGCGCGAGGCCAGCACATCCGGGTGGCCCGGCGCCGACCAGCCCTCCTCGCGCCAGTCATCCTCGATGATGGCGACGACGTTGATCTCGTGGCCACCCCGGACCGGGTAGTGGACGAGATGGGCATTTGCGCCCAGCCAGAGATGGATGTCGGGCTCGCGGGCGAAGAGCGGGGCCTCCTCCCGCGGGATCAGTGTGCGCCAGGCGGTCTTGCCCGAATAGCGCGAGGGCGAGGGCAGCCCGCAGAGCTTCCGCGCGCGGGACCAGAGCCCGTCCGCGCCGACGAGCAGATCCGCGCCGATCCGGTGGGCTGTGCCGTCGGCGGCGATGAAATCGGCCTCGATGATGTCCGGCCGTTCGTGGATCTCCTGCAGGGCGAGGCCCAGCTTCAGGGTGATCGCGACATGCGCCTCGACCTTGTCGAGCAGCGCGCGCTGGAGATCGGCCCGGTGGGCGACAAGGAAGGGTGCGCCGAACTTCGCGAGGATGCGATGGCCGAACCGGGCATGGGTCAGGATGCGGTCATCCGAGGCGCGGTGCACGAGGATGCCGTTCGGCTCCACGGCGATGTCGTCCAGCGCATCGAGGACGCCGATCCCGGCCAGAAGGCGGGCGGCATTGGGCGAGATCTGCAGCCCGGCCCCGGCTTCCTGCAAGGCCGGTTCGCGATCGACCAACGTGACGCGCCAGCCGGCACGGGCCGCGAACAGGGCGGCCGAAAGGCCGCCAATGCCGGACCCGGCGATCAGGACATGCGGTTTGGCCTCAAGCGCGTCGGGCCGTTCTCGATCCTCAGGCATCGGGAAGGGCTCAGGCGGCGTCCGGTTCCTGCCAGAGGGCGTCCGGCGGCGCGCAAGTGCCGGCTTTCAGGGCCGCATCGAAACGATAGAGCGTCGAGCAATACGGGCAGATGATCTCGCTGTCGGAACCCATATCGAGATAGACATGCGGGTGATCGAAGGGCGGGAGCGCGCCGATGCACATGAATTCCCGGGCACCGACCCGGATTTCCCGAAGGCCGGCGGAATTCTGGAAATGTGGCACCGATTTCTCGGCCATGGCGCGTCTCTCCTGATGGCATTGGCTCCTCTTGTGAATAGCGGGATTGAAGGGTCCGGCCAAGCTAAACTTCCGGTCATCCCGCGCGGTGTGGCCGGTTGCACCCTCCCGCAAAGGCGGCTAGGCGAGGGACATGCTGCATCATTTCCATTCCGACGGGCTGCGGCTCGCCTATCGTGACGAACCGGCTGCGGGTGGCCACAATACGCCTGTGCTGCTGGTGCATGGCTTCGCCTCGTCCATCGAGGTGAACTGGAATTTCCCGGGCTGGTTCAAAACCTATGGCGATGCCGGCTACCGCGTGATCGCCATCGAGAATCGCGGCCATGGCGCTTCGGACAAGCCGTCCGAGCCGGCTGCCTACCATACGGACAGGATGGCCGGCGATGCGCTGGCCCTGCTTGACCATCTCGGGATCGAGCGTGCCTTCCTGCAGGGCTATTCGATGGGCGCGCGGATCTCTGCCTTTGTCGCGCTCCGGGCCCCTGGCCGGTTGCATGCGCTGGCCCTGGGCGGGCTCGGCATCCATCTCGTCGATGGTGTCGGCCTGCCGCTCGGGATCGCCGAGGCGCTGGAGCGCCCGGACCCGGAGGCGATCACCGATCCGACGCAGAAGATGTTCCGCACCTTCGCCGAGCGGAACCGCCAGGACCTGACAGCGCTTGCGGCCTGCATCCGCGGATCGCGCCAGGCCTTGACTCCGGACGAGGCGGGCCGGATCGCCACCCCGGCGATCGTCTGTGTCGGCACCAACGATCCGATCGCCGGGGCGCCCGAGCCGCTGGTCGCGCTGATGCCGGCGGCGGAGGCCTTCGCCATCGAGGGGCGCGACCATAATCTCGCGGTGGGGGACCGCGCGCACCGGCAGGCCGTGCTCGGCTTCTTCGAGCGGATCCACGCCGGCTGAGCGGCTTCAAGCAAATGTGTTAACGGCGCCGGCGGCGGAAGGTCGATTTTTCCTGCCGGGATGATACATTGGCGGACAACGCAGCTGAAAGGACCTGAAAATGGTCAAGGCCATTGCCGAGAGGGTGCAGTCCCTCGCCCAACTCGACCCGGTCTGGGCGCAGCTCCGCCAGGAGGCGGAAACCGTGCGCACCGGCGAACCCTCGCTTGCCGGCATGGTTCTGGCGACCATCCTGCAGCAGCGCTCGCTCGAGGCTGCTGTTGCGCATCGCATCGCCGAGCGGCTTGACCATACCGATCTCTCCGCCAGCCTGATCCGGCAGGCTTTTGCCGAGTTCGTGGAGGCCCAGCCAGCCTTTCGCGAGAACCTGCGCGCCGACATCATGGCGGTGCTCGACCGCGATCCCGCCTGCGAGCGGGTGATCGAGCCTGTGCTCTATTTCAAGGGATTCCATGCCATCGAGACGCATCGCCTCGCGCATTGGCTCTGGACCAACGGCAGGCGGGATTTCGCGCTCTACCTGCAAAGCCGCTCCTCGGCCGTCTTCCAGACAGACATCCACCCGGCCGTGCCGATGGGCAAGGGCGTGTTCCTCGACCATGCAACGGGCCTCGTCGTCGGCGCGACGGCGGTGATCGAGGATGATGTCTCCATCCTCCAGGGCGTCACGCTCGGAGGGACCGGCAAGGAGCATGGGGACCGGCATCCGAAGATCCGGCGCGGCGTGCTGATCGGGGCCGGCGCGAAGATCCTCGGCAATATCGAGATCGGCCATTGCGCCCGCGTGGCGGCCGGGTCGGTGGTCTTGCAGGCGGTTCCGAGCTGCAAGACCGTGGCCGGCGTGCCGGCGCGCGTGGTCGGCGAGGCCGGCTGCGCCGAGCCGTCGCGCTCGATGGACCAGGTGATCGACAGCGGCATTTGAGCGCGCAACCGGGGACGGCGCAGCCCGTCTGTGTTTTTCCGGTTGTCCTCGCCCCAGCAAGATGGCAAGTCCCGCACGGATGGCCGCCGCGATTCAGGTTCGGCCGTCAAAGCGTGACGAGAGGGGGGACAATCATGGACAAGGCGGATCTCCAGAAGGTGGAAACCTATCTGCGGCGGACCTTTTCGAATGCGGCGATCCGGGTTGTCGCCCGTCCCAAGAAGAAGGATTCCGCCGAGGTCTATATCGGCGACGAGTTCATCGGGGTCGTGTCCGAGGATAACGAGGATGGCGACAAGTCGTATTTCTTCGAAATGGCGATTCTCGACACCGATCTGGAGTGATCTGCCGCCGCCGGTTTGACTGCACCGGGCAGATCAGCCTCCGGTCACCGGCAGGCTTTCCACCAGCAGGCTCGTCTCCTGAAGGATCCGCCGCCATTCCGGCAGGTGGCGGGCATTGAAGCGCAGCTCTGCATCGAGGTCACCGAGGCGGATCCGTGTCAGGCAGGGTTCCATCTCGCGATGGGCATCGAGCGGGCACAGGGCGACGAAGGGCCTGCGCCCGCCGACCCCGAGATAGAGTTCCCGGTCCTCGTAGGGTGTTCCCTGGCGGAAGCGTCGCATGACAAGGCCGCCGGGATTCGACCACGTTTCCCGCGCGAGGAACCGGGCATAGACCGTGTGGAACAGTTCTGCCGCCACCGGTTCGCCGCGTGATGCCGTGAGGATCAGCGTCAGCCGTTCGGGCATCGGGCGGAACGGATCCTCCGCCGAGGGCTGCGGCAGGGGCGCGAAGTCCTGGATCCCGACCGCCAGATCAAGCCGGTCGAGCCGCCCTCCCGCAAACTGCACCTTCTCGCGGATCAGCGCCTGCGGCACGGCAAGGGTGATGCGCCCCAGTTCCACCCGGGCGGTACCCAGTTGAGGCGCATGGGCTGGGCCGGCCCGCATCAGCAGGGCGGCATTGGCGCCGAGGGCGATTCCGAACAGGGCCAAAGCAAGGATCAGGCGGTTCATGCCCGCATGGAAGCCCGATCATGGTTAATCCACCCTTAAGACCACTTTGTACGCGTGCAGGGAAACGTCCCGGAACGGGACGGGGCTGGATCGGGCCTTCTTGGGCGCGAGATCAGGCTGGCTTGCACTGAAGCGCCGTAAAATCAGCGCTGTAACGATCCGTTAGCGTTAACCAAAGGTTACGAAACCGGTTTTCCTGACCCGATCTGGCGCAGTACATCGCAGCATGAGGTTTGCAACGCCTCTCGCAAACACAGGTTGCGGAGTTCTGCGTCATGTCGGCTCACCAGATTGATTCCTTCCTCGCCCTCGGCCTTGGCTTTGCCTTTGCCGGGTTGATCGCCTCGGTCTACAGCGCGTGGCGGCAACAGCCCGTCAGCTTCAGCCTGCTCATGGCGGGCGGGACGGGCTCGCTCGCCGCTTTGCCGCTTCTGGCCGCAGCCGGGCCGGCCATCATCATGCGGAACACCCTCCGGGGCCGCAAATACGAGCGTCGCCCGATCCATTTCGTGGCGATGTCGACCATCATCGCCTCATTCTGGTCCATTGCGATCGGTTTCCAGTTGCTGAAGCTTGTGCAAGGCTGAGGCAACGACAGGAGAATCGCGATGCCGCTCTACGCGCTCGATGGCCACGCGCCCGAAACCCCGGGAGCCGGGCAGTTCTGGGTAGCCCCGGACGCCCATGTGATCGGCAAGGTGGTGATCGGGGCGGATGTCGGCATCTGGTTCGGGGCCGTCATCCGGGGCGACAACGAGACGATCACGATCGGGCCCGAGACCAATATCCAGGAGCATGCGATGCTCCATACGGATATGGGCTTCCCGATGACTCTCGGGCGCGGCTGCACGATTGGCCATGGGGCAATCCTGCATGGCTGCGTCCTCGGCGACCATGTCCTCGTCGGCATGGGCGCCACGGTGCTGAACGGCGCGAAGATCGGTGCAGGCTCGCTGGTGGGTGCCAATGCGCTTGTCACAGAAGGCAAGGAGTTTCCGCCGGGTTCGCTGATTGTCGGATCGCCGGCGCGCTCGATCCGGACGCTTGACGAGAAGGCGCTGGAGGGGCTCCGGGGCTCGGCCGCCGGCTATGCCCGCAACTGGAAGCGCTTCGCCGCCGGCCTCAAGGTTGTCGGCTGAGACTCACCATTGGCCCTGAAAAAGGGCGGGCCGGCTCACGCGGGTGACGTGAACCGGCCCTATTTCGCAAGCCCGATCCGGGGGGACGGGGTGGGGTGGGGACCTGACCGTGACTTGCGAAACTCCGTTTGCCGAGATCAGCGGCTCGCCGCGACCGTGCTGGTATCGATCCCGCCGAGGGAAACCCAGCGGGCAGGGTTGTCATCCGCCTGCCGCTTGATGAAACGGTAGCCGGTCTCCTTCCAGGCGAGGATCTTTCCCACCTGGTTGTCGAGAATGAAGTCGCCGCGGTCGGTCTTGACCGTCAGCACGGCATGGCCGTCACCCTTGTGGTCGCGGACCACGGTAACCAGCAGCGTCTGGATCGGGAATCCCGCCTTCACGAGGCGACGACGCTTCTCCAGGACGAAATCCTCGCAATCGCCCTTGCCGTCTTCCGGATAGGACCAATGCTCGGGCGTACCCCAATGGTCCTGATCCGTCACGGCGATGATCTCGCGGTTCACATCGGCATTGATCTTCACGATCGTCCGCCAGCTCGATTCAGAGAGCTGGATGGTCGTGCGGGCGAAGCTGCGGTTCTCGCAGTCCTCCGGATAATCCCGGCAGAACTGCACGAAGCCGAGCGGTGGCGATGTCGCCGCGCCGATGCTTGCTGTCTGCTGAGCCTGCGCCCCAGTATTCGCAAGCATCAACAAGCCCATGAACCCCGAAGTCTTGACGATAACGCTCTTCATACACCCCTCCCGTTCGTCGAGATGAGTGATCGCATGGGGCCTTTTCAAATCCGGCGATTTTCAGTGCTCGGATTTTCAATGTCGGATTAAGGGATTTCTAAGCATGCTCACCCGATTGATCTGCCAAGCGATGGGGCGCAAAATTTGTTAACCATGTAATCAATTGACAAAAAATGGCTTTTGGAAGTGGCGATAAAAAATCGATCAAATTGCAGCTTCCGGAATTAATCAGGATTTACTAGGCCGGTTAGGCGCGAATAAAGGCTAGCGAAAGGACGGCTCTCCGGCCAGTGCCCGGCTCCTGTGTTTCAGGCACAAAAAAGCCGCCCGAGGGGGCGGCCTGTTTCCGGTCCGGCCGGCGAGCCGAGTGCCGGCAATCCCGCGTCAGGGCGGGTATCGCTTGCAAATGCAGGATCTAGAGACGCATCTTGACGTCGAACATCGCTTCGGGGACCGAGCCATGGAACTCGACCGCGATCCCGCCATCGAAGACACGGACCACCCGCGCCGGCGTGGTGCCGATGATGATCTCGTCGCCCTTGTTGAAGTCACCCCGGATCGAGAGCGCCGCGCCCGAGCGCGAAACGTCGATCAGATGGCCATTGACCGGCTCGACATGCGGCGACATCTTGTGCCGCACGCTGATGCGCGGATCGTTCGGCACCACGCGGTCATGGCGGCGATCTTCGGGCAGGTTCAGGATCTCGCGGTTGGCGAGCCAGATGAGCTGGCTGGCCAGACGGTCCCGCTTGACGAGGGTTGTCACCAGTTCGAGGATGAAGCTCCGCGACTTCACCCGCAGGACTTTGCCCTCGATCCGGCCAATCGTGTAGAAATAGCCGACAATCCGCTCGCCGGTCACCACGAGGGCGTCCGACTCGATTTCCATGGTCCGCAGGGAGGCCTCGGTGATCGTGGCGCCGTGTTCGCTCCGGTCGGGGCGCATGAAGCGGCCGCCGATCGACAGCTTGACGCGCGGCCCCTGGCGCTGTTCGTCGCTCATCCGGAAAAGGCGCGCCGGGATGGAGGCATCCCGAGGTTTGATCATTGGCAAGGGCATCCGAATTTCCGTGGAAAAGCACGATGATGCACATTGCCACGAAGCCGGAAACGAAAGCTTAAGCCTGTTCGCTCGCGGCCTCGGGCGCAACCGCGTCAATGATCGCGGTCGCCCTTCAGCACCAACAGGTGGGCGCGGCGCTCGACACCGCCCGGCACCAGATCGAAGCCCCGCAGGGGCAGGGCATCGCGGCCGAGCATGCGGCCGCCGGAAATCACCAGCCGGGCCGGTGTGGTACGCGGCAGGGCCGGGGGGTCGAACAGGGCCATCGCTCCGAAGATCCGCCGGCCTGATGCGGCAGGGTGGCGAAGTGGAAGGAGCAGCAATTCGCCGGCCAGACCCAGCGGCGCGCGGCGCTCGATCCGGGGGCCGGGCAACGGGCGGAGATTGAGCCATGGGGCCGGGCGCGATGCCGGCGGTGGCGCCGGCCTCGGTTCAGGCCGTGTATCGGGTTCGGACAGGCGGATGCCGAGCAGCATCGGCTCTTCGGCATCCAGCACGGTCCTTATGGCTTCCTCGGCACCGGCCTTCGCCCCGTCTTCCCAGAGCAGGGAGAAGCGCCGGCCGGTGAGGCTGTCCCCGAGAGCCTGGACGATCCGCGATCCGGCGAGGCGGAACTGCATGTCTTCGCTTTCGCCTTCCAGCAGAAACAGGTCTCCCAGTTCCCGCGCGAGCGCGCGCGGATCGACCTCCGTGCGGAACGGTGCCGGACGATGGGCCCGCAACTGGTTCCAGTAGGCATAGACGGAGCGGATCGACGAATGACGCATGACGGTTTCCCGGGCTCGGTGCCGTCCCTTTTCGGGAAGGGGCGGACGCTGATTTCTGGTTCAGGTGGCCGATCCGTTCCGATCCGGAACAGGACTGGCCTCTGGCCGGGTGCCTCGCGAAATCCGTGCCGGCAGAAGTTAACGCCCGGGGGGCTGCGCAGTCGGTCAAAGTAACCTTAATCAGGGATGGCAATTGCGGAAACCGGGGCAATGTGAGACCTTTCACTCGCTCCAAGGAATTCACGCCGCGCCTGGCTCCGGGCGCGGCGTTTACTTTTCCGGGCCCTTCATTCGCTAATTCTCATATTGCGCTGCGCAACATCTTCGCGTTGCGTCCGGCGGCGATTTCGACAAAAGTCGTATGTCACGCGGCCCGCGTGACGAGGCCGCGCCAGAACCGCAACAAGGGAGCGACCGATGAGCGTTGGCAAGATTCTCGCGAACAAGGGCAGGGCCGTCATCACCGTAGAGCCCGGGCAGAGCCTCCAGCAGGCGGCGGCGCTTCTGGCCGAGCACCGCATCGGTGCCGTGGTCGTCGCCGGTGCCGGCGGCACGATCGCCGGTATCCTCTCCGAGCGCGACATCGTCCGCGCAGTTGCCAATGGCGGCGAGACCGCGATGAAGGACCGCGTGGCCGATCACATGACGCGGCGCGTCGTGACCTGCGTCGCCGCATCGCCGATCAACCAGGTGATGGAAATCATGACGGCCGGGAAGTTCCGCCATGTGCCGGTGGTTCTGGACGGGCGGCTCGACGGGATGATCTCGATCGGGGATGTGGTGAAGTATCGCCTCGCCGAGCTCGAGCAGGAAAGCGCGACCCTGCGTGATTACATCGCTGCCAGTTGAGTTCCGGCCGGCGGCCTCACTCCTCCGTCACGAGGACGAAGCCGCCGTCGCGCGCCTCGACGCGGCGGTAGAAACAGGAGCGCCGGTTCGTATGGCAGGCCGGGCCGATCTGCTCGACGCGGAGCAGCACGGCATCCTGGTCGCAATCGATCCGCATCTCGACCAGCCGCTGCGTGTGGCCGCTGGTCGCGCCCTTGCGCCATAACTCATTGCGCGAGCGCGAGAAATACCAGATATCGCCGGTTTCCAGCGTACGGGCGAGGGCCTCGGCATTCATATGGGCGAGCATCAGGATCTCGCCATTGGCATGATCCATCGTGATGGCCGTGATCAACCCGTCGGCATTGAAGCGCGGCGAGAGGCGGCGGCCTTCCTCGAGGTCCAGCTTGGTGCCCGGCGGGGCGAAGGGTGTCGACGGGGTCCACATGCCGCGGTTGTTGGGCGATCGGCGTGCCGAATCAAGCCTTTTTTCCCGCGTGATGCCGGGCGGACAAGAAAAAAGGCCAGGCGGGGCCCGGCCTTGAGGCGATATTGCTCGGGAGAGGTCGGGCGGGAGAGCGGCCCGGCGCGAGCAACATCGGAAACTGGAACGGCGCCGCTCAGGTGCGACGGCCGGTATTCAGCAGGGTGAAGAAACGGACCTGCTCGGAAGGATCATCCCGGAAGATGCCGGTGAACTGGCAGGTTGTCGTCGAGGCGCCCTGCTTCTGGATGCCGCGCATCGACATGCACATATGCTCGGCCTCGACCAGCACGGCGATGCCACGCGGATGAAGGGCGGCATCGATCGCCTGGACGATCTCCGCGGTCATGGTCTCCTGCGTCTGGAGCCGGCGGGCGAAGATATCGACCACACGGGCGAGCTTTGACAGCCCGACCACGCCGCCTTCCGGATAGTACGCAATATGCGCCTTTCCGACGAAGGGAACCATGTGATGCTCGCAATGCGAGTGGAAGGGAATGTCCTTCACCAGCACGAGATCATCGTATCCTTCAACTTCCTCGAATACTTTCGAGAGGGCTTCGGATGCGTCCTTCTGGTAGCCGGAAAACAGCTCCTCATAGGCCTTGACGACGCGTTTGGGCGTTTCAAGAAGGCCCTCACGGGTTGGATCGTCGCCGGCCCAGCGAAGCAGCGTCCGCACGGCGGCTTCGGCTTCCTCACGGGACGGACGATCGACGGGTTTCCGGACCGAAGACCTGGCCGGAAAGGTCTTAACCACTGCATCCATGTGGCGCCTCCTGTTGTTGTATCGCTCGGCTTACGCGGGGCTGCAGGGCATGGATTGCCCAGCCGCCAGGAAATTTGTCGCGGCCCAACCCCGGGAGGATTGCGCCAGCTTATGGCAATTCGGCGGCTTTGGCCTTATCTTTTGCGGCAAGAGGATTTTCCATGCTCGACGATGTCTATAACCGCCGCATTCTGGAACTGGCTGCCGACATTCCCCGTCAGGGGCGTCTTGCAGCGCCGCAGGCCAGCGCGACCGCGCATTCCAAGCTCTGCGGCTCGACCGTTACCGTCGATCTCGTGATGGCGGGCGATGTCGTCACCGATTTCGCCCATGAGGTGAAGGCCTGTGCCCTCGGGCAGGCTTCTTCCTCGATCATGGCGCGCCATGTCGTGGGCTCGACAGCGGCGGAATTGCGCGAGATCCGCGACGTGGCGCGGCGGATGCTCAAGGAGAATGGTGCGGCGCCGGAGGGCAAATGGGCCGATCTCCGGGTGCTGGAACCGGTGCGTGACTACAAGGCCCGGCATGCCTCCACCCTTCTCACCTTCGATGCCGTGGTCGACGCGATCGGCCAGATCGAGGCGAAGCGCCACGTGGCGGCGGAGTAGACGGGCGGTGATCCGCCGTCTCTTCCTCGCGCCGGTCTATCTCTATCGCTACACGCTCTCCGCGCTGATCGGCCGGACCTGCCGGCATATGCCGAGCTGTTCTGAATACATGATCGAAGCCGTGGAAAAGCACGGGGTCTGGCCCGGCGGCTGGATGGGGCTGGCCCGGATCTGCCGCTGTCGGCCGGGCGGGACATCCGGGCTCGATTTCGTCTGCGAGGAATTGCCGGCGGATGCCGGCTGGCACCGGCCCTGGCGATACGGGCGGTGGCGGGGCACCTGGGTGCCGGAAGGCATGCGGCCGGCCGGGCCGGAACCCGATGGGGGCGAGGGATCTCGCTGAGCCCTTCCGGTCAGCGGATCGCCTCCAGCAAGGCTTTCGGCAGGGCCGGATGCCCTGCCAGTTCGGCCGGCAGGGCGTTGACGAGGCCGAGCGCGCGGGCTTCCTCCAGCGGGAACCAGTCCATCGTCTCGTTCGGGGTGGCGTGATAGCGCTCGGCGAGGCGCGGATCGATGCCCATGGCGCCGAAATGATCGGGGATGCCCCTGTCCAGTCGCTTCCCTGTTTCAGCATCGTCGCCGCCCAGCGAGAGGGCCAGACGCCCGGCGGCGGAATCGCGGTTGATGGCCGGCCGATGCACCCCGAACCGGGCATCGGACATGGCGAGCCGGCGGACAGCGCCGGCCAGCAGCATCGGGCAGGCCGAGGCGCAGGAGCCGCCGCGCACAAGCCGGAAGGTCTGGACGCGGCCATCGGCATCGCGCGGGTCGCAGGCACGGCCATTGCCGCCCCAGCGGCAAGTGGGTTCGGCGGCGGCGACAATGGCGGTGACCTCGAGCTCGCGCCATTTCCGGGCGAGGAACGTGGCCCCGATCACGAAGCCGCCGGGCGAGTCGAGGATGACCGGCAGGTCGCGGTCGCCGGCCCGCTTACGGGCATAGAAGAAGCCGAAGGCGCTGGCATGGGTGATCTCGCCGCGCGCGACGATGAACTGCGCACAGGAGGCGCCGCAGGCCGGCGCGGAGTCGAGACGGCCGAGCGTGAAGGTCATCGCGTCATTCGCCTGGCTGGCCGGAAGGGCCAGAAAGAGCGCCGCAAGGAGCAGTGTGGTCCGGGCGGCAAGGCGGGAAAGGCGGGGCTGGAACATGCTTGTTTTGGTCCTGCGCGTCGTCTATCGGGAGCAAGGTGCCGTGAACCTTTGGCGGTTACAAGCACCGATGGACGCGATTCGCCCTGACCGGATGCGGGCTTCGCCGATCGACATCATCCCAGCATCCGGACTGGCTTACGGGGTCCGTATCCCCGAGTGAGCAGGAGAATGGCCGATGGCCCCCATGATTTCCCTCACCTTTCCCGATGGCGCGCAGCGCGAGTTTCCCGCCGGAACGACCGGCGCGGCGATTGCCGGCGGCATTTCCCCCTCGCTGCTGAAGCGCACTGCCGTCATGGCGCTGGATGGCGAGGTCCGTGACCTTGCCGATCCGATCGAGCGCGATGCCCGGATCGAGTTCCTGCCGCGGACGGACCCGCGCTGCCTCGAACTGATCCGCCATGATGCGGCGCATGTGCTGGCCGAGGCGGTGCAGGCGCTCTGGCCCGGCACGCAGGTGACGATCGGGCCGGTGATCGAGAACGGCTTCTATTACGATTTCTTCCGGAACGAGCCGTTCACGCCGGACGATTTTGCCGCCATCGAGAAGAAGATGCGCGAGATCATCGCGAGGGATGCGGCCTTCACCAAGGAATTCTGGACGCGCGAGCAGGCGACGGATTTCTTCCGGGCGAAGGGTGAGCATTTCAAGGTCGAGCTGGTCGACGCGATCCCGCCCGGCGAAGACCTGAAGATGTACAAACAGGGCGAGTGGATCGACCTCTGCCGCGGCCCGCATATGACCAGCGTCGGCAAGGTGGGCACCGCCTTCAAGCTGATGAAGGTGGCGGGCGCCTATTGGCGCGGCGATTCGAACAACCCGATGCTGACCCGGATCTACGGCACGGCCTTTGCCGCGCAGGAGGATCTCGACGCCTATCTCAAGCAGATCGAGGAAGCGGAGAAGCGCGACCATCGCAAGCTCGGCCGGGAGATGGACCTGTTCCATTTCCAGGATGAGGGGCCGGGCACGGTGTTCTGGCATTCCAAGGGCTGGACGATGTTCCAGCAGCTCATCGCCTATATGCGCCGGCGCCTCCGCCGCGATTACGAGGAGGTGAATGCGCCGCAGATTCTCGACAAGAGCCTCTGGGAAACCTCGGGCCATTGGGGCTGGTACCAGGACGGCATGTTCGCCGTGAAATCGGCCTCGGCCTTCGAGAATCCGCTCGATGCCACGCGCGACCACAAGGTTTTCGCGCTGAAGCCGATGAATTGCCCCGGCCATGTGCAGCTCTTCAAGCATGGGCTCAAGAGCTATCGCGACCTGCCGATCCGCCTCGCGGAATTCGGCGTGGTGCATCGCTACGAGGCTTCCGGCGCCCTGCACGGGCTGATGCGCGTGCGCGGCTTCACGCAGGATGACGCGCATGTCTTCTGCACCGAGGAGCAGCTTGAATCCGAGTGCATGAAGATCAACGAGCTGATGCTCTCGGTCTATCGCGATTTCGGCTTTGACAGCCTGGTGGTGAAACTCTCCACCCGGCCGGAAAAGCGCGTCGGCACCGACGAGGCCTGGGACCGGGCCGAGGCGATCATGATGCGGGTGCTCGACAAGATCGCCGCGGAATCCGGCGGCAAGATCAAGACCGGGCTCAACCCGGGCGAGGGCGCCTTCTACGGCCCGAAATTCGAGTACACGCTGAAGGATGCGATCGGGCGTGACTGGCAATGCGGCACGACGCAGGTCGATTTCAACCTGCCGGAGCGGTTCGGGGCCTTCTATATCGGCGCCGATGGCGAGAAGAAGCAGCCGGTCATGGTGCATCGTGCCATTGTCGGCAGCCTCGAACGCTTCCTCGGCATCCTGATCGAGAGCTATGCCGGGCATTTCCCGCTCTGGCTGGCGCCGGAACAGCTCGTCGTCTGCCCGATCACCTCGGAAGCGGATGAGTATGCGCATGAAGTGACGGAAGCCGCCTTCGCCGCCGGCCTTCGGGCCCGGGCCGACCTGCGCAACGAGAAGATCAGCTACAAGGTGCGCGAGCATTCCCTCGCCAAGGTTCCGGTGATCTTCGCCGTGGGCAAGCGCGAGGCCGAGGAGCGGACGGTGACGATCCGCCGGCTGGGTTCGCAGGCGCAGACCACCATGCCGCTGGCCGAGGCGCTGGCCATGCTGGAGGCGGAAGCGGTGCCGCCGGATTTGAGGCGGTGAGGCTTTCAAGATGCGATCAAAGGTGCTATTAAAAGCACTCTTGATCGCATCCGGAGGTGCTGATGCCCAATGCCGTACTCTCTCGTATCGCCGCCAGCATCACGGAACTCAAGCGTGACCCCATGGGAACGGTTGCGGCGGGTGAAGGCGCGCCTGTTGCCATTCTCAACCGCAATGCGCCGGCTTTCTATTGCGTGCCGGCGGAGGTCTTCGAGGCGATGATGGACCGCCTTGAGGATGCCGAACTCAATGCGATTGCCGATGCACGCA
Organism: Beijerinckiaceae bacterium; assembly: GCA_027533425.1. Classification (GTDB taxonomy): domain Bacteria; phylum Pseudomonadota; class Alphaproteobacteria; order Rhizobiales; family Beijerinckiaceae; genus Rhabdaerophilum. Next base: position 93,724 of record JAPZUD010000008.1, on the reverse strand, counting down.
AGGACGAGGCCGTGATCAGGGTCACGCTGGATGACCTATGAACTCGCCTTCCTTGCGCCCGCGCTGAAGGAATGGAAGAAGCTCGACGATCAGACCCGATCGCAGTTCAAGGCCAAGCTGGTCGAACGGCTTCAGAATCCGCATGTGCCGGCCTCGCGGCTTTCGGGCAGTGCCAATCGCTACAAGATCAAGCTGCGCGCGGCGGGATGGCGGCTGGTTTATGAGGTGCGCGACACGGACGTGCTTGTGGTTGTGATCGCCGTGGGCAAGCGCGACAAGGACGCGGTGTATCGGGCTGCGGAGGAGCGAAGGTGAAGAAGCGCAACTCAGAAGAAAAGCGGGCACTTCAGTCGGAACAGCTGAATGTCTTCATCAAGAAATATGCACGAAAGAAGCAACCCGGGCATGATCCGAATGATCGCAGCTATGACCCAAGGGTCGAACAGAAGATCCGACGTATCAAGCCCGAAATTCTGGACAGTCTCTTGCGGAACGGAGATGAGAGCTAGAACACTCCTAGCGCTCCCGCCCCTCAAAACGCCTTGAAGGTAATCACCGTCAGCGTGTCCTGGATGCCCGGCAGGGTCTGTACCTTCTCGCCGACGAAATGGCCGATATCGTGCGCGTCATCGAGGTGGAACTTGGCGAGAATGTCGTAATGACCGGCCGTGGAATAGATTTCCGAGGCGATCTCGGCATCAGCCAGTGCGGTGGCAACCTCGTAGGTCTTGCCGAGCTTGCATTTGATCTGGACAAAAAAGGTCTGCATGCTTTTTCCTTGCCGCTTCGCGGGGTAGGTTTTTCTTGCCGCTTCGCGGGGTCCGGGCTGGCTGCCCGGCGCGCGTTCGCGCTTCGGCAGGATCAGAGCCCAGTTTTCGGGGGAAGTGAAGGGGGTGGGGAAGATTTCCCCGGCAGGTCATGCTGTTCCTGTCATGCCCGCCTCGGGGCGGGCATCCATGACTTACTGTTGCCATCCAACCGAAGTCGTGGATGGCCGGGCCAAGCCCGGCCATGACGGTGGAGTCACTCCACGATGATCTCGAAATCGCGGCTGATGCCGCCCTCCACCTTCATCTGGCCGCGATATTCGCGGTCATTGTGGCGGGCGAGGACATTGTAGGTCCCTTCGCCGATATCGACGCTCGGGAAGGCGCCGACCGCCTCCGCCACGATATCGCCGCCGGGGGTCTCGATCGTCCATTCGGCGCCGGCCAGGGCCACGCCGCCGCGCTGGCGGACGAGTTTCAGCGTCATCGTCGCGGCGCGATGGTTCACCGCCGCCTCGGTGACGCGGCCGGTCGTGATGCGCACATCGGTCCGGACAACGGAATTCGAGCCCGAATAGGTGGAGACGAGGTGGTAGGTGCCTTCGGGCAGCATGATCCGCGTCAACGGGCGCAGCGAATCCGTGACGAGCTTGCCTTCCGAATTGTTGGCGGTGGGAATGAAGACCGAGAGCTTCTGCCGCTGCGGCGGGATCGGCCGCTCCGGCACGCCGAGATGGCCGCTCACGGTCAGCGCACCGACATTGATCGGCAGGGTCACGACCGAGCCGGTCTCGCTCAGGGCGAGATCCCGCGTGGCCGTGGCCAGTCCGTGGCTGACATGGATCGCATATTGACCCGGTGGCAGGACAAGGCTCGGGCGGGGCGTCTCCACCTTGGTGTAGAGCTGCACATCCGGTCCGCGGACCGTGTAGATGCGCCAGACGAGATCGCCCGGGATCTCGGCGCCCCGGTCACCATAGGTGGCGCGCAGGGCGAGGATGCCCGTCCGGCCCGGCGTGAACTGCGCCACGGCCGGCACGAGCCCGGCCGCGAGCACGCCACCGGCGGCCAGAAGGCGCCGGCGAGACAGGAGGCGGGGAATCAGGCGGGCAACATCCATCACAGGCTTTTCCGACAGAGAGCGCGGGCAGGCAAGTCACCTGCGCAACCCAGCCTGACCAGCTTGTGCGCATGATCTTGCCTTAAGCGTGGCAATCGACCATCTGGTCGGCAACATCAAGGAGTTTGCCATGTTCTACGAACCGCGCCTGCGCAATCACGGCCTGCCGCATGATCCGTTCAAATCGCTCGTCGCGCCGCGGCCGATCGGGTGGATCTCGACCGTCTCGGCTGACGGTGTGCCCAATCTCGCGCCCTATTCGTTCTTCAACGCGTTCTCGGACAGGCCGGCGATTGTCGGGTTCTCGTCGGCCGGCATGAAGGACAGTGCCGCCAATGCCGCGGAAACGCGTGAATTCGTTTGCAATATCGTCATCAAGGCCGATGTCGAGGCCATGAACCAGAGTTCCGCGCCCTATCCGCGCGGGGTCAACGAATTCGAAAAGGCCGGGCTGGAGATGGAACCGAGCCGCCTTGTCCGGCCGCCCCGGGTCAAGGGCGCCGCGGCGGCGCTCGAATGCAAGGTGACCTTGATCCAGAATCTCAAGGGCCTTGATGGGCAGGAGGGACCGTATTTCCTCGTCCTCGGCGAGGTGGTCGGCGTGCATATCGACGACGCCTTCATCCGCGACGGCAAGGTGGATTCCTCGGCGATGAACCATCTCGCCCGGCTGGGCTATATGGAATATGCGGCGGTGGAATCCGTCTTTTCGCTGGAACGGCCGACAGTCTAGCCCAACACTCCCGCAGCGCGGGCCCGCGCAAGGATGCGCGCAGCCTGAACGCGGTGGGGCCTGTCGATCATCTGGCCATCGATACCGACCACGCCGACATCGGGATGCTCGATAAAATAGCGGTCGATCTTTTGCGCCCAGGCAATCGCGGCGGCATCCGGCGTGAAAACCTCGTTGATCACCGGCACCTGCGCCGGATGGATCGCCATCTTGGCGGTGAAACCATCCTGCCGGGCGGCGAGGCATTCGGCGCGCAGGGCCTCCATATTGCGGAAATCCACCGAGACCGTGTCGATCGGGGCGACGTCTGCCGCCGCTGCGGCGAAGAGCGCGAGCGAGCGGGCCAGCCGGAACGGTTCGGTATAGAAGCCGTTTTCGTCGCGGTTGCGCTCCGCGCCGATGGCACCGGCCAGATCCTCCGCGCCCCAGGTCAGGCCTTCCAGCCGCTGGCTCGCGCCGGGAATGGTGCCGAGCCGGAACAGGGCGATCGGCGTTTCGGTGGCGATGGCGATGATCCGCGTGCCGCCATCGGGCAGATTGTTTTCCGCCTCGCGGACGGCAACCAGCGCGCCGAGATGCTGGATATCGGCGCCGCCCTCGCATTTCGGCAGCATGATCGCCTCCGGGGCACCGGGCATCACGCCATCAAGATCGGCGGCGATATCGCCGGAGCGCAGGGCATTGACGCGGACAACCAGACGCGGCTGGCCGGGCTGGCGGGCCAGCAGGGTTTCGCGCACCAGCGCCCGCGCCTCGGCCTTGCGGCTCGTGGCGACGGAATCCTCGAGATCGAGGATCAGGGCATCGGCGCCCGAGCCGAGACCCTTGGCAATCTTCTTCGGGTCATCCCCCGGAATGAACAGCAGCGAACGCATGAACCCTCTCAGCCGGGAATGGCCTTGCGCATGAAGGCCTGGCGGCGGCATTCGGCGACCAAAGTCCCATCCTGCTTGTAGGCCCTGTGGTGGAAATCGACGATACCGGCATCGGGCCGGGATTTCGACTCGCGCTTGGCGATGATCTCCGTGGTGACATGCACCGAATCCCCTTCGAAGAGCGGGGCGGGGAATTTCACATCGGTCATGCCGAGATTGCCGATCGTGGTGCCGACCGTGGTGTCGTTGACCGAGATGCCGATCATCAGCCCGAGGGTGAAGAGCGAATTCATCAGCGGTTTGCCCCATTCGGTTTCGGTTGCGCAGAAATGCGCATCGATATGGAGCGGCTGCGGGTTCAGCGTCATGTTGGAAAACAGCATGTTGTCCATCTGCGTGACGGTGCGCGTCAGCCCGTGGCGGATGGTCTCGCCAATGGTGAAATCCTCGAAAAATCGGCCGCCGCGGGGATGGCGCGTCCCCGGACTCCAGGGCTGAGTCGGCGCGGGAAAAGGGGAAGACATGCAAAAATCCTTGAAATTCAGAGGTCAAAAGCGGGTCCGTCTCAATTCGGAACAGAATTCTGCGCCCGAATTAAACTGCGGTTTACCATAAACGGAGAAAGTTCAAGAGGGCCGGAGCGCAAGCGAATCTCCGGCAGAGGGACCCGCGCCATGTTCTTTTTCACCACACCGAACCGTACGGAGTCGGTGCCGCAGGTGCAAGGCGAGCATCCGCTTTCCCGGCCGCTGCGCCAGGCCTCCGAGGCGACCGGCATTCCCTTTGACTATCTCGTCAAGACGGCGAAGCGCGAATCCAACCTCAACCCCGAGGCCAAGGCCGCCAGTTCTAGCGCGACCGGCCTGTTCCAGTTCATCGAGCAGACCTGGCTCGGCCTTGTGAAACGCGAGGGCCCCAATCTCGGGCTCAGCGAGGCGGCCAGCGCGATCCAGCGTGACAGCTCCGGGCGCTATGTGGTGCCGGAAGGCGACATGCGCCAGCAGATCCTTGCCCTGCGCAAGGACCCGACCCTCTCCGCCCGGCTCGCCGGCGTCTTCACCAGCGAGAACCGCGCATCCTTGCGGGATGCGCTCGGCCGGGACCCGACCGGCGGCGAACTCTATATCGCCCATTTCATGGGGGCGGGCGGGGCGAAAGAGCTGATCGGCCTCGCCAATGGCAGCCCCGAACGGTCCGCCGCGAGCGCCTTCCCCGAAGCGGCTTCGGCGAACCGTTCCATCTTCTTCGACCCGAAGGGCCGGGCCCGTACCACCCGCGAGGTCTATGCCCGGCTGGTTTCCTTCCATGACGGTGCGACAACCACCATGCCGCCGGCCACGCAGCAGGCGGGTATGCAGCCTGAGCCGGAAATGGCGACCCGTTCGCCGCTCGCCATCGCGCCGGCCCGCGTCGCCACGGTCACCGGTATGCCGCAGCCCAGCCCGGCGGCGGTGGGCGGCTTCTTCCGCACCGGGGCGAACAGCCAGGCCGGTGCCGATCTGCGCAAGACCTGGACCACGGTCGCCGAGTCCCGGATGAACCCGAACGCGCCCTCCTTCTTCCCGCGGGCGGACCCGGTGAAGGTGGCCGCTGCCGAGGCGGCCATCATCGCGGCGGTGGACAAGCGCCTGAGCGATATCGAGCCGCCTTCGCCACTGGCCGGTTTCGAGGCTTTGTCCCGGCCGGCCGAGCCGGCGCAGGCCTATCCGGCCGTCCGTGCGCCCCTGCCGCCGATGCGTCCGGCCCATCTCGGGGGAACAGGTCCCCTCGACCTGACGCCGCCCCCTCCCTCTCCCAAGCGTTGAGTCAAGAACATGCTGGTCAAATCGTTCCTGAGCTGGATGGATGAAGCGCCTGCCCGCGAGCGGGCCGAGGCGGCGACAGTGCTAGCCGAGGCGTGGCAGGCCGGCGCGCTCGGCGAGGACACGCCGGAGGCTGTGGAGGCCGCCCTGACCTCTGTGCTCGATGATCCGTCGCCGATGGTTCGCCGCGCCCTCGCGCTGGCCTTTGCCGAAAGCCGCGAAGCGCCGCGCCATCTTGTTCTTGGCCTCGCCGCCGACCAGGCGGAAGTTTCCGCGCCGCTCATCGCCCGCTCGCCGCTGCTGACCGAGGCCGATCTCGTCGATCTCGCGACGACCGGGGAACGCAAGGCGCTGGTTGCGATTGCGATCCGGCAGGATGTCAGCCGTGCCGTGGCGCAGGCGCTGATCCACCGGCGAGATGCCGAGTGCGCGTTCGCGCTGGCCGGAAACGGCGCCAGCGAGATCGCCGAGGCGGACTTGCTGGCCCTCATCGAGGCGTTCGGTCATCTGCCGAAATTCCGCAGGATCGTCCAGGCGCGCCCCGACCTGCCCGTCACGGCGCGGCATGCGCTGATGCTGCGCACGGCGGAGGGGCTCGGCCAGTTCGTAACCGAGGGTGGTTTCCTGGCCGGCGGGCGGAAGGCCCGACTGCTCGACGATACGCTCCAGAGCGGCACGATCGCGCTGGCGCGGCAGAGCCCCGGCGAAGTCGGCTCCTTCGTGGCCCATCTGCGCAAGCAGGGGCTGTTGACGCCCGCGCTGCTGCTGCGCAGCGTCCTTGGCGGCGACCTCGGTCTGGTCACCCAGGCTCTGGCCGACCTCTGCGCGGTGCCGGCCAGCCGGGTCTCGGCCCTGCTGCGCGGCCGCTCCGAGCCCTCGATCCTCGTCCTGCTCAGGCGGGCAGGCCTGCCGGCCTTCGCCGAGCCTGTCCTGGCCGCCGCGATCATGGCGGCGGCGCGCCTGCCGGCCAGCGAAGGGCGGGCCGAATTCTCGCTGCCGGTGCTCCGGGCGGCACAAGGCGCCTGCATCGACATTGCCGGCGAAGAAGGTGTGCGGCTGATGGCCATGCTCCGGCGTTTCGAGGCCCAGACGATGCGGGAGGAATCCCGCGCCCGGGCAGAAAGCCTCCGGCAGGATCTCCGCCAGGAGAAATCCGAATTGCTGGCGCTCAGCATGCCCGGTGACGCGCAGGATCTCCTGCGTCTCGGCGGCTTCGATGCCGAGGGTGAGAAGCTGGTCGCGGAGATTGTCCGGGCGGAGCCCGAAGCTGCCACGCCGAAGCGCCGTATCCTGCGCGAGCGCGGCCTCGTGCTTGACGAGCCGATTCCCGATCTCGCGACGATCATCGCGGAATGGAAGACCGAGCTCGGCATTCCCGCGACCCCGCTGCCGGCGGTCTCAACAGAAAAGCCCGGCCGAAGCCGGGCTGCCTGATCGTTCGAGCGGGCCCCGCGCCGGGCGAGGGCCTCAGGTCGCGCGGCGGAACCGCATCTCCTCCTGCATCGCCTTCTGGCGGGCCTCGACCACGCGGTCAATCGCACGGCGCAGGTTGTGGATGATCTGCGTGGCGACCGGATTGGCATAGTCGCGGATGTTGTTCCGGTAGATGGCCTTCACGGAATCGACATGATGCGCAACGAGCTGGATCGGCAGGTAATCCGGCTCGATCTTGTCCAGCAGCTTCGACAGCGAACCGGCAATTTCCGCCGCGATCGGGAAGCCGAACACCGCCGCCTGACCGCGGATATCATGCGAGGCGCGGAAAAGCGGGCCGACATCGCGCTGGTCGGGCGGAGAATCGCGGAAAACCTCATAGGCCGCGATCAGGCGGTTCACCTCGTCGCCCATCCAGTTCTGGAAGTCGCCCGACAGGTCCTTCATTGCGGCATCGGCTGCCGCAACGGACATCTCGTCCACACCGCCCGCATCGGAGGAACGCACCGCCGCCTTGGCGCGGAGCGTGCCACCGAGATGGATCACGCGCGTATCGCCGAAATCCTGGGCGACCGTGCCGTCCGATTCCGGCGCTTCGTTCTGCGCAAGGGTGTTGTTGTTACGCATTGCCTATCCCCGTTCCTGCGAATGCCGCAACGGCACCGCGGTTCTTGTACTGGTCCGCCTTCACGAGATGGCGACGGTCGGGACCGAAATAGTTTTCCGTACGGATGAACGGGCGCGGATTCAGCACGACCTTTGCGATCCGGGCATAAAGGCCCTTGGCCGAGATCGGCTTGACCAGCATTTCCGAGACGCCGGCATCCCGGGCCTCGAAAACGCGATTCCGCTCGGCATAACCGGTGACCATGATGATCGGCACGAACGGGTTGGGGCTGGTATCCGGCTGGCGGATCATCTTGGTCAGCTCGATCCCGTCAAAGACCGGCATCGACCAGTCTGTGATCACGACATCGGGCAGGTGCGTGGCGAACGATTCGAGCCCGGCGGCACCATCCTCGGCCTCGAAGACCTCGCGCGTGCCGAACCCATGGAGAAGCGTGCGGATGATCCGGCGCATATAGCCGTTGTCATCGATCACGAGAAAGCGCAGGCGGCTACAATCGACGCGAAACATGCATAGCCCAGCGCGTCACGGATCCTGCCGCCGACCCTGGCGTGTGACGCGATACTGCACCCGGGTCGAAGAATTCTCTCAACGCAGGCGAAGCTAACCAAAGACCGTTAACGCGCCGTGAAATGCCGGACCCGTCGCGCCAAATCAGGGCTTCAATGGCCGAATTGTTCGCGCAGGATCCGCTCGTCGAGCGAATGCCCGGGATCATGCAGCATCACGAGGTTGACCGAGCGATCCATCGCCACCGAGACTTCCCGCGCATCCCGCGTCTCGAAATGGTCGGCCACGGCCGCGACAGGGCGCTTCTCCGGCTCCAGCACGGTGATCGTGATGGCGGTGCTGTCGGGCAGCAAGGCGCCGCGCCAGTGCCGCGGCCGGAAGGCGGAGATCGGCGTGAGCGCGATCAGCGGCGCGTTGAGCGGCAGGATCGGGCCATTGGCCGAGAAGTTATAGGCGGTCGAGCCTGTCGGCGTGGCAACAAGCACGCCATCCGCCACCAGTTCGGGCAGCCGCACCTGGCCATCGATGGCGATTTCCAGCTTCGCGGCCTGGAAGGACTGGCGGAGCAGTGAAACCTCGTTGAGGGCGCGGGCCTCGGTCACGCGGCCGGCCGAATCGCGGCAGCGCATGTTGAGAGGATGCACGACGCTGCGCTCCGCCTGCGCAATCCGCTCGACAAGGCCATCCTCGCGGAACTCGTTCATGAGGAAGCCGACCGAGCCGCGATTCATCCCGTAGATCGGCTTCTCCGTGCCCAGGAAGCGATGCAGCGTCTGCAGCATGAAGCCATCGCCGCCCAAAGCCACGACGATATCGGCCTTGTCCGGATCGTTCTCGCCGTAGAAGCGTGCAAGGCGCCGGGCCGCCAGCTGGGCCTCGGGCGTTGTCGACGCGACAAAGGCGAGCACGGGGCCGGAGGACCGGCTGGCCGGCATGCCGGCAGGGCCGGCGGCGGAATTCTCGCCCTCGATGCTCATCCGCCCTCCCGGCGATCTGCGGCGCCCGGGGCACCTTCTGCTGGGACGGTAGCCATGTCGGGAACAAAGGCAAGGTGCCCCTGCCGCGGGACGGGGAAACCTGCGGCGCGCGAGGGGCTGGACAGAAGGCGGCCAGCAAAAAAGGCAGGGCGGTCTGCGCCCTGCCTTTCCTGACGGTCAGCCCGGATGGCCGGATGTCACGACCACTGGGCCGGAACGAAGCGATAGCCGGCGCCTTCCTTGGCGATGAACCCGGTGGCCGGGAACGAGGCATGATAGAAGGCGAGGCGGATCTTGTCGGCGGCGGCCATGTCGAGAATGCGCTTGCGCGTCGCCACCGCCTTGTCGGCGTCCATGTCGAACATGACCTTCCATTCCGGGTTCGTGGCGAAGAGAACCGGCGTGTTGGTCGTATCGGCGACATACATCATCTTCGCATTGCCCGAGGCGATGACGAAGGCAGTATGGCCCGGCGTATGGCCCGAGGCATCGACCGTGGTGATGCCGGTGACGATTTCCTGGCCCCACTTGAACTGCTTCACATCCTTGGCGCTCGGTGCGAGCACGCGACGGACACCCTGGAAGGCCCCCTTCATGGCATCCGGCGCGGCGGCCATGCGGGCATCGTCCATCCAGAAGGCCCATTCGGCTTCCGGCACCATGATCTCGGCATTCGGATAGACGATCTCGCCGGCCTTGTTCCGCAGGCCCTGGAGGTGGTCGCCGTGGAAATGGCTGAGGATGACGGTATCGACCATCGAAGGCTCGATGCCGGCTGCCTTCATGGCGGCAACGGTACGGCCATTGGTCGGGCCGCCATTGTCGTTGAAGCCGGTATCGATCAGCACCAGCTTCGAGCCGGTATTGACGAGAACGGCGGTGAAGCTGATCGTCAGCTTGTCCGTCGGAAGGAACGCGTCGGCCAGCGTCTTCTGGACAGCTTCCAGCGGCGCATTGCGGACGAAGGACGCATCGAGCGGCCGGGTGAATTCGCCCTCGTGGAGGGCAATGATCTCGAACTCGCCGAGCTTGTAGCGATAAAAGGACGGGCCCTGGGTGCCGACGATGGGCGCCTTGGCCATGGCAGGGCTGCTGACCCCGCGCAGGATGGCCGGGGCGGCAATCAGCGCCGTGCCGGCGAGCGTGGTGGTGGTGAGAACGGAACGGCGGGAAATCATGTCGGCCTCCTCCATTTGCCGGTCTGGATCATCTGTCCGCACCGGCTTCAACGTCTGAACAACAGTGCCCCATAGATCGGGCAGCGGCGTGGATAAGCGACATTCATAGACGCAAATATTTCTTGCGCAAAAGCAAAAAGGAATCCGGTCACCACATCCGGATTTTATGGGCCAGAAGGCCGGAATCTGCCCGGATTTGCGGCGGATTGCCTCGGATTCCGGCAGATTCGGCCAAGCAACAGTTCACCACTTCTTCAACAATGGCCGGCATAGTTGCGCCGTCAGTGACGTCGATGGCGCGGTTGCGCTCGAGGGGGATGGAATGAGTGAGGCCAGAAAAGCCAGCGTTCTGGGGCGATTTGGACGGTCGGTGACCTGGAAAATCGCATTGATTGCCCTGGGACCGGCGATCGGGCTGGGACTCACCCTCGCCCTGAACCAGCATGCCGAACAAATTCGCGCCGAAGCCGACCAATCGTATCAGGTCTCCGTCGAGGAGCTGGCGCAGGTCGACATCCTCTCCTCGAACCTTTCGCTGATCACGTCACAGGTTTCCTCGTATCTCGAAAGCCGGACTGACCTTGTCGAACGCGAGATCACTGTCGGCATCGCGGATGCCCAGAAGGCTCTCGACAAGCTGAAAGCCTCGAATGACCAGCAGATGCGCGACAGCGTCGAGAATGCCGAGCTGCGTCTCAAGCGCGCGAAGGATTCCTTCGGCACGCTGAAGGAAAAGGTCGAGGCGGTTGGCCGGACCAGCAATGACGGCCTGACCGACGATCTCGACAAGATGACCGAGGTGCTTTCGGCCCTGTTCGATGGCGCGACCTCGACCCATGAAGGATTTCGCCCGCTGGCGGGTGCCTATGGCGAATTGCGCGGCGTCGAGCTGCGCTATCGCTGGAAGCGCGACGACAAGCTTGAAAACCGCATCGAATTCATGCGGTCCGGCCTGATCGAGCGCCTGACCCGGGCCGATTTCGACCGCCAGCAGGCGGATATGCTGCTCGAATCGGTGCGCAAGCAGAAGGCCACCTATGATTCCTGGCGCCAGGGTGTGGCGGCGGAACGCGAGGCGCGCGATGATACTGTCGGTCATGCGAAGCGCGCTCTGGCTGCCACTGCGGCCATCCGTGACCGGGCCGATGCCCGCCAGGCCGAAGCCCGTCGCCAGAATGCGGCGGCCAACGAGCAGGCTGCCCGCTGGTCGCTGATCACGGCGGCCCTTGCTGCGCTGATCTCGGTGGCGATCATTTTCGTGATCGGCCGTGGGATCGGCAAGGCCCTCTCCCGCCTGGCCCTGGCGATGCGCCGCGTCGCCGATGGCGAGGCCGATGTCGAGATCCCCTACACCACCCGCAAGGACGAGATCGGCGACATGGCTCAGGCCCTCGGCGTCTTCCAGATGTCGATTTCCGAGCGTGCCGAACTGACGCGGCGTTCCGAGGAGGAGGGTGCTGCCCGTCTCTCGCGGGCCCGCCGGGTCGAGGCGGCGATCAGCGGTTTCGCCTCGTCCATCGAATCGGCCCTGCAGCATCTGCAATCCTCGGCCGACAAGATGCGCCAGGCCTCGGAAACGCTCGACAACGATTCGCGCGCCCTCACGGCCCAGGCCGAAGTGGCGGGCAACGCGACGGCCATCGCCTCGCGGGAAGTCTCCTCGGTGGCGGTTGCGGCCGAGCAGCTTTCCAAGTCGGTGGATGAGGTTTCCCGCCAGGCTGTCCGCTCGACCGAAGTCGCCGACCGCGCTGTCCAGCAATCGCACCGCGCGACCTCGATGATGTCGGAGCTCGCTGCGGAAGCCGACAAGATCGGCGGCGTGGTGGAGCTGATCCGGTCGATTGCCGGCCAGACCAACCTGCTCGCGCTGAACGCGACGATCGAGGCGGCCCGCGCCGGCGAGGCCGGCAAGGGCTTCGCGGTCGTGGCCAGCGAAGTGAAGGCGCTCGCCAACCAGACGGCGCAGGCGACCGAGGATATCGTCTCGCGGATCACCTCGATCCAGAGCGCCTCGGGCGATGTCAGCCAGGCCATCGGTCAGATCGGCGGCATCCTTTCCGAGATGAGCGCGATCGCCACCAGCGTCGCCTCGGCGGTCGAGGAGCAATCCAGCGCGATCGCGACGATCTCGGACAATGTCAACGAAGCGGCGCGCAGCTCCGCGGAAGGCGCCTCGGCGATCCGCGATGCCGAAAGCCGGGCCTCATCCAGCCGTTCGACCTCGACGGAAGTGGCGCAGGCCGCCCAGACCGTCGCCAGCGAGGCGGTATCGCTCGAAGGCGTGGTCTCGACCTTCCTCGAGGAAGTGCGCGCTGCCTGATACTGGCGGTGGGCCACAGGCATTGCGAGGACCCGAAATCAGAAGGCCGCCGGCGAACCCGGCGGCCTTTTCCCATGCGGCGGCTGTTCCGATGCGCAGCCCCCTCCTACCGGATGGGCGGTGCGTAGAGGATGCCGCCCTCGGTCCAGAGCTGGTTCAGCCCGCGCGGAATGCCGAGGCGTGACTTGCTGCCGACATTGCGCTCGTAGATCTCGCCGTAATTCCCGACAGCCGCGACCGCCCGGGCCGCCCAGTCGGCGGTGACGCCGAGCTTGGGTCCGAGATCGGTGCCGTCCATCCCGACAAAGCGGCGCACATCCGGCTTGGCGGATCGTTTCGCCTCGTTGACATTGGCGCTGGTCACGCCCAGTTCCTCGGCATTGATCAGCGCGAAATTGACCCAGCGGACCAAGGTGTACCAGCGGACATCGTCATTCCGGACAACGGGGCCGAGCGGTTCCTTGCTGACGATGTCCGGCAGGATGACGGCCTCGCTCGAGCGTGCCAGCCGGAGGCGCTCGGCGAACAGGCCCGAATTGTCGGCGGTCATGACATCGCACTCGCCGGTCTCGAAACCGCGCAGGGTGGAAGGACCATCCGGGAAGGTTTTCAGCTCGGCGGTGATCGAATTGGTCGAGAAGAATTCGCTCGCTCCCTGCGCGTTTGTCGTCCCGGCCTGGACGCAGACCCGCGTCCTGTTCAGTTCGAGCGCGCTGACGGCCCTGTTGTCGCGCCGGATCATGAAGCCCTGGCCGTCGTAGAAATTGACGCCGGCGAAGAGCAGGCCGAGCCCGGCCTCCCGATCGAGGGTCCAGGTGGAGTTGCGCGACAGGATGTCGATTTTCCCGGCTTTCAGGGCGTCAAAGCGATCCAAGGCCGAAAGGGGCTGGAACGTCACCTTCTTCGGATCATCGAAGATCACAGCGGCGAGGGCGCGGCAGAAATCGACATCGAAGCCGGTCCAGCTGCCATCCGGCTTCTGCTCGGAAAAACCCAGCAGCCCCATGCTGACGCCGCAGACGAGGTTGCCGCGCTTTCGAACGTCGTCCAGCGTGCCGGAGAAGGCCGGCAGCGTTGCCGCGAAAAGGGTGCCTGCAAGGGCGAAGGCACGGAAACCGATGGGCATGGCCGACCTCCTTCAGATGCTCGCGCCGTGGCGGATGATGACCTTCGCACCCACGGCAATGCGCTCGAACAGGTCGATCACGTCGCCGTTGGCCAGCCGGAAACAGCCGGAAGACACGGCGTGGCCGATTGTCTCGGGCTGATTGGTGCCGTGGATGCGGTAGACTGTCGAACCGAGATAGAGGGCCCGCGCGCCCATCGGATTGCCGGGACCGCCCGCCATGAAGCGGGGCAGGTAAGGCTGGCGCGCAATCATTTCCGGTGGCGGGGTCCAGTCCGGCCACTCGGCCTTGCGCGAGACCCGGACGAGCCCCGACCACTGGAACCCCTCGCGCCCGACGCCGATCCCGTAGCGCAGGGCGCGGTTGTTGCCCTGCACCACATAGAGGAAACGCTCGCTGGTATGGATGACGATGGTGCCCGCCGGCTCGCTGCTCCGGAAGAACACGAGCTGGCGCGCGAAGGGGCCTTCCTCCACGATCTGCTCTGCCGTGGCCACGCGGCCGGGTTCATCGCCGATATCCATCGAGATCGGGGCGGCCTGCTGGCGACCCTGCGCCGCCCCCGAAAGCGCCAGGACAGCGAGGCCGGCGAGGAAGAACCCCGTTCCGCGGCGGGGCGTCACGGGCAGGCCGGAACAGCTGGAGCGGCAGGGAAGGAAGCGGCGTGGTGTCATGGATCTCCCTGTCGATCAGCCGGGGCAGCGGACATAGATGAAGGTGCCGTAGCGGCCATGCACTTCGGGATCGACGAAGCGCATGATCATTTCCTTCTCCGTGATGGAAATGATCTCGCGATCCTGCCATTCGCCGGGCGGCGCCTCGGGCCCGAGATAGGTCTTGCCGTCCGAGCCGCCCTTGATCCGCAATTCATAGAGCTTGGCGTCATCGGCGAGATGCATCATCACGCCATCGGACGGGCCCTTCGCAATGATATAGGGCAGGCGGCATTGCGCGCGGGCCTGGGCTTCCACGCGCTTGCGGTCCTTTTCCTCGCGATAGGAGGCAACGCCCCACTTCCCGATGAGCTGCTCGTTCCGGATCGTGGACGGGCGTTCCGTCAATGCGCCGGGGGCGATAACGCCTTCGTCGATCGTCGTGCCGCAGCCGCCCAGCAGCAGGACCAGGATCGCCGGAATTCCGGCGCGGATCGGCAAGGCAGGATACGCGGACACCATCATGCTTCACCCTCAGGAGCCGAGAGCGTAAAACAGGTTCGGAAGGCCGGCAAGTCGCGATGATCACGCGGTTTTCAGCGAAGATCGGCTGTTCCGGAAGAACGTGTTGCCGCGCCGGGCGGTTGATGCTATGGACGTGGTATCGAGTTTCGGCCGAACGACTTTGCTACTGCGGATCTGAATCCGCCTTGGCTGATGACCTCCTCCTAGAACATCGATGTAAACAGCGCGTGCCGCCAGCCTGACCGGTTTGCGTGCCTGCGCCGTCAGCCAGACTACGTACTCAAACTGATCCAAAGGGACTTCCCATGCAGAACGGAACCGTGAAGTGGTTCAACGCCCAAAAGGGCTTTGGTTTCATCCAGCCGAGCAACGGCGGCACCGATGTCTTCGTCCATATCAGCGCTGTCGAGCGCTCGGGCCTCAGCGGCCTGAACGAAGGCCAGAAGGTGTCGTTCGAGGTCGTTGCCGATCGCCGCAGCGGCAAGTCCGCCGCCGATCGCCTCCAGATCATCGGCTGAACCTGATGCCGGGTTTCCACCCGGCACCGTGACCCCGGCGCGCCGCCCGTTGAACCGGGCTGGCGCGCCTTTCCCTATCGGCCGATGCCGGGAGATGGCTTTTGCAAGTTCTTGTCCGTGACAACAATATCGAGCAGGCGCTGCGCGTCCTGAAGAAGAAGATGCAGCGCGAAGGCGTCTTCCGCGAAATGCGGCAGCGCAAGGCCTACGAGAAGCCGTCCGAGCGCAAGACGCGCGAAAAGGGTGAAGCGGTGCGTCGCGCCCGCAAGGCCCAGCGCAAGCAGATGCAGCGCGAAGGCCTGTTGCCCATGCCGAAGGCCAAGCCGCGCGTTGCCGGCCCGGGCCGCGGCGCGCCGCGCACGGCCTGACCTTCCCTCCGAATTTGCCGTGAAGCCGGCCGGCGTCCTGCGCCAGCCGGCTTTCGTGCGTCCCGACCGATTGCCGGGTCTCTTTGCGCCAGATCAGAGCGGACTTTCCGCCGATCCGGCATGGTCCTCCCAGTTCCAGTTCCAGGGAGGAAAGTCCACCATGCCAACCACCAAATCACTGACATCGGTCCATTGCATCATCCGGGTTGCCGACGAGGCCCGGTCCGCTGCCCTTCCGGCCAGCGCGAAACTGGCGGAAGCCGCCGGAGCCTATCTCGGCGTCACGGTCATCACGCCCAAGGCCCATGTCCCGTTCTCGCTGCTGGGATCGTCCTATGTGGCGCCGATGATGGCCGACCTCAACCAGCGCGCGCTGACCGAGGGCGAGAAACTGATCGTCGAGGCCAAGGCGCAGATCGCCGCTGCGGGTCTTTCGGCGCATGTCGAGATGACACATGATCTGCTCGAGGACGCGGCGGCCCGCGCTGTCCGGCAGGCCCGCGCGACCGATCTGATCATCGTCGACCAGCCCAAGGCGGTTCTCGATGTCACCGGGCTGATCCTCGAGGAGGCGTTGTTCCGGTCCGGCCGGCCGATCCTCGTCGCCTCGCCCCGGGCGACACCCAAGGGCGCCTTCCAGCGTGCCGTAATCGGCTGGGATGGCTCGCCCCATGCTGCCCGTGCCGTCAACGACATGGCGCAGCTTTTCCCCGGCATCACGCAGGCGGATATCGTGGTCGTTTCCGGCGAGAAGCCGCTGGACCGGATGCTCCCCGGTGCTGATCTCGCCCATCATCTCGCCCGCAAGGGGATCGAGACGAAGCTGGTCGAGAAGACGGTAGTGGGCGAATCAGTCGGCGCCGTTCTGGACCGGCATGCCGTGGAAACCGGCGCCGATCTTATCGTCATGGGTGGGTTCGGTCATTCCCGGATCAAGGAGTTCCTGTTCGGCGGCGTGACCGTCGAGCTGACGCAGAACGCGCATGTGCCGCTGCTCATGGCCTATTGATCCTGCCGCCCGCTCAACAGGAAGGAGGGCCGCCCCGGGGCGGCCCTTTGCATTCACGCCGCGTTCGGGCGGGCGGTGACCAGCGCGCCGACGGCATCCGCCGTGGCGGCAGACAGCGTCCAGCCGAGATGGCCATGGCCGGTATTGTAGAACACGCGCGGGTTCCGGCCCCGCATGACGCGGGGCATCATGTCCGGCATCATCGGGCGAAGGCCGGCCCAGGGCACGCTCTGGCGCGTGCTCATGC
This sequence comes from Beijerinckiaceae bacterium, assembly GCA_027533425.1. GTDB lineage: Bacteria > Pseudomonadota > Alphaproteobacteria > Rhizobiales > Beijerinckiaceae > Rhabdaerophilum. The sequence continues at coordinate 76,933 of JAPZUD010000008.1, read as the reverse complement.
CGGGGAAATGCACCCGGCACCAGGCGATGAGCGGGGCGATGCGGGCGGCGCGGATATCGCGGTTATAGCCGTTGAACTCGGCCGTGCCCGCCACGCGGAAGCGCGTTGCCCCCAGGCGGCTGGTGACGATCTTGGCCTTGTCGTCCAGCAGGCTGACCCAGGGTGCGGCCTCCTGGTCGGCCTTTTCGGCCAAGCTGACCGTGATCGAATAGCCCTTCACGGGATAGACATTGACGCGGTCCCCGAAGCCGCTGGCAATCGCGCGGGACATCACGCCGCCACAGACGATCACCTTGTCGAAGGTCTCGACCTGCTCCGGATGCTGGCTGCCATCCAGCGTCGGTTCGGTGGAACGGGTGACAAGCGTCACATCGTTCCCGCCTGCGGCAGTCGAGAGGATCTCGGTCGAGAAGCGCATCGACACGCCCTGCCGCTCGCAGGCTTTGGCGAGGCCGATCGTGAATTTGTGGATGTCGCCGGTGAAATCCGACGGGGTGTAGAAGCCGCCGTAATAGTCACCGCGCAGGGCCGGCTCGATGGATTTGATCTCCGACGGTGTGACGGCGCGGCGCTCGAGACCGCCCTTGGCCAGCAGGGCGCTGACGCGGGCGGCGGCGTCGAAGTCCTTCTTCGATTCGTAGAAATGCAGGATGCCGCGGGTTTCGCAGTCGAAATCGATGCCCTCCGCTTCCGCCATGGCCTTGAGATAGGCACGGGCCTCGATGGCGAGGCGGGCGGTGGTGACGGTGTTCTCCTCGTATTTCGGGATCGAGGCGATGAACTCGCCCATCCAGGAGATCTTGTGCCAGGAGGGGCGCGGGTTGACGAGCAGCGGTGCGCCGGGCTCCATCATCCACTTGATGCCCTTGAGCACGGTGGCCCAGCTGTTCCAGACCTCGGCATTCGAGGCCGAGAGCTGGCCGCCATTGGCGAAGGAGGTTTCCATCGCCGCATAGGGCTGGCGATCGAAGACGGTGACGCGGCAGCCGCGCTTCATGAGGGAATAGGCGGTCGTGATGCCGGTAATGCCGGCGCCGATCACGGCGACGGAGTCAGAACGGGAAGCAGACATGACAATGGCTCCTTGAGCCCGCGCACACGGCGCGAGGCGGAGCCCCCTCTGTCATTGGCCTGAGAGCATCACCGGCCCTGTTCGTCAGGTCGCGGCTTACACCATCGGCGGGAGCGGCTGCTCCACTTTTCAGAGTCAAAAACGGGTGCGGTCTCGGGGCCTGAGAGTTTCCGGGGCGGTTGCTCCTTCGGCGTCAACCGGCGGACCGGCTGAACTCTTCCGCGAGGACCACGGCTAGCACAGTCTGCGCCGCCGTCAAGGCGCTTCGCTTGGCCGCGGGTTCCGGGCCGTCGCCTCTGGTCCAAAGACCTTTTGCCAGAAATCCTCTCGTCCAGAAAACTTCCTGTCGGGTCTTTCCGTGGTCGAGGGTGAGCCTTAGGAAAAACCCAGACATTTCCTGTTGACGACAAAGCGGTTCGGTTCATGGCGATCAGTGCTGGCAGAAACCCGGGGCGGGATGCATCGGTCCTGCCGGTGGAGACGGGGGAGGCCGAGGAACTCGTCGAGCTGCTGGCGCGCCAGATGCCGATCGTCATCGGCGCGGTTCTGGTGGTGGCGCCGACCGCCGCCTATGTCCATGGCCTGCGCCTTGGCCCCTCCACACTCGCCTCGTCGTGGCTGGTCGCGGCGTTGGTTCTCGCTGCCTTCCGGGCGCTGTTCGTGGCGGCCTACTGGCGCTATCGCCGGCGCAGCAATCTCTGGTTCTGGCGGGCGGGCTTCATGCTCGGGAGCCTCGCTTCGGGTAGTCTGTTCGGCTGGTTCGGATGGGTTGTCACCGGGTCCGGGGACGGACCGCTCATGCTCTTCATCATCATGATGCTTGTCGGGCTGACGGCCGGCTCGGTCGCCTCGCTGTCGGCGGACAGGCTGGTTTATGCCGCTTTCGCGCTTAGTGCCATGGGGCCGGTCATCGTCCGGTTCGGGCTCGCGCCCGACGAGACCAGCCGCTGGATGGCCGTGCTCGGCCTGGTCTTTCTGGTCACGCATCTTGGCTACTCGATGCTGCAGAACCGCACGATGCGCGATCTGATCCGCCTCCGGAACCAGGAAAAGGCATTTTCGCGCGAATTGGCCGAGGCGCGCGACCGCGCCGAACGGTCCAGCACCGAAAAGACACGTTTCCTGCTGGCCGCCGGCCATGACCTGCGCCAGCCGCTTTATGCCATCCGGCTGCTGCTGGATACGCTCGACGCTGCCGGAACGGATATCCGCACGCAGCGGATCGCGACGATCGGAGAATCGGTCGATGCGATTTCAGGCCTTCTCGAGCGCATGCTGGAGGCGGCGCGGGCGGGGGCGAAAGGGTTCGAGCCAAGGCTCGTTCCCGTCGAGCTGGACAGCGTTTTCCGGCAGGTCGGCCTGGAATTCGCCGCCGAAGCGGCAGGGAAGTCGCTTGATCTCTGTTTTGTGGGCACGCGCCGCTGGGTGCTGGCCGAGCCGGTCCTGCTGACGCAGATCCTGCGCAACTTTGTCGGGAATGCCGTCCGCTATACCCGAAGCGGGCGGGTGCTGGTCGGCGTGCGCCCGCGCGGGGGCCATCTCGTCCTGCAGGTCTGGGATACCGGGCCGGGTATCGACGAGGCTGACCTGCCGCGCATTTTCGAGCCCTTCCACCAGCTTGCCAATCCGGCCCGGCAGGCGGGGCGCGGCCATGGTCTTGGCCTCACCATTGCCAAGAGCATGGCCGAGATTATCGGCGGCGCGATCGAGGTGCGTTCCTGGCCGGGCAAAGGGTCGCTTTTTGCGCTCGACCTGCCGGTTTCCAGCCCTCCCGGGCTTGCGGATACCGCCCGCGAGGCCGCCATCCCCGTGGCATCCGGGCCGGAGGCCGGGCGGGTCCTGCTGGTCGAGGATCACGATCCCGTCCGCGAGATCCTGCGCGAGATGCTGGCCGGCTGGGGCTATACCGTCGAGACGGCTGCGGATGCCAGGGCGGCTTTGGCCCTTGTCGATGCCGGCGCCACGCCCGACATCCTTGTATCCGACCTGCGGTTGCCCGGCGCGATGGATGGCCTGATGCTGATCCGGGAGGTCCGCGCCCGCACAGGGCAGGCCATTCCAGCTTTGCTGGTCACGGCGGATCCGGCCGTGCCCGATCCAGGCGAGGCCATCCGCGTGCTCCAGAAGCCCGTCGCCGCCGGCACGCTGCGCGCCGCGCTGGGCGAAGCCCTCAGCGGATCCCCGCCCGTTCGAGAAACTCCTTTACCTCACCACGATGGGTCAGGCCAAAGCGCTTGAACACGCTGGCGAGATGGGCCCGCACCGTATTCTCGCTGATGCCGAGGCTGCGCCCGATGACCTTGTTCTGCAGCCCGCGGGCACAGAGCACCAGAATGTCGCGTTCGCGCGGGGTCAGGGCCGGTTGGCCATTGGCGGGGATGGCGCCCGGTTCCTGGGAGAGGAGATCCGACAGGACGCCGAGGATGGCCTCGGGCCCGGATGCCTTGGACAGGATCGCGGCGGCGTCATCCAGCTCCGGCGCGGCGCGCAGTTCGGCAGGATCGCTGCCGGTTACGATGATGATCGGCAGGCTGGCAGCCTGGCCCCGCACGGCGCGATAGGTGCCGATGCCGGTCGAATCCGGCAAGGCAAGGTCGAGGATGACTGCATCGGGCGTGGCGGAGGCCGCACGGACCATGGCCTCTGCGAGGCTCGCGCTTTCCTCGACATCAATGCCGGGATAGGCGGTCTGCAAGGCAGTCCGAAGGCCGACTCGCACCAAGGGGTGGTCATCGACAATCAGGATCCGCGCCTGACGCTTTCCTGACACCAACCACTCCCCGGACGCAATCCAAACCGGGCATTACCCGCAACAGGAATCGCCCCTCGTCGCCATCGTATAGCGAGGCTTCGCCGCCGCGCCAAGGCTCCCGGGCCGTCCGGAGCCAGCGCGCGGTCAGCTCGCAAGACCGGGCAGGATCCCGATCGTGACGGGGCTCAGGAAGTCCTGGATCGATTTGTAATCGAAGGTCCTGTCTCGGGTGGTCGTGTTGATATCCCGGTTCTGCTCAACCCAGTTTGCAGCATAGGCATCATCGGTCAGGAACGCCTTGAGAGCGACATCATCACGCAGCAGGGTCCGCACCCTGTGGGGCGGAAAAATTCGCTTGTAGCTGTCTGATCCCCCGCCGAACCGCTGCTTGAACAGCGCGAGGCGCTCTTTCATGGGCCGGTTCTTCGGATCGTCCGCGATGTTCTTCAGCCAGACCCGGCCGAATCCGCGTGCGTATTCGAGGCGCTGTGGCGAGATGCCGGCTTGCTCGAGAAGGCCGATCTCGCCCAGCCAGCTGTTGAGCGATTCATAGGTCACGTCCGGATACTGGGCGAGATAGGCCCCGAAGGCGTAGTTGATGAAGGTATCCTCGTCGCGGGTGAATGTGGTCCGGAAATCATCCGGCAGGTAGAACATCGCCTCGCCCATGGCCGTGTTCCAGAAGGCGATGTTGGCCCAGTTATCGGCCTTGGCGAATTCCGCCAGCGCAGCCTTCCGCTCCTCCGGCGTCTGGCGGAAATGCGCCTTGATGCCCCCATGCACCAGGCCGGGATCAACGCCCACGCAGCCCGGCAACCCGCCGAGCGCAACCAGAAGTCCGGCTATTGCAAAAAACCGGGGAAAAGAACGCATCCTCATGGACATCAGGGTATCTCCGGAAGGGTCGGAATGCGCCGGGGGCAGGGCCGCGGCACCGGAATGGGGTCAGAATGTGTAGGCCGCGCCGATGGTTGCCCGGCTGTGGCGCATACGCTGGTTGGAGAGCCAGGTCATGCCCTTGATCGACACTTCCCAGTTGCGGTTGATCTGATAGGCAAGGCCGGATTGCAGCGTGAACCAGCTCGGGTCGAGTCCGCGCTCGGCCGGTGCCACCTTCTCGGAAAGCACCTGGTTCAGGATGATGCCGCCGGACAGGCGCAGGCGTGGCGTGATCGAATAGAGCGCACTCAGATGCAGCATCCCGATCGTCGCCCCGAAATGTGCCACGGGGGGAATGTTGGTCGGATCATAGGCCTGCCGGCTCCGGGTGGTCAGCAGCGTGGCATCCAGCGAAAGCAATACCGGGCCGACCGGATAGGACGCACCGGCAAAGGCGCCGAAGCGGTAGCTGCTGCTGTCCGCCCCGACCGGTGCGCTTGCTACCCCGACGAACTGGTAGGTGCTGTTCCCGACGCCGAACCCGCCGAGGATCCCGACGCGCAGGAAGGGCAGGGGCGTCAGACCGAGCACGAGATCCCCGCCGCCGGCTCCCGCTTTCGAATCAAGCGACAGGGGGAAGGCGAGAATGGTCGACTTGATCGTCTCCCGCGAGACATTGCCCGTGACCGAGGCAAAACCCATCGAGCCGATGCCGAAGCTGAGGCCAAGTTGCGTGCCGTAGCTGTTCTGCTTCAGGCGCGTTGGCTGGCGGCGCTTCTCGGTGATGCCCGCGCCAAGGTCGACTGACAGCCGGAAGCTGTGCAGGAAGCCGCGCCGGGCGGGATCATCGAATTCCACCGGCAGGGGCAGCGTCCGTACCTGCTGGAGTTTCGGCAGTCCGGCGTTGCTGAAGCCCGCCTGTGCCAATGCTGCGGAGGGCAGGACGAACAATCCCGCCGTGATGATGATGGCTCGCGTCACGCGCATCCGTATCAGCCCCTTGCCGTCTCGAGCCAGCGCCGCCGGAGTACCGAAGCTGCCCCGAGCGCCGCCGCCTTCTGGTTTCGTGCGGACAGAAGCAGCCGTCACCGGCGGGAGCAAATGATCGAAAGGACTAGTCCACGGCATCCGAGGGGTGTGTCCGCGGAAGCACAGGGCTTGCCGCGGAACGGTGGCGGCAGCTGCCAAGCCGGCCGGAAACCCACGGGCGGGGCAGGTGGGCGATCGACCATTGCCTAGGTCCGGCGCGTCGCCTGGGGCTCGCGGCGCCTCGCCCGGGAGTCCGGCCCGCAAGGCGCGATTCGAGGAATGACGCGGAGACTTGGTGCGGATGAGGGAACCGCCTTTATTGGTTATCTAATTGATTAAAAATCGTAAAAATAACTTTGTTTTTCAAAAGACCAACAAAAAGACCAACAAATTCGCTGGCTGGGGGTGGATCCGGGTGGACGGCGGTGGATGGGAAGGCGCGCGGATGGCTGGATTGCGCCCCCGTTGCTGCCGTTCAACTGGTACGAGGTCAGTCCAACGACTGGTCGTTCGTCGCGATGAAGACTGTGAGCAATTTTTGTTGACCGGACACCGGCTCTCATTTGACGCTTATGGTCAACAGCTGGTCTAATCCTACGACACAACAAACGAATACGCCCCTCATGCAGAAATTTATGTTGTCTAGACGTTGCGGTCTGGCTCCACTTTGAAGAGCATCGCGAATAGTCCCGGTCCCAAATCGAATCGAATGAGACGCCATTAATGCTCGATCAGATGTTCACTGCGGATAATTTTCGCCGCATCTACGATGCCGAGAACCGCAAGGGGCTCGACCTCGCTGGGCGATATTTTCCGACGCTCGAACCGCTGACCCAGGCCGTTCGCAACAAGGTGCAAGACATTCGGGACCATCGCGCACTCCAAGCAACGATGGCCGCCGACGTTTTCACGGCGACGCTGGCGACGTTGAAATCCGAACTCGCCGCCTTAAAGGCCAGCAAGTCAGCGGCCGTCGATGACCTGATGGATGATATCAGCCATAAGGTCCTAAAGCCGAGCTTCAAGATCGACTTGTCGCAGAAGGCCGGGCCACAGGGAAAACCTGTATACTGCATTGATGCAGAGCCCGAGACTTTCTTCGTCATCAAGCAGCTCCAGCGAAACATTCACCACATTTACGGCGTCAAACAAGCAAACCGACACGACTTAGTATGCCAGCTTCGGGACATGCTCGGCAGCAGCTTTCCTTTCGAGCTGGTCCGTACCGATATCTCGTCGTTCTATGAGAGCATTGACCGCAAGCGTCTGGTGGAGAAGCTGGATCGCGATCAGCTCTTGAGCCCCGCATCGAAGAAATACGTCAAGCAAGTGCTGGACTCATACGGCGCGAAATCTGGCGCGGCGAAGGGTGTTCCGCGCGGTGTCGGAATCAGTGCTTATCTGGCCGAATTGTATCTGCGACCGGTCGATAACGCGATCCGGGCAATTCCCGGCATGGTTCTCTACTGCCGGTTTGTCGATGACATTGTCGCAGTTTTTGCCCGACCGCCAGCAGGCAATAGTCTCGGCTCGTTTAAGGACCGGATCATCGCAATATTCGATGATAATGCGCTCACGCACAACCCGGCAAAAACGCATGAATTCGCCTTGGCCGATACTGCTCCCAAGGCCTTTGAGTATCTGGGCTATCGTTTCAGCCTGACCAGCGTGAAATTCGAGATTGGTCCGAGCGCGGCGAAGATCGATAAATATCGCGCACGGATGAATGCCGCGTTCGAGGCCTACTGGAAGCAGCGTCCGCTTGGTCCAAGGCGCGCGTACCGGGAGCTTGCCGCGCGCCTCAAGTTCTTGACGGGCAACACGCGCCTTTCAAACAGCAAGTCGCGGGCCGTCACCGGTATATATTATAACAATTCAATCGCGACAGACCTGTCTGACTTTGATCAGCTCGACAAGGAGCTGAAGGTGCTTATCGATAAGCTCAAGAGCAGCAGCCTGCAAAAACAATTGAAGAAGTTGAAATTTTCGACCGGCTTTGCGCAGCGCCGCTATCATAATTTCAGCACACGCGAGTTGCAGGTTATCGTGAGGGCCTGGAAACATGGCTAAGCGTCGCGTCTCGCTCACACACCGGAAGCAGCGGTCGGTCCTGACCGACATGCTGCCATTCGAGGTGCCTCCGACCTTTTCAAACCGGGGCTACTACCGCTTCCTGCGCGACAACGGCATCGAGATCGAAAAGGGTCAGTTGCGCTGGATTTGCGAGACGGATGCTCTGGATCAAACCATGCGGCTTCTGTTCGGTATCGATCCCGCCGCCGTTATCACCCCTGAGGTCGTGACCGAGTGGGGTAAGCGGAAAACCCGCAGATCGGTCCCTCTCAAAAAATGCCAGATGGCGACCATCCCCTTCAATTTTCGTGTCGCCCACAATCTTGACGGCCGGACCTTGAGCGTCGTGCATCCACGCAATCAGGTAGAGATGGCGAGCTTTTATGCCACCCACAGCGCGCTGATCATCTATCATACCTCCGTCAGCGAGTTTTCAATCCGCCGCCCGGTTTCGGTGTCACGCTATGCTTACTTCAAGGACAAGCTCCATGAAGAGCGGCTGGATTCCGTGGCCGGGCTGGAAGAGGAGGATCGCGAGTACGAGCAACTTGGTTCCTATTTCGTATATCGGAAATACCGGAATATTCATCGCTTCTTTGAATCTTATAAATACCACCGCAGCGAGAAAAAGTACGACGCGATGGTGCAGATCGACGTGAGCAAGTGCTTCGACAGCATCTATACTCACTCGCTTCCTTGGGCCGTCCTTGGGAAGGATCAGACGAAGTTTAGCCTCGATGCATCGAAGGGTACGTTCGGCGGGCGTTTCGACGCCCTTATGCAGAACCTGAATCACAAAGAGACCAACGGTATCGTCATAGGCCCCGAGTTTTCCCGGATTTTTGCCGAGATCATTCTGCAATCGGTCGATGCAGAGCTGATCAGGAAGTTGGCAGAAGTGGCCAATCTAACCCATAAGGTCGATTACGAGATTTTCCGGTACGTCGATGACTTCTTCGTTTTCTACAACGAGGAGTCCACCCAGCTTAAGATTTTCGAGATGCTTCAGGAAATCCTGAAAGGCAAAAAACTCAGCATCAACACTGCCAAGATCAAGCATTACCAAAAGCCGATCATTACCGAGATCACGATTGCCAAAGAACGCATCTCGGCCATTCTGAATGCCGAGATCGATTCAGTTTGCGAGGAGGAGCCGCTGGCCGATCCGACCAAACCTCCGAAGCAAAAGCTGGTCTGCGCAATCAACGCAAACCGCCTGATCATCCGGTACAAGGCCGCGATCAAGGAGGCAGACGTCACCTATGGCGACCTGTTGAACTACACGTTCGCAATCACCGAGAACAAGATCGAGAAGCTCTTCAAGGCGTATGTCGCGAGCGACAAGTCAGACCGCGACCGCAAACGTCTCTCCAACTCATTGCTGGCCATCATGGAGTTTGCCTTTTTCGCATACTCGGCGTGCCCAAAGGTCAATCACACTATCCGCCTATGCAGGATGATCGCGGCTTCGGTGGACTTTCTGCACGCCCAAGGCCTGCCCTACGAGCAGAAACACCTGCTTTTTAAGTACGTCCACGACAATGTGATGCAGCAGCTCGAAAAGAACACGATGAGCGTTCATCGCGAGGTCGAGAGTCTCTATCTTCTCATCGCATTGTCGCAGATCGGCCGGGAATACTGGCTGCCAGTCTCCGTCCTTCTCCGGCATTTCCTGATTAAAGAGGAAGATGGCACGGGAAATTACATTCGCCCCACGGGATTCATGAATCACTTCTCCGTCACGATCCTACTTTCCTATATCAAGGACAAGGTCCGGTATGCGAAGCTGAAAACCTTCATAGAGGCGCATATCATCGCTAAGCTCGAATACATGAAGGCTCATTGCCCAAATGATGCCGAAACGCTGATCATGCTTCTCGACCTCATCGTTTGCCCTTACATCAGCGCTGCCACCAAGGATGCCATAGGGCTGATCTTCAAGCTGGATGCAGCAAGTCTAGCATCTGTTCAGGCCGCTAACGATCACTGGTTTACCGCTTGGGGCGATAAATTCAATCTCGGGAAGGAGCTGGACGCGAAGCGCAGCCGTGAGGTATACTGAGAATGGCGCTCCGCTCTACCCAAATGGCTGTTGGCAGCCCACACACAAGCGCCCTCACTGTCCCTATATCAATTGGGGGCTGGGTAACTGGACGGTAGGAGTGGGCCGTCCCATCCCCCAGAGATAGCAAACGACCGCGCTCAATAAATGTCAGTTTCTCTGTTTACTTGGCTCGAAAGCCGCCCTTCCGCCTCCGGCCCCCTTACCGCCCCACCCCCGAAATTCCCTGCCTAACCGCGCTTACCAGATCCCCTCCAGCACGTCCGGCGCAAACCGCCGTATCATCTCCACGTCCATCCGGGTGTGCAGATGGTCGAGCCGTTCGAGATGGGCTTCATAGGTCCGGCGGCGCATCCATTTGGGCTTCAGCGGGAAATCCGGATCACGGGACTTCAGCTTGCGCGAGAGAAGCCGGTCACGGCTTAGGCAGAGGCGGTCAAAGGTCGAGCTGGCATTCTGCGAGCGATAGGCGATGCGCCAGGCCTTGCGGGAGAGGAAGCGCTTGCCACCCGGCGGCAGGTAAAGCTTGGCCACACGCGTCCCCAGGCGCGGGCAGAGGGCGAACCAGCGGATGCCTCCGAACCGGCATGGCTCCGCCACCAGCGTGATCGGATAGGCCATCGCCTCGCCATCCACGGTGTAGCGCAGGAGGAGCCGCGCCATGGCCGGCCCCAGCCTTTCGAGGCGGTAAGAAACCGAGGCCACCTGCCGTTCGCCTTGCGACCATATCCAGCTGCCGGAAGCCTCGTCGGCGGGGCTGCGGAGGGCGCCCGCGACAAGCCCATGGATGGCAAGGACCAACCCGTCTTCAACGCAAACCGAGGGCATGAGTGCCTCCTTCCGTGGCGGGCTGGCGAATGCAAACAACAACACATGCGGCGGACTGTTTGTGTTCCGACAGTGGCAGTATAGGATGGCCGGAATTCGCACGCACGGCTTGTTCGCGCTGTATCGACAGGTTTGAACCAATGACCACCATGATTGTCGAAGACAGGCAGGCTTTGCCGGAATGGTTTTCCTACGATGATGAGTACTTGTTCTTTGCTGCGAACGAGATCACGGAATTCGGCCCTATCCGTTTCTTGCCAGCCGGTGGGCAATTGACAGTCCGAGAATGGATCCAGCGCACTCTGGGCTTTGATTGCGTGCCGATCTGCTACGACGGACAGATGGACGAGCATGTCGCATGGGTGTTTGTCGATGGCCGGCAGAAAATCGTCCGCTTTCCGGGTGATTCCGACCGTCTGGAAGTTTTTCAGGAATATGAATCCTTCTGGGCCGTGCTTGATTATGCCGTCCGGCGGATGAAAGAGGCCTATCTCGACGATTGAGCGGATGGAACGGCGCGGCTGGGCCTTCTCTGGTTTCCAGCCGCCCGTCCTTGTTGATCCTCAGCGAACGCGGCCTTTCCGCAAGTTGTGGGAGGCGCCGCACCGATCCCCGTGGATTGTGCCGCCGGGCCTCCGGGAATACGGGCGCCGGAACGCGGCCTGTGATGTCATTTGCTTTACAATGTAAGTGATGGCCGACCGGAGCTTGCCGCGAGGGTGCCTCCGCATCGCCTGCGAGGCCCGGCGGGCGTCCATCTCGCGCGGGCCGGGAAGCCAGCGTTCCGCGCAAGCCATCAGCCTTGCCACCAGAGGCGAGGGAGCATGGCAAAGCAGGTGAAGATGTTCGCCGGTCCCGGTTGTCGAGATTTCGCGCGTCCAGAGGAAGGTCGGCGGGAAGCCATGCCGGCGGGCGAACTCGGTGTAATTCTTCTTGATCCGGAGGAAGATCCGGCAGCGTTCGTTGATGGCAAGCCTGTCCACCCCGTCGGGGCGAGCCGTGATGAGGATGTTAAGCGGCAGGCCCATATGGCGGGCACGGTGCCATGCGTCGAACAGGAATGACACGTCGAGATGGGTGAGAGCCTTGCTGGGCTTCCGGGTGCGCATGAATGCGGTCTCCATAACTATAAAAGACGGATGCGCGCCGATCTCGGGGCTTCAGAGCCGTCAATCCGTTGAAAGGATGGGGAAATCCGCAATTGCCTCCCCAAAGGGCGGCATGGAATTTTCGACGCGGAATTCCGGCGGAGACCGGGCAAGCCGAGGCCATGCGAAGGCATCACGGGACAAGCGTTCCCGCGCTGCCGGCACAGGCCGGGCAGGTCCGATCTTTCGGTTGAAAAGGGATGGGGAGCCGCTAGAACGGAGGGGTGAATGATCCAGGCGGAGAGTTCACCCGGCCCGGGAAGCGTTGCACCGCTTCGCTGGGCCTTTCCATTTCCGGCGGGGCCGTTGGCTTACCTGTCGGCCTCCGGCAGCGCGCGTGCCCATTCCTCCGCATCGCTGGTCAGGATCAGCGTCCGGGCACCGACCTTGCGGAAGCGGATGCGGCCAGCGCGGCGTTCTTCATACGCGAGGGACCGGCTGATCCCGTAACGGGTACAGAATTCGGCGACGCTGAAAGCGCCGAACGAAGACGGTGCCATCGGTTCGGACAGATGATGGCTGGGGGAGGGGGAGAGGCTGTGAATACCCATGCGGACCCTTTCGAGGTGTTGCTTTTGCCGGACAGCCCGGCAACTAGCCTCTACAGGGAGACACCGAACCGCACGCAAGGTGAAGTCTCGGACGTTTGGAAATGCAATTGTTCCCTGATTCCCACAGGAACTCACAGACCGGAAAGAAAAATTTCGCTCTGCTTGACGGCCTTGCGGGCAAAATCCGTCAAGGCTGTCCCGGAGGCGCGAGAAACGCGACAATTTCGCTGCCAGCCTTCAATCTATCCAGAAAATCCGCCCACCATTGCGCCATGATGACCCGCTCGTCCCACGAATTCCCGCGATTATAGGCCCGGCGGATGGCATTTGCGTCCTGATGCGCGAGAGCGTTTTCAATGGCATCGGGCGAAAACCTGCGAGATGCGTTGAGCAGCGTCGAGGCGGTGGACCGGAACCCATGGGCCGACATCTCTTCCTTTGGGTAGCCGAGTCGGCGGAGCGCGCCATTCAGGGTGTTTTCGCTGATCGGTTTCGGCCCGACCTTCCTGCCTTGCCCGCCGCTCATGCCGAAGCCCGGAAACAGCAATTCACTCCGGCCGACGATCAGGCGGAGCGATTCGAGGATTTCAACCGCCTGCCGGGGCAGCGGCACCTCATGCTCGCGTCGCATCTTGGTCCGGGCAGCCGGGATGATCCAGATCCGGTTCCGAAGGTCAAATTCCCGCCAGCTTGCCTGCCGGAGTTCTCCCGGTCGGGGGAAAAGAAGCGCCAGGAGGTTGAGGGCTGCCTTGGTGGTCGGTTGCCCATCGTAGGAATCAATCGCCCGCAGCAGGCCTCCGAAGGCCACCGGATCGAGGATCGCGGCGCGGTGCTTGACGTGAGGCGCGACGATGGCGCCGGCAAGCGCGGTGGTGGGGTCGCTCTCCGCCCGGGTGGTGGCAATGGCATAGCGGATCACGGCGCCGATGGTCGCCCGCACGCGCTTGGCAGTTTCCAGCGTGCCGCGCCGCTCCAGATGCTTCAGGACAGCCAGCACCTCTGCCGCCTTGATCTCCGCAACGGGGCGCGTGCCGATAAACGGATAGGCCAGTTCGAGGTAGTAGCGGTTTTTCGAGATGGTCGTGTCCGCCTTTCGCTCGCGGATCTTCTTGTCGATGAATTCCTCCGCCACGGCTTGGAAGGTGGTCGCGGTGCTGATGGCCTTGGTGAGCTTGTCGAGCTTCTTCTGTTGGCCTGGGTCCACTCCCGAGGCCAACAGCGCTTTGGCCTCGTCGCGCTTCTTGCGGGCCTCGAAAAGGCTGACTGCCGGATAAGTGCCGATGGCAAGAGGCTTCTGCTTGCCTCCAAACCGGTAAGCCAATCGCCAAAGTTTCGACCCGTTCGGCATCACCCAAAGCTGAAGGCCCTGGGCGTCGGACAGCTTGTAGATCGAATCTCTCGGTTTGGCGGAACGAATTTCGACGTCGGTCAGCGCCATGTTGGTATCCGTTTGTTGGTATCGCCCTGTTGGTATGGGCTCCGATACCAACGACGATACCAACAAATCTGTTGGCTTCAAGCGCACGGAAATGGACGCCCGCAGACGTCTGCGGACACATAATCATTGATTTATATCGGTTTTTCAGATGTTTACGGTCGGCAGAGGACGTCTGCGGACGAGAGTTTGGTGCCGGATGAGGGGATCGAACCCCCGACCTTCGGTTTACAAAACCGCTGCACTACCGCTGTGCTAATCCGGCGCGGCTTTTCCTATTCCCGATTTGGCCGGCGCTGGCAATGTCTTTGCGTGCATGGTCGCGAATGGCGATCGCCGGCAAGGGCCCTCCGCGCTGTGCCTCTGTATCGCGGAGGCCCGGCCCGCCGCCGGTTCCGACGAAAGACTCCCGACCTTGGTCTATCAGCCGAATTGCGCGCTGGGGTTAAGGCCTCGTGAAGCCTACACACGGCGCAGTGGGGGCGCATGCCGCCGCTTCAATGACAACATCGAACCGGGTCGCCTGCACCAGCAAGACCCCGCCAACTCCGGCTCGTCCGGGGCAGGGCGGCTTTTTGTCTGTCCGGTCCTGAATTCGATGCCGCACAAGTTCAGGAGAACGCCCATGGCACAGGCACAAGCCGTCCAGGCCGGTCGCGACGTCCGACCGATGACGAAAGAAGAGAAGAAGGTCATCCTGGCCTCTTCGCTGGGTACCGTTTTCGAATGGTATGATTTCTACCTTTACGGCGCGCTGGCCGTGATGATCGGGGCGCAGTTCTTCTCGTCCTTCGACCAGTCGACCCGGAACGTCTTCGCGCTGCTGGCCTTCGCGGCGGGCTTCCTCGTGCGTCCGTTCGGCGCGCTGTTCTTCGGTCGTCTCGGCGACCTGATCGGCCGCAAGCAGACCTTCCTTGTCACCATCCTGATCATGGGCATCTCGACCTTCGCAGTCGGCCTGCTGCCGTCCTATTCGACGATCGGCTGGGTGGCCCCGGTCATCCTCATCATCCTGCGCATGCTGCAGGGCCTGGCGCTCGGCGGTGAATATGGCGGTGCGGCCGTGTATGTGGCCGAACATGCCCCGGTGGGCCGGCGCGGGTTCTACACCTCGTGGATCCAGACCACGGCGACGCTCGGCCTGCTGCTCTCGCTGGTCGTGATCCTGTCGCTGCGCCTGTATCTGGGCGAGAAGGACTTCGCCGATTACGGCTGGCGCATTCCGTTCCTCGGCTCGATCTTCCTGCTCGCCATCTCGGTCTGGATCCGCCTGCAGATGCAGGAAAGCCCGGCCTTCAAGAAGATGAAGGAAGAAGGCACGCAGTCCAAGGCACCGCTCTCGGAAGCCTTCGGGGAGTGGAAAAACCTCAAGGTCGTGATCATCGCCCTGCTCGGCCTCGTCGCCGGCCAGGCCGTGGTCTGGTATACTGGCCAGTTCTACGCCCTGTTCTTCCTGCAGAGCATCCTCAAGGTTGACCTGTTCACGGCCAACGTGCTGGTGGCCTGGTCGCTCATCCTCGGCACCGGCGGCTTCATCTTCTTCGGCTCGCTGTCGGACAGGATCGGCCGCAAGCCGGTCATTCTCGGCGGCTGCCTCGTGGCGGCGCTCACCTTCTTCCCGCTTTTCCAGGCGATGACGCAGGTGGCCAACCCGAAGCTCGACCAGGCGATCAAGACCATCAAGGTGCAGGTCGTTGCCGATCCTGCCACCTGCGGCAACGTGATCGACCCGGTCGGCATCCGCACCTTCACCGCGCCGTGCGACGTGGCCCGCGTGGCCCTGGCCCGCGCCGCCGTGAAGTATGACTTCACCCCGGCCCCGGCCGGCACCACGGCCAAGGTCGTGATGGCGGGCAAGGATGTGGCGATTGCCGCCGCCATCCCGGCCAATATCGCGGCCTTTACGGCGGCGGCGGTCGAGGCGGGCTATCCGAAGGCCGGCGATCCGTCGATCGTCAAGCTGAATGGCGTTATCCCGGCCACCATGCAGGCGTGGAGCGTGATCGCGATCCTGACCGTCATGGTCCTCTACGTGACGGCGGTTTACGGCCCGATCGCGGCGGCCCTGGTCGAGTTCTTCCCGACCCGCATCCGCTATACCGCGATGTCGCTGCCCTACCATATCGGCAATGGCTGGTTCGGCGGCTTCCTGCCTCCGACCTCCTTCGCGATGGTCGCGGCGACCGGCGATATCTATTACGGCCTCTGGTATCCGGTGGTTGTGGCGCTCGGCACCTTCGTGATCGGCCTGTTCTTCGTGAAGGAAACGAAGGACCGGGACATCTACACGGTCGAGAACCGCTAAGGGTCCAACAGCCCCAAAGGTTGTCCCTCCCGACAACCTTCCCTGGAGCCCCGCCGGAGACGGCGGGGCTTTTTTGTCAGAGACGGGGCCAATCAGCCGGGTGCGGGCCGGGAAGGGGCGGGCTCAGCCGCCCTTCAGCCCGCGCGAGACGGCATAGAGACTGATCGCCGCGGCATTCGAGACATTGAGGCTGCGGATCGCGCCGGGCAGTTCCAGCCGGGCCAGGTGGTTGCAGAGCGCGCGCGTCGACTGGCGCAGGCCCTTGCCTTCGGCGCCGAGCACGAGGACCAGCGGCATGCGGAGTGGCAGGTCATGGAATTCTTCCGTGGCCTCGGAATCAAGACCGACCAGCAGGAATCCTTCCTCCTGCAGGCTTGCGAGGGCCCTGCCGAGATTGGTGACGCCGACGATGGGCACATGCTCCAGCGCGCCGGAAGCCGCCTTGGCGAGGACGCCGCTGACTTCGGGGCTGTTCCGGAAGGTGGTGAGGAGGGCGCCCACGCCGAAGGCCGCGGCGCTGCGCAGGATCGCGCCGACGTTATGCGGATCGGTGACCTGGTCGAGCGCCACGATGATCCTGTCCTGCGGGACGGCCTCGAGCCGCATCAGCGGCAGCCGGAAGGTCTCGAGATAGACGCCCTGATGCACGGCATCGGCCGGGAGCAGCGCGTTGATCGCGTCCGGTTTCACCACTTCGGCCTGGATCGGCAGCGTCAGATCCTCGCTGAGGCGCAGGAGGCCGTTCTCCGTGGCAAGCAGGCGATGATGCTTGCGGGCCGGGTTGGCCAGGGCCTCATGGACGCTGTGAATGCCATAGAGCACGTCGCAATCCTCGGGCGGCTTCGGCTTTTCCTTCTTCGGCTTTGGCGCGAAGCGCGACTTGTCCTTGAAGCGCTTCGGGGCTGCGTCATCCGGACCGGTTGCGGGGAGGGGGCGTTGGCCGCCATCCTTCTGGCCAGAGCGCCGATAGGGCGATTTCATGTTCTTTCCTTCCCGGGTGGCCCCGGATTCAGCGTGAGGCCTGCCGGGATAGGCGTTTGCCGCCGACTTGTCGATTGTTCCGCTTGCGGGGACCTGCCCGGCCGGGCCGTTCGTTCCGGCATTCCGCTCCTGCCCCGCGTTTCATCCGCCAAATTTCTCGGCCACCGGCTGCTTTCTTCCGTTGACACACCGGGACGGCTTGATCATAACGCGGCCTCGCGCTCGGGAAACCGAGGTACCGCGTTCGTGGGGGAATGTCCCGAGCGGCAAAGGGGGCGGACTGTAAATCCGCTGGCTAAGCCTTCGCAGGTTCGAGTCCTGCTTCCCCCACCACCTTCTTTTCATCCATATTTTTCAATGACTTAGAGGCCAGTTTTTGGCCTCTGCGTCCCCATTGCGTACCCCAGCTGCGTACCCCGCTGTCTTGTCCGCTCCATCGCATTCCCTTAACTGGCATCGTTCCCGAGCCCACTGCACTCTCTTCAAGGGGCGCATCAAAGCCTTGTTGTCCCGGTAGGAGCCCTAGGACCATGTTTCATCTCCGCCTGACCTACAAACCGGATGATCAACATCATGGAGAGCTCGCAGCGATAGCTGAAGGCCAGGGCTTTCGGGGCCATGGGGCGGCTTGGTTCAATCGGAGCGTTCTGGAGGAGTTCGCCCGTGAGCTTGGCCTTTATCCCATTCCGCAAGGTGACCGCATTGTCCTCAGGGGAGGCGAGGGTCTTGGCGCTGAGGAGTCCCCGGTTTCCGTCTGCCTTGGTCTATCCATCTCCGCCTTTGGCCGTCTGGGGAGCCTGAGGGTGGACGTTGAGCTTGCCCATACTGCTCTGGCGAGTGGCCTGTCCGACTTGCCGCTGAGGGCCTCCCTTGCCTTCCTGACTACCTATGCTGACCTTGAGGCCTTCTCTCGTGGGGTTGCCGCGATGCTCGATCATGGAGGTGAGGCGGTCCTGATGGGGCATGACAACGGATAGTCCTTGAGTGCGCAGGGCTAGGGCAGGTCCCCCTATCCCCTGTCCAGCCTCGGGGTGGAACTTCATGGGGCATGAGGTGGCCTAGTGGTTCCTAGTCGGTCCTATGGAGCACTCTCCTTGCTCGCCCTTTTGCCCCCTTCATGTCTGGGCAGGGACCTGAGGCTGGGGCACCAAGGGAGGCTTGAGGCTGGTGCTCAAAGTGACCGGGGAGGAGGGGGCAATCCAGACGCCGGACCTAGCGCCCCCCGTACGCCCTTAGGTGGCGCGTAACGTTCCTGCTCAAGCGTACATCGCTTTCAGACTGATCGGTAGGCGGAAGCCAACAGTTTTCTCGGCCGCGTCCTGCATCGCGCGAGCGGCCACGCTCACCTTCGAGATTGGCACCATCAAGCCGTCGTGCATTGGCAGCGCGGGCACATTCTGGTCCACCAAATCGAGCAAGGCAGCAATAAGGATTTGCGACTCCGAGAACATGAGCCGCAATCCGGCTCCCGTCTCAAAGATCGATTCGAGCGCTGGAAAGGCTTTGAGGATCGCGGAACGAGCCTGCTCGCCAGACATGCGTGGAGGCAATAGGCCCTTGGCATCTTTTGGGAGGCGCGTGAGGGGCGACGTTCGGAACAGCATGGCAAGGACCACCTTCTTCACTCCCGCCCGCCATCGGGCTTCCCTAAGTCCTGGAATGTCGGCGTACAGATCGCTTTCGGGTGGCCGCTGCCCGACCTCAAGGAAGGCTAGCCGGAGGAACATCGAGGCAAAATCCAAGTCCGCAACGGGTTCTCCGGAAATTCGGATCAGGTGACGGCGCTCCTTTGGGAGATTCATCCACCAGCCTCCGAAAAGGCGACCGCCAAGGTCAAACCTCTCTGTGCCCTCCTTTGCATCCGGCTGGAGGTTAAAGCTGCGGTGAAGGAAGCGGAGCGAGGTGATAACGGTCTGGCCATCCTCGGGGGCAAGCGCAATGTCCGCCTTTCGCAGCGCCTCGTTGATGCGAACCACCTCTCCGCGAAAGCGGTTCGTCTCCTCGGTATCCTTGTAGTCGATCATTTCTCGCTGTTCGGTCCCGCTCACATAGTCGCGGGTAAGGCGGCTTAGCCATATGGTTTCCCGCCCCTCTGCAACCTCGAAGTGCTCTGGCTTGAACTTGAAACGGGCTAGCGTGGCCTTGAAGTCGGGAGCGGCCGTAACTGCGCTTGCAACGCCTTTCCGGCTAGACCGTTCTAGGCTCAGAAGTCCGCCCGACCCACCGATAAGGCCGAGCACGCGAGGGAGACCTGTAAACCCGTAACGATCATATCGGGTCAGCTTGCGCTTGGCAGCTTTAAGGCTGACTCCGATGGTCGGCGGATCAACCCCTTCCGCAACAGCCAAGGCAAGATTGGCAAGGACTGTCGTGAGCATTGCCTCCAGATTGAGCCTATCGGCCTGCTTCATCTTCCGTTGGCGAGCGGGCGCATTTCGCTGGTAGTCATACATGATGTTGTCAACCAGCACCGTAATCACGCCATGGCTCGTCGTGAGATAAGGGTCCAGCATTCGCTTTGAGCGCTCAACCTGTGCGTCCCGCTCCACCATCACTAGATCACGCATCTTTTTGACCGAAGGCTTTTTTGATCGTCAGATAACGCCATTGTTTGCTCCCCTTACGCGTTTGGCCTTGAGCGCTAGAACAGCCTCAAGATGACGATGGGCAACATGCTCGCAGGCTTTGTCTAGCTTACGCCCGATAATACGGAGGAATTGGCCTGCACTCCGGGGGTAAACATCGTATCGGCTGTCCGGGCCGTAAACCGAGTGATAGCCGGATGCCTTGCGAAGCGCGGCCTTGCCTAACTGGGTCTGCAAGTAAAAGCCGGGTTCGCCTCCGGGGCGGATAGGGTCTTCCTGCACCGCGCCTGTGATCGCCAGATGGTCCACCAGAAGGCGCAGCGGCGGCACGCCTGCGCGGCGCATTCGGGCGAACGCGGCCCGTGCTTTCCGGTCGGGCTTCATGCGCTTCAAGTCCACCACGCGCTCAACCGGCCCCGCCCCTTCCAGCAGCCCCTGTATCGCAAGCAGGGCATGGGAGACCCAGAAGTCCGACAGGTTGGCCTTGAGGTAGCTCTCGGCGGCATGGCGGTAGGGCTTAAGGGCCGCAGCGGAGAGAGTGCCCTTCCAAAAGCTACCGTGGCGATTGCGGCGCTGAATATGCAGGCGGCAATGGGTTAGGCTTAGGCCACGCCCCGCCCGTGCTTGAGGCGGCTTGCCGCACCCCGGAATCGAACAGACCCTGAGAGCATTCTCATTCGGGATCGAAACGCGAGAGGTGAACCCCGCCTTGCGGCGGAGTTCTCGCTGTTCGGCCCGAGATTGGGGCGGGTAGATCATGTGGCGCGGGCCTTGAGAAAGACTTCGCGTTCGCTTTCGAGAGCCTTTAGGGTCTCGAAAAGAACCGCCTTGCATGCGGCTTCCTGTTCCACTGGAGTCCCGCCAAATGGCGATGTCCATCCTGCGGGATGCGTCAGCAAGGCCAAGACCAAACTCGCTTGATCTGTTTTTGCGCTGCCGCCCTTCATGGTCCAATTTTCATACGTGAGATCGAAGCGGTCATCAGACTTGGGGTAAACGCGCTGTTGCTGCCCCGCTCCGTAGAGAATGCGCTGCATGTCAAAGTTGAAGGGCATCCGTTCATCAGGCAGGGGCACCGTTTTGCCCTCGGAGAGTTGCGCGGATTTCACGTTGCCCGGCGTTCGTGCTGGCACCAGCCGCAGGTAGGAGTGGCTCTCACGCGCACGCCGGTTGATATGCAGAGTATGCCCGAGTGCATCGGCGATAATCACAAAGCAGTAAAGCATGGGCGTCATACGAATCCTGCGCTCGATTCCCTGCTTGTCGCGCATTATAAATGCAATTGATGGAAGATTTCCGTTTGCCATGCGTTCAATAATTGGAGCATACGCTCCGTACGGCGAGAATTGAATTATTTGCGCTAGTGCTTGTTTGTCGTTTGGATCGAAAATGTATTGAAGTACAACGTCAATAATGTGCTTGCGGGTATCTTGGGGTTGGAAGGCATATGATGCTACCACTCGGTTTCCTTTATTGGGTTGTAGGCGTTGCAACCGCACAATCGCGGCAGCTACGATCCGATTAAAAGCACATCAAGATGTCAAAAATACGGCGATTGGGGGTGGTCATAAAAGTGGAGAAGCTCGCCAGATAGGCACATTCGTTCCTATCCTCGCAGCCCCCCGCTCAAGCCCTACTGACCGGGCTATGGGCTTGGCACCGAAGCCTTGAGCCGCTAGTTTTAACGCAGAGCGCAGAGCGCAGACGCGGCGCTCCGGGGCGTGGAAACCCTGAACCCAGCGGACTGGTGCCATCCGGGATGGTGCCGATCCTCGACCATGCGGTCGGGGAGCCTGTGGCGTATGTCCAGGTTCTCCGAACTAAAGGCCGCAGGGACCGACTGGGTTCGGTTTTCCAACTCCCCGACTTGGCGGGTCTTGGAGGCAGGCTTGCGAGGGCACTCGCAGGTAGCGCCTCAGGGAGTGCGGCATGGAATCCTTCCAGTCACCGAAGGCGCGAGCATTCGCGGAAGACCTTGAGGAGCTCAAAGAGAACAACGCATTTGATCCGCGCGTCAGGGCGTTTCGCGACCTATTCGATTTGATGGCCTTCTATGCTTTGCAGGGCCTGATTCTGCTCGGGCTGCTCTTTGTCCTTGTTTTCGTTGGAGGCCCGCTAGCTCGTGAGCAGGGTTGGCCGAATGGCGCAGCGCTTGTGGGCTTTCTGGCTATTGTGCTTGCAGCCGCGATAGCGCTTCAAGTCAGCTTTCAAGGTGACAATGGTCGAAAGCGGGAGCGGTGGCTTCGCCTACAGGCAAGAGCCTTCATGCCGATTATTGTTGCGGGCATAGCCTTTGCTGGCGGGTGGTACTGGAGACATGCGAACCCGCCTGATCAATCTCGGGCAGATGCAGAACGGGCAGCGTTCCGTGCATGCGGGCAGCTCCCAGTCTGCATCCAACTAGCGAACCGACTCAATGCGGGCAACGATGTGCGTCAATACATCCGGGACCCTAAGGACCCGTGATATCCGTCACGGATAGTTGCCCTGCTTCATCCTCGCGGCCACCTTCGCCACGGTAGCGCGGGAAGCATCGGTAAGGTCCATCACGCCGGCCCATGAGAGGCCGGCCTCCAAAGCTCGCCGCACCTTATTGTGAAGCTCCTTCTTCTCAGGCCGCCCCCGGTACTTCTCAGGCTGTTGGGCCTTCACGCGGGCAATGCCTTGGGCCTGCCGCCGCCGCCGGTCCTCGTAATCTTTCCGTGCGACTGCCGCGAGGACATCAAGGAGCATCGCATTGATCGCGTCGAATGTCCGGGCGGTGAAATCATCGGGATCCGCCTTGGCGAGCATATGGGAGGTGGGCAGGTCCAGCGCGACCACCCGGAGCCGCCGCTTCGTGATCTCCGCCTTGAGCCGCTCCCAGTCTGCCGCATTGAGGCGCGATAACCGGTCAACCTGTTCCACGAGAAGCACATCACCGGGGCGGCTATCGGAGAGGAGGCGGAATAGCTCGGGGCGCTGCAAGGAGGCCCCGCTCTCGTTCTCAACATAGAAGCCGGCGATGGGAAGGCCCCGCTCCTTGGCGAAGACCTCAAGGTCCTCGCGGGCTCTCAGAGCATCCTGCTCATCGGTGGAGGCTCTGAGGTAGGCACGGGCTAGCATGATCGACATGGCTGGGGCTCCAAAGCAGCGAGTCTGCAACGGGTAGGTCTTCTAATTCGATATGCTATGGGTGGTCAAGGTGATATTTTCAGACCGGCTTTTGGCAGGCCCCGCGCGGTCTGCTTGGGGCATACCTAAAATGAATACGACATTTGAAGAGCGTTCTTTTGCCAAAGTGAGACTTTGGGCTTCTGCTGGCCGACTCAATGGGTGCGCTCTCCAAAAGTAAGCACTTTAATGTTCCCCTTGGAGCGTTTATTGTGAATCTCCTGAAGCTTGATAACCATCACCGGAATCACCCATGCATCTAATTTCAAATGTATCGATCGAAGGATTCTGGGATAGCTACGATTTCAATGTAGAATTAGATCAGAATGTGAATTTTTTCATTGGACAAAATGGCACAGGAAAAACAACATTCATAAATCTATTGGCCGCTGCCTTAACTGCTGACTTTAAGACGCTTGATCGGATGCCCTTTCGTCGTGCCACGATAAATCTAAACTCGAATAAGAAAGGCGAAAAGCCAACAATTATTGTCACAAAGAAGAGCATGAAAGATCGGCCATTCGATTTAATCGACTATCGTATCAGCATGGGTGGCCGAAACCCAAAGGAAATGAAGTTTTCGCTAGAAGATAGCGAGGAACAGATGATGATAAGACGAAGTCGTCATGATCCTCGAATTTTAGACTACTACCGGCGATTTCAAACCGGATTATTACCAGTATTAAATGATCTAGTATCTGTAAAATGGCTTTCTGTTCAACGAGCGCATCCTAGTGATAGAATGCGCGACGACAGGGCGTACGAATCTTCGGTCGAATATAAGCTAGAGTCTTTATCAAATGAATTAGTCAGATATTTTGCTACGCTTTCTCGGCAAAAAGACGATGAAATAAGAGCTTTTCAGGAAAATCTTTTCGTATCTCTTATCGACAGTTCAGATCATATTGACATATTTGACGATGATAGGATGAGTCTTGTCCCTCAGTATGCTGAAGAGCTTACAAAAATATTTGATGAGCTGAACGTGAAGAGGGATACAAAGACACTTTTGTCAGATTTTTCTGATCGGGCAAAAAAATACATTCAAGAATCAAAGAATTCGTCAGGGGGTGGCTTTACCTATGAGTCCCTTATTTTTCGAATGGGACTCTATAGAATCGAAGATGTTGTAAATCGTTGGGAAGAGCTCCAGAAAAAGATTAAAATTATATTCAGTCAAAAAGATCGTTTTCAAGAAATCGCAGATAGTCTTTTTCAAAGAAAGAAAATGACTTTCTCTGAGAGCAATGAAATGATTTTCGTTTCACGAAGCGGAAAAGCGCTTACGCCGCAAATGCTTTCGAGCGGAGAAAAACAGCTTTTAATTCTGATGAGCGAGGCTTTGTTGCAGCGCGAGATGCCTGCGATATTTATTGCAGATGAACCTGAGCTATCTTTGCACGTTCTGTGGCAAGAGCGCCTTGTTGGCAGTCTTCGTGCGCTCAATCCGAATGCACAAATCATTGCAGCAACCCATTCTCCTGATATCGTTGGATTGCTCTCAGATAAGGCAATCGATATGGAGTCGCTCGTAAAATGAATTTGCGGCGATCAACTAGTTCCCTTCACAGCTTGAATATTTTCTACAAGGCAGATGTTGTCGTTTTTTGCGAGGGAGGAACATCTTTAGGCTATCAACAGGCAATTTCGATGACACAAAATGATGGTACACTTGATTCATTGTATTGGGAGTCTGTTATAAATGCATTTTATAACAATAAAATTTATCACGTTAAGTCAGTTGGAAACAAAAATACGCTTAAACTCATCGCAGAAGACGTTAAAAATAACAATATTAAGAGTATTTCGATATGTATGGACTCTGATTATGATCGTGTATTGGGTAAGCAATACGGTGGACCGAGAGTGGTTTATACTATGGGGTACAGCTGGGAGAACGATGTGATGAGTTTTCCAGTTTTGGAGAACCTCTTCCAGTCGTTGGCTGGGAACGGAGCTTCCGGGACTGCCGCCTTTAACGATTTTCGTCAACGGACTTCATTGTTGGCGAGTTGGCTTCAAAGGTGGACTGAGATCGATATCAGTTGCTGTGCTCGTGGAAAGCTTGCTTTGTTCGATCGCCAGAGGCCCTTATCTGTTATCGATATGAATGATCCTCCAAAGCCTAATCATGCGATGCTTGCACAGCGGCTATTGACTATCGGGTATAAACGTGGGCCCAAAAGGGTGGTCGCTGTAAAGCCACAAGAAGTGACAGAAGTATGCTTTGGTAAATTAATAAGTCGAGCCCTATTTCATGCGTTCAAGGCAGCGCTAAAAATTATAAAAGTAAAAGCACCTGATTATGAAATATTTATGAGGCTTGCTATTAGCGAAACAATAAAGGGGGCCAGATCAGGAATGTTGCCAAATCTTTTTTCACATTTGGACAATCAAAAAACCGCATTTTCCTAGTCGTCAGAATCGGATTTCTATCGGCCGGTAACAAGTCCAACGGGGCAAAAACGGATTGCATAAGCCTGTATAATTCGCCTACATTGGCAATTGTCGCAACTAACATTGGTCGCTCGCAGTTACGTATCAAACTTTTAGCTCATGCGGCTCGGCTTGCATGGGGGGAAATCCGCCGCCGTTGGCACGTGGGAGGCCTCTCGCATGCGTGACCCCTCCCGAAAGGTCCTGCCCCCTAGAGCTTCACGCCCTCCGGCAACTTCACCGCCTCGACGCATTCTGTGAGCTGCTCCCGCGATGGTCCCCCTGAATAGAGCCCGAGGGTCATGCCCTGCCGCTTGTGGCCCACAACGCTGGCGATGATATGCGGGGCGATGCCGGCTTGCTCGGCCTTGGTGATGAACCAGCGGCGGAAGGAGTGGAAGGTTACCCGCGAGCTGCGCTTGCCGGCCACCCGGTCATCAATCCCCAGGCTCTTCCGATAGGTTCCAAATCGCTGCACAGCGGGGTTGGAGCGATGCCGCTCTGAGCCGGCGGGTGGGGGCGGAAGCTCGGGGAAGAGGTCATCCTCATCGCCCTTGTCCTTCGTGAGTTCCTCGATGGTTGCCCTGAGGGTGGAATGGATCGGCACGAGCCGGTGGCCAGTCTCGCGCTTCTGGGGCTTGAAGCGGAACATGCCATCTCGCATATCCCGTACCTTGAGGCTGGCAATCGCGTCGATCCTCGCCCCGGTGAGCGCGGCGATTTTCATGAGCGGGCCGAGATAGCCCGTAGGCTTGCCATTGAGGAGCTTCAGGACTTCCTCATCGGTGAAGGCGCGTTCGGCCTCGTCTTCCGCCTGCCGGGCCTTGGGTAGCGACTTCTCGCGCCACGGGTTGGCCTCAAGGTAGCCCTTCTTGATCATCCAACGCCAATAGGCCGAGAGCGAGGAGACATACTTGTTCACGGTCTTTCGCGCCTTGCCGGGGAACAGGGCCTCGCTGACAAAGCGCCCCGCCGTACGCGGCTCTATGGCCTCGACAAAGGGGGGGATGGCAGCCTTGCGGCACCATTCTGCTAGCATCTCCAAGGCGCGGAGATCATCTGCCTTGACGCCAGCCGAACGAAGGTTCTCAGCATGGAAGGCGCTTAGATAGGCATCAAGCGGCGTCGCGAGGCCCTGTGCCATATCTGCGAACTGCTTGGCTTGCTGGGCTCGTTGCGGATCGAATACCGGATGCTCCTCATTCCCAACCGCTTCAACCTCAACCGGCTTACCGGCAATCTGTTCAGCCCGGATCGCGAGGGCATATCGCAGCGCGTCGATCTCGTTCTCGGTGCGGGCTTTGGTGAGAGCCTCGCGGTATTGCGTGGCCTCTTTGCGAAGAGGATCGGCGTTGCCGCCTCTCCGGGCCTCCTCAATCTGGCGCTTCAGCTCGGTAACGACGGACCATTTCAAGGCGTCAGCGGTGGTGAGGCTATCGGTTCCAAGAGACCGCTTAAGCTTGGTGCCGAGCTGCGAATGGAGGTCGCGCGGCACTGAGACGACAACGCGATATTGCCCGCGATGGAGTTCGAGGAACTGGGCTTTGCGGGGCATGAATCACCTCCGAGTCCCCGTTGCGTACCCCATTTGCGTACCCCAAACAAGCTAGTAAGATATTGAAATCGTTTGATATCATACGCTTGAAGGGGGTGCTCAACAGGGTCCTGCTTCCCCCACCACTCCCCTCTGTCTGATTGTCCTGACATCGCCGCCATTCGCCGGGATCGCCGCGCGGCATGCCGGCCGATACCGGTCAGCGCCCCGGCTCCGTGCCGGCGCGGATCACGGCTTCGGTCAATGCCGGGTCGCAGGCCTCCATGAAGCGATAGGCGAAGCCGCGCAGGAACCTGCCGCGTTTGACGGCGATATGAGAGGTCATTTCCTCGAAAAGGGTACCGCTGTCGAGCAAGGCGAGGCCGGTATCGCGCGCGGGTTCGAAGACCTGCGCCGCGATGATGCCGATTCCGAGGCCCAGCTCGACATAGGCCTTGATGACATCGGCATCGATGGCTTCCATGACGATCGAGGGTTGCTCGCCCGCAGCCTCGAAAGCGCGGTCAATGGCCGGGCGTCCGGTAAAGCCCTGATGATAGGTGATAACCGGGTAGGCGGCGATGGCGGCGAGGCTGAGCGGGCCGGCTGTTTCCAGCGGATGGCCCTTCGGCACCACAACGGCATGGTGCCAGCGGTAATAGGGAAAGGCGACCAGTTCCGGCACGCGGCCGATCATCTCCGTCGCGATGCCGATATCGGCGCGGCCTTCAACCAGCATGGCCGCGATTTCCGGCGGGCTCGACTGGTGCAGCACCAGCTGCACATTCGGGAACTGGGCGCGGAAGGCAGCAACGACGCGGGGAAGCGCATAGCGCGCCTGCATATGCGTGGTGGCGATGGTGAGCTGGCCGTGATCGGCCTGCGCCATCTGCTCGGCGATGCGTTTGATGTTGCCGGCATCGGTCAGGATGCGCTCCGCCATCGCCACGATCTCGCGGCCGGGCTCGGTCAGGTCGAGAAGGCGCTTGCCACGGCGGACAAAGAGCGCGACGCCGAGTTCATCCTCGAGGTCCTTGATATGCTTCGATACGCCGGATTGCGAGGTGGCGAGATGATGGGCGACCTCGGTCAGGTTGAACTGGCGGCGCACGGTTTCGCGGATGATCCGCAATTGCTGGAAATTCATCGTCCCTTCCGTCCGCGCGATGCCGCGCCTGCCCCGCCACTATGCCGCGAACGACACGGAATCCAAAACCTCAGCGCAGGCTGGCCTTCTCGGCGCAGCGCTTGCTGATCGCCTCGACGCGGATGCGTTGGTTCTCGTTGAGCTGGTCCCGCATCAGGCTGGTCCACAGGCCTTCCTCGCGGGTGGCCTCGAGCGCGCAGCGGCAGAGGCGGGTGCAGGTAGGCGCATCGCCGCCATTCGCTCCGCACTGGGCATGGCAGGCAGCGAGGAAGGGCCGCGCCTCCGGGTCGGGGCGCTGCACCACGATCAACGCCACCAGCCACAGCATGCCGAGCAGCAGGGGCTGGTGCACGAGATAGACCAGCAGGCTGCGGCGGCCGGCCGTGACGAGCAGGCGACCGGGGCGGGTCGCCGGTTCCGGTCCGGAAAGGCGTGACCAGTCGACAAGGCGGCCGACCGCGACGCCGAGCAGCATGAAGCCGAACCACGGAAAAACAGGCACGAAATCGGTCGAATTCGGCAGGCGGTCGCCGAGGCCGATCCAGATCAGGGCTGGCGCGGCCATCGCCGGATTCTGGATGAGGAAGGGCAGCAGCCAGACCGCTCCCGCCGCCAGCAGCGTCAGCCAGACCGGCCGCCCCAGGAAGGGCAGGGCCAGCACGCTTCCGAGCGCGATGGCATGGAGGATGCCGAAAAACACGAAGGCGTCGGGGAAGACCAGCCAGGTTCCTGCCGTGACGAGCAGGGCCGCGCCCGCGACCAGCGCGAGCCGGCGGAGGAACTTCGCCCGGTCGAGCCCTTGCCCATGGGCAAGGACCAGCCCGATCCCGGCGAGAACGAGGAAGCTCGCGGCGATGACGCGGGCGAAGCTGCTCCAGAGCAGGGAATCGCGGATGGCCGGATCGATCAGGCCGAGAAAGGAGAGATCCCAGACGAAATGGTAGACCACCATCGCCGCGAGGGCGATGCCGCGGGCCTTGTCGAGAAAGGGCAGGCGCGGGGCGGGGCTTGCGGGCATCGGCGGGTCCATCCGGTCGGCGTTGCCCCCTGCTTTCGCGCCAACCGGATGGCCGGGTCAAGCCCGCATGATGCCGCCTTCAGCCCGTCCGCCCCCGCGCATGGGACAGGGCGGTCATCACGCCGCGCAGCTCCGCGAGGCCGCGGAGCCGGCCGATGAACGGGTAGCCGGGATGGCTGGCCCGTCCGATATCGTCGAGGATTTCGTGGCCATGATCGGGGCGCATCGGGATCTCGGCGAAATCCTCGCCGGCCCCGCGCCTGCGGGCCTCCTCATCAAGCAGCACGGCGACCAGCTCGACCATGTCGGTATCGCCGCCCAGATGTTCGGCCTCCATGAAGGAGCCGTCCGGATCCTTCGCGACATTGCGCAGATGCGCAAACCAGATCCGCCCGGCGAAACGCCGGGCGATAGCCGGCACGTCATTGGCCGGGTTGGCACCCAGCGAGCCGGAGCAGAGCGTCAGGCCATTGGCCGGGGCCCCGACCATGGCGAGGATGTCGGCCAGATCCTGCTCGCAGGAGACGATCCGGGGCAGGCCGAAGACCGGTCGGGGCGGATCATCCGGGTGGATGCAGAGCCGCAGGCCGAGATCTTCCGCCGCCGGCACCACCGCCTCGAGGAAGCGGCGCAGGTTGCCCTGCAGGTCGCCATGGCCGATGCCGCGATAGCGGTCGAGCATCACGCGCAGGCCGGGAATGTCGTAGCGGTCATAGGCGCCCGGCAAGCCCGCCATGATATTGGCCAGCAGGCGGGCCTTGTCGCTTTCCGAGGCCGCGTCATGCCAGGCTTTCGCGCGGGCGAGCACATCGGCGCTGTAGCCGTCTTCCGCGCCGGGGCGCTGGAGCATCAGCCAGTCGAAGGCGACATATTCATGCAGGTTGAAGCGGAGCGCCCGGGCGCCGCCGGGCAATTCGGCATCCATCTGGGTGCGGGTCCAGTCCAGCACCGGCATGAAATTGTAGCAGATCGTGCGGATGCCGGCCGCGGCGAGGTTCCTCAGCGAATCCCGGTAGGCCGCAAACAGCGGTTCGAGCGGGCCCTCGCCGATCCGGATTCGTTCATGGACCGGCAGGCTTTCGACGACGGCCCAATGCAGGCCGAAGCCGGGCGCGGCAATCTCCGCCTGCCGTTTCGCAATGTCCTCCGGCTTCCAGACCTCGCCATAGGGGATCTGGTGCAACGACGTGACGATGCCCGTCGCTCCTGCCTGCCGTGCGGCGGCAAGAGAGACGGCATCGCCCGGACCGAACCATCGCCAGCTTTGCAGCATCGTGTCGATCCTCCCGTCACATCAAGAGGTTGGGCAGGAACAGCACGATGCCCGGCATCAGGACGAGCAGCATGATCACGAAGCAGATCATGGCGAGGAATGGCAGGCTCTCGACCGTGTATTCCTCCATCGACGTATCGAGGATGGAGCAGCAGGCGAACATGCAGGGCCCGACCGGCGGCGTCATCGAGCCGAGGGTTACGACCGACATCATGACGATGCCGAAATGCACCGGATCGACGCCGAGCTTGGTGATGATCGGCACGAAGATCGGCGTCAGCAGCAGCACCATGACCGTGCTTTCCAGCGCGGTGCCGAGGATCAGCAGCAGCAGCAGGATGAGCAGGACGATCACTGTGGGGTTGTTCGACAGGCCGAGCATCCATTGCGCCATGGCCTGCGGCGTCTGCTCGAAGATGATGGCATAGCCGAGCGGGCCGGACATCAGGATCACGAACATGATGATCCCGACATCGAGCACGCCTTCGGACAGGGCTTCCTCGAAACGCTGCCAGGTCAATTCCCGGTGCAGGAAGGCGCCGACCACCACGGCATAGAATACGGCAAAGGCACCGATCTCGGACGGGGTGAAGACCCCCGCGCGGATTCCGACCAGCAAGGCGACGGGAAAGAGCAAGGCCCATTTCGCATCGACGACCGCGCGCCAGACCTCGCGGGCTTTCGGCCGTTCCGCCGCTGCGGGCTGGTAGCCCCGCTTGCGGGAGATGTACCAGACCACGGTCATCAGCCCGACCATCATCAGCAGGCCTGGAATGACCCCGGCGAGGAAAAGCCGGCCGATCGAGACATTGCCGATATAGCCATAGAGGATCAGCCCGAGGCTGGGCGGGATGGTGGCGGTGATCAGCGAGCCAACCGCGATGACCGAACAGGTGAAGCCCTTGGAATAGCCGCGGCGGATCATTTCCGGGCCGAGCATGCGGGCTTCCATCGCGGCATCGGCGACGGCGGAGCCGGAAATCCCGCCCATCATGGTCGAGAGCAGGATGCAGACCTGAGCCAGCCCGCCAGACATCCAGCTGACCAGCACGTTCGAACAGGCGATCAGGCGGTGGGTGATGCCGGTCTTGTTCATCATGTGGCCGGCCAGCACGAAGAAGGGCACGGCCAGCAGCGGGAAGCTCTGCGACTGGGTCGCGATCTGCTGCACGGCGATGCTGACCGGTACGGTGCCGCTGAGCAGGAAGAAGCTGAAGCCGGAAATGCCGATCGCCAGCGAGACCGGCATGCCGAGGAACATCAGCATGAAGAACAGGAATGTGATGAGCAGCATGGCCGTTATCCGAGCTGGCTGTGCGCGCGTTCGAGATCGTTCGGCTTTTCCGGGAAGAAGACGAAGGACCGGTCGCGGAACGAGCGGACGGCATGGATGATGATCTCGACGCTCATCAGGAAGCTGCCAACGGGAATGGCGATCGTGACCCAGGCATAGGAAATGCCGCTGTCGCCATACACGCGCTGCCAGTTCAGCATGGTCAGCTTGTAGCCGGATACCGCGAGAGTGATCAGGAAGCCGAGGATCAGGGCGGCATTGAACAGTTCGAGCATCCAGCGCGGCGTGCGGGGCAGCCATTTCACGGCATAGTCGACCGCCATATGCGCCTTGAGCCGCATCGCGCGGGTGGCTCCGAACACGCAGAGCCAGACGAAGAGCAACTGCGCCATGTCATCCGACCAGATGACCGGATGGCCGATCGTGCGGGACAGGGCCGCGATCAGCACCAGCACGGTGATCGCGGCCAGCAGGAATTTCGAGACGATGTCTTCCAGTCGCACATACCATGCCGGCATGATGCCCCCCTTCACGTGGACCCGCAGGTCCCCGTCCTTCCGGTACGATGAGAAAACGGGCCGGACGGCGAAGGCTGCCCGGCCCAGTCGGCCTTACTTCAGCAAGGCCTCGACCTTGGTACGGAGTTCGCCGTAGCCGAGCTTGTCATAGACACCCTTGGTGGCCTCGATGAAGGGTGTGCGGTCGACTTCGGCCACCGTCATGCCCTTCGCCTTGAACTCGGCCTCGAACTTCGAGAGCGATTCCTCCGTCGCGCGCGAGGCGAAATCACCGGCGGCGAGGGATTCCTCACGCAGGATCTTCTGCAGGTCGGCGGGCAGCTTGTCGAACCAGGCACCGCTGGTCACGATGCCGGTGATCAGGTTGAAATGGCTCGTTTTGGTGAGGTGTTTCGTCACTTCATAGAGCCGGGCGCCATGCGTGGCCGGATGCTGGGCTTCCGCCGCATCGATCACCTTCTGCTGGAGGGCCGGGTAGACTTCACCCCAGCCCATCGCGGTCGGGGTGGCGCCCATCGCGCGGATCGTCTCCATCCAGACCGGCGCGCCCGGGGTGCGCATGCGGATGCCGGCCAGATCGGCCGGGACCTTGATCGGCTTGTTGGTCAGCAGATGGCGGTCACCCTGCCACCAGTTGAACGAGAGGATCTGGTGGCCGGATGTGGCCTTCAGCTTGGCTTCCCATTCGGCGAAAAGCGGCGAGGTGACGACCTTGCGGATGCCGTCGAAGCCGGAGGCGAGATAGGGCGCGCTCAGGATGCCGAATTCCTTGACGAAGACGGCAAGGCGGCCGCCATCGACCACGACGGCGACATTCGCGCCGGCCCGGGCCTGTTCAAGCACAT
This sequence comes from Beijerinckiaceae bacterium, assembly GCA_027533425.1. Taxonomy (GTDB): domain Bacteria; phylum Pseudomonadota; class Alphaproteobacteria; order Rhizobiales; family Beijerinckiaceae; genus Rhabdaerophilum. Next base: position 44,015 of record JAPZUD010000008.1, on the reverse strand, counting down.
CCTCGTCCTTGCCGAGCTGCGAGCCCGGGAAGATGCGGATGGTCAGCGTGCCCTTCGAGCGTTCCGCCACCTTGTCGCGCATGCGCTCGAGGCCCTTGTAGATCGGGTCCTCGGTCGAGAGGGCGGTGTTGATATTGAGCTGATGCTGGGCTGAGGCCGTGGCCGTCAGCCCGAGAAATGCGAGGGTCGCCGCCGCCAGGGCAACGGTGCCGCGGCGCGAAAAGGTGGAACCTTCTGCCTTCACCATGGTGTTTTCCTTCCCGTTTGCTGGTTGTCCCACCCTGCACCTTCGTGCTTGAGGTATGGCACCATACCGGTATAGTGCACATCCTGTGGTCATTCGCAAGTGGCCGCGCTATGTGCCCGGGCGGGAGAGGGAAGCGATGCCAGGATTGAACGAGAGTGCCGCGCTCCGGCTCGCCGAGCCGATCGTGCCGCAGATCATCAACCGCCTGCGTCAGGCGATCATCGAGTTGAAGCTCGAACCGGGGCAGCCGCTGTCGGAAAAGGAGATCGCGCTGCTCTACGGCGTCAGCCGGCAGCCGGTGCGCGAAGCCTTCATCAAGCTGGCAGAGGCGGGGCTGGTGCAGGTCCTGCCGAGCCGCGGCACCTATGTGACGAAGATCTCGGTCAAGGAAGTGCTCAATGCCCGCTTCGTGCGCGAGGCGATCGAATGCGCCGTCGTCCGCGAGGCCGCGACCCGGATCGATTCTGCCGGGCTCGACCGTCTCTCCGGGCTGATCGACGGCCAGATGCAGGCGGCCAACCGCCTCGACAACGTCGCCTTCACAGAACTGGATGAAGCCTTCCATCGCGCCATCGCGGATTGCCTCGATTGCGACTATGCCGTCCGCGTGGTCGAGGCTGCCCGCACCCAGACTGACCGCGTGCGCCATCTCAGCCTGCCCGAGGCTTCGCCTTTCCCGGTGCTGATCGAGCAGCATCGCCAGATCGTCGCGGCTCTGTGGGCGCGAGACCCGGTCGCGGCCGAGGCCGCGATGCGGCTCCATGTGCGCGAGATCCTCTCGGCCATCCCGCGGCTGGCCGCTGCCCATCCGGCCTATTTCGAGGACCAGGGCAGCCTGCCGCTGCCCTGATTGCGGGCATTGATCGCCGGATCGAACTGATGCACTGATTTCAGCAATCAGGCGTCAGAAGGGCCAGCTCTCATGCGGATCGACTTTCTCGGGCTGGAAGCCTTCCTGTCCATTGCCGAGCGCGGCAGCTTCCATGGTGCCGCCGCGCATCTCAACCTGTCGCAGACCGCCCTGTCGCACCGGATGCGCAAGCTCGAGGATGATCTCGGCGTCAAGCTCTTCACCCGTACGACGCGACAGGTGACGCTGACCCCGGCAGGCCTCGAATTGCTGCCGCGCGCCCGCCAGATGATCGATGCGCTTTCCGCTTCCTATGATGCCCTGCGCCGGCAGGGGCGCGAGCGGCAGGCCCGGCTGACCATCGGCTGCCTGCCGACCATCGCGACCTATTACCTGCCGCCGATCCTGCTGGAATTCTCGGCCACCTATCCGGATATCACGGTGCATATCCAGGATGCTGCGGCCGGGCAGATCGCGGATTTCGTCCAGAAGGGCGAGGCGGAATTCGGCATCACCATTATCTCGGCCAATCGCTGGGATCTCGACATGCGGCCGCTGCTGCGCGAGCCCTATGTGCTGCTCTGCCAGGCGAGCCATCCGCTGGCGACGCGGCCGCAGGTCAGCTGGGCCGAACTTGAGGGCGTGCCACTGGTTCGGATCAGCCCGCAGGCGGCGAACCGGGCGATCATCGATGATGCGCTCGGCTCGCGGCGGGAATTCATGACCTGGCGCTACGAAGTCCAGCATGTGGCCACGGCCGTCAGCCTCGTGACCGCCGGCGTGGCGCTGACCGTGGTGCCGCGGCTGGCGATCGATCTTGCCGGTGCGCCGGGCCTCAAGGCAGTGCCGATCGTCAATCCCGGCGTCTCGCGGATTGTCGGCGTCGTCAGCAACCGGGCCAACCCGCTCTCGCCGGCGGGGGAACATCTGCTGAAGCTGGTTGCCCAGAGGTTCCGGCGCGAAGGCGAGGCTGCCGCACCGACGCTCGTGCATGAGATTCACTAAAGCCTACAAAACAATCACTGGATTCATTGAACACTTGCCCGCAGGAATGGCGGGCAGGGTGGGCGGAGCCTTGCCGGTCCGTCGCAGCCCGGCGGCCGGTTCTCCCTGCGAACAAATGCGGCTGGACGGGCTGGAAGGCCTGATCCGGGTCGCCCGGGCAGGGCGAGGCCTTGCCAGCACGGCCGGGCGGCTCGACATTCCGAGGGGCACCCTTCTCCGGGGGGCGTTCCTTGTCCGGGGAGGCCCGGCACGGCAGAAGCAACAAGGCCGGCGAATGACCGGCCGGAACCAACGGGACGGAAATGCGCGAACAGATCGTGTTCATGCCGGGGCTCCTCTGTGATGGCAGCGTCTTCACGCACCAGATCGCAGCCCTGTCCCGACATGCCGATGTGAAGGTTGCCGATTTCCTCGGCCAGGACTCGATCGAGGGCATGGCCCGGCTGGCGCTCGGTCTGTTCGACGGGCCGGTTTCCCTCGTCGGCTTCTCGATGGGCGGGCGCGCAGCGCTGCAGGCGATCCGCCTCCAGCCGGAGCGCGTCAAGCGCCTCTGCCTGATGGATACCGGTGCGACAGCTGCTCGCGAAAACGAGCCCGAGATGCGCAAGCCATTGGTCGATCTCGCCTATGGGGAGGGGATGGCAGCGCTTGCGGCGCGCTGGCTGCCGCCGATGCTCCATATCGATCGCGAGCAGGACCCGACGCTGATCGCGCCGCTGACGGCGATGGTCGAGCGGGCGACGCCGGCGCAGCACGAGCGCCAGATCCATGCGCTGCTGACCCGCCCGGATGCGCGGCCTGTCCTGCCCGCGATCCGCTGCCCGGTCCTCGTCATGGTCGGGCGGCAGGATCGCTGGAGCACCCTGGCGCAGCACGAAGAGATGGCGGCGGCCATTCCGGGTGCGCAGCTCGCGGTGATCGAGGAAGCCGGGCATTTCGTGTCGGTCGAGCGGCCCGAGGCGGTGACGCGGGCGCTGCTGGACTGGTTCGGCTTCGAGCGGGCGGAGGCGGCGTGATGGAAGACCGCATTCCCGATACCCCGCTTTTCGACCGGTCGCGCCAGCGCCGGGGCTATCGCCTCAACAAGATGGCGATGGGGCTGGTCGATCCGGCCAATCGCGACGCGTTCCGCGCCGATGAGGAGGCCTATCTCGACCGGTTCGGCCTTTCTGCCGAGGAGAAGCAGGCCGTGCGGACGCGGAACTGGCAGGAGATGGTTCGGCTGGGCGGCAACGTCTTCTATATCCTCAAGATTTCGGCGATCTCGCCGGCCCGGATGACCGAGATCGGTGCCCATCAGGCCGGCATGGATCACGAGAGTTTCCTGCGCGACAGGCTGGGCAAGAAGCCGGCGGGAAGCCAGTAACATGACGGGAGCTCGATCATGGCAACGCTGATCGGAGGGCTCGGTTCCTCGCATGTGCCGTCGATCGGCGCGGCGATGGACAAGGGCCTGACCCAGACCGATGACTGGAAGCCCTTCTTCGACGGGATCGGGCCCGGCCGCGACTGGGTGGCGGCGAACAGGCCCGATGTCGCGGTGGTCGTGTTCAACGACCACGGCAATTCCTTCTTTCTCGACAAGGTGCCGACCTTCGCGATCGGCTGCGCCGAGCGCTATGATCCGATCGACGAGGGCTGGGGCCCGCGCGCGATTCCCTCTTTCGAGGGCCATGCCGATCTCGGCTGGCACGTTGTCGACCGGATGGTCGAGAATCGCTTCGATCCGATGATCGTGCAGGAAATCGAGGTCGATCACGGCCTCCAGGTGCCGATGGAGCTGTTCTTCGGCAAGCCGGAGACGGCCTGGCCGGTCAGGGTCGTGCCGGTCTTCGTCAATGTGATCCAGTATCCGATCCCGCTGCCCAGCCGCTGCTACGAACTCGGGCAGGTGCTGCGCCGGGCGATCGAGAGCTTCCCCGGTGACGAGCGCGTCGTGGTGATCGGCACGGGCGGCCTATCGCACCAGTTGCAGGGGGCGCGGGCCGGCTTCACCAATCCGGAGGCAGACCGGGAGTTCCTGCGCGATATCGCGGCCAATCCGGGCCGACTGGCGGCGCTGAGCCGCGAGGATTATGTCCGGCTTTTCGGCAGCGAGGGCGCGGAGCTGATGATGTGGCTCGTCATGCGCGGGGCCATGGACCCGGAAGTGGTGGTGAAACACAGCCATTACTACGTGCCGGCCTCGATGACCGGTGCCGGCATGCTGGTGCTCGAGAACAGGGCGGCGTGACATGCATTGGCTGATGATCTGCCGCCATCATCCGGGCAAGGAAGCCGAGCGCGCCGCGATCCGCGACCGGCATCGTGCCCATGTGCAGAGCGGGGGGGGCCGGGTGCGCGTGCTGATCGGCTCGGCGCTGACGGCCGATGACGGGCAATCGCCGCTCGGGAATTTCGGCGTCATCGAGGCGCGGAGCCGCGAGGATGTCATCGCCTTTGCCGAGGCGGACCCCTATGCCCAGGCCGGGATCGTCGCGGATATTGCCGTGACGGCCCTGGCCACGACTTTCCAGGCGCACCGGATCGATCCGATGACGCCGGTAAATGCCGCAAGCGGCTGATGATCCGGGACAATCCGGCGCCGGGCGAAACCGGTGCCGGGCAGAGACATTCCAAGGGAGGATACCATGAGCAGACGGAATTTCCTGAAGGCAGGCGCGCTGGCAATCGGCCTCGCGCTGACGGCGGGCACGGCCCTGGCGCAGGATGCGATCAAGATCGGGCTGATCCTGCCGATGACCGGCCCCTTTACCTCGACCGGCAAGCAGATTGCCGCGGCGGCCCAGCTCTACATGGCGCAGAAGGGCACGACGATTGCCGGCAGGAAGGTCGAGCTGATCATCAAGGATGATACCGGCGTCGCCGATGTCACGCGCCGGATCGCGCAGGAACTCATCGTCAATGACAAGGTGACGGCGATTGCCGGCTTCGGCCTGACGCCGCTGGCTTTGGCCACGGCGCCGCTCGCCACGCAGTCCAAGACGCCGATGGTCGTCATGGCAGCCGCCACCGGGATCATCACCGAGCGTTCCCCCTTCATCGTCCGCACCAGCCAGGTCGTGCCGCAGATTGCCGGCCCGTTCGGCGAATGGGTGGCCAAGCAGGGCATGAAGCGTGTCGTCACCGTGGTGACGGATTACGGCCCGGGCCATGATGTCGAGAAGTGGTTCTCGGATGTGTTCAAGGCCAATGGCGGCCAGGTGGAAAATCTCCGCGTGCCGCTGGCCAACCCGGATTTCTCGCCCTTCCTGCAGAAAGTGGCGGATTCCAAGCCGGATGCGCTGCTGGTCTTCGTGCCGTCGGGCGTCGGCTCGCAATTCATGAAGCAGTTCGTCGAGCGCGGCCTCGACAAGAGCGGCATCAGGCTGATCGGCACCGGCGACGTGACGGATGATGACATCCTCAACACGATCGGCGATGTCGCCCTCGGCGTGGTGACGGCGCATCATTACTCTGCCGCCCATGACAGCCCGGAAAACAAGGCCTTCGTCGAGGCCTTCAGGAAGGCCAATAACGGCCTGCGCCCGAACTTCATGGCCGTTGGCGGCTATGACGGCATGCATGCCCTCTATGAAGGCCTGAAGAAGACCAATGGCGCCGGCGGCGAAGCCCTTGTCGAGGCCATGAAGGGCCTGGCCTGGAACAGCCCGCGCGGTCCGATGTCGATCGACAAGGACACGCGCGACATCATCCAGAATGTCTATATCCGCAAGGTCGAGAAGGTCGGCAACGAGCTCTTCAACATCGAGTTCGCCACCATCCCGAACGTCAAGGATCCGTCAAAGGCCAAGTAAGCCGGACTGTCTGTCCATGCCGGGCGCCCGCGTGGCGCCGGGTTCCTTGCCTTCAGGGCGCCTCAGGGGCGCCTGGTTCCTGCGCCTCCCGGGGGATCTTCCGTGCTGACCATCCTGTTTGACGGCATTGCCTACGGCATGGTGCTGTTCGTCCTGGCCTGCGGCCTGTCGATCACGCTCGGCCTGATGAATTTCGTCAATCTGGCGCATGGCGTCTTTGCCATGGTCGGGGGCTATGTCACCGCGATCCTGATGAACCGGCTCGGCGTGCCGTTCCTGCTCACGCTGCCATTCGCCTTCCTCGTGCCGGCCCTGCTCGGCCTCGTGCTGGAGCGGACGCTCTACCAGCGGCTCTACACCCGCAATCATCTCGACCAGGTGCTCTTTACGATCGGGCTCGTCTTCATGGCCATCGCAGCGGTGGATTACGTGATGGGCTCGCAGCCACAGCTGATCCAGCTGCCCACCTGGCTGCGCGGCCGCGTGGATGTATTCGGTGTGCAGATCGGGCTCTATCGCAGCTTCATCATCGCGGTCTGCGGGGTGCTGGTGGTGGCTCTCCAGCTCATCCTGACGCGAACCCGGTTCGGCTCGCAGCTCCGGGCCGCGGTGGATGATCCGCGGGTTGCGCGCGGCCTCGGCATCAACACCGCTCTGGTCTTCGCCGTGACCTTTGCCTTCGGCTCTGGCCTTGCCGGGCTGGGGGGCGCGCTCGGCGCGGAGATCCTCGGGCTCGACCCGACCTTCCCGCTGAAATTCCTGATCTATTTCATGATTGTGGTCACGGTGGGCGGCACCAGCAGCCTGACGGGGCCTTTCTTCGCCTCGCTGCTGCTCGGCATCGCCGATGTGGCCGGCAAATACTACGTGCCGAGCCTCGGCGCCTTCGTGATCTACACCGTGATGATCGTGGTGCTGGTCTTCCGCCCGCAAGGGCTGTTCGTCAAAGCCCGATAACGGAACCGAGCCGATGCAGGGAACTCCCATCGATACCGCCACGCGCCATCTCGCCGAGACGAGCCGCTGGAAGCCGCTGGAATGTGCGTTCTGGCTGGTGGCCTTCGGTGCGATCTGGCTGCTGCCGAGCCATCACCTGATCCTCAACGAGATCATCATCACGGCACTGTTCGCGATGTCGCTCGACCTGATCCTCGGCTATGCCGGGATCGCCTCGCTCGGCCATGCCGCCTTTTTCGGCTTCGGCGCCTATTTCGCCGGGATCTTCGCCATCCTGGTGATCGGTGATCCGCTGACCGGGCTGGTCCTTGCCATGCTGGCCTCCGGCGCGCTGGGTTTCATCACCAGCTTCCTCGTTTTGCGCGGGGTGGATCTTGCCCGGCTGATGGTGACGCTCGGGGTCGCCCTCGTCCTCGGCGAGATCGCCAACAAGATGACCTGGCTGACCGGCGGGGCGGATGGCCTGCAGGGCGTGATGATGGGCCCCGTGCTCGGCCTGTTCGAGTTCGACCTCTATGGCCGCACGGCCTATGTCTATTCGCTGGTCGTCACGTTCCTGCTGTTCCTGCTGGCGCGGCGGATCGTCGTCTCGCCCTTCGGCCTGTCGCTGCGGACGATCCGCGACAACCCGCTGCGGGCGCGGGCGATCGGCATCCCCGTCAACCGGCGGTTGATCGCGGTCTATACGCTCGCCGCCGCCTATGCCGGCGCGGCGGGGGCGCTGCTGGCGCAGACGACGCAATTCGTCTCGCTCGACGTGATCGCGCTGCATCGCTCGGCCGATGTGCTGCTGATGCTGGTGATCGGCGGCACGGGCTATCTCTATGGCGGCTTTGCCGGGGCGATCGTATTCAAGGTCCTGCAGGACGTGATCTCGAACTGGACGCCGCAATACTGGACCTTCTGGATCGGGCTGATCCTGGTCATCCTCGTGCTGATCGGGCGGGAGCGGATGAACCATCAGGCCGCCGTGCTCTGGGCACGGCTGCGGGGCAAGCCCGAGCCGCGGCCGCGCACGATTGTCGGGGGGCATTGAGATGAGCGCCGCCCTCGAGACTGTCGGCCTGGAGAAGCGGTTCGGCGGCATTGTCGCGACCGACAATGTCAGCTTCCGGCTCGAACCCGGGGCCCGCCATGCCCTGATCGGGCCGAACGGCGCCGGCAAGACGACCTTCGTCAACCTGCTGACCGGTGTGCTCCAGCCGAGCGCGGGGACAATCCGCCTGCATGGCGAGGATATCTCCGCCATGGCGCCGGAGCGGCGCGTCAAGCGCGGGCTGGTCCGGACCTTCCAGATCAACCAGCTCTTCGCGGGGATGACGCCGCTGGAAACCCTCGGCGTCGCGGTGTCCGAGCGGATGGGCCATGGCTATGAATTCTGGCGCCCGGCCGGGTCGAAAGCGGCCGTGATCGACGAGATCGTCGAGATCGCCACCCGGTTCAAGCTGGTCGATGTGCTCGAGGAGCGTACCTCGAGCCTGCCCTATGGCAAGCAGCGCCTGCTGGAAATCGCGCTGGCCTTTGCCTGCCAGCCGCGCGTGCTGCTGCTCGACGAGCCCGCGGCCGGCGTGCCGGAGGCCGAGCGGCATGACCTGCTCGCCACGGTCGCGGCCCTGCCGCGCGATGTCTCCGTCCTGCTGATCGAGCATGACATGGACCTCGTTTTCTCCTTTGCCGAGCGGATCTCGGTGCTGGTGAACGGTGCGCTCTTCACCGAGGGGACCGTGTCGGAAATTGCCAATGATCCGCGTGTCCGGGCGGTCTATCTCGGGGAGAGCCTCGATGGCTGAGCCGCTTCTCCAGCTTGCGCAGCTTTCCGCCGGCTATGGGCTGGCGCGCGTGATCAACGATGTCAGCCTGACGCTGGAGGCGGGCCGTTCGCTGGCCGTGCTCGGCCGCAACGGGACCGGCAAGACGACGCTGCTCAACACGATCATCGGGGCGACGCGGCATCTCGGCGGGACGATCCGCTTCGAGGGGCGTGACATCACGAAGCTCCGCTCCGACCTCAGGGCGCGGGGCGGGATCGGCTGGGTGCCGCAGGAGCGGAACATCTTCAAGTCGCTGACGGTGGAGGAAAATCTCACAGCCGTGGCGCAACCGGGCGCCTGGGATGTGGAGGCGGTCTACCGGCTGTTCCCGCGGCTGAAGGAACGGCGCGGCAATATGGGCAACCAGCTTTCCGGCGGCGAGCAGCAGATGCTGGCCGTGGCCCGGGCGCTGGTGCTCAACCCGCGGCTCATCCTGCTCGACGAGCCGACCGAGGGTCTCGCGCCGATCATCATCGAGGAATTGCTGGCCGCGCTGAAGCGCATCACCCGCGACGAGGGGCTGTCGGCCATCATCGTCGAGCAGCATGCCCAGAAGATCCTCGGCGTGACCGACGCGGCGATCATCCTCGATCGCGGCGCGATCGTGCATCAATCCACCAGCGCGAGCCTGATCGCCGATCCGGCGCCGCTCGAAACCCATCTCGGCGTCACCGGCAAGAAGGCCGGTGTGCGTGGAGGCCATTGAGATGTTTTGTGTTTTTCGTCATGGCCGGGTTCAGCCCGGCCATCCACGACTTCGGGCTGCACGAAGGCCGAGTCTTGGGCCAAGTCGTGGATGCCCGCCCCAAGGGCGGGCATGACGGCGAGCAACAGCTGCAAACCAGAGTTTCAACTCGTTTCTGAGACCTTCCGGAGGATATCATGACTGCCAGACCGCCTTTCCGCGCCGACCAGGTCGGCTCCCTGCTGCGCCCGGCCGCGCTGAAGAAGGCCCGCGAGGAGCGTGCGGCCGGCACGCTGAGCGCCGAGGGCCTGAAGGCGATCGAGGATCGCGAGATCAAGGCGCTCATCGCAAAACAGGAAGCGGTCGGCCTCAAGGGCGTGACGGATGGCGAGTTCCGCCGCGCCTACTGGCATTTCGATTTCCTCGAGCAGCTCGACGGCGTCACCTCGGTGGAGGCGGATTCCGGCATGAATTTCAAGGGCGGGGTGGGCATTGCCAAGGCGCTGCGCATCACCGGCAAGGTCGGGTTTTCCGGCCATCCGATGATCGAGCATTTCACGTTCCTGAAGGCGAATACCCGCGCCACGCCGAAAATGACCATTCCGGGCCCGTCCATGCTGCATTATCGCGGCGGCCGGAAGATGATGAATCCCGGCATCTATGACGAGATGGATGCGTTCTATGCCGATGTCGGCGCCGCTTATGGCAAGGCGGTGGGGGCGTTCTACGCCGCCGGCTGCCGTTACCTGCAGCTCGACGATATCTCCTTCGCCTATCTCTGCGATCCCAACCAGCGCGAGATGCTGCGCCAGCGCGGCGACGATCCGGAAAAGCAGCCGGACATCTATGCCGGCATGGTGCGCAAGGCGTTGGAAAACAAGCCAGCCGACCTGACCATCACCATGCATCTCTGCCGCGGCAATTTCCGCTCGACCTTCATCGCCTCCGGCGGCTACGAGCCGGTGGCCGAAGTGCTGTTCAACGCGATGCCGGTCGATGGCTATTTCATGGAATGGGATACGGACCGCGCCGGCGGGTTCGAGCCGCTGCGGTTCCTGCCCAAGGGCAAGCATGTGGTGCTCGGCCTCGTCACCTCGAAGACCGGCGTGCTGGAAGCCAAGGACGACATTCGCCGCCGCATCGACGAGGCGTCGAAATTTGTCTCGCTCGACCAGCTCTGCCTCTCGCCGCAATGCGGTTTCGCCTCGACCGAGGAAGGCAATACGCTGGCCGAGGACGAGCAGTGGAAGAAGCTCGAGATGATCGTCGAGCTGGCCGCCGAGGTCTGGAAGGACGCGTAAGGGGCGGTCACGCGGCTTTTCACGCACCGTTTCCTTCAGCGTCATGGCCGGGCTTGTCCCGGCCATCCACGACTACGGCTTGCGTGCCGCCAAGTCGTGGATACCCGGCCCAAGGCCGGGCATGACGACACTGGAACAGGGCATGGCGCATTAGCCGCGCGCACGAGGAAAGGCTGGTCCCTAAAACGGGTTGCCGCTTGCGAAAGCACCTCGCCTGCGCGCGATTCACACAGCGTCAGGCCGGTAATCCGTATCGAGGGTGAGCGTGCCGGTGGCGCGGGAGACGCAGGCGCAGAGCCGGCGGTTCTCCTCCTTCTCGTGATCGGAGAAGAAGACGTCGCGATGATCGATCGCGCCGTCGATGGCGAGAACATCCATCGCGCAGAGGCCGCATTCGCCCTTGCGGCAATCATGGATCACGTCGATCCCCGCCTCTTCGAGCGCATCGAGCAGGGTGCGGTTGCGCGGCACGACGAGTTCGAGATCGTGCCGGGGCAGGCGCACGGTGAAATCCTCGGCGGCGAGACGGCCGGATGTGCCGAACGTCTCCCAGCGGAGATCCGCCAACGGGCGCCCGGCGACGGCCCAGGCGCGGCGGGCCTCCTCCAGCATCGGCATCGGGCCGCAGAGCGCGCAGAGCGCATCCGGCCCGAGTTCCGCGAAGGCGGCGGGGAAATCGATCCGCTGGCCCTTCTCCGAGACGAAGAGCAGGAGATCCTCGCCCAGCAAGGGGCGGAGCGTCTCCAGATAGGCGAGGTCTGCCGTTTTCCGCGCCGCATAGAGCAGCCGCACCCGGCTGCCGCGCCGGCGCAGCAGGCTGGCCATGCCGAAAAGCGGCGTGATGCCGATGCCGCCGGCGACAAGAAGGTATTCTTTGCGGCCGAATTCCAGCTCGAAGGCGGTTTTCGGGTCGGTAATGGTGAGCCGCGCACCGGGCGCCAGGCTCCAGAGATAGGCCGAGCCGCCGCGGCTGTCCGGCCGCCGCTTCACCGCGATGCGGTAATGATCACCGCCGGGCTCGCCGACCAGCGAGTAGGAGCGCGTTTCCGGCAGGCCGCCGATCGTCAGGGCGAGATCGAGATGGGCGCCGGGCAGGAAGTTGCGGCAGCCTCCGGTGGGGACGATCTGGAATTCGCGGATATCCGCCGTGATGTCGGTCACGGCGCGCAGGGTAGCTTCCTGCCAGGTCACGGCAAAACGCATGCAGGCCTCCTCAGGCCGGACGGAGGCGGATCAGCGCACCGCCCGGTACCTGCGCCATGGCCTGCCGCGAGCGGGCGGCATGGGCGAGGTTGCGGCTCGCGAGGCGGGAATGCTCGCGCATCAGCGCCTCGGCGCGGGCGCCCTCGCGCTGGAGGATCGCCTCGACCACGGCATGGTGCTGGTCCTGCGCGAGGGTGAGAATGCGTCGTGCCTCCTCGGTCTGGGCCTGGGCCATGACGAAGGCGCTGGGCGAGGCGAAGGGCAGGGCCATGACGCGCTCGATCTGGCGCTCGACCACGCGGCTGCCGGCAAGGCCGGTGATCTCGCGGTGCCATTCGGCATTGAGCGCGATATAGCGCTCGAAGACATCCGGCGCGCCGAGCGGGCCGGCGACCACCTCGTCCAGCCGGGCGAGCAGGTCGCGCAGGGTCTGGATGGCCAGCGCGCCGATGCCCCGTTCGGCCGCGAGCCGGGCGGCAAGGCCTTCCAGCGTGCCGCGCAACTCGATGGAATCGCGGACATCCTGCTCGGAGAAGGCCCGGGCGGCAAAACCGCCGGAAGGGATCGGTTCGACAAGCCCTTCCTCGGCCAGATGGGTGAGGGCGGCGCGGACGGGCGTCCGCGAGACACCGATCCGCTCGACAATCGCCAGTTCCGACAGACGCGAGCCCGGGGCAATCTCGCCGGAGAGCAGCAATTCGCGCAGGGCCAGCTGGGCGCGGACGCTCTGGGAATGGCCGCGATCCTCGCGCGGGCGGGCGGTTTCCGGGGCGGCTTCGGGGAGGGCGGTTCCGGCCATGGGCTCACTCCGCCGCCTGCGGAACCGGCTGTTCCGCCGCGATCATCCGGTCGATCAGGCGGCGTGCCCACATCGAGCCGGAATCGATGTTGAGGTTGTAGAAGATGCGGCCGGGATTCTCGTCGATGGCCTGCTGCTGCGCCTCGAGAATCGCCTCGTCCTCGCGGAAGATGCCGCTCACGCCCTCGCAGAGCTGGGTCGTCAGCGCCTGGTCATGGCGGCGGTAATTCCGGGTGAACGCCCAGAAATAATGGCAGGTCTTGTCGGTTTCAGGGGTGATCGTGTTGAGCACCATGCCGTTGACGCCCTGGCTGCGGTCGCCCTCCGGCGCGCCGGTGCCGGCCGGGGCCACGCCGACATCGATTACGATCGTGGCCGGTGCCTCGAACCGGATGATCTGCCAGCGGTCGACATTGCCGGGCTTCCCGAGCTGGCCGCGCCAGAAGGGCGGCGGCTCGATATCGCGCATCCAGCGGGTCACGGTGGCGGTCCTGTCACCGTGCGTGGTTGCGAAGGGCGCCTCGGCCACGGCGGCATTGCCGATGGACGAGCCATGCACGAAGGTCTCGTGGGTCAGGTCCATCAGATTGTCGATCACGAGGCGATAATCGCAGCGGGCATGGATCAGCTTGCCATCGCCCTCCCAGTCCGGATCCTTGTTCCAGTGCAGGTCCGGCACCTTGGCCGGGTCGGCCAGGGCCGGATCGCCCGGCCAGATCCAGAGGAAGCGGTGCTTCTCGACCACCGGGTAGGAACGGACGCAGGCGCTGGGGTTGATCGTCTCCTGCGAGGGCATGAAGGTGCAGCGCCCCTGCGGATTGAAGACGAGGCCGTGATAGGGGCAGACCACCTCGTCGCCGCGCAGATGCCCGCGCGAGAGCGGAACGAGGCGATGCCAGCAGGCATCGGCCAAGGCCACCGGTTCACCCGCCTCGGTCCGGTAGAAGACGACCTTCCTGCCGCAGATCGTCCGGGGAAGCAGGGCCCGCTTCACCTCGACATCCCAGGCCGCGGCATACCAGGCGTTGAGCGGGAAAGGGGCTGTCATGGCGCGTTTCCTGTGTTCAATATGTATACAGAAAATCGTAAAAGATCCGAATAAGCCCGACAAGCCAGCCGTTACGAACAAATTCAGCCGTTTGCTGTATACATTGAGACGCGCTCGTGTCCGCGTCTCAGAGGCGGGAGATGCGGGGCCCGGCAGCCCGGATTCCGGGTGCGGCCTGCCCTTCCGGGCAGGATCCGGCCTGCCGGCCCTCCTGATGCGATTTCAGCTTCTGGCCGATCTCGACAATCGAGCGGATGGCGGGCAACAGCTCATGGCCCAAGACGGTCAGGCTGTACTCGACCGAGGGCGGCGAGGTCGGCAGCACCTGCCGGCTCGCAACGCCGCTCTGCTCGAGTTCACGCAGGCGTTGCGTGAGGACCTTCGAGGAAATGCCCGGAAGGTCGGCGCGCAGTTCCGAAAATCGGCGTGGCCCGCCGGAGAGATACCAGATGATGTTGGGCGTCCAGGCCCCGCCGATCAGCGAGAGGCAGGCGGTGAGCGGGCAGCCGGGCAGCGGGGCCGCGACCTTGTTCTTGCGCATCCTGAGGGCCATCGCGGTCTCCTGGTTACCTTCCGGATACCTGATTTTGATGGTTACTACAAGTTATCGGGTTTCTCAATGTAACCAGAGGCGATAAGGAAAGCGTCATCCCATCCTCTTTTGGAGATCGTTGATGAAACTCTATTTCTCGCCCGGCGCCTGCTCGCTCTCGCCGCATATCGTGATCAACGAGCTGAACCTTCCGGTCACGCTGCAGCGCGTCGACACGAAAACCAGGACGTTGGCCGGCGGCGGCGATTTCCATTCCATCAATGCCAAGGGGCAGGTTCCAGTGCTCGAGCTCGATGATGGCACGCGGATCACCGAGGGCGCGGCAATCGTGCAGTTCCTCGCCGACCGGGAAGGGGCGCGGGAACTCGCGCCGCAGCCGGGCACGGTGGCGCGGGCGCGGGTGCAGGAAATGCTCAACTTCGTCGCCTCCGAACTGCACAAGGCTTTCGTGCCGCTCTTCGTGCCGACCAGCTCCGATGCGGAGAAGGACGCGGCCCGTTCGGCCGTGGGCAAGCATCTCGATTACGTGGAATCGCTCTTCGCCGATGGCCGCGACCATGTGACCAGCGCTGCCTTCACGGTGGCGGATGCCTATCTCTTCGTGGTGACGAACTGGGTGAATTTCGTCGGCATCCCGCTGGATTCGCGGCCGCGGCTGAAGGCCTTCATGGGCCGGGTGGCCGCCCGGCCGGCGGTGCAGGCCGCGCTCAAGGCAGAAGGCCTCGCCTGAACCTCATCCATCCTCCTGCCGGGCGCGTATGCCCGGCAGGAGTTCAAGATGACGGATTCACGCCATTTCGAGCCCGGCCGCGCGGCCGGGCTTCTTCGCCTCCGGGCTTTCCTGCCGGCGGCCGGCCGCGATTACGCAGCCCGCCGCAACAGCGATTACGGGCCCGACCGGCGCGACAATGTCTCCGTGCTCTCGCCCTATCTGCGGCACCGGCTGGTGACCGAGCAGGAGGTTCTCGAAAGCGTGCTCGCCCGGCATTCGCCCGCTTCGGCCGAGAAATTCATCCAGGAAGTGTTCTGGCGCGCCTATTTCAAGGGTCATCTGGAGACTCGTCCCGCAATCTGGCGCCGGTATCGCGAGGCGCTTGCGGGACAGGTTGCGGCCCTCGGCGAGAAGGGCGGCTTCCGCAAGGCTTATCAGGCGGCTTTGGCCGGCCGGACAGGGATCGACGCCTTCGATGCCTGGATCGCCGAGCTGGAGGAAACCGGTTATCTCCACAACCATGCCCGGATGTGGTTCGCCTCGATCTGGATCTTCACCCTGCGCCTGCCGTGGGAACTGGGGGCGGATTATATGATCCGGCACCTGCTTGACGGCGATCCGGCCTCGAACACCTGCTCCTGGCGCTGGGTCGGCGGGCTGCACACCAAGGGCAAGACCTATCTCGCCCGGCCGGACAACATTGCCGGCTTTACCGGCGGGCGTTTCTCGCCGCGCGGCCTCGCGAAGGAGGCGCCGGCGCTGGAGGAGCCGCCGCTGCCGGCGGCCCAGCGGCTGCGGCTCCCGATGTCCGGCCCACCGGACGGGCCGCTCGGATTGCTCCTGACGGAAGAGGATCTCCATCCCGAGAGCCTTGGCCTCGACAGGGCCGGAATCCGCGCGGTAGCCGGTGCCAGTGCTGTCGACGGGCGCTCGCCGCTGCCCGTCGCGGAGGCCGTGCAGGCCTTCACCGAGGCAGCGCTTGGCGACGGGCTCGATCGTGCCGCCCGGCATTGGGGCGTCGAGGCTGTGCGGCTGCCGAGCCTGACGGCGATCGCACTCGGAGACTGGGCGCGGCGGCATGGCCTCTCGCGGATCGTCACCGCCTATGCACCGGTCGGCCCGGTGGCGGAGGTGCTGGCGGAAGCCGCCCCCGTCCTCGCCCGGCAAGGCATCGCGCTCATCGAGATCCGCCGGGCCTATGACGAAGCGTGCTGGCCGCACGCGACACGCGGCTTCTTCGCGCTCAAGGAGAAGATTCCTTCACTTTCCGAGCAGCTTGGTCTGGGAGCCGGGGCGTTTGACCAGGGTGATCTTTTCGACTCCGGAAGCGGCGCCCCCGGCGGGTTCGTTCGCACTACGGAGGGGGCCGGTCAGGCCGGCTGAAGCACTTCCGCCACGACGGGGCGATTGAGCGCGCCGAAGGATCGGCCGGAGGCGATGAGTTCTGCCACGAGGCGGCAGGCCTCGAACCCCGCGCCATCGCGCTGCGCGCTGGCCTCGATGGCGGACTGGATCACGCGGAGGCCGCGCGAATCGGCTTCCTGCATCGGTCCGCCGCGCCAGGCCGGGAAGCCATGGCCATGCACCATCAGCAGGTCGATCTCCGCCGGTCGGGCGACGATGCCGGCCTCGATCATCCGGCACCCTTCATTGACCATGGCCGCCAGGACCCGCAGCTGGATCGCATCCGCCGTGAAGGCCTGCCGCCGCCGGCCTGTCGATGCGGCATGGGCGCGGATCAGCGCCTCGACGTCCGGGTCGGGCTCGCGCTGGCCGTTGCGGTATCGATACCACCCCTTGCCGACTTTCTGGCCGAAATGCCCCCGCTCGCAGAGCTGGTCGAGAATGGGCACGTCACGCTCGCCCTGCGGGCGGGTTTCGGCCAGCCGCTTCCGCCGCGCCCAGGCAATGTCGAGGCCCGCCAGATCCTGCGCGGCGAAGGGGCCGATGGGCAGGCCGAAGGCTTCCAGGGCGCGGTCGATCTCGGCGGGGAGGGCGCCTTCTTCCAGCATGAAATCGCATTGCGCCCGGAACCGCGCCACGATCCGGCTCCCGACAAGTCCCTCCGTGGCAAGGCAGGGGATGGCCATCCTTTCGATGCGATCGAGCATGCCGAAGATCGCGGCGAGGGTTTCCGGCCGCGTATGCCGCGTGCGGCCCAGCTCGACGATCCGCATCGCCGGAGCCGGGGCGAGGAAATGCATGGCGAGGTAGCGCCCGGGATGGGCGAGTTGCCCGGCAAGGGCAGAATGATCCGTCATTGGCGAGGCGCTCGCCAGCAGGGTCTGTGGCGGCAGGATCTCCTCGAGCCGCTCGAACAGGTCACGCTTGAGCGCGAGATCATCAAATATCGCCTCGACCACGAGGTCGCAGCCGGCAAGGGCGGCGAGATCGCCCTGGAAGGACAGGCGGGAGGCAATGTCCTGCCGGGCGGCCTCCGGAACACGGCCGGACCGGATGCCCCGGGCGATCAGTGCCGCGACCCGCTCCCGCGCCGCCTGCAGCCCGCCTTCGGCGGTCTCGACCAGGGTGACGGCAAGGCCACGCTCCGCGAGGGTCGCGGCGATGCCGGCAGCGGCCGAGCCCGAGCCGACAAGGCCGATCCGCGCGAGAGCGCGGGGCCGGATCTCCGCGAATTCCGGCCGTTTGCGCAGGGCCCGTTCGGCAAAGAAAAGATGGCGCAACGCGCGGGACTGGTCAGAGGCGGTCAGTTCGAGGAAGGCCCGCCTTTCGGCGGCACTGCCGATAGCATAGGGCGTTGTCAGCGTCTGGCCGATCAGTTCGATCGCGCGCAGCGGCGCAATGCGATGCCGGGCCTCGCGGCGCACACGCTCGACCATGGCTTCCCAGGCGCCGGGTTCCGGCGGTGCGGGCGCGCGCAGGGACAGGCGGGGCTGCATCCGGCCGATCAGGGTCCGCGCCGCCGCCAGCGCGGCCTCGCGGATATCGCCGTCGGTCACCTCGTCACAGAGGCCGAGGGCGAAAGCCTCCATCGCATCGATCACCCGGCCCGAGGCGATAAGGTCCAGAGCGGCGGGCAGTCCGATCAGCCGGGGCAGGCGTTGCGTACCGCCGGCGCCGGGCACGAGGCCAAGGCGGATATCGGGCAGGCCGACCCGGCTCTGCCGCCCCATGATGCGCCGATGCGCGGCCAGCCCGATCTCGCAGCCGGCCCCGAGGGCCGTGCCGTGCCACGCGACCACGACGGGCTTTGACGCGGCCTCGATCCGGTCCACCACCTCGGCCATGCCGGGGTCACGCGGCTTCTGGCCGAGTTCGGTGAGGTCGATCCCGGTCACGAAGGTGCGGCCGCGGGCCAGGATCACCATGGCACCGATCTCGGGCTCGGAATCCGCCCGCGCGACATGATCAGCCAATGCCCTGCGGATCGGCTGGGACATCGCATTCACCGGCGGGTTGTCGATCTCCAGGATCGCAACCCGGTCGATGTTGGTTCGGTGCACCTGTCCGCCCATCGCCCCCAGACCTTGGCCCCCAGACCCCGGCGTCCGCACAGGATGTGCTGCATCACAATGGCTGCGGATTCGGCGCGCGTCTATCAATGTTATGATGATTAGGAGGGACAAACTCTCGTGATCGGTGCGCGGCGCGCGGGCGCTGTCTGCGGCACGCTGTCGCATATCCGGCCCAGTTTATTTTGCGCTGCACAATAGTTGGCTTGCTTGTCACTATTGGCGCTCTGCTCGGCAAGCTTAGAACGCCTTCTCGATGTATAGCCTGAAGCTCAAAGGTATGATCATTTTCGCTGCACTGCACAATCCGCGGATGCGGCCGGCGCTTCATTGCGAGGGCCTGCGATTTTTCTGTGATGTTAGACCTAGGTAGGGGCAGCCGGAGGCGTTTTAACAGGTTATTCATAGTGCCGGGCAGGTGCGTCTTCGGGGGCGCGCCCGTTCTCGCGCCGGCGCAGGCCGGTTCCAGGGAAGAGAAACAAGGGGAGGCGGCGAATGACGCCAAATGCCGAGCAACATTGGGCTCGAACAAAGTCCCTCATGATCCTGATGTTGGGGTTGTGGGTCTTTTTCGGCTTTATCGTCCACATGTTCGTGGGAGCGCTTAACAAGATCGTCATCGCGGGCTTCCCGCTCGGCTTCTACATGGCCGCGCAGGGTTCGCTGATCGTCTTCGTGGCGATGCTGTTCTGGTTCGCGAAAGCGCAGGACAAGATCGATCGCGAAACCGGCGTCGCCGAAGACGACTGAGGAGGGGACAATGGCAAACGCATCAGCCGACAAGGGCGGCTTCCTCAACAATCTCGGGCGCATCTACGCCATCTATACCGGGGGCTTCTTCGGCTTCATCTTCCTCGTGGGCATCCTCGAGCAGCTGGGTGTCGGCCAGAAGTATCTCGGCTACATGTTCATGGGCCTGACGATTCTCGTCTACGCCTTCATCGGCATCGTCTCGCGCACCTCGGACGTGGGCGAGTATTATGTTGCCGGCCGAACCGTTCCGGCCTTCTACAACGGCATGGCGACTGGCGCGGACTGGATGTCGGCAGCCTCGTTCATCGGCATGGCCGGTTCGCTTTACCTGCTCGGCTATGACGGCCTCGCCTTCGTTCTGGGCTGGACCGGCGGCTATGTGCTGGTGGCGGTGCTGATCGCGCCGTTCCTGCGCAAGTTCGGCGCCTACACCGTTCCGGACTTCCTGGCGGCCCGCTACGGGGGCAACATGGCGCGTCTCTGCGGCGTGATCGTGCTGCTGGCCTGCTCCTTCACCTACGTGGTGGCGCAGATCTTCGGCACGGGCCTGATTGCCCAGCGCTTCATCGGCCTCGACTTCACGGTTGCGGTCTATGTGGGTCTGGCGGGCATTCTCGTCTGCTCGATGCTCGGTGGCATGAAGGCCGTGACCTGGACCCAGGTTGCCCAGTACATCGTGCTGATCGTCGCCTACCTGATCCCGGTGGTCTGGATGTCGGCGAAGAAGTTCGGGGTGCCGGTGCCGCAGCTCTCCTATGGCCAGGCGCTGCAATCGATCAGCCAGCTCGAGCAGGAATTCGTCCAGAAGGGCCTCGCGACGCAGGCTTCGCTCAGCACGACGCATACCGCGCCGTTCTCGCGTTACTCGCCCGCGAACTATTTCTGGTTGATCTTCTGCCTGATGGTCGGCACGGCCTCGCTCCCGCACGTCCTGATGCGCTATTTCACCACCCCGTCGGTGCGTGAAGCCCGTCAGTCCGTGGCCTGGTCGCTGCTCTTCATCTTCCTGCTGTACTTCACGGCTCCGGCCTATGCGGCGTTCTCGAAGCTCGAGGTCTATTCGACCCTGATCGGCAAGAACATCGCGGATCTTCCGCAATGGGTCTACAGCTGGGGCAAGCTCGGCCTTGTGAATATCTGCGGCAAGGCTGCGGCTTCGGCTGAAGCGGTCAAGGCCTCCTGTGCGGCTCTCGCTGGCCATACCGGCGTGCTCCGCCTGCAGGATTTCGGGATCAACCCGGACGTGGTCGTGATCTCGACGCCGGAAATCGCCGGTCTGCCCTACGTGATCACGGGCCTCGTGGCTGCCGGTGGCCTTGCCGCCGCGCTCTCCACGGCGGATGGCCTGCTGCTCGCGCTGGCCAACGCGCTGTCGCATGACATCTACTACAAGATGATCAACCCGAACGCGCCGACCAAGCAGCGCCTCGTCATCAGCCGCGTGCTGCTGGTGATCGTCGCGATCGCGGCGGCGTGGACGGCGGCGCAGCGCCCGGCGGACATCCTTGCGATGGTGGCCTGGGCGTTCAGCCTTGCGGCAGGTGGCCTCTTCCCCGCGCTCGTCCTGGGCGTCTGGTGGAAGCGGACGACCAAGCAAGGGGCCATTGCAGGCATCCTCGCCGGCTTCGGTGTCACCCTGCTGTACCTGCTCGTGACGCGTTACTTCCCGGGCTTCGGGGTCAAGTATCTCGGCATGACGGCGCTGCTGAACCCGATCACCTGGGCGCCTGTCGTCGACCTCAAGGTTGCGATGGCGGCTGCGAATGCGATGGATGGCTGGGTCACGCTGGCTCATCCGATGGCTTCGAAGGTCGGCTGGTTCAACATCAACAACATCTCGGCGGCGGCCTTCGGCCTGCCGGTGGGCTTTGCGGTGATGATCGTGGTCTCGCTGATGACGCCGGCTCCTTCCGCGGAGCTCCAGCGCTTCATCGACGAAGTCCGCAAGCCGCGCGGCAAGACGCTGATGGAAGAAAAGAGCGGTCTCGTCGCTTCCCATTGACGCGCGTGAACCGAAAAACCGGGGGCGGGAGAGCGATCTCCCGCCCTTTCCCTTGACCGTCGGGCCTCGGCCATCGCAGGTTGCGGCACCTCACTCGAGAAGAACGGACAGGCGGCCGATGGGCGGCGATATCAGCTTCTTTACCTTCACCGTGCCGAACTACATCCTGGCGGTGCTGACCTATACGATGCTCGGTCGCTTCGTGCTGTCGCTCCTGTTTGCAAACAGGCCGGACGTCGTCATCTACAAGGTCTTCGTCCAGATCACCGATCCGGTGGTCAAGGCCGTCCGCTTCGTCACGCCGGCGATGGTCGCGCCGCCGCTGGTGCTGGTCCTGTCGCTGTTCTGGCTGACCGGGCTGCGGATCGCCCTGTTCCTTGTCAACCGGCTGCTCGGCGTCGGGCCGACCGGCATCACCTGAGGAGGGCGCCATGGAACGCGAATCCATCATGCAGCGCGACGGCATCCTTGTCGGGATTGCCGGGTTCTCGCTGCTCAACGGCATGCATGTCTCGCCGTGGTTCGACCCGGTCTATATCCTGCTCAGGCCGTTCACGCCGACGCTGATCGTCTCGTCGCCGCTGCTGACCTTCTATTTCACCTCGCTGTTCATTTCGGTGATGAGCGTCGCCCTGGCCGGCATTCCCGCCGCGCT
Source organism: Beijerinckiaceae bacterium (assembly GCA_027533425.1). Classification (GTDB taxonomy): domain Bacteria; phylum Pseudomonadota; class Alphaproteobacteria; order Rhizobiales; family Beijerinckiaceae; genus Rhabdaerophilum. The sequence goes on along the minus strand of JAPZUD010000008.1, from coordinate 22,164 downwards.
TTTCGAGCGGCTGACCGGGCGTCAGCAGAGCGACACGACCTCGATGCTGATCTGGCTGGTCTTCGTGCTGTTCTTCGCGATTCCGGCCCTCCTTTTCCACACCTGAAAGCCCGCACAACTTCGTGATCGGCACCGGCCCTGTCTTGAACAGAAGGGGCGAGCGGATATCCTTTCCGGATCATCTGAACCGGGGAGTCGTCGGTGGAGCAGCGGGTCCGGGAATTCGCCTTCCTTTCCGTCATGCGCGGGTGCGGCTTCGGCATGATCGCGATCGTCACGACGATGCTCGCGCTTGGAAACCAGCCGGATATGTCGCTCAAATTCGGTGGTTTCTCGCTGCTGCTGATGAGCTTCATCCTGATCCTCAAGGCGGCGCGGGCCCATGCGGTACCGTGGCGCTCGACCGAGGTCTGGATCATGCTCCGGCCCGATGACCGGCCACCGGAAACGCTGGCTCCCGGCCTGATTGCCGAAGCGCGGCGCGAGGCGTTTCTGGTCTATGCCTACCGCTCCGCCATCATGGCAGGGCTGTTGCTCGGCCTCGCCATGCTGGTCATCGCCTTCCGCTGACGCCGCTCAGCCGATCTTCACGACGACGCGGCCCCGCACCTGACCGGCGAGGATCTCGCGGCCGAGGCGCGGCAACTCGTCGAATCCGGCCTCGACCGTAAGGGCATCCAGCTTGTCCATCGGCAGGTCCGTGACCAGCCGTTTCCAGGCGGCGAGCCGGCCGGGCAGGGGCTTCATCACGCTGTCGATGCCGAGCAGGTTCACCCCGCGCAGCAGGAAGGGAATGACTGTGGCCGGCAGGGAGTTGCCGCCCGCCAGGCCGACGGCCGCGACCGAGGCGCCGTATTTCATCTGCGTCAGCACGCGGGCGAGCATCGGCCCGCCGACATTGTCGATCGCGCCGGCCCAGAGTTCCTTGTCGAGCGGGCGCGTCGGGGCTTCAGCGAGTTCGGCGCGCGGCACGATGCGGCTGGCGCCGAGATCTCGCAGGAAGCCCTCGGTTTCCGGGCGGCCGGTGACAGCGGCGACGCTGTAGCCGCGCTTGGCGAGGATAGCGACCGCCACCGAGCCGACGCCGCCGGCGGCGCCGGTGACGAGCACATCGCCCTGGTCGGGTGCAAGGCCGTGATCCTCGAGTGCCTGGACAGCCAGCATGGCGGTGAAGCCGGCGGTGCCGATGGCCATGGCGCGGCGCTCGGTCAGCCCCTCGGGCAGCGGGACCAGCCAGTCCGCCTTGACGCGTGCTTTCGTTGCATAGCCGCCCCACCAGACCTCGCCGACACGCCACCCCGTCAGCACGACCCGGTCGCCGGGTCGGAAGCGGGAATCGGCCGATTCGGCGACGGTGCCAGCGAAATCGATGCCGGGCACATGCGGATAGGTGCGGACGAGGCCGCCGCCGCCGGTCAGGCAGAGGCCGTCCTTGTAGTTCACGGTCGACCAGGCAACATCCACCGTCACCTCGCCCTCGGCGGGCAGGCGGGAATCGTCCAGCATCTCGATGGACTGCCGGATCGAGCCATCCGGATTCTTGTCAACGATCAGGGCCTTGAACGACATTGAGCTCTCCCGTATCCCGCTATGGGGCTGCGCGCGGGACCGGACCGCATCCGTCGGCCCCGAGGTTCTTGTCAATACGTCCTAGGTCGGCCGGTTGCGGTTGTCATCCCGGACGTCGGTCTTACGGATTTTCAGCTTGGGATTAGGCATGGCCACTCTCGATATCGAACAACGCGGCAAGGTCGCGATCCTCACCCTCCGGCGGCCGGACCGGCGCAATGCGCTGGACGAGGCGACGACCGCCCAGATCGACCGGTTCTTCGACCGGCCCGACAAGGCGATCCGCGCCGTGGTGCTTCAGGCCGAGGGGCCGCATTTCTGCGCCGGGCTCGACCTGCGCGAGCATTACGAACTCAACCGCTCGCCCGTGGAATTCATGCGCATGTGCCAGGACTGGCATCGCGCTTTCGACAGGATGCAGTTCGGCAGCATCCCGGTCATCTCGGCGCTCAAGGGCGCGGTGGTCGGTGGCGGGCTCGAACTCGCCGCGGCGACGCATGTCCGCGTGGCCGACCGCACGACCTTCTTCGCCCTGCCGGAGGGCCAGCGCGGGGTCTATACCGGCGGTGGCGCCACGGTGCGCGTCGCGCGGATCATGACGCCCGCGCGGCTGATCGACATGATGATTGCCGCCCGCACCTATGACGTGCAGCGCGGTTTCGAGGTCGGGCTGGCGCATGAGATCGTCGAGACCGGCACGGCCGAAGCCCGGGCGCTGGCCATCGCCGAGGCGGCGGCGGAACATTATGACCTGACGAATTTCGGCATCATCACCGGGATCTGGCGGGTCAATGACATGTCGACCACCGATGGCCTCTATGCCGAGGCGCTCATGGCCGGCATGATCATGACCAACCCCAATCTCCGGCCCAGCCTGGAGGCTTTCTTCGCAAAGGCCGCGCCCCGCCTGGAGCCGAAGGAGTGATCCCATGCACAGCCAACCGCTCGTTCTCCGCCTGTCCTGCCCGGATCGTCCCGGCATCGTGGCCGCTGTCTCGACCTTCCTGTTCGAGCGCGGCTGCAACATCCTCGATGCCCGCCAGTTCGATGATCTGGAAAGCGACACGTTCTTCATGCGTGTGGTCTTCTCGCCGGGCGGTGAGCCGGATGCCGCGCAACGTCTGCGGAGCGAGTTCCAGGCGCTGTCGGGGCGGTTCGGCATGCAATGGTCGATGCGGCCGCAGGGCGAGCGCCGCAAGGTGCTGATCATGGTCTCCGGCTTCGACCATTGCCTCGCGGACCTGATCTACCGGAAGAAGATCGGCGAATTGCCGATGGAGATCGTGGCGGTGGCCTCGAACCATCCGCGCGAGAAGTTCGGCGATGTCGACCTGCAGGGCCTCGATTTCCGTTACATGCCGGTGACCCGCGAAACCAAGGCCGCGCAGGAGGCCTCGCTCCGCAGCCTGATCCGCTCGACCGGCGCCGAGCTGGTGGTGCTTGCGCGCTACATGCAGGTGCTCTCGGACGAACTGGCCCGCGAGCTCGCCGGCCGTTGCATCAATATCCACCATTCCTTCCTGCCCGGCTTCAAGGGCGCGCGGCCCTACCATCAGGCCCATGCGCGCGGCGTGAAGCTGATCGGCGCGACCGCGCATTACGTGACCGGCGATCTCGACGAGGGACCGATCATCGACCAGGATGTCGAGCGGATCAGCCATGCCGACACGCCGGATGACCTTGTCCGGAAAGGGCGCGATATCGAGCGCCGCGTGCTGGCGAAGGCGGTGCTGGCCCATCTCGAGGACCGCGTTTTCCTCAATGGCAGCCGGACGGTCGTGTTCGGCTGACGCTCGAATACCGCCTGTGAACGTGATTCAATTCGCTCGTGGATTGATTCAAGCCCTTGCCGACTCGATTCTGGAATTGCCGCCAAGTATCTGACGGATCGAGTTGATTTCCGGATGAACGAGTTCCCGAACTGAATCCGGATCCAACGCTGCCCTTGCCATCGCCGCGCGGCGCAGCTACCTAGCCATTCGATGCGGGTGTAGCTCAATGGTAGAGCAGCAGCCTTCCAAGCTGAATACGAGGGTTCGATTCCCTTCACCCGCTCCAGCTCTTGTTACCGGCACGTGATCGAACCCTCGTAGCCGTTTCCGATCCGCGGTCGGGCTTCGCCCGGAGCGGATCGGCAGAAGATCCGGGTTCGATTCCCTTCACCCGCTCCAGCTCTTGTTACCGGCACGTGATCGAACCCTCGCAGCCATTTCCGATCCGCGGTCGGGCTTCGCCCGGAGCGGATCGGCAGAAGATCCGGGTTCGATTCCCTTCACCCGCTCCAGCTCTTTTTACCAGCACGTGATCGAACCCTCGTAGCCGTTTCCGATCCGCGGTCGGGCTTCGCCCGGAGCGGATCGGCAGAAGATCCGGGTTCGATTCCCTTCACCCGCTCCAGCCTGTTTTCGGCTCCATGATTGAACGCCGTTCGCGAAGCGTTGCGCCCCTCAGGCCGCCCGGCGCGCCGTCACCTTGCGCCAGAGCGGCGCGAGCAGAATGAACAGGACGGCGGAGAACAGCACGAGCGAGAGCGGGCTTGTGACGATGCCCTTGAGCAACATCGGTAGGCTTTCCTGATCGGAGATGATGGCGCGTCGCCAGTTATCGTCGAGCAGGCGCGACAGGATCACCCCGAGGATGACCGGGCCGAGCTGGAAGCCATAGAGCTTCATGAAATAGCCGAGCACGCCGAAGCCGAGCATCCAGTAGACGTCGACAAGCGAGGATTTCACGGCATAGGCGCCGACGATCGAAAGCAGGATGATGACCGGGATGAGCACGCTCCGGGGCGTCTCCACCACCTTCACGAAGAAGCGGATGCCGGTCAGGCCGAAGATCAGCATGAAGACATTGGCGAGGGTCAGCGCGCCGACGATGAACCAGAACATGTCCGGCTTGTCGATCATCAACATCGGTCCCGGGTTGAGCCCGTGGATGAAGAGCGCGCCGATCATGATCGCGGTGACAGCATCGCCCGGGATGCCCAGGGTCATCATGGGGATGAAGGCGCCGCCGACCGCTGCGTTGTTGGCGGTTTCCGGCGCGACGAGCCCCTCGCGCGCGCCCTCGCCGAACGGGACTTCGGGGTTCTTGGTCGTGCGCTTGGCATGGTCATAGGCCATGAGCGCGGCGATATCGCCGCCGGTGCCGGGCAGGGCGCCGATGATCACGCCGATCCCGGAGCAGCGCAGCGAGAGCGGCAGGTATTTCGTGATCGTGCTCCAGGACGGCACGATGCGGTTGATCTGCTGGCGCACCGCTGCCTTGTTCACGTCGTGCAGTTGCACCAAAGCCTCGGAAATGCCGAACATCCCGATCATGACCGCGACGAAGGAGATGCCGCCGCGCAATTCGCTGAACCCGAAGGTGAACCGGTCGGCGATGGTCAGCGGGTCGAGCCCCACCGTGCCGATGAGAATGCCGAAGGCGCCGGCGAAGATACCCTTGATCAGGCTCTCGCCCGAGAGCGAGCCGACCAGCAGGATGCCGAGAACGGCGAGTAGCATGTAGTCGCGCGGCTGGAACTTCAGCGCGAATTCGGAGACCATCGGCGCGGCGACGGCCAGCACGATGATGCCGACCGCACCTCCGAAGAACGACATGACCGTGGTGATGCCGATCGCCTCGCCCGCTTCGCCCTTCTTGGCCATGGGGTAGCCGTCGAGCCCCGTGGCGATGGCCGCCGGTGCACCGGGAATGTTCAGCAGGATCGCCGTGCGTGAGCCGCCATAGACCCCGCCCATGAAGATGCCGATCATCAGTGCGAGGGCCGGGTAGACCGGCCAGGCGAAGGTGAAGGAAATCAGGATCGACACCGCCATCGTGACGGAGAGGCCGGGAATCGCGCCGATATAGATGCCGGCGAACGTGCCCGCTGCGACAAGCCCGAGCAGCTGGATATCGAGGAAGGGGATGAGGAAGGCGGAAACAGCCTGCATGTCAGCGGCCTCCGCCGAAGAGCCGGCCGAGCCAGGCGAGGATCTCGCGTTCCGGGACAATGCCTTCCGGCATCAGCACGCTGAAGACGATGCGGAAAACGACATAGATCAGCAGGACACACGCAGCGGAAGACCAGACGCAGAAGAACAGGCTGCGCCCGCTCAGCACGCGGATCAGCACCGCGAGGAAAAGGAACGAGGTGATCAGGAAGCCCAGCGGTTCGAGCAGGAACGCATAGGCCGTGATGGCAACCATCGCGACCACGACAGCAGCCGGGAGGATGTGCTCACGGATGGTTTCCGTCCTGATGGCCGGCGCCTTGATCGTCTGGCGGAGGATGATGAGTGCCGACAGCAGCATCACGGCGGTGGCCGCCATGGGAAGCGCGCCGGGGGAACTCAGTGCCTCGAAGCCGGCAATGCCATAGGCCTTGATCAGCAGGCCAAGGCTGGCAAGCGTCAGAAAGCCGACGAAAAGGGCTTCGCCGGGGCGCCTGGTCTGCCCTTCACGCATGGTCGATCCTCCGGGAAATGGGGAAGGTGCGGCCGGCGCTGGGGGCCGGCCGCGTCAGGCGTCAGGGCTTCGGAATGTTGAACTGGGCCGGCGAGGCCTTGGTCACACCTGCATCCTGCAGGAGCCAGGTCGTGGTCGACTGCCATTTCGCGAGGAAGTCATCGGCTTCCTTGCCGGCGATGTTCATCATCAGGAAGCCGCGATTGTCCATCAGCTTCTGGAAATCGGGGTGCTTCGCGCCGGTATTGTAGGCCGCCTGGAGCTTGGTGACGATGTCTGCCGGCGTGCCCTTCTTGACGAAGACGCCGAAGAACGGGCCCCAGGGCAGGTATTGCCGGAATTCGGGGTTGGTCTCGACAACCGGCTTGACATTCGGCAGGGCGGCGTTGGGCGCCACGTCCATGATCGCGATGGGCTTCATGCGGCCGGCGCGGATATTCTCGATGGCGGCGCCGAGCACGGCGGGCATCACGTCGATGGCGCCGCCCATCAGGGCCGTGAGGGCCGGGCCGTCTCCGTCATAGGGGACTGCCGTCACCTGGATCGGCTGCTTGGCATTGATCATCGCGGTGATCACGGAGGGCAGGCCGCCGGGGCCGGTCGAACCGAATTTCACGGCGCGCGGGTTCGCCTTGATATAGGCGATCATTTCCGGGAACGTATTGAAGGGCGCATCCGGCTTCGCGACGATGATCGGGATGCCGCGTGCGATGATGTTGATTGGAGTGAAGTCCGAATAATCCTTCTGGCCAAGGCCCATCACCTTGTAGAGCAGCGGATTCTCGGCGCCCATCAGCAGGGTGTAGCCATCGGCAGCCCCGTCGGCCACGCGGTTGAGCGCGATCGCGCCGACGCCGCCGGTCACGTTCTGCATCACCACCTTGCCGCCAAGAACGGCTTCGGCATGCGGTGTCACCGCGCGCATCACCACATCGGTCGAGCCACCGGCACCCCATTGGATGATGCCCTGGATTTCCTTCGACGGATAGGATTGCGCCATGGCGCTGCCGGCGATCCCCAGCCCGAGGAGCGCCGCGATAGCTGTTCTCTTCATCATGTTCCCTCCCAAGGGACTCAGTTTCTTGCACGCTTGTTCCGGCGTGGACGACCCGCGGCCGCCCGCCTCACGCCCTGCCAGCTAATGGGATAAGGGGATGTAACGTCAAGTACCAAGATTGCATCTGACTTGAACATGATGTTACAATCTTGCATGCGCAGGCCGGAGAAGCGAACGGAATTGCCATGTTGACGCTCCGACAGATCGAGGTCCTGCGGGCTGTCATGGTTGCCGGCAGCGTCAGCGGGGCGGCGCGCCTGCTGGGTGTTTCCGCGCCCGGGATCAGCCGTCTGATGAAATATACCGAGCGCAGTGTCGGGCTGCGCCTGTTCGACCGGAGCCAGGGCCGCTTCGTGCCGACGCCCGAGGCCAAGGACATCTTCGAACAGGTCAACAGCGTGTACAAGCGGGTCGATGACCTGCAATCCATGATCGGGCGGATGCGCAACGGCGATCCGTTCGAACTGAAGATCGGTTCGGTGCCGAGCATCTGCAATGTGATGGTGCCCCGGGCCATCGGGGCCCTTCGCCGGTCCTTTCCGAGCCTGCGCATCGACATCAACGTCCTCAAGCTGGAGGAGGCGATCGACTATATCCTGCTGGGCAAGGGCGAGCTTGTCGCCATGAGTTACAAGCTGGACAACAATGCCATCGAGTTCATCCCGCTGGCGAAAGGGCAGCTCTTCTGCATCGTGCCGGCGGGGCATGCGCTGGCGAAGCGCGAGGTGATCAGTGCGGCGGAGATGGTGCAGCACCCCCTGATCGGGATCGATCCGAACGACCCCTATGGCGGGATCATGGCCCGGATCTTCGCCCGGCACGGCCTCGATTACGACATTGCCATCCGGGCGCGGTTCGGCACCACGGTCTGCTCGCTCGTGCAGGCGGGCCTCGGCATCGCGATGATCGACCAGTTCACGGTGGCGCAGGGCGACATGCCCGGCCTCCGCATCCTGCGGATCGACGAGCCGACGGAATTCCAGACCTACATCGCCAAGCGCCGTGATATCGCGCTCTCGACCTATGCCGAGAGCTTCATCCGCGCATTGCGCTCGGTCATGAACCAGGTGATCGCCGAACGTTGACGCGATTGCCGCGTCCGAGATGCCGCATCGCGCCATCGCGGCCCTTGCCTGCCGCAGGCTTGCCCTATTTACGCGGCAGACCGAAGCGGAAGACCGAACTGCCGTGATCCGAGAAGGAGAGACCGCCGTGACCCCGAATCCGTCGAGCCGCCGCGCCATCCTGAAAACTGGTCTGACCGGTGCCACCTTCCTTGCCGCCGCACCTGCCCTCATCCTGCCGTCCCGCGCGCAGGGCCTTGCGCCGACGCCCTCGATGCGGGGCGGTTCGAACAACTACATGCCCGGCGCGCCCATTGTCAGCCGCATTGGCGGTGGCGGCTTCTGGATGACGGGCACCGTGCGCCGCGCCGGCGATGGCGCGCCGCTTTCCGGCATCCGCATCCAGATCTGGGCGCATACGACCGAAGGCCGCGAGGATGACAAGCACAGCCACGGCGCAACGCTGACCGCCGCCGATGGCACATTCCGCCTCGAGATGCCGCAGATCATCCCGATTTTCGGCCAGCCGCACGGGCATCTTGCCTATGAGGGAGCCGGTTTCAAGACGGTTTTCCTCCGCCCGCTCATGGCCAGCGCCCGGGACAAGAGCCTCAGCGCCCATTTCGTGCTCGAGCCGGCCTGACCCGTGCCTCCGTGGCGTGCCGGCCTGATCTGGGCCGTTCTGGCGCTGGTGATTGCGGTTCCGGTTGCCTTGGCGACCACCAGTCCGTTCATCGCATGGCGACCGGCGATCTACACGGCTGCCGGTTTTGCCGGGATCGCGGCCATGGCGCTGCTGCTCGTCCAGCCGCTTCTGGCGGCAGGGCTCCTGCCGGGCCTTCCCGCGCGGCCGGGCCGCACGGTGCATCGCTGGCTGGGCCTGATTCTGGTGGGGCTTATCCTGGCGCATGTCGGTGGGTTGTTTCTCACCAGCGCGCCGGACGTGATCGACGCGCTGCTTTTCGAATCGCCGACACCGTTTTCGCCCTGGGGCGTCGTGGCGATGTGGGCGATCTTCGCCACCGCGCTGCTGGCCGGCCTGCGCGAGCGGCTCCGCCTGGGCCCCGTCTTCTGGCGCCTCGGCCATACGGCGCTCGCGCTGGTGATCGTTGTCGGCAGCGTGGTGCATGCGCTGCTCATTGAAGGCACGATGGAGCCATGGTCGAAGGCCGCCCTGTGCGTGTTCGCCCTGCTGGCCACGCTGAAGGCCGTGCTGGACCTGCGCGCCTGGGCCTTGCTCCGCCGCCGCATCCGGCCCGGCCGCGCCTGAGCGCCGGCCGGCGGGCTTGCCGGATAACGGCACGATGCCGGAACCGTGTCCGCGCCTTGATCCGTCACGATGGTATCAAAACCGGGCCACAACAAGACTTGGGAGCCTACGATGCCTTTCCACAAGACTGTCCGATTGCCGGCCCTTGCCCTGCTCGGCTTCGCCATGCCCGCGCTGCCGGCCTTGGCCCAGAGCCCGTCGACGACCGAATCCATTGTCGAGACGATGCGCACCCTTTCCGGAAAGCAGAAGGCCCGGCCGAGCGGCGCCAAGGGACAATGCTTCACCGCCCGGTTCACGCCCACCGCCGAAGCGCGCGCCCTGACGAAATCCGCGGCCTTTGCCAAGGAATCCACGGCCATCGTCCGGTTCTCGGTCGGGGGAGGGAACCCCAAGGTTGCGGACGCGACCAAGACGGTCAATCGCGGGCTCGCGCTGCGCATTGATCCGAACGGCCCCGGCCAGAGCGAATTCGTGATGGTCAATGCGCCGGTGAACTTCGTGAAATCGCCCGAGCAGATGCTGGCCTTCCTCAAGGCCCGCCTGCCGGGGGCCGATGGCAAGCCGGATGCCGAGAAGATCAAGGCCTTTACCGAGGCCAACCCAGAGACCACCAACCAGGGCAAGTTCCTGGCCGGGCGCCCGGTTCCCGCCTCATGGGTGGGCCTCAGCTACTGGGCCATCCATCCCTACACCTTCACCAATGCGCAGGGCGCCAAGCAGATCGTCAAGTTCCGGCTCGTGCCGCAGGGCGGCGAGGCCGGCCTGACGGATGACGAGGCCAAGGCGAAGCCGGCCGATTTCCTGGTCGACGAGCTGACGGGCCGGATCGCTGCAAAGCAGCCGGCCGGCTTTGACGTGCTGGCCATTCCCGGCACGGCCGAGGATGCGAAGCTGCCGGCCACGCAGCCATGGCCCGACGAGGACAAGCGCCCGAGCGTGCGGGTGGCGACGCTGACGATTGCCGGGCTCGAAAAGAACGAGACCTGTGACGGCCAGATCTTCGATCCGACCAACCTCGCGGACGGGCTTGCCGGGCCGACGGATGATCCGCTGTTCACGCAGCGCCAGCCGGCCTACGCGATCTCGATCACGCAGCGCTTCTGAGCGCGGCACGCCGGCGGCGATACGCCGCCGGCCTTTTCCGTCGCGGCCGATTGCCTGCCATCCCGACCCTCAGATCGCGTCGGCGATGGCCTTGCCGCATTCGACCGTATTGGCGGTGCCGCCAAGATCACGCGTGCGATATTCCGCCTTGCCGAGCACCGCCTCGATCGCGCGGACGATATCCGCTGCTGCTTCCGGCTCGCCCAGATGGTCGAGCATCATCGCGGCCGACCAGATCTGCCCGATCGGATTGGCGATGCCCTTGCCGGCAATATCCGGCGCCGAACCGTGGACCGGCTCGAAGAGCGAGGGGAATTTCCGTTTCGGATTGATGTTGCCCGAAGGCGCGATCCCGATCGTGCCGGTGCAGGCCGGGCCGAGATCGGAGAGGATGTCGCCGAACAGATTCGACGCGACGACCACGTCGAACCGGTCCGGATTCAGGACGAAATGCGCCGTCAGGATGTCGATATGATACTGGTCGAGCGTCACATCCGGATAATGCTTCTTCATCTCGGCGACGCGCTCGTCCCAATAGGGCATGGCGATGAAGATGCCGTTCGACTTGGTGGCCGAGGTGACCTTGCGGCGCGGCCGCTTCATGGCCAGTTCGAAGGCGTATTTCAGGATGCGGTCGACGCCGGTGCGGCTCATCACGGTCTGCTGCAGAACGATTTCCCGCTCGGTTCCGGGATACATGCGGCCGCCGACCGAGGAATATTCGCCCTCGGTATTCTCGCGCACCACGTAGAAATCGATATCGCCCGGTTTGCGGTTCGCCAGCGGGGAGGGGACGCCGGGCATCAGCTTCACCGGGCGCAGGTTCACATACTGGTCGAATTCGCGCCGGAACAGCAGCAGCGAGCCCCAGAGCGAGATATGGTCGGGGATCTTGTCCGGCATGCCGACAGCGCCGAAATAGATCGCATCATGGCTGCCGATCTGCGTTTTCCAGTCATCCGGCAGCATCTTGCCGTGCTTCTCGTAATAGTCCCAGCTCGAGAAGTCGAAATGGTCGAGATCGAGCGAGAACTTGTGCTTCCGCGCCACGGCCTGGAGCACGCGGATCCCCTCGGGCACGACTTCCTTGCCGATGCCATCGCCGGGGATCACCGCGAGACGATAGGTGTTGGACCGTGCCATGATCTTCTCCTTGCCGGATTTTCCACTCCCGCGCGCCGCGTCGGGGTGGCGTGGAACCGTGCCCTGTTTGCGCTTGCGGGTTTGCCTTGTCAATATTCCATTGCAGCTTCCATGGAAGATGATATGGATGCTGATGGGAGGATCCTGAATGGCCAGTGCAGCGCGACGCCGGACGATGCCTGCGGGGGAGATCCGGCCGTCCCTCGTCGAACAGGCCTATGCCGCATTCAAGGAGGCGATCGTCCGCTCGGAATTCCCGCCGGGTATCCAGCTTTCCGCGCAGGAACTGGCGCTGCGGTTCGGCACGAGCCGAACGCCGATCCATGAGGCCAGCCTCCGCCTGCAGGAAGAAGGGCTTGTCCGCATCCTGCCAAAAAGAGGGATTCTCGTTTGCGCCCTGTCACCCGAGGATATCCGAGAGATCTATGACGTGATCATCGCCATCGAGGGGGACGCTGCCGCCCGGATCGCACGGTTGCCCGAACCGGAGCGTCTGGCCATTGCCGAAAGGCTGGACGCGGAGACGGCCCGGATGGAGGTTGCTGCTGATTTCGAGGCGCGGAGCCTTGCCGACATGGCCTTCCATACCTTGCTGGTCGAGGCCTGCGGCAATTCCCGTTTCGCCAGCATCCTGAAGACCGTCAACAGCCAGGCGGCGCGGGCGCAGGTATTCATGGTGCAGCTGCGCCCGAATATCGAGCGTTCCGTGCCGGAGCATCGCGCGATCATCGCCGCGATCTGTGCGGGTGATCCGGAGACGGCTCTCGCCGCTGCGCGCGCCCATCGCGCCCGGGTGCGGGACGAGATCGTACCGCTGCTGGCCCGGTTCGGGCTGCGCCATTTCTGACGCGGCGGGGGTTTATCCCGCCTTGGCGAGGACCGGCTTTGGCAGGATTGCCGCCTCCGCCGAGGGAAAGAGGTTCACGCCCTGCGGCATGAGATGGACCGTCTCGCCCGGATTCAGGGCGAGGCCCGCGAGATCGCGCTGGGGCAGTTCGACCTCCAGCGGCACCCGTCCGGCGAGGGTGACCAGCTCGATCCGCGCCAACGCGCCGAAGGCAAGGATGCGGCGGATCTCCGCCGGGATGCCGGCCGGATCGGGCCGGCGCGCGATGGCCAGTTCATGCGGGCGGAGATAGGCGATCGCCTCGCCGCCGGATTGATGGATGTTGCGTGCCGGCAGGCTCGCGCCCTCGGCATGGAACAGCCCGTCGCGGATCGTGCCGCGCAGGATGTTCGAGGCGCCCAGAAAGCCATGGACGAAGGCATTGGCCGGATGTTCGTAGACCGTCTGGGGCGGGCCGGCCTGCTCGATCCGGCCCTGGTTCATCACCACGACGCGATCGGCCAGTTCGAGCGCCTCTTCCTGGTCATGGGTGACGAAGATCGAGGTGATGTGCAGCGTCTCGTGCAATTGCCGGAGCCAGCCGCGCAGCTCCTTGCGGACCTTCGCATCAAGGGCGCCGAACGGTTCGTCCAGCAGCAGGACCTGCGGTTCCACCGCGAGGGCGCGGGCGAGGGCGATGCGCTGGCGCTGGCCGCCGGACAGCTGGGCCGGCATCCTGTCCGCCAGCCAGGCGAGCTGGACGAGATCGAGCAGCTCCATCACGCGGCGGCGGATCCCGGCCTCGCCCGGGCGTTCGCGCCGCGGCTTCACGCGCAAGCCGAAGGCGACATTCTCGAAGACGCTCATATGCCGGAACAGCGCATAATGCTGGAAGACGAAGCCGACCTGCCGTTCGCGGACCGGCTTGTCCGAGGTTTCCTCGCCGGCAATCAGGATGCGGCCGGAATCGGCCGTTTCCAGCCCGGCAATGATGCGGAGCAGGGTGGTCTTGCCGCAGCCGGACGGGCCGAGCAGGGCCGTCAGCTCGCCGGTACGGAAATCCAGCGTGACATCGTTCAGGGCCGTGAAGGCGCCGAAGCGTTTGTCGATATTCTCGACGCGGATGCTCATGTCCGGGGCTCCTCTGGCCGGGTTCCGGGGGTCGATGTCGGGCTGGCTCGCCATTCGATCACGCTTTTCACCGCAAGGGTGAACAGGGCAAGGAGCGCCAGCAGCGAGGCCACGGCGAAGGCCGCGGCGAACTGATACTCGTTGTAGAGGATCTCGACATGGAGCGGCATCGTGTTGGTCATGCCGCGGATATGGCCCGAGACCACCGAGACGGCGCCGAATTCACCCATGGCGCGGGCATTGCAGAGGATGACGCCGTAGAGCAGGCCCCATTTGATATTGGGCAAGGTGACGCGCCAGAAGGTTTGCCACCCGCTGGCGCCGAGCACGAGCGCGGCCTCTTCCTCCTCCGAGCCCTGGGCCTCCATCAGCGGGATCAGCTCGCGCGCGATGAAAGGGAAGGTGACGAAGATCGTCGCCAGCACGATGCCTGGCACGGCGAAGATTATCCTGACATCGTAGCCTTCGAGCAGGGGGCCGAACCAGCCCTGCGCCCCGAAGACCAGCACATAGATCAGCCCGGCAATCACCGGCGAGACCGAGAACGGCAGGTCGATCATCGTCGTCAGCAGCGCCTTGCCGCGGAACTGGTATTTCGCGATGGCCCAGGCCGCCGAGACACCGAAGACGAGGTTCAGCGGCACGGCGATGGCGGCCGCGAGCAGGGTCAGGCGGATGGCCGAGAGGGCATCCGGCTCGACCAGGGCGGCCCAGTAGGTCTCCCAGCCCTTGCGCAGGGCCTCGGCAAAGACCACGACCAGCGGCAGGATGAGAAACAGCACGAAGAAGCCGAGGCCGAGGGCCAGCAGCAGGGCGCGGACGACGCCGTGATCCCGCGTGGCGCTGCGGCTCTCGAAGCGCTGGCTGGCTGTGAGCGTGGAGGTTGCGCCGGCCATCACGCCTCCTTCCGGCCGCGCCGGGCCGACCAGGCCTGCAGCAGGTTGATCACCAGCAGCAGGGCGAAGGAAATGAGCAGCATCACCGTAGCGATGGCCGTTGCGCCGGCATAATCATATTGCTCGAGCTTGGTGATGATGATCAGCGGCGTGATCTCCGAGACGAGCGGCATGTTGCCGGCGATGAAGATCACCGAGCCATATTCCCCGACGGCCCGTGCGAAGGCGAGGGCGAAGCCGGTGGTCAAGGCGGGCAGGATGGCCGGAAGCACGACCCGCGTGACGCTCTGCCAGCGCGTGGCGCCGAGGCTCGCCGCGGCTTCCTCGAACTCGGCATCGAGATCCTGCAGAACCGGCTGGACGGTGCGGACGACGAAGGGCAGGCCGATGAAGATCAGCGCGACGAGGATGCCGGCTGGGGTGAAGGCGATCTTGATGCCATGGGGCTCGAGAAACTGGCCGATCCAGCCGTTCTTCGCATAGATCGCCGCGAGCGCGATGCCGGCCACCGCCGTGGGCAGGGCGAAGGGCAGGTCGATCAGCGCGTCGACCAGTTTCTTGCCGGGGAAGGAATAGCGCACGAGGATCCAGGCAAGGATCAGCCCGAACACGGCATTGACCGTCGCCGCCAGCAGCGAGGCGCCGAAGGTCAGCCGGTAGGAGGCGACCGCGCGCGGAGCGCTGATCTGCGCCCAGATCTGCTCGGGGCTCAGCGTCGCCGTCTTCACGAAGACCGCCGAAAGCGGGATCAGCACGATGAGCGACAGATAGAGGATCGTGAAGCCCAGGGTCAGGCCGAAGCCGGGCAGGACCCTGCGCGAGGCCGTCGCCGCCATCATGGCCTGACCGGCATGTGCCATCCGGCAAGAGCGGGACCGGAGGCAGCGCGATGCGGGCCGGTGGGCCACAGGACGATCCACAGGATCATCAGGCTCGAGGCAACAAGGCCGGACAGGCCGAGAAGGCGGGTGAGAACCATCGAATATCCAGAATTGGTATGGCCGGGATTTCCGGCAGGCGCCCCTCTTCCTAGGCCGGAACGCGCGCGAACAGTTTCTGTTCTGCGGCCCCTGCGGAGGATTCGGTTGCTGGCGCGGGCCTGACGGGGAAAAGTGAATCCTTGCCGGCGCATGGCGTCATTTCCCGTAGATCTGGTCGAACACGCCACCATCGTTGAAATGGGTGCTCTGCGCCTTGGTCCAGCCGCCGAACACGCCGTCGATGGTGATCAGCTCGACGTTCTTGAAGGTGGCGGCGAAGCTGGAGGCGACCTCCGGATCACGCGGCCGATAGAAATGCCTGGCGGCGATTTCCTGGCCTTCCTTCGAATAGAGATGGCCGAGATAGGCCTCGGCAGCCTTGCGCGTCCCCTTCCTGTCGACCACGCGATCGACGACCGAAACCGGCGGCTCCGCGAGGATCGACAGCGAGGGCACCACGATCTCGACCTTGTCCGGCCCGTATTCGCGCAGGGCGAGGAAGGCCTCGTTCTCCCAGGAGATGAACACATCGCCGATGCCGCGCTCGGCGAAGGAGGTGAGCGAGCCACGCGCCCCGGAATCGAGTACCTTCACGTTCCTGAACAGCTTGCCCACGAAATCCTTCGCCGTGGCGTCCGAGCCGCCGGGTTGATTCAGGGCATAGGCCCAGGCGGCGAGATAGTTCCAGCGCGCGCCGCCCGAGGTTTTCGGGTTGGGCGTCACGACGTCCACGCCCTGGCGGACGAGATCGTTCCAGTCCTTGATGCCCTTCGGGTTGCCCTTCCGGACCAGGAACACGATCGTCGAGGTATAGGGTGACGCGTTGTTCGGCAGCCGCTTCTGCCAGTCCGCCGGGATGAGCTTCCGCGTCTGGTGCAGGGCGTCCACGTCGAAGGCGAGCGCGAGCGTCACGACATCGGCCTCCAGCCCGTCGATGACGGAGCGGGCCTGCCGGCCGGAACCGCCATGCGACTGGCGGATCGTCACCGTGCTGCCGGGATTTTCGGCGGCCCATTTCTTCGCGAAGGCGGCGTTGAACTCGACATAGAATTCGCGGGTGGGATCATAGGAGACATTCAGCAGCGTGATGGCCCGGGCCTGGGCCGCCGCTCCGACGAAGGGGGTGGCCCCGAGGGCAAGCCCCGCAGCGAGGGTGTGGCGGCGAGTCAGGGTGGTCATGAAGCGCTCCTCGTTCGGTTGCGAATGCGGGGAGGCTAGCCAGAAGCCGGGGTCGCCCGAACGAAGTTTTCTCGAAATGCATATGAAAGAACGTGCAAAGTGGGCGATATCACGCCCGAAGGCATGATCTTTTCTCCTGAAGGGGGAAAACGCGACCGCCCCGTCCTCCGCAGGCGCCGAAAAAGGCGAAACGGTTCCCGGCCTGCGTCAATTCGCGCGGATGCGTTGCGCGTCCGTGCAATGGGCGAGCCGGCCGCCGGCAAAAGTCGCGACGATGCGCAGCCCATGGGCGGAGGGCTCGGCCAGCACGAGATCGGCCCGCAGGCCTTCGGCGAGGCTGCCGCGATCGGTGAAGCCGAGATGCCGGGCCGGATTGCGGGAAACAAGCGCCCAGCCCTCGGCGAGCGGGCAGATACCCTCCTGGTCAAGCCGCCAGACCGCCTGGGCCATGGCGGGGTAGTAATAATCCGAGGCGAGGATGGTCGCGAGGCCCTTCGCCACCATTTCGGCGGCCGCAGGACACCCGGTATGGCTGCCGCCCCGCACCACGTTCGGCGCGCCGAAAACGGTCGCCTCACCGGCGCGGACGGCCTCCGCGGCGGTCTCCTCGGTCATCGGGAACTCGGCAATGGCACAGCCGAGGGCACGGTAGGCCTGCCGCTCGGCCGGATTGCGATCATCATGCGAGAGCATGATCAGGCCGGCTTCGCGCGCCAGACCGGCGATTCGCCGCACGGAATCCGCCACCTCTTCCCGCCGGGCCCAGAGTGTATCGACCAGCCCCACGAAGGCGGCCTCGTCGAGGCCAGAGCGTTCGACCATGCGGCCCAGCTTGGACTTCTTGCCGGTTGTGGTCTTGACGACGCCTTCCATATGGTCGTTGAAGGCCAGCACCCGCAGGCGCCCGCCGGCGATCCATCCGGCCAGAACGGCCTCGCCATCGAGGTTGAAGGTCTCGTGGCGGAGATGGACATGCGTATCCGCCATCAAGTCGGGGCGCAGTTGCGCGACCGCCTCGATCAGCGCGTTGGCGTTCTCCTGCCCCCGCAGGCCGGGCTCCCACGAACAGGTCACGCCATGGCACGCGGTCGTGATGCCGTTCGCGACAAGCTGGCGATCGGTATCGAGCAGGGCCATCGGGATGGGAAAGCCAACCCCGGGCCGGGGCATGATCTGCCGCTCGAAGGCATCCCCATGGATATCGACCATGCCGGGCAGGACAAGCAGTCCCGCTGCGTCGAACCGCAGGCGCGCGCCAAGGCCACGGGGCTCGAGCAAGAGCCCTTCGCGCGAGGCCAGCAGATCGGTCGGCTCGAACCCGTTCTCGAGGAGGGCGCTTCCGCCCTGGATCAGAATTGTCACGGCTGCATCTCCTGAAGCGCTCCGCCTAGGGCTGCTTCATGACAGGACGGTAACAGCCGCTACACAAAGCGCGGCCAGTGCCGGAAAAGGTCGGCAATACCCTGGATCTGCGTGCCGTCCGGCCCTGTGGCCAACTGGCCCTCGTTGGCCAATGTCGCGTAGCCGTGGACAAGGCTCCAGAGCAGGGTTTCCATCCGGGTCTGCCGGTGGCCGGCATCGGCGGGGCCGGCTTCAAGCTGCCCGGCCAGCCGGGCGAGTATGCCGTAACTCGCCGAGGCGGCGGCGGTCAGGTCCGGATCGTTGAAGTCGCAAAGGTCTCCGGAAAACATCAGGCGGAATAGGGCCGGGTTTTCCCGCGCAAAGCGGACATAGCCCTCGGCAGCGGCCTGGAGCCGCTCGATCGGCCCGTCCGCCGGCTTGAGCCCGGCTTCGAGCGCGGCAGCGTGGCGGCGGAAGCCTTCGGCGGCGATGGCCGTCAGCAGGCCTTTCAGGCTGCCGAAATGGTTCTTCGGCGCGGTGTGGCTGACACCGACCCGCGCGGCGATCTCGCGCAGGGACAGGTCGCCAAGGCCGCGCTCCTCCAGGAGGGCCAGCCCCGCTTCGACAAGGGCCGTCTTGAGGTTGCCGTGGTGATACGGACGAGCCCCGGAAGGGGAGGGAGATGCACTCATGTTTCCAGTGTAAATTTTTCACTTGGCACTGGCAAGAGGATCCGTTACAAGATATTTCCATTGGAAATTTCCAGCGGAGAGATCAATGTCCCCGGATCTGCTTTTCGGCCATGCCGGTACCCTTGCCCTGACCGGCTGGGCGGTGCTGATCCTCGGGCCGAGGCAGGGTGCCTTCTGGCAGGCCCTGCCGGCATGGGGCATCCCGGCGCTGCTTTCCGCACTCTATGGCGGGCTGGCGCTCGCCTTTTTTGCACCGACTGGCGGGGGCTATGGCTCGCTGGCGGAGGTCCGGCAGCTCCTCTCCTCGGACTGGGCCCTGCTGGCCGGGTGGGTGCATTACCTCGCTTTCGACCTTGCCATCGGCGCCATCCTCGCCCGGCGCCTCGATGCTATCGGCCTGGCCCGATGGCTGCAGGCGCCGTTGCTCCTTCTTGTCTTCCTCTTCGGTCCGATCGGCTTCCTGCTTGCGCTGCTGACCGAACTTTTCCTCCGGGCTCCGGCCCGTCTCGCCTCCAGCAAGCCCGTCGCCTGACCTCGAGGAATTCCCATGACAAGCCTGCTGCTTTCAACCCCGGCTGCCTCGCGCGCATTGGCAGCGCGGGAACGGGTCCCGCTCTACCAGGCCCTGACCGCGCTGGCGCTCGCGCTTTCGGCACTCTGCCTGCTCTGGATACCGTTCGAGGCAAGGCAGATCGCCGGCGTGCCGGTTTTCCTGAAGCCGATGAAATTCGCGATCAGCTTTGCCACGCTGTTCGGGACGCTGGCGCTCCTCGAGACTTGCCTGACCGCGAAGGCCCGGCAAGGCTGGGTCTACCGCCTGACCGGCCTCGTCATGGCGGCGGCCTTCCTCGCGGAGATGGCCTATCTGTTCTGGCAGGCAGCGCGGGGCGAGGCCTCGCATTTCAATCTTTCGACACCGTTCCACGCCTTCATGTATCGCAGCGTGATGGGCGGGGGTGCGCTGGCGCTGGTGGTCGGCATCGGACTCATCGGCTGGATTGCCCGCCGCGACGAGGGCGCCCGGCTTGGCCCGGCCCTGCGGGAGGGGATCTGGCTCGGCTTTCTGGCGAGCAGCATCCTCACGCTGGTCATTGCCGGCACGATGTCGGCAGGAGCCGGGCCTTTCACCGGAAGCCACCCGCCCGGCGCGCCTGTCCTGCCGTTTTTCGGCTGGTCCGGTGTGACGGGAGATCTCAGGCCCGCCCATTTCCTCTCCCTCCATGCGATGCAGGTGCTGCCGCTGGTCGGCCTCTGGTGCGAGCGGATCTCTCCCGCCCGAGCGAGGGGCTTTACCCGGCTTGCCGCGCTGGTCTATGCGGTGCTGACGCTGGCGGTTTTCGCGCAGGCGCTGGCCGGGCGGCCGCTGATTGCGCTCTGATCCCGGCCGAGGGTTGCCGCCGGGCTTGCCCGTCGCCACGTTAGGCAGGCGAGGATGCCCGCCCGCGGGCCGGAACGACGAGGGACAATGGCCGAACCGATCATCATTCTGGGCGCCGGACAGGCCGCAGCACAGGCCGTGGCCTCGCTGCGCGCCGATGGCCATACGGGCGAGATCGCGCTTTTCGGCGACGAGCCCTTCCTGCCCTATCAACGGCCGCCGCTCTCAAAGGCCTATCTCACCGGTGAGATCACGCCCGAGCGGCTCGAACTGCGCCCGCGCGCCTTCTACGAGGAGCGTGGCGTCCACCTTCATCTCGGCCGGCGCATCGTCCGGGTCGATCCGGCTGCCCGGCTTGTCGAAGACGAGGCCGGAACGGCCTATCCCTATGCGAAGCTTCTGATCGCGACCGGCACCCGCGCGCGCCGGATCACGCTGCCGGGCGCTGATCTCCCGGGGATCCACCATCTGCGCGGGATTGCCGATGTGGACGCCCTGCGCGCCGCCTTTATGCCCGGCCTGCGGCTGGCGATTATCGGCGGGGGCTATATCGGCCTCGAAGTGGCGGCCAAGGCGCGCGCACTTGGCCTCGACGTGACGGTGATCGAGGCTGCGCCGCGCATTCTCGCCCGTGTCGTTGCCGATGGTACCGCCGCCTGTCTTGATCGACTGCACCGCGAGAACGGCGTCACGCTGCTCGCGGGGACCGGTGTCGCGGCGATCCGCGGGACGGAGCGTGCCGCCGGTGTCGAACTGGCTGATGGCCGCGTGGTGCCGGCCGATCTGGTGCTGGTGGCTGTCGGTGCCGTGCCGAATGTGGAGCTCGCGGCTGCGGCCGGCCTCGCCGTTGAGAACGGGATTGTTGTCGATGGTGCGGCCCGGACAAGCGCGCCGGATATCCACGCGGCCGGCGATGTCACCGCGTTTGACAGCCGGCTCTATGGCCGCCGCATCCGGCTCGAATGCGTGCAGAACGCCATCGACCAGGCGAAGGTGGCGGCCACGGCGATTCTGGGCGGAGATCCTGCCTATGACCCGGTGCCATGGTTCTGGTCGGACCAGTATGACACGAAGCTGCAGATTGCCGGGCTGAGCCAGGGCTATGACCGGACGGAAACCGAGGGTGATCCCGCCTCCGGGCGTTTTGCCATCCGCTATTTCCGCGACGGGCGGCTGATCGCCGTGGATTCACTCAACGATCCGAAATCGCATCTGCTCGGGCGTCGGGCTCTCGCCGAACGCCTTGCGGGGACCGCATGACCAGCCGGGCCGGGCAGGGGCGGCCGCCTGCATGGCTGTCCCGGTTGTCCGGGATGGACGATGTGCCGCAGCGAGGCGTGATGCCGGGTCTGGACAGAAACGGCAGCCTTCCGATACGCCTGACGCCCGGCGCGTTCCTGCATCGTTTTTCGCCTCAAATGCCCATCCGCTTGTGCCTGTGAGCCTCGCCCCGCATGCTCAATGTCCTGCTTGACCTCCTGGCCCTGGTGAGCGCGCTGGTCGCCGCGTGGCTCTGGTATCGCGCCAGCAGCAATGCCGTGCGGCGGGTCTCGAAGCACGAGGAACTCAACGCGCTCGATCTCAACCGCATCATCACCGCGATCAACCGCACGCAGGCCATGAACCGCCGCGCGGCTATCGCCACCGCCGTTTCCGCCATTGTGATCGCCTGCAAGTTCGCCCGCGACCTGTTGGCTGCGATGGTGTGAACCGGGGCGGGCCCGGCGGAATTTCGCCCTTGAAATTGCCGCCAATCCCGCCTAAACGGCGCGGCAGTTCGCGAGGGGCTGCCCGCGCGAAGGGTCCAACGCTGCCATTCACATCAGGGACGCCTCATGGCCAAGGAAAAGTTTTCTCGTACGAAGCCGCACTGCAACATCGGGACGATCGGTCACGTTGACCATGGCAAGACGTCGCTGACGGCGGCGATCACGAAGGTTCTTGCCGAGACGGGCGGTGCGACGTTCACGGCGTATGACCAGATTGACAAGGCGCCGGAAGAGAAGGCGCGCGGGATCACGATCTCGACGGCGCATGTCGAGTACGAGACCTCGAACCGCCATTATGCGCACGTTGATT
>JAPZUD010000001.1 GCA_027533425.1 Beijerinckiaceae bacterium | reverse complement strand
CATCGTGACGCTGCCGGAAGGCACGGAAATGGTGATGCCGGGCGACAACATCTCGTTCGATGTCGAGCTGATCACGCCGATCGCGATGGAAGAGAAGCTCCGCTTCGCCATCCGTGAAGGCGGCCGCACCGTCGGCGCCGGCGTCGTCGCCAATATCCAGGATTGAGGTCACTCAATTCTCTGGCGCACCGCCAGCCAATTGGCGGTGCGCTTTCGCGTTGATGGCCCTTTCGGGGGCGAACCATCCGGGGGCAACCCCATCACGGCTCCTGCAGGGGGGCCTGGCCAGTAGCCAAGGAACAAAGCGATGAACGGACAGACCATCCGCATCCGCCTCAAGGCTTTCGATCATCGCGTGCTCGATACGTCGACGCGCGAGATCGTCTCGACAGCGAAGCGCACGGGCGCGCAGGTGCGGGGCCCGATCCCGCTGCCGACGCGGATCGAGAAGTTCACCGTCAACCGCTCGCCGCATATCGACAAGAAGAGCCGCGAGCAGTTCGAGATCCGTACGCACAAGCGCGTGCTGGATATCGTTGATCCGACTCCGCAGACCGTGGACGCGCTGATGAAGCTCGACCTCGCGGCCGGGGTCGATGTCGAAATCCGTCTCTGATCGCTCCGGCGATCAGGTTTTGTGGACCTCCTCTGGTATAAGGAACAGCGCCCATGAGGTCAGGGGTAATTGCACAGAAGCTCGGCATGACCCGAGTTTTCACCGAGGGCGGGGAACATGTCCCCGTGACGGTGCTGCGTCTGGATGGCTGCCAGGTCGTGGCGCACAAGACTGCGGAGCGTGACGGCTATGTCGCGCTGCAGCTTGGCGCCGGCAAGGCCAAGCCCAAGAACGTGTCGAAGGCCGAGCGCGAGCGTTTCGCGGTGGCGAAAGTCGAGCCGCGCATGAAGCTCGTCGAGTTCCGCGTCGATGACCAGGCTGTCATTCCGGTCGGCGCCGAGATCACGGCGGATCATTTCGTGGCAGGCCAGTTCGTCGATGTGACGGGCACCACCACCGGCAAGGGCTTTGCCGGCGGCATGAAGCGCTGGAATTTCGGCGGTCTCCGCGCCACCCACGGCGTCTCGGTCTCGCACCGTTCGATCGGTTCGACCGGCGGCCGCCAGGACCCGGGCAAGACCTTCAAGAACAAGAAGAT
Organism: Beijerinckiaceae bacterium; assembly: GCA_027533425.1. Lineage (GTDB taxonomy): Bacteria > Pseudomonadota > Alphaproteobacteria > Rhizobiales > Beijerinckiaceae > Rhabdaerophilum. The sequence goes on along the minus strand of JAPZUD010000001.1, from coordinate 1,010,281 downwards.
GCCGGGCCATCTCGGTGTCGAGCGCGTCACCACGCTGAACCTCAAGGTCGTCCGCACCGATGCGGAACGCGGCCTGATCCTCGTCGAGGGTGCGGTTCCGGGTGTGAAGGGTGGCTGGATCACCGTTCGCGATGCGGTCAAGAAGCCGGTTCACAAGGACGCGCCGGTTCCCGGCAAGTTCCGCCTGAATGGCGGTGCTGATGACGCTCCGGCGTCGGCTGAAACGACGGAGGCCTGAGCATCATGAAACTGGCCATCACCACTCTCGCCGGCAAGGAAGCCGGTTCGGTCGAACTCGCCGAGGCCGTTTTCGGTCTCGAGCCGCGCGTCGACATCCTGCACCGCATGGTGCGTTACCAGCTTGCCAAGCGGCAGGCGGGCACGCATCAGGCGCAGGAGCGCTCGACGATCAACCGCACGACCAAGAAGCTGTACAAGCAGAAGGGCACCGGCAATGCCCGCCACGGCTCGGCCAAGGCGCCGCAGTTCCGCGGCGGTGGCAAGGCCTTCGGTCCGATCGCGCGCAGCCATGCGCATGATCTGCCGAAGAAGGTCCGCCTGCTGGCGCTGAAGCTCGCGCTGTCGGCCAAGGCCAAGGACAGCCAGATCATCGTGCTGGACAAGGCCGAGATCGATACGCCGAAGACCAAGGCGCTGCGCGATACGTTCGGCAAGCTTGGCCTGTCGAGCGCGCTCATCATCGGTGGTGCGGAGCTTCAGGACAATTTCGTCCTGGCCTCGCGCAGCATTCCGAACATCGACGTGCTGCCCGTGCAGGGCATCAACGTCTATGACATCCTGCGGCGTGAGAAGCTCGTGCTGACCACTGCCGCGCTCGACGCGCTCTCCGCGCGGCTCGCTGGTTGAGGGGAACGGACATGAGCATCGATCCGAAGCTTTTCGACGTCATCCTTTCACCGGTCATCACCGAGAAGGCGACCGCGCTCTCCGAGCATAACAAGGTCGTGTTCAAGGTGGCCAAGACCGCCACCAAGCCGCAGATCAAGCAGGCGGTCGAGAAGCTGTTCGACGTGAAGGTCGAAAGCGTCAACACCCTGGTCCGCAAGGGCAAGGAGAAGCGCTTCCGCGGCACGATCGGTCGGCAGTCTGACGTCAAGAAGGCCGTGGTTACCCTCGCCGAGGGCCACAGCATCGACGTCACGACCGGCCTTTGAGACGGGAGTGGATAGACAATGGCACTGAAGCAATACAACCCCGTCACGCCGGGTACGCGCCAGCTGGTCCTCGTTGACCGTTCGGAGCTGTACAAGGGCAAGCCGGTCAAGGCCCTGACCGAGGGCAAGCACAGCCAGGGCGGCCGTAACAATCTCGGCCGCGTCACCGTCCGCTTCCGCGGCGGCGGCCACAAGAAGTCGTACCGGATCGTCGATTTCAAGCGTCGCGAGAAGGTGGGCATGCCCGCCATCGTCGAGCGCATGGAATATGATCCGAACCGCTCGGCTTTTATCGCGCTGATCCAGTATCAGGATGGCACGCAGAGCTACATTCTCGCCCCCCAGCGTCTCGCCGTCGGCGATACGGTGGTTTCGGGCGACAATGTGGACATCAAGCCGGGCAATGCGATGCCGGTGGCGAATATCCCGGTCGGGACAATCGTCCACAATGTCGAGATGAAGATCGGCAAGGGCGGGCAGATCGCCCGTTCCGCGGGCACCTACGCCCAGATCGTCGGTCGTGACCAGGGCTACGTGATCCTGCGCCTCAACTCGGGCGAGCAGCGGCTGGTTTCCGGCCAGTGCTTTGCCACGATCGGTGCGGTGTCCAACCCGGACCACATGAACATCTCGCTCGGCAAGGCCGGTCGCAACCGTTGGCTGGGCTTCCGTCCGCATAACCGCGGTGTTGCCATGAACCCGATCGACCATCCGCATGGTGGTGGTGAAGGTCGGACCTCGGGGGGCCGTCATCCGGTCACGCCGTGGGGCAAGCCGACGAAGGGCAAGAAAACGCGCTCGAACAAGCGTACCGACCGGTTCATCGTGTCGTCGCGCCACGCTCGCAAGAAGTAAGGAGAGGCTAATGCCGCGTTCAGTTTGGAAAGGTCCGTTCGTCGACGGATACCTTCTGAAGAAGGCAGAGGCCGCTCGTGCCTCGGGCCGTAACGACGTGATCAAGATCTGGAGCCGCCGCTCGATGGTCTTGCCGGAGTTCGTGGGCTTGACCTTCGGTGTCTATAATGGCCAGAAGCACATCCCCGTGAACATCTCGGAAGAGATGGTTGGCATGAAGTTCGGCGAATTCGCGCCGACCCGTACCTATTACGGCCATGCCGCCGACAAGAAGGCGAAGAGGAAGTAAAATGGGCCAGGTTGCCAATGTTCGGCGCGAGGCCGAAACGGAAGCCAAGGCGGTTGCGCACAATCTGCGTGTCAGCCCCCGGAAGCTCAACCTCGTTGCCCAGCTCATCCGGGGCAAGAAGGTTGCCACTGCACTTGCCGATCTTGAATTCAGCCAGAAGCGCATCGCCCGCGATGTGAAGAAGTGCCTGGAGAGCGCGATCGCCAATGCCGAGAACAACCATGATCTCGACATCGACGAACTGGTGGTGAGCCAGGCCTTCGTCGGCAAGTCGATCGTCATGAAGCGCATCCAGTTCCACGGTCGCGGCCGCACGGGCCGGGTGACGAAGCCGTTCTCGAACATCACCATCGTCGTCCGTCAGGCGGGGGAATAAGCTATGGGTCAGAAGGTTAATCCGATCGGTCTGCGCCTCGGCATCAACCGCACCTGGGACAGCCGCTGGTACGCCAACAAGGCGGAATACGGCCCCATGCTCCACGAGGATTTCAAGATCCGCGAAGAGCTGATGAAGGTGCTGAAGCAGGCTGCGGTCTCGAAGATCATCGTCGAGCGTCCGCACAAGAAATGCCGCGTCACCATCCATTCGGCCCGTCCGGGCGTGGTGATCGGCAAGAAGGGCGCCGATATCGACAAGCTGCGCAAGCAGATTTCCGCGATGACGAAGAGCGAGGTCGCTCTGAACATCGTCGAGGTCCGCAAGCCGGAAATCGACGCGACGCTGGTGGCCGACTCGATCGCCCAGCAGCTGGAGCGCCGCGTGGCGTTCCGTCGTGCGATGAAGCGCGCCGTGCAGTCCGCGATGCGCCTTGGTGCCGAAGGCATCAAGATCACGTCGTCGGGCCGTCTCGGCGGGGCTGAAATCGCCCGCGTCGAATGGTATCGCGAAGGCCGCGTGCCGCTGCATACGCTGCGCGCCGATGTCGATTACGGGGTTGCCACGGCCCATACGGCCTACGGCACCTGCGGCATCAAGGTCTGGATTTTCAAGGGCGAGATCCTCGAACATGATCCGATGGCGCAGGACAAGCGCGCCGAAACGCAGGATCAGCGTTCGCAGGGCCGCCGCGCGCCGGAAGCGGCGTGAGGAGTTTGAGCCATGTTGCAACCGAAGCGAACGAAATTTCGTAAGCAGTTCAAGGGTCGCGTGAAGGGCGAAGCCAAAGGCGGCTTCGAGCTGGCCTTCGGCGAGTTCGGCCTGAAGGCGATGGATCCGGACCGGATCACCGCCCGTCAGATCGAGGCTGCCCGCCGTGCCATGACCCGTCACATGAAGCGCGCGGGCCGTGTCTGGATCCGTGTGTTCCCGGATGTTCCCGTGTCGAAGAAGCCGGCGGAAGTCCGCATGGGTTCGGGCAAGGGCTCGCCGGAATTGTGGGTGGCCAAGGTGAAGCCGGGGCGCATCATGTTCGAGATCGGTGGTGTCGATGTCGAACTGGCGCGCGAGGCCCTCACGCTGGCTGCGGCCAAGCTGCCGCTCAAGACGCGCTTCGTCCAGCGCATCGCCGAATAAGGGAGGGCGAGATGAAATCCAATCAGCGTCTTTCCGACCTTCGGGTCATGACCGGCGACCAGCTTCACGATGAGCTGGTCAAGCTGAAGAAGGAGCAGTTCAACCTGCGCTTCCAGCGGGCAACCGGCCAGCTCGAGAACATGGCGCGCGTCCGCGAGGTCCGTCGCGACATCGCGCGCGTGAAGACCATTCAGCGCACCAAACTCGCCGCTGCGGCGAAGGGCTAAGGAGACTACGATGCCGAAGCGCATTCTTCAGGGCGTCGTCGTCAGCGATGTCCAGGACAAGACGGTGGTGGTGAAGGTGGAGCGTCGCTTCACCCATCCGCTGCTGAAGAAGACCGTCCGCCGGTCGAAGAATTACCATGCCCATGACGAAGCCAACAGCTTCAAGGTGGGTGACGAGGTCTCCATCGAGGAAACCCGTCCGATGTCCAAGCTGAAGCGCTGGGTTGTCCTGGCGCCGGAGCAGAAGGCCTAAGCCCGGGCTTCCGGGCAAATACTTCTTGAGCTTTGTGGTCGAAGCGTATAGGGCTTCGCGCTTCGCAACAGCGAAAGAAACAAGCAAGGAACCCGACGGTTCCGGGGGAGGGGGCGTTTGCGCGCTCCCTCGTCAGGCGTAGTCCGGTCCGTGAAGCGGTCCGGAAACCGATCTGAAGGAAAGGAAGGATCAGGTCATGATCCAGATGCAAACCAATCTCGACGTCGCCGACAATTCCGGCGCGCGCCGCGTCATGTGCATCAAGGTGCTCGGCGGCTCGAAGCGGAAATATGCCGGTGTGGGCGACATCATCGTGGTGTCGATCAAGGAAGCGATTCCGAAGGGCCGCGTGAAGAAGGGCGACGTCATGAAGGCGGTCGTCGTGCGTACGGCCAAGGATATCCGCCGCCCGGATGGTTCGGTGATCCGCTTCGACCGCAATGCGGCCGTGCTGATCAACAACCAGAAGGAGCCGGTCGGCACCCGTATCTTCGGGCCGGTCCCGCGTGAGCTGCGCGCCCGCCAGCACATGAAGATCATCTCGCTCGCGCCGGAGGTGCTGTAATGGCCGCGAAGATCAAGAAGGGCGACCGCGTTGTCGTCATTTCCGGCCGCGACAAGGGCAAGGCCGGTGAAGTCCTGGAAGTGCGTCCGACCGAAGGCCGCGCCGTTGTCCGCGGTGTTGCGCTTGTGAAGAAGCACCAGCGCCAGACCCAGACCCAGCAGGGCGGCATCATCACCAAGGAAGGGACGATCGACCTGTCCAACCTTGCTGTGGCCGATCCGAAAGACGGCAAGCCGACCCGCGTCGGCTTCAAGACGCTCGATGACGGCCGCAAGGTCCGTTTTGCCAAGCGTTCGGGGGACCTGATCGATGCTTGATGTGACCAATTACGAGCCGCGGCTCAAGAAGTATTACCGCGACGTCGTTGTGCCGAAGATGCAGGAGCAGTTCGGCTACAAGAACGCGATGGAAATTCCGCGCCTCGACAAGATCGTCCTGAATATGGGCGTCGGTGAATCCACCGCCGATTCCAAGAAGGCGACGGTTGCGGCTGCGGATCTCGCGGCGATTGCCGGCCAGAAGCCGGTCATCACCCGTGCCCGCAAGGCGATCGCGCAGTTCAAGGTGCGCGAGAACATGCCGATCGGCTGCAAGGTCACCCTGCGCCAGGCCCGCATGTATGAGTTCCTCGACCGTCTGATCACGATCGCGCTGCCGCGCGTTCGCGACTTCCGCGGCCTCAATGGCAAGTCCTTCGACGGGCGCGGCAACTACGCCATGGGCATCAAGGAACACATCATCTTCCCGGAGATCAACTACGACAAGGTTGATCAGATCTGGGGGATGGACGTGATCGTCTGCACCACAGCAAAAACCGACGAGGAAGCCCGCGCGCTCCTCAAGTTGTTCAACTTCCCGTTCCGGCAGTAAGCCCCGGCTTAGACGCGGAAACCAGGAGTTATCTCATGGCCAAAAAAGGCATGATCGAAAAGAACAGGCGCCGTCAGAAGCTCGCCAAGCAGTTTGCTGGCAAGCGCGCGGCCCTCAAGGCGATCACCCAGAACAAGGACCTGCCGCTCGACGAGCGCCTCAATGCCACGCTGAAGCTGGCGCAGATGCCGCGCAACTCGGCCGAGGTCCGCTTCCGCCTCCGCTGCGAGGTTTCGGGGCGTCCCCGGGCGGTCTATCGCAAGTTCAAGATGAGCCGTATCGCGCTTCGTGAACTCGGCAACAAGGGCCTGGTTCCGGGCCTCGTGAAATCCAGCTGGTAAGGGGGAGACATCATGTCCATGATCGATCCTATCGGCGATATGCTCACCCGTATCCGCAACGCCCAGATGCGCAAGAAGACCCGCGTCTCGACGCCGGGTTCGAAGATGCGTGCCCGCGTTCTCGACGTGCTCAAGTCCGAAGGCTACATCCGTGGCTATTCGGAAACGCAGTTCGATAACGGCCGGACCGAGTTCGACATCGAACTCAAGTATTTCGAGGGGCAGCCGGCGATTCGCGAGATCCGGCGCGTCTCGAAGCCGGGCCGCCGCGTCTATTCCTCTGTCGACACCATGCCGCGCGTGGCCAATGGCCTCGGCATCACGATCATCTCCACGCCGCGCGGCGTGATGGCCGATCACGATGCCCGCGACCAGAATGTCGGCGGCGAAGTGCTCTGCACAGTCTTCTGATCAGGTCGGGAAAAGGAGGTTTCCATGTCGAAAGTCGGCAAGAAGCCGGTCGATATCCCGACCGGCGCTACACCCAGGGTTGAAGGCCAGAAGGTCTCCGTCAAGGGTCCCAAGGGCGAGCTCAGCTTCGTGGTTCCGGATGATGTGTCCGTGAAGCTCGAAGGCAATGTCATCACCGTCGATCCGCGGACGGAAACCAAGCGCGCCCGCGCGCTCTGGGGCACCAGCCGCGCCCGGATCAACAACCTGGTCGTCGGCGTGACCAAGGGCTTCGAGAAGAAGCTCGAGATCACGGGCGTCGGCTACAAGGCGGCGGTCGAGGGCAAGAACCTCAACCTGTCGCTCGGCTACAGCCACCCGGTCCTTTATCCGATCCCCGCGGGGATCGCGATCGTGACCCCGAAGCCGACGGAAATCGTCGTGTCGGGCATTGACCGCCAGCAGGTTGGCCAGGTTGCGGCGGAAATTCGCCAGTATCGCGGCCCCGAGCCTTTCAAGGGCAAGGGTGTCAAGTATGAGGGCGAATTCATCTTCCGCAAGGAAGGCAAGAAGAAGTAAGGCAGGACCCAGGTCATGGCACATCTCACCACTACCGAACGCCGCAAGGCGCGTGTTCGCAAGCAGGTGCGGGCGGCTGCGAACGGGCGTCCCCGCCTGTCTGTCTTCCGCTCCTCCAAGCAGATCTATGCCCAGATCATCGACGATGCGAATGGCGTCACCCTGGTGGCCGCCTCGACCATCGAGAAGGATCTCAAGGGCAAGCTGAAGACCGGCGCCGATGTCGAGGCCGCCAAGGTTGTCGGCAAGCTGGTGGCCGAGCGTGCGCTCGCCGCCGGCGTGACCCGCGTGGTCTTCGATCGCGGCGAGTACATCTATCACGGTCGCGTCAAGGCTCTGGCTGACGGCGCACGTGAAGCCGGCCTCGATTTCTGATCGAGGCTCCTGCCGCCGGCGCATGTTGTGCCGGCCGCACCAAGCGAGCGGCTGTCCCTCAGGGGGGCCGCGCCAGTAAGGAAAGAAGACATGGCAGCAGAACGTGAAGGCGGCGGTGGCCGCGGCCGCGAGGGCGGACGCGAGCGGAACCGGGACCGCGAAGAGCGCGACAGCGAGTTCGTTGATCGCCTCGTCCATATCAACCGCGTCGCCAAGACCGTGAAGGGTGGCCGCCGCATGGCGTTTGCCGCACTCGTGGTGGTGGGCGACCAGAAGGGCCGCGTCGGCTTCGGCCACGGCAAGGCCCGCGAAGTGCCGGAAGCCATCCGCAAGGCCACGGAAAGCGCCAAGCGTGCGCTGATCCGCGTGCCGTTGCGCGACGGCCGCACCCTGCATCACGACGTTCCGGGCCGCCATGGCGCCGGCAAGGTCCTGCTGCGCGCAGCCCCGGCCGGTACTGGCATCATTGCCGGCGGTCCGATGCGCGCCGTCTTCGAGTGCCTCGGCATGCATGATGTGGTTGCGAAGTCGCTCGGCTCGTCCAACCCCTACAACATGGTCCGCGCCACGTTCGACGCCCTCAAGGCCGAAGACAGCCCGCGTTCCGTGGCCGCCCGCCGCGGCCTCAAGGTTTCCGTGCTGCAGTCCCGTCGTCGCGATGTCGATGGCGGCGAAGCGGCCGATGCGTGAGGAGGGTTGAATGGCCAACACCACGCAGAAGACTATCACTGTTGAACAATATGGCAGCCCGATCCGTCGTCCGAAGGATCAGCGCGCCACGTTGATCGGCCTCAAGTTGAACAAGATCGGCCGTCGCTCGACCCTTCCCGACAATCCCTCCACCCGGGGGATGATCGCGAAGGTCGCGCATATGGTCCGCATCATCGAAGGGTGAGGGCAATCCGATGAAACTCACTGATCTTCGCGATAATGAAGGCGCAACGAAGAAGCGCATGCGTGTGGGCCGTGGTATCGGCTCCGGCAAGGGCAAGACCGCCGGTCGTGGTGTGAAGGGCCAGAAGGCCCGTACCGGCGTGGCGATCAAGGGCTTCGAGGGTGGCCAGATGCCGCTGCATCGTCGCCTGCCGAAGCGCGGCTTCAACAATATCGGCGCGGTCGATCTCAACGAGGTCAATCTCGGCCGGATCCAGGAAGCTGTCGATGCCGGCAAGCTTGACAAGGGCACCACGGTCACGATCGAATCGCTGGTGGCAGCGGGCATCTGCTCGAAGCCGCGCGACGGGGTGAAGATCCTCGGCGTCGGCGAACTGAAGGCGAAGCTCGCCTTCGAGGTGTTCCGTGCCTCGAAGAGCGCGGTTGCCGCGATCGAGAAGGCCGGCGGCTCGGTGAAGCTGCTGGCCGGCGAGACCGCCTGATCCAAAAAACACCGGCGCCGGGGTGACTTTCCCCGGCGTCGTTCTTATGTGTGCAACGTTCCGGTTATGGGGATCGGTGTCCCTGGCGCGCGGAACGCCAAATTTCGACGGAAGAACGACAGCTCTTTCGCCGGTTCTTGAGCGCAGCGCCCGATTGCGCCCTCATTGTCCGGCGGCTGGCCGCTGATCGTTCCGACAGGCTGGCGCCTCCCGTCGGGGAGCCGCGTCGTCCGGGACGGGGACAAGGGTTCATCGATGGCATCGGCAGCAGAACAGCTTGCAGCGAATCTCAACTTTGGCGCGCTCGCCAAGGCGGAGGAGCTCAAGAAGCGGATCTGGTTCACCCTGGGCGCGCTGCTCGTCTATCGCCTCGGCACCTATATTCCGCTGCCCGGGATCAACCCCGAAGCACTGGCGGATGTCTTCAAGCAGCAGCAGGCGGGCGTGCTCGGCCTGTTCAATATGTTTTCCGGCGGTGCCGTGGGGCGTCTCGCGATTTTCGCGCTGAACATCATGCCCTACATTTCCGCCTCGATCATCATCCAGCTGATGACGACGGTGTCGCCGACGCTTGAGGCCCTCAAGAAGGAGGGTGAATCCGGGCGGCGGCAGATCAACCAGTATACCCGCTATCTGACGGTGGTCCTGGCGCTGTTCCAGGCATGGGGCATTGCCGTCGGCCTCCAGAGCTCCGGCTCGATCGTGCAGAATCCGGGGCCGTTCTTCGTGCTCTCGACCGTGGTCACGCTGACGGGCGGCACCTTGTTCCTGATGTGGCTGGGCGAGCAGATCACCAGCCGCGGCATCGGCAACGGCACCTCGCTCATCATTTTCGCCGGTATCGTCGCCGAACTGCCGTCCGCGCTGGCCGGGACGCTCGAACTCGGTCGCCAGGGCGCCCTGTCAACCGGGCTGATCCTCGGCGTGCTGCTGATGGCGATCGTGGTGATCTATTTCATTGTCTTCATGGAGCGCGCGCAGCGCCGCCTGCTGATCAACTATCCGAAACGGCAGATGGGCAACAAGGTGTTCGAGGGCCAGACCTCGTTCCTGCCGCTCAAGCTGAATACGGCCGGGGTAATTCCGCCGATCTTTGCCTCGTCGCTGCTGCTGATGCCAACGACCTTCGCCAGTTTTGCACAGGCGGGTGGTCCGGAATGGCTGCAGACGATGAACACCTATCTCGGCCATGGCCGGCCGCTTTACATGCTGCTCTACGCCGCGCTGATCATCTTCTTCGCCTTCTTCTACACGGCGATCGTGTTCAACCCGACAGAGACGGCCGACAACCTCAAGAAGCATGGCGGTTTCATTCCCGGTATCCGCCCGGGCGAGAAGACTGCGTCCTATATCGACCATGTGCTCTCGCGGATCACCGTGATCGGCGCCGCCTACCTCACCGTGATCTGTCTCTTACCCGAATTTCTCATTTCCGCGGCCTCGCTTCCGTTCTACTTCGGAGGCACGTCCATTCTCATCGTGGTTTCGGTGACGATGGATACAGTGGCCCAGGTGCATGGCTATCTGCTTGCGCACCAATACGAGGGCCTCGTGAAGAAGGCCAAATTGCGGGGGAGCAAACGCTGATGAGATTGATTCTGCTGGGTCCGCCCGGCGCAGGGAAAGGGACGCAGGCGCAGCGTCTGGTCACCCGCTACGGCATTGTGCAGCTCTCGACGGGAGACATGCTCCGCGCGGCTGTGGCGGCCGGAACGCCGGTGGGGCTTCAGGCCAAGGCCGTCATGGAATCGGGCGGGCTGGTCTCTGACGAGATCGTCGTCGGCATCATCCGGGACCGGATCGCCGAGCCGGATGCGGCCAAAGGTTTCATCCTCGACGGCTTCCCGCGGACGGTGAAGCAGGCCGAGGCGCTGGAAACGATGCTGGCCGAGCAGAAGCTCAAGCTGGATGCCGTGATCGAGCTGAAGGTGGACCAGAACGCCCTTGTGGGACGGATCATCAAGCGGGCCGAGGAGGCGAAGGCCGCCGGGCAGCCCGTCCGCAAGGATGACGATCCGGAGGTCTTCAAGACTCGTCTGGAGGCCTATAACCGGGACACGGCTGCAGTGACGCCGTTCTATGCGGCAAAGGGCCAGCTGACGGTGATTGACGGCATGCAGCCGATCGAGGCGGTTGCCGCCGCGATGGACGGGGTTCTCGGGGGCTGAACCCCGGGGCTGGGCGGCTTTCCGGGGCGGAAAAAGCGCGCCGGAGAGTCGTTTAGGGCTTGACGGCGGCGGTACCTGTCGTCTATCCGCAAGCCCTTACCGACGAGGCCGTTCGCGCGGGGCAACTCGCGCGTTTTTGTCTTTTCCGATTGCAGGCTCTCCGGGCCGATATCGGACGCGCCGTCGGAAGACGGATTTTGGGCTGGTTGTCGAGCCGTTCTGGCGCGAAAGCCGCAGACACAGTCTCTGTGTCGCCAGTTAAGGAGAAGTGACGTGGCTCGTATCGCGGGCGTGAACATTCCGACGTCGAAGCGCGTTTGCATCGCGCTGCGCTACATCCATGGCATCGGGCCGGTGAATGCAGTCGAGATCTGCACCAAGGTCGGCATTCCGCTCGAGCGTCGCGTCAACCAGTTGACCGACCAGGAAGTCCTGCAGATCCGCGAAGTGATCGACCGGGATTACCTCGTCGAGGGTGATCTTCGCCGTGAAGTGGCGATGAACATCAAGCGGCTGATGGATCTCGGCTGCTATCGTGGCCTGCGCCATCGCCGGGGCCTGCCGGTCCGCGGCCAGCGCACCCATACCAACGCCCGGACCCGCAAGGGCAAGGCAAAGCCGATCGCCGGCAAGAAGAAGTAAGGTCTCGCGCGGCGCCTTTCCGCCGCGCCCCGAATTCAGACACGAAGGCTCGAGAGCATTATGGCCAAGGAAGCGCAACGTATTCGCCGCCGCGAGCGCAAGAACATTGTTTCGGGCATCGCGCATGTGAATGCCTCGTTCAACAACACGATGATCACGATCACGGATGCCCAGGGCAACGCGATCTCGTGGTCGTCTGCCGGCACGATGGGCTTCAAGGGCTCGAAGAAGTCGACGCCGTATGCCGCCCAGGTGGCTGCGGAAGATGCGGCCCGCAAGGCTTCCGAACATGGCATGCGGACCCTCGAGGTCGAGGTTTCCGGTCCGGGTTCGGGCCGTGAATCGGCGCTTCGTGCCCTGCAGGCGGCGGGTTTCACCGTTACGTCCATCCGCGACGTGACGCCGATCCCGCATAATGGCTGCCGCCCGCGCAAGCGTCGCCGCGTCTGACCTCCCACGCTCCGCTCCACGGGCGCCGCAATGGTTGCGGGGCCCTTTGCCGTTTCAGGGATAAAGCACCGTGATCCAGAAGAATTGGCAGGACCTCATCAAGCCGTCGAAGCTCGAAGTTTCGCCCGGTGATGATCCGTCGCGTGTCGCGACCATCGTGGCGGAGCCGCTTGAGCGTGGCTTCGGCATGACGCTCGGCAATTCGCTGCGCCGCATCCTGCTCTCGTCGCTTCAGGGCGCTGCGGTGACCGCCATCCATATCGATGGCGTGCTGCATGAGTTCTCGTCGATTGCCGGCGTCCGCGAGGATGTGACCGACATCGTGCTGAACGTGAAGGACATCGCCCTGAAGATGCAGGGCGAAGGCTCGAAGCGCCTCCTGCTCCGCAAGCAGGGCCCGGGCATCGTCACGGCCGGCGACATCCAGGTGACCGGCGACATCCAGGTCCTGAACCCCGAACTCGAACTCTGCACGCTGGATGACGGCGCGGAGATCCGCATCGAGTTCCATGTCTCGACCGGCAAGGGCTATGTCCCGGCCGAGCGTAACCGCGCGGAAGACGCCGCGATCGGCCTCATCCCGGTCGACAGCCTTTTCTCGCCGGTCCGCAAGGTTTCCTACCGCGTCGAGAATACCCGGTCGGGTCAGATCCTCGATTATGACAAGCTGACCATGACCATCGAGACCGATGGCTCGGTCACGCCGGAAGACGCGCTGGCCTATTCGGCCCGCATCCTCCAGGACCAGCTCGAGATCTTCCTCAACTTCGAAGAGCCGAAGAAGCCGGAAACGCAGGCTGCGATCCCGGATCTCGCCTTCAACCCGGCCTTGCTCAAGAAGGTGGACGAGCTCGAATTGTCGGTCCGTTCGGCCAATTGCCTCAAGAACGACAACATCGTCTATATCGGCGACCTGATCCAGAAGACCGAGAGCGAGATGCTGCGCACGCCGAATTTCGGCCGCAAGTCGCTCAACGAAATCAAGGAAGTCCTGGCGCAGATGGGCCTGCATCTCGGCATGGAAGTGCAGGGCTGGCCGCCGGAAAACATCGAAGATCTCGCGAAGCGCTTCGAAGAGCATTACTGAGGCGGTTGCCTCCGGGAAAGACCGGAGGCGCTGACCCAAAAGCAGGGCGGCCGTTCCGTGGCACGGCGGTCGTCAGAATGATGGAGAGCCAATATGCATCACGGTTTCCGTGGCCGTCGTTTCGGCCGTACGTCCAGCCACCGCAAGGCGATGTTCATGAACCTTGCGCAGTCGCTGATCACCCATGAGCAGATCACGACCACGCTGCCGAAGGCGAAGGACATTCGCCCGATCGTCGAGAAGCTGGTTACGCTCGGCAAGCGCGGCGACCTGCATGCCCGCCGCCAGGCGATCGCGCAGCTGCGCGACGAGACCGTGGTGCGCAAGCTTTTCGACGTCATTGCCAAGCGCTATGCCTCGCGCAATGGCGGTTATCTCCGCATCATGAAGGCCGGTTTCCGCTTCGGCGACGCGGCCCCGATGGCGGTGATCGAGTTTGTGGATCGCGATATCGACGCCAAGGGCTCGGCCGACAAGGTGCGTGCCGCTGCTGCGGCCGAATCGGCTCCGGCTGCCGCCTGACCGGCGCGCACCGTGACGGACCATCAAGGCGGCCTCCGGGCCGCTTTTTTTATGCAGGCGCGCGCGGGGCAGCCTGGCCAGACACGGCCTTTTTTCCATCGCCATCAATCCCTATTTTCCACTGACCGCCAGATTTCTGGCCAACCCTGCCGTTTCGGGGCAGCGCCGTGATCCGGGCTGGCGAATCGGCCCGGGCGGGGTTAGGCGAAACCGGGTGCATTCGGGGAGTTCCGCAGGATGTCGGCAAGGATGTGTCACAGGGGATTGGTTCTGGGGCTACTCGTCTCGCTTGCGGGGCTGGCCGCGCCGGTGCTGGCGCAGGCGCCGCGCGAAGTCCGGCCGCCGGTAAACCGGGCCGAGGTGGCCCTGTCCTTCGCGCCGATCGTCCGGGCGGCCGCCCCGGCCGTCGTCAATGTCTATGCCTCGGCGAAGCAGAGCCGGGCGCGCAACCCGTTCGAAGGTGACCCGTTCTTCGAGCGCTTCTTCGGCGGGCTCGCCCAGCCGGACCGGGCGCGGCAATCGGTTGGCTCCGGCGTGATTCTCGGCCGTGACGGCATCGTGGTGACGAATCACCATGTCATCGAGGGGATGACGGAGATCAAGGTCGCACTGCCGGACCGGCGGGAATTCGAGGCCGAGATCAAGCTGCGTGACCCCAAGACCGATCTTGCCGTGCTTCAGATCAAGGGGGGCGGCACGTTCCCGGCGCTGGAACTGGGGGATTCGGAGGCGCTGGAGGTTGGCGATTTTGTGCTGGCCATCGGCAATCCGTTCGGCGTCGGGCAGACCGTGACGCAGGGCATTGTCTCGGCAATGGCGCGCACGCAAGTCGGGATCAGCGATTACCAGTTCTTCATCCAGACCGATGCGGCGATCAATCCGGGCAATTCCGGCGGGGCGCTGGTCGATATGCAGGGCCGGGTGATCGGCATCAACACGGCGATCTACTCCAAATCCGGCGGCAGCCACGGCATCGGTTTCGCCATCCCCGCCAATATGGTGCGTTCGGTGCTCGACAGCGCCCGCAGCGGCGGCGCCGTGGTGCGGCGACCCTGGCTCGGCGCCTCGCTGCAGGTGATCACCAACGAGCTGGCGGAAACGCTGTCGCTGCCGCGCCCGGTCGGGGCGCTGGTCTCGGGCGTGACGGCCGGCTCGCCGGCGGATCAGGCAGGCCTCAAGCGGCTGGATGTCATCCAGGCCGTGGACGGCGTGGAGATCGACGATCCGGATGCGTTCGGCTTCCGCTTCGCCACCAAGGCTTTGGGCGGGACGATGCGGCTCACCGTCTTGCGCGGCGGGCGGAAGCAGGATCTGGCCTTGCGGCTGGTCCCGGCTCCGGAAATTCCGGCCCGCAATGCAACGCAGATCCGGTCCAACTCCCCGTTCCAGGGTGCGACGGTGGTGAATATCTCGCCTGCGGTGAAAGAGGAATTCTCGATCAGCGGCGTCGATTCAGGTGTGGCAATCAGCGAGGTCGAACCGGGGTCAAGCGCGGAGCAGGTCGGCTTCCGGAAGGGGGATGTCATCCTCACGCTCAATGGCCAGCGGATCGAGGATACCGGGATGATGGACCGGGCGACGCGCGGCCGGAGCTATCTCTGGCGGATCACCTTCAATCGCGGTGGCCAGACCTTCAGCACGGCCTTCGGCGGGTAACGGCGTGGGCGCGCCGGCCGAGTTGCATCGCCCGCTGGCTGACCGGATGCGGCCAGCCGTGCTGAGCGATCTTGTCGGGCAGGAACACCTGACCGAACCGGGCGGGGCGCTGCGCCGGCTGGTCGAGGCACGGAGCCTCGGCTCGCTGGTGCTGTGGGGGCCGCCGGGCACCGGCAAGACCACGGTGGCGCGGCTGCTGGCGCATGAGACGGACCTCATCTTCGAGCAGGTCTCGGCGATCTTTTCCGGCGTGGCCGATCTGAAGAAGGTGTTCGAGGCGGCCCGGCTGCGGCAGAAGATGGGGCAGGGGACGCTGCTCTTTGTCGACGAGATCCACCGGTTCAACCGGGCCCAGCAGGACAGTTTCCTCCCCGTGATGGAGGATGGCACCGTGGTGCTGATCGGGGCGACAACGGAAAACCCCTCCTTCGCGCTCAATGCCGCCCTGCTGTCCCGCGCGCGGGTGCTGACGTTCCGGCCGCTCGACGAGGCGGCGATCCTGCGCCTGCTTGATCGGGCGGAGAAACAGGAAGGCCGGGCGCTGCCGCTCGACGGGGCGGCGCGGCTGGCCCTGGCGCGCTTCGCCGATGGCGACGGAAGGGCCGCGCTGACCCTGGCCGAGGAGATCTGGCGCGCGGCCGGCGAGGGCGAGATCTTCGACGAGGCCGGGCTGGCTGCGGTGATCCAGCGTCGTGCCCCTGTCTATGACAAGAGCGAGGACGGGCATTACAACCTGATCTCGGCCTTGCACAAATGCGTGCGGGGCTCCGATCCCGATGCCGCGCTCTATTACTTCTGTCGCATGTGCGATGCCGGGGAGGATCCGCGTTTCCTCGCGCGGCGGCTGGTGCGGATGGCGGTGGAGGATATCGGCCTTGCCGATCCGCAGGCGCTGGTCCATGCCCGCGCGGCGGCAGAGGCCTATGAGCAGCTCGGCTCGCCCGAGGGTGAGCTGGCGCTTGCCAATGCGGTGATCTACCTCGCCACCGCGCCGAAATCGAATGCCGCCTATACCGCCTACAAGGGTGCGCTGGCCACCGCGAAGCGCGCCGGCTCGCTCGCCCCGCCCAAGACGATCCTCAACGCCCCGACGCGGCTGATGAAGGAGGAGGGCTACGGCGCGGACTACGCCTATGACCATGACGCCCCGCATGCCTTTTCCGGGCAGGATTACTGGCCGCCGGCCCTGGGGCGGCAGCATTTCTACGATCCGCCGGAGCGGGGCTTCGAGCGCGAGATCCGCAAGCGGCTCGACTTCTGGGCGAAGCTGCGGCGCGAGAAGAACGAGCGCGGATGAGCGCGGAACGCGGGCTGGCCGGGCTGATCGCGGGGCTCGCGCTGCTGTCGCTGGCCGGGCAGGGGCATATGATCCTCGGCCTGGTGCAGGCGAAGGGCGGGCATGCCGGCCATGCGCTCTGGGTGTTTCTCGGCTTCTACACGATCCTGACCACGTTGCTCGTCGTGGCCTGCTGCCTCGCCCGGCTCGTCCGGCGCTGGCCACCTTTCTGGCCGGATCCGGCGCGGGCTTTGGCGGGCCTTGCGCTGCAGATCGGGCTGGTTGGCCTTGTCTATCATCTCCTGCTGTCGGGGTTGTGGCACCCGACCGGCCTGCATTGGTGGGCCGACCAGGGTGTGCATACGGCGGTGCCGCTGCTCTTCCTCGCGCATTGGGCCATGTTCGCGCCGAAGCGCGGCCTCGACTGGCGCGATGCATTCCGCTGGCTGCTCTATCCGGCCGGCTATTTCGCCTATGCGCTGGTGCGCGGGGCGCTGGATGGCTGGTATCCCTATCCGTTTCTCGATGCCGGCCGCCTCGGCCATGGCGCGGTCCTGGTGAACGGGCTCGGGATCGCGGCGGGGCTGGTCGTGGCCGGGCTCGGCCTGATCGCCGCGAGCCGGATCCTGCCGGCGGGCCGGCCCTGAACGGCATGCCCGGCGGACCGGGCATGCGCTTGATGTGACCGTGCGAAGCCGGTCAGGCCGCAAGGGCGGCGCTGGCTGCGGCGAGCCGCTCGCTGGCCCAGGCGCGCGGGCCGGCGAGGATATCGTCATCCTGCGCCACGCGGGCGAGAATGGCGACATCGGCCGGGGTTTCCGCACGGCTGTTCAGGATGGCGACCAGCTTGCCATAGCGCGCCTCGGCGATGCGGTTGGCCTCGCCGCCGAGCCGCATCCAGCCGGGAATGCCCCCGCTGGCGGCGGCATCGGCAATGGCGCCGCGATGGCGCAGCAGGCCGAGCTTGAGCGATTCGGCTTCGGCCCAGAGTCGGGCGATCGGCGTGGCCGGCGCGGCCGGGCTGGCCGCCACGGCCGGGAAGGCAGCCGCGGTGGCGGCCCCGGCGAGAACGAGCCGGCGCGACAGGGTCGAACGGGAAGTCGGGGTGCGGGACATGAAGATCCTCCGGGGATCGAGGGGGGAAGGCCGGGCAGCCTTCATCAGCAGCCGGCACCGAGGCTCGGACCTTTCGATCCTTTCGGCAAGTATGAATCTTATGCTCAGAACATGAATAAGGGCTGACAAGGGCCTGCAACACATGTGCAGGCGACTCGGCTGCCGGGCCCGGCTGGCCCGCCCTTGCGCCTTGCCCCCCCTTGGTCCACAAGGGGGCATGCGGACGGCATTGCTGGTGTTTCTGGGCGGCGGGCTGGGGTCGGTCGGGCGGTGGCTCGTCGGGCTGGCAGCCTTGCGCGCTTTCGGCACCGGCTTCCCGGCCGGCACGCTGGCCGTGAATCTCCTCGGCGGGCTGGCCATGGGCGTGCTGGCGCGGCTGCTGGTCGGCCTGCCTTCGGGCGGGCATGATGCGCGGATCTTCCTGATGACCGGCATTCTCGGCGGTTTCACCACCTTTTCCGCCTTCTCGCTGGATGCCGTCACCCTCTGGAACCGTGGCGAGGCCAGCCTGGCCATGGCCTATATCGCGGTTTCCGTCGGCGGCTCGATTGCCGCCCTGGCGGCCGGCCTCTGGCTCGGCGGCCTCCTGACACGATAGGAAAGAGCATGAGCGGCGTCACGACGCGCGAGGTCAAGCTGGACGAAGCGGGCATGCGGCTCGATCGCTGGTTCAAGACCCATTATCCTGATCTGGCCTTCGGCCATCTCAACAAGCTCTTGCGAACCGGTCAGGTGCGCGTCAGCGGTGCGCGCGCCAAGGCCGAGACGCGGATCGAGCCGGGGCAGGTGATCCGCATCCCGCCGCTGGAACGGGTGGAGGCGACAGCGCCACAACCCGGGATCCGCGAGGTCGGCGCGCCGGCGCGCAAATCTGCCGGCCCGCAGGCCGCGCGGGCCGAGGCCGAGAGCGTCATGCCGGTGCGGCGCGGCGGGAAAATCAGCGATGATGCGGCCTTGCTGAAATCGATCACGCTCTACGAGGACAAGGACCTGATGGTCCTCAACAAGCCGCATGGCCTCGCCGTGCAGGGCGGCTCGGGCATGACGCGCCATGTCGACGGGCTGCTCGAGGCCCTGCGCGACAAGGACGGCGTCAAGCCGCGCCTCGTCCATCGCCTCGACAAGGATACGGCCGGCTGCCTGATCGTTGCCAAGTCGCGGCTGGCCGCGGCGACCCTGGCCAAGACCTTCCGCTCGCGTTCGGCGCGGAAGATCTACTGGGCGCTGGTGCCGGGCGTGCCGCGCGTGCGGCAGGGCCGTGTCTCGACCTGGCTTGCCAAGGGCACCGACGAGCGCGGTGACCAGAAGATGCAGATCGCCAAGCATGGCGACGAGGGGGCCGATCACGCGCTGACCTATTACGCGGTGGTGGATACGGCGGGGCAGAAGCTGACCTGGCTCTCGCTCAAGCCCGTGACCGGGCGGATGCACCAGTTGCGCGTGCATACGGCGGAGATCGGCCATCCCATTGTCGGGGATCCGAAATATTTCGACAAGGAGAACTGGCACTTGCCCGGCGGGCTGCAGAACCGCCTGCATCTGCTGGCGCGGCGGATCCAGTTCCCCCATCCGCGCGACGGGCGGATCATCGATGTCTCCGCGCCCCTGCCGCCGCATATGCAACAGAGCTGGAACCTGCTCGGCTTCGATGCCAGCCATTACGATCCGATCGAAGAGGCGCCGGAAAAGTAGGCGTCTCGCACATTACGAAGAGTTCAGGTTCCCGTCATTTCGCGGGCAGGTCGAGTCGTCTAGTCCTTCGTGCAGGGAATACACGAGGAACCTGCCATGAACCTTCACCTGATCCTGCAACGTGCCGCCATCGGGGCGGGTGCCCTGATCCTTGCCATCGGGCTGGCTGTCGCCCAGACGGCGCCCGCTCCGGCGCCAGCTCCGGTACCGAATGCTCCGGCCCAGCAGGGCACAGCACCGGGCGGGGAGGGTGCACGGGGTGATTGGCGTGCCGCCCGCGAGGCCTGCCGCAGCCAGGTGGGTTCGGATCTCCGCGGCCAGGATCGGCGCGAGGCAATGCAGAAATGCATGGCCGAAAAGCGTGGCGCCGGGGCCGGCCCGCAGCTGACCGAGGCCGAGCGCACCCGCATCCGCGAGATGCGCGGCGCCGATCGCAGCGCCCAGAAGGAAGCCCGCAAGACCTGCCGCGAGGGCCTGAAGAACCAGCGCCTGACCGAAGACGAGCGCCGCACGGGCATCGAGGATTGCATCGCCAAGGCCAATCCGCGTTATGCCAAGGCGCTGGCGTGCCGCCGCGAGGCGGATTCGAAAAATCTGGAAAAGCGCAGCGGGCCGTATCGCGAGTTCATGCGCTCGTGTATCCGGGGCGCGTGACCCAGCTCCTTCTGTTCGATGTTGACGGCACGCTCGTCAATTCCGAAGCGATCATCCTGACGGCCCAGGCCCAGACCTTCGCGGCCGTCGGCCTGCCCGCGCCCTCCCGGGAGCGCGGGCTTTCCATTGTCGGTCTGTCGCTGCAGGAAGCCTTCACGGCCCTTGCCGGGCCGGAGGGCCCCGTCGATGCGCTGGTCGCCGCCTATCGCGAGGTGTTCCATGCCCTCCGCAAGGCGGGGACGATCGGCGAACCGCTTTATCCCGGCGCGGCCGCACTGCTGGCCGAAGCCGGATCGGATCCGCGTTTCCGGCTGGGTATTGCCACCGGAAAGTCGCGGCGGGGCGTCGCGGCGCTGCTCGACGCCCATGGCTGGCATGCTCTCATGGCCACGATCCAGACGGCCGATGACGCCCCCTCGAAACCGCATCCGGGCATGATCCTGCAGGCCTCGGCCGCCACCGGCATTCCGTTGGACAGGACGCTGATGATCGGCGATTCCGTGTTTGACATGCAGATGGCCCGGGCGGCCGGGGCGCGGGCGATCGGTGTGGCCTGGGGGTTCCAGCCCGTCGAGGCCCTGCGCGAGGCCGGCGCCGAGGTGATTGCCCGGGATTTCGACGATCTCGCGCGGATTCTCCGCCTTCCGGGGTGACAGGCCCGTTCCGGCATCCTATCTCCGCGGCATGAGCAACAGGTTTTCCGAAGACTGGTTCGGCGATGGCGAGGATCCGGCCCGGCTCGATCCCGTACGGACCGCGCGCGCGGCTTTGAAGCCGCAACGGCCGAAGCGCTTCTATACGGAGGTTTCGATCGAATCATCGCCGGAGGGGTTCCGTCTCCTGCTCGATGGCAGGCCGGCGCGCTCGAAGCTGAAGCGTCCGCTTGCGCTCGAGACCGAAGCCGCAGCCTCCCTGCTCGCTGCCGAATGGGCTGCGCAGGGCGAGGAGATCAACCCCGCGACGATGCCGGTGACACGGATCGCCCATGCCGCGATCGACCATGTCGCCGAAACACGCGAGGCAGTGGTCGCGGATATCCTTGCCTATGCCGGGACGGATCTTGTGTGCTACCGCGCCGGCGAACCGGAAAAGCTCGTATCCCTGCAGGCACGGCACTGGGACCCCGTTCTTGCCCATGCACAGGCGCGTTACGGGGCGCGGTTCCTCCTGTCGGAGGGCATCACCCATGTCGCGCAGAATCCCGCGGCGATCGAGGCCCTTCGCCCCGGCATCCTCCGGCATGAACCGGCGGCGGCGCTGGCGGCACTCCATGTCTTGACCACGGTTTCCGGCTCCGCTCTGATCGCGCTTGCCGTGGCGGACGGGGTCCTGACCGCCGATGCCGGATACGATGCGGGAGAGGTCGATGCCGATTTCGAATTGGATCTCTGGGGCGCCGACGAGGAGGCAGCCGACCGTCGGGCGGCCAGGCTGGCCGATTTCCGGGCGGCCGCGGCGCTGCTCCGGGCGCTTGCGGGCTAGCCTCGCCGGGTTCCTGCTCCTGCTTTCCGGGACGGCCGGGATTGCGCAGGGGGCTGATTGCAGCGCCCTGCTCGGCAGGCTCAGCCAGTTGCTCGATCTCTATGTCGACACGGCGACGGCGGCGATCGATGATGGCACGGAGCCGGCCAAGGTACTCGACAGGGCCCGCGCGCAGGTACTGAAAGGCGAGGCCGGGGCCAGCGTCACCATGGTGGGAATCGGCCTGCTGCTGCATGGACGGCGCGATGTGCTGCCGGTTTCGCTGATCCGGCAGATCTGCACGTTCAGCCAGCGGAATGCGCTGCCGCTCCATGTCGCGAGCTGTGCGTATCTCAGTGCGCTGAACCCGCTCGGCGATCGCGAGGAAAAGCGCCGCCTGACCGAAGCCGAGATCGCGCGGTTCGAGACATTGCATGGCCGGGAGGACAACGAGGCCAATGGCGGGCTCGCCGGCCATATCCAGGCGCTGAAGGCCTGCCTGCCGCGGAGCTGAGGGCCCGCGATCAGGCCATTGCCGGCTTTTCGCGGTAGACCTGGCGCCAGAGCCGTTCGAAATTGCCGCCGGCCAGCTTTTCCATGTCGGACGTTGACCAGCCGCGCTGCATCAACCGGGCGAAGAGGGCCGGGAAGGTGGCGGCATCCTCAAGACCGGGCGGGTTCGGCCCGCCGTAGAAATCCGAGCCGATACCGAGGCAATCCGCCCCGCCGACATTGCGGATATGCTCGAGATGGCGGATCAGGGCGTCGATCCCGTCGCCGTCGAAGCGACGGAAGGCCTGGTCCTTGTGGCGACGGTATTCCTCGTCGCCGATATCCTCGCGCACCTTGCCAAGGCCATCCATGACCGGCTGCATGGTCTCGAAGACCGCCTGTTCGAGGAAAGCCGGCACGAAGGTGGCCATCACAATACCACCCCCCTCGGCGATCCGCCGGATCACGTCATCCGGGGCGTTACGCGGATGGTCGCACAGGGCGCGGGCATTGGCATGGCTGATCATGACCGGGCCCTTCGCGCAATCCATCACGGCATGCTGGGCGGGTGGGGAGACATGGGCCATGTCGATGATCAGGCCGAGGCGCTCCATCTCCTCGACGAGGCTCTCGCCGAAGGGCGAAAGCGGGCGGTTGCCGGGCCTGCGGCCGGGATGGTCGGTCGCGCTGTCGATGAAGGGCAGGGTCTCGTTGTGGCAGAGCGTGACGAGCCGGATGCCCATCGCATGGAGCAGCCGCAGATGGCCGAGGGATTCGACCCCGACCAGCCCTTCCACCGCCTTGAACAGCCCGATCTTGCCCGCAGCCTGCGCGGCCTGCATGTCATCCGGCGCAAGAACGGGATGGAAGGTTTCCGGGTAAAGCTGCTCGAGCTGGAGCATCACGTCGATCACGGCCAGCCGGTCATCGATCGGCTTTTCCACCATGGTGGGGATGAAGGCTGTCAGGACCTGCGTGGAGACCAGCCCGGCCTTGAGGCGCGGAATATCGGTATCGGTTTCGGGGTGAAGCCGGGCGGCGTTCCAGGCCCGGACATCGCCATGGCTGCCCCGCGCCCAGATCACATAGGGCAGGTCATTGTGGCCATCGACAAGCCGGGTCCGCGCAAGGAAACCCCGCGCTTCGGACATGAAATCGCGCTGCATTTTTCCCAATTCCATCGTCGTTTGATCATGGATTCGCCGCATCATGGCACGGGAATGGGAAGCGTGGGAATGACCCATGACGGCTGGCCGGCAACGTCACGTTAACGGCATTTGCTGGTGAAGCCTAAACCGCGATTTGTGTTCCAGCGCACAGATTCAGGTTTGAGCAACACCTAAAGCTCATTCTCACGACAACGAGGGCGGAAAACGCCCCGTGACAACAGGAAAAGGGCGAAAGCCCGAACAGGTTCAAACAGGGTCGCAAGGCCCGGGATCACAGGAAGGGGCGCCCAGGCGCCCCGCGAACAGGGAAGAAAACGATGTCGGCGCTGCTGCGTATGCCGGTCTATCCGGCGCTCGAAACCGTCGGTTTGCCCGAATGCCCGGCCTCGCTGGCCGAACAGCTCGATGCCCGCGCCTTCCTGATCCTCGAGAGCCGCGAACAGGCCGAGGCGCTGATCCGCGAGGACATGCTCAAGGGCCATGCCGATACCGAATGGACAGCGTATTTTGTCGAGGCGATGGTCGAATTCCTCGTCTGGCAGAACGCCCCTGCCGGCCGCATCGGCAAGGACGACCTCGTCTGGCTGGTCGACCATCTCTCGGGCGAGGCCTCGCCTTCGATGCCGGCATTGCTCTTCGCGCTGGTCCGCGAACTCAATGACGTGCCCGAAGCCCTGACGGCGCTTGCGCTGAAGCATTCCCGCAACCGGCTCCGGGCCTGGCACTGAAACGGGGCTGCCTGCCCGCGTGCAGCAGGCGGCTTGACAGAAGCAGGCCGCTGGCCTGACCTCGGAGGCCGAGAACAGCCCGAGGGACCATGCCGCTCTATTTCGCCTATGGCGCCAATATGGATGTCGCCGACATGGCGGCCCGTGCGCCGCAATCCCGCCTGATCGGCCCCGCGCGCCTGCCGCGCCATCGCTTCATCATCATGGCCGAGGGGTATGCCAGCATCGTGCGCGATCCGCGCCAGAGCGTCCATGGCGTTCTCTGGGATCTTGCTTTGGCCGATCTGCGGCCGCTTGACCGGTTCGAAGGGGTGGATCGCGGCCTCTATGCCAAGATCAACCAGCCAGTGATCGCAGCCGATGGCGCGAAGCGGGCGCTGGTCTATGTGGCCGCCAATGCCGCGCCAGGGCGGCCGCGGCCGGGGTATCTCGAGGGCATTCTCGCTTCTGCCCAGGCGCATGGTTTCCCGAAGCCCTATCTCGATGAACTCGCCCGCTGGAAGAGCAGCGGAGCGAAAACCGTTCCTGCCCCGGCCACGCCGCCGGCCGGGCCGGTCGCCGGCGTCAGGCCGCGCGCCGCCTCGCCGGACCAGCGCCCGCGCGACACCCGCTCCGGCGAGTGGGATGGCTGAATCCCCTCAGGGCCGGGGCTTTTCCCAGCGGAAGAGCTGTTCGTCCAGCGGGCGGCCCCAGCTCGAATCACGTGTCTCTGCAACAAGCCGGAAGCCCTCCGCCTCGTAGAGATGGCGGGCGGCATCGAGTCCGCGGAAGGTTGTGAGGAAAACGCGGTCGAAGCCCGTCTCCTCGATGAAGGCCATCATCTCGCCCATCAGCCGGCGCCCGATGCCGAGGCCGCGCGCCGCCTCGGCGAGAATGAAGAAGCGGATGCGCGCGCCCTCTCCGGCGACATGCGGGCCGGACCCGTCGAGGCTGATGGAACCGACAGGCTTGTCATCGAGCATCGCGGTCAGCAGGAGGTCCCGCCCGGGATCGTAGCGGCCGAGCCATTCGCCCATCGCCTCGGCCACTTTCGCCTCGAAGCCGGCGCCGAACTGCCAGTCCCGGGCGTAGGAGCGGCCATGCTCGGCAATGACCCAGCCGGGGATGCCGGGCACCCAGCCGCGGATAAGGACCACCTTGCCGGGGTTCACGCCACGGCTCCGAAAACCGGCGCGAAGGCGCGTTTCAGGGCGAGATCGGCTTCCGGCATCGTCACCGGCAGGCCGAGATCGACCAGGCTGGTCACGCCGTAGCGCGCTTCGGCGATGCCGCAGGGGACGATGCCGTCGAAATGGCCGAGATCGGGCTCGACATTGAGCGAGATGCCATGGAACGACACCCAGCGGCGCAGCCGGATGCCTATGGCGGCGATCTTGTCCTCATGGCCGGGGCCCTTGTCGGGCCGCCTGACCCAGACGCCGACGCGGGCCGGATCGGTGAAGCCGGTCAGCGAGAATTCCGCCAGCGTGCCGATCACCCAGGCCTCGAGCGCGGAGACGAAGGCGCGCACATCCTGCCGGCGGGCGCGCAGATCCAGCAGCACATAGGCCACGCGCTGGCCGGGGCCGTGATAGGTGTATTGCCCGCCGCGCCCGGTCTCGAAAACCGGGAAACGCGGTTGAAGCAGGTCCGCACCCTGCGCGCTCGTGCCGGCGGTATAGAGCGGGGGATGCTCGACCAGCCAGACGCATTCCCGCGCGGTCTGCTCCGCGATGGCGGCGGCGCGGGCCTCCATCCAGGCGACGGCCTCGGGATAGGGGACGAGCCCTTCCGACAGCCGCCATTCCACCGGGGGATGGCTGGCCGCCTGCGGGCGGAATTCGGTGCGCGTTAACGGGCTGTTGACCATAAGCTGGCACATAGATGGGCAGAAATTGCCGGGTCAATCGAAGTTTCGAGTCGTTCGAACCTGAGACGTTCCGGCTTCACGGTCAATCCAGCGGGGGCAGTTCCGGATGTCAGGTGAAGAACGGACCAATACGGTCGATAGCGTCGAGGTGGAAATCGAGGTCGTGATCGGCCGGGCGCGGATGCCCATCCATCACCTTCTCCGCATGGGGCGCGGCGCGGTGATCGAGCTCGATTCGAACGAGAATGACGAGATCGAGATCCTCGCCAATGACTTCCCGGTGGCGCGCGGGCAGGTGATCGTGCAGGGCAAGCGCATCCAGGTGGAAGTGACCAGCCTGATCCGCCGGCCGGAAGTCGAGCGCGCGCTGCCGAAGCCCGCGATGCGCGACCAGGACGAGGAATTCTGATCCGCCGGAGCGCCGCCCGTTTGTGGCGGGCGGGTGCATGTTCCACCCGGTCTTTTCGGGCTTGCCAGACCCGGCGGGCTTTGTTAGACAGCGCGCCTCGGTGAGACGGGCATGCCCCTCCTGCCGGTGTGCGGTCGTGGCGGAATTGGTAGACGCGCTAGCTTGAGGTGCTAGTGGGTAACACCGTGGAGGTTCGAGTCCTCTCGTCCGCACCATTTCCTTCCCTGTGAAGGTCTGCCCTTCTGTTTCGAGGGCAAGCGGCAAACCCGGTCATCAGGCCGGGTTTTTGCGTTTCCGGGGGCATTTGCCGGGCCCGGGCACAACGAGCCTTCCCAAACGCCGATCCTCTCCTTAAGTGGGTGCATCCAGCCCGCTTTTCCGGAGGTTCCAGATGGTGTCGCCCCCGCCTGCCGAACCTGCCATGGTCGAATCGACCCTGCCGCACGAATTCCGTGACGGGGAGGGCGAAATCCGCGCCGAATTCCTCGATGCGATCCGCGAGGCGATCGGCCGGGAGGACCACGATGCGCTGACGGCTCTGGCCGGCGATCTCTACGAGGCCGATCTCGGCGCCCTGATCGAGGCCCTGCCGGCAGAAGACCGGCCGCGGCTCGTGACGATTCTCGGCGCGGATTTCGATTACCGCGCGCTGACCGAGGTCGATGACACGGTCCGCGAGGAGATTCTCGAGGAGATCCCGAACGAGCAGATCGCCGAGGGCGTGCGCGATCTCGATTCGGACGATGCCGTCTACATCCTCGAAGACCTCGAGCCCGAAGACAAGGAAGAGGTTCTCGCCAACCTTCCGGCACCGGACCGTGTCGCGCTCGAACGCAGCCTCGACTATCCGGAGGATTCCGCCGGTCGCCTGATGCAGACGGATTTCATCGCCGTCCCGCCGTTCTGGACGGTCGGGCAGATGATCGACTACCTGCGCGAGACGAGCGAATTGCCGGATGAGTTCTACGAGATCTTCGCCATCGATCCGGCGGGGCGGATCATCGGCCATGTCTCGCTCAACCGGCTGCTGCGGACGAAGCGTCCGGTGCCGCTCGAGGAGATCATGGACGAGGCTGACCATGTGGCCCGCGTCACCGATGACCAGCACGAGGTGGCGGACCTGTTCAAGCGCTACAATCTCGTCTCGATTCCCGTGGTCGACGAGGCTGAAAGGCTGGTCGGCGTGCTGACCTTCGACGACATTGTCGACATCATCGACGAGGAGGCCGATGCCGAGATCCGCGCGATGGGCGGCGTGACCTCCGGGGAGGAACTGTCCGATTCGGTGACGGCCACCGCGCGGGCGCGCTTCACCTGGCTGTTCGTCAACCTGCTGACGGCGATCATCGCCTCTGCGGTCATCGACCTGTTCAAGGGGTCGCTCGAAAAGATGGTGGCGCTGGCCGTGCTCATGCCGATCGTGGCGAGCCAGGGCGGCAATGCCGGCACGCAGACGATGACGGTGGCCGTTCGCGCGCTGGCGACCCGGGCCCTGTCCGGGCACAATGTCCGCCGGATCATCAACCGCGAGATCCTTGTCGGGCTGTTCAACGGCCTGTCCTTCGCCCTCATCATGGGTGTCGTCGCGGCTTTCTGGTTCAGCAATGCCGAACTCGGGCTGGTGATCGGCGTGGCCATCATCGTCACGCTGGTCGCGGCCGGGCTGGCGGGCGTGGTCATTCCGCTGATCCTGCACCGGATGGATGTCGACCCGGCAGTCGCCTCCGGGCCCTTCGTGACGACAGTCACCGACATTATCGGCTTTTTCGCCTTTCTGGGGGTCGCAACCCTGTGGTTTGGCCTCGGCTGAGCCGAATCCTAACAAAGGCCAAACGCGTTAACGACGTTTTCAAACGCCGCCTTAAGCGTTTGTCATCCAAATCGGCAGGGATTGGTCAGGAGAGCCCTGCATGCACGGCCGTTCGTTGGTCCGCACCCTCGATGCCGGCGCGGTCATCATCATGGTGATCGCGGTTGCGACGCTTGGCCTGATGGCCTGGACCACCCGCCTTATCGATCACAGCGCCTTCGAGAACGAGGCGACGCTCGTCCGCCAGAGCCTGACCGGCCTTGCCGCCGATTTCCGCGAACAACTGCCCCAGCCCGGCCTCGAAGCGGATGGATGGCTCGCCCGGAACGTGCAGGGTCATGCCATCTTCGCTGCTTCCGCCGCCGGTCGCTTCGTGGCCAGCAGGGCCGGCAGCCGCATTGCGGGCCTCCTGGCCGACGAGGGCACGGTTGCGCGGCTGGAACAGGCTCTGCACGCCCTCGAACGGATGGATCCCAACGGCGAGCGGGTGGATCTTGTCCGCATCGGGCCGCCGCGTGACGAGAACCTTGCCTTCGTCGCGCTGACCCGTGACGTGCTTGGCCAAAACCGCCTCGCCATTGGCCTGGTCGATTTCGCGCCGCTGACGGCCACGCTCGAAAGCTTCGGCCTGCATCTCCGGCCTGTGGCGGCCCGGCCGGCCGACATCGTCCAGGCGAATGGCCGCCTCGGGATTGACGGGCTCGACGGCGACCCGATTGCCTATCTCGGCTGGCGGAGCGAACGCATTTCGCGGACGATCACCGGGCTGGTCCTGCCGGTCCTTGCTATCGCGCTTGCTCTCGGGCTGTTCGTCCTGATGCTGCTGCGCCGCTACTGGAACCAGGCGCGGGACGGGTTCATGGGCGAACTCAGGCAGGTCGAGGCGCTTGCCCATACCGATCCGTTGACCGGTCTGCCCAACCGGCGGGCCCTGTTCGACCATCTCCAGAATGTGGCGCCGGCCACCCGTGCCTTCCCGCCGATGACCGTGCTCATGCTCGATCTCGACGGATTCAAGAGCGTCAACGACCAGCATGGCCATCAGGCCGGCGACCGGGTGCTGAAGCTCGCGGCGGAGGTCTTCAGAACAGAGCTCGGCGCCTCCGGTTTCGTGGCCCGGCTCGGCGGCGATGAATTCGTCGCGCTGCTCCCCGAAACGCTCGGCGATGGCGCCCTGCAACGCCTCCATTACCATCTCCAGCAATCGTTGCGGCAGCGCATCCCGATGGAAGGGCTGGTGCCGATCGGTGTCTCGATCGGGGCGGCGAGCTCGATCCAGGAAACCGGTGATGGCGAGGACCTGCTGAAGATGGCCGATCTGGCCGTCTATGCCGCCAAGGCTGCAGGCCGGGGCGTCGCCATGACCTATCACCCCGACATGAAGCGCGACATCGCCTATCGGCGGATGCTCGAGCGGGAGCTGCGCGGGGCAATCCTGACGCAGGCTCTCTTCGTTGCCTACCAGCCGATCGTGCAGGCGCTCTCCGGCGAGGTGATCGGCTACGAGGCACTGGTGCGCTGGCAGCATCCGTCGCGCGGGGTGATCCAGCCGGGTGATTTCATCCCGATTGCCGAGAAATCTGACCTGATCATCGGCCTGGGCAATTTCGTGCTCGACCGGGCCCTGGCCGAACTCGGGCCGCACGGGGATTGCCGGATCTCGGTGAATGCCACCGGCCGGCAATTGCTGGCGCCGGGCTTCACCGATTTCGTGATGGATGCGCTGGCCCGGCATCGCGTCGCGCCCGGCCGGCTCTGCCTCGAACTGACCGAAACGAGCATCATCAGCGATCCGGACAGTCTCGCCACGATCATGGAAACGCTGCAGGGGCGGGGGATCCGCTTTGCCATCGATGATTTCGGTGCCGGCTATTCCAGCCTGACGCATCTGCTCCGGTTCAAGTTCGATGTGCTGAAGATCGATCGGGGCTTCATCGCCAGCCTCGATGACAAGCCGGAGGCGCCGATGATCGTGACCTCTGTCGTCAGCCTCGCCCGGTCTCTGGGGATGCAGGTCGTGGGCGAGGGAATCGAGACGCCCGCGCAGCAGCGCTTCCTCGCCAGTGCCGGATGCGGCGCCTTGCAGGGCTATCTTTTCGGACGACCGGTGCCGATCAGGCAGCTTGGCCTTGTCGAAGACACGAAACCGACTACCCTTGATTCACCAGTACAGGCTGCATGACATGACGATCTGCCTCAGAACGACCGGAAAGCGGTTGGGTTCGGGTCTCCTCGCCCTTGCCGCGACCCTGATGATCTCCGCCTGCACTTCGACGGGCGTGATGGAAGCGTCCTATTATCCGCTGAAGAGCGATGCCAAGCCGCATCCCGGCGTGGCGAAGGCGCATCGCTTCCCCGTCCATGGCATCGACGTGTCGAAATGGCAGGGCGAGATCGACTGGTTCGAGGTGAAGCGCGCCGGCACGGCCTTCGCCTTCATCAAGGCGACCGAGGGCGGTGACCATCTCGACGAGCGGTTCCGCGTGAACTGGGAAGGCGCCCGCCAGGCCGGCGTGCCTCGCGCGGCCTATCATTTCGTGTTCTGGTGCCGCCCGGCGGAGGAGCAGGCCGCATGGTTCCGGCAGAACGTGCCGCGCGATGCCGATGCGCTGCCGCCGGTTCTCGACGTGGAATGGAATGGCCATTCGCGCACCTGCCCGAAGAAGATCGACCCGGAACTGGCGCGGCAGAAAATCACCATCATGCTCAGGGCCATGCGCGAGCATACGGGCAAGAAGCCGATCATTTATACGGATATCCCCTTCCATGCCGATGTGCTCGAGGGCCATTACAAGGATTACGATTTCTGGCTGCGTTCGGTGGCTGCCGAGCCGCATGAGCGTTACGAGAACCGCAACTGGAAGTTCTGGCAGTTCACCACCACAGGCCGGGTCCCGGGGATCAAGGGCCCGGTGGACCGGAATGTCTATGCCGGTCCGCGGCGTGACTGGCAGCGCTTCCTTGCCGAGAACGGCGTGACCGGCCGGCAGGTCGCCAGCAACAACGCCGAAGAGTGAGGCTCAGAGGCCTGAGCTTCACGCTTTCCCGCTTCCGGGAATGGCCCCGCGCCAGCGCGCGCGCAGGGCGGAGAGCCGGCTGATTCCCCGATCAACCCGGATGAGCAGGGTCGCCAGTCTCTGGAGGCCGGCCGGCCCGAAGCTCCCGGTCCAGTCCACCAGCAGGGTCCCAATCGCCTCGCGCTCGCGCCAGTGCAGTTCGAGCGGATGATCAGGGTTGGCGCAGGAATCGACGCGGGTAACCGCCGACGGGCCGGTTGCCAGAGCGATCGTGTGGCGGTCCAGCAGGTTCCCCGGGCTGTAGCCGCGGTAATCCTCGTCGAAGGCCGCCTTCACCGTGTAGAGCACGCCGCCGGAGAGCAGGTTCACATTGACCGCCAGAGGCTGGTCATTGAGCATCAGCGCTTCATACAATGTCGCCGGGCTGGCACCGCGGAAGGCCTGCCGGGCGAAGGCAAGGCTCGCCTGCCGGCTGGCAAGCGCCGTGCCCTGCCTGCCCTTCCAGCCCTTGGCTTCCAGCGCGAGGAAGGCTTCGAGCATGGCCTCGCCCTCGGGCGTGCCGCCTTCCGCGACCACATAATGGATCCGCCCATGGGTCGCGAGCTTGCGTTCCCGGCGCAGCACGGTCTGGCCGTGGCGACCGGTATAGCCCTCGAAATCCTCGTCGGTCTCGATGGCGGCGCGGCTGAATTGCCGGACAGCGAGATGGGCGCAGCCCTTTGCCTCCAGCGCGTCCCGGAGGTGCTGCCAGAAGGGGCGGGATGTCGGGAGCAGCGGGATCAGCCAGGCACTGCCCGGCAACAGCACGGGTGCCGCGTCAAGCAGGCCGGAAACCAGTTCCGGCGCGCGTTCCCGGTCCAGCAGCGGCGTGGTCAGCGGCGTATAGGCGTTCTCGTGCATCATCCAGGTGCGGCGAAGCCAGCCCTGCCGCCAGCCCGGACGACGCAGCGGGATCAGGGCCAGCAGGGCGCCCGCGCCCTTTGCTTCGCGCGCGACCAGCACCGAGAGCCGGCCGTCCTCGCCAAGCGCTTCGGCGGCCAGCAGGAAATCCGGTTCGTAGAAGGGGTTCGGGTCCAGCGCGCGGGACGCGAGCGCGCGCCATTCCTCGCGGAGGGCCCCCAAAGCAGCAAAAGGCAGGATCGACCAGGCCGGCATGCGGCTCATCCCGTCTCACTGCCCCGTCGCGCGGCAAAGGGCTGGAAGCCAAGATGTTTCCGGACGGCGAAAGTCAGCCAGAAGGTCGTGAAGACAGTGCCGGCCGCAGCGGCGACAGCTGTCCCCCCGGCCTGCCACGGGCCGGCAAGGAGCAGGCAGAGCAGGGCAGTCAGGAGGGCGCCGGCGCATTGGCCGCGCCACACCGTTTCGGGATGACCCGCCATGGCAAGGGCCTCCTCGGCCGGGCCGGCGGCCAGTTTGAAGGCTGCCGCGGCGATGAGGATCTGCGCGGGCAGCGTGCCGGCGACAAAGGCCTCGCCGAACAGGCGCAGGATGAACGGCGCCAGCAGCATCAGGGCGATGGCCGCAAGGAGGCCGGGCCAGAATGTCAGCCGCCGCGTTTCGGCATAGAGCGCCTCGAAGGCCTGCGGATCCTCGATGCGGGCCTGACGGGCGAAGCGGTGGCCGAACGCTGCGCCGAGGGCAAACTCAATCAGGCCAAGCAGCGAGGCGATCCGCGTGGCCGCGAAGTACAGCCCGACCGTCGCGGGCGGGGCGAGCAGGCCGAGCAGGATCAGATCGCCATGCTGGCGCGCGAGGACGGCAAGGTCCGAGAGCAGCATCGGCCCCGCAGCCTGCCGCCATTCGCGGAAAGCGTGGCGGGGTGCGGCCGGCGGGAAAATCCGGAGCGTTGGCGGCACCACGAGTGCCAGATGCAGGGAAGCCGCGACAAGCGTGCCGACCAGGGCCGCCATCATGGCATAGTCGGCATCGAGGCGCAGTCCGAAGCCCATGGCGCCGAGCAGCAGCAGGATGATCAGCCCCTGCCGGACCAGATAGGAGGGGGCAAGGGCGCGCCATGTCCAGCCCTGCGAGCGGGCAATGCCCTCGATGAAATCCGACAGGGCGAAAAAGGGTAGGGCGATCAGGCCGATAGCGAGAACCCGGCTGCAGGTTTCGCCATATCCTGCCGTGATCCACGGGAAGATCGCGAAGCCCAGGGCGGCGAAGGCCAGCGCGCCGCCGAGCGTGACGATTGTGCCGGTACGGAGGAAGCCATGGGCGAGGCCGGCATCGCCGCCGGCCTGGTATTGCGCGAGGAAGCGCACGGCGATCTGGCCGAATCCGAGCGTGGCGAGGAAGCCGCCGATCGTCACGAGGTTCCAGGCGAAGCTGAACGTGCCGTATTCCGCGAGGCCGAGGCTGCGGGCCAGCACGATCTGGAGCAGGTAGGCGAGGCCAGCTGCGCCGAGGCGTACCGACAGGGCCGAAAGGGCCGCACCATGCCGATGCCACCGCGCGGCAAGGCGCGGCAGCCTGCGGGCGAGCAGGCCCGCTGGCGGCAGATCGGTGTCCGGCAGGCTGGCCATTCACGCCCTTTCTCGCGCATCCTTTCCTTGCGCAAGCCTAGCGGCGAGTGTTCATTGCTGCGTTAAGGCATTGCGGCATTCGGGCGGCAGGGTTAGCAGCTTCTGAAGGGCAGGGCGGGCTTGCCAAAGCCCGGCAGACACGGCAGAAGGGTCAGTATTATTGTCCTAAATGCCGGCCCTGCCGGCACATAAGAAACCACGATCCTGGGAGTGAAATCATGATCCCGAACAGCGCCAAGCCGTTCAATTTCGACCTCGGCGACACGGCCGACGCCATCCGCGAGACGGTTGCAGCTTTCGCCCAGGACAAGATCGCGCCGCTGGCCGACAAGATCGACCGCGAGGACTGGTTCCCGCGCGAGATCTGGCCGGCCATGGGGGCGCTCGGCCTGCATGGCATCACCGTGCCGGAAGAGGATGGCGGCACCGGGCTCGGCTATCTCGAGCATTGCGTGGCGATGGAGGAAATCTCGCGCGCCTCGGCCTCGGTGGGGCTGAGCTATGGCGCGCATTCCAATCTCTGCGTCAACCAGCTCCGCCGCTGGGGCAGCGCCGAGCAGAAGGCCCGCTACCTGCCGAAGCTGATCTCGGGCGAGCATCTCGGCGCGCTCGCCATGTCGGAGCCGGGCGCGGGTTCGGATGTCGTGTCAATGAAGCTCCGGGCCGAGAAGAAGGGCGACCGCTACATCCTCAACGGCTCGAAGATGTGGATCACCAACGGCCCTTCCGCCGAGACGCTGATCGTCTACGCGAAGACCGACCCGGAGGCCGGGCCGCGCGGCATCACCGCCTTCCTGATCGAGAAGGGCTTCAAGGGCTTTTCCGTGGCGCAGAAGCTCGACAAGCTCGGCATGCGCGGCTCGGAGACCGGCGAGCTGGTCTTCCAGGATTGCGAGGTGCCGGAGGAGAATGTTCTCGGGCAGATCGGCAAGGGCGTGAATGTGCTGATGTCCGGCCTCGATTACGAGCGCGCCGTGCTGGCGGCCGGGCCGCTCGGCATCATGCAGGCGGCGATGGATGTCGTGATGCCTTATATCCATGAGCGCAAGCAATTCGGCCAGTCGATCGGCGAGTTCCAGCTGGTGCAGGGCAAGGTGGCGGACATGTATGTCGGCATGAACGCGTGCAAGGCCTATGTCTATGCGGTGGCCAAGGCCTGCGACCGGGGCGAGACCACGCGCGAGGATGCTGCTGGCGCCATCCTCTATGCCGGGGAGAAGGCGACGAAACTGGCGCTCGACGCGATCCAGCTGCTTGGCGGCAACGGCTATATCAACGACTATCCGACCGGTCGCCTGCTGCGCGATGCCAAGCTCTACGAGATCGGGGCCGGCACCAGCGAGATCCGCCGCATGCTGATCGGGCGGGAATTGTTCAACAAGGGGGCGTGAGGCCCGGTGGAGGTACCCTACGACACCCATCCGCATTGTGTCGGTGATTGGCAGCGTTGGTCCGCCTTTCTTCGCCGTCTTGATCACGCGCGTGTTGATCCTGAGGCGCACGGCTATGATGGTGCATACAATGCCACGTTAATGACAGCGGCAGACCGTGCGATGTATCTTGAGTTTATGGAGAACCCCCCGCGATTTCAGGAGATTGCAGGAGAACGATTTCGCGTCCCCGCATGGCTTCACTTTATCCAGCAGGAAATTGTCGGCGCTCCTGTTCTTGTGCTCGCTTCCAAGTCTTGCCCAACAAGCCTCCATCAGCTGGAATGGTCGCGCATAAAAATCCAGGTTGCTGGTCATGCATGCGAACAGCGTGAGTTTTTTGCTGCGAATCTTGCAATTGGCAAAGGTATATTCGAACGATTGATCGTTCTAGAAAGGCAATTCTACCAAACTGCAATTGGTTGGGATCAGCGCGACAATTCTGATGTTGAGTTTTATCGCGAGGCGCTCCGTCAAATCTTGCCGCTTGGGGTCACCTGCAACAAGGTTGGGCATTGGCTTCTTGAGGCGCTCTATCCTCTCGACTTCACAAGGGAAGCTATAGCAGCGCTTGTCGACGAAAAATTTGAAAATTATGATCTTCTTGAATCGGCCTCGCTCGATCAGGATGCCTGTTTTCTGGCTATTCTAACCGCAAACTGTGATTGATATCTGAGCTTTAACTTGAACGGAAGAACCAATGATCCGATCCTTTCTCGAAATGATCTACAGTTTGGTTGGTTTTTTGGGTCTGTTTTTGTTAGCCGTTGCCCTGTCTAGTCCGACTCACGCCACCGCTTTTTGTGAAGTGAAGGCCACCCGGGACGGATTTGTGGCGCTGCGGGATGCGCCTTCGACCGGGGGAAAACTGATCCGGCGGCTCAAGGCCGGTGAGATGGTGCAGCTCGATTCCACCCGTCGCAATCCGCGCGGCTGGAAAGCGGTGATCTTCCGCGAGGATGGCGAGGGGAAGGTCCAGCCGGGCTGGGTTTCCGCCGGGCTGATCGAACGGGAATGCGGCTGAGCCGCGGCCTCGGCGCGCCCGGTGCAGCCCGGCCTGGGGGGGCAGCCCGCGTTACCGGGTGATCCTCAGCCCGGTAAGCGAGCCGGCGATCCCGGAGAAGAGCTCCGGCAGGTCCTTCGCCCGGCGGATGTTGAAATAATGCTCGTCGGAGGTGGCGCAGTCCCGCAGCAGCCGTTCGTTGCCCTCGATCAGCCGGATCGTGAAGACCACGATCCCCGCATCGCGGGCATTGCGGCAGGCTAGCCGCAGGCGCGCATCGATGGCCTCGCTCTTCATGTTCCAGCGATTGTCTGTGTTGTCGCCGTCGGTCAGCACGATCAGGACCTGCCGGAGGGTGGGGCGCTCGGCACGGCGTGACTGGTTCAGCGGCTCGCGCGGCGAGAGGGCATGCAGGCCCCAGACAAGGCCGATCGGGATGTTGGTGCTGCCATCGGCGATCATCTCGTCCACATGGCTCCGCAGCTTCCGGAAATCCTCGGTGAGCGGCAGGATGGGAGCGAGCTTGCCGCATTCCTTGTCATCCACGGCCACGAAAAGGCGGGCGGCCTGCCCGTCCGGAGGATCATCCGCGATATCATGCGGCATGGCCCGATCCGTCAGGCAGCCTTTCCATTTTTTCGGGCGCGTGCCGGAGAGCCACTTGTCCTGCATCCAGTCAGGATCGGCCCGGACGTTCCGACCGAAGGGCACCATGGCGATGCGGATATCGCCGGGCTGGCGCGCGAGCTGCTCCATCCGGTCGAGGAAGAGCTTCGCGGCGCGCCTGAGTTCGCGGATCTTCTCGTCTTCCATCGACCCGGTATTGTCGAGCACGAGGGCGATTTCGAGCGCGCCGGTCTGGGCCCGCTCCACCGTGACCGTGGCGGCGATCGAGGCGAAATCGAAACCGAAGATGCGCCCGATGACCATGGCGACGCGGGCTCTCGCCTCGATCGTGACCTGCTCGGGCGAATACTGGGCAAGGAGCTGCAGGCCGTCTGGCCCTTCGCCGGAACCGGCCGCGAGCGCATAGGCCAGAGCGCGCCGGTCAATCTCCGACGCGCCGAGGCGCGGGGCCTCCGGATCCACCGCAAGCGCTGTGGCGGCAGAATCGATCATGCCCTGAAGACGGGCTTTCTGCTGGGCGGCCATGCTGAAATCGACGGCTGCACCCGTCACCCCGACGACGAGCAGCATCAGCATACTGGCAATAACAGGAATGGAGGCCGAGGCATCGGCCCTGAACCTGCGGAAAAACCGCATGAAATCCTCAAATGAAAAAATTTAGGAACAAAATCAGAAATTATGACTGCAACTAACCACAGTCATCTGGTCTTGCCAAGCCCGTCGGTGCGGGCCGTTCGCCCGTTCCGTTACCGGGGCGTGAACGAAATGCCGGGAACCTCAGTCGATCCGGGGCAGGGACAGCCGATAGACGCCTTTGAAATCATGCGGATCGGCCGGTTTCCCCTTGCGGAGGATGATGATGCGGCCGGCCGAGGCCAAGCGCACCGCAACCTGCCGGACGGGTTGCATCAGCGGTCCCCATTGCTCCGAAGCCGGACCGGCGAGGCTGCGGGCAACCTCGGACGGGCAGATCGACTTTTCGGGCCCGCGTTCGGCCACAAGCTGGAGCATCCTGGCTTCAATGGCGGCTGTGTCGGGAGCGGGATTCATCATGGATGCGGGCATTTCATGGTCCCGAGAGCCCGTCAAGCCGTGAATTGCCGGCTGTTTTCCTCTACCGGTAATTGCGTGTTCACGCGGAGACCATACAGATTGGTCATAACCAACCAGCGATTCGGGGTGTCGCCGTGCCGCCTGTCATCACCAAGGGATACAAGGCCCTGCTCGCGGAGGCCGAGGCCGTTATCCGCACGCTGTCGGTCGAGGAGGCGGTGGCGATGGCGGAGCGCGAGGACGTCCAGTTCGTGGATCTCCGCGATCCGCGGGAACTCGAGCGCGAAGGCCGGCTGCCCGGTGCCTTCCATTGCCCCCGGGGCATGCTCGAATTCTGGATCGACCCCGAGAGTCCCTATGCCAAGCCGGCCTTCCAGCAGGACAAGACCTATGTGTTCTTCTGCGCCGGTGGCTGGCGCTCTGCCCTGGCTGCGAAAGCTGCGCAGGAAATGGGTTTGAAACCAGTTGCGCATATTCAGGGTGGGTTCGGGGCGTGGAAGAAGCACGGCGGTCCCGTGGATGCCTGAGGTCCGCTTGTCTGGGGAGAATTGAATGGTTGCGACAAATATTCACGACAAGCCGAAATACCCGCCGAAGCTCACGCTGGTGATCGGGAACAAGAACTATTCCTCGTGGTCGCTGCGGCCCTGGCTGGCCATGGCCGCCAAGGGCGTCCCCTTCGCCGAGGTGCTGATCCCGCTCGACCACCCCAATACCAAGCAGCAGGTGCTCCAGTATTCACCGACCGGCCTGGTTCCGGCGCTGAAATACGGCAATCTCCTGCTCTGGGAATCACTCGCCATCATCGAATACGTGGCGGAGAAGCACCCCGAAGCCAATCTCTGGCCGGAAGAGCAGGAATACCGGGCGCTGGCCCGTGCGCTGGCTTCTGAGGTTCATTCCGGCTTTCAGGCTTTCCGTGCCCATTGCCCGATGAACCTGCGCCGTCGCGCGGCCCGGCGGATGAGCTCTGCCGCCGATGAGGATGTGATGCGCCTCTGCAATTACTGGCGCAAGTTCCGGCTGGAAGCGGCGGGCAATGGTCCGTTCCTGTTCGGGGAATTCGGCGCTGTCGACGCGATGATGGCGCCGCTCGCTACCCGGATCCGTTCCTACGAGGTTCCGGTCGACCGGGTCACCAACGAGTACATTGACGCGATCTACAACTTGCCGGCCTTCCAGAAATGGTACCAGGCAGCCGTCGCGGAGCCGTGGAAGATCGCTTCGACCGACAATATTGACAAGCTGCGGCCGACGATGCGGTGAGGCCTGTCAAGCGCAGGGCCTGACAGAGGGCGAAAAATTTCGCCGTTCGGAGAAACTTTATTGCCGTTGAAACCGGCGGCGGAAACGGGAATATGGGCGCGGCATTTTCAGGTGCCGCGCCCGTTTTTTATGCATTCCTGTTCTCCTGCGAGGTCGTATGGCGATTTTGCGTTCCGGTTTTGATCGATCCCTTCCCGACGCCATGGCCAATCAGGAGGCCTGGGCCAGCCTCCGCAGCGAGTTGGTCGAGAAGCGCCGCCTGGCCGCACTGGGCGGGCCGGACAAGGCGCGCGAGCGCCATGTGGCGCGCGGGAAGCTACTGCCACGGGATCGTGTGCTCGGCCTGCTCGATCCCGGCGCGCCCTTCCTCGAGATCGGGGCGCTGGCCGCCCATGGCATGTATGACGACGATATCCATGGCGCCGGCATGATTGCCGGGATCGGCCGCGTCGAGGGCCGCGAGGTGATGATCGTCTGCAATGACGCGACCATCAAGGGCGGCACCTATTATCCGATGACGGTGAAGAAGCATCTCCGGGCGCAGGAAATCGCCCGCGAGAACCGGCTGCCCTGCGTCTATCTCGTCGATTCCGGCGGGGCGAACCTGCCGCACCAGACCGATGTTTTCCCGGATCGCGAGCATTTCGGCCGCATCTTCTACAATCAGGCCCGGCTCTCGGGCATGGGCATTCCGCAAATCGCGGTGGTGATGGGCTCCTGCACGGCCGGCGGCGCCTATGTGCCGGCGATGAGCGACGAGACGATCATCGTCCGCCAGCAGGGCACGATCTTCCTCGGCGGTCCGCCGCTGGTGAAGGCGGCGACCGGCGAGGTGGTCTCGGCCGAGGATCTCGGCGGGGCCGATGTCCATGCCCGCCGTTCCGGCGTGGCTGACCATTACGCCGCCGATGACCGCCACGCCCTCGCACTGGCCCGGCGCATCGTTGCCAATCTCAACAGCCGCAAGCCGATCGACATCGCGCTGGGGCAGCCGGAAGACCCGGTGCTCGATCCGGCCGAACTGGACATGCTGGTCCCGACCGATCTCAAGCGGCAATATGATATCCGCGAGGTGATCGGCCGGATCGTCGATGGCTCCCGCTTCGACGAGTTCAAGGCGCTCTACGGTACCACGCTCGTCACCGGCTTTGCCTCGCTCTACGGGATGCCGGTGGGGATCATTGCCAATAACGGCATCCTGTTCTCGGAAAGCGCGCTCAAGGGCGCGCATTTCATCGAATTGTGCTGCCAGAGGCGGATCCCGCTGCTCTTCCTGCAGAATATTTCCGGCTTCATGGTTGGCAGCCAGTATGAATCCGGCGGCATCGCCAAGGACGGGGCGAAGCTCGTCACCGCCGTGGCCTCGGCGGAAGTGCCGAAGATCACCGTGCTGGTGGGCGGCTCGTTCGGCGCCGGCAATTACGGCATGTGCGGCCGGGCCTACAGCCCGCGCTTCCTCTTCACCTGGCCGAACAGCCGCATTTCGGTGATGGGCGGCGAGCAGGCGGCTTCCGTGCTGGCGACGGTGCGGCGCGACAATCTCGAGGCCGAGGGCAAGAGCTGGAGCATCGAGGACGAGGAAGGCTTCAAGGCGCCGATCCGCGCGAAATACGAGCAGGAGGGCTCGCCCTATCATGCCACCGCGCGGCTCTGGGATGATGGCATCATCCTGCCCAGCGAGACGCGCCGCGTGCTGGGCCTCGCCTTCTCGGCCTGCCTCAACGCGCCAATCCCCGAGACGCGGTTTGGCGTGTTCAGGATGTAAGGCCGTGC
Source organism: Beijerinckiaceae bacterium (assembly GCA_027533425.1). Lineage (GTDB taxonomy): Bacteria > Pseudomonadota > Alphaproteobacteria > Rhizobiales > Beijerinckiaceae > Rhabdaerophilum. The sequence continues at coordinate 969,598 of JAPZUD010000001.1, read as the reverse complement.
TGCACAGCACAGCGTCATCGGATCTGGCCTGACATCTTCTGATCATCGGCGGCCAAGGCAGTCGCCATGCAATCAGGGGACAACCAATGGCCAACAAGATTCTCGGCAACGCGCTTGCCAATATTCTCTACGGGACGTCAGATCACGACATCATCCTTGGAGAGGATGGCAATGACACGCTTTATGGAATGTCGGGCAGCGATTATGTCGACGGCGGGAATGGCCGCGATACGCTCTATCTTTTCAGCGGAAAACATTCCGGCTATGGCGGTGCTGGTGATGACCTCATCTATTCTGACGCCGGCGGACACTACATCTCCGGTGATGGCGGCTTTGATACGGTCGATTACTCGTTGTCATTCTACGGCGTCACGATCAATGTCGGCTCCAAATACGCTGCTTCACCGAATCTGACCTATGTGAGCTCCGCATCAGGCAAAACCGATACGGTGCAATCCGTCGAACAATTCGTTGGCTCCAACTATGCCGATACCATGAAGGGCAATGAGGGAACCGACTGGTTCTTCGGCGGCAAGGGCAATGACAAGCTCTTTGGCAATGCCGGCGAGGATTATCTGTTCGGCGGTGACGGCGATGACACCATCTCCGGTGGTGCGCTGACGGATTATCTCTCCGGCGATGCCGGCAACGACACGCTCCTTGGAGATGAAGGGGCAGACTATATCTGGGGCGGCGATGGCAAAGACGTTTTGCGTGGCGGCAATTCCGACGATGTGATGTTCGGTGATGCCGGCAATGATTATCTTGCAGGTGACTCGGGTAACGATACCCTGTTCGGGGGTGTCGGCGCGGATACGCTTGTCGGTGGTTCTGGCAACAATGTGATCCATTGTGGCAAGGAGCCCGGGCAGAACTGGCCTGGTGCGTATGACAATGCTGCCGACCTGGTGAGGCACAATGCCCACCCGTCATCCGGCTGGGTGAATGATGATATCTACGAATTCGAGGCTGGGCGGTTCGGCAATGACGTGCTGCAAATCGTCGGATCGGACTTCAAGTCAGTCGATGATGTTTTCAAGGCGATGAAACAGGTTGGCGATGATGTCGTGATCGAGACGGGCTTCCATTGCAGCGTGACGATCCACAACACCAGCATATCCTCGTTTGACAAAGGGGATTTCTGGCTGCTGTAACGGCTGGAAGCTCCGGCAGGCAGCCCCTGTCGCTTGCGCTTCATCGATGACCGGGGCGCTTCGTCATGGCCGGGTCTAGCCCGGCCATCCACGACTTGCTGTCATGTGCAGTCAAGTCGTGGATGCCCGCCCCGAGGGCGGGCATGACGGCGGTGAAATCCAGGAACGGGCAATCTCCCGCGCGGCATTCATACGATGAATACCGCATGCATGATCGACTTCGCTGCTGACAACCGCCACGTGCCCGGCTAATCGTAACCCCAACCAACGGGAGGTTTCGATGGCGAACAAGAAGGTGGCGCTGATCACGGGCGCCGGGTCGGGCGTGGGTCGCGCGGTGGCGATCAAGTTCCTCAAGGAAGGCTACAAGGTGGGCCTGATGGGCCGCCGGGCCGATGCCCTCAACGAGACGATCGCGCTGGCCGGTTCGGGCGAGGCGATCGCGCTGCCGGCGGATGTGACCGATCCGGTGCAGGTCAATGCGGCGTTTGATGCGCTGGTCGCCAAATTCGGCCGGATCGACGTGGTGTTCAACAATGCCGGGATCGGCGCGCCGCCCGTCCAGTGGGACGAGTTGCCCGTCGAGCAATGGAAGGCTGTGGTCGATACGAACCTGTCGGGCGTGTTCTACTGCATGCAGGCGGCGTTCCGCGTGATGAAGCGCCAGAGCCCGAAGGGCGGCCGCATCATCAACAATGGCTCGGTTTCCTCCTACACGCCGCGGCCCTTCTCGGCGGCCTACACGGCCACCAAGCATGCCGTGCTCGGCCTGACCAAGACCGGCGCGCTCGATGGCCGCGAGCATGATATCGCCGTCGGCCAGATCGATATCGGCAATGCGCTGACCGACATGGCCCGCCGGATGACGACCGGCGTGCTTCAGGCCAATGGCACCACGGCCATCGAGGCGGTGATGGATGTCGAGCATGTCGCCAATGCCGTGGCGCATATGGCCAGCCTGCCGCCCGAGGCGAATGTGCTGACCATGAATGTCATGGCCACCAAGATGCCCTTCGTCGGCCGGGGCTGAGGAAACGCCACCTCGCGGCTCGATCCGGGGCGGAAATCCCCGTTTCACGCCGGAAATCACGGTTGAAATCCTGACGCCTATTGCTTAGGCGTCAGGCCCGGCCGGGCGCTTCCGCGTGAAGGCCCCGGAAGCCATCACCCACCATCCCCAGAGGAGAGCCCCATGGCCAGCATCACCCGCATCGAAACCGGCCCGCGCATGTCGAAGGCCGTCATCCATGGCGATACCGTCTATCTCGCCGGCATCGTGGCCGACGACAACAAGCAGGACGTGACCGGCCAGACCAAGCAGATCCTCGCCGAGATCGACCGCCTGCTCGCCCTTGCCGGCACGGACAAGTCGAAGCTGCTGCGCGCCAATATCTGGCTCAGCGACATGTCGACCTTCGGGCAGATGAACGCGGTGTGGGATGCCTGGGTGAGCGCCGGCAACACCCCCGCCCGCGCCACGGTGGAAGCCAGCCTGGCGACGCCGGATTACAAGGTCGAGATCATGGTCGTCGCCGCGAAGTAAGCGGCCGGCCGATTCTTGCGAGACTTCAGGGCCGGTGCGATGCGCCGGCCCTATTCGTTTGCGGGGACGGGCCGGCAGTGCCTGTAGATTTCGGCCGCCAGCCGGGGCACCATCGGCGGATGGACCCTGCTGCCCTGCAAAACCTTGCCGCCGAATCCCGCCTCTACCGGCGACGGGTGATGCTGATTGTCGGCGTCATTGCCGGGCTGGCGGTGACGCAGAGCCTCTATGCGCTGCATCTCGGCGACCGGTTCCTCCTCAAGGATGGGATCGACTGGATCTATGATGTCGCGCTCTGGGCGGTGGCCCTCGCGGTGTTCGGGCGCGGGCAGCGTTTCGAGGAACTGGCCGCGCTCTGGGTGGCCGGAGTGCTGCTCGTGGCGGCCGCGCATACCGGCTACGACCTCTGGGACAAGATCGTCACGGGGCGGCGCCCGCAGCCCTGGGTGGCAGGCTGGTCAGCGTTCACGGCGATCGGGCTGGCCCTGTTTGTGGTGGCGCTGATGGTGCGGTTCCGCGGCAGCGACAACCCGCTGATCACCGCGACCTGGCTGTCGAGCCGCAACGACATGATCTCCACCACAGCCTTCGCGATTGTCGGCCTCTGGGCCCGGCTCAACCCTTCGCAGGGACCGGAAATTGTGCTGGATCTGGTGATTATCGCGCTCAATCTTCAGGCAGCAGGCGCAATCGGCCTCGCCGTCTACAGAGATTGGGGACGTTGTCGCCTGCCTGATAGACAAACCCCGGAAAGCTATGCAACGTCCGGCGCCAATGATGCCAAATCGATGGATTAAAGCATGTTTTCCAGCGTCCTGATTGCCAATCGCGGTGAAATCGCCCTTCGCGTCGCCCGGACCGCCCGCCGGCTCGGCCTCCGCGTGATTGCCGTCCATTCGGAGGCCGATGCCGCCGCGCCCTTCGTGGCCTTTGCAGACGAGGCCCATTGCATCGGCCCGGCGCCGGCCCGGGAGAGCTACCTTGTCACGGAGCGGATCCTCGATGTCGCCCGCCGGACGGGCGCCGAATGCCTGCATCCGGGCTATGGCTTCCTGTCGGAAAATGCCGAGTTTGCCGAGGCCTGCGCCGCCGCCGGCGTCGTGTTTGTCGGCCCGCCGCCTTCCGCTGTCCGGGCGATGGGGCTGAAGGATGCCGCCAAGAGCCTGGTCGAGAAGGCCGGCGTGCCGGTGGTGCCGGGTTATCATGGCGAGATCCAGGACCCCGCTTTTCTCAAGGAGAAGGCCTACCAGATCGGTTATCCCGTGCTGATCAAGGCGGTGGCCGGCGGGGGCGGGAAGGGCATGCGCCGGGTCGACAAACATGCCGATTTCGAGGAGGCCCTGGCTTCCTGCCAGCGCGAGGCCTCGAATTCCTTCGGCGATGCGCGCGTTCTCGTCGAGAAATACGTGACGGCGCCGCGCCATGTCGAGGTGCAGATCTTCGGCGACCGGCATGGCAATATCCTCCACGTCTTCGAGCGCGATTGCTCTATGCAGCGCCGCCACCAGAAGGTGATCGAGGAGGCGCCAGCGCCGGGTATGACGCCGGAGGTTCGCGCGGCCTTCGGCAAGGCGGCGGTCGAGGCGGGGCGCGCTGTCGGCTATTTCGGCGCCGGGACGGTGGAATTCATCGCGGATGGCTCGCAGGGGCTCCGGCCCGACGGGTTCTATTTCATGGAAATGAACACCCGCCTTCAGGTGGAGCATCCGGTCTCGGAGGCGATCACCGGGCTTGACCTTGTCGAATGGCAGTTCCGCGTGGCGGCCGGCGAGGCGCTGCCGATGCGGCAGGAGGACCTGCGCATTGACGGCCATGCCGTCGAGGCCCGCCTCTATGCCGAGGAGCCGGAGCGCGGGTTCCTGCCTTCGACCGGCCGGCTGCACGCGCTGCGGCTGGCGGGCGGCGAGGGGATCCGGATCGATTCCGGCGTGATCGAGGGCGGCGAGGTGACGCCCTTCTACGATCCGATGATCGCCAAGGTGATCGCCCATGGGCCGACGCGCGACATCGCGCTCGACCGGCTGCGCGACGCGCTGGCGGACTCGGTCGTGGCCGGGCCGAAGACGAATACGCGTTTCCTGTGCGCCTTGATCGACCATCCTGATTTCCGCGCCGGAAAGCTCGATACCGGGCTGATCGACCGCAACCTGGCCGCGCTCGGCGCGGTGCCGCCGGAGCGTGACGATGCCGCCGTGGCGGCCGGCGCGCTGGCTTTGCTCGCCGAGGAGAAAGCACGGCTTGCCGAGGCCGCGCAGGCCCTCTCGGGCTGGGCGAGCGATCCGTGGAGCGCGGCGGACGGTTTCGCCATGGCCCCGGGCCGCAAGGGCGAGATTCGCCTCCAGGTTGAAGGCGAGCCGATCCTCCTGCCGGTGGATGCAGCGGGCGAGGCCATCCTCATGGATCTGGACGGTCCGGAGCGGAATTTCGCCCTCGTCGAGGGCGGGGATGCGCTCTATGTGCTCGATCGTGGCCGGCAGACCCGGCTGGCCCTGGTGGATGCGCTGGATGTCTCGTTCGAGGCCGGGGGCGGGGATGGCGGCGGGCTCGTCAAGGCGCCGATGCATGGCAAGCTTGTCGCGGTATTCGTGGCCGAGGGCGACCTCGTGGAAAAGGGGCAGCGCGTGGCCATTGTCGAGGCGATGAAGATGGAACATCCGGTGCTGGCGCCGCGGGCCGGCCGCGTCGAGGGTCTCGCCCATGCGGCGGGTTCGCAACTCGGCGAGGGCACCCGGATCATGAGCATCGCGGAGGCCGACCCGGCATCATGACGCTGCATCTTCTGAAACTCTGTGTCGGTTGCGAGTCGATCGCCGATCTCGAAAGCTGGATCGACGAGACGCGCCTGCTGTTCCAGCGGCTTGGCCGGCCCTATCGCCAGACACATACGACGCGGATGGTGCCGAAAAGGATGGACGAGATCCTCGATGGCGGCTCGCTCTACTGGGTGATCAAGGGCCGGATCACCGCCCGCCAGCGGATCGAGGCGATCGAGCCCTTCACCGCCGAGGATGGCATCCAGCGCTGCCATCTCGTGCTGGAGCCAGTTGTCGTCCCGGTCCAGTCGCGACCGTGCCGCCCCTTCCAGGGCTGGCGCTACCTGCCGCCCGGTGATGCCCCGGTCGATATCCGCGCCGAAGCCGTCCCGGAAAGCATGCCGCAGGCCATGCGGGATGATTTGCGTGCATTGGGCTTGCTTTAGCTTCGGCTGACCGGCAGGAAGTTCGGGGGCCCTCGCGGCCCGGCCAGGGGTGAGCGGGAGCGCCGACGGAGCGATGAACTACATTCTCTCCATGATTGTGTTCGGCGCGATCGTCTGGTGGTTTGCCGTCGGGCCCGGCCGCAAGACCGGCGAGGCCCTGTCACCCCTGACACGCAAGCTCGTCGGGGCCGTGGCCGGTGGTGCAGGGATCCTGCTGGCCTTGCGGGGGCGCTGGGATTTCGCGATCGTGCTGGTCTCGCTTTCGGCCTGGCTTCTCGGCTTCCGCCTGCCGGCGATGTTCGACCCGATCGGCCGCGCGCGGCGCAGCGAGATCCACACGCTGGCCTTGCTGGTCTGGTTTGACCTGACGACCGGCGAAATCGAGGCGAAAATCCGGACCGGGAAGTTTGCCGGGAAATGGCTCCACAAACTCAAGCCGGACCAGATTCCCGATCTGGTCCGCGAATTGGTGCAGACTGACCCGCAGGGGTTAAACCTGATCGCGCAGGATCTCGACCGCAGGGCGCCCGGCTGGCGTCAATACGTGCAATTCGATGCGGCAGCGGGGCAGGGACCGGCGGCGAGCGTGGCTGAAATGCGTGAACAGGAGGCCTATGAGGTCCTTGGCCTTGAACCGGGGGCTTCCGAAGAGGCCATCCGGGCGGCGCATCGGGCCCTGATTTCGCGGTTTCACCCCGACAAGGGCGGTTCGACCTATCTCGCGGCGATGGTCAACCGGGCGAAGGACATCGCGCTCGAAGCGCGCCGCCGGGGCACCTAGCCCGAGCGGGCGGCTCATTTCCGGCGAAAGATCGGCGGGGTCATACATCGCGATGGCTCCTCACCTTCGTCACACAGTCTCGGATCACATTTTCTGGGCAAAGCAGTTGAAGCCGCTGCGTTTCAGCGTCTTGCAGGCCGCCTGAGCCTCTTCCGCATCGAACCCGGCGAAGCGGGCGCGATAGAGCGTGGTGCCGCCCTTGGTCACTGCCTCGGTAAAGGGCTCGGCGGCCTTCAGGGCCCGCCCGGTCTTCTCGATGGCCTGGTCAAGGATCGACCGCGCCTTGGCATCGCTCTCGGCGGCGGCGAGCTGGATCACCCAGCCGGTCCGGGCCGGAGCCGTCTTGGCCGGTTCGCGGACAGCGACCGCCGGTGCGGGGGCGGGAGCGGGCGCGCGGGCCGCTTCCGGTGCCGGGCGCGCCGGAGCCGGGGCAGCAGCGACAGCCGGGGCCGGCCGGGCGGCCTCTGGCTGCGGCGGCGGGGTGATGGCGGCGATCTCGGCGCGGCGCTGCATCGTCGGCAGGCGTTCCTCGGCCTTGATCTCGGCGGGGCGGGGCTCCGGTGCCGGGCGCGGCGCGGGCGCTGCCGCCGGCAGGGCCTGGCTTTCCTCGGCCTTCGGCGCCTCGCCGGGAATGGAATTGGTATAGCGGATCGAGCCTGGCGGCACGAGGCGCTGCTCGTCACGCGGGGCGGCCTGGCGTGGCGGCGGCAGATCACTCGCGCCCGGCCCGGCCTGCCAGCGCATGGCCGGAGAGCGCGGCGTGGTGCCGACAAGGGCAAGCGGGGTTGTGGCCGAAGCGACGATGTTGGTGGAGCCGCTCGAGGAGAGTGCCAGCGGGCGGGTGCGCGTCAGGCCCGGGTCATCCTGTGCCTGCTGGCGCGGGCCGGTTTCGGCGATCACCGCCGGGCGAGGCCGGGACGGGGGCAGCGGCATGGCGCCGGCCGGAGCGGCTGCAGCCGGGGCAGCCATCAGGCCGACGGGAGCCGGCGGCGGCTGAAGCTCGCGCTGCGCGGTGCGGGCAGGGGGAAGGGCAGCAGCGGCCGGCCGGGCCGGGCTGCCTTCCTCGATCTCGTCATCCTCGTCCGGAGCGCGGGCAACCTCGACGGCCTTCGCCGTCATGCGGCGGCCGGCATAGGCCCGGTCCATGTGGTTCTCGATCAGGCTGGCCACCTGTGCGTCACGGGCGCGGCCGGAACGGCCACCGAGAACCACAGCGATGAGATGGCGTCCGTCAGCCTTGGCCGAGGTGAGCAGGTTGAAGCCCGAGGCACGGGTATAGCCGGTCTTGATGCCGTCCACACCCTCGACCTGACCAAGCAGACGGTTATGGTTGCGGTAGGCCCGACCTTCGAAGGCGAAGTTCCGGGTACCGAAATAGTGGTAATAGCGCGGAAACCGGTCCTGGATGGCGCGACCTAGCGTCACGAGATCGCGCGCGGTCGTCCACTGGCTCGGATTCGGCAGACCCGACGCGTTGCGGAAGGTCGTCCGTTTCATGCCGATGGAACGCGCCTTCCGGGTCATCATGGCGGCGAAACGCTCTTCCTCACCGCCGATCGCCTCGGCGACCACGACAGCGACATCGTTGGCGGATTTCGTGACCAGCGCCTTGATGGCATCCTCGACGGCGATCGTCTCGCCCGGGCGAAGGCCAATCTTCGACGGGGATTGGCTGGCCGCCTCCCGCGAGACGGGAAGTTCGGTGCTGAGCTTGAAACGGCCGGTCTCGAGCTGCTCGAACAGCATGTAGAGCGTCATCACCTTGGTGACGGAGGCCGGATGGCGCAGGGCATCGCCATTGGTCGCTTCGAGCACGCGGCCGGAATTCACATCATAGACCATCGAGGCATAAGGCGGGTTGTAGCCGCCGCCAGCCGCACGATGGCGCTTGCGGCGCGCCTCCGCTTCCGGGACGACCAGGGCGGCGGTCATCACCAGCGCCAGCAGGATTGTCGCCAGAAGACGCGGCGAAAGCGGCCAACGGACCGCAGCTACGCAAGGAGAACGCATACTCACCTACTCCGGAAGACCGGGACGCCTCGACATCGTGCAGCTTCTGCTCCACGTTCTGCCTAAAATGCGACCATCCCGGTTACGCGAGTCTTAAGGCTGAGCGAGTTTCTGCCGGGTGGCGTCCGGTCCTGTGCTGTCCGGGCCTTGCAGGGCGAGCCATGCGGGGTTTCCGTTGATCCATGTCAAACATGCATGGTGCGCTGCAAAATAGTTTCTTGACATTTTGTGCGCTGCAACATAGATCAGCGTCATCCGGACAAACGATGCCGGAACAAGCTCAAGGGGACGTACCATGATCAACGCGTTCGAAGACATGCAGAAGTTCGGCAAGGAAAATCTCGATCTCGCCGTGAAGGCGTTCGGGGCCCAGCAGAAGGGCATCCAGGCCATCGCGACGGAAGTTGCCGACTATTCCAAGAAGGCCATCGAAGCCGGCTCGACCACGTTCGAGAAGCTGCTCGGCGTGAAGACGCTCGACAAGGCCGTCGAAATCCAGACCGATTTCGCCAAGACCGCCTATGAAGGCTATGTGGCCCATGCCACGAAGGTTGGCGAGCTCGTGACCGAACTCACCAAGGAAGCCTTCAAGCCGCTCGAAGGCGCGATGGCCAAGGTTCAGGGCAAGTAAGCCCAGACAGGCCAGCCCTGACGGGCCAACCTGCCCGGCGGCTCCGGTCGCCGGCCTGCTCCCCGATAGCGGAAGCCCGGTCTTGCGACCGGGCTTTTTGCTGTTTCGGATCCGTTTTCCCGCCAGACCTTACAATTCGCGGCCGGCTTGCCTACATGTTCGCTTGCGCGGCCTCGCTGGCCTGCGGCATGTTGTGCCCAACCTGCCAGATGCCGCTTGATTGTCGCGCGAACCGGCATAACCTTTCACACCATGGATGGTGATTTGACGCTGAACTGGACACCTCTCGCCGGCCCCAGCAACAACGGCCCGGGCAAGAATCCGGCCCATGGGACAGCTTTGGCGACGCGGACCAAGACGCTCCGCAAGCGACCGGACCTGTATCGCGTGCTGCTGTTGAACGATGACTACACGCCGATGGAGTTCGTCGTGCATGTGCTGATGCGTTTCTTCAACAAGAACGAGGAGCAGGCGACGCAGATCATGCTCCATGTCCACCACAATGGCGTGGGCGAATGCGGCACCTACACGTTCGAGATTGCCGAGACGAAGGTGACGCAGGTGATGGATTTCGCCCGCGAGAACCAGCATCCGCTGCAATGCGTGATGGAAAAGAAGTGACGTGAAGCCAGGCGGGCACCGATTGCCCGCCCGGACGACAGGCAGGCGCCTTCTGGCGTCGCAACAGGAAAGCGAGCAGACCGTGCCCAGTTTTTCGAAAAGCCTCGAAAACGCCCTCCACCAGGCGCTCGGTCACGCTTCTGCGCGCCGGCATGAATTCGCGACACTCGAGCACCTGCTGCTGGCGCTGATCGACGACGAGGATGCCGCAGCGGTGATGCGGGCCTGCAATGTCGATCTCGACATCCTCCGCCAGACGGTGACAACCTATATCGACACCGAGCTGGAGGCGCTGGTGGTGCGGGACCGCGCCGATACCAAGCCGACAGCGGGGTTCCAGCGCGTGATCCAGCGCGCGGTGATCCATGTGCAATCCTCCGGACGCGAGGAAGTGACCGGCGCCAACGTGCTCGTCGCGATCTTCGCCGAACGCGAGAGCCATGCCGCCTATTTCCTGCAGGAGCAGGAGATGACCCGCTATGACGCGGTCAATTACATCTCCCATGGCATCGCCAAGCGTCCCGGCGCCTCCGAGAGCCGCGCCCCCCGCGGCGTCGAGGAAGAGCCCGAGGAGAGCTCGGACAATGCCAGCCCCGGCACCGAGCGCGAGGGCGGCAAGAAGAAGGAAAGCGCGCTCGCGGCCTATGCCGTTGACCTCAACAAGAAGGCGCGCACGGGCAAGATCGATCCGCTGATCGGCCGCGAATCCGAGGTCAACCGGACGATCCAGGTCCTGTGCCGCCGGCAGAAGAACAACCCGCTTTTCGTCGGCGATCCCGGCGTCGGCAAGACGGCGATTGCCGAGGGGTTGGCCCGCAAGATCGTCGATGGCGAGGTGCCGGATGTGCTGGCCGATGCCACGGTCTATGCGCTCGACATGGGCACTTTGCTGGCCGGCACGCGCTATCGCGGCGATTTCGAGGAGCGGCTCAAGCAGGTGATGAAGGAGATCGAGGCCCATCCCAAGGCCATTCTCTTCATCGACGAGATCCATACGGTGATCGGCGCGGGGGCGACCTCGGGCGGCTCGATGGATGCCTCGAACCTGCTCAAGCCGGCTCTAGCCGCCGGCACCCTGCGCTGCATCGGCTCGACCACCTACAAGGAATACCGCCAGTATTTCGAGAAGGACCGGGCCCTGGTCCGTCGCTTCCAGAAGATCGATGTCAACGAGCCGTCGATCCCCGATGCGATCGAGATCCTCAAGGGCCTCAAGCCCTATTTCGAGGAGTTCCACCGGCTGAAATACACCAACGAGGCCGTGAAAGGCGCGGTGGAGCTTTCCGCGCGCTACATCCATGACCGCAAGCTCCCGGACAAGGCGATCGACGTGATCGACGAGACCGGGGCTTCGCAGATGTTGCTGCCGGAGAGCCGCCGCAAGAAGACGATCGGCCTCAAGGAGATCGAGGCGACGATCGCCACCATGGCGCGGATTCCGCCGAAGACGGTGTCGAAGGATGATGCCGCCGTACTGCAGAATCTCGAGACGACGCTGAAGCGCGTCGTCTACGGGCAGGAAAAGGCGATCGAGCAGCTTTCCGGTGCGATCAAGCTGGCTAGGGCCGGCCTGCGCGACGCGGAGAAGCCGATCGGCTGCTACCTTTTCTCCGGGCCCACAGGCGTCGGCAAGACCGAGGTTGCCAAACAGCTCGCTTCGGTGCTGGGCGTGAAACTGCTCCGGTTCGACATGTCCGAATACATGGAACGCCACACCGTCTCGCGGCTGATCGGCGCGCCTCCCGGCTATGTCGGCTTCGACCAGGGCGGCTTGCTGACCGATGGCGTCGACCAGAACCCCTATTGCGTGTTGCTCCTCGACGAGATCGAGAAGGCGCATCCCGATCTGTTCAACATCCTGTTGCAGGTGATGGATCACGGCAAGCTCACCGACCATAACGGCAAGGAAGTCCAGTTCCGGAACACGATCCTGATCATGACCACCAATGCCGGCGCGTCCGACATGGCGAAATCCGCCTTCGGATTTACCCGCCAGCGGCGGGAAGGCGAGGATACCGAGGCGATCAACCGGCTCTTCACGCCGGAATTCCGCAACCGTCTCGATGCCACGGTCTCCTTCGGGAACCTGCCGCGGGAGGTGATCGCACAGGTGGTGGACAAGTTTGTCGCCGGGCTGGAAGCGCAACTGGCGGATCGGCATGTCACGATCTCGCTTTCGGACGAGGCGCGGGACTGGCTGGTCGAGCATGGCTATGACGAGGCGATGGGCGCCCGCCCGATGGCGCGGCTGATCCAGGCGACGATCAAGACCCCGCTTGCCGAGGAAGTGCTGTTCGGCAAGCTCAAGGGTGGCGGGGCGGTGCGTGTCATCGTCACCGAGAAGGAGGGCGAGAAGAAGCTCGGCCTGGAGTTTCCGGAGGGCCCGATCAAGCCGAGGCCAGAGGCGATTCCCGCCAAGCCGAAAGCCAAGGTGCGCGCAAAGCCCAAGGCCCGCAAGGCGGCGCCGAAAGCGACCCGCGCGGCCCTGCCCAAGCCGCCGCCAGCGCCGCCGCTGCCTCCGCCCGCGCGGGATCCCGGCCCGCCTGACGGGCCGAGAGATGAACCGTCGAAGCCGCGCCGCTCGCCGGTGCCGAAGCTGCCGCTGAAGAAGTGAGACAAGCCGGGCTAGAGCCCGGCTTTTTCCTTCCGGGTACAGCCGGCGCGTTGACAGGTGCCTGCGACAGATTGTCAAATCTCCCGGCCGTTGGCTCATGCCCGGCGAGGGAGGATTTCATGAAAAGACTGATCGCGGCAATCGCCCTTGTGGCTTCGCTGGTGGCTGCGCCGGCAGGCGCGCAGACCCTGCTGACCGAGAAGAAGACGTTCGAGATTCCGAGTTTCACGACCCAATCCGGGCGGGTTCTGAAGAATGTGAAAGTCGGCTGGGAGAGCTACGGCACGCTCAATGCCGACAAGTCCAACGCCATCCTCATCTGCCATTTCTTCTCCGGCAACAGCCATGCCGCCGGGAAATACAAGGAGAGTGATGCCGCGCCCGGCTATTGGGATGCGATCATCGGCCCCGGCAAGGCGATTGATACCAACAAATATTTTGTGATTTCGTCTGACACGCTGGTCAACCTCAATACAGGCGATCCGAATACGGTGACAACCGGGCCGGCCACGATCAATCCGGAGACCGGCAAGCCCTACGGGATGGATTTCCCGATCGTCACGATCCGCGATTTCATCGAGGTGCAGAAGCAGCTGGTCGACAGCCTCGGCATCAACCGGCTCCAGCTGGTCGCCGGTGCCTCGATGGGGGGCCTGCAGACCTTCGAATGGGCGTCCACCTATCCGGACCGGGTGGCGCGGGCGATGCCGGTCATCGCCTTCGGCCAGGCCGATGCGAACCTGATCGCCTGGCTTGATATCTGGGCGGCGCCGATCCGGCTCGATCCGAACTGGAACAAGGGCGATTATTACGGCAAGACGCCGCCGAATGACGGGTTGGCCCAGTCGCTCAAGATCGTCACGCTCCATGCCAATCACTGGGACTGGGCGAACAAGACCTTCGGCCGCAAGCCGGCCAAGGAAGGCGAGAACCCGGCCGCCGGCTTCGACAAGCGCTTCCAGATCGAGCAGGTGCTCGACAATGCCGGCGCGGCGCGGGCCAAGGTGTCGGATGCGAACCATTTCCTCTATCTGGTCAAGGCCAACCAGCTCTTCGTCGCGGGCGGGGGTACGCTCGACGAGGGGCTGAAGAGGATCAAGGCGCCGGTCCTGCTGGTCCATTCGCCGAAGGATCTCGTCTTCCCGCCGGGCGGCGTCGATGACACGGCGAGCCGCCTGAAGCAGGCCGGCGTGGCGGTGACGCAGCTGCAGCTCCAGGGGGATCGCGGCCATCTCGACGGCGTGCTCTCGATGAAGCAGGTCGAGACGCAGATCCGGGATTTCCTCGCCAAGTAAAGGGCGAGGCCGTTTTCCGGCTCGACGGGACAGGCGGCGAGGCTTAGCTTCGCCGTCGCTTGACCATGCCTGACGATTCCTCCCCCGCCCTGAAATCGCCCAGACAGGCCGCGCTGGCCGGCCTGAAGGCCGCGGCCGGCCTGCCGAGCTTCATGCTGATGGCCTCGCTGATCGGCGTGGGTGGGCTTTGCAGGGATGTCGGCTATCCGATGGGGGCGGCTGTCGCCTCGACCATTCTCGTCTGGGCCGGCCCGGCACAGATGGTGCTGTTCGGCTCGATCGCTGCCGGCGTCGCCCTGCCGCTGATCGCGGTGGCGATCTGTGTCTCGTCGATCCGCTTCGTACCGATGTGCATGTCGATCCTGCCGCTGATGCGGGAGCCGGCCGTGCCGGCGCGGGATGGCCAGCCGGCGCGGAAGGGCACGCCGACCTGGCTGATGCTGATCCTTGCGCATTTTGTCGCGGTCACGGCCTGGGTCGAGGGGATGCGGCGCCTGCCGGCCATGCCGAAGCCGGAGCGCATTCCCTATTTCCTGGCCTTCGCCTCGACCGTGATGCTGGCTGCGGCCTTCTCGACCGGCGCCGGCTATTACCTGATCGCCAAGCTGCCCCCCGCTTTGGCGGCCGGCCTGCTCTTCACCTCGCCAATCTATTTCACCGTTGCGCTCGCGGCCGGGGCGCGGCAGAGCGTCGACTGGCTGGCGCTGGTTCTCGGCTTTGGCGCGGCACCGCTGGTGGCTCTGGTCGTGCCGGCGGGGTTTGACCTGATGGTCGGCGGGATTGGCATGGGCACGCTCGCCTATGCCATCCATCGCCTGCAGCAGGCCCGTCGCCGGCGCGCGGAGGGCGCATGACCGCCACCCTTGCAGCCCTGGAGCATTGGAGCGGCGGGCTCTGGCCCTATCTCGTGGTGATCCTCTTCGGCTTCCTGCCGAGCGAGATCTGGCGCTGGGCCTCGGTTTTCCTTGTCCGGGGCCTGTCGGAAGATGCGGAGATCCTCGTCTGGGTGCGGGCGGTGGCCACGGCCCTGCTGGCCGGCGTCGTCGCCAAGCTGCTGCTCGTTCCCTCGGGCGCGCTGGCGGTGGTGCCGGTCTTCTGGCGTTGGGGCGCGCTCGGCGCCGGCATCCTCGCCTTCTTCGTCTTCCGCAAGTCGATGCTGGCCGGGGTCATCATTGGCGAGGCGGTATTGATCAGCGCTGCGCTGCTCGCGGCCGGGTGATCAGGGCGGCGTCGGGATCTGGAGCAGCTTGCGCAGCGAACGGCCGTCGCGGTTGCGGATCTCGGTGATCAGCCAGGGGCCGGAGGCGCGGTCGAACAGGAATTCGACCTCGCCGGGCTCGCCTTTCTCGCGGAAGCGTAGCACCAGCCGGGCGCGCTGGTTGTCGATGCGCTGCGACCAGCCGGATTCCGGCTGCTCCATCCGGTTTTCCGGGTTCCGCATCACCACATCGCCATCGATATCGGCCCGGGCGAGTGCCGAGCGAAGCCGGTCGACCAAGGGCAGGCTTGCCGGATCCGGCGGCGGGCCGAGCGTATAGCGCCACGCGATCAGCCGGACGATCTCGCGCGGCTCGTCCCGCGGTTCCTGGGCCCCGGCGGGTGCGCCAAGCGCCACTAGGCCGGCCAGCGGGAGGGCCTTGCGAAGGCTCACTGGCCGAGGGCAGCCCGGATGCGCGCCGCCTGTTCGGCGAGAACGGCCATATCGCCGCGCGGGGCGGGATGGGGTGTCATGCGCTGGTCTTCCCAGCGCGGCAGGACATGGAAATGCAGGTGGAAGACTTCCTGCCCGCCGGCGGCTTCCGAGAATTGCTGCAAGGTGATGCCATCCGCGCCAAGCGCTTCCTTCGCGGCAAGGGCGATGCGCTGCACGCGTCGGATCAGGGCCGCGAGATCGTCCGGCGCAATGTCGAGCAGGTTGCGCGCAGGCGCCTTGGGGATGACCAGCAGATGCCCGGGCGAACGGGGCATGATGTCCATGAAGGAAAGCACGGCCTCATCCTCGAAGACCTTGTGGCAGGGGATTTCCCCGCGCAGGATCTTCGCGAAGATGTTGTCGGGATCATAAGGCATCGGCAGGTCCTGAGTTGAGG
The DNA here is from genome assembly GCA_027533425.1 of Beijerinckiaceae bacterium. Classification (GTDB taxonomy): domain Bacteria; phylum Pseudomonadota; class Alphaproteobacteria; order Rhizobiales; family Beijerinckiaceae; genus Rhabdaerophilum. The sequence continues at coordinate 953,660 of JAPZUD010000001.1, read as the reverse complement.
TAGCTAAGCTTCAATAGCCGCAACTTGGGGAACGATAGGCGAAAAAAATCCCCGTCGCCAATCGTTAATGTTGCGCCCTTCGGAATAACGTGACCGTAGGTGCTGCCGGCATGCCCTTCTTCGAGGCCTGTTTAGCGCAAAAAACTTGCGATCAGCAATATCCCGACCAATAAAGTCATTGAAGATAAAAACAAAAATTTCTTTAATGTAATCAGTATTTTTAATGTTCTTGTTATTCCATATTTTCTTTCGAAAAAGGGGTGTGACCATTGAAGTAAGATTGCTAATAATAATGGAATTGCAACAAATATTCGATAGTCCGTTGTTTCTCGCGTGGTAACTGGAAGGAAATCAAAAATCATTCTGGTATATCTCTCCATGAATTTATTGCCATTTTTAGTTCACCTCGATTTATATAAATCAGCGCCTTGTTGCGTGGAAATTAGAAACAGTCATCTCTTTCAAAACTGAATTCAACGGTGCTTTATTCCTCTCAATTGAGCATGGCCGATTGGTTCGGTGGGTTCAGCGCTGTTGGATTCGACCGTTGGCTCAACGGTCTCTTACTGATCAATTTGACCTCTGCGAAACCGATCCACAAACGGACAGTTCCTCTCAGGATACGCGACACAAAAAAGGGCGGCCGAAGCCGCCCTTGGGCCGGTGGCTCCGCCTCGCTTACCAATAGCGGCGGCGGCGGACGTAGTAAACGCGGCGGCGCGGCCGGACATAGACGACACGGCGGCGGACCGGGCGATAATAGACGACACGGCGGCGGACCGGGCGGCGATAATAGTAATACTGGGTCTGCTCGGATTCCGGCAATTCGCTGTCCGGGGCCATATCCTGCAGGCCAGCCGGTTCAGCTTCCGGCAGGGCGCCTTCCGGGTTCAGCGCGGGGGCCGCTTCGGCGGCGGTCGGGGCCATCAGGGCGGTGGCTCCGGCGGCGACGACAGCAAAGCCGAACAGCGCTTTCAGCGCGCCACGGCGGTCAAGGCGGGATTTTTCGGTCTGTTCCATGGTCTTTCCTTTTCCTGCTCTTTCGCCGCCACCCGATGGCGAAGGTTGTCAGCATCGACATGTTCAGTCTGCGCCGATGAATGCAGGCTGACAATGTGCGGCATCAAACAGGATGAATGTGCGCGATCGCACATCGCTTGACTTCCACAAGGAACAGAGGCCCGCGGCGTGCGGCCTTCAGCCCGGGCCTGCGCCCCGCCGGAACGGCGTAAAGGCTTCGAGTTCGTCCTGGGCCTGATCGACATGACGCCGCTCGCGGCGGAGATAATCCGCCACGGCGCGCCCAAGCCCGGCATCCGCAAAGCGATGGGCGGACCAGGTTTTGACCGGGCGATAGCCCCGCGCCAGCTTGTGCTCGCCCTGCGCGCCGGCCTCGACGCGGCGCAGCCCGCGCGACAGGGCGAAATCGATCGCCTGATAGTAGCAGAGTTCGAAATGCAGGAAGGGGTGGTGTTCGATGGCGCCCCAGTTCCGGCCATAGAGCGTGTTGCCGCCGATGAAGTTCAGCGCCCCGGCAATGTAGCGGCCCGCGCGCTTTGCCATGACCAGCAGGATCCGGTCGGGCATGGTTTCGTGGATCCGGCTGAAAAACGCCCGGGTGAGATAGGGCGTGCCCCATTTCCGGCTGCCGGTATCCATGTAGAAGGCGAAGAAGGCATCCCAATGGGCCTCGGTGAGTGACGGGCCCGTCAGCCATTCGACCGTGATGCCCTCGGCCAGCGCCTCGCGGCGCTCGCGCTTCAGGACCTTGCGCTTGCGCGAGGCGAGATCGGCGAGGAAATCATCGAAGCCGGCATAGCCGGCATTGAAGAAATGGAATTGCTGGTCCGAGCGCAGCAAATAGCCGGCCGCTTCGAAGCGCGTCCGGTCAGCCGGGGTGAGAAAAGTGGCGTGGATCGAGGAGCCCTCGATCCGGCCGAGCAGCGTATCGAGGCCCCCCATCAACGCGGTCGTTACCGGCGTTTCCGGCATGTCGGGTGCGAGCAGGATCTTGCGCGCGGTGGCCGGCGTGAAGGGCACCGAGATCTGCAGCTTGGGGTAATACTGTCCGCCTGCGCGGTGATAGGCCTCGGCGAAGGCATGGTCGAAAACATATTCGCCGCGCGAATGGGCCTTGGCGTAAAGCGGCATCGCGCCGACCGGACGATGTCCAGCATCCCGGACGAGCAGGTGCAGCGGAGTCCAGCCGGTGCGGCCGCTGACCGAACCGGATTCTTCCAGCGCGCTGAGAAACGCATGGGATATGAATGGGTTATCCGCGTCTGTCTCAGAGGCTGATTCCGGAAGTTCAGGCAGGGATTCCGCCGCTTCGTGCGCTGATTCCGCCGCTTGCGATCCGGATTCAGGTGTCTCGCATTCCGATTCCGCCGGTGCTTCGGCGATTGATTCTGCCGCGTTGCCCAAGGCTTTGGCCATGCTGGCATTTTCCGCCTCGCGCGGTCCGAGGGCCAGCCGGTCCCATTCGGGGGCCGGCACCTCGGACAGGCTGGTCAGCACCTCGATGGCGAGGCGGGGCGGTGTCGGTGTCATCCTTCTCCATGTAACGCCCGCGCGCCCCGAACCAAGGGGCCGGGCCGCGTCAGGCCGGGATAAAGCCCTCGAAGACGATCTGGTCGATATGCGGGCGCAGGCGGTCTGCCGTTGCCTGATCGCGCACTGTCCAGCTCATCAGCGGCAGGCCGAGGCCGTAACGGCTGAGGAAGGGCGCAGCACTGGGAATTGCGCGTTGGTCCCACGACACGAAATCCGGCCGGGATTCCGCCAGATGCAGCAGATTGGCCAGCCGGAACTTTCCGGCTTCGTCGAGGCCGGCTTCGGGATCGTCATAGGAGGGGGTCGCGACGATGCCGAGCGGCACTTTCGCGCCCGCCTTGCGCAGGGCAACCAGCACGCCGGGATCGAAGGATTTGAGGACCACCGGACCCCCGTAGCCCCGGAGGGCGGCCAAAGCTGCCCGGGCCAGCCGGTCGTCGCCGTTGAAGCGGCTCTTGATTTCGATGACCAGCGGCACTTGTCCGGCGACAAGGGCCAACAGGGCCGCGAGCGACTCGATGCCGTGGTCGCCACGGCGGAACGGGATCGCCGCGAGGGCGGCTGCCGGCCGGGCATCAACCCGGCCGGTTTCGACGGTCAGCCGGTCGAGCGTGAAGTCATGGAAGACCACGGCCTCGCCATCCGCGCTGGGCTGGATGTCGCATTCAATGCCATAGCCTGCCTCGATGGCTGCGACGAACGCGCCCCGCGTGTTTTCGAGCCGGCCGGCCGCCGCATCATGGAAGCCCCGATGGGCGATCGGGCGGTCAAGAAAGCCGGCAGGCAGGGGCTGGGGTGTGTACATCAGGCGATCTCGAACATGCCCTCGACCTCGACGGCGCAGTCGAGCGGAAGGACCGGCACGCCGATCGTCGAGCGGGCATGCTTGCCGGCTTCGCCAAGCGCCTCGACCATCAGGTCAGAGGCGCCGTTCATCACCTGCGGCAACGGAATGAAATCCGGCGTCGCCGCGATGAAGCCACCGAGACGGAGGCACCCGCGCAGGCGGTCCAGCGAGCCGAGCGCCGCCTTGGCCTGGGCCAGAACGTTGATTGCGCAGAACCGCGCCGCCTCCACGCCGGCTTCCATCGTCACCGCGCCGCCGAGCTTGCCCTTGTGCCTGTCCGCCAGCTTGCCGTCCGGTCCGACGCAGACCTGGCCGGAAATGATCAGCAAGGAGCCACTGATGCGCCAGGGCACATAATTCGCAACCGGCGGCACCGGGACGGGCAGGACAATTCCAGCTTCGCGCAAACGATTTTCAATATCCGGCATGACAACCTCGATCTGGATGGCGGGCGGCGCTGATGAAAACGGACCGGCCCGCTTTCCGATTATCGCAAGAGCCGAGCGAAGGGCAGGGGGGTGATCACGGGGATGTGTGGTTTCCCGCCGGATTTTCGCCATCTCCGCGCGGTTCTCTGGTGGAAACACCGAAGCTGGCGGCCCGGAATTTCCTTGATCGGAACCCGCCGCAGCCTCACCCTGACAGCGTTCGAGGGAGACTGGACTTGAAACGAATCACGCCGCGCCTTTCCGTTGCCACACTCCTGGTGCCGCTGCTGGCGGCCTCGCCTGCGGTCGGCCAGGGCGTGCCACCCAGTGGCGTCCAGCTGCAGCCGCACCGTATCGCCTACGAGATCAGCCTTGGCGCGCGGAGCGGGTCAGCACTGACGGCAGCCTCCGGGCTGATGGCCCTCGAGTTCACCGGCAACCGGTGCGATGGCTTCGTGACGAATTTCCGGCAGGCGACGATGCTGGCCGATTCGGACGGGCAGAGCCGGAATCTCGATTTCCGGGTCAATCTCTGGGAGGAGGGGGCCGGCAAACGCTTCCGGTTCACCGTGAAGAACGATGTCAACGGCCAGACCACGCGCGATGCCGATGGCGAGGCCCAGCGTGTCCGGGACGGCTCGGTCTCGGTGGCGATGAAGAAGCCCCGCGGCAAGAAGGGCGATTTCGACGGCAATATCCTGTTCCCCTCGGCCATGATGATCCAGCTGGTCGAGGCGGCCCTGAAGGGCGAAAGGCGCTACGAGGCGCGGCTCTTCGACGGTTCCGAGGGCGGCGAGAAGGTGTTCGAGACGGTGGCGTCGATCGGGCCGAAGCTCGAGGGCGACCGTAACCGCCGGCTGGAGCCCGCGCTGCAGGTTTCCAGCCTCGACAAGGTCCCGCGCTGGCCGGTTTCCATGGCGTATTTCGATGGCGGTCCGGGCGATCGCGTGCCCGTCTACACGATGAAAAGCGTGACCTTCGCCAATGGCGTCGTCAGCGATCTCCTGTTCGAATTCCCCGAATTCTCGCTTGCCGCCAAGGCCGTGCGCTACGAGCCGCTGCCGGAAGAAGCCTGCACGCGCTGAATTCCGCCATCACCCCCGGAAATCGCCGGGGCCCGGTGCGGCTCCGGCCAGCTGGCGTTGGGCTGCGGCGATCCATTCGGGACGGATCTGCCGGTTGGCGGCAAAGGCGAGAACCAGGCTCTCGTCCTGCCCGAGATAATCCAGAACAGAAGCGAGAAAGCCGGGATTGGCTGCAGCTTCGCGCAGGCGCGCCGGATCGATCCCTGTCAGTGCGAGGAACCGGCCGAGGCGCTCCATGTCCTCGGCGAGGAACCCCAGGGCGTCGATGGCCAGGGCCTCGGCATCCGGTCCCTTGTTCTTCAGGCGCATCATCCGGGTCTCCCTGTCGAATGGCCGGCCACCCTCCGGTCTCGGCAAGCGACTTTAAACCATCTTTGCCGAAGGCGGGCGTGCCGGGGTAGCATCCCGGACGGATTACAGATTGATTCAGGGTTGCTGGCTAGGGTGAACACGAATTGGGCAGCCCCGTTTTCGGGCGGCCGGGGATTTCGGGTTCAGGCGGTCGGGGATGAGCAAGAAAGTTCTGATCGTTGAGGATAACGACCTCAACATGAAGCTCTTCAACGATCTGCTTGAAGCGCATGGCTATGCGACGCTCAAGTCCAGGTCGGGCCTCGAAGGGCTCGAACTGGCGCGTACGCATCGCCCTGACCTCATCCTGATGGATATCCAGCTGCCGGAGGTGTCCGGCATCGATGTCATCAAACTCCTCAAGGAGGATGATGACATGCGGCCGATTCCGGTTATCGCCATCACGGCCTTCGCCATGAAGGGCGACGAGGAGCGGATCCGCGAATCGGGTTGCGAAGGGTATCTTTCGAAGCCCATCTCGGTCGCGAAGTTCATCGAGACCGTGCGAAGCTTTATCGGGTAAGGGTTGGAATTGGCATGACCGCACGCGTCCTGATCGTCGACGATGTGTTCGCGAATATCCGCCTGCTCGAAGCGCGGCTGACGGCCGAGTACTTTACCGTGCTCACCGCCATGTCCGGCCCGCAGGCGCTGGATATCTGCGAGCGCGGCGAATGCGATGTCGTGCTGCTCGACGTGATGATGCCGGGCATGGATGGCTACGAGGTGTGCCGCCGGCTGAAATCCGCCCCTCAGACAGCGCATCTCCCCGTGATCATGGTCACCGCGCTTGACAGCCCGTCCGATCGCCTGACCGGGCTGCAGGCCGGCGCCGATGATTTCCTGACCAAGCCGATCAATGAGCTCGCGCTGTTGACCCGCGTCCGCTCGCTCGTGCGGCTCAAGCACCTGACCGACGAATTGCGCGCCCGCGCGGCCGGCACCCAGGGCCTCGGCCTGCCGGACCCGCTTTCCATGGCGGCGGCGGAGGACGGGCAGAACGGCCGGATCCTGCTGGTTGAAGACCGGGCCAATGCCGCCGACCGGATGAGCGCCGCGCTGAAGCAGCATCATGTCGTCGAGATCGAGGCGCATGCCCAGAACGTCCTCCCGCGGGTGCAGGAGGGCGGATACGATGTCGCGATCGTCAGCCTCGGCCTCCATGACGCCGATCCGCTGCGGCTGATCTCGCAGATCCGCTCGGACAATGCCTTGCGCAACCTGCCGGTCCTGGTCCTCGCCGAGGCGATCAGCGATCCGCTGGTGACGCGGGCCATCGATATGGGCGTGAATGACTACCTGATCCGTCCGATCGACCGGAACGAGCTGATCGCCCGGGTCACGACGCAGATCCGCAAGTGGCGCTATCAGGAGAGGCTGCGCGACAATCTCCGCGCCTCGATGGAACTGGCCATCGTTGACCCGCTGACCAAGCTGCATAACCGCCGCTTCCTCCATACACAGCTCCAGAGCCTGCTGGCTGATGATACGGCCCGCGGGGCTGCGGTGTCGCTGCTGGTGCTCGATCTCGATCATTTCAAGTCGATCAATGACCAGCATGGCCACGATGTCGGCGACGAGGTCCTGCGGGAATGCGCCGAACGCCTCCGGCAGGCGGTGCGTGGCATCGATATCGTCGCCCGGTTCGGCGGCGAGGAATTCGTGGTCGCCATGCCCGATACCGAACCTTTCGCGGCCCAGCGCGTGGCGGAACGCATCCGCCAGGCGATCGACAACCGCCCGTTCTCCGTCGCGAACGGCACCAAGACGCTCCGCGTGACCGCCTCGATCGGCGTGGCGACGGCTGCTGCCTCGCTGCGCAGCGGCGACTCGCTGTTCAAGAACGCCGACAAGGCCATGTACGAGGCCAAGCGCGCCGGCCGGAACTGCGTGCGCATCGCCGCGTGACAGTGGCCTGCAAGGCCTCTTGCTTCTCCCCGCGACTCGCTTAGCCTGAGCAGCCTGCCGCGCCGCCTGCGTGGCACCGGAATCCCTCGCGGGATGTTCAGGTCCGCCGCATCTCCTGCGTCCCACGAGGTTCGGCCGGCTCAGAAGGGGAGTGAGTTGCCTCCTCGTCTTCCTTTCTGGGCCGGCCACCCTTCCGGAATCGCCTTTCCGGCGGGGGCACGAACAATCTCCCCACAGATCCGGATCCCGGCCATCCCCGCCTGAACCGGTACCGCCGGCGCAGCCCGGCTGAATTCCGGGCAACACACTGAAATCCGGACAACAAAAAAGGCGCCTTGCGGCGCCCTGATCGTCAGGCGATGGCAATCCGCCTTACTTGATCTTGGTTTCCTTGAATTCCACGTGCTTCTTGGCAACCGGATCATACTTCTTGAAGGCCAGCTTTTCGGTGGCCGTGCGGGCATTCTTCTTCGTGACGTAGAAATAGCCCGTATCCGCCGTCGACAGCAGCTTGATCTTGATCGTGGTGGCCTTGGCCATGGGAACCTCCGGCGAGAACTGGGCCCTGATGGCCCGCACATCGCGTGAAACGAATAGCCGGGCGAAAAGCCCGGCACCGGACGGTCGTATTGCGGAAAGCCGGGCCCAAGTCAAGCCCAAACGGTTGGCCGGCAGCGGAGAAAGTGCAGCACATTCATCGCGGGCCGCGTCGCATCCGCGCGAGGACCAGCAGGGCATAGAGCCCGAACATCGCCGTCATCGCCACCGGCAGGCCGAGGCGGCCGAGATGGTCCATGCCGAGGCCGATGACCGGAGGGCCGATCATCAGCCCTACCGAGTACAGAAGCACGAAGGCGGCATTGGCCGCCGCGAGATCGGCGCCCGAGAAGCGTGCGCCGAGATGCGCAAGCCCGACCGTGTAGATCGCGCCGGAAGCCCCGCCAAGCAGGAAGAGCAGGAACGAGAACGACCAGAAACCCGGCGGCCCGAGCGGCAGGGCCAGAGCGAGCAGGGCCGAACACGTGGCAAGGATGAACAGCAGCACGCGCCGGTCCATCCGGTCGGACAGCCAGCCGAGCGGCATCTGCATCAGCACATTGCCGAGAGTGAAGGCGGAAAGCAGGAGGGCGGCGGCCTTCTCCGGGTAGCCGAGCCGGACATTATGGACCGGCAGTTGCACGATGATTCCCGTTTCCGCTGCTCCGAAGATGAGCGCGCCGAACGTGGCGGTCGGCACCGCGACCACGAAGCGAAGGACCGAATGCGAGGCCGGCTGGTCGACCCGCGGTGTATTCTTCCCGGCGAGGAGCAGCGGGATCAGCCCGAGAGCGATCAGCATCGCCGTGAGGGCATAGGGGATGAAGCCTGTGGTTCCCGAGAGCGCCAGCAGCAGCGGCCCGCTGGCAAAGCCGGCATAGAGCGCCGTGGCGTAGATGCCCATGATCGTGCCACGCCGGGCCGGATCGGCGGCGGCGTTGATCCAGAATTCCGACAGGGTGAAGACAACGCCGATTGCACAGCCGAGCAGGAAGCGCAGGGCCGTCCAGGCCCAGACATCCTGCCAGAGCCAGAAGAGGATCATCCCCCCCGAAGCCGCGACCAGCGAGAGGCCGAGCGTCAGCGGCACGCCGAGCCGGCGCGCCGTGCGCGGGACGAGGGGCACGGCCAGCACGGTGCCAAGCCCGGCGGCCGAGGCCGTCAGCCCGGCAATCGTGCTCGACAGGCCCCAGCGCTCCATTTCGAGCGAAAGCAACGGGTTCGACAACGCCAGCGACACGCCGACCAGCGTGACCAGCAGGATTGCCGCCGCGATGACGCGGGGTTGCTGGGACGGGGCGATTTCGGTCATGGCAGGCTCCGGATCGAGGCGGCGACTTTGGCGTTCGCAGTGGCGTTAGGCAATGGCGGGAAGCCGTTCCCCACGGGGCGCGCCCAAAAGCCTCTGACTTTGTGAGGATACGTCCTAGAATGAGGCCGATGATTCGGGCCGCGACTTCCTTCTTGCATGACCTTTCTTCGTTCCTGCGACAGCGCGGTGCAAGTCTGGCCGGCCTTGCGCTGGTGGCCTGTGCCTTCCTGCCGGAGGCAGCCCTTGGCCAGACGAGCAACCCGGTCCTGTTCGGGAACCGTGATTTCGAGATGGACTGGGCCCTGCAGCCGGGCGCCAAGATGCTGCGCTTCCGCTATCATGGTGCGACGCAACGCCTGCGCATCGACATGCTCGACGGTTCCGAGCAGACGATGCATCGCGACCTCGCCAAAGGGCATATTGTGGTGCTGGTTGCAAACGGAACGAAGGGCGCCTTCGCGGGGAAGACGGCCCCGATCGGCGCATTCCAGCCCGAGCAGATCGGCGGGATCCGCACGATTGTCGGGGAATCCTGCCGGGAATTCTCCGCGGGCGGCCAGACGCTCTGCGTGACGGCCGATGGCATTCCGGTCATGGTGGATTTCGGCAACGGTCAGGGTGTTGCCCAGCGTCTCCTGCGTGAAACCCAGCCTGCCGCCCTGTTCGACCTGCCGAAAGGGCTCAAGCCCAAGCCGTTGCCGGGTGGGGCCGAGAACAGCATTCCCAAGGGGTTGTTCTGAGGCGCCGCTGAAGTCCTGTTCAGTCGATCAGGTCGCGCCGGAAAACACGCTGCCGCTCGTAATAGAACGGGATCGCGTGACGCCGGCCGATCATGCCCGCCCGGATCTGCTCATCGAGATCGGTCAGGATCACCCGGGTGATCGCCGGAAGTGGCAGGTCGGCCGTGTCGCGCAGGGTGAGCCAGGCAAGTTCCGTCAGCTCCGCATCCGGGCCGACCCGCGTACCGACATTGTGCCGGATGGCACCGGCATCCACGACGAAGAAGCGGGTGTCGAACCGCTTCGGCCGCTTTGGCGGGGTGATGGCGCGGGCGAGGTAATGGACAGCACCGAGATCAGGCAGGTGGCCGGTCGCAGCGAATTCCTGCCACGGCCCGTCCGGCAAGGCGCGCGACAGCGCGCAGGGCAGGCCGATGACGAGGCCGGTTTCCTCGAAGGTCTCGCGGATCGCTGCCAGCGCGAGGCGCCGTGCCCTTTGCACCGTGGCTCGCGGCGTGCGGGCAAGCAGGGCAGCCACGACCTCGTCGCGCAATTCGCTTTCCACCGGGATGCGCGCATCCTGGCTTTCCATCCGTCCGCCGGGAAAGACGAACTTGTCCGGCATGAATTTGTGGTTCGGATGGCGCTTGCCCATGAGGACGCGCGGCTCCTTGCCCGTCCGGTCGACGATGATCAGCGTAGCGGCATCGACGGGCCGGACATTGGCCCAGCGCCGGTCACGGGCCTCGCCCGTCAGGCGGGCCAGTTTCTCGTCGTCGGAGAGGAGATCCGTGGCGGACATGGGGACAGGCTTCAGGGCTTGGCAGCCGAGCGGATCTCGTGGATATCGCCCTCGGGGTCGAAACCATGCATCCGCAAAGCCCATTGGTAGCCGACCAGCGCGCCCTTGACGGGCTGCATGATCAGCAGCGTCATGATGATGGTGAGGACCGGCCAGAGCACCATGTGCCACCACATCGGCCATTCGGCCGTCCGCTCGAAGAACAGGTTCAGGCCGACGATGATATGGCCGACAATCGTGATGGTGATATAGGCGGGCATGTCGTCGGCGCGGTGGCCATCCAGCCGCTCGCCGCAGGAATCGCAGGCCGGCGCCACCTTCAGGAAGCTGGCGAACATCCGCCCCTGGCCGCATTGCGGGCAGGTGCAGCGGAAGCCGCGGCCAAGGGCCTGCTTCCAGTTCCGGGGCTCGAGCGCAGCTGCGCCCTTGAGGCCGTATTCCATTCAATCCTCCACCCATCCGCGGCGGTTGCGCCGGCCGGATGGCTTGCTCATATCGGGTTTTGTGAATGCGTTTCGCCTTGAACCATGTTCCGCATTCTCGCGCAAGGCCGGCTTGCCGCTGGTCATCTTGCCATTTCGGCCCTTGCCGCGCGTGACCTTCACATAGCGGCCTTCGCTCAACATTTCAAAACGGAGCGCCCCGGCCATGGGCTGGGCCTCGACCAGCCGGACATTCACGCTGTCGCCAAGACGGTAGCTCTCGCCCGTCCGCGAGCCGGTCAGGGCATGGGCGGCTTCGTCATGGCGGAAGAAATCATCGCCGAGGCTGCCGGCGGGGATGAACCCATCGGCGCCGGTGCGGTCGAGCTTCACGAAGAGGCCGGCCCGGGTGACGCCGGCAATCCGGCCGCGGAAGCTCTCCCCGACGCGATCGACGAGATAGAGCGCGATCAGCCGGTCGACCGTCTCGCGTTCGGCGGCCATGGCGCGGCGCTCGGCGGCGGAGATCTGCGCGCCGATTTCGCGCATGGCCTCGACGGTGATGTCGGGCAGGCCGTCCTTGCCGAAGCCGAGGGCGCGGATCAGCCCGCGATGCACGATCAGATCCGAATAGCGGCGGATCGGCGAGGTGAAATGGGCATATCGGCGCAGGTTCAGGCCGAAATGGCCGATATTGTCGGGGCTGTATTCCGCCTGGGCCTGCGAGCGCAGGATCACCTCGTTGCAGAGCGTGGCATTCGGCCCGTCCTTCACCCGCGCGAGGATGCGGTTGAACAGGTCCGGGCGGAGCGCGCCCTGCTTCGGCAGGGTAATGGCGATGCTCTCGAGGAAGGTGCGCAGCCCCTGCATCTTCTCGAGGCTGGGATTGTCATGGATGCGGTAAAGCAGCGGAATCCGCGCCTTTTCCAGCGTTTCCGCCGCGCAGACATTGGCGAGGATCATGAATTCCTCGATCAGGCGATGCGCGTCCAGCCGCTCGGGGACGATCACATCGGCCACATGGCCCTGCGCGTCGAGCACGAGCTTGCGTTCAGGCAGGTCGAGATCGAGCGGCTCGCGGGCATCGCGGGCGATCTTCAGCGCCTCGTAGGCGCGCCAGAGCGGGGTCAGGACCGGCTTGATCAGCGGGCCGGTGATGTCATCCAGCGTGCCGTCAATCGCGGTCTGGGCCTGCTGGTAGGCAAGTTTCGCGGCGGAGCGCATCAGCACGCGGTGGAAGGAATGGCCGCGCTTCTCGCCACGCGCGCTGATCACCACCCGGAGGCCGAGGGCGGCGCGGTTGACCAGCGGCTTGAGCGAGCAGAGATCGTTCGAGATCCGCTCCGGCAGCATCGGCACCACGCGGTCCGGGAAATAGACCGAATTGCCTCGGATCAAGGCCTCCCGGTCGAGCGCCGAGCCGGGCCGGACGTAATGGGCGACATCGGCGATGGCGATATGGAGGATGAAGCCACCGAGATTGTCCGGATCGGGATCCGGTTCGGCATGGACGGCATCGTCATGGTCCTTCGCATCCGCCGGGTCGATCGTGATCAGCGGAATGCCGCGCCAATCGTCGCGGCCGGCCAGGGTGGCCTCCTCGGCCTGTTCCGCCTCGCGCAGGGCAGCATCCGGGAAAACATGAGGAATTTCATGGGTATGGATCGCGATCAGCGAGATGGCGCGTTCGCTTTTCGTCGAGCCCAGCCGCTCGCGCACGCGCCCCGTCTTGAGGCCGAGGCGATGATCGCGGCCGATTTCGACGGCGATCAGGTCGCCATCCTCGGCCTCGCCGGCGGACGGACCCGGCGGGATCAGGATCTCGACGCCCTTGGCCTTCTTGTCGATCGGGATCAGACGACCGCCGCCATCCTTCTCGGCGCGGAAGATGCCGACCGCGCGCTTCGCCTGGTTCGAGAGAACCTTGATCACCTTGCCGGTGTAGTCCGGGCCATCCTCCTCGTCGGCGGGTTCGATGCGCATCAGCACGCGGTCATTGATGCCCGGTGCCGGCCCCTGATCGCCGCGCGAACGGCGGGGCAGGGGCAGGACGATGCGGGGCGGCTCGCCGCGCGAGGGATCCCATTCGGCGGGAACCGCGATGAAGTCGCCGTCGATATCCCGGCCGATAATGTCCGCTACGATGACGGGCGGAAGCTGGCCGGCCGCATGCAACGCGCCGCGCTTGCGCTCCAGCATACCCTCGGCCTGCCATTCCTTGAGCAGGCGCTTGAGCATGATCTTGGCGGCGGGGTTCATCCCGAATTCGCGGGCAATCTCGCGCTTGCCGACCTTGGTCTTGGCCGAGGCAATGAAAGCGAGGATCTCCTCCCGGCTCGGGAAGGGCCGGGCCTCCGGGGCTTTCGGTTGCCGGCGAGGGGCCAGGGAGCGGGGCAGGCGCGACATTCCTCCTTCTCGCACAGCCTGCGCGCTACCGGAAGAGGAAGAGCAGCAGCGGCACGAGAATGGCTGTGACCAGCCCGTTCAGCGCCATGCCGAGGGCCGCATAGGCACCGGCCTTCTCGTTGACCTGCAGCGCCCGCGCCGTGCCGATGCCATGCGCGGCGATGCCCACGGCGAAGCCGCGCGCGGCATAATCGCGGATCCGCAGCAGGTTCATCAGCGGCGTGACCATGACCGCGCCGAGAATGCCGGTGGCGATGACGAGGACGGCCGTGAGTGGCGGGGTGCCGCCGACCTGTTCGGCAATGCCCATGGCAATCGCGGCCGTCACCGATTTCGGCGCCAGCGAGGCAAGCGTGGCGCCGGACAGGCCGAGGAGGCGCGCGAGGATCAGCGTACTGCCGATGCCCACCAGCGCGCCGATCCCGAGCGCCGCGCCGATGGCCCGCCAGTGCCGGGCGATCAGCGCGCGGTTGCGCCAGATCGGCAGGGCAAGGGCGACGGTGGCCGGGCCGAGCAGGACATGGACGAAGCGCGCGCCTTCGAAATAGCGGGCATGCGAGGTGCCCGAGACCAGCAGGGCCGTGCCGACCAGCAGGATTGCGATCAGGACCGGATTGGCCAAGGGATGGCGGCCGGTGGCGGCGGCGATGCGGTCTCCGACCAGATAGGCGGCCAGGGTGATCGCGAGGAAGAAGAGCGGCTGCTCGGCGAGATAGATCCAGAAGGCGGAGGGGTCGAGGCTGCGCAGGGTCATGCGGCGTCTCCGTCATCCCGCGTCAGGGCACGGAAGACGAGGGCCGTCACCGTCATGGTGATGGCCGTGGAAAGGACCAGCACGATCACGATCAGCAGGCCCTCGCGGGCGAGCCGGTCCCCGAAGGCGATCAACCCGACGCCGGCCGGCACGAAAAGCAGCGAGAGGTGCCGCAGGATCGCGTCGCCGGCGGTGACGACCGGCTCGGGCATCCGGCCACGCCAGAGCGCGAAACCCGCCAGCAGCGCCAGCCCGATGACCGGGCCGGGGATCGGCAGGCGCGTGACCCCGGCGATCAGCTCACCGGTGAATTGCAGGAAAATCAGGATCGTCAGGCCTTCGAGCATCGAATCGTCCCCCCGGAGCGGATTGTTTCACGCCCCGGCGGGGAGGGACAGGGCAGGCTGGCCGGCCTCAGGCCCTGGCTTTGCCCGAACCGGCCTCAGGCCCTGGCTTTGCCCGAACCGGCCTTGCCTGAACTGGCCTTGCTGGTTTTCGCCTTGCCGGCCGTAGTTTTGCTTCGTGCGGCAGGAGCCTTTTTCTCGCCGGCATCCTTGGCGGCTGTCTTTGCAGCGGCCTTCGGCGCGGCCTTTGCCTTGCCGCGCGCCGGCTTCGCCACGCCGCCGGTTGCCTCGATCCGTGCCGCGATCAGGCCGAGGGCGGCCTCCATCGTGATCTCGTCCTTGTTGACCGCCTTGGGAAGGGTGGCGTTCACGCTGCCCCAGTTCACATAGGCGCCGTAGCGGCCGTCGCGGACGGAGATGTCGCCGCCATCCGGGTGCTGGCCGATGATGCGGCCGGCCGGCGCGGCATTCCGCCCGAAGCGCCGGGCGCCGCCGGCTTCCTTGGTGGCGATCAGATCCACCGCGCGGTTTATGCCGATGGTGAAGACATCATCGAGGCCCTCGAGATTGGCGTAGGTCTTGCCGTGCTGGACATAGGGGCCATAGCGTCCGATGCCCGCCAGGATGACCTCGCCGCTCTCGGGATGGCGGCCGACCTCGCGCGGCAGCGAGAGGAGCGCCAGCGCCTTTTCAAGATCTGTATCCCTGATCGTCATGCCCTTGGCGAGCGAGGCGCGCTTCGGCTTCTCGCCCTCGCCGAGCTGGACATAGGGGCCGAACCGCCCGTCGCGGATCGTGACGTCGAGGCCCGTTGCCGGATCCTTGCCCAGCACCTGCGGGCCGGAGGCACCGGCCTCGGCTTCGCCATCCTCGCCATTCGGCACGGAAAGCGGGCGGGTGAAGCGGCATTCCGGATAGTTCGAACAGCCGATGAAGGGGCCGAGCTTGCCGAGTTTCAGCGAGAGCTGGCCGCTGCCGCATTTCGGGCAGACGCGCGGATCGGTGCCATCCCCGCGATCGCGGAACAGCATCGGGCCGAGATGCTCGTTGAGACCGTCAAGCACGGTGGCCGTGCGCTGCTCCTTGGCGCTCTCGATGGCAGGTTTGAAGTCCCGCCAGAAATCCCGGAGCACCGACCGCCAGTCCACTTCCGCATTCGAGATGCGGTCGAGATCATTCTCGAGATCGGCGGTAAAATCGTATTCGACATATTTTGCGAAGAAGCTCTCGAGAAAGGCCGTGACGATGCGGCCCTTGTCCTCGGGGACAAGGCGCTTCTTCTCGATTTTCACGTATTCGCGGTCCCGCAAGACGGCGAGTGTGGCGGCATAGGTCGAGGGCCGGCCGATCCCGAGTTCTTCCATGCGCTTGATCAGGCTGGCCTCGGAATAGCGTGGCGGCGGTTCGGTGAAATGCTGGGTCGCGTTCAGCGCCTTGCGGGCGAGGGCCTCGCCGCGGCTCATGGCCGGCAGGCGGCGGTTTTCCTCGTCTTCCTCGTCATCCGAGGTTTCGGTGTAGAGCGCAAGGAAGCCATCGAACAGGACGACCTGCCCGGTGGCGCGCAATTCGAGCCGGCGCGGGCCGGCCTCGGCAAGGATATCGGCCGTGGTCCGTTCCAGCCGGGCGCTTTCCATCTGGCTGGCAATGGTCCGCTTCCAGATCAGTTCGTAGAGGCGGAACTCGTCATCCGAGAGATAGGGCCGGACGGATTTCGGCACGCGGAAGGCATCGGTCGGCCGGATGCATTCATGCGCTTCCTGGGCGTTCTTCGCCTTGGTCGAATAGGCGCGGGGCGCGTCCGGCAGGTAATCCTTGTCGAAGGCCTTGCCGATAAAGGCCCGGACCTGGGCCCGCGCCTCGGGGGCGATATCGACGCCATCGGTTCGCATATAGGTGATGAGGCCGGTGGTCTCGCCGCCGATATCCGCACCCTCATACAGCTTCTGGGCGATCCGCATCGTGGTGGCCGGCGCGAAGCCGAGCTTGCGGGAGGCTTCCTGCTGCAGGGTCGAGGTGGTGAAGGGCGGGAACGGGTGCCGTTTGGCCGGCTTGGCCTCGAGCGCAGCCACCGTGTAGCGCGCTTCGGCGAGGGCCGCCTTGAAGGCCTCGGCTTCGGCACCGGAGCCGATATCGAGCCGGTTGATCTTCTTGCCATCGGCGCCGACCAGCCGGGCCTCGAATTCCTCGCCACGCGGCGTCGCCAGCCGGGCGATCAGCGACCAGTATTCCCGGGTGACGAAGCGCTCGATCTCGGCCTCGCGGTCGCATACCAGCCGCAACGCCACCGATTGCACGCGGCCGGCCGAGCGGGCGCCGGGCAGCTTGCGCCAGAGCACCGGCGAAAGCTGGAAGCCGACAAGATAATCTAGGGCGCGGCGGGCGAGATAGGCATCGACCAACGCCTGGTCGATCTGGCGCGGATTGGCCATGGCGGCGGCCACGGCATCCTTGGTGATGGCGTTGAAGGTGACGCGCTCGACAGCCTTGTCCTTCAGGACACGGCGGGCGCGCAGCATTTCGAGCAGGTGCCAGGAAATGGCCTCGCCCTCGCGATCCGGGTCGGTTGCGAGAATGACGCGGTCGGCATCCTTGACGGCACTGGCAATGGCGGAAATCTGCTTCGCACCGCGGCCATCCGCCTCCCAGATCATCGCAAAATCGTTGTCCGGATCCACCGAGCCGTCCTTCGACGGCAGGTCGCGCACATGACCATAGGAGGCGATGACCTCATAGCCACGCCCGAGATATTTGTTGATCGTCTTCGCCTTGGAGGGCGACTCGACAATGACGACCCGATTTTCCATGGATGTCCCTTCCGAACGGCCGGGATAAGTGGCGGCGTGCGCCGCGTTTGTCAAATGGGGCTGCTGTGCGGTCCGGACAGGGGGGCGGCGGGGCCCTGCCGGCATGCGCATTGCCGCTTCGGAAAGGCTCACGAAATCCGGCTGCCACTTATTATATGAACTATATCTAAATCTGTTTCATGCAAGTTTCCTTCCGGTAACCAAGCCTCGTCCGGTTCGTCTATGCTGAAATTCTTCTCGCCTCCCGCTCCGACACCAATGCTGTCGGCACTAATGAGCTTTTCGGTCTCGGCCGACGGGGCGTTGCTGGCGGCAGATGCAGCTTTTCGCGCCGCTCTTGGCTTTCCCGGCGAAACCCTGGCCGGCAAGCCGCTCGAGGCCCTGCTCGCCTCTCCCGAACAGATGATGACCTGGCAGGATGGATGCAGGGCTGCCGAAGCCGGGAAGCCCCGGCCCTTCACGCTCGCTTTCCGACATCATGACGGGCATTGCCTTTGGGCAAAAGGCGTCGTCTCGATCCGGGCTGGGCGGAAGCGTCGGCAGGAATTCGTCTTTTCGGGAGTCGATATCAGCGCCGAATGCCTGGAAAAAGCCGAACTCGTGAGCCTGCGAAAGGCGGTCGATCATCAGCGCATGACGATCCGGTTTGATTTCGACGGCAACCTCGTCGAGGCCAATGACCGCTTTTTCGACACGATGGGATTTCCCCGGGAATCCGCTTCTGCCCTGAACCACCGTCAGCTTTGTCATCCGGACAGGCTGGAAAGTCCCGACTATGTGGTGTTCTGGGCGGATCTGCGGAGCGGCAAGATCATCAGCGGCCAGAACCGTTACCGGTCATCCGATGGCAGCGATGTCTGGCTCGAGGGCAGCTATCAGCCTGCCTGGGATGCGCTCGGCCAGCATATCGGCGTTCTTTGCATGGCGACGGATGTCACCGGAAATATCCGCGCCAAAAACCGGCGCATGGGGCTCTGGGATGCCGTGCATGACAGCGTCCAGCATGTCGGCGAATCCCTGGCCAGTACCAGCGCCCAGGCAACATCCGGCGCCGAGAACATTGCTTTGGCATCGGCCAATCTGAGCGCAATCGCGGCTTCGTCATCGGAACTGAAATCCTCGATCGACGAGATCGGACAGCAGGTGCTGAAATCCGTCACGGTGAGTTCGGGGGCGGTCGAGAAATCCCGGAACGCGATCTCGATCATGAAGGCGCTGCTCGAGGATGCCGACCGGATTGCCAGCGTCGTGAACCTGATCGAGCAGATTGCGCGCCAGACAAACCTTCTCGCCCTGAATGCCACGATCGAGGCAGCCCGTGCCGGCGAGGCGGGCAAGGGCTTTGCTGTCGTGGCTTCCGAGGTCAAGGCGCTTGCCGGGCAGACCGCCTTGGCAACCCGGGAGATCCACAACCACATTGTGGCAGTCCAGGCCTCCAGCCAGCTTGCACAGGACGCCATCGAGGGTGTCTCGGGGACGATTGCCGATATGAGCGGCATCACGATCAGTATCTCCGCCGCCGTGGAAGAGCAGGCCGCCGTGACGGCGGACATGTCTTCCCGGATGCAGGATGCGGCCCTCGGTGTCGAGATGATTGCCAGCATTGTCGACGATGTCGCGCGCCTGACCCGTGATGCCGATCAGGGAATCCAGCGCATTGCCGATGCCGTGGCGCGCGCTGCCTGATCGCGGCAATTGCCCGGAAGCCACGGCTCCGGTAAGCGTCCGGTCTTCGCGGGCAGGAGGCTTCCATGTCGGTCCAGAACGGCATCAAGCGCCGGACGGCGCGCCATGTGCGGGACAGCAAGGGCGGCACGCCGCTCGTCATGATCACCGCCTATGATGCCGGCATGGCGCGGCTGGTTGATTCGCATGCCGATATGCTGCTCGTCGGCGACAGTGTCGGCATGGTCCATCACGGCCTCGCTTCCACGGTGCCTGTTACTCTCGACATCATGATCCTCCATGGTGCGGCGGTGGTCCGCGGCTCGCGCCAGGCGCTGGTCGTGGTCGACATGCCGTTCGGCACCTACGAGGAAAACCCGCAGCAGGCGTTCCGGAATGCCGCGCGGATCCTTCAGGAAACCGGGGCCGGGGCGGTGAAGCTCGAAGGCGGCCTCCGCATGGCCGAAACGATCCGCTTTCTCGGCGAGCGCGGCATCCCCGTCATGGCGCATGTCGGCATGACGCCGCAGGCGATCCATGTGCTGGGCAGTTTCCGCGCTGTGGGCCGGTCCGATGCGGAGCGGGCGAAGATCCTCGGCGATGCCGTCGCCGTGGCAGAAGCCGGCGCCTTCGCTATCGTGATCGAGGCCGTGGAGGAACCGCTCGCGGCGGAGATCACGCAAAAGGTTGCGGTGCCGACGATCGGGATCGGCGCCTCTTCGGCCTGTGACGGGCAGGTGCTGGTGCTCGACGACATGCTCGGCCTGACCGAGCGTGTGCCGCGATTCGTCAAACGCTATGCTGAACTGGGGGCGGCGGTCGATGCCGCCATGGCCGCCTATGCCGGCGAGGTCCGGGAGCGCCGCTTTCCCGCGCCGGAACACACCTATCCGCGCAAGGATTGACGAGGATAACCGGACACCGCGCTTGCGGGGAGCCGGGCAAGCTTCTATGCCGGATTCTTACCATGAGCGCATCGACATTCGTCTTCCCGCATCGTCACCTCCTCGGGATCGAGGGTCTTTCGCGACCCGATATCGAGGGTCTGCTTGACCTCGCCGAGGAAGAGGTCGAAATCTCGCGCCAGGTCGAGAAGAAGAAGTCCTCGCTCCGCGGCCGGACGCAGATCAACCTGTTCTTCGAGGCCTCGACGCGCACGCAATCCTCATTCGAGCTGGCCGGCAAGCGGCTTGGCGCCGATGTCATGAACATGTCGGTGGCGAATTCCTCGGTGAAGAAGGGCGAGACACTGATCGACACGGCGATGACGCTCAATGCGATGCGGCCGGATATCATCATTGTCCGCCATCATGCCGCCGGTGCCGTGCATCTGCTGGCGCGGAAGGTCGATTGCTCGGTGGTCAATGCCGGTGACGGTGCCCATGAGCATCCGACGCAGGCCCTGCTCGACGCGTTGACCATCCGCCGCAACAAGGGCCGGATCGAGGGGCTGGTCGTGGCGATCTGCGGCGATATCGCCCATAGCCGGGTGGCCCGGTCGAACATCATCTGCCTGCAGGCCCTTGGCGCGCGGGTGCGCCTCTGCGGCCCGCCGACCCTGCTTCCCATGGGTGTCGAGCGCTACGGTGTCGAGGTCTTCACCGACATGCGCCGCGCGCTCGAAGGGGCGGATATCGTCATGATGCTGCGGCTGCAACGCGAGCGCATGAACGGTTCCTATGTGCCGAGCGTGCAGGAATATTTCCACTATTACGGTCTCGACCGCGAGAAGCTCGCCTATGCGAAGCCGGATGCCCTCGTCATGCATCCCGGGCCCATGAATCGTGGCGTCGAGATTGCCTCGGATGTCGCCGATGGCGCGCAAAGCCTGATCCGCGAGCAGGTGGAGATGGGGGTCGCGGTGCGCATGGCGGTGCTGGAGGCGCTGGCACGGCGGTTGCCCAATGAGTGATTTCATCGGCTATCTGTTCGAGTTGATCCTCATGGCACGCTGGCCGCGCCGGATCCTGCTCGGCGGCTTGCTGGTGGTCGTTGTCATGATGGGCGGGCTGACGAGCCAGAAGGGCTGGATCTCGATCGGGGTGATCGGCGGGCTGCTGCTCTTCCTCGAGGTGCTTGACGTCTTCCTGGCGCGCTCCCGGGCCTCGCGGAAGCGCTGACATGGTCGCGCTCGAGGCCCTCTACAGCGACCTCCTGATCGCGCTGACACAATCCACGGCCTTCCGCTGGGGGCTGGCGGTTGCGGTCTCGATCTGGATCTGGCTGATCGGCAAGGCCGGCACGCCCTGGCGGGTAGCGGCCTTGCTTTCGCCGTTTCTCGCAGCGGGTATCCTCGAAGTGCTGGATCAGTTCGTGATCGGCCCGGGGCAGGGCGCGCAGAGCGGGTGGCTGTCTTTTTACCTGCAATCACAGGCTGCCTTCCACCGGCTGATCAGCCTCGACGGTGCCGTGTTCCTGATCCTCGCCCTGCTGTTCGGCTTCCTCCACCGCTTCTCTCTGGCGGTTTTGCTCTGCCTCGGTACCGCGCTCTACCTGCGCTATGCGATCCACGGGGCGAGCGAGGTCCTGCTCTCCTGGCCGGTCGCGCAATGGCTGTTCGTGGTGATGCCGACCGTGCTGATCGCCATTCTCGGGCTCTACAGCCTCGGCGCGACGCTCCGCCTGATCACGGCGGTGCGGCAGGCGCGCAACGGAGACGATGATGACCGCTACTGAGCTGCGTCCCCTGCATCTGGCCCATGCCCGGCTGCTCGACCCGGTAACGGGCCTCGAATCGCCTGGGGGCGTGCTCGTTTCCGGCGGGCGGATTGCGGATTTCTCGCCGGATCTCGCTGCACCGGGTGTCGTGGCGGATGCAGGGGTCCTCGATTGCGCGGGACGGCTTGTCCTGCCCGGACTGGTGGATCTCCGGGCCTTTATCGGCGAGCCGGGCGAGGAATATCGCGAGACGCTCCGTTCCGCCTCCGAGGCGGCGGCAGCGGGCGGGGTAACCACGGTGGTCGCCCAGCCGAATACTTCGCCCGTCATCGACGATCCCGCCGTGGTCGATTTCGTGCTGCGCCGGGCGAGGGATACCGGAATCGTCCATATCCGCGTCGCGGCCGCACTCACCAAGGGCTGCCGCGGGCAGGAGATGAGCGAGATCGGCCTGCTGAAGGAAGCCGGTGCCGTGGCAGTGACGGATGGTGACCGTCCGGTCACCAATGCGCAGGTGATGCGCCGGTCTCTGACCTATGCACGCATTTTCGACATGCCGGTGATCCACCATGTCGAGGATCCGAACCTCGTCGGCGAGGGGGTGATGAACGAGGGCGAGTTCGCGACGCGGCTCGGCCTGCCCGGCATTCCGCGCGCCGCCGAAACGATCATGCTCGAGCGTGACATGCGCCTCGTCCAGCTGACCGGCGGGCGTTACCATGCCGCGATGATCACCTGCCGCGAGAGCCTCGACGTGATCCGCCGCGCCAAGCAGGCTGGCCTGCCAGTGACGGCGGGGGTCTCGATCAACCATCTCACGCTGAACGAGATGGATATCGGTGGCTATCGCACCTTCCTGAAGCTCCGCCCGCCACTGCGCAGCGAGGAGGACCGGCTGGCCATGGTCGAGGCCCTGGCCGAGGGGCTGGTCGATATCATTGTTTCCGACCACAACCCTCAGGATGTTGAAACCAAGCGCCTGACTTTTGCAGAATGCGAGCCGGGCGCCATCGGGCTGGAAACCATGCTCTCGGCCGGCTTGCAGCTGGTCGAGTCCGGGTTGATCAGCCTGCAGCGCCTGCTCGAGGCGATGAGCGCGGCGCCGGCCCGGCTGGCCGGGCTGGAGACAGGCCGGATGGCGCGGGGGGCGCCGGCGGATCTCATCGTTCTGGACCGGGACTACCCCTGGGTGGTGGAAGCCGCCGGGTTGCGGTCAAAGTGCAAGAACACGCCCTTTGACGAGGCGCGGCTTTCGGGCAAGGTCTTTGCCACTTTGGTGGCGGGGCGCATCGTGCATCGCCTTTCATGACGCTGGAGCGAGAACTCATAAGGGAAGCGCCTGCTTCATGAGTTTTCGCCCCAATCCCGCTTTGCCGGGGCAGAGACGAATTCCGGAGGGTACATGGCCGAACTGGCGGGACTGGGTGCTGCGGGCGCGCTGCTGGCGCTGGCTTTCGGCTATCTGCTGGGCTCGATCCCGTTCGGGTTGATCCTGACGCGGCTCGCTGGCACGGCGGATCTCCGCGCGATCGGTTCGGGCAATATCGGCGCGACGAACGTGCTGCGCACCGGCCGGAAGGATCTCGCGGCGGCAACGCTCCTGCTGGATGCCCTCAAGGGCAGCGTCGCGGTCTGGGTGGCCATACGCTGGGGGGCGGGAGCCGGCGTCGTTGCCGGTCTGGGGGCCTTTCTCGGTCATCTCTATCCGGTCTGGCTGAAATTCGCCGGGGGCAAGGGGGTCGCCACCTTCATCGGCGTGCTGCTGGCGCTCTGGTGGCCCGGGCTGATCGCCTTTGCCGTGATCTGGCTCGCCGTGGCCGCTCTCACGCGGTATTCCTCGCTGGCGGCCCTTGTCGCCTCGGCCCTGCTGCCGGTCGGCCATCTGGTGCTGGACTGGCTGGGCGGGCAGGTCACGGCAATGAGCCTCATCTTCCTTGCCATGGCGGCCCTGCTCTGGTGGAAACACCGCCCGAATATCGAGCGCCTTCTGGCCGGGACGGAGGGCCGGATCGGCCAGAAGGGATGACGACCGCCCCGGGCCGGGCGCTGGACGCGCGCGAACGCCTCGACTGGCTCCATCTGGCCCGAGTCGAAGGGCTTGGCCCGCGCGGATTCGAGACTTTGCTTCGCCGGGCGGGCAGTGCCGCCGAGGCGTTGCGCCTGCTGGCCGATCCCTCCTTCGCGCCGGGGCGCCGGCTGGTCGTGCCACGGCGTGACGATATCGAGACCGAATTCGAGCGTGCCGCCCGGCTGGGCATCCGCTTCCTTGCCCTGCCGGATCCGGATTATCCGGCCCTGATGCGGGCGGTGGACGGCGCGCCGCCGGTGCTGTCGGTGAAGGGCCAGGTGGCCTTGCTGGCCCGGGCTGCCGTGGCCCTGGTCGGCGCGCGCAATGCTTCGGGGCTCGGGCGGAAAATGGCCGGACTGCTGGCCAGTGGCCTCGCGGAGGCGGGCTTGGTCGTTGTCTCGGGCCTCGCGCGCGGCATCGATACGGAAGCCCATCGTGCCAGCCTTGCCGGCGGAACGGTTGCCGTGCTCGCCGGCGGCCTCGAGCGGCCCTATCCGCCGGAGAACCAGGCACTGTTCGAGGCGATTGCCGAGCAGGGGCTGGTCCTGTCCGAGATGCGGCTCTGGCAGGGCCCGCGCGGCCAGGATTTTCCCCGCCGGAACCGGCTGATCTCGGCATTGTCGCTGGGCGTTGTCGTGGTCGAGGCGGCCCGACGCTCCGGCTCGTTGATCACCGCGCGGATGGCGGGCGAGCAGGGCCGTGATGTGATGGCTGTTCCCGGCTCGCCGCTGGATCCGCGCTGCGAGGGATCGAACGACCTTCTGCGTGACGGTGCAACCTTGGTTACGTCGGTTGCGGATGTGCTGGCCGCCCTGCCACCGGCTGCGCATCGGTCCGGGCCGTTCCTTCGCCAGTTCCGGGAGCCGGCGCCCGATCTGTTTCTCGCCGCAGACGCGCCTGAAAGTGCAGGCAGCCGCCTTTCCGGGCCTGTGCCGGGCCATGCCGATGCCGTTCTCGACCTGCTGACACATGGCGCCATCGATATCGATGAACTCGGCCGGATGGCCGGGCTGGATGCGGCGTCGCTTTCCGGCGCGCTGTTCGATCTCGAATTGTCGGGTTTGATCGAGCGGCTGCCCGGCAACCGTGTCGCGCAGGGGGTTATGTCAGCGACGCGAGAATAAGCGGCAGCGTGATCATCGAGACGATGGTCTGCGCTGTGGTGATCGCCGCCATGAGCGGCGCATCGCCGCCCATCCGGCGCGCCAGCAGGTAGGATGCCGTCGCGGTGGGGACACCGAGGCAGAGCACGACGACCGCCAGTTGCGCGCCCTGCAGGCCGAGCAGCCGTCCAAGCCCATAGGCGATGGCCGGAGCGACCAGCAGCCGGATGCCGACCGCGAGCAGCAGCGCCGGGCTCGGCCGTTGAAGGTCCTGCAGGCGCAGACCGGCCCCGACAAGGATGAGCCCGGTGCCGAGCGCGCATTGCCCGATGATGTCGAGCGACAGCGACAGGGCGCGGGGCAGGGGAATGGCCAGCATGTTCAGCGCAAGTCCGCCGAGCGTGCCGAGAATGAAGGGATTGGTGGCCAGCCCCCGCATGAGCGAGCCGCCACCCGTGCCGTACCGGCGCAGGATCATCACGGTAGCCACATTGAGGACCGGGATGAGCGCGGCAATGGCCACCGCTGCAAGGGTTACGCCTTCGCGGCCGTAGAGATTGGCCGAAATGGCAAGCGCGATGAAGGCGTTCCAGCGGAGGACGCCCTGGAAGATGCTGGTGAAGGCCGGTGGATCGACCCGGAGCCCGCGTTCCAGCGGCTTGCGCAGGACGAGCAATGCGAGGCCGAGGATTGCAATTGTCCCGAGCAGCGCAGCGCCAAGCCGTGCGAAAGGCACATCGCCAAGCTTCGCCGACATCAGCGTCTTGGCGATCAGGATCGGCACAAGGACGTAATACGAGATCTTCTCGAAGCCCTGCCAATCCGCTTCCGCGGGCAGGGCCTTTTGTCGCAGGCCCCAGCCGATCGCAATGACAACGAAGACGGAAATCAGGGAATCGAGAACCATGAGGGCCGTTCAGGCTTTGGGCCGCCCGACGGGCCGCGTTGTTCCTTCCCTACGGGCTGCCCGGCATGAAGGGAAGCAACCCACGGTGTTCAGCGCCGGTTTATTCACCGCCCACTATATGACATCATCATGTGGCTGGTTGTGATTGACCGGCACAAGGGTCCTTGAGACCCGAACAGGAGGTGTCCCATGAATCGTCTCGCTGGTCTGACTTTCGGGCTTGCACTTGGTCTCGGAGTGGTCGGGCAGGGTCCGGCGCAGGCGGGGCCGTTCTCCCATGCTGCGGAACTCCGTTCCGAGGCAGCCGTTCCGGTTGAAGACGTGGCCTCGCGCCGGGCGCGGCGCAATCGCGGTCTCGCTGCGGGTGCAATTATCGGTGGCGCGATTATCGGCGGCGCGATCATTGCCGAATCGCAACGGCGCCGGAACTATTACGTTGACGACGGATATTATCAGGATCGTCGGTATTATCGTGATCCCGGATACTATCAGGCTCCGAATTATTACTATCCGCAATCCGGACCGGCCGGTGGTCGTATCATCTATACACCGGACCGGGAAACGCCTTACACCTACGCTCCGGCCGGGCCGGGCGAGTATTATCCGGGGCGCCGCAGCCGTTCCGTGCGCGATCCCGCCGGTGGCGGCTCGATGCGCTGATGCCGCCACCAAGGCCAGCATGCAATCAGGGGAGGCTCAGGCCTCCCCTTCTTCTTGCGGCCTTTCTTCCTGTGTCATCCGCCTTGTCTCGTGGCGAAGCCGGTCGAGCACACCCTGGAGGATGAAGGCGGCGGCGGTTGCATCGATGATTGCCGCGCGCTTCGCCCGGGAAAGATCCACCGAAAGCAGCGCCCGTTCCGCCGCGACAGTGGAGAGCCGCTCGTCCCAGAACAGGATCGGGATCGGGCTGACCTGCCGGATGTTGCGCGCATAGGTGCGCGTCGCCTGGACGCGCGGACCGGAGCTGCCATCCATGTTGAGCGGCAGGCCGAGCACGAGGGCCGCCACCCGGTGCTGCGCGATGATCGCGGATAGCTCGGTCCAGTCCTCGCGGAATTTCCGGCGCGGGAGGGTGCGGAAGGCGGTGGCAATCCGCCGCTCGACATCCGACAGGGCGAGCCCGACCGTCTTCTCGCCGAGATCGAGCCCCAGCAGCCTCTCACCCGGGCCGAGCCTGGCGGTCAGGGCCTCGATCGTCAGTTCCTCGGCTCCGCCCGGCTTCATGCGTACCAGCTCCCGCGGGTTTGTGCGTTGCAAAAAAGGCTTGGCCTTCCTCCGGCAACCCCATAAACGGTTATCGGCGACACGTCGCATGAAAGATGTGAAGGAAGGAGAACGCCATGGAAGTCACGTGGTTCGGTCACTCGGCCTTTTCGCTCGCCAGCAACGGACGCAAGGTCCTCGTTGATCCGTTCTTTACCGGCAATCCCGTTTTCGAGGGCAAGGGCGACGGGGATTTCCGCACGAAATTCGAGCGCGCCATTGCCGGCACGACCGACATCATCATCACGCATGGCCATGGCGATCATATCGGCGACAGCCTGGCCATTGCCCGCGAGACAGACGCGACCCTGTTCTGCAACTGGGATCTCGGCCAATGGCTCTCCGCGAAATGGGAAGCCATGGATACCGGCAAGACGCTGGCAATGGAGACCATGAATGCCGGTGGCCGTGTCGAGCATGACGGCGTCTCGATCCGGCTTGTCCGGGCGGATCACTCGTCGGGTGTATGGGAACGCGGCATCTTCCAGACGCTTGGGTCGGCGAACGGCGTCATCATCAACATTCCCGGCGCGCCGGTTGTCTATCACATGGGCGATACCGACATTTTCGCCGGGATGGGGCTGATCGAGGAGTTGCACAAGCCGGACATCGTCATCGTCCCGATCGGGGATCGCTACACGATGGGCCCCTCGACGGCGGCGCTTGCCGTGCGGCGTTTCTTCCCGCGGTCCAAGGCCGTGATTCCCTGTCATTACGGCACCTTCGCCGCGCTGACGGGCACTGTCGACGAGTTCAAGCGCGAGCTGGGGCCGCTCGGCACCCATCTGCTGGAGCCCCAGCCGCACGAGCCGTTCGTTTTCTCGATCCGCTGAGCAAAAAGCGGCGGGATTCTGCCGTTCGGGATTTGTCAGCCGGGCCCGCCTTCTGTTAAGGACGCGGGTCCCCCTATCCCATGGAAGAGGCATCGGATGTCCGTTGACGCCGCCACCGTTCGCCGCATCGCCCGGCTTTCCCGTATCGCGCTGCCGGAACAGGATGTTCCGGTGATGCAGGCCGAGATCAATGCCATTCTCGGTTTCGTCGAGCAGCTCGGCGAAGTGAATGTCGACGGTGTCGAGCCGATGACCTCCGTCACGCCGATGGCGCTCAAGATGCGAGACGATGTTGTGACGGATGGCGAGAAGGCCGGCAAGGTCACCGCCAATGCACCGCAGAGCGAGGATCATTACTTCCTCGTGCCGAAAGTGGTGGAATAGGTCCGCTTTCCACCTTTCCGCCTTCTCTCTGCGCCCTGCCTGTTCTCCCCTCCGGAAGACCAAGTCCATGACCGATCTCACCCAGCTCACCCTGACCGAAGCCCGCAAGGGCCTTGCGGGCAAGCAGTTCACCGCCGTCGAACTGGCGGAGGCGCATCTTGTGGCCATCGAGGCGGCGCGCGCGCTCAACGCCTATGTGCTCGAGACGCCCGACCAGGCGCTCGCCATGGCGAAGGCGGCGGATGCCCGGCTGGCGCGTGGCGAGGCCGGCCGGCTGGAAGGCATTCCGATCGGCGTGAAGGATCTCTTCGCCACCGAGGGCGTCCGGACAACGGCCTCGTCGCGGATCCTCGGCAATTTCGTGCCGACCTACGAATCCACCGTCACCAGCCAGCTCTGGCGTGACGGAGCGGTGATGCTCGGCAAGCTCAACAATGACGAATTCGCCATGGGCTCGTCGAACGAGACCAGCGCCTTCGGGCCGGTGGTCAACCCCATCCTCCCCGCCAACTGGAGCGCGGAGAAGGCCCGCGCCGCCCTTGCGGGCGACAAGAAGGGCCTGCTCGTGCCGGGTGGATCTTCCGGCGGATCCTCTGCGGCGGTCGCGGCGCATCTCTGCCTCGGCGCCACGGCTACGGATACGGGCGGTTCGATCCGCCAGCCGGCCGCCTTCACGGGCACGGTCGGGATCAAGCCGACCTATGGCCGCTGCTCGCGCTGGGGCATCGTCGCTTTCGCCTCGTCGCTCGATCAGGCCGGGCCGATCGCCAAGACGGTGCGGGATTGCGCGGCGCTGATGACCTCGATGGCCGGGCATGATCCGAAAGATTCCACCTCCGTCGATCGGCCGGTGCCGGATTTCGAGGCGGCCATCGGCCGTTCGGTTGCCGGCAAGACGATCGGCATTCCGAAGGAATATCGTGTCGAGGGCATGCCGGCGGAGATCGAGGCGCTCTGGAAAAAGGGCGCGGACATGCTGCGCGCGGCCGGAGCGCGGATTGTCGATGTCAGCCTGCCGCATACAAAATATGCGCTGCCGGCCTATTACATCGTGGCGCCTGCCGAGGCTTCGTCCAACCTCGCGCGCTATGACGGCGTGCGCTACGGCCTTCGCGTGCCGGGCAAGGACATTACCGACCTCTACGAGCAGACCCGGGCGCAGGGTTTCGGCCGTGAGGTCAAGCGGCGCATCATGATCGGCACCTATGTGCTTTCGGCCGGCTATTACGATGCCTATTACCTCCGGGCGCAGAAGATCCGCACCCTGATCAAGAAGGATTTCGAGGATGTCTATGCCTCGGGCGTCGATGCGATCCTGACGCCGGCAACCCCCTCCGCCGCGTTCGGCATTGCGGAAATGGCGGATGCCGATCCGGTCCAGATGTATCTCAACGACATCTTCACCGTCACGGTGAACATGGCCGGCCTGCCGGGCCTGGCGCTGCCGGGCGGCACCGATGCGGCGGGCCTGCCGCTGGGACTCCAGCTGATCGGCCGACCCTTCGACGAGGAGACGCTGTTCAGCCTCGGCGCGGTGATCGAAGAGCAGGCCGGGCGCGTCACGGCCGCGCGGTGGTGGTAACATGCTGCGCATTCTCGGACGGACCAGCTCGATCAATGTCCGCAAGGTCCTCTGGGTCTGCGAGGAGCTCGGAATCGCGCATAGCCGCGAGGATTGGGGCAGCGGCTTCCGCTCGACGCGCGAAGCGGAGTTCCTCAAGCTCAATCCGCGTGCCCTGATCCCGGTCGTTGTGGATGGCGAGACCATCCTGACCGAATCGAACGCGATCTGCCGTTATCTCGCCACCCGCTACGGCAACGGCGCGCTGTTTCCGGACGATCCTGTGAAGCGGGCCGAGGTCGAGGCCTGGATGGACTGGATGATCGCCGATCTCAACGGGAGCTGGCGCTATGCGGTGCAGGCGCTGGTGCGCAAGCGGCCGGGCTTTGACAATCCTGCGGAAGTGCAGCGTTCCACCAGCGAGTGGAACGGCTTGATGGCCGTGTTCGACGCCCAACTCGAGACGACCGGCGAGTATCTCTGCGGCGAGTTCAGCCTCGCCGATATCGTGATGGGGCTGGCAACGCATCGCTGGCAGCAGGCGCCGATCGCCAGGGTCAACCTGCCTCGGGTCACCCGCTATGCCGAGGGGCTGCGGCGGCGTTCCGCCGGCGCCCGGTTCATGGGGCCGGATTTCGACTGACAGGCGGCTGCGCCCTTGCGAGGGTGAGTCCGGCTTTTCCTGCAGTTATCTGATTTTACAAAGAAAAAATGCGGATCTTCAGGTCCTGATTCATGTCCTGATTCAGGCAGGCCCCGGCTTACGGGCCCGGTTCCAACCCATCAAAAAGAAAGGCCCGGTTCCCCGGGCCTTTCTGTTGTCAGCCGCCAAGCGCCTGCTTGGCCCGGCTCCACCAGCCGGAACGCTTCGGCCGGTTCGGATCTTCCGGCTCGGGCTCGGGTTCGGGTAGCGGGGCCGGGGCGGGCGCCGCGACCACGGGGGCCGGCGCGACCACAGGTGCCGGCGCAGGGGAGGGGGGCGGCTCATCCGCCGGCGGCGTTACGGCAACCGGGGCCTCGCTTGCAGCGACGGCCTTCTTCGCACGGCTGCGCGGGGCCTTGGCAGCCTTTTCGGCAGCCGGTGCTTCCACGGCAGGGGCTTCAGCCGTCACGGCGTCAGCCTCGTCCGTCTTCTTGGCGCGGCTGCGGCGGGGCTTCTTCGCAGGCTCGGCCTCGGCAGGGGCCTGTTCCGCCGGGGCCTCGACGGCCGGTTCGGCGGCAGCCATCATCGGCTGGCCGGGCTCGACAGCCTCGCCATCCGTGCTGACTTCGGCATTGCCCTCTTCGCCATTGCCGTCGCCGGGCCGCTCGTCACGGTCACGCCGGTTGCGCCGGCCGCCACGACGGCGGCGACGGCGCTTGCGTTCACCTTCGGACCGTTCGCCACCCTCGGCGCTGTCCGCCCGGCTTTCCTCGCCGTTCTCATCGTCCTCATCGTCGCCTTCGGCATCGCCAATGCCATTGCCGGACGCTTCGGAGGCCTCGCCGTCATTCGGCTGGGCATCACCGCGTTCCCGATCGCGGCCACCGCCACGGCGCCGCCGGCGGCGGCGGCGCTTGCGCTCACCGTCAGGCTTCTCACCATCCCGGCCGGTCTCGGATTCGCCATCCGCCTCGGATTCATCAGCTTCGCTGACCTCGATGTCATCCATCTCGATATCTTCGGGGTGGATGACCCGCGGCCCGTCCTGGTGGCGTGGCGCCGCCGGACGATGTTCGATGGCCTCGCCTTCGACCCGTTCAGCCACCAGGCGGGGCTGCACAGGCTCGCCACGCTCGATCTGGAAATGCTGACCCGGCGGCAGCGCCGCCTCGGCGACAACAGTGATCGTCACGCCGAACCGGGCCTCGAGGGCCCGCAGGCTCTCGCGCTTCTGGTTGAGGATGTAGAACGCGGTTTCGAGGCGCGTCTTCAGCGTGATGTCATGTGTGGCACCGCGGAGAAGCGTATCCTCCATGGCGCGGAGCACGTGCAGGGCCAGGCTGGGCGTCGAGCGCAGGAGGCCTGTGCCGGCACAATGCGGGCAGGGGATGGTGGAGCTTTCCAGGACGCCCGTGCGGATGCGCTGGCGCGACATTTCGAGCAGGCCGAAATGCGAGATGCGGCCGACCTGGATGCGCGCACGGTCATTCTTCAGGCAATCATTGAGCTTGCGCTCGACCGCCTTGTTGTTGCGCTTCTCCTCCATGTCGATGAAGTCGATCACGACAAGGCCAGCAAGATCGCGCAGGCGGAGCTGCCGGGCCACTTCCTCGGCCGCTTCCAGGTTGGTCTTGAGGGCGGTGTCCTCGATATTGTGCTCGCGGGTGGAGCGGCCCGAGTTCACGTCGATCGAAACGAGCGCCTCGGTCTGGTTCATGACGATGTAGCCGCCGGATTTCAGCGTCACCACATTCGAGAACATGGCATCGAGCTGGCTTTCCACGCCGGTGCGCGAGAAAAGCGGCGTCGCGTCGCGGTAGGGCTGGACGGCCTTGGCATGGCTCGGCATGAGCATGCGCATGAAGTCCTTGGCCTCGCGGTAGCCATCCTCGCCGGCAACGAGGATTTCCTCGATATCCTTCGAATAGAGGTCGCGGATCGCGCGCTTGATCAACGAGCCTTCCTCGTAGACGAGCGCCGGCGCGGTGGATTCCAGCGTCAGCGAGCGCACGCTCTCCCAGAGGCGCATCAGGTATTCGAAATCGCGCTTGATCTCGACCTTCGTGCGCGAGGCCCCTGCGGTGCGGAGGATGACTCCCATGCCGGCGGGAACTTCCAGTTCGGAGGCCATGGATTTCAGGCGCTTGCGGTCGGTGGCGCTCGTGATCTTGCGCGAAATGCCACCGCCGCGTGCGGTATTCGGCATCAGGACCGAGTAGCGGCCGGCGAGGCTGAGATAGGTGGTCAGCGCCGCGCCCTTGGTGCCGCGCTCTTCCTTGACCACCTGGACCAGCAGGATCTGCCGGCGCTTGATGACTTCCTGGATCTTGTACTGCCGGCGCGTGCGGTGGGCGGCGCGCATCGGCACCTCTTCCATCGCGTCGCCGCCGCCGCCGAGCTGCTCGACATGCTCCTCGTCCTTGGGCGTGTCATCCGACGGCGCGCCGGCATTCTCGCCATCCGCCTCGGCCTCGGCTTCGGCGCCGTCAGCCGCGCTCTCGCCATTGGCGGCGGCATCCTCGGCGTCGCCCTCGACAGGGCCCGCCACCTGATCCTTGCCCCGGCCACGCTGCTTGGGCTTGGCCCGCGAACGGCGCGGGCGTCGGCCTTCTTCCTCGTCACCATCCTCGTCGCGTGCGGCCTCGGCCTCCTCGGCCAGCAGGGCAAGGCGATCCGCCGTCGGGATCTGGTAATAGTCGGGGTGGATTTCCGAGAAGGCGAGGAAGCCGTGGCGGTTACCGCCGAAATCCACGAAAGCCGCCTGGAGGGACGGCTCGACGCGCGTCACCTTGGCGAGATAGATGTTGCCGCGGAGCGGGCGGCGGTTGGCGGATTCGAAATCGAATTCCTCAACACGATTGCCGCGTGTGACCACGACCCGGGTTTCTTCCGGATGCGCGGCATCGATGAGCATTTTTGTTGTCATTGCAAACTCTTGAAAGGCTGTATGCCCGAGGCGGGAGGCGGCCAGAGCACGTCACTCCGCTTGACCCGCGCGCAGGATTGCGGCGGCTTGCCGGGCGGTTGGAGAAGGGAAGCGAGGGATTCGGGGAGCAGGCAGCGCGTGCGGGCCTGCCGGGGAACGGCGAGATCGAGACAAGCCCTGCGATGCCAGGCGCACGATGCTGCCACGCGCCCGGCCTGGGCCGGGGGAGTTGCAGCAGCTCTGCCATCGCATGTCGTGGCATCAAGGCCATCCTTGCTCGAACCGACGCGCGGGGAGCGCGCCACGGGGCCCGAAGCTCCGAAGCGAAATTGGGCAGGTTGAGCTCCTGCGGCAAAGGCTTCCGGCCGGGTTCCCGCATCCGGGTCCGGAGCTGTGGAGCCGGCGACCTTCCTCGGGAAGCGACGACTCAACGAAAACTTGCTCCGGTCCAGAATGCACCGTAGACCCCGTTTAAGGTTCAGACTCGCCATTTGCAAGCGGAACAACACGGGTGGTGCCAGAGCGACACGACTTTCCCTGTGCCGGAACCGCCGGCCATCCGTCAGGGCCCGCCGGGCGGCTCGCCGGCATTGCCTTGATCCTGCTTGTCTTCTTGCTCCCGTCTTCCAGCCTGGCCCAGCAGGCGCCACCGAAGGCCGGATCAAGCGAGCCCGTCCTCGCCCGCGGGGTCCATCTCGTCGAGGATCCCAACCCCGAGACGCTTGGCCTCGTTGTCGACCTGTCCGGAGAGGTCACGGTGCGGCATGAGGTGCTTTCCGACCCGAACCGGCTTGTCATCGATCTCGAGAACACGGTTTTCGGCGGCTCCTCCGCCCAAGGCAGCGCCCGGGCAACCGGACCGGTGGCGGGGTGGCGCGCCGGCCTGTTCCTGATGGGGCGATCGCGCATCGTGCTTGACCTCAACCGGCCGGTCCTCGTCCAGCGCACGGATTTTGTCCGGCAAGGGCCGCATGTCCGGCTGGTCATCCAGTTGCGGGCGGCGGGCGCCGAAGAGTTTTCCCGCCGGGTCGAGGAAGACCAGAGGCGCCGTCTTGCAAGCCGGGCGCCCGAGGGACGGGCTGTGCCGCGTCCCGCCGGGGCGAAGCCTCTGGTCGTGCTCGACCCCGGGCATGGCGGCATCGATCCGGGCGCTTCCGGGCCGAAAGGCGAGGCGGAGAAGGAAATCGTCCTCGCAGTGGCGCGGCTCGTCCGGAAACAGCTCGAGGCCGATGGCCGGGTCGAGGTTCAGATGACCCGGGAGGATGACCGCTTCATCTCGCTCACCGAGCGCGTGACGTTCGCGCGGAACCGTTCGGCGGCCCTTTTTGTCTCGCTTCATGCAGATTCGCTGTTCGGTGAGGCCGATGTGCGTGGCGCCTCGGTCTATACCCTGTCGGACCGCGCGTCGGACGCGGCGGCGGCCCGTGCGGCCGAAAAGGAAAACCGTGCCGATGTCGCCGCCGGGCTGGACGCGCCGGAAGACCAGCGCGAAGGCGTCGATGACATCCTGTTCGATCTCGCGCGCCGGGAGACACGGCTCTTCAGCCAGCTGGCGGCGCGGGGCGTGGCGCAATCGATCCAGAAGGCGGGCCGGCTCCACAAGACGCCCTTGCGCAGTGCCGGGTTCAGGGTTCTCCGGGCGCCGGACATGCCGTCGATTCTCATCGAGCTTGGCTATCTGTCGAATCCGGAGGACCTGCAGGCGCTGATGCAGGAAGCCGGCCGGCAGAAACTGGCGCAGGGGCTGGGGGCGGCATTGCTGGATTTCGTGCTCAACAACCGGATCGCGATTTCCGCCAAGCCACTGGAATAATCCGAAGGGTCTGGCCCTGTGCCGTTTTTCGGCCACGGTTTGCGCCTTTGTGGACCAAAGTGAGTCAGAGCGTTTGTTGACGGTTTCCGGTTCTGGTAAGAAACGGGAATGGAGGGTCCCTGACAGCTTTGGTTAGGGATCGATGCGTAGAATGCCCGCGCGTTTCGGGTTGCGGGCGATGTCCGCCTCCCCGAAACGAATGCCGGACCAAGAGGATGCAGACAGGCTGTGCCCGATCTGCCAGGGGTTAGAACCGCATGCGGATGATCGCACGCTTTTTCGCGTTCCTGTTCGGAACCGCCACGCTGGTGGGTCTGATCGGCGCCGCTGTTGCCGGCTATATCGTCTGGCATTATTCGCAGGATTTGCCTGACCCCGCCCAGCTGGCGAAATACGAGCCGCCGGTCACCACGCGGATCCATGCCGCCGATGGCACGTTGCTGGCGGAATATGCGCGCGAACGCCGGCTTTACCTGCCGATCCAGGCGATGCCGAAGCTGCTGATCGCGGCCTATCTCTCCGCCGAAGACAAGAATTTCTACAAGCATGGCGGGGTCGATCCGGAGGGCATTGCCCGCGCGGTGGTGCGCGGCCGCAGCGCCGGCGGCCGCCAGCAGGGCGGCTCGACCATCACCCAACAGGTGGCGAAGAACTTCTTCCTCTCGCCGGAGCAGAGCATCGAGCGCAAGATCCGCGAGGCCTTGCTCGCATTCCGCCTTGAATCGATCTTCTCCAAGGACAAGATCCTCGAGCTCTATCTGAACCAGATCTATCTCGGCTTCGGGAATTACGGCGTCGCAGCCGCGGCACTGAACTATTATGGCAAGTCCGTCCATGAACTGACGATCGCCGAGGCCGCCTATCTTGCCGCCTTGCCGAAGGCGCCCTCGACCTATCACCCCATCAACAACCGTGATGCCGCGCTCGGGCGCCGGAACTACGTGATCGACCGCATGGTCGACAATGGCTACATTTCCAAGGAAGACGGTCTTGCGGCGCGCGCCGAGCCGCTGGTCGTGACCTTCCGGCAATTGTCTCCGAACAGCTATGCTGCCGGATTCTTCGCCGAGGAAGTGCGCCGCGAGCTCGCAGATCGCTATGGCTCGAAGAAGCTTTACGAGGGCGGCCTTTCGGTGCGCTCGACGCTCGATCCGAAGCTGCAATTCTATGCCCGCAAGGCTTTGTCTGACGGCCTCGTCCGCTTTGACGAGGCGCGCGGCTGGCGTGGTGCGACCGAGAAGATCGCGCCGACGGGCGATTGGGGCGCGGCCCTGGCGGAAGTCCAGACGCTGACCGACGTCGATCCGTGGCGTGTGGCCGTTGTCCTCTCGGTCGATGACAGCCAGGCCCAGATCGGCCTCCAGCCGCAGAGGCTGGGCGGCGGCATCCTCGACCGCAAGCGCGAAACCGGCGTGATCACGGCGGAAAGCGCCCGCACCTTCCCGCGCCGGCGCCTGCGCGAGGCGCTGACGGCCGGCGACGTGATCTATGTCGAGCCGATCCAGGACAAGCCGGGCCAGTTCCGCCTGCGGCAGGTGCCGGAAATCTCCGGCGCGATCGTTGCGATGGATCCCTATACCGGCCGCGTCAAGGCGATGGTCGGCGGCTTCTCGTTCGACAAGAGCGAGTTCAACCGCGCGACGCAGGCGCTGCGCCAGCCGGGTTCGTCGTTCAAGCCCTTCGTCTATGCCACTGCCCTGGATAACGGCTACACGCCGTCCTCCATCATCCTCGACGAGCCGATCGAAGTGGATCAGGGCAATGGGGAAGTCTGGCGGCCCGACAATTATGACGGCAAGCCGACCGGCCCGCGCACGCTGCGCCAGGGCATCGAGCGCTCGAAGAACCTGATGACGGTCCGGCTTGCCCGGGATCTCGGCATGCCGCTCGTGGCCGAATATTCCAAGCGCTTCGGCGTCTATGATGACATGCTGCCGGTTCTGGCCATGTCGCTTGGCGCCGGGGAAACCACTGTCCTGCGCATGACTGCCGCCTATTCGATGCTTGCCAATGGCGGGCGCCGGATCCGGCCGACCCTGATCGACCGTATCCAGGACCGCTGGGGCGCGACGATCTTCAAGCATGACGAACGTGTCTGCCGCGATTGCGTGGCTGAAGCCTGGAGCAACCAGGATGAGCCGCGCCTTGTCGACAAGCGCGAGCGCGTGATCGACCCGATGTCGGCCTACCAGATCACCTCGATCATGGAAGGCGTTGTCCAGCGCGGCACGGCCACGGTGCTGAAGCCGCTTGGCCGCACGCTGGCCGGCAAGACCGGCACGACCAACGACGCCAAGGATGTGTGGTTCGTCGGATACTCGCCCGATCTCGCCGTGGGCGTCTATCTCGGTTATGACCGGCCGCGCTCCCTCGGCAATTCGGCCACGGCCGGCCAGTATGCTGCGCCGGTTTTCCGCGACTTCATGAAGGAAGCGCTTGCCGGCAAACCGAATCTCCAGTTCCGCGTTCCGCCGGGGATCAAGTTCATCCGCGTGAATCACGCCACAGGCCAGCGGACGACGGCCGGTGATCCGCAGGCGATCCTCGAGCCGTTCAAGCCGAATACCGCGCCGCCGGAGAGCTACACCTTCGGCACCAGTGCCGGGGCTACGGCTGGCGGGGTCAGCGTCGGCAACACGACGGGCGGCCTTTACTAGCGCAACGCCGGCAGGATGGTTTGCATCCCCGGCCGGGCTCGGCTATTCCGGGCCCAATCCCTGCCGCGCCCTGCGGCAATCTTGACGGAATTTTGGACAATGCGGACGGAAATCGAAGCGATGGTCGAGGCCATCCAGCAGTCTGTCGGGCTGCTGAGGAGGCATCTTTGACTGGGACAAGTCGACCAGGCGGCTCCAGGAGCTGAATGCCCGGGTGGAACACCCGGATTTCTGGAACGATTCGACCTCGGCGCAGAAAATTATGCGCGAGC
This sequence comes from Beijerinckiaceae bacterium, assembly GCA_027533425.1. Lineage (GTDB taxonomy): Bacteria > Pseudomonadota > Alphaproteobacteria > Rhizobiales > Beijerinckiaceae > Rhabdaerophilum. The sequence continues at coordinate 915,635 of JAPZUD010000001.1, read as the reverse complement.
GGACCGATCTTGAATACAAGCTCAACTCGCTGGCCAAGCTCGAGCGCGATCTCGAGGATGCCATCACGCTGATCGAACTGGGCGAGGCCGAGGGCGACCAGGCGACGGTTGACGAAGGCGAGAACCAGATCCGGGCTCTGGAAGGCGAGGCGGCGAAGCGACAGGTCGAGGCGCTGCTCTCCGGCGAGGCGGATTCGAACGATACTTACATCGAAGTCCATTCCGGCGCCGGGGGCACCGAGAGCCAGGACTGGGCCTCGATGCTGATGCGCATGTATTCACGCTGGGCCGAGCGGTCGGGCTTCAAGGTCGAGGTGATGGAAGTCTCGGACGGCGAAGAGGCGGGAATCAAGTCGGCCACTCTGCTCGTCAAGGGCCGCAACGCCTATGGCTGGGCGAAGACCGAGGCGGGCGTTCATCGGCTGGTGCGGATCTCGCCCTATGATTCCAATGCAAGGCGACATACCAGCTTTGCCTCGGTCACGGTCTATCCGGTGGTTGATGATTCGATCCAGGTCGACCTGAAGGAAAGTGATGTCCGCGTCGACCTGATGCGCGCGCAGGGCGCCGGCGGCCAGAACGTCAACAAGGTCGAGTCAGCTGTCCGCCTCGTCCATCTGCCCACCGGCATCATGGTGATGAGCCAGACCAGCCGCTCGCAGCATCAGAACCGCGAACTCGCCTGGAAGATGCTGCGCGCCCGTTTATATGAGCTTGAGCTGAAGAAGCGCGAGGAAGCGGCGGCGGCCGAGCAGGCCAACAAGACCGATATCGGCTGGGGACACCAGATCCGGTCCTATGTGCTGCAGCCCTATCAGCTTGTGAAGGACCTCCGCACCGGCGTCACGTCGGGCACGCCGTCGGACGTGCTGGACGGCAATCTCGGCCCCTTCATCGAGGCCGCGCTTGCCAACAAGGTTGTCGGCGATGTCGGGGATGTGGAGTAAGCGCGGCGCGGGTCAGGGCGCCTGACGCGCCATCAGGGCCTGTGCCCGGACATAGCGCATCGGATCGGTCGCATCGTCATCGACCCGCACCTCGTAATGGAGATGCGGCCCGGTCGAGCGGCCGGTCGACCCGACTTGCCCGAGGACGGCGCCTTTCTCGATCGTATCGCCTTCGTTGACCGCGATGACCGAGAGATGGGCATAGCGTGTGCTGATGCCGAAGCCATGGTCGATCTCGACCATCCGGCCATAGCCGCCATTCGGCCCGGCCTCGATCACCTTGCCGCCGGCCACCGCCCGGACCGGCGTGCCGGTGGGGGCGCGGAAATCGATGCCCGAGTGCAGCGCCGGGCTCCGCGTGAACGGGTCCAGCCGCGTGCCGAAGCTCGAGGTAATGTCGAACCGCTCGCCGAGGGGCCGCCCGACCGGGAGTGCCTTGATGACCTGCCGCGCATGGCGGGCCTGATCGAGCGCGGTCTCGACGCGGCCGAACAGGAAGTCGAAACTGGCCGGTGCTTCGGCCGTGCCCGCTGGAAGCCACGGGCCACCCATATCCGTGCCGCCCTGATCTGCCGAGACATCGCGCAGATGCAGGCTGTCGAGCGGGGCCGGGCGCCGGATGGCCGGAGCCGAGAGGCTGCTCTTGCCGAAACGGCCCGGATCCAGCCCGAGGGCACTCACCATCCGGCGGGATTGCGAGACCTGCGCACCAGCCGTTTCCTCGATCGCGACCAGCACGCCCATCTGCGTCGCCTCGACGCGCTCGGCCCGGCGCTCGACCTCCTGGACGACACCGTGCATCGGCGTTTTCGGCAGGGTGTCGGCCGGCCGCATGGGCGGAACGGGTGCCGGTTCGACAGGCATCGGCTTGGCCCGGCGCTCGGTGACCGGCGCGAAGGAGAGGGCCGCGCCGCCAAGGGCGGGGGGCGAGGCCGTGAGGAATTCCGGCAGCGCGGCAGCCGGCGCGGGATTGTCCGGGCGGGCCAGGCCGGCTTTCTCGGCGCGGGCCGCGAGATCCGCCATCATCACGGCGCGCGCTTCGAGTTCGGCCTGTCGGGCGACAAGACTGGCCACGCGGTCCTCGATCGTCTCCTGGCTCTGCACCTGTTTCGCGGTGATGCGATCGATCCGGGCGCGCAATTCGAGAATACGGTCTTCGTAGGCGTAATGCACCCGGCGCTGCCCGGATACGAGGGACACCACGACATCATCGCGCAGGACCAGATAGAGCGTTGCGAACAGGTACCAGGCGAGCAGCAGAAGCGAGAGGACACCGATGGTGATGACAGTTCGATCGCCGAGTTCGATGATGCGGGGGGATCCGCCGCTCCGCATCACAATGGCGAAGCGCGTCGAGGAATTGGCCAGCGGGTCGGAAGCCGGAATGCGCAAACTCATCTGGATCGGGGCCCTGATCAACGCGAGAACTGGGCCTGATCATGGACGATTAAGGTTAATGACGCCCTAAGGCTGCAACCTTGGGTTGGTGAATCGCGCAACTATCCGCGCGCCTTGCCCGGATTCGGGGCCTGCTGCAGGGCAGGCCGCCGGTGGTTCGAGGCGCCCGGGACGACCGGAGCGCCTTGACCGGTCAGAGCGCCCTGGCGGCGGCGAGCACCTCGGCTGCGTGACCGGGCACCTTCACCTTCGACCAGACGCGCGCGATTCGGCCGTCCGGCCCGATCAGGAAGGTTGTGCGTTCGACACCCATGTACTTGCGGCCATACATGCTCTTTTCGACCCAGACGCCATAGGCTTCAAGCATCGCCTTGCTTTCATCGGAGGCGAGGGCGAAGCCGAGTTCGTATTTTTTCTTGAACTTGTCATGGCTGGCGGCGCTGTCGGGCGAGACGCCGATGATCTCGGTGCCGGCCGCTGCAAAATCGGCGCGCAAGGCATTGAAATCCTTGGCTTCCATAGTGCAGCCGGAGGTGTCGTCCTTCGGGTAGAAGTACAGGACCAGTTTCCGGCCGGCGGCCGTGGCGAGCGACAGCGTGCTGCCGCCATCACCCGGCAGCGAGAATTCCGGGGCGCGATCGCCTGCCTGCAACGCTGCGTGAGCTGTCATGGATTCTTCCTTCACGTGTCTTCATCTTGCGGGGAGGATCATCGACGATCCGCTCCTCACATGGTGCGCGCGGCCGGACTTGGCGAGGGGCGGGGCGCGCCCGGTCCATGATTTCGACGTGTTTGATGTGCATAGAGCGTGGCAATTGCGCCCGACCCCGCCACGACGGCTTTGTCGCCGGCGCAACCTTGCTATGGACTATATCGGAACCTGCGGGGATTGCCGGAGACAGAGCCGCGTTGACGTTCGAGCCGACCCAGACAGACAGGACATCCGCGGCGGTGGATGCCGGGATGCCCGTGCCCCGGCGTCGCCTGGGCCTGCTCGGCTGGTGCACAGCTTCACTGGCAGGCGTGCTGCTGCTGGTGCTTGCCGCTGCGGGTGTCTTCGTCTGGATGGTCCAGAAGGACCGTAACTCCGCGTTCCTCCGCGAACAGCTTCTCGGCGCGCTCGGCAACGGTCTGGGCACGGATCATGCCCTGTCGGTGGCGGAGGCCGGCCTGCGTTTCGCCGGGCTGACCTCGACTTTCTCGATCGGCCGGCTGGCAATCGCCAATCCGGCGAACGGCACCGAGGCCGATCTCGATTCGGTCGAGGTCGAGGTGCCCACCTTCTCGCTCTGGCGGCAGCGGCCGCTGCCGACGTCGGTTCGGCTTCAAGGGGTTCGGCTGGTCATGCCGGCGGCGCAGCAGGAGGCCAACCCGCTGGCGGCAAACGAGGCGTTGACCCTGTTCCGGGCCATTCTCGCCGGCGCGCATTTCGCGGCCTCGGGCCAGGATCCGACCTTCCGGAATCTCCAGCGTATCGAGGGGCGCGACATCGCCCTGTTCCAGCGCCAGCCCGATGGCCGCATCCTCCCGATCCAGCAGGGTCTCGGGCTGGAGGTCGTCCGGGATAGCGAGGACCAGATCGCCGCGCGTCTCTCGAAAGAGGGGACGCCGTTCTCGCTGGCCCTGAAGGCATCGTCCCGGGCTTTGGCCGATGGCGGCCGGATGATGGTGCTGGAATCCGGCGAGGTTGAACTGCAGGCCGTCCAGGCGCTGGCTGCCGGGAACTTCAGCGGGCTGGATCCCCGCATGAAGATGCGGCTGTCCTTGAACTCGCGGGTCAATGCCGAAGGCACACTCATTGAAAAAGGCGCCCGTTTCCATGCCTATGGCGGAAAGGTCCAGCCGCCGGACCGCGACATGGCGCCTTTCCTGCTGGACGAAGCCTCCATCGATCTGCGGATGCGGGCGGATTCGCCCGATATCCTGCTCGATCGGATCCGGATCCGCTTCAACGAAACCCATCTCGTTCTGGGCGGGCGGCTCTCTCCCCGGACCGAGGGCGATCGCGGGCTGGCGCTGACGCTCCGGTCGGAGCGGGCCGAGATTGACCGTCTTTCCCCGGGCGAAGCGCCGATCATTCTCGATTCGGCGGAACTCGAGGCGCTGGTCGCGCCTGACCTGCGCAGCCTCCGGGTTGACCGGTTGCAGGTCCAGGAAGATCAGGGCCAGGTCACGCTCCGCGGCCTGTATTCGCTCGATGATGGCGGCCTTGTGGAGAACCGCGTCGAGGCCGACAATCTCGAGATCCGCAAGGCCCTGCGGATCTGGCCGGTCTGGGTTGCGCCGCCGGTCCGGCGCTGGCTGATCGAGCATGCCGAAGCCGGCCGCCTGGCCCAGCTCCGGCTTGACCTGCGGCTGGCGGGGCAGGCGCTCGAGGATGCCAACAACCACAAGCCGATTCCCGATGATTCGCTTCGCGCCACCTACCGACTGGAAAACGTGACCCTCCGGCCGCTGAGGGATGCATCGGCGCTGACCGCGCTCAACGGCTCCGGCCGCGTATCCGGGCAGAAGACCGATGCGGTTATCGAAACGGCCATTGTCGAGCCGCAGGCGGGCCAGCGCTTCACCCTGAAGGATGCCCGCCTCTCTGTTGCCAATACCGCAGTCAGGCCGTCGATCCTTGAGATGACGATCCCGGCGGAAGGCCGGCTCGACGCCTTGATGGCCTTTCTTTCGGCGCCATCGCTCCGGGACCTGTCGGGCCTCCCGCCGGATGCGGGTGTCTCCGAAGGCCAGTTTTCCGGCCTTGCCACGGTTTCGCTGCCGCTGATCAACAATCCTCCGCCCAGGGATGTCCGGGTCGAGTTCCGGGCGGATCTCCGGCAGGTCAGTATTGACAACATTGTCAAGAACGAGCGCCTCGAAGGCGGGGCCTTCACCCTGCTCACCCGCAACGGCGCGCTGACGCTCCGTGGTGAGGCGCGCCTTTTCGGTGTGCCGCAGCAGATCGAGGTGAAATCCGAGCCGGGGCGGCCGGGGCAGGCTGTCGCCAAGGCGACGCTGGACGAGACCGTTCTGGCCCGCCGGGGCATCGATGTGCGCGGCCTCGTGCAGGGCCCGATGCAATCGACCGTGACGCTGCCGTTGTCGAAACAGGCCACCAGCTTCGATGTGGAGATCGATCTCGCCAAGGCACGGATTGAATCCGGCATACCCGGCCTCGCCAAGCGGGCCGGCCAGCCTGGCCGGACGAAGTTCACCGTGGTCAGCCGGCCGGACGGCACGTGGCTCGACAATCTCGAGCTTGATCTCGCGCCGGCCTCGCTGCGCGGCCGGGTGGAGCTGCTGCGCGACGGGCAGTTCGGCAAGGCGGATTTCAGCACGTTCAAGCTCTCGGGCGGCGACAATGCCCGGCTTCTCGCCGAGCGCCAGCGCGGTGTGACGCGCCTCACGTTGCGCGGCAATTCGTTCGATCTCCGGCCGTTCCTGCGCGGGTTCCAGGCCGGCAAGCTCGAGGACGGGCGCGCGGCGGATGCCAAGCCGCCGGATTTTGACCTCGACCTGCAATCGACGGTCCTGATCGGGTTCAATGGCGAGTTGATGAGCGGTGTCGAGACCCGGATGGCCCGCCGGCAGGGCCGGTTGACCCAGCTCGCGCTCAAGGGGCAATTCGGCGCTGCGGCGGTCACGGCCTCGAGCCTCGAAGGGCAGCGGGAGACGACCCTGATCAATGCCAGCTCGCAGGATGGCGGCGCGCTGCTCCGGTTCCTCGATATCTATAACAAGGCCTATGGCGGCCGGATGGCGGCGGAGATCTCCGTCGGTGCCCAGACCCAGCAGGGCGTGGTGCAGATCCGGGACTTCGTGATCCGCGGCGAGAGCGCCTTGCGACAGGTCGGCGCCAGCGGTCGCACGGTTTCCGCCACGCAGAGCCTCGGTGAAGAGGTGCCGTTCACCAAGATGCGGGCCGATTTCGCCCGCCGGCCGGGACGGCTCGACCTGCGCGAGGCGGTGATGTGGGGAGGGCAACTGGGCGGGACGCTGGAAGGCAGCCTTGATTACGCTGCGGATCGTGTTGATCTGAAGGGTGTTTTTGTGCCGGCCTATGCGCTGAACAACTTCTTCGCCAGCGTGCCGCTGCTCGGCCCCATTCTTGGCGGCGCGCAATATGAAGGCCTGTTCGCGGTGCCCTTCGTGATTTCCGGCCGGGCCAGCGCGCCCGTCATGAGGATCAACCCGGTTTCCGCCATCGCGCCGGGCTTCCTGCGCAAGCTGTTCGAGATCCAGCGCGAGGGCGGAGGCAATGCCCCGGCCCTGAACCGGGCGAACTGAGCCCTGGCCGTCAGGCCGGGCGGATCAGCACGTGCTTCTTCTTGCCGAAAGAGAGCTTGATCGCACCGGCCTGCGTGGCATCCGCCAGAGTCAGCGTCTGGCCGATATCCGTGACGACCGCATCGTTGACGCGGAGGCCGCCGCTCTGCACCTGCCGCCGCGCCTCGCCATTCGAGGCGACGAGCCCGGCCCGGACAAAGGCGCTGAGCACGCCGAGCCCGGCCTTCAGCTCCGCTTCGGGCACCTCGATGCCCGGCAGATCCGCCGCCGTGCCGCCGGCCTCGAAGGTGGTGCGCGCGGTTTCCGCTGCCGCTTCCGCCGCCTCGCGGCCATGCATCAGCGCCGTCGCCTCGGTGGCGAGCACCTTCTTCGCCTCGTTGATCCCGGCGCCGGACAGGGCCTCGAGCCGGGCGATCTCGTCGAGCGGCAGGAAGGTGAAGAGGCGCAGGAAGCGGCCGACATCGGCATCCTCGGTGTTCCGCCAGAACTGCCAGTATTCATAGGCCGAGAGCATGCCGGCATCGAGCCAGACCGCGCCGGCGGCCGTCTTGCCCATCTTGGCGCCGGAGGCGGTGGTCAGCAGCGGGCAGGTCAGGGCATGGAGCTGCGGCGTGCCCATGCGGCGGCCGAGATCGATGCCGTTGACGATATTGCCCCATTGATCCGAGCCGCCCATCTGGAGGTTGCAGCCGTAGCGGCGCGACAATTCCACAAAATCGTAGGATTGCAGCAGCATGTAGTTGAATTCGATGAAGGACAACTCGTTCTCGCGCTCGAGACGGAGCTTCACCGAATCCATCGAGAGCATGCGGTTGACCGAGAAATGACGACCGACATCGCGCAGGAACTCGATGTAGTTCAGCGGGGCGAGCCATTCGGCATTGTCGGTCATCACCGCCTTGCCGGGGCCGAAATCGAGGAATTTCGCGAAGGTCTTGCGGATCTCGGCCTTGTTGGCGTCGATCTGCTCGATTGTCAGGATCTTGCGCGTCTCATCCTTGCCGGAGGGATCGCCGACGCGGGTGGTGCCGCCGCCCATCAGCGCGATCGGCGTATTGCCGGTGCGCTGGAGCCAGCTCAGCATCATGATCGAGATCAGATGGCCGACATGGAGCGAGGGCGCGGTGCAGTCATAGCCGACATAGGCCACGACCTTTCCTTCCGCCGCCAGCGCGTCGAGACTGGCGAAATCCGAGCATTGATGCACGTAGCCACGCGCCATCAGGGTCTGGAGGAATTCGGATCTGGGCGTGAAGTCGCTCATATCGGCACCGTGTCGTTGTCTGGTTGGGTCGCTACAGCAAGGCCCTCGAAATGAAAAGGGCAGGCCTGAACGAAAACGGGCGGCTTGCAGCCGCCCGTCTGTGTGTCCGGCGGGGAGGGGAAGGTCAGTCCTTCACGATCCCCAGCCGGCGGTCGAGATAGCCGCCAACCGTATCGACAAGCTGGTCAACCCGGTTCTCGAAGAAATGGTTGGCCCCCTCGATCACGGCATGGTCGAGCTTGACGCCTTTCTGCACCTTCACCTTGTCGATGACCGAGATCACTTCGTTGACCGGGGCGACGCGGTCCTTGTCGCCATGGACGAAGAGGCCCGAGGAGGGGCAGGGCGCGAGGAACGAAAAATCGTAGCGATTGGCCATGGCCGCGATCGAGACGAAGCCCTCGATTTCCGGCCGGCGCATCAGCAGCTGCATGCCGATCCAGGCGCCGAAGGAGACGCCGGCGATCCAGCAGGACCGCGCATCCGGGTTCACCGCCTGCATCCAGTCCAAAGCGGCGGCGGCATCGGACAATTCGCCCGTGCCATGGTCGAACACGCCTTCCGAACGGCCGACGCCACGGAAATTGAACCGCAGGACGGAGAAGCCCCGGTCGAGGAAGGTGTAGAAGAGCTGGTAGACGATCTGGTTGTTCATCGTCCCGCCGAATTGCGGGTGAGGATGCAGCACGATGGCAATCGGCGCGCCCTTCTTCTTGGCCGGCTGGTAACGCCCTTCCAGACGTCCTTCGGGTCCGTTGAAGATGACCTCAGGCATGAATTCTTCCGTCTCCGATGGCGAGAAGGCCGGCGCCGGAGCCCGATTCCTGCCTCGCGCGTGCATGTTGTGCTTGACGGGGCGAGTGCACCCGCTAAGTAATGAAACGTGGAACGTTTCTTAGAATAATTCTAAGAAAGGCCGCCGACCGATCAGGCCGAGTGCCGATGGCGCTGGGCGTTAGCATAGCCCGGCGCGAATTGCGACGTTTTTCGCGCGGGATTGCAGGCAAGAGGGATCCATGGGCGCCGGGCGTGCCTATCTCGACTGGAACGCGACGGCCCCGCTGCATCCTGCCGCGCGGGAGGCTGTGCTTTCATCTCTGGCGATCCCCGGCAATCCCTCCTCCATCCATGCGGAAGGCCGTGCAGCCCGGGCGCTGGTGGAAGCCGCGCGCCGCGACGTGGCGGCGCTGGCAGGCGGCGAGGCCGCGGATGTTGTCTTCACCTCCGGCGCCACCGAAGCCGCCAATGCCATTCTCCGCGCCGGGCTCCAGATGGCCTGTGCGCTTGTGCCGGGTGCCGCTGCGCCGGCCCGCCCGGTTCTCGCGGCGGGGATCGAGCATGCTGCCGTCCTTCAGGCGATCGAGGCGGCCGGGCTGCCGGCAGGCTACTGCATCGCGTTGCCGGTGACGGCCGACGGGCTGGTGACGGAAACAGCTTTGGCTGCCGCGCTTGCCGAAGCGCGGGCCGTGGCGCCGGCGCAGCCGCCAATGGTGCTGCTCCAGCTGGCCAACAACGAGACCGGCGTGATCCAGCCCGTGGCGGAACTGGCCGCCATCGTGCGCGAGGCCGGCGGCATCGTGGTGGTTGATGCCGTGCAGGGGCCTGGCCGGATGACACTGGATATCAGAGCCCTCGGCGCGGATGTGCTGTTCCTGTCGGCGCATAAATTCGGCGGGCCCAAGGGCGTGGGCGCGATTGTCTTCGCCCGCGGCGAGGTTCGCCTGCAGGGCGCCTTCATTGCCGGCGGCGGGCAGGAGAGCGGCCAGCGCGGCGGCACCGAGAATGTCGCGGGCATCGCGGGCATGGGCGCGGCGGCCCGGGCCGTTCGCGCGATGCCTGAAGCGCCTGAGACGCTGATTCAGCTTCGGGATGATTTCGAGAATCGTCTGAATCACCTGGCACCGGATGTTGAAATTGTGGGCAAGGGCGTTTCGCGCTTGCCGAATACGACCTGCTTCGCCATTTCCGGCCTGTCGGCCGCGCAGGCGCTGATCGCATTCGACCTGGATGGCGTGGCGGTGTCGAGCGGTTCGGCCTGTTCGTCGGGCAAGGTGAAGTCGAGCCATGTGCTCGAGGCGATGGGCGTGCCGGCGGCGATCCGCGAAGGCGCGATCCGCGTCTCGATCGGGCCGGACACGACCCGGGCCGATCTCGACCGCTGCCTCGCCTCGCTGGAGAAACAGCTGGCGCGGCGACGGGCCACGGCACAATCCGCCTCGGCAGCCTGATCGGCTGGCGCGGCGGCACGTATAACGTTGGACGGCAACCCTCGGCCCTTGAAGCCGAAGAGGAGAAAAGAATGGCAGCGGTGAAGGAGACGGTCGACACCGTCAAGACGATCGACGTCGACCAGTACAAATACGGGTTCGTCACCGATATCGAATCCGAGCTGGCGCCGAAGGGGCTGAACGAGGATATCGTTCGCTACATCTCGGCCAAGAAGGACGAGCCGGCCTGGCTGCTCGAATGGCGGCTGGAGGCGTTCCGCCGCTGGCAGACGATGATCGAACCGACCTGGTCGCGCGTGCATTACCCCGCCATCGACTTCCAGGACCTGCATTATTATGCGGCGCCGAAGAATACGGCCGGCCCGAAATCGCTCGACGAGGTCGATCCCGAGCTGCTGAAGACGTACGAGAAGCTCGGCATTCCGCTGCGCGAGCAGGAAATCCTCGCCGGTGTCGAGCCGCAGAACCGCGTGGCGGTGGATGCGGTGTTCGACTCGGTTTCGGTGGTCACCACGTTCAAGGAAGAGCTGAAGAAGGCCGGTGTTATCTTCTGCCCGATTTCCGAAGCGGTGCGCGAGCATCCGGAACTGGTGCAGAAGTATCTCGGCACGGTCGTGCCGACGACCGACAATTACTACGCCACGCTGAATTCCGCTGTCTTCTCGGATGGCTCCTTCGTTTACATTCCGCCGGGCGTGCGCTGCCCGATGGAACTCTCGACCTATTTCCGGATCAACGAACAGAAGACCGGCCAGTTCGAGCGGACCCTGATCATCGCCGATGCCGGTTCCTATGTGAGCTATCTCGAGGGCTGCACGGCGCCCAAGCGCGACGAGAACCAGCTGCATGCGGCGGTTGTCGAACTGGTCGCGCTTGACGATGCCGAGATCAAGTATTCGACCGTGCAGAACTGGTATCCAGGCGACAGCGAGGGCAAGGGCGGGATCTACAATTTCGTGACCAAGCGCGGCGATTGCCGCGGCGCGCGGTCGAAGATCTCGTGGACGCAGGTGGAAACGGGTTCGGCGATCACCTGGAAGTATCCGTCCTGCATCCTGCGCGGAGAGGGTTCTTCTGGCGAGTTCTACTCGATCGCCATTTCCAATGGGATGCAGCAGGTCGATTCCGGCACGAAGATGATCCATCTCGGCAAGAACACGACCTCTAAGATCATCGCCAAGGGCATTGCCGCCGGCAAGAGCGACAACACCTATCGCGGGCAGGTCTCGGCGCATCGCAAGGCGACGGGCGCGCGCAATTTCACCAATTGCGACAGCCTGCTGATCGGCCAGGAATGCGGCGCGCACACGATCCCCTATATCGAGAGCAAGAATGCCTCGGCCGTGTTCGAGCATGAGGCGACCACCTCGAAGATCGCCGAGGACCAGCTGTTCTATTGCATGCAGCGCGGCCTTGACGAGGAAGAGGCGGTGGCGCTCATCGTCAATGGCTTCGTGAAGGATGTGCTGCAGCAGCTGCCGATGGAATTCGCGGTGGAAGCGCAGAAGCTCATCGCGATCAGCCTCGAGGGGAGCGTGGGGTGAGAGCTTCCGCAGAGCGGATGTGGCGACGGCTTGACAGTCTCAAGGGTCTGGCGACGCTCCTCTTCTTCTGCGGCATCGCCATTCTTCTCGGATGCCTGTTCTACGCGCCCATGCGTGCGGCGTTGAACCTCTGGATCCCGGTCGGAATGGCGACTTTTGGAATGATCGGCGTGTGGCGGCTTTTCGAGTGGCGGGCCTTCATCCGGATGCGGATGGAACAAGGTCTTTCCCGGGAAGAAGCCAAGGCGGAATGGCGAATTCTCAATCCGGGCAATCCGGATTGATGACCTTTTCTGACAATGACCGCGCAAGCGATGGAACGAACGGAACAAAACGATGCTTGAAATCAAGAACCTCCACGTCGAAATCGACGGCAAGAAGATCCTCAACGGCCTGACGCTGACCATCCATCCCGGCGAAGTCGCGGCGATCATGGGGCCGAACGGCTCGGGCAAGTCCACCCTGTCCTACGTGATCGCGGGGAAGGAAGATTACACCGTCACCGAGGGCGATATCCTGCTCAACGGCAATTCCATCCTCGAGATGGAAGCCAATGAGCGTGCGGCGGCGGGTCTGTTCCTCGCCTTCCAGTATCCGCTGGAAATCCCGGGCGTGGCCACAATGACCTTCCTCAAGGCCGCGATGAATGCGCAGGCCAAGGCGCGCGGCGAGACCGAACTTTCGCCGGGTGATTTCATGCGCAAGGTGCGCGGGGCAGCGGAAAAGCTCGGCATCAACCCGGACATGCTGAAGCGGCCGCTCAATGTCGGCTTCTCGGGCGGCGAGAAGAAGCGCATGGAAATCCTGCAGATGACCCTGCTCGACCCGGCCTATTGCATCCTCGACGAGACCGATTCCGGCCTCGATATCGATGCGCTCCGCATCGTGGCCGAAGGCGTCAATGCGCTGCGCGGCGCGGGCCGTGGCATGCTGGTCATCACCCATTACCAGCGCCTGCTTGACCATATCGTGCCGGACAAGGTGCATGTGATGGCCAAGGGCCGGATCGTGAAATCGGGCGGGCCGGAACTGGCGCATGAGCTCGAGAAGGATGGCTACGCGAATTATGTCGAGGCCGCGTGATGGCACCGGCAGTGGTTCAGATGCGGACGCCGGCCGAGACGGCGCTGATCGAGCGGTTCGAGGCCGAAAAGGCCGGGCTGCCGGGCGCCGCGGCGGAACGAGCAGCGGCATTCGAGCGGTTCAAGGCGAAGGGCCTGCCTTCGAAGCGGGTCGAGGCCTATCATTACACCGACCTGCGCGCCCTGATGCGCCAGGCGCCGGAAGCGGGCAGCCAGTCTCTGCCCGCCCCGAAGGCGCCGGCAGGCGTGACGATCCAGAGCCTTGCCGAGGCGCTGGCCGGCGGGTTCCGGCCCGGGCTGGCCATGGGCAAGGCCGAGGACGTGGTGGTCGATCTCAACACCGCCTTCATGCGCGAGGGGTTGGTCATCCGCGTGGCGGCCGGCACGGCCGTTGCCGAGCCGCTGGTGCTGGATGTCGCCCATGCCAGCCGGCATGGCCGCGTGATTGTCGAGATCGGCGCGGCCGCGTCGGTGACGCTGGTGGAAACGCATTCCGGCGCCGATGGCGTGGCCTATTCCTCGAACCATGTCGTCGAGCTGATCCTCGGCGAGGGGGCGAAGGTCGAGCATATCCGCGTCAATGCGGCGGGGAACGAGGCGCTTGTCCTGTCCACGCTGGCGGCGTCGCTGGCGGCCGAGGCGGAGCTGATGTCGCTCAATTTCAGCCTGGGCGGGGCCGTTTCCCGGCACCAGAGCTTCATCACCTATGCCGGCGAGAATGCGAAGCTCGACCTGCGCGGCGTCACGATGATCCGCGGGCGGCAGCATTGCGACAATACGCTGGTGGTTGATCATGCGGTTCCGCATGGCACCAGCCGCGAATTGTTCCGTACGGTCGCCGATGACGAGGCCCATGGCGTGTTCCAGGGCAAGATCATCGTGCGGCCGCATGCCCAGAAGACCGATGGCCAGATGGCCTCGAACGCGCTGCTCCTCGGCGACGAGGCAGCGATGTCGAACAAGCCGGAGCTGGAAATCTTCGCCGATGACGTGGTCTGCGCCCACGGCGCCACCTGCGGCGCGCTCGAGGAGAGCCAGCTCTTCTACCTGATGGCGCGCGGCCTGCCGCGTGCCGAGGCCGAGGCCCTGCTCGTCGAGGCCTTCTTGGGCGAGGTGCTCGAGGCGGTGAGCGACGAGGCGCTGCGGGACTCGCTGTCCGCGCGGATCACCGAATGGCTGGCAGCAAGGCAGGCGGCGTGAGCAATCCGGGCTCCCCGGTCTGGGATGATGTCATGCGGGTCTGGACGGATCCGCACGGCGTCGTCGAGGCCGGGCAGCGCGAGGGACGCAGCCGGGCCGATGCCTGGCGGGCAATCCTGCTCTACGGGCTTGGCATCGCCTTCAGCCTCGTGCTGAACCGGCGGCTCGGCGCGGATGCGCTGCTGGATTCGTTCTTCGGAACGGATGACCAGACAACCATCCATCCGGCTCTGGTGCCCACGGTCTGGGCGGCAGTGATCGGTGGGCTGGCGACGCTGCTGCTTGTGCAATGGCTGGTCCTGCCCACGGTTTCGCGCCTGTTCGGCGGTTCGGCTGCCCGGCGCGATGCCAATCTCGCGGTTTATTTCCTGTTCTGCGTCGGATTCCTCGCAGGCTTTGCCGGTGTCCTGTCCGATCTGACCGGCGTGATCGTCCATCGGTTCTGGCCGTCCACCGGGGCCTATCTGGTCCTGGCGGGTTCGCTGGCGGTGATCGCGATGGCGATCCATCAATCGGCGCGGCTCGCGACGGACGCGTTGGCGCTGGCCAGCTATCCACGCGGGCTGGCGGTCCTAATGTTCTCGCTGCTCGCCGGGCTTGTGGCCGCGGCTCTCTTTTTCTCGGGCGTGCTGATGGGCACGCTGGCCCTGTTTCCCGAATTGGTGGATTGACGATGATGAGCTTCGACCTCGACCGGATCCGCGCCGATTTCCCGGCCCTCGCGCTGGAGCCTTACGGCAAGCCGCTGACCTATCTCGACAATGCCGCCTCGGCGCAGAAGCCCAGCCAGGTGCTGGATCGTATGCGCCTTGCCTACGAGACCGAATATGCCAATGTCCACAGGGGCCTGCATTATCTCGCCAATGCCGCGACGGAGGCCTATGAGGGCGCCCGCGAGCGGGTAAGGGGCTTCCTCAACGCGGCCTCGGTGGAGGAAATCATCTTCACCAAGAACGCGACCGAGAGCCTCAACCTCGTCGCCTCGGCGCTGGGCCGCCATGTCCGGCTCGGTGAGGGCGACGAGATCGTTCTCTCCATCATGGAGCATCATTCCAACATCGTGCCGTGGCATTTCTGGCGCGAGCGCCATGGCGCCGTGATCAAATGGGCGCCGGTGGACGAGGATGGCAATTTCCTGCTGGAGGCGTTCGAGGCGCTGCTGACCGAGCGGACCAAGGTCGTGGCCATCACGCAGATGTCGAATGCGCTCGGCACCATCGTGCCGGTGAAAGAGGTGATCCGCATCGCCCATGCGCGCGGCATTCCGGTTGTCGTGGATGGCAGCCAGGCGGCGGTCCATCTCGATGTCGACGTGCAGGATCTCGATGCCGATTTCTACGTCTTCACCGGCCACAAGCTCTATGGGCCGTCGGGCATCGGCGTGCTCTACGGCAAGAAGGCGCTGCTCGAGCAGCTTCCGCCCTTCCTTGGTGGCGGCGAGATGATCCGCGAGGTATCGGAGGAGGGCGTGACCTATGGCGGGCCGCCGCACCGCTTCGAGGCCGGCACGCCGCCGCTCGTGCAGGCGATCGGACTCGGCGCCGCGATCGACTATGTCAATGCGCTCGGCAAGGAGGCGATCCGCGCCCATGAGGATGCGCTGGTCGCCTACGCGCATGAGCGGCTGGGCGAGATCAACTCCATCTCCATCCTCGGGAAAGCGCGGCACAAGGGCGCGATCGTGTCGTTCAGCCATGCTCATGCCCATGCGCATGACATTGCCACGGTCATCGACCGTCAGGGCGTTGCCGTCCGGGCCGGAACGCATTGCACGATGCCGCTGCTGAAGCGCTTCGGCAAAACGGCTACCTGTCGCGCGAGCTTTGCCCTATATAACACCCGGGAAGAGGTCGACCGGCTGGCGGAAGCGCTGGTGCGGGCTGACCGACTGTTCGGTTGAGGATTGCAGCGCATGACCGATGACGCGACCCGGATCGATCCGATCCCGGAAAACGAGACCAGCGCAGCCGCTCCGGCGGCGCCGGCGGGCGCGATTCCGCCGGAGGAACTCGATCGCCTGACGGATGACATCATCGCCGCATTGAAAACCGTCTATGACCCGGAAATCCCGGCCGATATCTACGAACTGGGCCTGATCTACCGGATCGATATCTCGGATGACCGTTACATCACCATCGACATGACGCTGACGGCGCCTGGCTGCCCGGTAGCCGGCGAGATGCCCGGCTGGGTCGAGACGGCCGTCCTGAACGTGCCCGGCGTGTCCGGCTGCAAGGTGGTCATGACCTTTGATCCGCCCTGGGACCAGAGCCGGATGTCGGATGAGGCACGCGTCGCCCTCGACATGTGGTGAGCGTAAGAGCAGGCTGGAGACATGAAACGCGCCAGCCTGTTTCCCGTTCTCGTCCTTCTCCTTGCGCCGCTGGCGGTGCCGGCTGCGGCGCAGACCCTTTTCGAGCGTGGCTATTGCCAGGGCCCGCCGGAAGCGGGCGTTGAACCGAACATTGTCCTGATGAAGCTGGCAGGTGCCGGCCCGCGCGTGAACTTCATCGCAGACCGCGACAAGGCCAAGCCAAAATGCCCTGATCTTTCCGATGCATGCAAGCGTCGGGGTTTCCTCGTTCCCGGTGACGAGGTGCTGGTGGCGGAAATCCGGAACGGCATTGCCTGCGCAACCTATATCGCGCCGAATGTCCGCAAGGTGAAGGACCAGTTTGCCGAAACCAGCGGGTTTCTGCCGGCCACAGCGCTTGTCCCCGTGCCCGTTGTCGTCCCGCGCCCTGAAGACTGGCTCGGAACCTGGAGCCGCAATGCCGAGGCGGAGATCACCATCGCGAAAGGCGAGGGTGGCAAGCTGGTCATCGCGGGGTACGCGACCTATGGCGGACATGATCCCGGCCGCGTTGCGCGAGGAGCGATCAATGTTGGCGAACTGGAAGGCGAGGCCATGCCGAAGGGCAACCGCGTGTTTTTCGGCGATGGCTATTCCGGCGAAAAATCGCCGCATGATTTCGGCGAATGCCAGGCCCGCCTTCAGCTTTTCGGACGTTATCTCGTGGTCGAGGATAGTGGCGGCTGCGGTGGCATGAATGTGCGGTTCAACGGGGTCTATGTCCGCCTGAAATGATCACGAGCGCAAGGCCGGCGCCGGAATGGCCGGGCCCTTGGGTTCGGCGCGCAGGGCGTCGAAATCACGCTTGAGCAGCCCGACAATGACGTCGTCATGCCAGAGGCCGCCGATCAGCGCCGATTCCCGCTCCAGCCCCTCGCGGATGAAGCCGACGCGCTCATAGGCGCGCAGCGCACGCGTATTGAAACCGAGCACCCGCATCGAGAGCTTGTGCAGGGCGAGCGTGTCGAAGGCGAATTCCGCGACGGCACGGATCGCCTCGGTGCCGAGGCCCTTTCCGAGTGCCTGTGGATCGAGAATACCGATGATGAGCCCGGCCCGGCGGTCGGCCTCGACGAAGTTATCGAGCAGGATCTCGCCGATGGCGCGGCCCTCATGCTCGATCACCCAGGCTGCGGGATGGGAGACGATGCTTTCCACCCAGGCGCGGGCCTGATCCTCGGTCAGCGGGCTGAGGCCGCGGATATCCGCCCCCAGCATCCGGTAGATTTCCGGATCGCGGCCGATGGCATGGCGATCGGTGATGTCGGTCGCGACGGGCCGGCGCAGGATCAGCCGCTCGGAGCGCAGGACGGGCAGGGGGGAGGGAAGAATCATGGCTCTCTCGGGTTCGTGACCGGCGCAGTGTCGCCGCCCTCTCGACCTTTACGCAAGAATTGTTAGGGTATACTCACACTATCGTAACTGCTCCGGACCTTGAATCCGGCTGACAGGAGGATGACGTGAATACCGTCCCCAACCCGGCCCCGCGCCGGAAACTGCAGGTCATGTCGCTGAGCGACGCCGCGGCGGCGCGTGTCCGCGAGGCCATTTCCGCCGCTGAAAGGCCGATTGTCGGCTTGCGTGTCGGGGTGAAGAACGGCGGTTGCGCTGGCATGTCCTACACGATGGAATATGCCGAGGCGAAAAACCCGCATGACGAGGTGATCGAGGACAAGGGCGTGACCCTGCTGGTCGACCCCAAGGCCGTGCTGTTTCTTCTCGGCACGGAAATGGACGTCAAGACCGACAAGTTCGCCTCGACCTTTGTGTTCCGCAACCCCAACGAGACCTCCGCTTGCGGTTGTGGTGAAAGCGTTGCGATCACACCCGCCAAGCCGGATGTGCTCGCCGGCTGACGATGCGACAGGGGGCCTCGCGGCAACGGACGTCACGGCAAGAGGCGCCGAGGGCTGTTGAGCTGGTTGACTTCTTCGCGCCGGTTCTCGCCGTCAAGGTCCGCCCGATGTTCGGCGGCCATGGCGTCTACGGGCCGGAAGGCATTTTCGCGATCGATGTCGATGGCGCCCTATTCCTGAAGGTCGATGCCGAAACCCGGCTGCTCTGGGAGCAGGCGGATTCCCGGCCCTTCACCTATGAGAAGAAGGCGGGCCAGCAGGCGGTGATGTCCTATTTCGCGCTGCCGGACAACGCCTATGATGATCCGGAAACCCTGAGGCACTGGGTAGGGCTGGCACGCCAGGCAGCGAGCCGGGTGGCAAGCCGCACCAAAGGCAGGCGACCCGGCCGGCCGTGAGCCTGTCTTGCCTGGCGGCGCTTGTCCGGAGACGATACCTCCCGGACTCAGTCCTTTTTCGGCGCCGAGCCCTGCATCAGGAAGCCGGGCATGAAGTCACCGAACCCTTTCGGCGTCGGACCGTCCTCGTCACGATTCCGGCGGCGGTCATCCCGGCGCGGCGGAGCCTCGCGGCGCGGGGCAGGGTCGGGCCGGGCTGCCCGCTCCGGGCGGTCGCTCCGTTCCGGGCGATCATTGCGCTCGGTGCGCGGTGCCCGTTCCGGCCTCGGCGCGCGATCGGGCCTCGGAGCCCGTTCCACAGGGGCTGCATCCCCGGATTCGGCATCGGTTGCGGCGGCGGCGTCGATGATCTTCTGCTCGCGGGCAGTCCGCACATGCTCGCGGCCCTCGCGGCCGCCACGCGGCTTCTCGCGCTTGCGATCCCGCTCGCCGCCACGGCCACGGCGTGGCGCCTCGTCGCTCTCGCCGGGGGCGCGCTCGGGCAATGACGACATGTCGCCCGCTTCCCACTCGATCGACTTGGTGATGAGTTTCTCGATCGCCTGCAGGTATTTCTCGTCGCCACGCGCCACCAGCGTGTAGGCGGTGCCAAGGCGGCCGGCACGACCCGTCCGGCCGATCCGGTGGACGTAATCCTCGGCATGATGCGGGATATCGTAGTTGAAGACATGGCTGACATCCGGGATGTCGAGCCCGCGCGCCGCGACATCGGAGGCGACGAGCAGGGTCAGCTCGTTCTTGCGGAACGCATCCAGCGCGGCCATGCGCGAACGCTGGTCCATGTCACCATGCAGCGCGCCGACGGAAAATCCGTGCCGCTGGAGGCTGCGGAACAGGGTCGCAACCTCGGTCTTGCGGTTGCAGAAGATGATGCCGTTCTTGAGCGGGTTGCCATCCGAATCCGACACGGCGGTCTGGATGAGTTTCCGGAGCGTCTCCCGCTTCTCGTAGTCCTTGCCATGCGTGGCCACCAGCTTCTGGGTGATGGTCGCGGCGGTGGAGGAGGGGCGAGCCACCTCGATCTTCACCGGGCTGGACAGGAACTGCTCGGTGACGCGCTGGATTTCCGGCGGCATCGTGGCCGTGAAGAACAGGGTCTGCCGGGTGAAGGGGCAGAGGCCGGCAATCCGCTCGATATCGGGGATGAAGCCCATATCGAGCATGCGGTCGGCTTCATCGATAACCAGGATCTCGATGCCGGTCAGAAGCAACTTGCCGCGCTCGAAATGATCGAGCAGGCGGCCGGGCGTTGCGATCAGGACGTCAGCGCCGCGGGTGATCTTTGCGTCCTGATCAGCGAAGGAGACACCGCCGATCAGCAGCGCGACGTTGAGCTTGTGGTTCGGCGCATACTTGATGAAGGCTTCCTCGACCTGCGCCGCGAGTTCGCGCGTCGGTTCGAGGATCAGCGTCCGCGGCATCCGGGCCCGGGCACGGCCCTGCTCGAGGATGGACAGCATCGGCAGCGTGAAGGCGGCCGTCTTGCCCGTGCCGGTCTGGGCGATTCCGAGAACGTCCTTCCGGGCGAGCACATGGGGGATGGCCTGCTCCTGAATGGGTGTAGGCTGCGTGTAACCGGCGGCAGAGACCGCATCGACAACCTTCTGCGAAAGGCCAAGATCAGAAAAGGACATGAGCACCTGTATCGCCGAACGACCGGCCCGGAAAAAGGGCGGTTCCCGAGGCCCACCATGGGCCATGACGATCACGCGGTTAAGCGGGAAAAGGCGTGGAAATGCAAGTGCAAACTTCTGATTCGCGGTCAAACCCGCGTTATTTCCCGGCGCGGAAGGCGGCAGGCGTCAGTTGCGGCAGGGATCGAGCTTGGCCTGGCCCGGCCGCGGGATCGAGCCGGTCGTCAGCTGGTCATCGAGCACCGACCGCGTCACCGTGTAGACCCGTGTCTGGCCTTGTTGGGCGGCGGAATAGCGCGGCATCGGCTCGGGCACAAGAACCGCCAGCAGGGCGACCACGCCCTGCGCCGCGGCAAAGGTGGCGCCGACCATGACCACCGAAAGCAGCAGATAGCGCCGCACCATGGCCCGGTCACCGGCCAGGAATTCGATGATATCCTTCATGTACGCCTCCAGAATGCGACAGTCCGGCATGGTAAACAAACAGCCTTAAGGATTGGTTTTCCCGCGTCCTTTGCCGGTTCCTGTCCGGAAGATGACCAAAGCTTAAGTTGATTTGCAGGGCCGCACGGCGCTCTCTGTTTCAACGGGTCGGCGCGTGATGGAGATGATCAATGAGCGAGAAGAAGCCTCTTTTTGGCAGTGCGGCCTCGAAATGGATGATTGCCGGCGTGGCGGTACTGACGATCGGTGTCGGCGCGAGCATTGCCGACTGGGCGCGCGACGGCGGCGGCCCTGGCCCGCGCTGGGGCCAGCAGCGGCAGGTTGGCCCGGGGCCGGGCATGGCCCGGCTCTGCGAGCGTGATCCGCTGAAATTCGAGGGCGTGGCCC
The DNA here is from genome assembly GCA_027533425.1 of Beijerinckiaceae bacterium. Lineage (GTDB taxonomy): Bacteria > Pseudomonadota > Alphaproteobacteria > Rhizobiales > Beijerinckiaceae > Rhabdaerophilum. The sequence continues at coordinate 894,625 of JAPZUD010000001.1, read as the reverse complement.
GGGCCTTCCTGAAGGCCGATCTTGACCTGACACCGGCGCAGAATGCCGAACTGGACAAGCTCGCCACCGGCCTCGTGCCGGCGCTGAAGGAACTGCGCGACGAAATGTGCAACAATTTCGCGGTCAGGGGCGCGTCCAGCGCGCCGGAGCGGCTCGAGAAATTCGCCTCGGTGCTGCGCAAGGCGGCGGACACGGCCGAGAAATCGGTCCAGCCGGCCAAGTCCTTCTATGCGACGCTGGATGACAAGCAGAAGTCGCGCGTTGAGGAGCTGGCCAACCGACGGCCACCCCATATGCGCGGCGGCCCGGGCCGCCATGGTGGCCCCGGCTTTGATGGCCCGCCGCAAGGGCAGGGCTGGTTCCGCTGAGGCGAAGAAATGACGAAGGGGCGCCTCGGGCGCCCCTTCTGCTGACCAGCCTTGTGTTCGTCAGGCGGCGCGGACGTCGCGCAGGAACCGGTCGACCTGCTCGCGGAGGAGGTCGCTCTGGCTCTTCAGCGCGTTGGAGGCGTCAAGAACGATATCAGCCGAAGTGCCGGTCCGGCGCGCCGCATCATGGACAACCGAGATGCTTTCGGCCGCATGTTCCGAGCCCTGCGCCACCTGCTGGACGTTCTCCGCAATGCCGAGCGTGGCCTGGCTCTGCTCCGTCACCGCGACGGCGATGGACGAGGCGACTTGATTGATCTCCTCGATCATCGCGGTGATTTCCTCCATCGCATCGATCGATTCGGTCGCGGCTTCCTGGATCGCCATGGCCTGTTCGGAGATCACTTCGGTGGCGCGCGTCGTCTGGGCGGCCAATGTCTTCACCTCGGCCGCGACCACGGCAAAGCCGCGACCAGCCTCGCCGGCCCGAGCCGCCTCGATCGTGGCGTTCAGGGCGAGCAGGTTGGTCTGCCCGGCAATGTTCTTGATGAGGTCCACGACCTCGACGATCGCGCGTCCGGCTTCGCTGAGCTTGCTGACAGTCTCATCCGTCGCGCGGGCCTTGTGCGCCGCCCGGGAAGCGAAGGCAGAGGATTGCTCGGCCTGGCGCCCGATTTCCGCGATGGAGGAGGCGAGTTCATCGCCGACGCCGGTCAGGGCCTTGGCGCTTTCCGCCGCCTCATGGGTGGCCGCCGCCACGACGCCGGCCTGTTCGGATGTTGTCCGCGCGACACCGATCATCTCGTCGGAGGCTTCCCGCAGCTGGTCGGAGGAGACCTGCACAAGGCCGAGGGCCTGGTTCGCGCTGGCCTCGAAGGCGCGGATCAGATCGTCCACGCGCTGCGCCCGCGCAAGGCGGAGCGTTTCCGCTGCGCTCGCCTCGGCGATCAGGCGGCGCCGCTCGATCTCGCCATCGCGGAGCGTTTCCAGCGCCCGGACAATCTCGCCGACCTCGTCGCTGCGGCGCCCGCCGGCCAATTCCATCCGGTCGAGGCCCTGCACGGCCGTCTCGGACGGATCCCGCGTCACCACCGCCAGCGACGTCATGGCCTTGATGGCCTGCCGCAGCGGCCGTGTGATGCCGCGCACGACATAGATGCCGCCCATGCCTGCCAGAACCAGCGCCAGCAGCGAAAGGCCGGCCAGCACGCGTTCGGTCATCGCTCCGGTGGCCTGGGCCTCGTTGCGCGTGGCTTCGGCGCGAACAAGCTGGAAATCGATCAGTTTGCCAACCGCTTCGGTTGCCGGATCGATCGCCGGATACATATCCTTTTCGATGAAGGCCACCAGCTGCCACATATCCCGTGCGGCTGTCAGCGCGATCAGGGTCTCTGTCGCCTTGCGCGAGACCTGGAGAAGGCGTGCAGCCTCGTCGGCCTTGGCGGCTTCGGCCGGATCCGTGACCTGCGCGCGATAGACCGGCCAGAGCTTTGTGATTTCTGCCAGCGCTTCCTTCATCGCCGTGCCCGAGGCCTCGAAGCTGATGGTCCCCGCCCGCACCTTGTGGGCCGCATCGACGACGTCGACGGCATAGCGATCGGAGATGACTTTCAGGTCACGGAGCGGAACGATGTTGCCCGTATAAAGGGTCGAGAGGGCGGTGGATTGCGTCCGCGTCGTTACCCAGGCCGAGACGGCCAGCGCGGCAATGCACAGGAAGAGGCATGCCAGCAGCGTAACCAGTCGGCTGGAAATCGTTTTCATGGCAGGTGTCCCGGTCGGTGGCCGACTTCAATTTGTTCAATTCTTTGGCAAATTTTCTAAAAGCTTCTTAAATCAATAATCGGAAAACCGGCCTTTCGTTTGCCAGCAAAGCCTGCAACCGGAACGGGATAGGAAATAAATCCGATCTCTTTTGCGCGATCGATCGTATAGTGCATAACAGAACACTGCATACAGTTGCGCAAATAGGAGGCAAGTCCTTATGCGGCATTCTGTGCAACTTTCGTCGGAGAGACAGGATTTTTTTGCCGGATTGCCGGATCGAGCCCCTTGCAACCGGCGCTGGCGCAATCAAACGTCGATCAACTCGTCCGCGAAGGCGGCGCGTTCCTGGATGAAAGCGAATCGGGCTTCGGGCTTGTTTCCCATCAGGCGCTCGACGGAATCCTCGGTGCCGGCCTTGTCCTCCGCCAGGATCTGCACCCGCAGGAGGAGCCGGCGGGACGGATCCATCGTGGTCTCCTTGAGCTGGGCCGGCATCATCTCGCCGAGGCCCTTGAAGCGGCCGATCTCGGGCTTCTTGCCCTTGAAACTCGTGGCCAGCAGCCGCTCCTTCTCGGCATCGTCCCGCGCATAGACGGTCTTGCCGCCATGCGTGATCCGGTACAGCGGCGGGACGGCCAGGAAGAGATGGCCGTTCTCGATCAGCTTCGGCATCTGCCGGTAGAAGAAGGTGATCAGCAGCGAGGCGATATGCGCGCCGTCAACGTCGGCGTCGGTCATGATGATGACCTTGCCATAGCGCAGGTCATCCTGGCGGTACTGGCTGCCGGTGCCACAGCCCAGAGCCAGTACAAGATCGGCGATCTGCTGGTTCTGGGCCAGCTTGTCGCGCCCGGCATTGGCCACGTTGAGGATCTTGCCGCGCAACGGGAGGATGGCCTGGGTGGCGCGGTCGCGCCCCTGCTTGGCGGAACCGCCTGCCGAATCCCCCTCGACGATGAAGAGCTCGGTATCGGCCTGGTTCGACGAGGAGCAATCCGCCAGCTTGCCCGGCAGGCGCAGCTTGCGGACAGCCGTCTTGCGCTGGACATCCTTCTCGGCGCGGCGGCGCAGGCGATCCTCGGCGCGCTCGACCACGAAATCGAGCAGTTTGAGCGCCTTGCCGGGATTGCCGGCGAGCCAGTGATCGAAGGCATCGCGCAGGGCCGCATCGACGATGCGGCTCGCCTCGGTTGTCGCGAGCTTGTCCTTGGTCTGGCCGACAAATTCCGGCTCGCGGATGAAGACCGACAGCATGACGGCCGCACCGGTCATGATGTCATCGGTGGTCAGGACCGCCGCGCGCTTCGACTGGCCGATCCGCTCGGCATGGTCCTTCAGGCCGCGCAGCAATGCCACACGCAGGCCGGCTTCATGGGTGCCACCCTCGGGCGTGGGGATCGTGTTGCAATAGGACGAGACCTGCCCGTCATCATGCTGGTACCAGGCGATGGCCCATTCGCAGGCGCCATGGCCCTGCTTGTCGAGTTTGCCGGAGAACATCTCGTCGATGACCAGCGGCTTGCCCTCGATCTCGCGGGCGAGATAATCCGCCAGCCCGCCGGGAAAGCGCAGGACGGCGCGTTCGGGCGTGTCGCCGCCGGCGGGCAGCAGGCCGGGCGCGCAGCTCCAGCGGATCTCGACCCCACCGAAGAGATAGGCCTTGGACCGCGCCATGCGGAACAGCCGGGCGGGGGAGAAGGTCGCCCCGGCCTTGAAGATCTCGGGGTCGGGCCGGAACCGCACTTTCGTGCCCCGGCGGTTGCGGATCGCGCCGAGCGGTTCCAGCGGCCCCAGAGGCACGCCACGGGAGAAGCGCATGCGGTAGAGCTGCTGCTCGCGGGCCACCTCGACCTCGACATGCTCGGACAGCGCATTGACGACCGAAACGCCCACGCCATGCAGGCCGCCGGAGGTCTCGTAGACCTTGGAATCGAATTTGCCGCCCGCATGGAGCGTGCACATCACGATTTCCAGCGACGACTTGCCGGGGAATTTCGGATGCGGATCGACCGGAATGCCGCGGCCATTATCCGTGACCGAGAGGAAGCCCTCGGCATCCAGCTCGATATCGATGAAGGTGGCATGGCCGGCCACGGCTTCGTCCATCGAATTGTCCAGTACCTCGGCGAAAAGATGGTGCAGGGCCTTCTCGTCGGTCCCGCCGATATACATGCCCGGGCGGCGGCGAACGGGCTCAAGCCCTTCGAGAACCTCGATCGCCGACCCATCATAGCCGCCGGGCGGGGAGGGTGGCGCCGGCGGGGCGGGTGGAGGCGTGCCGGCCGTGCTGCCGCCTTTTCCCCCGGCTGGCGGGGGCGGGGTACCGTCGCTCGCGGCCAGGACCGGCTTCGGGGCCGGCTTGGGCGTCGTCTGGGTCTCGCGCACGAGATCCTTCGCGGCCTTTTCGAGCTGACCGAAGAGATCATGGGCGGGAGATGGCTTGGACGCCATGGGGGCAATGCCTCGCGAGCGGTGATTCGACAGTTTTCACTATGCCATAGAACGGGCGGGGAACAGCCCGCCATCGGGCTTCTCCCCAGCCAGTCCGGGCGCCTTGCGGGAAGATCCGCGTTGACGCAGCAAGAAACCACCCCGGCTCCGGCCGGGGCGGTTCGCAGTCTAGGGCGGTTCACAGTCTGGGGCGGTTCGCAGACTGGGGCGAGGCGTCAGACGCCGATCTTGCCGCCCCCGCGCTTCGTGATGGCGACGACGGATGGCCGCGGCGGCATGCCGTCCCTGAAATCCGGCCAGCGTGTCGACGGATTCTCGAAGGTGGCCGGCTCCTTCGCGTCGTCATCCGCTTCGCCGGGATGCTGGACGGCGACGAAGAGCGTCTCGTCATCCGGCGTGAAATACGGGCCACAGAGCTCGGCGCCGTTCGGGCAGCGGAAGAACAGCTTCGACGTGCCCCGGGCCGCGCCTTCCGTTTCCATGGCCCAGACGCCGTCGGCCCGGCCGGTCGCGCTGGGTGAATTGCCGTCGGTCGAGACCCAGAGGCGGCCGGCATTGTCGATCGCGCAATTGTCCGGCATGCCGAACCAGCCGTCTTTCGTCGTGTTGGGGTGGAACGTCGCCCCAACAGCCGCAAGGGCTGGGTCACCGCATCTCACCAGGATGTTCCAGGTGAATTTGACCGCCGCGTGATCATCATTTTCCGGGGTCATCTCGATGATATGGCCGAACTTGTTGTCCGCGCGCGGATTGGCCGCGTCGACCTGGTCCGCTTTCCGGCGGCTGTTGTTCGTCAGCATCAGATAGACCTTGCTGGTCTTCGGATTGACGTCGACATCCTCCGGGCGGTCCATCTTGGTTGCGCCCAGCGCATCCCCGGCCAGCCGAGCATGGATCAGGACGGTCGCCTGGTCCGGAAAGCCGTTCTCTGCGGTCAGCTTGCCCTGGCCATGCACGAGAGGCAGCCATTCGCCGGTGCCATCCGCATTGTACTTCGCGACATACAGCGTGCCCTTGTCGAGCAGGTCGGCATTGGCCGCCCGGTTGGTCATGTCGACGCGGCCATCCGTCACGAACTTGTAGACATAGTCGAAACGCTCGTCATCGCCCTGGTAGGCGACGAAACGGCCGTCCTTGTTGACGATATTGCCGGCGCCCTCATGCTTGAAGCGGCCCATCGCGGTGCGCTTCTTCGGCACGGAATTCGGCTCGAACGGATCGATCTCGACCACCCAGCCGAAGCGGTTCACCTCGTTCGGCTCCTTGGCGTAGTCGAAGCGATCGACATACTGGCCCCAGTTGAACCATTCGCCCGGTGCGCCATAGCGCTTCAGGGCCTTGCCCTGAGGCCCTTCCTCGCCCGCCTTTTTCGACCAGAAATAGCCGTTGAAGTTTTCCTCGCAGGTCAGCCAGGTGCCCCAAGGGGTCATGGCGCCGGCGCAATTGTTGAGCATCCCCAGTACCTTTGTGCCTGTGGGATCGGCATTCGTGCGCATCAGCGCATGGCCGGCAGCCGGGCCGGAAATCGTCATCGGGGTTTCGGCCGTGATGCGGCGGGCATAGCGGGAATCCGGCACGACGGCCCATTTGCCGTTCTCGCGCTTCACCTCGAGCACCGAGCCACCATGGGCCATCATCTCGATGGCGGCGATTTCCCGGGTCATTCCGGAGAAGCGGGCCTGCCGATCCTGCCGGCCGAGCTTCGGGAACATCAGCTCTTCATTTGTATATTCGTGGTTGACCACGAGAAGGCCATGACCGGGCGAGCCATTGATCGGCGCGAAGCCGAGAAAATCGTTGTTGTAGCCGAACTGGCGCGCCTGGGCGGCCGCATTCTGGTTGGCCGGGTCGAAGGCGGGGGCACCGGGCAGGACAGCATCCCCCCAACGGATCAGGACATCCGCATCATAGCCCTCGGCGACGTAATGTTTCTCGTCCGATCCGGCCGCGACTTCCTTGAAGGCAAAGCTCGGGGTCGTGCTGGCAGCCTGCGCGCGGGCTTCCTCGGCCACCATCAGGGCGACGGGCGAAACGGTGGCCGCGATTGCCGCGCAGCCGAGCAGGCCTTTCATCAGGTCGCGGCGATCGAACCGGGCAGCGATCACATCGCCCAATGTCGGGTTCGGGGAGTCGTTCGAGCCTTGATCCTCGGCCTCCTCGAACTGGACGGAGAGAGGGGCGCGGCTGTCTTCGATCATGATTGTCTCCTGCAGCGGTGCTGAAAGCCAAGTCAGGTTTCGCCGGTTCCCATGAAGCCTGAATGACAGCCGGGGCGCGACATTAAGTGCATGTTCACCATGTCGATGCCACAACCGTTACAGGAATCGCGCCGGAGTTCGTGGAATGGCCCACCCGCATCTGAAGACCCTCGAAAACCATGCTGCGGCGGCGGGATGTGCCTTCGGTTTCGCCGAAAGCGATTTCGAGGCCCGCTACGTGCCGCCGGCCCGGCCGGGCCGCGTGGCAATGATGCTCCTTGCCGTGGCAGGTGCAGGAGCGGCCCTTGCCCATCATTTCGGCTGGACAACCCTAATGGCCCGCCTTGGCGGCTGGGGCCAGGCCGCCTGAACCAGCCTGCGCCCTGCAGCCTGACCCCTGCACGATCCAGTAAGGGCTCCGCCGCAAGCGGGGCCTTTATGATTCCCGCCCCGCTGTCGCCTGCCATCCGCGGCGCAAGGATGGTTCCCCCTCTGTCGCGGCACCGGCAAACGAAAAGAGGCGCCCGGAGGCGCCTCTCTCATTCTGGTTGAAGAAGTCTCGATTAGTAGCTGTAGTACATCGAGAATTCGACCGGATGCGGCGTCATTTCGAACTTCATGACATCCTGCATCTTCAGCTCGATATAGCTGTCGATGAAGTCGTCGGTGAAGACGCCGCCGGCCTTCAGGAAGGCGCGGTCCTTGTCGAGCGAGGCCAGGGCTTCCCGCAGCGAGCCGCAGACCGTCGGGATCTTCTTGAGTTCCTTCGGCGGCAGGTCGTAGAGGTCCTTGTCCATCGCGGCGCCCGGATCGATCTTGTTGGCGATGCCATCGAGACCGGCCATCAGCATCGCCGAGAAGGCGAGATACGGGTTGGCCATCGGGTCCGGGAAGCGGACTTCGACGCGCTTGGCCTTCGGCGAGTTCGTCCACGGAATACGGCAGGAGGCCGAGCGGTTGCGGGCCGAATAGGCCAGCAGGACCGGGGCTTCATAGCCCGGGACGAGGCGCTTGTAGGAGTTGGTCGACGGGTTGGTGAAGGCATTCAGCGCCTTGGCGTGCTTGATGATGCCGCCGATATAGTAGAGGCAGGTCTGCGAGAGGCCGGCATACTTGTCGCCCGCCATGACCGGCTTGCCGCCCTTCCAGATCGACTGGTGGACATGCATGCCCGAGCCGTTGTCGCCATAGATCGGCTTCGGCATGAAGGTCGCCGTCTTGCCATAGGACTGGGCCACGTTGTGGATGGCGTACTTGTAGATCTGCATGTGGTCGGCCATCGTGACGAGGGTGCCGAACTTCATGCCGAGCTCATGCTGGGCCGAGGCCACTTCATGGTGGTGCTTTTCGACAACGACGCCCATCGAGGCCATGGCCGCGAGCATCTCGCCGCGCATGTCCTGGGCCGAATCCTGCGGCGGAACCGGGAAATAGCCGCCTTTGGTGGCGATGCGGTGGCCGAGGTTGCCGCCTTCGTAATCGGCATCCGAGTTGATCGGCAGTTCCGAGCAATCCAGCTTGAAGCCGGTATTGTACGGGTCGGCCTTGAACTTCACGTCGTCGAAGATGAAGAACTCGGCTTCCGGGCCGAAATACGCGGTGTCACCGATACCCGTCGAGGACAGGTAGTTCTCGGCGCGCTTGGCAATGCCACGCGGGCAGCGGGCATAGGGTTCGCCCGTGGCCGGCTCGAGAACGTCGCAGTTGATGACCAGCGTCGAGGCCGCGAAGAACGGATCGAGATGGGCGGAAACCGGATCCGGCTTCAGCAGCATGTCCGACTCGTTGATGGCCTTCCAGCCCGCGATCGACGAACCGTCGAACATGATGCCTTCTTCGAGCGCTTCCTCATCGACGATCGTGATGTCGAAGGTGACGTGCTGCCACTTGCCGCGCGGATCGGTGAAGCGGAAATCGACGTATTTCACGTCATTTTCCTTGATGAACTTCAAAACATCCTTTGCCGTCTTCATAACGCGTCGTGTCCTTTATCCGTTCGACTTCATGTGTGAGTTGCGAGAACTCGGTTGATCGTCCCTGTCGGGCGCGTTTGTGTGGCCCCTGAAGTGATCAGGACCTGCCGCCAGAGCCAGACGGCAGACCCGCGCATCGCCCCGAACCGGCTCGGTTCCCGGGCTGCCGGCGCGTCAGATCGCGTCGGGGCCGGTCTCGCCGGTGCGGATACGAACCGCCTGCTCGACCGAGGAAACAAAAATCTTGCCATCGCCGATCCGGCCGGTCTGGGCGGCATTCTTGATGGCCTCGATGGCCTCGCCGAGCATGGCATCCTGCAGGACGACCTCGATCTTCACCTTCGGCAGGAAATCGACCACGTACTCGGCGCCGCGATAGAGCTCGGTATGGCCCTTCTGGCGGCCAAAGCCCTTGGCTTCCAACACGGTAATGCCCTGAACGCCGATGCCCTGAAGCGCCTCTTTCACCTCGTCCAGCTTGAATGGCTTGATGATCGCCTCGATCTTCTTCATGGCTGGAGCCTTTCCCGCGTAAAATTGCCGTCACAGAATGCGCTGACACATCACGAAAGCCCGAAAGCCGTCAATAGCCGGAAGGGCAAATGCGGGCCCGGATGCATGACAAAGTCACTGGCCGCGCACAGTCCGGGCATCTTGTTCATAAAATAAACATTCCGCACAAAAAATATGCAGCATGTTTTCGCGCGCGTCAGGTCACCTCGAACCAGGTCGCGACACCGGCGGCGAAATGCTCCGCAATGGTCGACCGGATCGCCCAGCGGCCGGGATTGTCGGCGATCAGTGCAACGCGCGCCACCGTGCCGGGCGCCAGATAAAGCGTGTCGAGGAAGTAGGGTTCCCAGCCATCATCATAGGCATGCAGCAGCCGGAAGGCATGGCCATGTACCGCGATGACCTGCGGCCAGGCCGTGCGGTTGGCCAGCGCCAGCACGAGCACGCGGCCGCGCTTCAGGCTGGCCAGCGGCTTGCCGGAAAAGCCGCCGACCTTGCCGTCATTCAGCCGGAAGATCTGCGCGGGATCGGCGAAGAGCCGGGCGAGGGCGGCCGGGTCGGCATCGGCAGGCTGCGTGCCTGCGCCGCCTGTGATCGCCAGTTCGACGCGCACCGCATCCTGGAGGCGGATCGCCGGGGGCAGGCCGGGATCCGGCAGGCTGATCGTCCGTGCGGGCGCGAGCAGGGGCTCGCCCTCGGTCCGGTAGGTGAAGATCGGGATGCCTTCGCCGATCCTGGCCTCGATCGCGCCGGTCTGGCCGGCCTGCGGCGGCGCCTGCAGGACCAGTTCGATGCGCGAAGACGGGGCCAGCATCACCGTGCGCTTCAGGGGATCGAAGGGCTGGCAGGGCGTTGAATCAATCGCGAAGACCTCGGCCGAGAAGCCGGAGACCTTGAGCGGGATCATCCGGGCATTCGAGGTGTTGATCATCCGGATCCGGAGACGGGCATTCGGCCTGACGACCATGCCGCCGGGCGCCGGCGCGCCATTCGCTGTCAGGCGGTTGCCGAGCCGGCCGACCCGCGCGGCATCGCGGCGGCTGTTGAAGTCGCCCGCCAGCCGTCCCTGCTCGTCGAGGCGCCAGTCGGAAACGGCGAGCACCTCGTCGAGATCGAAGGCCGGGCGGGTGCGCTCCTCGACCACCACCGCGCCATGCAGGCCGCGCGCATTCTGCTCGGCGACATGGCTGGCCAGGCTCGGCGCGAGGATAAAGGTGCCGCTCTGCCGGGCCGGAACCCGAATCAGGCCGGTGCCGCCCGGCGGGATCGGCGTGCCGGTCAGGCCGGGCACGCCATCCTCCGCATTGGGGCCCCGCAGACCGCGCAGGTGGAACCCCGTCGGCTGGTCAAGGCGGTTCTCGATTTCCAGCACGAAAGGTTCGCCCTCCCGTGCCCGGAGGACCGTCATGCCGGGAGCCGGCGCATCGACTGCAGCAAGCCGGGCCATCGGGCTTTCCGGTTGCTGCGCCGTGCCGAGGCGAAGGGGAGCGGCCTCAGCACGAAGGTGGAACCGCCTTTCCGCAGCGGGGCTGGCGGCCTCCGCCATCGCGGGAGCGAGGGCAACGATGGCTGTGCCCTGCAGGAGGGTGCGTCGGGACAGGCCCCGGAAGGGCGAGGGGTTTGGCACGGGCTCTCCTTCGGGCATTCTCGTCGTCTATGTCGAAAGATGCCGGCTTCCCGTCAAGCCCCGGTGCCCGGCGGCGAAGCGGCCGTGCCGGGCTGTGCGCTCATGCAGATTTTTGCTGCGGGCGACGAAAAGCGTGATATAGACGCGGCCCGCTGGTCAGGCGAGGCTGTTCGCGGTCTCGTCACGAATTCCATTCCGGTGGAGGTGTTTTCTACTCCGGTGGAGGCGTTGGCGGGCGTGGCGGAACTGGTAGACGCGCCGGATTTAGGTTCCGGTGACGAAAGTCGTGGGGGTTCGAGTCCCTTCGCCCGCACCAGTGCCGAATGCGTTTGCCGGGATCGGCCGGGTTTCCTCGGGGCCGGATCGGTTTCGGCGGTTCCGGACAGGACGTAAACAGGCATCACGCGTCGCTGCGACGCATTCAGGTTTTGATACGGGCACCAGCCCGAACGGACATCTAAGGTTGAACATGCAGGTCACCCAAACCCTCGCCGAAGGGCTCAAGCGCCAGTTCAAGGTGGTCATCGCCGCCGCCGATCTGGGCAGCCGCTTCGAAAGCGAACTCGAGACGCTCCGCGAGCGTGTCAATCTCAACGGGTTCCGCCCGGGCAAGGTGCCGGTTGCGCATCTCCGGCGCGTCTACGGCAAGTCGGTCATGGCCGATGTTGTCCAGAACGCCGTGAACGATGCCAACAAGAAGATCGTCGAGGAGCATGACATCCGGCTCGCCTCCGAGCCGAAGATCAACTTCACCGAAGACCAGGCGGTGATCGAGCAGGTTCTCGCCGGCAAGGCCGATCTCGACTTCTCGGTCGATGTCGAGGTCCTGCCGAAGATCGAGATCGGCGATCATTCGGGGATCGAGATCATCCGCGAGGTTGCCGAGATCACGCAGGAAGACATCGATTCGTCGATCCAGCGGATGGCGGCGGCCAACCGGCCCTATGCGCCGCGCGGTGCCAAGGACAAGGCGCAGGACGGCGACAAGCTGACGATCGATTTCGTCGGCACGATCGATGGCGTCGCCTTCGAGGGCGGCACGGCCGAGGGCGTGGACCTGATCATCGGCTCGGGCCAGTTCATCCCGGGCTTCGAGGAGCAGCTTGTCGGCACCAAAAAGGGCGAGCAGAAGGTCGTCAAGACCATGTTCCCCGAGTTGTACCAGGCGCGCGAACTCGCGGGCAAGGCGGCGGAATTCGCCGTGACGGTGCAGGAGATCCAGGCGCCGGGCGACCAGGTGATCGATGACGAACTGGCCAAGAAGTTCGGCCTCGACGATGTCGAGAAGCTTCGCGAGGCGGTCCGGGCGTCGATCCAGGAAGAGATGACCGAGCAGACGCGCCAGAAGATGAAGCGCCAGCTTCTCGACGGCCTCGACAAGATCTACACGTTCGACCTGCCCTCCACCATGCTCGAGGAGGAGTTCTCGACCGTTTGGCGCCAGCTCACCGCTGACATGACCCGTTCGGGCCAGTCCTTCGGTGAAGGCGAGGAAGAAAAGGCCCGCGAGGAATACCGCGCCATCGCGGCCCGCCGCGTCCGGCTCGGCCTCGTCCTTGCAGAGATCGGTGCCAAGTCGAACATCAAGATCGAGGAAAGCGAGATGCGCGATGCGCTGATCGCCCGCGCCCGCTCGTTCCCGGGCCAGGAAAAGCAGGTCTTCGAATATTTCTCGAAGAACCCGGAAGCGCTGGCGCAGATCCGCGCCCCCATCTTCGAGGAAAAGGTCATCGATCTCATCCTGATGGGGCTCAAGGTCACCGAGAAGACCGTCACCCGCGCCCAGTTGATGGATGATGACGTGCCGGACGCCGAGGAAAAGGCCGAAAAGCCGAAGAAGGCCAAGGCCAAGAAGGCCGAGTGACCCCACGCTCGAGTGATCCGAAGCCCGGGTCACTCGGGTTCTTCAGGGTACAGGACAAGTGCCGGGCGGGTTTCCCGCCGGCAGGATCGACCTCACGCCGCCCCGACCGGGCGGCGTCTTGCTGAGGAGGGGCAGGACCATGCCGGAAACCGCGCCCGAGAGCCGGCAGGGCCTTGCCCGGCTGCTGGCCGATTTCTCCGTCCAGGCCACCGTGCAGGGGCTGGTTATCTCGGTGGTCGGTTATGCCAGTGCGGTTGCGATCCTGATCAAGGGGCTGGCGGCGATGGGGGCAACCGAGGCCGAGATTGCTTCCGGGCTGCTGGTGGTGGGGCTGGCCAAGGGCGTCGTCGCCATCGCGCTCAGCCTGTCGAGCCGGATGCCGATCAGTATCGCGTGGACAACGCCGGGCCTCGCCTTCATGGCCACAATGGGCGTCCTGCCCGGCGGCTTCCCGGCCGCGACCGGCGCCTTTGTCGTCGTCGGGCTGCTGATCGTGCTGGCAGGGTTCTGGACGCCGCTTGTCCGCCTTGTCCAGGCGATCCCGAAGACCATCGCCAGTGCGATGCTGGCGGGAATCCTGCTCAAGCTCTGCCTTGCTCCGTTCATCGCTGTCCGCGACATTCCTCTCCTCGGGCTCGTCATTCTCGCGACCTGGCTGGTCCTGATGCGGTTCGCCCGGCTCTGGGCGGTGCCGGCGGCCGTGGCGATCGCGCTCGGCGGCGTCGTGCTGCAGGGCGGGGGCGGCGAGGGATTCCGCTGGCCGGGCCTCGTACTCGTCGCACCGACCTTCTCCATCGAAGCGCTGCTGGGGCTGGCCCTGCCGCTTTTCGTGGTGACGATGGCCTCGCAGAACATCACCGGCTATGCCGTGCTGACGACATTCGGCTATCGCCCGTCGCTCAGGCAGGGGCTGGCCACGACCGGGGCTACCACGGTCGCGACCGCGCTGGCGGGGGCCCCGCCGATCAATTACGCGGCCATCACGGCAGCGCTCTGCGCCGGCCCGGAGGCCCATCCGGATCCGGCGCGGCGCTACATCGCGACGATCGCGGCCGGTTTCGGCTATATCCTGCTGGCGGGCCTTGCGGCGATGGCGGCCGCGCTGGTTCTCAGGGCCTCGCCGGTTCTGGTCGAAGCGGCCGCCGGGCTGGCCCTTGTTCCGGCTTTCGGAGCGGCCATGCGCGGCGCCCTCGAGGAGGAGGAGGCCCGCATTCCGGCGCTGCTGACCTTCCTCGCCACCGCATCGGGGCTGACCCTGTTCGGAATCGGCGGCGCGTTCTGGGGCCTTCTGCTTGGCTGGGCAATGCTTCTGGCCTTCCGGTACCGCCCCGATTCACGCTGAATCCGCTCCGCCCTTTTCAGCAGGCGGGGCAATCTCTATCTGTGACGGGCAATTCCGGCACGAATCGGCGACGTCATCGCCGCGACGAAACTGAGGCGATCATGAAAGATCCGATTGAGACCTATAATTCCCTCGTCCCGATGGTCATCGAGCAATCGAGCCGGGGCGAACGCGCCTTCGACATCTTCTCCCGCCTGCTGCGCGAGCGCATCATCTTCCTCAATGGTCCGGTCGAGGATGGCATGGCCAGCCTGATCGTGGCGCAGCTGCTCTTCCTCGAGGCCGACAACCCGAAGAAGGAGATCTCGATGTATATCAACTCGCCGGGCGGGGTGGTGACGTCGGGGCTCTCGATCTACGACACGATGCAGTTCATCCGCTGCCCGGTGACCACGCTTTGCATGGGGCAGGCGGCCTCGATGGGCTCGCTCCTGCTGACGGCCGGCCAGAAAGGCATGCGCTTCGCCCTGCCGAATGCGCGGATCATGGTGCATCAGCCGTCCGGCGGGTTCCAGGGGCAGGTCACTGACATCCTGATCCATGCCAAGGAAGTCGAAGGGCTGAAGCGCCGCCTCAACGAGATCTATGTCCAGCATACCGGGCAGGATTACGATACCATCCACAACGCCCTCGAGCGTGACAATTTCATGACCGCCGACGCGGCCAAGGAATTCGGCCTGATCGATCAGGTTGTCACCAAGCGGAGCGAGGATCCGGAGCCGCCCAAGGCAATGTAAGCCGCCCCGTCCTGTGACATTCTGGACCGTTCCGGCGCCCTTCAAGCGCTCGTGACCCCTTTTGGAGCAGTTTGCCGGGTTAAATTGTGGCCCGTCCCTTGCAACGCGGGAACAAGTTATTACCCTTGGCAGGGACATTCGATCGGCCGGCCCGCGAATTAACGTTTCGTTCGGGGGCCGCGTCCGATAGTGTCCCGATCATCTATCGGCATGGCGCGCCACGCCATGTCGCGATCCGGAGGCCCGGTTCCCGTTACGGGGCCCGCTTTCCGGGATAGGAGGTAGGCGATGAGCAAGACCCAGAGCGGCGATTCCCGGAGCACGCTGTACTGCTCCTTCTGCGGCAAGAGCCAGCATGAGGTTCGTAAACTCATCGCGGGACCAACGGTCTTCATCTGCGATGAATGCGTCGAACTCTGCATGGACATCATCCGCGAGGAATCGAAGACCCTCGTGAAGGCGAAGGACGGCGTACCGACGCCGAAGGAGATCGCCAAGATCCTCGACGATTACGTGATCGGCCAGTTCTATGCGAAGCGCGTGCTCGCGGTGGCGGTGCATAACCACTACAAGCGGCTGAACCACGCGACCAAGCATAATGATATCGAACTGGCGAAGTCGAACATCCTGCTCGTCGGCCCGACCGGCTGCGGCAAGACCTATCTCGCCCAGACGCTGGCGCGCATTCTCGATGTGCCGTTCACCATGGCCGATGCAACGACGCTGACCGAGGCCGGCTATGTCGGCGAGGATGTCGAGAACATCATCCTGAAGCTGCTGCAGGCTGCCGATTACAATGTCGAGCGGGCGCAGCGCGGCATCGTCTATATCGACGAGATCGACAAGATCAGCCGTAAATCGGACAATCCCTCGATCACCCGCGACGTGTCGGGCGAGGGCGTCCAGCAGGCGCTGCTGAAGATCATGGAAGGCACCGTGGCCTCGGTTCCGCCGCAGGGTGGCCGCAAGCATCCGCAGCAGGAGTTCCTGCAGGTCGACACGACCAACATTCTCTTCATCTGCGGCGGCGCCTTTGCCGGCCTCGAGAAGATCATCTCCTCCCGCGGGAAGGGCACCTCGATCGGCTTCGGCGCCAAGGTCGAGGCGCCGGATGACCGACGCGTCGGCGAGGTTTTCCGCCAGGTCGAGCCGGAAGACCTGCTGAAATTCGGGCTCATCCCGGAATTCATCGGCCGCCTGCCGGTCATCGCGACCCTCGAGGATCTCGACGAGGATGCCCTCAAGCGCATCCTGACCGAGCCGAAGAACGCGCTGGTCAAGCAGTATCAGCGCCTGTTCGAGATGGAAGATGTCGAGCTGACCTTCAACGATGATGCGCTTTCCGTCGTGGCCCGCAAGGCGATCGAGCGGAAAACCGGCGCACGCGGCCTGCGGTCCATCATGGAGGGCACCCTGCTCGACACGATGTTCGACCTACCGGGCCTCGATGGCGTGGAGCAGGTGGTTGTCGGGGCGGAAGTCATCGAGGGCAAGGCCAAGCCACTCTACATCTACGGCGAGCGGAAGGAAGAGGCGCTCGAAGCCAGCGCCTGATCGTGCCGCTGCCGGAACGACAGGACGGACGGGCGTGCCCGTCCGTCTTTTTGTGTCCGGTTCGGGCTGCGGGGCCGGGCAGGATTCATCCGGTCCTGTGTCCTGCGGGACGCAAGACGGGGGCAAGCTGCGGGAAATGATCGCGGTGCGGCTGATGCCCTTGCATAGCGGACGAATCGACACCACGTTGAGCATAACGAGTGGATCGGGCAGGTGCCGACAGGGCCTGTTTCGACGGCCGCCCACCCTCTGTCGAGAGGGGGGCGGAAGCGGAACTCCGGAAGGAGCCCGGCCCCAGCATTCCCGGCATGACCGGGGGTCGTGCCACTTCGCTGTCCTGCCTCTCAAGGGCAGTCCGGCACGGGCGACCTGAACAGAGGACCAAGCGATGAGCGCTGACAAGAAGCGTGCCACCCCCGTTCCGGGCACCACCGAAGTCGTTCCGGTGCTGCCATTGCGGGATATTGTCGTTTTCCCGCACATGATCGTGCCGCTCTTCGTCGGTCGCGAGAAATCGATCAAGGCGCTGGAAGAGGTGATGCGGAGTGACCGGCACATCCTGCTGGCAACGCAGTTCAACGCCACCGATGACGATCCGGCGGCGGACCAGATCTACCAGATCGGCAGCCTCGCCACGGTGCTGCAGCTGCTCAAGCTGCCTGACGGCACGGTGAAGGTGCTGGTCGAAGGCGTAAGCCGCGCCCGGCGCGCTGATATTGTCGCGAACGAGAATTTCCTCGAAGCCGAAGTGACGGTGCTGGAGGAGGATTACAGCGATCCGGTGGAGATCGAGGCGCTCGCGCGCTCGGTGACCAGCGAGTTCGAGGGCTATGCCAAGCTCAACAAGAAGGTCTCGCCGGATGTAGTCTCGACCATTGCCGGTATCGAGGATTATGCCAAGCTGGCCGATACGGTTGCCTCGCATCTCGCGGTGAAGATCGCCGACAAGCAGGCCGTGCTCGAGATCACCAAGGTGGCGCGCCGCCTCGAGAAGGTGCTCGGCCTGATGGAAAGCGAGATCTCGGTCCTGCAGGTCGAGAAGCGCATCCGCACGCGCGTCAAGCGCCAGATGGAGAAGACGCAGCGCGAATATTACCTCAACGAGCAGATCAAGGCGATCCAGAAGGAACTCGGCGACGAGGACGGCAAGGACGAGCTGGCCGAACTGGAGGACAAGATCGCGCGGACCAAGCTCTCGAAAGAGGCGCGTGACAAGTCGAACCATGAATTGCGCAAGCTCCGGCAGATGTCTCCGATGTCGGCGGAAGCCACCGTCGTGCGCAATTACCTCGACTGGATGCTTTCGCTGCCCTGGGGCAAGAAGTCGAAGGTCAAGAAGGATCTGCGGCTGGCGCAGGAAGTCCTCGATGCTGATCATTTCGGCCTCGACAAGGTCAAGGACCGGATCGTCGAGTATCTTGCGGTACAGAGCCGCGCGAACAAGCTGACGGGGCCGATCCTGTGCCTTGTTGGCCCGCCGGGTGTCGGCAAGACCTCGCTCGGCAAGTCGATCGCCAAGTCCACCGGGCGTGAATTCGTCCGGATGAGCCTCGGCGGGGTGCGGGACGAGGCCGAGATCCGCGGCCATCGCCGGACCTATATCGGCTCGATGCCGGGCAAGCTCATCCAGAGCCTGCGCAAGACGAAGACCTCGAACCCGCTCTTCCTGCTCGACGAGATCGACAAGATGGGCATGGATTTCCGGGGTGATCCGTCCTCCGCGCTGCTGGAAGTGCTCGATCCGGAACAGAACACGACGTTCAACGACCATTACCTCGAGGTCGATTACGACCTGTCGAACGTGATGTTCGTAACGACGGCGAATACGCTCAACATTCCGGGCCCGCTGATGGACCGGATGGAGATCATCCGCATCGCCGGCTATACCGAGGACGAGAAGGCCGAGATCGCCCGCAAGCATCTCATCCCGAACTCGCTGAAGAAGCATGGCCTCGATGCCTCGGAATGGAGCATCACGCCGGAAGCCTTGCTGCTTCTTGTGCGGCGCTATACCCGCGAGAGCGGCGTCCGCAATCTCGAGCGCGAGATCTCCAACCTCGTCCGCAAGGCGGTCAAGGAGATCCTGCTGGCTGCCGGCACCGACAACCCGGTCAAGGCGGTCGTCATCGACGAGGCCAAGGTCGAATCCTATCTCGGCCCGGCCAAGTATCGCTATGGCGAGGTCGAGGCCGAGGATCAGGTCGGTGTGGTCACGGGCCTCGCCTGGACCGAGGTGGGCGGCGAGTTGCTGACGATCGAAGGCGTGGTCATGCCCGGCAAGGGCAAGATGACGGTTACGGGCAACCTGCGCGACGTCATGAAGGAATCGATCTCGGCGGCGGCTTCCTATGTCCGCAGTCGCTGCATCGAGTTCGGCATCAAGCCGCCGGTCTTCGATACGAAGGACATCCATGTGCACGTGCCGGAAGGCGCGACGCCGAAGGATGGCCCGTCGGCGGGTATCGCGATGGCGACAGCGATCGTATCGGTGCTCACGGGCATTCCCGTCCGTCGTGATATCGCCATGACCGGTGAAGTCACGTTGCGGGGCCGTGTCCTGCCGATCGGTGGCCTCAAGGAGAAGCTCCTGGCGGCCCTGCGGGGCGGCATGAAGACGGTGCTGATCCCCGAGGACAATGTGAAGGACCTTGCGGAAATCCCCTCCAACGTGAAGAACGGGCTGGAAATCGTCCCGGTGTCGCGCATGGACGAGGTGGTCAAGCGCGCTCTTGTCCGGCAGCCCGAGCCGATCGAGTGGGACGAGGAAGCCGAAGCCAAGGCCGCTGCCAAAGCCAAGGAAGACGCAGCCGTCACTGCCCGCGCCCATTGAGGCCAGAGGCAGCAAGGATCGAGTTCTGACAAGAATGGAGTTCCTGCAACGATCGAGGCGCCCCGGTTTCCGGGGCGCTTTTTTCATGTTCGGCGCCCGCGCTATTGCGTCGCTTGCGGCCTGGAAGCGTTTCATGCCACCTTTGCGGCACTGCAAGGGGAGGATGGCATGCGGATCATCAGGCAGGCGGTTCGGGCCGTCATCGCGGCAGCGCTGGCCGGCGGCGTGGTTTCCGGCGCCGGAGCGATGAGCTACCGGCTGGTCGAGGCGGAGCTCGACGGATGTGGCGCTGCCTGCCCGAAGATCATCCACGCGTCGGGCACGATCCAGCAGAACGAGCACCTGATTTTCGCGGAATTTGTCGCCAATGCTGCCAAGTCGCACCGATTGTCGAGCATCGTCGTCGTCGAGAGCCCTGGTGGCTTCAATGCCGGCGCTGCCGCTCTCGGCCTGATGATCCGCAAGCTCAACATGTCGGTGATTGTCGGCCGGCCGGCCGGCGGGTCCGTCAGCCGCAGCACGGGCCTGACATCGGGCGTCTGCGCCTCGGCCTGCGTGCTGGTGCTGGCCGGCGGCAAGAGCCGCTATTTCGTGCCGGGCTCCCGCGTGGGGGTTCACCGCGCCCATACCGGGCCGGAAGTGCGCGATCCGGTTACCCGCACGGTGGTGAGCGGCACCCTGCAGCATGATGCGATCCGGGATGCCTATTCGCGCTATTTCAAGCAGATGGGCGTCGATCAGTCGCTTTCGATGGTGATGGACAAGACGCCATCGGAATCGATGTACTGGCTGAGCCCGGCTGAAATGGGCAAGTTCCGGCTGGCGAAAACCGCAACCTCGGCGCGCTGACGGCGCCGGTGCGCTACGCCCCGGCTTCGGCGATCTCGGTGTCGCTGTCCCCGGCCGGGGAGAGACGGTTGCGGACCACTGTGACCGAGCAGGGCGCCTCGGCGACGAGGCTGGTCGAGACCGAGCCCATGTAGCGCCTGACGCCACCTGAGCCACGCGCGCCGACAATCATGTGATCGACGGCATTGTTTCGTGCGAAATCCAGCATGGCCTGCGCCGGATCGGCATGTTCCAGCACATGGAAGGTGAGGCGTTCCGGCGGCAGGCGCATCTCGGCGGCCCAGTGCTTGAGTTCGACCAGCCGGCGGACATGCAGCGAGGTGCCGTCCTCATCCACCAGCGTGTCGAGTCCGATCCGCGCCATGCGCAGCACGTTCACGCAGGCAAGGCGGGAATCCGGCGCGGTGACCAGCAGGCGCGAGACGGTCTCGCGCAGGATCCCGGCCAGCGGTTCGCCCTCGGGCGAGAGGTCGACCGCGACCATCAGGATCGGCGCCAGCGAGGCATGGCGATAGGCGCCGAGCCGGCTGAGCGGCGGGGCCTGCGGCGGCAGCAGCCGGCCCGAAACGAGGTTCCGGAGCCAATGCGTTTTCTCGCGCGTGGCGCGGTCGGTCAGTGTCACATGCTCGGGGTGGTTGAGCTCGAAGGCGAGCTGCGCCGCGGTGGCATAGCGCCGGTCGGGTTTGACCTCGAGGCAGCGCAGGATGATCTCCTGAAGATAGCCCGGGATGTCCGGCCTCAGCACGCGGGGCGGGGTGGGGGCCTCGTACATCCGGCGCAGCAGGGCCTTGGTCGTGTGCTTCGGGTTGCCGAAGGGGCGTTCGCCGGTGGCGAGAGCATAGAGCATGGCCCCGAGGGCGAAGAGATCGCTCCGTGGCTCCTCGCGGATCTTCAGGACCTGCTCGGGGGCGATATAGGGCGCGGTGCCCATCGGCACGCGGAATTCCTCGGCGAGGAGATCCGGCAGGCGGAGATGGCGCGACAGGCCGAAATCGATGAAGACGGCCTCGCCGGTCGGGCGGAACATCACATTCGAGGGCTTGATGTCGAGATGGACGACATCCTGCCCGTGCAGGCTGACGAGCGCCCGGGCGATGGCCGCGCCGATGGCCAGCACCTCCGCCACCGGCAGGGGCGCGGCCTTGAAGCGCGGCAGCAGGCTCTCGCCGGCAAGGCGTTCCATCACGATATAGGGTTGGGCCGAAAAATCCCCGAGGGCGATGCAGCGCGGCACATGCGGCCCGGTCAGGCGTGGCAGGATCATCTGTTCCTGCTCGAAGCCGACGATCATGGTGGGATCATCGCCGTCGAGGATCAGCGGCACCTTCATCACCAGCGGGATGGCGTGTTCCGGGTGGGTGACCTCCCAGATCTCGGCCATGCCGCCCTGATGGATCTTCTGGCCGATCAGGAAGCCGTCGATCGTCGAGCCGGATTCCAGCTGCATCCTGCCCATGGCGGCCCTCATCGTCCCCGGAGGAGGCGGACAGCCAGCGGCTCGGGCAGGCCGGCCTCGCGCAGTTTCCGGGCGGTTGCGTAATGGTCATAGCCGACGCGACCGAACAGCAGCGTCCGGCGCTTCAGATCGAGGATGGCGTAGCCGGCGGCGGTCTGGCCGTCGCGCGGCTGGCCGACCGCGCCAACCACGCCGAGCCAGGGGAAATGCCGCGAGAGCGGGATCTCCGCGCCGGGGATCGGCTCATGCGCGATGGCGACGCCGAGGCCGGTCAAACGCCAGAGGCGCGGCTGGTGGACATGGCCGACCAGCGTGATCGCGGCATCGGTGGCGCGCAGGCTGCGCTCGGCCTCGCCGGGGCCGGTAATGTATTCCCAGGCGCGCGGGGCCCGGGCGCTGGCATGGACAAACAGCGCCTCCTCGAGGCGATGCTGCTCGGGCCAGGCGCGGATCAGCGCGGCATGGCCGGGGTCAAGCCTGGTCCGTGTCCATTCGATGGCCTCGCGGGCGACGCGGTTCATGTCGCTGGCATCGCCCTCGATTGCGGCATCGTGGTTTCCGAGCACGATCATCGCGCCGGCCTCGACCAGGGAGGCGATGCGCTCCACGCAGAAAGCCGGGTCCGGCCCATAGCCGACGACATCGCCGAGGATGGCGAGGCCGTCGATCCGGTGGGCGGGGAGGGCGCGCAGCACGGCTTCCAGCGCTTCCCGATTGCCATGGATATCCGCCAGCAGGGCGATGCGCATCGTCCGGGTTTCCTCCAGCCCGTGTTGCCCGGGCCTGACCGCCATCCTGCCGCCTGCCGGCAGGAGCTTCCTTGACCTGTATCAGAGGCGGCGCCGATGCACCCTGCGCCATTGGTGGAAGCCAGGTGCCCTCGGCGGGGGGCTGGCCCCTTGGCGGAAGCCCTGCGCAGGCCGGCCGAGGGGGATGGCCGCTTGCCAATACCGGGCGGATGGTGTTTACCCACCGGGCTGATCGGGCGGCATCTTCACGCCCCGAGGGCGATTAGCTCAGTTGGTAGAGCGCCTCGTTTACACCGAGGATGTCGGGAGTTCGAGTCTCTCATCGCCCACCACAGCCTTCATTTTTCTCGATGATACCAGCCTGGATTGCAGGTTTGCCCGGGGCTGGCTTGTTTACAGCGCTCCCGACTCGCGAAAGACTACGCGGGTTGAAATGCGGGAGAGGCCCATGCGGCGCATCATCATCCTGCCGGCCCTTGCCGGCTTTCTCATGCTCGCGCCCGTTGCGGCCTTCGCCTGGGGTGCGATCGCGGTCGATGACGAGAAGGGCGTTTCCGGCAGCGGGGTCGGCTATGGGTATGTCACCGGCGAGGACAGCGAGAAGGCAGCCGAACGGGGCGCGCTCAAGGAATGCCGGGCCAGGAACAAGTCCTGCAAGGTAGCGATCACCTTCGAAAGCTGCGGCGCCTATGCCGCCTCCGCCAATCGCTGGGGGACCGGCGAAGGCGTGACCAAGGGCGCAGCACGGCGGATCGCCCTCGCCAATTGCGGCAACGAGGCCTGCAAGCTCGTTGTCTCGGAATGCAACGAGTGAACCCGGAGCGCCATCCATGACCCGCCTGATCGTTCCGCTCGTCGCGGCCCTCCTGATGGGCAGCCCGGTTTTCGCCCAGAGCGCAGCCCCGGCAACGGAGACGCCCGCGCCGGCGCCTGCCGCACCGGCGGCGGACAGCGCCGCCCCGGCCCCGGGACCTGCCGCGCCGGTCCCACAACAGGCGGCTCCCGCGCCGGCCCCGGCGGCTCCCGCGCCCGCGCCGGCTGCACCCGCTGCTGAAAGTGCCACGCCTGCCCCTCCTGCTGCTGTGCCGCAACAGGCTGCACCGGCTCCTGCGCCTGCAGCACCGGCCCCGGCTGCCCCTGCGCCTGCTCCCCTGGCTCCGCCCGTTCCGGCGCCGCAGCAGGCCGCGCCCGCTCCTGCGCCGGCTCCTGCACCGCAGCAGGCCGCCCCGGCTCCCGCGCCCACCCCGCAGCAGAATGCCGCGGACGAGAAGATCAACCAGCTCGCGATTCTCTATGTCGTGGCGGCGACGGTGCATCTCTGCGAACTCGATATCGATGAAGACGAGGACGAAAGGCTGCAGAATGCGGTGGATGCCTCGGAGGTCGCTGCCGGCTTGCCGGATCCGGTGCGTGACGGGATGTGGAACAAGGTCGTGGCGGATATCAACCGCGACAAGAAAAAGGCCTGCTCGGATTACAGCTCCGAATCGCTCGCGCTGATCCGCAACCTGAAGTGAATTTCCGGCCGCGCGGCGCTGCGACGCCGCGCTGTCTTGCCTTTTCGTGAACCTTTCGGAAACCTCGTTCCTTCACCATATCCGCGCTGTCCTGTTCCGGCAGTGCGTTTGCGTGAGGGGATTTCGATCCATGCGTTTCCTGTCTTCGATGCCGGGTCGCGGCCTGCCGGCCCCGGTTCGCCTGAAAGGTCTTGCCGGCCTGTTTGCCCTGACGATGGCCGGCCCGGCCCTCGCGATGGATTTTGCGACAATCCCGGTCGATGGTGCCTGCAATGCCAGCGAGTGCCGCCGCGCCGTGATCGCCGAGGGCGAGATCACCCGCGATGCGCCGGCCAAGTTCGCCGCGTTCCTCCGGCAGGAACTGCGGCGGCCCGGCCTCCATGCGATCGTTTTCCTCAATTCTCCCGGCGGGAATGTCGAAAGCGCCCTCCAGCTCGGCTCGCTGATCCATGATGCCGGCGCAGCGGTGGTGATCGGCCGGCCGGCGCTTCTCGATTCGCCGCGACAGGCCCGCCGCAGGGCCGGGATCGGGCAGGTCGGCGTGGTGCCGGGGCATTGCGCGTCGGCCTGCGTCTATGTGCTGATGGGGGCGAAGAAACGCGTGGTTCCGGAAGGCGCGCGGCTCGGTGTCCACCGGATGTCGGCCCGGATGTGGCGGACCGATCCGGCCGGCGGCGCGATGCAGGGCGAGCGGATCTATGCCGGGTCGAGCGAGGTCAACGCACTCCGGCAATATGTCTCGCGTGTCGGCGGCAGCCAGGACCTGATCAGCCTCGCGGAATCGGTCCCGCATGACCAGATCCGCATCCTTTCGAGCAATGAAGTGCGCCGGTTCCGGCTCGGCGCGCCCTCGCTCTGACCCCCGGGGTTTCGCGCGTCCCGCAAAAAGATTCCGACATTCGGTGCGGAGTGCTTGACAGGTCCTCCGCCCATCGCGTAACCGTTCGGCCCTCGTCGGGGGCACCCCCGATGCGGGAATGGATGCGGGCGTAGCTCAGTCGGTTAGAGTGCCGGCCTGTCACGCCGGAGGTCGCGGGTTCGAGCCCCGTCGCCCGCGCCACCCCACTTCCTCCCCTTCCATGAACAGGGGGCAGGTCCTTCACCATCCGGATCTTGCCAACCTCGCGAGGGGACGATGACGGCTTCCCAAAAGGGCTTCCTGCTCGGCTTTCTGGGCGTGGCGCTGTTTGCGCTGACCGCGCCGGTGACCAAGCTGGCCACGCTCACCCCGACCTTTCCCGGCCTGCCGCCGGTCTTCATCAGCTTCGGCCGTGCCGCAGCGGCCGGCATGCTGGCCATTCTCTATCTGCTGGTCATCCGCGCGGCCTGGCCCAGCCGGGTGCAGGCTCTCCGGCTGATCCTTGCCGGGGCGGGGATCGTGATCGGCTTCCCGCTTTTCCTCGGCCTTGCCGTCCAGCATGTCGATTCGGTCCATGCCGCCGTGATTTCCGGTGCCCTGCCGCTTGGCACAGCGGCGTTGACGGCGCTCTGGATGCGCGAGCGCGCCCGACCGGCCTTCTGGGCGCTGGCCGTTCTCGGCTTCCTGCTGGTCGTGCTCTACGCCTGGCTGACGGGCGAGGGCGGCTTCGTCGCGGCGGATGGGCTGTTGCTGCTCGCCGTGCTCTCGGCCAGTTGCGGCTATGTGCTGGGGGCCCGGCTCTCGCGCGAGATGCCGCCGGAACAGGTGATCTCGTGGATCCTCGTGCTGTATCTGCCGTTGACCATTCCGGTTTCGGCGCTGACCTGGCCGCAGGGCGAGGTGGCGCCGGTTGCGTGGCTCAGCTTCGCCTATCTCGCCATCGTGTCGATGTGGCTCGGCTTCTTTGCCTGGTATCGCGGGTTGCAGCTCGGCGGCGCGCTGCGCGTCAGCCAGACGCAGCTGGCTCAACCCTTCCTGTCGATGCTGGCCGCCGCGCCACTGCTGGGAGAGCGGATCACGCCGCTCTCGCTGGTTTTCGCCGCCGCCATCGTCGCGACCATCGCGGTCAGCCGGCGGATCCGCTGACGGGAAATGTCTGCGCTCTGACCGAATCAGGTCGCCCGCTCCGGTTCCTGCCTTGTCGCGTTGTCCTGCGCCCAACCGGGATCTCCCCGGTCGGACAATGCTCCAGGCTTACCGGCGCTTGGTCCATTCCTCGTAGCCGACTTCCTTCTCGCCGGTATAGGCCCAGGCGGCGGCATAGCCGCTGCCATCCTCCTTCGCGATCAGCAGCATCACGCCGGTCCGGCCGCCGCCGGTGAAGTTCAGCGCCACGACCTCGCCATTGCCGATGCCGAAGCCTGTCCAGGTCTGCGATCCGATTTTCCAGACAATCCGCCAGGTCTCGGCGCCGGTCTGGGTGAGGGAAGCGCTGCCGCTATACCCGCCGCCCGAGGTGCCTTCCTTGCCCTGCACACGGTAATCGCCGGGGCCCTTGGCGAAGGCCGGCATCGCGGCCATGGCCACGATGCCCAGTACCGCCAGGCCCTTCACAACCTGTTTCATCATGATCTTTCCCCCCGAGCGGGCCTGGACAGGCCGGGAGGGCAGGGTTGCCCGGCAACAGGCCGCAATGTTGGACGCCCCGCTCCGCGAATCGCGCTGCGGAGCCGTGCCCAGACTAACTGCGAGCCCTCGCTTTTCCAGCACCAAGGCGCCTCCGGGCCGGGGCATTGCTGCAAGAACGCCCGGGCCTTGCCGCAGGATCCGGCCTTCCGCGCGGGCTGCCGGCGAGGATCGCCCGAGGCTGTTGCCAAATCGTCGGAGGCGACGCCCTTTCGCTTGCGCGAGAAGCCGGGCTCGACTAATTCAGAGCGCCATGGAAACGCTGCTCATCGATTATCTCCCGCTGGTTCTCTTCATCGGCATCTCCCTGGTGATCGGAATCGCCCTGCTCGTCGCGCCCTTCGCGGTGGCCTACCAGAACCCGGATCCGGAAAAGGTTTCGGCGTATGAGTGCGGCTTCAACGCGTTCGACGATGCCCGCATGAAATTCGATGTGCGCTTCTACCTCGTGGCCATCCTCTTCATCATCTTCGACCTCGAAGTGGCGTTCCTGTTCCCCTGGGCGGTGGCCCTGAAGGATATCGGGGCCTTCGGGTTCTGGTCGATGATGGTGTTTCTCGGCGTGCTGACGGTCGGCTTCGTCTATGAGTGGCGCAAAGGCGCGCTGGAATGGGATTGATGCCATGAATTCCGGGACCATGAATACGCTCGTTGCCCCCGCTCCGAAGGGCATTCTCGACCCGAATACCGGCAAGCCGGTCGGCGCGACCGACCCGTTCTTCGTCGAGATCAACAACGAGCTGGCCGACAAGGGCTTCCTCGTCACCGCCACGGATGACCTGATCGCCTGGGCGCGGACGGGCTCGCTGATGTGGATGACGTTCGGCCTCGCCTGCTGCGCCGTGGAAATGATGCAGCTCTCGATGCCGCGCTACGATGTGGAGCGGTTCGGCTTCGCGCCGCGCGCCTCGCCGCGCCAGTCCGACGTGATGATCGTCGCCGGCACGCTCACCAACAAGATGGCGCCCGCGCTCCGCAAGGTCTATGACCAGATGCCGGAACCGCGCTACGTCATCTCGATGGGCTCCTGCGCCAATGGCGGCGGCTATTACCACTACAGCTACAGCGTGGTGCGGGGCTGCGACCGTGTGGTGCCGGTGGATATCTACGTGCCGGGCTGCCCGCCCACGGCCGAAGCGCTGCTTTACGGTGTGATGTTGCTGCAGAAGAAGATCCGCCGGACGGCGACGATCGAGCGGTAACCTACGGGCAGGCCGTTATGGCCGGGTTCAGCCCGGCCATCCACGACTTGACGACTCGGAATTGCGGCCACGGAACCCCGGCCCGAGTCCGGGCATGACGAGCGGAGAAGGACGACATGTCCGAAGCACTTGAAATTCTCGCCGCCCATATCGGGAAGGCCCTGCCGGGCAAGGTGACCGGGCACGAGATCGCGCTGGGCGAACTCACCCTGCATGCCGAGGCAGGCGCGATCCTCGAGGTCCTGCGCTTCCTGCATGATGACCCGGATTGCGCCTTCCTCAACTTCACCGATCTCTGCGGGGTGGATTATCCGAGCCGCGAGAACCGCTTCGACGTGGTCTATCACCTGATGTCGCCGCGCCATGTCCGCCGCATCCGCATCAAGGTGCAGACGGACGAGGTGACGCCGGTGCCGTCGGTCGTCAGCCTCTATCCCGGCGCGAACTGGTTCGAGCGCGAGGCCTACGACATGTATGGCATCCTTTTCTCCGACCATCCGGATCTGCGCCGCCTGCTGACCGATTACGGTTTCCAGGGCTATCCGCTGCGCAAGGATTTCCCGCTGACTGGCTTCGTCGAGGTGCGATACGACGACCAGGAGAAGCGGGTGGTCTACGAGCCGGTGAAGCTCAACCAGGAATTCCGCAATTTCGATTTCCTGTCGCCATGGGAGGGCACGGATTACGTGCTCCCGGGCGACGAGAAGGCGAGGGGGTAGTCGATGAACCCGGAGCAGAAGACGCGCGAGGAAAACATTGCTCGTGGAAAGGCTCTGCTCGCACCCTTTGGTGTGCTGCTCGATAACCTCTGGGTTGCTGTGCTGTTCGTGGTCTTGCTCGCCTTCGATCCGATCAGGACAGCTGGCGGCTACCTGATCGGATATCTGCGCCGGAAGACCGGCACGTTGACTTCGATCTATGCGCTACTGGCGGCCATTTTGGTTTTGTCGCTGGTTTCAGAAGCTGTCTTCGCTGCGTTTGCGGGTGTCCTTGAAATCAATATCAAGGGCTTCCTTGTGGGAACATTGCTCAGTTTCCTCTGGGCAAAATGGGCTTCGGACGGCTATTTGCTGCCGCTGACCTCGGAAAGCAGGATCTAGTTCGATGACCGAACAACCGAACATGCGGAATTTCACCATCAATTTCGGCCCGCAGCATCCGGCGGCGCATGGCGTGCTGCGCCTCGTGCTGGAGCTGGACGGCGAGGTGGTGACCCGCACCGATCCGCATATCGGCCTGCTGCATCGCGGCACCGAGAAGCTGATCGAGCACAAGACCTACCTGCAGGCCGTGCCCTATTTCGACCGGCTCGACTATGTCGCACCGATGAACCAGGAGCATGCTTTCGCGATGGCGGTCGAGCGGCTGCTCGGCATCACCGTGCCGAAGCGCGGCCAGCTGATCCGCGTGCTCTATTCGGAAATCGGGCGTCTTCTCAGCCACCTGCTCAACATCACCACGCAGGCGATGGATGTGGGCGCGCTGACGCCGCCGCTCTGGGGCTTCGAGGAACGCGAGAAGCTGATGATCTTCTACGAGCGGGCCTGCGGCGCGCGCATGCATGCGGCCTATGTGCGGCCGGGCGGCGTGCATCAGGATCTGCCGAAGGACCTGATCGACGATATCGAGGCCTTCTGCGATCCGTTCCTCAAGCTCTGCGACGATCTCGAGGGCCTGCTGACCGATAACCGCATCTTCAAGCAGCGCAATGTCGATATCGGCATCGTCAATCTCGAGGATTGCTGGAAATGGGGTTTCTCGGGCGTAATGGTCCGTGGTTCGGGCGCTGCCTGGGACCTGCGCCGCTCGATGCCCTATGAATGCTATTCCGAGCTGGAATTCGACATTCCGATCGGCAGGAACGGCGATAACTACGATCGCTACTGCATCCGCATGGAAGAGATGCGGCAATCCGTCCGCATCATGAAGCAATGCATCGCGAAGCTGCGCGGGCCGGATGGCCGCACGGCGATTTCCTCGCTCGACGGCAAGATCGTGCCGCCGAAGCGGGGCGAGATGAAGCGCTCGATGGAAGCCCTGATCCATCATTTCAAGCTCTATACCGAGGGCTACCATGTGCCGGCCGGCGAGGTTTACGCCGCTGTCGAGGCGCCGAAGGGCGAGTTCGGCGTCTATCTCGTGGCCGATGGCACCAACAAGCCCTATCGCTGCAAGCTGAAAGCGCCGGGCTTCGCGCATCTCTCGGCCATGGATTTCATGTGCAAGGGCCATATGCTGGCCGATGTCTCGGCCGTTCTCGGCTCGCTCGACATCGTGTTCGGGGAAGTCGACCGGTGAGGGCCGCGGCGCGCCGGCTGCTTCTCCTGCTGGCGGCTCTGCCGGCGCTCCTCCTGCCGACATGCATCCTGCCGGCTCTCGCCCAGCAGGCGCCTGCGCCCGACCCGTTCGTGGTGCCGCCGCCGACGCAGCCACGGCCCAACCCGCCGACACCGCCGGGGCAGGCGCCCGCACCGCCTGCCAACCCGCTGCCGAACCAGCCGGTGGTCACGCTCGATGTGCTCGTCCGGCAGGGTTTCGAGATCAAGGCGGTCGAGCGGACGTCCGAGCGGAGCATGGATTTCGTGGTGCTGGTGCAACGCTCGGGCGAATTGCGCACCTGCCTGATGCGCATCAACCGGGACCAGAACCGCTCCTTGCGCCGGGATTCGCTGTGTTTCTGAGCGGGCGGTGTGGATCATTCTTCCGGGGGTGGTCCTTCGCCTTTGTTTTTAGTGTTTCCAGTCTTGCCCCTCGCGCCAAGGGTGGTAAGACCCGGTCATTCGCTGCGCCGCGATAGAATCCGCGCGTTCGAGGAAGAACCATGTCTGTACGCCGCCTTGCTCCCGATGCCGTTCAACCGGCTTCCTTCGCGTTCGACGCCAGCAACCGGGAATGGGTGAAGGCCCAGATCGCGAAATATCCGCCGGGCCGGCAGGCTTCCGCCGTGATCCCGCTGCTCTGGCAAGCGCAAAAGCAGGCCGATGGCTGGTTGCCGAGGGCCGCGATCGAGCATGTGGCCGAAGTGCTCGGCATGCCGCCGATCCGCGTGATGGAAGTGGCGACCTTCTACACGATGTTCAATCTCGAGCCGGTCGGCACCTATTTCGTCCAGCTCTGTGGCACCGTGCCCTGTCATTGCATGGGCGCCGAGGATCTCAAGAAGACCCTCAAGGCGCGGATCGGCGAGGAGCGGCATGTCTCGGCCGATGGCAAGTTCTCCTGGCTCGAGGTGGAATGCCTCGGCGCCTGCACCAATGCGCCGATGGTGCAGATCAACGATGATTATTTCGAGGATCTGACGCAGGAATCGCTTGGGCGCTTGCTGGATGACCTGGCCGCCGGCAAGCCCGTCAAGGTGGGGCCGCAGAATGGCCGCAAGGCCTCGGAACCGAAGGATTCGATCAAGACCTTGCTCGACCCCGCCCTTTATGATGGTTCGGTGATCGGCGGCTGGAAGAAGGCCTTCGATGAGCGCGCCGCTGCGCAGAAGAAGGCCAAGGAAGAGGCGGCCAAGGCGGCCGAGGCGGCGAAGGTAGCCGCTCCTGTTCCCGCTCCGGCTCCGGTCGCGCCCGCTCCGGCAGCCAAGGCCGAGGCCAAGCCGGCACCGGTGAAGGCCACCCCGGCCAAACCCGTTGCCGCGAAGCCCGCAGCCAAGGCCGAGGAGCCTGCGCCGGTCGGGGACGAATTCAAGCCCGAGCTTCTGAAGAAGGCCCGGGGCGGCAAGGCCGATGATCTGGAGCTGATCTGGGGTGTCGGGCCCAAGCTGGCGGCGATGCTCAACCGCATGGGCGTCTACCATTTCGACCAGATCGCCGGCTGGACCGATCAGAACCTCGCCTGGGTTGACCAGAATCTCGAGGGGTTCAAGGGCCGCGCGAAGCGGGATGACTGGATCGGCCAGTCGAAGAAGCTGGCGAGTGGCTGGCGACCGACCAACGCTGCCGGCGACAAGCCGGCGGAATGAGGGGCAGGGCAGATGGCATGTGATCGGGCAACCGATCTGACAGTACTCCCTTCCGGACAGGTCTCCCTGTTCCCGGGAACGGGCATCCTTGCCCGGGCGATGACGGCCGCGTTTTGTGTGGCCGTGTTTTATCTTTTTGAAATCAATATTTTTTTTGTTCTTTTTTTGGGTGTTGCCTCAATGGTTTCCTTGTCCCTTTTCCGGGTGCCGGCTTTTGGCCGCGCGCCCCATTTCCTCGCCCTTCTTGTCGTGGCCATGACCGTCGTGGCCTGTGCCCAGCGCGTGCCGAAGGCCGTGGCCTATTCCCCGGCGGACCATCTTGCCTTCCGCGCCGGCGGCACCGCGACCATTGCCGGGGAGGGTTTCCTCCGCCGCCCGAATGGCCGCCTGGTGCGCTGCGCGGGCAGCGAGGTGTTCCTGGTCCCGGATACGCCGTATTTCCGCGAATGGATCAGCGTGTTCCGCGCCGGCAACCGTTTCGAGGATGCTGCCGCGCTGGTGGATGCCCACAAGGAAGCGGTCCGTGTGACGCAATGCGACATGGCCGGAACCTTCCGCTTTGGGCAGCTTCCGGAAGGGCGCTGGTTCGTGGCAACCCGCGTCACCTACCAGCTCGACCGGGTCGATTTCAGCAAGATCGACCTCGCCCAGGATTACTGGCGTGACGATGCCATGCTCGTCGCGCCGGTCGAAACGCGTTCCGGGGCGGTTATCCGTCCCGTTCTGTCAAACCCCAACCGGATGTAGCGCATGCTTCACGACCGCGACCGCATCTTCACCAATCTCTACGGCCGGCAGGATCCGGGCCTGAAAGCCGCGCTGAAGCGCGGCAATTGGGACGGCACCAAGCATATCCTTGCCATGGGCCGGGACTGGGTGATCGACGAGATGAAGGCTTCCGGCCTGCGCGGGCGCGGCGGGGCCGGCTTCCCGACGGGCATGAAATGGTCCTTCATGCCGAAGGTCAACGATGGCCGCCCGCATTATCTCGTTGTCAATGCCGACGAATCCGAGCCGGGCACCTGCAAGGACCGCGAGATCATGCGGCATGACCCGCATCTCCTGATCGAAGGTTGCCTGATCGCCTCCTTCGCGATGGGCGCGCATGCGGCCTATATCTATATCCGCGGCGAATATATCGCCGAGCGGATCGCCCTGCAGAAGGCGGTGGACGAGGCCTATGCCGCCAAGCTGGTCGGCAAGGACAATGTCCATGGCTACCCGTTCGACATCTATGTCCATCATGGCGCCGGCGCCTATATCTGCGGCGAGGAAACGGCCCTGCTCGAGAGCCTCGAGGGCAAGAAGGGCCAGCCGCGCCTGAAGCCGCCGTTCCCGGCCAATATGGGCCTCTATGGCTGCCCGACCACGGTGAACAACGTGGAATCGATTGCCGTGGCCGGCACGATTCTCCGGCGCGGGGCGAGCTGGTTCAACAGCATCGGCCGGCCGAACAATGTCGGCACCAAGCTGTTCTGCGTGTCCGGCCATGTGAATACGCCGTGCAATGTCGAGGAAGCGATGGGGATTCCCTTCCGCGAGCTGATCGACACGCATTGCGGCGGCATCCGTGGCGGCTGGGACAATCTGCTGGCGGTGATCCCCGGCGGTTCCTCGGTGCCCTGCGTTCCGGCCGAGCAGATCATCGATGCGCCGATGGATTTCGACACCCTGCGCGGGCTGAAATCCGGCCTTGGCACGGCGGCGGTGATCGTCATGGACAAGTCGACCGACATTGTCCGCGCGATTGCCCGGATCTCGCATTTCTACAAGCACGAGAGCTGCGGCCAGTGCACGCCCTGCCGCGAGGGCACGGGCTGGATGGCCCGCGTGATGATGCGCATGGCCGAGGGCCGGGCGCAGAAGCGCGAGATCGACATGCTGCTCGATGTCTCGACCCGCATCGAGGGCCATACGATCTGCGCACTCGGCGATGCCGCGGCCTGGCCGATTCAGGGCCTGATCCGGCATTTCCGGCATGAGATCGAGAAGAAGATCGACCAGTATTCGGCGAATCCGCACAGCGACCCTGTGCGCGTCGCGGCGGAGTGAGGGGAAAGCATGACCAAGATCCTCGTCGATGATGTCGAAGTCGATGTGCCGCCGCACTACACTTTGCTGCAGGCGGCCGAGGCTGCAGGCGCGGAAGTGCCGCGCTTCTGCTTCCACGAGCGGCTGTCGATTGCCGGCAATTGCCGGATGTGCCTTGTCGAGGTGAAGGGGGGCCCGCCCAAGCCACAAGCCTCCTGTGCGATGAATGTACGGGATGTGCGCGGCGGGCCGGATGGCTCGCTGCCGCAGATCTTCACCAAGTCGCCCATGGTCAAGAAGGCGCGCGAGGGGGTGATGGAGTTCCTGCTCATCAACCACCCGCTGGATTGTCCGATCTGCGACCAGGGCGGGGAATGCGACCTGCAGGACCAGGCCATGGCCTATGGGGTTGATTCGACGCGCTATCAGGAGAACAAGCGCGCGGTCGAGGACAAGTATATCGGCCCATTGGTGAAGACGGTGATGACGCGCTGCATCCATTGCACGCGTTGCGTCCGCTTCACCACCGAGGTGGCGGGCATCACCGAGCTGGGCCTGATCGGGCGCGGCGAGGATGCCGAGATCACCACCTATCTCGAGAAGGCGATGACCTCCGAGATGCAGGGCAACGTGATCGATCTCTGCCCGGTCGGCGCGCTGACCTCGCGGCCTTACGAATTCAATGCCCGCCCGTGGGAACTCACCAAGACCGAGAGCATCGACGTGATGGACGCCCTCGGCTCGGCGATCCGCGTCGATACGCGCGGCCGTGAGGTGATGCGGGTCATGCCGCGCATCAACGAGGCGGTGAACGAGGAATGGATCTCGGACAAGACGCGCTTCATCTGGGACGGGCTGAAGACGCAGCGGCTTGACCGGCCCTATCTGCGCGAAAACGGCGCCCTGCGCCCGGCCAGCTGGGCCGAGGCCTTTTCCGCCATCGCTGCGAAGGTCAAGGCGGCGAAGCCGGAGCGGATCGGCGCGCTGGCCGGCCAGCTGGCGGGCGTCGAGGAGATGTTCGCGCTCAAGGCGCTGATGACGGCTCTGGGTTCGGCCAATCTCGATTGCCGCTATCCCGGTTCGCCGCTCCATCCGAAGAACGGCCGGGCGAGCTATCTCTTCAACGCGACCATCGCGGGGATCGAGGAAGCGGATTCGATCCTGCTGATCGGCACCAATCCGCGCAAGGAAGCGGCGGTGCTGAATGCGCGCATCCGCAAGCGCTATCTCAAGGGCGGCGTGAAGATCGCGCTGATCGGCGAGCAGGCCGACCTTTCCTATCCCCATGCCTATCTCGGGGCGGGGCCGGATTCGCTGGCGGCCCTGCTCAAGGAGCCGAAGGACGAGGGCGCCAAGAAGCCGATGATCATCCTCGGCCAGGGCGCGCTCAACCGGGCCGATGGCGCGGCGATCCTCGCCATGGCCGCGCAGCTGGCCGAAAAGCAGGGCGTGATCGCCGAGGGCTGGAACGGCTTCTGCGTGCTCCATACGGAAGCCGCGCTGGTCGGTGCGCTCGATCTCGGCTTCGTGCCCGGCGAAGGCGGGCTGGATACGGCCGGCATGCTGGCGCCGGGTGCGCTGGACGTGCTGTTCAATCTCGGGGCGGACGAGGTCGAGATCCCGGCCGGGGCCTTCGTGATCTATCAGGGCACGCATGGCGACAAGGGCGCGCATCGCGCCGATGTCATCCTGCCGGGCGCGGCCTATACCGAGAAATCGGCGACCTATGTCAACACGGAAGGCCGCGTGCAGATGACCAACCGGGCCGGCTTCCCGCCGGGGGATGCCCGCGAGGACTGGGCCATCCTGCGGGCGTTGTCGGCGCAGCTCGGCCAGACCTTGCCCTATGACAGCCTCGCGCAGCTCCGGGCCGCGCTTTACACGGCGCATCCGCATTTCGCCGGGCTCGACACGATCGCGCCGGGCGCAGGCGAGTCCATCGTCGCGCTTGCCAAGGGCAAGGCCAAGGCCGACAAGGCGGCATTCCAGAATGCCGTCCCGGCCTTCCATCTGACCAACGCCATCGCACGGGCTTCGAAGATCATGGCCGAATGCGCCGCCCTTGCGGCCGGCCAGGGCCAGGTTGCGGCGGAGTAAGAGGATATCATGGTCGACATCTCGCCCAACCTGCCCAAGAAGAAGACCAACTGGGTTCCGCTGATCCTGATGGGGCTCGGCACGATCGGTGTGCTGGCCGCGATCTATCTCGGCTTCCTCCTGCTGCGCTACCTCGTGCTGGAGACGACCTGGTTCATCCCGGCGCTGATCATTGTCGGCAAGAGCCTGCTCCTGCTGGCGGGTTTGCTGATCTTCATCGCCTATATCCTGCTCGCTGACCGCAAGATCTGGGCGGCGGTGCAATTGCGGCGCGGCCCGAACGTGGTCGGGCCCTGGGGCCTGCTGCAGAGCTTCGCGGATTTCCTGAAATTCGTGCTGAAGGAGCCGGTTGTGCCGGCCGGGGCGGACAAGGCCCTGTTCCTGCTCGCGCCGCTGCTGACCTGCGTGCTGGCGCTGGCGGCCTGGGCAGTGATCCCGGTCAATGCGGGCTGGGCCATTGCCGATATCAATGTCGGCATCCTCTATATCTTCGCGATTTCCTCGCTCGGCGTCTACGGGATCATCATCGGTGGCTGGGCCTCGAACTCGAAATATCCGTTCCTCGGTGCCCTCCGTTCGGCGGCGCAGATGGTGTCCTACGAGGTCTCGATCGGCTTCGTCATCATCACCGTGCTGATGATCGTCGGCTCGCTGAACCTGACTGACATTGTCCTCGCGCAGCAGAATGCCGGTATCGCGCATATGCTCGGCGTGCCGTGGATGACGTTCCTGAACTGGTTCTTCATCCCGCTTTTCCCGATGTTCGTGATCTTCTTCATCTCGGCCCTGGCCGAGACGAACCGGCCGCCCTTTGACCTTCCGGAAGCGGAATCCGAGCTCGTGGCCGGCTTCATGTCGGAATATGCGTCGACGCCGTATCTGCTCTTCATGCTGGGCGAATACGTGGCGATCATGACCATGTGCTCGCTGACGGCGATCCTGTTCCTCGGGGGCTGGACGCCGCCGCTCGCCATCGCGCCCTTCACCTGGGTGCCGGGCGTGGTGTGGTTCGTGATCAAGGTTTCCGCGGTGTTCTTCATGTTCGCCATGGTCAAGGCCATGGTGCCGCGCTACCGCTACGACCAGCTGATGCGGCTGGGCTGGAAGGTGTTCCTGCCGCTCAGCCTCGCGGCCGTCGTGATCGTGGCGGGCGTGCTCCAGCTGACCGGCTGGTACCGGTGAGGGCGGCGCGATGATGATCATGCTCGGAACGATCACAGGCGCCCTGCTCGGCCTCGCTTTCGCGATGCTGCAGGTCATCCTGCTGCGCCGTTACGCTGTCGGGAAGCCGCTGCATATCCAGCAGCGCGCCTATGACGCGATCGATCAACTCAAGCTGACGAGCTTTCTCGGCCTGCCGCTGGTTTTCGCGGTGATCGGCTACATGCTCGCGGTGAAATGGACAGAGTGAGAGGAGCCTCGGCGATGTCATTCGCTCAAGCTGCCAGGGGGCTGCTGCTGAAGGAGTTCGTTTCGGCGTTCTTCCTGACGATGCGCTATTTCTTCAAGCCCAAGCCGACGCTCAACTACCCGTTCGAGAAGGGGCAGGTCTCGCCGCGCTTCCGGGGCGAGCATGCATTGCGCCGCTATCCCAACGGCGAGGAGCGCTGCATTGCCTGCAAGCTCTGCGAGGCGATCTGCCCTGCCCAGGCCATCACGATCGAGGCCGGCCCGCGCCGCAATGACGGCACCCGCCGCACGACGCGCTACGATATCGACATGACGAAATGCATCTATTGCGGCTTCTGCCAGGAAGCCTGCCCGGTCGATGCGATCGTCGAGGGGCCGAATTTCGAATTCGCGACCGAGACCCGCGAGGAGCTGTTCTACAACAAGGACAAGCTGCTCGCGAACGGCGCACGGTGGGAGCGCGAGATCGCGCGGAACATCGCCATCGACGCGCCGTATCGCTGAGGGAGCCGCCGCCATGAATGTCGTGACTCTCTTCTTCTATCTTTTCTCCGGGCTGCTCATCGCCTCGGCGGTGATGGTCGTCTCGTCGCGGAACCCGGTACATGCCGTGCTGTTCCTGATCCTCGCCTTCTTCAACGCGGCCGGTCTGTTCCTGCTCATGGGGGCAGAATTCCTCGCGATGATCCTCATCGTCGTCTATGTCGGTGCGGTGGCGGTGCTGTTCCTGTTCGTCGTCATGATGCTTGACGTCGATTTCGCCGAATTGCGGCAGGGCTTCCTTCAATATCTGCCGCTCGGCACCGTGATTTCGCTGATCTTCTTCATCGAGATCGCGCTGGTCGTCGGGACCTGGCAGCTCGCGCCGGAAGCGCTGAACATGCGCAAGGCCGCGGCGGCCCAGCCGATCGACGCCATGAATGCCCGTGCGCTCGGCCGCGTGCTCTACACCGAATATGTCTATTTCTTCCAGGCGGCGGGCCTGATCCTGCTGGTCGCGATGATCGGGGCCATCGTGCTGACCCTGCGCGAGCGGGTCGGCGTCAAGCGGCAGGATGTGATGGCGCAGAATGCGCGCGGCAAGGCGACGGCGATGGCTGTCGTCTCGGTCGCGCCGGGGCAGGGTGTTTCCACATCGGGCGTGATGCGCCGCGATGCGGCGGGCCAGGATCAGCCGGGAATCGGGGGCTAGGATGATCGGATTGTCGCATTATCTCGTCGTGGCAGCGATGCTGTTCACGCTCGGCGCGTTCGGGATCTTCATGAACCGGAAGAACGTGATCGTCATCCTGATGTCGATCGAGCTCATCCTGCTGGCGGTGAACATCAACCTTGTCGCCTTCTCGACCCATCTGGGCGACCTTACGGGGCAGGTCTTCGCCCTGCTGGTGCTGACGGTGGCCGCGGCGGAAGCCGCGATCGGCCTGGCCATTCTCGTCGTCTATTTCCGCAACCGCGGCACGATCGCGGTTGAAGACATCAATGTGATGAAGGGCTGAGCAAGCCATGGCGCACGCAATCGTCTTCCTGCCGCTGCTCGGCTTCCTCATTGCGGGGATTGCCAGCCTCCTGGCCCATCGCCCCGCCCGCGAGGCCGAGGTGCTGGCCTTCGGCAATGCGGATCATTCCGGCCATGGCCATGCGGCGCACGGGCACCATGGGCATGACGACCATGGCCATGACGATCACGGCCATGGCGATCATCATGCGCCCGAGCCCTCGCCGCATCCTGAGCCCGTCTCGCGTTTCGCCGAGATCATCACGACCGGCTTCCTCGCGGTGTCCTGCCTGCTCGCCTGGGTGATGTTCTTCCAGGTCGCGCTCGGCTCGGGTGCGCCGGTCCGCGTCACGGTGGCGGAGTGGATCCATGTCGGCAGCTTCGTGGTCGACTGGGCCCTGCGTGTCGATACGCTGACGGCGGTGATGCTGGTGGTGGTGACCAGCGTCTCGACGCTCGTCCATCTCTATTCGATCGGCTACATGCACGAGGATCCGGCGCGGCCGCGTTTCTTCGCCTATCTCTCGCTCTTCACCTTCGCCATGCTGATGCTGGTGACGTCGGATAATCTCGTCCAGATGTTCTTCGGCTGGGAAGGCGTGGGTCTGGCGAGCTACCTGCTGATCGGCTTCTGGTACAAGAAGAAGAGCGCCAATGACGCCGCGATGAAGGCCTTCATCGTCAACCGCGTCGGCGATTTCGGCTTCGCGCTCGGCATCTTCCTGGTGTTCTGGATCTTCGGCGCGGTGACCTTCGACCCGATCTTCGCCGGCGTGGCCGGCCAGGACAAGGCGATGGTGAAGTTCCTCGGCTATGAGGTCAAGGCGCTTGAACTGGCCGCCCTGCTGCTCTTCATGGGTGCGATGGGCAAGTCGGCGCAGTTCCTGCTCCATACCTGGCTGCCGGATGCGATGGAGGGGCCGACCCCGGTTTCCGCGCTCATCCATGCCGCCACGATGGTGACGGCCGGTGTGTTCATGGTGGCCCGGCTCTCGCCGATCTTCGAGCATGCTCCCTTCGCGCAGAGCGTGGTGCTGGTGGTGGGCGCGACAACGGCGTTCTTCGCCGCGACGGTCGGGCTGGTGCAGAACGACATCAAGCGCGTCATTGCCTATTCGACCTGTTCGCAGCTCGGCTACATGTTCGTCGCGCTCGGCGTCGGTGTCTATTCCGCCGGGATCTACCATCTCTTCACGCATGCCTTCTTCAAGGCGCTGCTGTTCCTCGGGGCCGGCTCGGTCATCCATGCCATGCACCATGAGCAGGATATCCGGAAGATGGGCGGGCTTTCGAAGAAGATCCCGTTCACGGCAGCCATGATGGGCATCGGCACGATCGCGCTGACGGGCTTTCCCTTCACGGCGGGCTTCTATTCGAAGGATGCGATCATCGAGGCAGCCTATGTCGCCCACACGCCGGGGCATGTCTATGCCTTCGTCTGCGTGGTGATCGCGGCCTTCATGACCTCGTTCTATTCGTGGCGCCTTTTCTTCATGACCTTCATGGGCAAGACGCGGGCCGACCATCACACCTATGACCATGCGCATGAGAGCCCGATGGTCATGCTGGTGCCTTTGGGCATCCTCGCAGCCGGGGCGATCCTGGCCGGGTTTCCGCTGGTCCATGCCTTCCTGTCGGATGCCAATGGCCCGTTCTGGAAGAACGCGATCTTCACTGCAGCCGGCAACCACACCCTGCACGACATGCACGATCCGGCCAAGCTGCCGCGCTGGGTGCCGTGGACGCCGTTCGTGATGATGGTGCTCGGCTTCGCGCTGGCCTGGGCCTTCTACATCAAATGGACCGACATGCCGGGCAAGATCGCGGCGCGGCACGATGTCGTTTATCGCTTCCTGCTCAACAAGTGGTATTTCGACGAACTCTACGACCTGATCTTTGTGCGGCCGGCGCGCCGGCTGGGCCATTTTCTCTGGAAGAAGGGCGATGGCGTCGTCATTGACGGGTTCGGCCCGGACGGCGTCTCGGCATCGGTGCTCCGTGTGACCGGCCGCGTGGTCAAGCTGCAGACCGGCTATGTCTACCATTACGCCTTCGCGATGCTGCTCGGGGTGGCTGGCTTCGTGACCTGGTATCTGTTCGCAGGGGGAGCGCACTAATGTTCGGCTTCGGCATTCTCTCCGGGCTGCTCGTCCTGCCGCTGGTCGGTGCGGGGTTTGTCCTCCTGCAGAAGGATGACGAGGCGGGCCTCCGCAATGCGCGCTGGGGCGCCTTCTGGACGACGATCGTCACCTTCCTGCTGAGCCTGGTCGCTCTCGCGCGGTTCGACGCGACCAAGGCCGGCTTCCAGCTGATCGAGCGCAAGGAATGGCTCGGCGAGCAGATCGTCTATCAGCTGGGCGTGGACGGCGTGGCGATGCCGTTTGTCATCCTGACGACCTTCCTGATGCCGTTCTGCATCGCGGCG
Organism: Beijerinckiaceae bacterium; assembly: GCA_027533425.1. Taxonomy (GTDB): domain Bacteria; phylum Pseudomonadota; class Alphaproteobacteria; order Rhizobiales; family Beijerinckiaceae; genus Rhabdaerophilum. Next base: position 853,658 of record JAPZUD010000001.1, on the reverse strand, counting down.
TCGTTCCATTCGATCCGGACCCGCGTGAAGGAGTATTTCGCGCTGTTCCTGCTGCTCGAGACCCTGATGATCGGTGTCTTCGTCAGCCTGGATCTCGTGCTGTTCTATGTATTCTTCGAGGCGGGGCTGATCCCGATGTTCCTGATCATCGGGATCTGGGGCGGGGCACGGCGCATCTATGCGAGCTTCAAGTTCTTCCTCTACACCCTGCTCGGCTCGGTGCTGATGCTGCTGGCCATCATGGCCATGTACTGGACGGCGGGCTCGACGGATATCGTGAAGCTGCTGGCGTACAAATTCCCGTCTGGCATGCAATACTGGCTCTGGCTGGCCTTCTTCGCCTCGTTCGCGGTGAAGATGCCGATGTGGCCGGTCCATACCTGGCTGCCCGATGCGCATGTGGAAGCGCCGACGGCGGGCTCTGTCATCCTGGCGGGCATCCTGCTGAAGATGGGCGGCTACGGGTTCATCCGGTTCTCGCTGCCGATGTTCCCGGAGGCGAGCCTCTATTTCGCCAATCTCGTCTTCGCGTTGTCGGTCGTGGCGATCATCTATACGAGCCTGGTCGCGATGATGCAGGAGGACATCAAGAAGCTGATCGCCTATTCCTCGGTGGCGCATATGGGCTTCGTGACGATGGGCCTCTTCACGCTGAATTCGCAAGGCGTTCAGGGTGCCGTGTTCCAGATGGTCAGCCACGGGCTGGTTTCCGGCGCGCTCTTCCTCTGCGTCGGTGTCGTCTATGACCGTCTGCATACGCGCGAGATCGCGGCCTATGGCGGGCTGGTCAACCGGATGCCGCTCTATGCACTGGTCTTCCTGCTCTTCACCATGGCCAATGTCGGCCTGCCGGGAACCAGCGGCTTTGTCGGGGAATTCCTGACCTTGCTCGGTTCCTACAAGGCCAATACCTGGGTGGCCGTGCTGGCGACGACCGGCGTGATCTTCTCGGCCTGCTATGCGCTCTGGCTCTTCGCCCGGGTTGTCTATGGCAAGGTGGAGAAGCATTCGCTGGAGGCGATCCCGGATCTCGACCGGCGCGAACTGGCGTTGCTCGTGCCGCTGGCGCTGCTGGTCGTCTATTTCGGCGTGCAGCCGAACGCCATCCTGTCGATGAGCCAGGCTTCGGTCGACGGTATTCTCGCTGCGGTCCAGGCCGGGCTTGGCGGCAAGCTCGCCGTTCTGGCGCAATAAGGAGGAGGGGGCTTCCATGAATCAGGTGATTTCCCCTGTTCCGGCCTTCGGCCCGGCTTTGCCGGAAATCGTGCTGGCCGTTGCCGCGCTCGCGCTCGTTCTCCTCGGCTCGTTCCGGGGGGATGGCGCCAAGGTGCTGATCGACCGGATCGCGATGGCCGCGCTGGTTCTCGCCGGCCTGATCCTGATCGATCAGGGGCCGGCCCGGCTCTCGACCTTCAACGATGCCTTTGTCGTCGATGTCTTCGCGCGGGTGATGAAGATCCTGACGCTGATCGGCGCGCTGGTGGCCATCATCCTGTCCAACCGTTTCTTCGCGGAGGAGAAGGTCGCTCGGTTCGAATATACGATCCTCATCCTGCTCTCGACGATCGGGATGATGATGATGTGCTCGGCCAACGAGCTGATCTCGCTCTATCTCGGCGTCGAATTGCAGAGCCTTGCGCTCTATGTTGTCGCGGCCATCCATCGCGACAATGCCAAGGCTTCCGAGGCCGGGCTGAAGTACTTTGTTCTCGGCGCGTTGTCCTCGGGCATGCTGCTCTACGGGATGAGCCTCGTCTATGGCTTTACCGGTTCGGTGACTTTCCCGACCATCGCCAAGGCAGTGACGGGCGGGCATGGCTCGGGCGTGATGATCGGCCTCGTCTTCATCGTCGCCGGCCTTGCCTTCAAGATGAGCGTCGTGCCGTTCCATATGTGGACACCGGATGTCTATGAGGGCGCGCCGACGCCGGTGGCCGCCTTCTTCGCGACCGCACCGAAAATGGCGGCTGTCGCGATGACGACGCGCATCCTGATCGATGCCTTCCTGCCGATCCTGAAGGACTGGCAGCCGATCATTGCCTTCGCAGCCATTGCCTCGATGGGTCTCGGCGCCTTCGCGGCGATCGGGCAGAACAACATCAAGCGGCTGATGGCCTATTCCTCGATCGGGAATATGGGCTATGCGCTGGTCGGCCTGGCGGCCGGGACGGTGCAGGGTGTCGAGGGCGTGGTGATCTTCATGGTGATCTATCTCGCCATGACGATCGGCGTTTTCGCCGTCATCCTCGCCATGCAGGGTCAGACCGGGACGCGGATGGAACTGGTGAGCGATCTCGCTGGCGCCTCGCGCACCAGCCCGGGGCTCGCCTTCGTCATGGCGGCGTTGCTGTTCTCGCTGATCGGCATCCCGCCTTTGGCCGGGTTCTTCGGCAAATTCTATGTCTTTGCAGCCGCGATCCAGGCAAAACTCTTTGCCCTGTCGGTGATCGGGATCCTCGCCAGCGTGGTCTCCGCCTTCTATTATCTCAGGATTATCAAGGTGATGTATTTCGACGAGCCGGCACCGGCCTTCCGGAATGCCGGCCTTGAGATCCGCGCCGTGATGTGGATTTCGGCGGCTTTCGTGATCCTGTTCGCCGTTGTTGCCGGTCCGGTCCGCTCTGTCGCCGAGGCGGCGGCGCGGTCCCTCTTCTGAGCATGGAACTCGGCGCGGCGGCGCGCAGGGCCGGGTTCAGCCTGGAATTCCGCGAGGTTGTGGCCTCGACCAATGATCTTGCCCTGGCCTGTCTGCGGCAGGGCGGAGACCGGCATTGGTTCGTGGCGGGGCAGCAGCAGGCCGGGCGCGGGCGCCATGGCCGCGATTGGGTGTCGCCGCCCGGCAATCTCTATGCGAGCCTCGCCCTGGCCGCTCCCTGTCCGCCGGCGCGGGCGCCACTGGTCGGCTTTGTCGCGGGGTTGAGTCTCGCCGAGGCCCTGTGCCGGGTCTCGCCCGCCCTGAAGCCGGCCATCCATCTCAAATGGCCGAATGATGTGCAGATCGCCGGCGCCAAGGCGGCCGGCATCCTGCTCGAGGGGCTTTCGCTCCCTGGCGGGCGGACCGGCATCGTGATCGGGATGGGCGCGAATATCCGCCATCGGCCCGATCTCGCCGATTATCCTGTCACTGCCCTGGCCGATCACGCGCCGGGCGCACAGGTTCCGGCGGTCTTTGCCGCGCTGTCCGACCGGATTGCCGAGAATCTGGCCCTGTTCGATGCGGGGAACGGCTTTGCCGCGATCCGAGAGGGCTGGCTCCGGCATGCCCTGCCGCCCGGCACGAAGCTGCGGGTGCGCCTGCCTGCGGGCGAGCGCCATGGCACCTTTGCCGGCCTCGACCCGGATGGCCATCTCCTGCTAGACACGGGCCGTGCGGTCGAGGCCGTGATGGTCGGCGATGTTTTTCTTTCGGAAACGCCGGCCGATCCGCAAACCGCGTTAAGGACCCTGGGATGAAATCGGACGAACTGGTCTTTGTGCCGCTGGGCGGGCTCGGCGAAATCGGCATGAACATGGCGCTGTACGGGTTCGGCCCGGCCAAGAGGCGGCAATGGATCATGATCGATTGCGGAGTGGCCTTTGCGGGCGATGACCTGCCGGGCGTCGATCTGCTCTATCCCGATCCCGCCTTCATCGAGGCCGAGAAGAAAAACCTGCTCGGGATCATCATCACGCATGCCCATGAAGATCATTTCGGTGGGCTGGCGGATCTCTGGCCACGCTTCGGTTGCCCGGTCTACATGACGCCCTTTGCCGCGAACCTGCTGGAGGCGCGGCGGCTTTCCGAGCCGGGGGCGCCGCGCATCCCGGTCCGTGGCATTCCGCAGGTGACACGGTTCACGCTCGGCCCGTTCGATATCGAGACGATCCCGGTGGCGCATTCGATCCCCGAATCGATGGCGCTGGCCATCCGGACGCCGCTCGGCACAGTGCTGCATACGGGTGACTGGAAAATCGACGAGACGCCGATCATCGGCCTGCCGACTGATGCGCAACGGCTGAAGGATATCGGCGACGAGGGCGTTCTCGCGCTGGTCTGCGATTCGACCAACGTGACGCGTGACGGCATCTCGCCGTCGGAGGCGGATGTCCAGGTCGGGCTGCGCGAGCTGATTCTGGCCGCGCGCGGCCGGGTGGCCGTGACAACCTTCGCCTCGAATGTCGCACGGATCCGCGCCGTGGCCGAAGCTGCGGCAGAAGCCGGGCGGGAGGTGATCCTCGTAGGACGGGCCATGGACCGCGTGGCCGACATCGCGACCGAACTCGGCATGCTCGAGGGCGTCGCGCCGTTCCGCGGCGCGGAGCGCTACCGCAGCCTTGCGCGCGACAAATGCGTGATCCTGCTGACCGGCAGCCAGGGCGAGAACCGGGCGGCTCTGGCGCGCGTGGCCGAAGGTGAACACCCGGAAATCAGCCTCGATGCCGGCGACACCGTGATCTTTTCGTCGCGCACCATTCCGGGCAACGAGAAAGCCGTCGGCAAGATCGTCAACGCCCTCGCCAAGATGGGCGTGAAGATCATCACCGACCGCGATGGGCTGGTCCATGTTTCCGGCCATCCCCGGCGGGATGAGCTTCGGCGCATGTATGGCTGGGTCCGGCCGAAAATCGCCATTCCGGCGCATGGCGAGGCGCTGCATCTGAGCATGCATCGCGATTTTGCGCGGGAACTCGGCGTGAAGCAGGTCCTCCGGGCCTTCAACGGCGACATGGTCCGCCTTGCGCCGGACGAGCCGAACGTGATCGACCAGGTGCCGAATGGCCGGCTGGCCAAGGATGGCGAACTCGTCATCCCGCTGGCGGATCCGACTGTGCCGGAGCGGCGCAAGCTGGCTTATGTCGGGATGATCGCGATCGCCGTCGCGATTGACGAGCGCGGCCAGATGGCGGCCGATCCCGAGATCGAGCTGGTGGGCCTGCCGGTGCAGGATGACGAGGGCGAGACGTTCCTCGAACATGTCCGCGACCTCGTGGACGAGAATTTCCGGACCCTGCCCAAGGCGCGGCGGCGCGATGCGGAGACGGTCCGGACGGCGATCGAGCGCGGGGTGCGCGCGGGAATCGCGGAAATCTGGGGCAAGAAGCCCGTGACGAAAGTGCTCGTTCTGGAGGTGTGACGCGTCATGATCGGTCGTCTGAACCATGTGGCCATTGCGGTGCGCGATCTCGACGCGGCCTGCGCCACCTATCGCGGGGTGCTGGGCGCCACGCTTTCGGCGCCGCAGGATCTCCCGGAGCATGGCGTGCGGGTTGTCTTCGTGGAGTTGCCCAATACGAAGATCGAGTTTCTGGAACCGCTGGGCGCGCAGTCACCGATCGCGAAATTCCTCGAGCGCAACCCGGATGGCGGCATTCACCACCTCTGCTACGAGGTCAGCGATATCCGCGCCGCACGTGACCGGCTTGTAGCCGCAGGGGCGCGTGTGCTCGGCGATGGCGAGCCGAAAATCGGCGCACATGGCAACCCGGTCCTGTTCCTGCATCCCAAGGATTTCGTGGGCACGCTGACCGAGCTGGAGGAAGTGCGGGGCTGAACGCCCCGGGCTGGCGGAAATGACTTCCGGCACTAGGTTGTTGCCAAGGAGAAGAACGTCATGAGCATCGGCAGCGGGATCGCGATCTATTTCGTTATCTGGTGGACAACTCTGTTCGCTGTCCTGCCGCTCGGCGTGCGCTCGCAGGTGGAGGCCGGCGAGGTCGTTCCGGGAACCGAGCCGGGCGCGCCGGCAAGCACGAATATCCGCAAGATCCTGCTGGTCAATTCCTGTGTCGCGGCAGTGGTCTTCCTCATCTTCACCTACATCCTGCTGCCGCTGCTGTAAGTCGGTCCACGGCGAGGGCAGGGGGCGGCCCCGGGCGAAGCCGGCCGGCGTAAACGGCGCTATCCCTCTGACGCAAACAAAAAAGCAGAGCCTCAGCTCTGCTTGAAACTTTGTTTTTTCGTTTTTGGACGGCCGGATATCGCCTTTCGACGCCACCCTGTGAGGCTTTATTGCTTCTGGTTCTTCCTCGCCGATCCGGAGATCGGCGGGCGCCTTGCCTGTCTGGAAATGTGTTTAAAAGATGTTTTCAGGCCTGTCATCATGCGCTGCAGCATTCTGGTTCACGAATATGTATCAATTCCATGACACGAGACTGCATCTCCGGCTGGCCCGCGCCGGAAGATCGGGCCACCGGGCCATTGTTCCGCCACATCGCCGGCGTGCCCTGTAAAGGCGGGACAAGCATTTGCAAGGCCGCCGAATTATGACAGAAGCTGACTCGCGCGGATGAGGGGTCCTGCCGCGCCGCCAGCATACCGGAGCCGTCATGCGTCTTTCCCGCTATTTCCTGCCCATCCTGCGTGAAACTCCCAAGGAAGCCGAGATCGTCTCGCACCGGCTGGCCTTGCGGGCTGGCCTGATCCGCCAGGAATCGGCCGGGATCTATGCCTGGTTGCCGTTCGGCCTGCGTGTACTCAACAGGATCTGCGCGGTGATCCGCGAGGAGCAGAATCGTTCCGGCGCAATCGAATTGCTGATGCCGACGATCCAGTCTGCCGATCTCTGGCGCGAATCCGGCCGCTACGATGCCTATGGCAAGGAAATGCTCCGCATTACCGACCGCCATGAGCGCGAGATGCTGTTCGGCCCGACCAATGAGGAGATGATCACGGAAATCTTCCGGGGCTATGTCCGCTCCTACAAGAGCCTGCCGCTCAACCTCTACCACCTCCAGTGGAAGTTCCGCGACGAGATCCGCCCGCGCTTCGGCACGATGCGCAGCCGCGAATTCCTGATGAAGGATGCCTATTCCTTCGATATCGACCAGGCTGCCGCGCGGCATGCCTATAACCGCATGTTCGTGGCCTATCTGCGTACCTTCGAGCGGATGGGGCTGAAATCCATCCCGATGCGGGCGGATACCGGCCCGATCGGCGGCGATCTCAGCCATGAATTCATCATCCTCGCCTCGACCGGCGAGAGCGCGGTCTTCTGCCACAAGGATTATCTCGATTTCGCCGTGCCGCCGGCCGATACGAATTTTGACTCGGTCGATGAACTCGCGGGGATCGTCTCGAAATGGACCTCGCTCTATGCAGCAACCGAGGAAATGCATGATGCCGCGGCCTTCGCGCAGGTTCCGCAGGCCGCGCAGGTCTCGGCCCGCGGGATCGAGGTGGGGCATATCTTCTATTTCGGCACGAAATACAGCGAGCCGATGCGGGCTGTCGTCGCCGGTCCGGATGGCGTCGAACGTCCCGTCCATATGGGCTCGTATGGCATCGGCCCGACCCGGCTTGTGCCGGCCATCATCGAGGCCAGCCATGACGAGGCCGGCATTATCTGGCCGGATGCGATCGCCCCGTTCAACGCCGCGATCCTGAACCTCAAGCCCGGCGACAGCGCGACCGATACGGTCTGCGGTACGCTGGAACAGGCGCTGGAAGCGCGCGGCCTCAGCGCGCTGGTCGACGATACGGATGAGCGCCCGGGCGCCAAATTCGCCACGGCGGATCTGATCGGCCTGCCCTGGCAGATTATCGTCGGGCCGAAGGGGCTCGCCGAGGGCAAGGTGGAACTGAAGCGCCGTGCCACGGGCGAGCGCGCGCTGATGTCGCCGGAAGATGCGGTGGAGCGGATCGCCTCGTGATCAAGCGCCTGTTCTCGTCGTTCGAATGGGTGATCGCGTGGCGCTATCTGCGCTCGCGGCGCCGTGACGGCTTTATTTCCGTCATTGCCGGATTCTCCTTCCTCGGGATCATGCTCGGCGTCGCCACGCTGATCGTGGTCATGGCCGTGATGAACGGCTTCCGGCAGGAATTGATGAGCAAGATCCTCGGCGTGAACGGGCATGCCTTCATCCAGCCCTATGGCGATGCGCTGACGGATTACGACACCATTGCCAAGCGCGTCAGCGCGGCAAAGGGCGTCCGCCTGGCCGCCCCGATCGTGGAAGGGCAGGTGCTGGCCGCGTCGCCCTCGGCGACCAGTGGCGCCCTCGTGCGCGGGGTGCGCGAGGCGGACCTGAAACAATTCGATTCAGTGGCGAAAAACGTGATCGACGGCTCGCTGGACGGGCTCGACGGTTCGGAGAAAGTGGCGATCGGTCGCCGGCTCGCCGGTTATCTCGGGCTCGGCATCGGTGACAAGATCCGCCTTCTCTCGCCCAAGGGGCCGTCGACACCGTTCGGCTCGGCACCGCGGCAGAAATCCTACGAGATTGCCGCCATCTTCGAGGTGGGGATGAGCGAGTTCGATGCGAGCTTCATCTTCATGCCGCTCGCCGAGGCGCAGCTCTATTTCGACAGCGAGGGCAAGGTCGCGATGATCGAGGTCTTCGTGAACAACCCGGACCGGATGGATGACGTGAATCCGGCGATCCGCGAGGCGGTCGGCAAGCCGCATGCGCTGACCGACTGGCGCTTCCGCAACCGCACCTTCTTCGGCGCGCTGGAAGTGGAGCGGAACGTGATGTTCCTGATCCTGACGATGATCGTGCTGGTGGCGGCGCTCAACATCATTTCCGGCCTGACCATGCTGGTGAAGGACAAGGCGCGGGGCATCGCCATCCTCCGGACAATGGGCGCGACGCGGCGCTCCATCCTCGCGATCTTCATGATGACGGGCGCGGCCATCGGCGTCGGCGGCACCTTTGTCGGATTCCTGCTGGGCCTCACGATTGCCTGGAATGTCGAGAGCCTGCGACAGCTCGTTTCCTATCTCTCGGGCTCGCCGATCTTCCCGCCGGAGCTCTACTTCCTGTCGCGCCTGCCGGCGGATGTCCGCCCGGCCGAGGTGGTGGCGATCGTCGGCATGGCGCTGACCCTGTCGCTGCTGGCGACGCTCTATCCGGCCTGGCGGGCAGCCCGGCTCGACCCTGTCGAAGCCTTGCGCGGGGAATGACCATGTCCGCACCCGCACTCCAACTCGCCAATGTCAGCCGGGCCTATGTCCAGGGCGACAATGTGGTGCCCGTGCTGGGCGGCGTCGATCTGACGCTGCAACCGGGCGAGATGGTTGCGCTGGTCGCGCCGTCGGGTTCCGGCAAGTCGACCTTGCTCCATCTGGCGGGGCTGCTCGAGAAGCCCGATTCCGGCGAGGTCTTCATCGGCGAGACCGCCACGGCCGCGCTGGATGACGGTGCCCGTACGCGGCTGCGCCGGACCGATATCGGCTTCGTCTACCAGTTCCACCACCTGCTCGGCGAATTCACCGCGCTCGAGAATGTCATCATGCCGCAGCGGATTGCCGGCCTCTCGTTTGACGAGGCGAAGGGCCGAGCGGCGGAGATCCTGACGTTCCTCGGCCTTGCGCACCGGCTCGACCATCGCCCGGCGGAACTCTCGGGCGGTGAGCAGCAGCGCGTCGCCATCGCACGGGCGGTTGCCAATACGCCGCGGCTGCTGCTGGCGGACGAGCCGACCGGCAATCTCGATCCCGGGACGGGTGAGCATGTCTTCGCCACCCTGGCGGCCCTCGTGCGTCAATCGGGCCTCGCGGCTCTCGTCGCGACGCATAATCTTGAACTCGCCGCCCGGATGGACCGGCGGATCACCCTGCGCGGCGGACAGATCGTTCCCATGGCGTGAGGCGGACGGCCCGTTGCCCTGCGACGGGCCGACGGGCGGAGACGCGACCCTGTGCGCCCGGGTCTTGACACGGGAACAAACCATGAATTAGAACAGAAACAGAACGCACAAGAGCAGGGGGCTGTGATGCGAGCTGTGGAAGACCTGATCGAACTGGCGTCGATTGGCGCATTCTTCGTTATGGTGGTCGCCTGGTCGGGCGTGGGGACGAACTGGCCACTGATCTGAGAGAGGGGAGGTTGCCGTGTCGGGCCCGGGCTATATCCACCTGCATGTGCATTCTTCCTATTCGCTTCTGCAGGGAGCCCTGCAGATTGGCCATCTCGGCAAGCTTGCCGCGGCAGACAAGATGCCCGCCCTGGCCCTGACCGACACAAACAACCTGTTCGGAGCGCTGGAATTTTCGGAGAAGATGGTCGGGCTGGGAATCCAGCCGATCATCGGGATCGAGATGCTGGTCGATTTCGCCGACCGGCCGCCGGCCCGGAACCGGCCCAACCATCATGACGAAGCGCGTGGCACGCTTGTGCTGCTGGCTGCCTCCGAAGAGGGCTATGCCAACCTGATGGCCCTGTCGAGCCGTGCTTTTCTCGATTCTCCCGCCCATGAGGGCGTGCATCTGCCGCTTGAGCGCCTGCGCGGGCGGACGGGCGGGCTGATCGCCCTGACCGGCGGTGCGGCCGGGCCGGTCAACCGGGCCTTCGGGCTTGGTGGGGTGGACATGGCGGCGGCGCGGCTCGGCGCGTTGGCGACGCTCTTCCCGGACCGGCTCTATCTCGAGATCGAGCGGTTCGGCCTGCGCGAGACGGCGGGGATCGAGGAGCGGCTGCTCGATCTCGCCGAGAGCGAGAAGCTGCCGATTGTTGCCGCCAACAATGTCCATTTCGGCAAGGCCGAGGATTTCGAGGCGCATGACGCATTGCTCTGCATTGCCGGGGGGCATTCAGTCGACGAGGCCGAGCGGCCGCGTCTGACGCCGGAGCATCGCTTCAAGACCCGCGCCGAGATGATGGCCCTGTTCGCCGATCTGCCGGCCGCGCTTGAGGCCAGCGTCGAAATCGCGCAGCGTTGCCATGTCCGGCCGCGGACGCGGAAACCCATCCTGCCGCGTTTCACCTCCGGTTCGGAGGAGGGGGCGGAAGCGCAGGAATTGCGCCGGCAGGCGGAGGAGGGGCTTCGTGCCCGGCTGGCTGCGCATGGCCCCGCCACTGGTCTGAGTGTTGCGGATTACGAGGAGCGGCTGGCCTTCGAACTCGGCGTGATCGAGCGGATGCAATATCCCGGCTATTTCCTGATCGTCGCCGACTTCATCAAATGGGCCAAGGGGGAGGGCATTCCTGTCGGGCCGGGGCGCGGTTCGGGGGCAGGCTCGCTGGTCGCGTATTCGCTGACGATCACCGATCTTGATCCGCTCCGTTACGGGCTGTTTTTCGAGCGGTTCCTCAACCCTGAACGCGTGTCGATGCCGGATTTCGACATCGATTTCTGCCAGGATCGCCGCGATGAGGTCATCCGCTATGTCGTCGGGCGCTATGGCGAGGGGCGGGTGGCGCAGATCATCACGTTCGGAACGCTGCTCGCGCGCGGGGTCATGCGGGATGTCGGCCGCGTGCTGGGGCTGCGCTATGGCGAAGTCGACCGGCTGACCAAGCTTGTTCCGCAGAATCCGGCCAATCCGATCACGCTGGAAAAAGCGATTGCCGAGGAGCCGCAATTGCGGGCGGCGGCCGAGGAGAACGAGGCGGTCGGGCGCATGCTGGGCATCGCGCAAAGGCTCGAGGGGCTCTATCGCCATGCCTCGACCCATGCGGCGGGCATCGTGATCGGCGACCGGCCGCTCGAGGAGCTGGTGCCGCTCTACCGCGATCCGAAATCCGACATGCCGGTCACCCAGTTCAACATGAAATGGGTCGAGCCTGCGGGCCTGGTGAAATTCGACTTTCTCGGCCTGAAGACGCTGACGATCCTGCAGGGCGCGGTCGATCTGCTGGCGGAGCAGGGCATCGCGATCGACCTGCTCCAGATCCCGCTCGACGATGCGAAGAGCTACGCCATGCTCTCGCGCGGGGAGACGGTCGGGGTGTTCCAGGTGGAATCGGGCGGGATGCGGCGCGCGCTCGTCGACATGAAGCCGGACCGGATCGAGGATATCATCGCGCTGGTGGCGCTCTACCGGCCGGGGCCGATGGCGAATATCCCCGTCTATTGCGATGTGAAGCACGGGCGGCGCGCGGCGGATTATGCCCATAAGCTGCTCGAACCGATCCTCGAGGAGACCTGCGGCGTCATTGTCTATCAGGAGCAGGTGATGCAGATCGCCAAGGTCATGTCCGGCTATTCGCTGGGCGAGGCCGATATGCTCCGGCGCGCCATGGGCAAGAAGATCAAGGCGGAGATGGATGCGCAACGCGCCCGCTTCGTCGAGGGGGCGGTGAAGAACGGCGTCGCCGAGGCGGATGCGGATTCGATCTTCGACCTGCTCGCGCGCTTCGCGGATTACGGCTTCAACAAGAGCCATGCCGCAGCCTATGCGGTGGTCGCCTACCAGACGGCCTATCTCAAGGCCAATCACCCGGTCGAGTTCCTTGCGGCCTCGATGAGCCTCGATCTCTCCAATACTGACAAGCTGGCGGAGTTCCGCCGCGAGGCGCAACGGCTGGGCATCCGGGTCGAGCCGCCGGATATCAACCGCTCGGGCGTGAAATTCGGCGTTCGGAACGGCGCTATCCTCTATGCGCTGGCGGCGATCAAGGGCGTCGGAGTCGAGGCGGCGCGGGCGCTCGTCGCCCTGCGCGGTGACCGGCCGTTCCGGTCGGTCACCGATTTCGCACGGCGGGTGGATCCGAAGCTCGTCAACAAGCGCACACTCGAACAATTGATCGCGGCCGGTGCCTTCGACTCGCTCGAGCCCAATCGTGGGCGCCTGCTGGCCGGCCTGGAAGCGATCGTCGCCGAATCCCAGGCCCATCAGGCCGAGCTTGCGAGCGGGCAGGGCGGGCTGTTCGGTGGCGATTCCGATACCGGTCTGGTGCTGCCGGAGGCGCAGCCGCTCTCGCTGACGGAACGGCTGCGACGGGAGCATTCGGCGGTCGGGTTCTTCCTGAGCGGGCATCCGCTCGACCAGTTCGAAACCTTGCTCGACCGGGCCAGCCTGACCGATTTCGTGCGGTTCCAGCAGGCGGTCAAGAATGGCGCCACCCATGCGCGGATGGCGGCGACCCTGCTCGATGTCGATATCCGGCGGACCCGCAACGGCAACAAGATCGGGATCGCGCAATTCTCCGATCGTACCGGGCAGTTCGAGGCCATGGTCTTCTCGGAAGGGCTGGCGAAGTACCGGACGATGCTGGAGCCGGGCACAGCGCTCTTCCTGACCCTTGCCGGCTCGGTGGATGGTGAGGATCTGCGCCTCCGCGTGCTCGACATGGAGCCGCTGGAACGCGCCCTCCAGCGCACGCAGAAGGGCATCCGCGTCTTCCTCGCCGATCCGCAAGGGGCGCGCGAGCGCGGCGAGGCGACGCTCTCGGCTCTGGACCGGATGTTGCGCCGGGGCGGAGATGGAGAGGTTTCGCTCACGGTCATGCTCTCGGATGGCGGTGAGGTGGATCTGCGCCTGAAGGGCCGATTCGACCTCGGAAGCGAGCATATGGCCCAGCTTTCCGCGATTCCCGGTGTGCTGGACATCAAACCCTACTGAATGATCGGCCCGCATCCGGGCAGGGTCGATGCGGGAAGGCGCTTGCATTTCTCCGGGATATCGATTAGGCGCGCACTATTCCTCACGCAGGGCTGTCGATTTCGATCGATCCGGTGTCGCCGGCTGGCGGCTCTTACCCCTGCGGCGGCCCAACCGGAGAAGAACCATGGCGCTACCCGATTTCTCGATGCGTCAGCTGCTTGAAGCTGGCGCGCATTTTGGTCACCAGTCGCATCGCTGGAACCCGAAAATGGCCCCGTACATTTTCGGCACCCGCAATAACATCCATATCATCGATCTCGCCCAGACCGTGCCGATGCTCTATCGCGCGCTGGAAGCGATTTCGGACACCGTGGCCCGCGGCGGCCGCATCCTGCTGGTCGGCACCAAGCGCCAGGCGCAGGATCCGATTGCCCAGGCGGCCAAGGCCTCGGCGCAGTATTATGTGAATTCGCGCTGGCTCGGCGGCATGCTGACCAACTGGAAGACGATCTCGAACTCGATCCAGCGCCTGCGCAAGGTCGACGAGATCCTGGCGGGCGGCGCTGTCGGCCTGACCAAGAAAGAGCGGCTGATGCTGAGCCGCGAGCAGGAAAAGCTCACGCGTGCGCTCGGCGGTATCAAGGATATGGGCGGCACGCCGGATCTGCTGTTCGTGATCGATACGAACAAGGAGCAGCTCGCCATCCAGGAAGCCAACCGGCTGAACATCCCCGTGGTTGCGATTGTCGATACCAATTGCGATCCGGATGGTGTGACCTTCCCGATCCCGGCGAATGACGATGCCGGCCGCGCTCTCGCGCTCTATTGCGAACTCGTGGCCCGCGCCGCCGTTGACGGCATTTCGCGCAGCCAGTCCTCGCTCGGGATCGATCTCGGCGCCGCCGAAGCGCCGGTGGCGGAAGACCTGCCGGCTGCCGCTTCGGGCGAAGGTTTTGTCCGCCTCTCGGCGCCACAGGGTGCCCCGGACGACCTGTCCAAGCTGGGCGGCGTCGGCCCGCAACTTTCGACCAAGCTGAACGAATACGGTATCTTCCATTTCTGGCAGCTGGCCGCCATGTCGGAAGCCGATCTTGCTGCCCTGGATGCCGCGCTGAAGCTGAATGGCCGTGCCGGCCGCGAAGGCTGGCTGGATACGGCGCGCGCCCTCGCGGCGTGATGCCGGCCGGGTGCCGGCCTCCGTCTGGCGGGGCCGGCTTCCGGCGGGTGTTCTGTCACCCTGCTGTGGTACAAACCGCGCAGGGTGATCCGATTTCATGGGCCGCAGCCGTGGGTTGCGGCCTCTTGCTGAGAATTCAAGCACAGGAAAGGGACCGGCCATGGCGGCGATTACCGCGAGTATGGTGAGCGAACTGCGTCAGGCGACAGGCGCAGGCATGATGGATTGCAAGGCTGCGTTGACGGAGACCGGCGGCGATATCGAGGCTGCGGTTGACTGGCTGCGCAAGAAGGGCCTTGCCAAGGCCGCCAAGAAGGCTGGCCGCGTGGCGGCTGAAGGCCTTGTCGGGATCGCGGTGTCCGGCACACGCGGTGTCGTGGTGGAAGTCAATTCCGAAACCGATTTCGTGGCCCGGAACGAGCAGTTCCAGGAGCTGGTCCGCTCGGTTGCCGGAGTTGCCCTCGGCGGCAATGGCGATGTCGAGGCGCTGAAGAGTGCCGCCCATCCGTCCGGCGGCACGGTGCAGGAAGCCGTGGCCAATGCTGTGGCAACCGTTGGCGAGAACATGACGCTTCGCCGCGTTGGCCTGCTCAATGTTTCGCAGGGCGTGGTTGCCTCGTATATGCACAACTCGGTCGGCGATGGCCTCGGCAAGATCGGCGTGCTCGTCGCGCTTGAATCCTCCGGCAGCGCCGAGGCCCTGCAGGCCATCGGCCGGCAGGTGGCGATGCATATCGCGGCCACCAATCCGCAGGGTCTCGATGGCAACTCGATCGATCCGGCGATTGTCGAGCGCGAGCGCGCGGTGCTGGCCGACAAGGCCCGCGCCAGCGGCAAGCCGGAAGCGGTGATCGAGAAGATCGTCGAATCGGGTATCAAGACGTTCTTCAAGGAAGTCACCCTGGTCGACCAGCCCTTCGTCCATGATTCGTCGAAGACCGTGGCCCAGGCTGTCAATGAGGCCGCCAAGGCCGCCGGGGCGCCGATCGTGCTCAAGGGCTACCTGCGCTTTGGTCTCGGCGAGGGGATCGAGAAAGAAACCTCTGATTTCGCGGCCGAGGTGGCTGCGGCGGCGGGCGGAAACGCGTAAGTTGCCGGCAGCGATGCTGCCGAAACCAGCAAAGACAAAGGCGGCGCGAGCCGCCTTTTTCATGAGAGTGCCTCCCGGACAGGTCCGGAGGTCCAACGTGCCCAATGTGAGGAGCAGACGATGACGGAACGAGGCGGCGTGCCGGTTTTCAAGCGGGCCCTGGTGAAGTTGTCGGGCGAGGCGATGATGGGGTCCGAAGCCTTCGGCATCCACCAGCCGACCGTGAGGCAGATCGCCGAAGACCTGATCGAGGCGGTCGAACTCGGCGTCGAGATTGCCGTGGTTGTCGGCGGCGGCAACATCTTCCGCGGCGCGCAGATGCACGGCATGGGTCTCTCGCGCCCGGCTGCGGATTCGATGGGCATGCTCGGCACCGTGATGAATGTCATCGCGCTCGAGGCCCAGCTGACCGCGCTCGGGGCGCCGGCGCGGGCCATGTCCGGCGTGGCGATGCCCTCGGTTGTCGAGACCTATACCCGGCAGCAGGCCATGGACCACCTGACCAAGGGCCGGATCGTGTTGCTGGCCGGCGGCACCGGCAATCCGTTCTTCACCACCGATACCGGCGGGGCCCTCCGGGCGGCGGAGCTGGAATGCGATGTCCTGCTCAAGGCGACGCAGGTCGATGGCGTCTACACGGCCGATCCGCGCAAGGACCCGGCCGCGAAGCGCTATGAGAAGGTCAGTTTCGACGAGGTGATCCGCAATGATCTCAAGGTGATGGATACGGCAGCCTTTGCCCTGGCCCGGGATGCCCGCCTTCCGATCGCGGTTTTCGCGATCCAGGAGCGGGGCTCCATCGCGTCGGTCCTGAAAGGCGCTGGGCGTTTCACTCTCGTCACGTTCTGAGCACGGTGTTTCCGGCATAGCCGGCTTGATCTTTATCCCCGCTTCCGACAAGGAAGCGACACAGCAAAAGGGCCGCGCGGCACGCGCCGCGTCAACCCCAGGAGGAGCTTCCCATGAGCGGATTTGATCTTCAGGATGTGAAACGGCGCATGACCGGTTCCGTTCAGGCGTTGAAAAATGATCTGGCCTCGCTGCGGACGGGCCGGGCCTCGCCCAACATCCTCGATCCGGTTGAAGTCGAAGCGTATGGCGCCCGCATGCCGCTGGCTCAGGTTGCCACGGTCAGCGTGCCGGAGCCGCGCCTCCTGTCGGTCGCGGTCTGGGATCGCAGCATGGTCGGTCCCGTCGAGAAGGCGATCCGCGAATCGTCGCTCGGCCTCAATCCGCAGACGGAGGGGCAGACCATCCGCCTCCGGATTCCCGAGCTCAACGAGCAGCGCCGCAAGGAAATGGTCAAGGTGGCGCACAAATACACCGAAAATGCCCGGATCGCTGCCCGTCATGTCCGCCGCGACGCATTGGACGGGCTCAAGAAGCTCGAGAAGGACGGCAAGATGAGCGAGGACGAGTCCGCCCGCCATGCCGACCAGGTCCAGAAGGCAACCGACCAGACCATCCAGGAAATCGATGCCCTGCTGGTCCAGAAGGAAAAGGAAATCATGCAGGTGTAACGGAGGCCTGCTGGCGGGTTGCATTCCCGCAGCGCTTCGTATTCTGTCTTCGCCCAACGGGCCGGATGGCGTGCCTGCCGCCGTCGCCCGGATCCTCAGGAGGATTGCTGCGCCATGCCGGGGTCCCTCAACCCATTGGCCACGGAACCGGGCCAGCCGGCCGAGGGCGCACCGGGCCATTTCGGCGTCACGCATCTTGCGCTGATCATGGATGGCAATGGCCGCTGGGCGACCCGGCAGGGTCTGCCCCGGCTCGCCGGGCACCGCGCCGGCCTCGAGGCGGTCCGCCGCCTGGTCCGGGCCTGTATCGAGCGCAATATCGCCTATCTCACGCTGTTCTCCTTCTCGACCGAGAACTGGACGCGCCCCGCCGAGGAAGTCGGTGAGCTGATGCGCCTGCTCCGCTTCTTCGTTCGCAGCGATCTGGCGACGCTGAACCGGCAGAATGTCCGGATCCGGGTGATCGGCGAACGCGAGGGGTTGGCGCCGGATATCCTGCGGATTCTCGACGAGGCACAGGAGACGACTGCCGCAAATTCCGGGCTCACCCTTGTCATCGCCTTCAATTATGGCGCGCGCGCCGAGCTGGCCCGGGCGGCGCGGCATCTGGCGGCCGAGGCTGCAGCTGGCCGGATCGAGCCTTCGGCGATCACCGAGGCGACGATTTCCGCCGCACTGGATACACGCGGCATTCCCGATCCCGATCTCCTGATCCGGACCAGCGGTGAGCAGCGCATCTCGAATTTCCTGCTCTGGCAGAGTGCCTATACCGAACTGGTCTTCACGCCTGCATTATGGCCGGATTTCGATGCGGCTGCGCTGGATGCTGCCTTGCGGGAATTCAGCCAGCGGCAGCGCCGCTTCGGCGGGATCTAGAACAAGAATCGGGCAGGTCGGTCGCAGCGGGGAGGCGGGGCGGCAAATGGGTGAGCTGGGATTGCGGATCATCTCCGCTGTCATCCTCGCGGGCATGGCCCTTGCCAGTGCCTGGTGGGGCGGCGCCGTTTTCGTGATTGTCTGGGGCGTGCTGGCGGGGCTCGTGCTGGTCGAATGGCTCAAGATCGTGTGGAGCAAGCCGGGCCGGCTGGTCTGGGCCGTCTCCGGCCTCGCCTATGCCCTGGCCTTGTTCCTCTCGATGTGGCTGCTGCGGAGTGATCCGCGCCTCGGTTTTGTCGCGGTGCTGTTCCTGTTTGCCATTGTCTGGGCCACGGATGTGCTGGCCTATTTCGCCGGGCGCACCTTCGGCGGGCCGAAGCTGGCGCCGCGGATCTCGCCGAAAAAGACCTGGTCCGGCATGATCGGCGGGGTGGCGGGCGGCACGGCAGCCGGCCTGGCGCTGCTCGCCCTGGTCGGGCTTGAGGTCCGGTGGATCCATGCCGGGCTCGCGGCCCTGCTTTCGCTGGCCTCCGTGGGGGGAGACCTGTTCGAATCGGCGTTCAAGCGCCACTTCGCCGTGAAGGATTCGGGCCAGCTCATTCCCGGCCATGGCGGATTCATGGACAGGCTTGACGGATTCCTCGTGGCGGCGGCTGTGGCTGCGCTGATCGGCATTCTCCATGCCGGCTTTTCCGCTGCGGCATCCGGCCTGCTCGAATGGTAGGCGCCTGCGCTTAACCATGGCGCACGAAAGCCAGCGGCATTGCCTTGTGTTTGCCGCAACGGGATGGCACCCCTGTTAACGGATTGTTAAGTCTTTCTGGCCGTTCGCCAGTGTTCAGAGGTGCCCCTTGCCTGACGTTCTCAGTGTTGGATTGACCTGGTTTTCGGCGTTTCTCGGCTATCTCCTGCCATTTCTCTTCGTGCTGGCCCTCGTGGTCTTCGTGCATGAGATGGGGCATTTCCTGGTCGGGCGCTGGCTCGGCGTGAAGGTGGAGACATTCTCCCTCGGCTTCGGCCCGCGCGTGGCCCGGTTCTATGACCGCAAGGGCACGGAATGGGCCCTGTCGGCCATCCCGCTCGGTGGTTATGTCCGGTTCAAGGGGGATGCGAACGCTGCCTCGGCACCCGATCACGAAGCTGCCGCCGCGATGACCGAGGCAGACCGGCAGGATGCCTTTCCGCACAAATCCGTCGCGGCCCGCGCCGCCATTGTTGCTGCAGGGCCGCTGGCGAATTTCCTGCTGGCCTTCGTGATCTTCACCAGCTGCTTCATGCTGCTGGGCCGGACGCTGGTCGAGCCGATCATTGCCGGCGTCAACGAGAATTCGCCGGCTGCGGCGGCCGGGTTCAAGCCTGGTGACCGGGTTCTCTCGATCAATGGGCGCAAGGTCCAGAGCTTCGATGATGTCGCCCGCCGCGTCTCGGTGAGCGAGGGGGATACGCTGACCTTCCTCGTCCAGCGCGAATCGCGCGAGATCGAGCTGGTCGGCACGCCGACCATTTATTCCCGCAAGACCATCCTCGGCACGGATCGCCGGCCGGTGATGGGCTTTGTCGGTTCGCGCGAAGCCGAGCACCATTTCCTGAAGAAGTTCGGGCCGGTGGAAGCCGCGCAGACCGCGGTGCAGGAGATCGTCTTCGTGATCGATCGTACCGGCGCCTATGTGGCCGGGCTCTTCGCCGGCCGCGAGAAGGCCGACCAGCTCAGCGGTCCCACCCGGATCGCCTATATCTCGGGCAAGGTCGCGGAATCAGGCCTCGGGCCGCTGTTCATGCTGGCGGGGATCCTGTCGATTTCGATCGGCCTGATCAATCTCCTGCCGGTGCCGATGCTCGATGGCGGCCATCTCGTCTTCTATGCGATCGAGGCAATCTTCGGCCGGCCGATCAGCCCGCGGGCGCAGGAAATCAGCTTCCGGGTCGGGTTCGCGCTGGTCATCATGCTGATGCTGTTCTCGACCTGGAACGACATCATCCATCTGACAGGACTTGCTTTCTGAGCGCGTTTGGCACAGTTCCCCGGCACGAATCACGGCGCCGCGCGAAAGCGTTGCGCCGCGATCACGCCGGTTAGGAAATCGTAACCAAGCTGGTCTTCTCGGTTGCATTGCCGGGATGATTGGCTAGAAGCAAAGACCGGTGGTGATGTATCCTGCGATACATGCCGTTCTTTTCGCGGGCGTTTTCAGGCGCTTCTGCGGGGGCGGTCGAAGAATTGGGGTAGTGGACGGGATGTCTGGTTTTTCTGTTGGCAGCAGCATGAATGCGGTCGTTCGGCGTGTGCTCCTCGCCTTTGCAGCCGCGTTCATCGCGTTCTCGGCGGTTTCTCCCGCTGCGGCACAGTCGATCTCGGTGCAGGGCAACAAGCGGGTCGAGACGGAGACGATTCGCTCGTTCCTCACGCTGGCTCCGGGCGAAAGCTACACACCTGCCCGAATCGACCAGGGCATCAAGGATCTCTTCGCGACGGGTCTCTTTTCGGATGTCCGCATCCGCCGTGCCGGCAACGGCATTGTCGTGCAGGTTGTCGAGAACTCGCTGATCAACCGTGTCACCTTCGTCGGCAATTCCAAGGTCAAGACCGAAATTCTGGTCGGGGAAGTGCAGACTCGCTCGCGCGGGCCGTTCAGCCAGTCCATGGTTGACCAGGACGTGGCGCGTATCCGCGAGATCTATGCCCGCCAGGGCCGTGCCGCTGCCGATGTGAATGCGCAGGTCACCACGCAGGCCGATGGTCGCATCGATGTGACCTTCTCGATCCGCGAAGGCGACAAGACCGGTGTTTCCGCGATCGTCTTCCAGGGCAACCAGGCGTTCTCGAACTGGAAGCTCAAGGGCGTCATGCAGACGACCGAATCGAATTTCCTGAGCTTCTTCAAGAGCACGGACATTTATGATCCGGACCGCATCGCGGCCGATCTCGAGGCGATCCGCCGCTTCTACCTGAAGAACGGCTACGCCGATTTCCGCATTATCTCGTCGGATGCGCAGCTTGATGCCGCGCGCAAGGGGTATGTCATCACGATCGTGATGGAAGAGGGCGAGCGCTACACGGTGGCGAGCGCGGAAGTTGAATCGCAGATCGCCGATGTCGATACGCAGCGCCTGCGCAGCTCGGTCCGCACCCGTTCCGGCCAGACCTACAATGCCGAGGACGTCGAAAAATCCGTCGATGCGATCAGCCGCGAAGTCGCCCAGCGTGGCTATGCCTTTGCGCAGGTCCGTCCGCGGGGTGACCGTGACCCGGCTTCCCGGACGGTCAAGATCGTCTATTCGGTCGAGCAGGGACCGCGCGTCTATGTCGAGCGGATCGTCGTGCGCGGCAACACCCGCACGCGGGATTACGTGGTCCGCCGCGAATTCGACATTGGCGAAGGCGATGCCTATAACAAGGCGGCCGTTGACCGCGCCGAACGCCGGCTGCGCAATCTCGGCTTCTTCAAGTCTGTCCGGATCACCAATGAGCCCGGCTCGGCGCCGGATCGCGTGATCGTCAATGTGGATGTCGAGGATCAGGCAACCGGCAGCTTCTCGATCGCCGGCGGCTTCTCGACCTCGGAAGGCTTCCTTGCCGAAGCGTCGCTTCAGGAAACCAATTTCCAGGGGCGCGGCCAGTTTGTCCGCATCTCGGCCTCGAACGGGCAGAAGTCGCGCGGCGGCGAGTTTTCCTTCACCGAGCCGTTCTTCCTTGGCCAGCGCATCGCGGCAGGCTTCGACATCTTCACGAAGTTTACCGACGTGACCAATTTCTCGCGCTATCAGGCGCGGAATACCGGCTTCACGCTGCGTGCCGGCATCCCGCTGACCGAGGAGATCTCCATCGGTACCCGCTATTCGCTGTATCAGCAGAAGATCCGGGTGCCGAACTCGGCGCGTTACCCCTACGCCAATTGCGATGGCCTGCCCTTTGCGCCTGCAGTGTCAAACACCTGTATCTCGGATGGTGAAGCCTCGGTGGCGATCAAGGAAGCGCGCGGCAGCACGATCACCTCGCTCGTCGGGTTGACGCTGGCCTACAACACGCTGGACAACAACACGAACCCGACGCAGGGCGCCTTTGCTGAACTGAAGCCGGAAATTGCCGGCCTCGGCGGTGATTCCCGCTTCGTCCGCGCCGTCGCGTCGGCCCGCTATTACCAGACGCTCTGGGACGACGTGATCGGCATGGTCAAGCTGCAGGGCGGCCACATGTTCGCCTATGGTGACCAGCGGCTCCGTGTGCTTGACCATTTCTACATGGGTCCGGACCTTGTCCGCGGTTTCGCGCCTTCGGGTATCGGCCCGCGTGACCGTAGCGGCGACTCGTCGGCCAATTCGGTGGGCGGCACGACCTATTTCGGCGCGACGGCGGAAGTCACCTTCCCGATCTTCGGCATTCCCAAGGAGTTCGGCTTGCGCGGCGCGGTCTTCGCCGATGCCGGTACCCTGTTCGGGTACAAGGGGCGCCGTGTCTTCGAAGTCAACGGAACGCCCGGCGCCCAGTGCGTTGACCCTGGCAATACCCGCTTCCAGTCGGAATGCCTGGATGTCCGGGATGAATCGAAGATCCGTTCGTCGATTGGTGCCGGCGTGCTCTGGAACTCGCCGCTCGGCCCGATCCGGATCGACTATGCCTATGCGCTCACCCGGGTGCGTGGTCCTGCCGGCGACCGCCTCCAGGCGTTCCGGTTCTCCGGCGGCGCCCGGTTCTGAGGAAACAGGCGGGCTTCGGCCCGCCTTTTCATGATGTCCAGCGTCCAGTTCTTTTCCTCACCCGCACCGGTTACACCGCGCCAGCTGTCGGAAGTGACAGGGGCCAAGCTGGCCGGCGGCGGCGATCCGGACATGCCGCTGACCGGTATCGCTCCGCTCGAAAGCGCCGAAACCGGCGCCTTGGCTTTTCTCGATAACCCGTCCTATGCGCGGTTTGCTGGGGAGACGCGGGCTTCTGCCTGCCTGATCTCGCCGCGTTTTGCCGAGACGCTGGCGGCTGGTTGCGTGGCCCTCGTCACAGCTGAACCCTATCGCGCGTTCGCCAAGGCTGCGGCCTTGATGTTCCCGGCGGCGCAGCGGCCGCAGCCGATCTTCAACAGCCGCGGCGTGGCGCCGGGTTGCTTCGTGCATCCCGATGCCAGGCTCGAATCCGGTGTGGTCGTCGATCCCGGTGTGGTGATCGGCGCCGGCGCGGAGATCGGCCGTGGTACGATCATCGCTGCGAATGCCGTGATCGGTCCGGGTGTGCGGATCGGGCGGGATTGCGCGATCGGTCCATCCGCCACGATCGTCCATGCGCTGATCGGCAACCGCGTCATCATCCATACCGGCGCCCGGATCGGCCAGGACGGGTTCGGCTTCGCGATGGGCCCGCAGGGGCATCTCAAGGTGCCGCAGATCGGCCGCGTCATCCTGCAGGATGATGTCGATATCGGCGCCAACACGACGATCGATCGCGGCGCCAACCGGGATACGATCATCGGCGAGGGAACAAAGATCGATAATCTCGTCCAGATCGGGCATAATGTGCAGATTGGCCGGCATTGCGTGATTGTCGGGCAGGTCGGCATTTCCGGCTCGACCGTTCTGCAGGATTATGTCGTGCTGGCCGGGCAGGTCGGGGTGGCCGGTCATCTCAAGATCGGGATGGCGGCGCAGGTCGGGGCGAAATCCGGCGTGATGACCGATATTCCCGCCGGGCAAAAATATTTCGGCATTCCGGCCAAGCCGGCGAAGCAGCATTTTCGTGAGGTTGCCACGCTCGGCAAGCTTGCATCCCGCCCCGATAAGGGACAGAAGTCCGGCCAGGACTAAGGACGCGGCGTGCACGGCCTCCGGGCCGCCCGCGGTTTGATGACCGGAGATTTGACTGATGAGCGATATTGCCGTGCCTGACGACGGGGCCCAACCGCGCGAGATCCAGACGCTCGACATTCTGAAGCTGATGGAGTGCCTGCCGCATCGCTATCCTTTCCTGATGGTGGACAAGATCACCTACATGGAAGGGACCGCGAAGATCGTCGGTGTGAAGAACGTGACGTTCAACGAGCCGCATTTCCTAGGCCATTTTCCGGGGCAGCCGGTCATGCCGGGGGTGCTGATCGTCGAGGGCATGGCCCAGACGGCCGGGGCGGCCTGCGTTGCTTCCGGCGAGGCCGGCGGCCGCGCGAAGGTCGTCTATTTCATGACGGTCGACAAGTGCAAGTTCCGCAAGCCGGTCGTCCCCGGGGACCGGCTCGAATATCACATGACGCGGCTCAATCGCCGGCGCAATATGTGGTGGTTCAAGGGCGAGGCCAAGGTGGATGGCCAGCTCGTGGCTGAAGCCGAACTCGGCGCCATGATCGTGATTGACTGAGGAGCACCGGGTTTCGTGAGCATTCATCCTTCCTCGATCATCGATCCTGCCGCAAAGCTCGGTGCCGGTGTCAAAATCGGCCCGTTCTGCGTGGTCGGGCCGCACGTCGAACTTGGCGACGGCGTCGAACTGAAGAGCCATGTGGCGGTTGCCGGGCATACGACCATCGGGGCCGGTACACGGGTTTTCCCGTTCGCCTCGCTTGGGCACGAGCCGCAGGACCTCAAGTTCAAGGGCGAGATCACGCGGCTGGAGATCGGCGCCCGCTGCACGATCCGCGAGGGCGTGACGATGAATCCCGGTACGGGAGGCGGCGGGTCGCTGACCAAGGTCGGCGATGACTGCACGTTCCTCGCCTACAGCCATGTCGCGCATGATTGCATCGTCGGCAACCACGTCATCTTCTCCAACAATGTGATGCTGGCCGGGCATTGCCGCGTCGGTGATTACGTCATTATCGGCGGCGGGGCCGGCGTGCACCAGTTCGTGCGGCTGGGCGACCATGCCTTTGTCGGCGCGATGTCCGGCGTCGGGAATGATGTGATCCCCTATGGCATGGCTGTCGGGGAAAGCCGGGCAGCCCAGCTTTCCGGCCTGAATATTGTCGGCCTGAAGCGGCGCGGCTTCTCGCTGGAGCAGGTTCATGAACTCCGGCGCGCCTATCGCCTGCTTTTCGCTCCGGAAGGCACGTTGAAGGAGCGCGTCGAGGATGTGGCGAGCGAGTTCGATGCGCATCCCCTCGTGCATGAGATCCTCGACTTCATCCGCGAGGGTGGGGATCGCTCGATCTGCACGCCGCGCGAGGTCCGCTCGAACGAGCCGGCCAGTTGAAGCCGGTGGCGCCGTTGCGCATCGCCATCGTCGCCGGCGAGGCTTCGGGGGATGAGCTTGGCGCCAGCCTGCTGAAGGCTCTGGCGGAGCGGGGTATCCCGGTCGAGGCGCGCGGCGTCGGCGGGCCGGTTCTCAAGGCGGCAGGGCTGGACAGCTTTTTCGATCAGGCTGATATCGCGGTGATGGGCTTCGGGCCCGTCATCCGTCGCCTGCCCCTGCTGATGCGGCGGATCCGCGAGACGGCCGAAGGCCTCATCGCCTGGCAGCCGGATCTCGTTCTGACCATCGATTCCCCGGATTTCTGCAAGCGGGTCGCGCGCCGCATCCGGGCCGGGGCCCCGGCCATCCCGATCGTCCATTGGGTGTGCCCGAGTGTCTGGGCCTGGCGGCCCGGCCGCGCGCCGGCCATGAAGCCCTATATCGACGATATTCTCTGCCTGCTGCCCTTCGAGCCGGCGGCTCTCAAGCGGCTCGGCGGCCCTGTCGGCCATTATGTCGGGCATCCGCTGATCGAACGGCTCGGCGAATACCGGCCGCGGGATGAAGCGGAAGCCGCCCTGCGGGCAGAGACAGGCCGGGCGCTTGCGCTGCTCCTGCCCGGCTCACGCCATGCGGAACTGCACCATCTCCTGCCGGTCTTTCTCGAGACGGTGCGCGAAACGTTGCGCCAACGGCCGGGTTTACGATGGGCCCTGCCGACTCTGAAGCGCCTCGAGCCGGAGGTACGGCAGCGGATCGAGGCGGCCAACCTGCCAATCGAGGTGGTCGCCGATGACGCAGCCAAGCGCGCGGCTTTCCGGCAAGCGCGGGTGGCGCTGGCCGCTTCCGGCACGGTGACGCTGGAGCTCGCGCTGGCCGGGATACCGACGGTTGCGGCCTATCGCGTGGCCGGATGGGAGGCCTTTATCGCGAGGCGCCTGATCAAGGTGCCTTCCGTGATCCTGCCCAACCTCATTCTCGACGAGCGGGCGGTGCCCGAATTCCTGCAGGAGGAGGCCCTGGCCTCCCGGCTGGTCCCGGCGGTGCTGGCGCTGGTCGATGACACGCCGGTCCGGTCGGCACAGATCGAGGCCTTCGCCCGGCTGGAGCAGCGCATGCGCGATGACGGGGCAGCGCCGAGCGAGAAAGCGGCACGGCTTGTGCTTGACGTGTTGGCGAAACGTCGCAAGACATGAGCCGGAAACGATGAGCCATGAGCGGATTGATGCCTGACCCCGATTTGCCGTTGCCGAGCAGCGCCAAAAGGCTGACCGCCGGGCAGCGGCTGCGGAACTATTTCCTGACAGGGATCGTCGTCAGCGGCCCTGTCGTCATCACCATCTATCTCTCGTTCTGGATCATCAACTGGGTCGATGGCTGGGTAAAGCCGATCATCCCGCAGATCTATCTGCCCGAAACCTATCTGCCTTTCGCCATCCCCGGTTTCGGGATACTCGTGCTCGTTTTCGGCCTGA
Organism: Beijerinckiaceae bacterium; assembly: GCA_027533425.1. Lineage (GTDB taxonomy): Bacteria > Pseudomonadota > Alphaproteobacteria > Rhizobiales > Beijerinckiaceae > Rhabdaerophilum. The sequence continues at coordinate 827,129 of JAPZUD010000001.1, read as the reverse complement.
CGATGCTGGGTTTCCTCACGGCCAACCTGGTCGGGCGGACGCTGCTCGATTTCGGCGAGACGCTGCTGGCCCGGATGCCGGTGGTGCGCGGGCTTTATCGCTCGACGAAGCAGATTTTCGAGACAATCTTCTCGCAAAGCGGGACGTCATTCCGCACGGTCGGGCTGGTCGAATATCCCGCCCCGGGCTGCTGGTCGATCGTGTTCCTGTCGACGCCGCCGATTCCGGATATTGCCGGTGGACTGCCGCGGGACGAGGAGTTCATTTCGGTTTTCCTGCCCTGCGCGCCGAACCCGACGACCGGTTTCTTCTTCTATGTGGCCAAGAGCCGGGTGATCGAAGTGCCGATCTCGGTCGATGATGCGGCGAAGATCGTGATGTCCCTTGGCCTGCTGCGCCCCGGCGACGAGGAGCCCCGCAATGCCGCGCTGGAGGCAGTGGAGAGGCTGAAGGCCTCCGGGCGCCGGAAGAAGCCGCCGATTCTGCCGCCGCCCGATCCGGCCTGAGCCGGCTCAGCCTGCCTTCATCAGGCGGATCGCCTCGTCGCGCTCGAACAGGTAGAGCAACAGGCGCAGCGAAGCGCCACGTGGCCCGTCAAGGCCGGGATCCCGTTGCAGGGCGAGGATGGCGTCGTCCCGCGCCATTTTCAGCAGGTCCTGATGCAGATCGAGCCGGCCGATCCGGAAGCCCGGCACACCGGATTGCCGGGTGCCGAGCACGTCGCCTTCCCCGCGCAGGCGCAGGTCCTCCTCGGCGATGCGGAACCCGTCCTCGGTCTGGCGAAGGATTTCCAGCCGGGCGCGGGCGGTCTCCGAAAGCGGCCCGCGATAAAGCAGGATCGTGGTTGACTTCTCGCCGCCGCGGCCGACGCGGCCCCTGAGCTGGTGCAGCTGGGCGAGGCCGAAACGCTGGGCTTCCTCGATGACCATGATCGTGGCCTCGGGCACATCGACGCCGACCTCGATCACCGTGGTGGCCACGAGGACGGAGAGATCGCCCCGGGCGAAGCGGGCAATCGTCTCGTCCTTCGCCGCGCCGGCCATCTTGCCATGGACCAGCCCGACCTTGCCGGGAAAATGGCGATCGAGATCCTCGAACCTCTCCTCGGCGGCGGCCAGGTCGAGTTTCTCGCTCTCGTTGACCAGCGGGCAGACCCAATAGACCCGTGCGCCGCCGGAAATGGCGCGGCCGATGCCGCCCACCATCTCGGCCAGCCGGTCCTGGCTGACGAGGCGGGTATCGATCGGCTTGCGGCCGGGCGGCTTCTCATCGAGCACGGAGACGTCGAGATCCCCGAAATAGCCAAGCACCAGCGTGCGCGGGATCGGCGTCGCGGTCATGACCAGCAGGTCGACCGACTCGCCCTTGGCCGCCAGAGCCAGGCGCTGATGGACGCCGAAGCGGTGTTGTTCGTCGACAATGGCGAGGCCGAGATCGGCGAAGGCGACTTCCTCCTGGAACAGGGCATGGGTGCCGACGACCATCTGGATGGCGCCGGAGGCGAGCCCGGCCAGAACGGCCTGCCGTTCGGAACTGCCGGCCCGGCCGGTCAGGAGCGCGAGGCGGATTCCCGCAGCTTCAGCCAGCGGAGCCAGGCGCTCGGCATGCTGGCGGGCGAGGATGTCGGTCGGGGCCATCATCGCGGCCTGAGCCCCGGCCTCGACCGCCATGGCCATGGCGAGCAGCGCGACGATGGTCTTGCCCGCACCGACATCGCCCTGGAGCAGCCGGAGCATCCGCTCCGGCTCGGCGAGATCGGCTTCGATTTCGGCAAGGGCGCGGCTCTGCGCGCCGGTCAGCGCATAGGGCAGGGCGGTGAGGATGCGCTTGCGGAGGCGGCCATCGCCCCTCAGCGCCCGCCCGCGCGGGCCTCGCTGCCGGGCGCGCACCAATTGCAGGGCAAGCTGGCCGGCGAGGAATTCGTCATAGGCGAGGCGGCGCCAGGCGAGGCTCTGCGGGTCGAGATCCGCCGGCTGGCGTGGCTGGTGCAAGGCCTGCAAGGCCTCGCGGAAGGCCGGCCAGCCGGCGCGCCCGGCGAGCGAGGGATCCTGCCATTCCGGCAGGGCGGGGAGCCGTTCGAGCGCGGACAGGGCGGCATTGTGGACGCGCTTCGAGGAGAGGCCTTCCGTCAACGGATAGACCGGCTCGAAGGCTGCCTCGGGCGAGACGCGATCCGGCGGCAGGATCCGGTCGGGATGGGCGATCTGGCGCAGCCCGTCGAACAGCTCGACGCGGCCGGAAATCACCCGGCTGGCGCCGACGGGCAGCATCTGCTCGATCTGTGCCTTGGGCAGCCGGAAGAAGACCAGCGTGACATCGCCGGTCTCGTCGCCGACGATCACGCGGTAGGGCGCGCGGGCGCGGCCGGGCGGCGGTGGTTTATGCGCCTCGACGACCGCCTGGAAGGTGACGATGCCCTCGTTTGGCATGGCGCGGATGGAGGGCGAGAGCGAGCGGTCGATCAGGTCAACCGGGAGGTGCAGCGCCAGATCCAGCAGGCGTGCCGGCTGGCCGTTCCGACCGAGCAGCGTATCGTAAAGCGGCGCCAGTTTCGGGCCGATGCCCGGAAGCCGCGTCACCAGGCTGAAATAGGGATCGAGTTCCTTCGGGCGCATTCCCTTCCGATAGCCCAAGGCGGTGCCGGGGCCAAGGACCGGTGCGCGGGGCCTGGTCCGGCCCATGCCGTCGCAGCCCTGCGGAAACGGCTTGACTTCACCGGGCTTCCCCCTTCATTCGGACTGAGTTTTCCGACCAAACCCTTCCGGAGCCGCCATGACCGGCCTTTCCCGTTCCACTGCGGGCCTCGAACCGCGCCGCAAGCGCCTGTTGTTCCGTGCCTGGCATCGCGGGACGCGCGAAATGGACCTGTTGATGGGCCGCTATGCCGAATCCGTCATCGAGACGCTGACCGAGGGCGAGATGGATCTGTTCGAGGCGCTGATCGAGGTGCCCGACCGTGATCTCTTTTCGTGGATCGCGCAGGGCGAACCGGTGCCGGAGAATTACGACACGCCGGTCTTCCGGGGCCTCAAGGCGTATCACACCCATGACAAGCCGATCGATCTTTGACCGGCACTGAGGGCGGGCCTTCCGGCGTCCGACCCTATCGAGTTGATTCGTATGCTCTTTCCACCGCTCGTCCAGGCTGGCCTCGACCACGCCCTCCAGAAGGCCTCGCCCGTCCTGCTTGCGGATGTGGCGGATGGCGCAGCGGGGCTGGTTCTGGCTGAACTGGCACGCCTGCGCTTTGCGCGCGGCATCGAGGCGCCTGCCCTGATGACCTTCGTGGCCCGGGACGGGCTGCGGCAGGCGGAAGTGCAGGGCGCCCTGCAGGCTTTCGCGCCGGAAATCGAGGTGCTTTCGCTTCCGGCCTGGGATTGCCAACCCTATGACCGCGCCTCGCCGAATGCGAGCCTTGTCGCGCGGCGGATGGAATGCCTCGCCCGGCTCGTCCGCTCGCGCGGAGGCGCGCGGCCGCGCGTGCTCGTCACCACGGTCAATGCGGTGCTGCAGAAGTTGCCGCCGGCGGGGTTTGTCGCCCGGCAGAGCTTTTCCGCCGCGCCGGGCAACGCGCTCGACCTCGGCGAGATCACCGGCTGGCTGGAGGCCAATGGCTACCAGCGCAGTTCCACCGTGCGCGATGTCGGGGAATATGCGCTGCGCGGCGGCATTGTCGATCTCTTCCCGCCGGGATTTGCCGAGCCGGTCCGGCTCGACTTTTTCGGCGACACGCTGGAATCGATCCGCAGTTTCGATCCGGAGACGCAGCGTTCCTCGGCCCAGCTCCGCGCGCTGGAAATGGTGCCGATGAGCGAGTTCCAGCTCACCTCCGAGGCGATCAAGCGGTTCCGGCAGGGGTATCTGACGCAATTTGGCGCCAATCTGCGCGGCGACACGCTCTACGAGCATATCAGCGAGGGCCGCAAGCATATCGGGATGGAGCATTGGCTGCCGCTGTTCCATGCCGGGCTTGATCCGATCGAGGCCTATCTGCCCGGCACGGTGTACGTGCTTGACGCGCAGGCCGATGGCGCGGCGCAGGAGCGGCTGAGCCAGATCGAGGATTACTACGAGGCGCGCCGCTCGACGCAGGAGGACGGGCATTCCGTGCCCTATCGCCCGCTGCCGCCGGGGCTGCTCTATCGCAGCCGCGAGGAGTGGCAGCAGATGCGCGGCGCGGCGATCGAGGTTTCGCCCTTCGCGATGGAATCGGCCGGCGAACGGACGATCTTCTCCGCACGGACGCATCGCGGGCGGGATTTCGCGCCCGAACGCACCAATCCGGAGGCGAATGTTTTCCAGGCTGCCGTGGATCATGCCCGCGCGCGGGCACGCGATGGCCGCCGGATCATCTTTGCCGCCGGCAGCGACGGTGCGCGGGACCGGCTGGGGGGCGTGCTGGCCGACCATGGCCTCGCCCGGCATCGCGTTCTCCGTTCGCTCAATGATCTCAAGGATTTGCCGGAGGGTGAAGCGGGACTCCTGACTATTGCGCTGCAGGAGGGCTTCGAGACGCCGGATTTCGTGCTGCTCTCCGAGGAGGACCTGCTCGGCGAAAGGCTGACGCGGCCGAAGCGTAGCAAGAAGCGCGCGAAGGATTTCATCACCGAACTGACCAGCCTCAAGGCCGGCGATGTGGTGGTCCATGTCGATCACGGGATCGGACGGTTTATCGGGCTGAAGACGATCAGCGCGGCCGGTGCCCCGCATGATTGCCTCGAGATCCACTATGCGGGCGGGGACAAGCTGTTCCTGCCGGTCGAGAATATCGAGCTGCTGACCCGCTATGGCTCCGAGGAGACCGATGCCACGCTCGACCGGCTGGGCGGCGGCGCCTGGCAGGCGCGCAAGGCCAAGCTGAAGCAGCGCATCCGCGACATGGCGCGGGCGCTGATCAAGGTGGCGGCGCAACGGCTGACGCGCGAGGCGCCGCGCCTCGTGCCGCCGGAGGGGCTCTACGAGGAATTCGTGGCGCGGTTCCCCTTCGACGAGACCGAGGACCAGCAGAATGCCATCGATGCCGTGATTGACGATCTCGGCTCGGGCCGGCCGATGGACCGGCTGGTCTGCGGCGATGTCGGGTTCGGGAAGACGGAAGTTGCGCTGCGTGCGGCTTTCGTCGTCGCGATGTCCGGCAAGCAGGTGGCGGTGATCGTGCCGACGACCCTCCTTGCGCGGCAGCATTTCCGCACCTTCCAGAACCGCTTCGCCGGGCTGCCGCTGCGGATCGCGCAGGCCTCGCGGCTGGTCACGGCCGCCGATCTCAAGAAGACGCGCGAGGAAATGGCCAATGGCACGGTCGATATCGTGGTCGGCACCCATGCCCTGCTCGGAAAGGGCAATCATTTCAAGGATCTCGGCCTCGTCATCATCGACGAGGAGCAGCATTTCGGCGTCGCCCACAAGGAGCGGCTGAAGGAATTGCGCGCCGAGGTTCATGTGCTGACGCTCTCGGCCACGCCGATCCCACGGACATTGCAGCTGGCCATGACCGGCGTGCGCGAACTCTCGATCATTGCCACGCCGCCGGTGGACCGGCTGGCCGTGCGCAGCTTCGTCACGCCGTTCGATCCGCTGGTCGTGCGCGAGGCACTGTTGCGCGAACGCTATCGCGGCGGGCAATCCTTCTACGTCGTGCCGCGGATCGATGATCTCGCCGAGGTGAAGGCCTTCCTCGAGAAGGATGTGCCGGAAGTGCGGGTCGGCATCGGCCATGGCCAGATGTCGGCCACGGAACTCGAATCCGTGATGAGCGATTTCTATGACGGCAAGTTCGACGTGCTGCTTTCGACGACGATCGTTGAATCCGGCCTCGATATTCCCGCCGCCAACACGCTGATCGTGCATCGCGCCGATATGTTCGGCCTGTCGCAACTCTACCAGTTGCGGGGGCGCGTCGGGCGTTCGAAGACGCGCGCCTATGCGCTCTTCACGCTGCCGGTCAACCGGACGTTGACGCCCAATGCCGAGCGCCGGCTCAAGGTGCTGCATTCGCTCGACACGCTGGGCGCCGGGTTCCAGCTGGCCAGCCACGATCTTGATATCCGGGGCGCCGGCAACCTGCTGGGCGACGAACAATCCGGGCATATCAAGGAAGTCGGCTATGAACTCTACCAGCAGATGCTGGAGGAGGCGGTGGCTGCGCTCAAGGCGGGGATCGAGCTGCCGGAGGAGGAGGCCTGGTCGCCGACCATCGCCATCGGCACGCCAGTGCTCATTCCGGAGGAGTATATTGCCGATCTCGACCTGCGCATGGCGCTCTACCGGCGGCTCTCGCAAGTGGAAAATGACGGCGATATCGAGGGATTCGCCGCCGAACTGATCGATCGGTTCGGCCCGCTGCCGCCGGAAATCGGCCAGCTGATGAAGATCGTCGCGATCAAGCTGCTCTGCCGCCGCGCCCATGTCGAGAAGGTCGATGCCGGGCCGAAGGGCATCATCATCGCCTTCAAGGACAACGCCTTCGCCAATCCGAACGGGCTGGTCCAGTATGTCTCGGAAAAGGGCACGACGGCGAAGGTCCGGCCGGATATGAAGATCGTCTTCGCTGGCGCATTCGAGGATCCGGTCGTGCGGCTGGAAGCGACGCGCAAGCTGATGCAGGACATTGCCCGCATCGCCGAAAAGCGGAAATAGACTTCCGGCGGCCTTGAACCTTCAGGCGGCCTGGCTGGCCGAGCCGGAAGCCGGCTCGCCGATCCGGGCGGCGCCGAAGCCCAGCCAGTCCCCGCTTTCCGTGGTGCCGAGCCAGAGCGTGCTCGAGGACAGAAGGCCCTTGTGCGGATGGGCGGGCTGGCCGGCCGTGAGCGTTTCGACCGCGGGTGCCGCTGCGGGAAGAGCCAGGGCGGCACGCTCGTCGACGGCAATGATCCGGGCCAGAGCCATGCCCGGCAGCGGCGCCAGCGCCTCGGTGTCGCCACGGCGGGAGAAGGCGATCATCGGGACGTTTTCCAGCGCCTCGATCGCCGAAGCCTCACCCCGGGTGAAGAAATGCCCCGGGACCAGCAGCAACGGCGTTTCCGCATGGTTCAGCTGGCCGCGCAGGGCCTCGCGCGAATAGGGCCCGACAAGGGCGAGCGGGCGGCCTGCAACAAGGGACAGGCCGTGGCTGCCGGCAAAGCTGCCGGCGCTGCCGGGATGGAGCAGGCTGACCAGCGTGCCGAAATCGGCGCCACCGAGGCTGGCCTGAACGGCGAGCGCCTCCGCGACAAGCTGGGCATGGCTGCGCCGCGCCGGCGCCAGCAGACCTTCGGTCCGCATCATCGTGACGAGCGCGATATCTCCGGGGGCCGGCTCCACCGGTTCGGCCGGCATGATATCCTCTTCCGACCAGCCTTCGAGCGACACCACGCCATCGGGCAGGTCGAACCCGAAGCCGGCAACGCAGCGGATGGTCAGCACCTTTGCCGCGACCTGACGGGCCTTGTCGCCGCTGGCGACGTCGCCGACCCGCGCCGTGGTGAGGATGGTCGTGACCCCGAGCTTCTCGGCGGCGGCACGGAGCGTCTCGACCTTCTCGTCCACCGGCATGACCAGCGGCACGGCGCCGGCCATGGCGCAGGCGATCACCGCCATCGGGAATTCGACGATATTGGCGAGCAGGAGCAGCACCGTGTCGCCGCGCTGGACACCGAGGGTGGAAAGTTGCGCAGCGAGGAACCGCGTGCAGGCCAAAGCGTTGGCCGCAGTGAGGTGGCGCGGCTCGACCCCGTTCCAGGCCTCGCGCCCGGGGCAATCGCTCCAGAACACGGTATCCGGTTCCTCTGCCGCCTGCCGGACCAGCAGGGCAGGCAGCGTGATGTCGTTCCAGGGGGGCAGCAGCGAGGGTTCAGTCGTGCGGTCCATGCCGGGGCTCCGGGCGTCTGGGGACGCTCTTCGAAAAACGTGCGGGATCAGTCTAGTGATTCGGCGTTAACCAAAAGCTGTCGTGCAGGAAGTCGTAGGCGGCCGTGGTTGCCGGCCGGGAAATGTGCTTCCAGCGCGCCACCCAGCGATCCGAGACGTGGTAGAGCGGCAGGACGTAATGCCCGGCCACCAGCAGCCGGTCGAGCGCGCGCACCGACGCCACGAAATCCTCGCGGCTGCGGGCCGCCAGCAGGCTGGCAATGACGCGGTCGATATCCGGCGAGCGGACGCCGGCCCAGTTCAGCGTACCCGGCGTCTCGGCGGCGCGGCTCGACCAGCGGTTACCCTGCTCCTGCCCCGGCGAGGGGCCGACGACATAGCCCTCGATGATCATGTCAAACTGGAATTGCCGGACACGCGACCAGTACTGGCTGGAATCGACCAGCCGGATTGTGGGGAAGATGCCGACCTGTTTCAGCGTATCGGCAAAGGCGAGGGCGATCCGCTCCTTCTCGCGCGTGGTGACCATGATCTCGAAGGTGAGCGGCTGCCCGGTCTCGCGCTGGACCATCCGCCCCTCGCGGATGGCATAGCCGGCTTCGCCCAGCCGTTCGACCGCCTTGCGCATCACCTGCCGGTCGCGGCCGGAGCCATCCATGACCGGGGGGCGCCACGTGCCGTCCCGGATTGCCGGCGGCAGCGTATCGAGCGCAGCGCCGAGGATCGCCGCCTCGCGGGCATCGACCGGGCCGGAGCGGAAGGACAATTCGCTCTCGTCAAAGAAGCTGCCCGTGCGGCGGTAGATTCCGGCGAAGAGGTTGCGGTTCAGCCATTCGAAATCGAAGAGATGGAACAGCCCCTCGCGGATGCGCCGGTCAGCGAAGACGGGACGGCGCGTGTTGAAGATGAAGCCCGTCATGCCCTTGGGCGCGCGGATCGGTATGGTCTCGCGCAGGATGCGCCCGTCCTCGACAGCGGGAATGGCATAGCCCTCGCGCCATTTTGTCGGATCCGTCTCGATGCGCAGATCGAGCAGACCGGTCTTGAAGGCTTCGAACAGGGTGTTGGAATCGCGGAAGAATTCGAGGCTGATCGTATCGAAATTGTAGAGCCCGCGATGAACAGGCAGGTCCTTCGCCCAGTAATCCTGCCGCCGCTTCAGGCTGACGCGGGTGCCCGGATCGACCTCGTCGATCAGGTAGGGGCCGGAGCCGAGGAAGGGCGTGAAGCCCATATTCTCGAATTTTTCCGGGTCGGTTGCATGGGCGGCCAGCACCGGCATCATGGCGAGAATCAGCGGCAATTCCTGATCGCCGGCGGAATGGAAGGTGAAGCGGATGGTCCGGGAATCCGGCGTCTCGACCTTCGCAACCTTGGTCTTGTTGGTGCGGTAATTCGGCCGGCCCCGGGTGGTGAACAGGTCCCACGAGAAGAGCACATCGGCCGAGGTGACCGGCCGGCCATCGGAAAAGCGAGCGGCGGGATTCAGGCGGAATTCGACGAAGCGGCGGTCGGGCGGCACGGCGACCGTTTCCGCCAGCAGGCCGTAGAGGGTGAAGGGCTCGTCGGCCGAGCGCATCATCAGGGGCTGGACGACATAGGGCACCAAGGCCTGCGGCGCATTGCCCTTGATCGCCATGGTGTTGAGCGAGTCGAACGAACCGGCGAGGCCGAGGCGGAGCGCGCCGCCCTTGGGCGCGGCAGGATTGGCATAGGGCAAATGCGCAAATCCCGGTGGCAAGGCGGGCTCGCCATGCATCGCGAGGGCGTGGCGATGGGGGGCCTCCTCGGCGCGGGCAGGCGGAATGACGCAAAGGGCCGCGAGGGCAAGGGCGACAAAGGCGCGCATGAGGCCGCACGCGCCGGCCAGCGCGCCTGATCCGGGAATGATTCGCCGCGTTATCATGGGCGCGAAAATAGCAGCCCCAGCGCGCTCCGCCATGGGGAAGCGGCGGATTCTGACCCTGTGCGCCGCCAAACCACGGGTCAGGCCGGTGAGATGGCCGGGATCGCCCATCTTCAGCCGCAATCAAGGCCGATCAGCCGGGAAGCTTTCCGCAGTTGCGCTGGCCCGGGTCCGGGCGGCACGCCCTGTTTTGCGTGATCCCTGCATGTCTCGCATGATGCGCGCACTTGCGGAAAGGCCCGAAAGGCGCTTAGAGAGCGCGAGAGAATTCGAGCCCGGATAAGGATGGGACAATGATGGTATCGATGAGCAACATGGCCCGGTCTGCCAGCCTCGCGGCGATGGCCCTGGCGGGGCTCGCCAGCCTGCCGGCATCGGCCCAGGCCCCGCGTCCGGCCCAGCCGGCTCCGGCACAGCCCGCCGCTCCTGCCGCGCCGGCTGCACCGCCGGCCGTGAAGGTTCCGCTGAAGGCCGCGCCGGACCAGGCCGACTGGCTCAAGGTCTGCGGGCTTGACCCCTCCGTCAACAAGACGATCTGCTACACAACGCGTGACTTCGTCGCCGAGAACAACCAGCCGGTCATGGCGGTAGCGGTCTATTCGATCAAGGAAGAGCCGCGTCGTTTCGTGCGCATTCTCGTGCCGCTCACCTTCCTGATCCAGCCGGGCATCCGGTTCTCGGCAGAAGGCACGCAGCCGGTCAATGCGCGGTTCCAGATCTGCCTGCCGCAGGGCTGCTTCGTCGAGGGCGAGCTGAACGAGGCCACGATCAATGGCCTCAAGAAAGCGACGACCCTGCGCATCGACATGCAGAACCAGATCGGCCAGGAAGTGAATTTCGAGGTTCCGCTCGCCGGTTTTGCCAAGGCCTATGACAGCGCCGGCATCGATCAGGAGACACTCCAGCGCATGCAGCAGCAGGGCGCCCAGCCGCAGCAGGCTCCGGCCGGTGGCAATGCCGACGACCTGAAGCGCCGCGGCGAGGAATTGCTTCGCCAGCGCCAGCAGGCGCCCAAGCAGTAACCGGGTCTTCCGGTCCAGACCTGAAAAACCCCGGCCTGGCCGGGGTTTTTTGTTGAACGGGTGCTGCCGGGAGCGTTGCCGCTCAGTTGATCATCGCGTTTCGCTTGACGGCGAATTGCCCGTCCATGCCCGGCTCGAACATTTCCTCGATCTGCGGGTGGCGCAACGGCCGGCCGGATTCATCCGGCAACAGGTTCTGCTCCGAGACATAGGCGATATACTCGTTTTCCTCGTTCTCGGCGAAGAGATGATAAAAAGGCTGGTCCTTGCGCGGCCGCATATCCTCGGGAATGGCGAGCCACCATTCCTCGGTATTGGCGAATTCGGGATCGACATCGAAGATCACGCCCCGGAACGGAAAGATCCGGTGCTTGACAACCTGCCCGATCGTGAACTTGGCCTGACGCGATTTCATCGCCTTATGATAGTTCTTTTTCCCGGCCTCTCAAGATGCCCGCCTCATTTCGCCCAGCGGCGATGGCCCCACATCCATTGTTCGGGCCGCTCGCGGATGGATTGCTCGAAACAGGCCTGGATCCGCGCGGTTGTTTCCAGCAGGTCGGCATCGCGGTCGCCGCTCCGGGCAACGGGGATCTCGACCGTTCGGACCCGGAAGGTCGCGCCGGTTTCCCGCAACACCATCCCTGCAAAGAGCGGAACGTCGCGTCCCCGCGCCAGCAGGGCCGGGAAAAGCGTCGAGGGGGCCGGGCGTCCGAAGAAGGGCACGGCGAGGCCGGTCAGGTCGCGCAGGTCGGCCATGATCGTCACGGTGCCGCCCTGGCCGACCATGCGGAGCAGGTGGCGCGCCGTGTCATGGCCCTTGGAATGCAAGCCGAGCCGGTAGAAGGGCAGGCGGAGCTTCGAGGCCTCGGCCTCGACGAAAGGATTCTGCAGGCGCTGGTAGACGCCGGCCACCGGCAGTCCAAGCCGGTGGAGCAGGGGGGCGGCCAATTCCCAGTTGCCCTGGTGGAGCGACACGAAAACCGCGCCACGCGCCTTTGCCGCCGCCACGGCCTCCCGGGTTTCCTCCCCGATGCGGAAGCGGTCGAGATCGGCGGTCAGCGCGCCGATATGAAAGGCCTCCGCCGTGGTGCGGCCGAGATTGTCCCACATCGCGTCGAGATGGCGCTCGCGCGTGGCGGCGTCGATCTCCGGCAGGCTCGCCGCCATCTGCTCGCGGGCGCGGGCATGACGCTTGTTGAACGGCGCCGCCTTCCGCCACATTGCGCCGGACAGCGCGCTGGCCCGGTCCGGACCCAGCGCGTGGATCAGCCCGGCCATGGCCCGGAAGCCGAGGGCCTCGAGCCGGAACCGCGCGAGACGGGCAGGGGGGAGCGGGGGTGTCGTCAACGGGGTTCCTGATCACGGGCCGGTTGGCCATCCGGAGGATTGGACAGCGGGGATGAAGGTGCTATCGAGGGCTTCTTCCCGGAACCGTCCCTGATCGTCAAGGACTCAAGGTCTCGCCCTCCCGCATGAGCCCCGTCGTTTCCCTTGCCTTCCCTTTCTTCGGCCTGATCCTGCTCGGCTTTGCCTGCGGCCGGTTCATGAAGATCGCGGAAAGCGGGCTCGCCTGGATGAATTTCTTCATTGTCTACATCGCGCTGCCGCCGCTTTTCTTCAAGCTGATCGGGGCGACGCCGTTCGAGCAGCTGACGAACTGGCGGTTTATCGCGACGACGACCTTCTGCACCTATCTCGCGTTTTTCCTGTCCTTCGGGATCGGGATTTTTGCCTCGCGCGGAAATATCCGCGAATCGACCATCCAGGGCGTGTTCGGCGCCTATTCGAATGTCGGCTATATGGGCCCGGGCCTGACCCTGGCCGCGCTCGGGCCGGGATCCTCGGTGCCGACGGCGCTGATCTTCGTGTTCGATTCGATGCTGCTCTTCACGATCGTCCCGTTCCTGATGGCGCTCGGCGGCGGCGAGAAAATCCGCTTCTGGGCGACGACGCGGCTGATCGCGATCCGGATCTTCACGCATCCGTTCAATGTCGCCACCTTTGCGGGGGTGATCGCCGCCTATTTCAAATGGCAGCCGCCGCAGGCGATCGACACGATGCTTGTGCTGCTCAAGGGGGCGGCGGCGCCGGTGGCGCTGTTCGCGCTCGGCGTCACGGTGGCCTTGCGCCCGCTGACCACGATCCCGCGGGAAATGCCGGCGCATCTCTTCGTCAAGCTGATCCTGCATCCGGCGCTGGTCTTCATCGTGCTCAGCCTGATCGGCGGGTTCGACCGGGTCTGGATCCTCACCGCCACATTGATGGCCGCCCTGCCGCCGGCGCTCAATGTTTTCGTCATGGCGCGGCAATACGAAACCTATGTCGAGCGCGCCTCGTCAGGCGTTCTGGTCGGCACGCTGGTCTCGATCGTGACGGTAACGGGTTTGCTCTGGCTGATCGCCGAGAACCGCTTGCCGGTGCTCTGAGGGTCAGGCGCTGCGCCTCTGGCCGAAGGGTGGCGTCCAGCTGCCGATGCGCATGGCGAGCTGTCGCAGGGGCGCGATCTGCTTCAGTGCCGTCAGGGCGAGGGCGCGGGTAATGTCCAGCGGCAGGAAATCGGCGATCAGCGCGCTGTTCATCAGGTCGACGCCGGTGGAGCGCATGTCCATGTCGAGCTTGCGGTCCTGCGCATAGAGCGGCAGGGCTGCGGCCAGGTCGGCACCCTCGCGATGGGCAGCGATCACACGCCGCACGAGCGATTCCACATCCTTCAGGCCGAGATTGAGCCCCTGCGCGCCGATGGGCGGGAAGGCATGCGCGGCCTCGCCGATCAGCGCGACACGGCCGGAAACCAGCCTGTCGGCCACGCGCTTGCGCATCGGCACGGCACCGATGGCGCTGATGATCTCCACCGGGCCAAGGAAGGACGAGGACTGGCGGGTGATCCTCTCCGCCAGCCGCTCGCGCGGCAAGGCGAGCATGCTTTCGGCCTTGTCAGGTCGCATGATCCAGACCAGAGCCGAGATGCCATCGCCCGAGGGGACGAAGGTGAAGGGCCCCTCGCGGGTGTGGAATTCGGTGGAAATATCCTCGTGGTCTCCCGGATGGCGCAGCCGGCAGGTGAGCGCCGTCTGCGGGTAATCCTTGGTGCGGAAGGCAATGCCCGCCGCCTCGCGCGTTCTCGAATTCTGTCCGTCCGCACCGATGAGCAGGCGGCTTTCGTGACGCGAGCCATCTTCCCTTTCGAGGATCACGCCGTTCCCGGCAGCGGTGAAGCTCCGGAACTGGGCGTCGGAAAGCGTGAGGCCGGGCGTTTGCCGGGCGGCCTCCATCATCACGGCGAGGATATCGGCATTGGCAATGTTCCAGCCGAAGGCCTCCTGACCGATCTCGAGCGCGCGGAACGTCGTGGTCGGGGCGCGGACGAGCCCGCCGGTCAGGTCGACGATGCGGATGGCGCGCAAGGCGGCGGCCTTGTCCTGCAGGGCCGGGCCGATCCCGAGGCCGGCGAGGAAATCGAGGCTGGTCTGGAAGAGCGCGGCCGAGCGGCCATCATCGCGGATCGTGGTCGGGGCGCCCAGCAGGTGGACGCTCAGACCAGCCTGCGCGAGGCCAAGTGCGGCGCTGAGCCCGGCTGCACCGCCGCCGACAATCGTGACATCGCTTCTCGACATGTCTCCAGCCTCCAACCCGGATGCGGGCGCACCATGCGCCGCCTCGGCCTTCCGTTCAAGCGGCATGGCCGCTACCCGGATTCGACCTTCGGCCTTGTTCCCAGCCTTCACGTCATCCACCCCCGGTTGGCGCTTGAAATCATTCCTGTTTGATGCACGGATGAGGCATGGACAGGCGGCTGCAAGGCCGTCGCACAGGGACGGAGATTTCGATGGCCAAGGTTGTACGCGTGGCCGCCCATGGCGGACCGGAAGTTCTGACGCTCGTAGATGTCGCAGTGCCGGCGCCGGGTGCCAACGAGGTGACGATCGAACAGAAGGCGATCGGCCTCAACTATATCGACACCTATTTCCGCACCGGGCTTTACCCGGCGCCGTCCATGCCCTTCACCCCGGGCAATGAGGGCGCGGGTGTGGTCCGTGCCGTCGGCAGCGCCGTGACGGGGCTGAAGCCGGGCGACCGGGTGGCCTATGTCGGCACGCTCGGCGCCTATGCCGACACGCGCAACATTCCCGCCAGCGCGCTGGTGAAGATCCCGGCCAGGGTGAGTTTCGAGACCGCGGCGGCGATGATGCTGAAGGGGCTGACGGCGGAATATCTGCTGTTCCGCACCTTCAAGGTGAAGAAGGGCCATACGGTGCTGATCCATGCGGCTGCCGGCGGCACCGGCACGCTGTTGGTGCAATGGGCGAAATCCCTCGGCGCCACGGTGATCGGCACGGTCGGCTCGCCGGAAAAGGCGAAGCTCGCCAAGAAATACGGCGCGCATCACGTCATCAACTACAATACCGAGGATTTCGCCGCCCGGGTGAAGGAAATCACCAAGGGCGGGCTCTGCGATGTCGTCTATGACGGTGTCGGCAAGGCCACGTTCCCGGCCTCGCTGGATTGCCTGAAGCCGTTCGGAACCTTTGTGAGCTTCGGCAATGCCTCGGGGTCAATCGAGGCCTTCGATATCGGGATCCTCGCCAAGAAGGGCAGCCTTTTTGCCACGCGGCCGACGCTCTTCACCCATATCGGCAACCCGCAGACCTATGCCGCCATGGCGCGGCGGCTGTTCGGCGCGGTGGCGAAGGGAACGCTCACGGTGCCGATCGACCAGCGCTTCCCGCTGGCCAAGGTTGCCGATGCGCATCGCGCGCTCGAGGGCCGCAAGACCACCGGCTCGACCGTGCTCATTCCCTGATGGGGCCGGAGCGCATTCGCCTCAGCGGGATCACCAAGGCCTTCGGCGCGCTGAAGGCCAATGATCACGTCGATCTCACCCTCCATGCCGGCGAGATCCACGCCTTGCTCGGCGAGAACGGCGCCGGAAAATCGACGCTGATGAAGATCCTCTACGGGCTGCTCCGCCCCGATTCCGGCGAGATCCGGATCAACGGGCAGCGGGTCAGCCTGCCGTCGCCGCAGGCGGCGCGGGCGCAGGGCATCGGCATGGTGTTCCAGCATTTCTCGCTGTTCGAGGATTTCACCGCGCTGGAGAATATCGCCATCCCGCTCGAGGGGCGCATCGCCGATGCCGCCTTGCGGGCGCAGGTCGAGGCCAAAGCCCGGCATTTCGGGCTGGCAATCGACCTTGACCGGCCCGTGCATACGCTCTCCGCCGGCGAGCGTCAGCGGATCGAGATCCTGCGTGCGCTGATGCAGGAGCCGCAGGTGCTGATCCTCGACGAGCCGACCTCGGTACTGACGCCGGACGAGGCCGAGGCCTTGTTCGCGACTCTGGATACGCTTGCGGAGGAGGGTGCCGGCATCCTCTTCATCAGCCACAAGCTGGAGGAAGTGCGGCGGCTCTGCTCGCGCGCGACGATCCTGCGCGGCGGCAAGGTGGTGGCGGAAACCGATCCGCGCGCCGTCTCGGCGGCCGAGCTCGCCGCGCTGATGGTGGGCGAGGGCGTGCTTGATCTCCGCCCGGCGGCCGCGCATGCCCTCGGTGAGCCGCTCCTTCATCTCGACGGGCTCTCGGTCGCGCCGGAGGGCGTGCATGGCGTGGCCTTGCAGGATATCCATCTCACGGTGCAGGCGGGCGAGGTGGTCGCCATTGCCGGCGTGGCCGGGAACGGGCAGAGCGAGCTTTATGCCGCGATTTCCGGCGAGGGCGGGCGCGTCACGGCCGGCCGCGTGACAATGGCCGGGCA
Organism: Beijerinckiaceae bacterium; assembly: GCA_027533425.1. Classification (GTDB taxonomy): domain Bacteria; phylum Pseudomonadota; class Alphaproteobacteria; order Rhizobiales; family Beijerinckiaceae; genus Rhabdaerophilum. The sequence goes on along the minus strand of JAPZUD010000001.1, from coordinate 810,600 downwards.
GGATGTGACGCGACGCGATATCAATGCGCGGCGGGCGCTCGGGGCGGCCTTCGTCCCGGAGGCGCGGCTGGGCCAGGCCACCCTGCCGCAGGGCCCGCTTTCGGAGAATGTCATCCTCTCCTGGCATGCCACGGAATCCCTCGGGCGCTGGCTGCTCGACAAGGTCAGGATCGGCGAGGTGGCCCGGACGGTGATCTCGCGGTTCGATGTGCGCACGCCTTCGGCCGATCCGCAGGCGGCCCAGCTTTCCGGCGGCAATCTCCAGAAATACGTGGTCGGCCGCGAGATCGAGCGGCAACCGCGGCTGATGGTCGTCGACCAGCCGAGCTGGGGCGTCGATGCCCGCGCGGCGACGCATATCCGCCAGACGCTGCTGGATCTTGCGGCCAAGGGAGCGGCGGTACTGGTGATCTCGCAGGATCTCGACGAGGTGATGGTCATGGCGGACCGGATCGCCGTGATGCATGGCGGCAATCTCAGCGCGGCGCGGCCGGTCTCGGCGCTCAGCCGGGCCGAGATCGGGCTTTTGATGACGCAGGGCGAGAGCCCGGCGCGGGGGGCAGCATGAGCTTCAACCTGGCCCTCGTGCCACGGCGGGAGGTCTCGCTCCTCCGGCAGGTGCTGACGCCGGTTCTCGCGCTGGTCGTGGCCCTGCTGATCGGCGGGCTCATCGTCTGGATGATGGGCCGCTCGCCAGCCAAGGCCTTCGATGTCTTCCTGCGCGAGCCGCTGACCGATCCCTGGGCTTTGCAGGAGGTGCTGCTCAAATCCACGCCGCTGATGCTGATCTCGATCGGGCTGATCTTCTGCTTCCGCGCCAATCGCTGGAATATCGGTGCGGAAGGGCAATTCCTGCTTGGCGGCATGTTCGGCGGCGGGGTTGCTATCGCCACGCATGGCCTGTCCGGGCCGTGGATCCTGCCACTGATGATGCTGGCCGGGGCGCTGGGCGGGATGCTCTATGCCGCCATCCCGGCCGCCCTCAGGAACCGCTTCGGCATCAGCGAGATCCTGACCAGCCTGATGCTGGTCTATGTGGCCGAGCTGCTGCTCGATTACCTCGTCCGCGGGCCGTGGCGCGATCCGAAGGGGTTCAATTTCCCGCAGAGCGTGCCCTTTACCGATGCGGCGCAGCTCCAGCCGCTCTTCGAGGGCGGGCGGCTGCATGCCGGTTTCGTGCTGGCGCTGCTGGCAGTTCTCGTGGCGATCCTCGTCTTCCGGCGCTCGCTGTTCGGCTTTGCGGTCAAGGCGAGCGGCGAGGCGCCGCGCGCCGCCAATTTCGCCGGGTTCAACGAGAAGCGCATCACCCTCGTGGTGTTCCTGATTTCCGGCGGGCTGGCGGGCCTTGCGGGCATGATCGAGGTGTCGGGGCAGGTCGGCCAGCTCCGGCCCGGTTTCGGGCAGGGGCTTGGCTTCACGGCGATCATCGTCGCCTTTCTCGGGCGGCTCTCGCCGGTCGGGGCGATGCTGTCCTCGTTCGTCATCGCAGTGCTGCTGATCGGGGCGGAGAGTGCGCAGGTTTCGCTGAAACTGCCCTTCGACCTGACGCGCTTCTTCATGGGCCTGCTGCTGATCGCGGTGCTGGCGGGCGAGAGTCTCAACCGCTATCGCCTTGAATTCCGGAAGGAAACGGCCTGATGGAGATGTTGCCCTTCATTCTCGCCACGGTTTTCACCGCCGCCACGCCGCTGCTCATCGCCGCGCTCGGCGAGCATGTCACCGAGCGGGCCGGCGTCCTCAATCTCGGCGTCGAGGGGATGATGATCGTCGGGGCGGCAACCGGCTTCGCGGCGGCGGTGCTGACGGATTCGAGCGTTTTCGGCATCCTCGCCGGCGCCTTGGCCGGGATGGCGCTTTCGGCGGTCTTTGCCTTGATGGTCCTGGTCTTCGCGACCAACCAGGTTGCGACCGGGCTCGCCCTGACGATCATGGGGCTCGGGCTGGCCGGGCTGATCGGACAGGGCTTTGTCGGGCAGCCGCGCGCGGCCATCCCACCGGTGAAGATCCCGCTGCTGAGCGAGATTCCCGTGCTGGGCAAGGCGATCTTCACCGGAGATTTCGTGTTCTTCCTGTCGCTGGCGCTGATCGCCTTCGTCGCCTGGGGGCTGAACCGCACGCGGTTCGGCCTGCTGCTCCGGGCGGTGGGCGAGAGCCATGGCTCGGCCCATGCGCTCGGCCTGCCCGTCAAGCGGATCCGGCTGGTGGCGATCCTGTTCGGCGGGCTGCTGGCGGGGCTGGCCGGGGCCTATCTCTCGCTGATCTACACGCGGTTCTGGTCGCCCGGGATGAGTGCCGGGCGGGGCTGGATCGCGCTGGCGCTGGTCGTCTTCGCCGGCGGGCATGTCTGGCGCCTGGTGCTGGGCGCCTATCTGTTCGGCGGCATCACTGTGGCGCAGTTGCATGCCCAGGCCGGGGCCATCGGCCTGCCCTCGCAATTCCTGTCGGCCCTGCCTTACCTGATGACGATCGCTGCGCTACTCTTCCTCTCGATCTCGGGGCGGAAGGGCGCCGGCGCGGCTGGGTCGCTCGGGCAGCCCTTTGTTCCGGAACGATAGGTTCAGACCCGGCCGTGGCGATGCCGGCCGGGCGGAAGACGTTGGGCATCGCGTTTTGGGGGTAGTCATGTCGAGAACAGGGTTTTTGGCGGCTGTGGCGCTGTCGCTGGGCGTTGCCGCGCCGGCGGCTGCGCAGGAAAAGCTGAAGGTCGGCTTCATCTATGTCGGGCCAGTGGGCGATTTCGGCTGGTCCTACCAGCATGATGAAGGGCGGAAGGCGATCGAGAAGGCCTTTCCGGGCCGGGTCGAGACCACCTTTATCGAGAGCGTGCCGGAAGCCGACAGCGAGCGTTCGATCGAGCAACTGGCCCGCACCGGCCACAAGCTGATCTTCACCACGTCGTTCGGCTATATGGAACCGACGCTCAAGGTGGCGAAGAAATATCCGAACGTGATGTTCGAGCATGCCACCGGTTTCAAGCGCGACAAGAACGTTGCCACCTATTCCGCCAAGTTCCATGAGGGCCGTTTCATCATCGGCAAGATTGCCGGCAAGATGACGAAGACGAACACGCTCGGCTATGTCGGCGCGATGCCGATTCCGGAAGTCATTGCCGGCATCAACGCCTTCTATCTCGGGGCGAAGTCGGTCAATCCGAACGTCAAGATCAAGATCGCCTGGGCGAATGCCTGGTTTGATCCGGGCAAGGAAGGTGACGCAGCCAAGGCGTTGCTCGACCAGGGTGCCGATATCATCACCCAGCATACCGACAGCCCGGCGCCGCTGCAGCAGGCTTCGGCCCGCGGCAAGCTGGCCTTCGGCCAGGCCTCGGACATGACGCGTTTCGCGCCGAACCATATCCTGACCTCGATCATCGATGACTGGGCGCCCTATTATGTCGAGCGCACCCGTGCCGTGCTCGAAGGCAAGTGGCAGAGCCAGGACGTGTTTGACGGCCTCGCCAAGGGCAAGGTCAAGATGGGCCCCTATGTCAACATGCCCGAGGACGTTAAGAAGCTGGCCGAGGAAACCGAGGCCGGGCTGAAATCCGGCAAGATCGACGCGTTCATGTGCCCGATCGTCGCCCAGGACGGCAAGACCGTCGAGTGCAAGGGCGGTGACCGGCTGACCGACGAGCAGGTTGTCGGCATGAATTTCTACGTCCAGGGCATCGAAGGCACGATCCCGAAATAAGCATCTGGATCGAAGGCCTTGCAAAGGAAAGCCGGCGTTTCCCGCCGGCTTTTTCTTCATATGGTTTTCCGGGACCGGGTTTTTCCTGACGCCTGCGCAAGAACAGGGCTCGGTCAGGCGGCCGGTTTGCTGCGTGACCGCGTCACGATGGCAACCCCGGCGAGGATGATGATCCCGGCCACGGCCTCGCGCAGGCCGATCGCTTCACCCAGCAGCAATGCCGACAAGGTCACCGCCCAGACCGGCATGATGTAGCCGGTCAGTGCCGCCTTGGTGGGGCCGGCGGCGCGCAGGATATACATGAAGATCACGATCGGCACGGCTGTGCAGAGGATGCCGAGTGCGAGAACAGGAGCCGCGTGCTGCGCGAAAGGCGCATAGCCTGCGGGGCCCACAAGCACCAGCGCGATCAGCGTGGCGGCGATGCCGGAGATGACCTGCTGGCCGAGCGCCAGACGGCGCGGATCCGCCACCGGCAGCCGGCGGACATAGACATTGCCGGAGGCATAGCAGCAGGCCACGCCGAGCATCGCCAGTGCGGCCGCCGGCGTGCCGCCGCTGCCCGCAAGCCGCGGGCCGATGAGCAACCCGACGCCGGCAAACCCGATCAGGATGCCGGCCAGGCGCCATGGTGTCAGCCGTTCATCGGAGAACATCCGGCTGGCCATCAGCGCCGTGATCAGCGGTCCACAGGCCTGGATCATCGCGGCCTGGCCACCGGGCAGGGACTGGGTGGCGAAGGCGGTCAGGACATTCGGGATCCACCCGTTCAACGCGCCGAGGACCAGCCAGTCTAGCGCTTCCTGATGGCTGCGCGGCACGATGCCCTGACGCATCAGGAGGAACCACAGCACGAGCGTGGAACCGCCAAGCACGCCGCGCAACGAGGCGAGGGCCACGGCGGAGAAATCCGCGCTGACCATCTTCATCAGCGGAAAGCCGAGGCCCCAGAAGAAGCCTGCGGTGAGGAGAGCCAGCAGCACCCATTCCGGACGCAGGCGGGCGGCATCGCCCGCCCCGTGGCCGGCTGTCACGTCGCGACCCCGTGGAGGTCATAGGCATCGGCGCGCTCGATCTTCACCGTCACGATCTCGCCCGGGCGCAGCGGCCGTCGCGCGGAAACGTAGACGGCACCATCGATATCCGGCGCATCCCATTGCGAGCGGCCGCGCGCCACGCTGGGGCCGACCTCGTCGATGATTACCTTGATCCGCCTGCCGACACGTCGCTGGAGCAGTTTCGCCGAGATCGGCTGCTGGTGGGCCATGAACCGGTCATAGCGCCGCTGCTGGACATCCGGCTCGATCATGGGAAGGCCCAGATCATTGGCTGTCGCTCCCCGGACCGGTTCATACTTGAACGCGCCCACCCGCTCGAGTTTCGCCCGGGTCAGGAAGGCCAGAAGATCCTCGAAATCCTCCTCGGTCTCCCCGGGGAAGCCGACAATGAAGGTCGAACGGATGGCCAGATCCGGGCAGATCTCGCGCCATTTCTCGATGCGGGCCAATGTCTTTTCCTGATGGGCCGGCCGGCGCATGGCCTTCAGGACATTCGGTGCGGAATGCTGGAACGGAATGTCGAGATAGGGCAGGATCAGCCCCTCCGCCATAAGCGGAATGACCTCGTCGACATGCGGATAGGGATAGACATAGTGCATCCGCACCCAGACGCCGAGCGTTGACAGCGCCTTGGCCAAGTCCAGAAAACGGGTCCGATATTCCGTGTCCTGCCAGAGGCTTGGCGCATATTTCAGGTCAATTCCGTAGGCGCTGGTATCCTGGCTGATGACGAGGATTTCCTTCACGCCGGCCTTCACCAGCTTCTCGGCCTCACGCATCACGTCGGCCAGCGGGCGGGAAACGAGATCGCCGCGCAGCTTGGGGATGATGCAGAAGGTGCAGCGGTTGTTGCAGCCTTCCGAAATCTTCAGATAGGCGAAATGGCGCGGCGTCAGCCGGATGCCCTGTTCGGGGACGAGATCCAGGAAGGGGTTGTGCTGCGGGGGCACGACATCATGCACGGCCTGCATCACGCTTTCGTAGGCCTGCGGGCCGGTAATCGCCGCAACGCCCGGAAATGTCTCGCGGATCTGCTCCGGCTCCGCGCCCATGCAGCCAGTCACGATGACCTTGCCATTCTCCGACAGGCCCTTGCCGATTGCCTCGAGGCTCTCGGCCTTGGCACTGTCGAGAAAGCCGCAGGTATTGACGATGACGAGATCCGCCCCGGCATGCGTCTTGGTCAGCTCATAGCCCTCTGCCCGGAGCCTCGTGATGATGCGCTCGCTGTCAACGAGGGCCTTGGGGCAGCCAAGCGAGACGAAGGAGATCTTGGGGGCAGTGGTTTCGGGCATCGGGATCCGGATGGTCAGGCGATGGCTGTCACCTCGACTTCGACCTTGAATTCAGGCCGCGTGAAGCCGGAGACGATGACGAGCGTCGAAGCATAGGCGTTGCCGCTCACATAGCGGCTTCTGACGGCTCCATAAACGGGAAAATGCGCCCTGTCCGTGACAAATCCCGTAAAGCGGACAACATGCGAGAAATCCATCGCTGCGGCAGCGAGAATGGCCCGGATATTCTCGAAACAGAGAACTGCCTGCGCTTCGACATCCTCAGGGATCGCATCATCAGGTCCGATCCCCAACTGCCCCGAGGCGAAAAGCATGCGCTGCGGGGCTTCGACCAGCAGGCCATGGCTGTAACGGGCAAAGGGCTCGCGGATGGAGGGCGGATTGACTGGGATGCGGTTCATGGCGGCTTCCGTGCTTGGTAGGGTCACTCCCGGCGAGTCGCGCGGATCGGGAGAGAAATGATCGGGCCAAGAGACGCAGGTCATGCCACGGGACGGAGCGGTTGGCGAGGCGGGAGCGGCTTCGGATGCGAGACAAGGAATAGAAAAAGAAAAAATACCTGTCAAAGGATTTTTGTCCTTGACGCCGTCGCGGTCTTGTGCGACTAAGTCGGCACGGTCCGGTTCCTCGGGCTGGCGGTGATGCGGCCTCCTGCGTTTCCGGCAGGAATTGTCACGCTGCGCTCCGTCGACGCTTGGCTTTGCCAGCTGCTCCCTGGCATCTCCCTGCTGCGGCAGAGATCAATCGTGATTGTGTATCAGTCCGCAATTCCGTGATTCCGGCAATTTGCCGAGGGTACGACGCTGTTTGACCAATTGAAACGAGGCTCAGGGCCGGCCTGCGGTCGGCGCCTTCATGGACTGGTTCTCTGGACTGGTTCTCTGGACTGGTCGATGCGCTATATCCTCCGGATCTGGAATCGCCTTTGCTAGGCTGGCAAGGTCAATTGAGGGCTGGGGTGCTGACGTGACATTTCAATGGCCGCCAAGGGCGGATGAATTCTGGCTCGACAACCTGTCCGTGCCGGAATGCCTGGTTCGTGCCGGGGGGAAGGAAGCGCCGGATGACCGGCTCAAGGCCTGTTCCTTGTTGATCCGTGGAGGGAAGATCGCACGCATTGTCGACGGGCGGGCTCCCGAGGACGGGCGTCAGCTCGTCGATGCCGGGCGGCGTCTTGCCATGCCGCTTTTTGTCGACATTCACACGCATCTCGACAAGGGGCATATCCTTGCCCGATCGCCAAACCCCGATGGTACCTTTTTCGGGGCGCGCGAGACGGTGGGCCGGGACCGCGAGGCCCGCTGGGATGCCGAGGATGTGTGCGCGCGAATGACCTTTGCCTTGCGGGCGGCCTATGCCCACGGGACGGGAGCGATCCGCACCCATCTCGATTCCATCGGCAAGCAGATCGGCATTTCCTGGCCGGTCTTCGATGAGGTCCGCGCTGAGTGGCGCGACCGTATCGCGCTGCAGGCGGTCTGCCTCATGCCGGTCGTGTCCGTCATCGATCTGCCGGACGAGTTCGATCTGGTCATCCGCCAGTTGCGGCGATATGGCGGGATTCTCGGGGCCGTGACCTTCCTGGGCGAGAAGCCGGATGCAAGGCTTGATGCCGCGCTCGACCGGATGATCGAGGTGGCAAAGGCCGAGGGGTTCGATCTCGATTTTCATGTCGATGAAAGCGACTCGGCCGATGCCCGTAGCCTCGAGCGGATTGCGGATGCCCTGATCCGCCATCGCTTTACGGGCCGGGCGCTGGCCGGGCATTGCTGCTCGCTGGCCCTGATGGAGGACGGAGAGCGCGCGCGGGTCATCGGGAAGCTCGCCGAAGCCGGCCTGAACGTGGTCTCCTTGCCGATGTGCAATCTCTACCTGCAGGACAGGCAATCAGGCCGCACGCCGCGCTGGCGTGGTGTGGCCCCCCTGCATGAACTGGATGCAGCAGGTGTCTCGACCATGGTTTCGTCTGACAACACGCGCGATCCCTTCTACGCCTATGGTGATCTGGATCCTGTCGAGGTCTTCCGGGAAGCGACCCGCATCCTGCATTTCGATCATGCAGCCCGGCCCTGGCTGGAGGCTGTCACCACGCGACCGGCGGCGCAGATGCGTCTCGACGGTGCGGGTGTCCTTGCAGAGGGGCAGGCAGCGGACCTGGTCCTCTTCGAGGCGCGAACGCTGAACGAGTGGCTCTGCCGGCCGCAGGCGGACAGGCGCGTCATCCGGAATGGCCGGCTTCTGACCGAGAGACCGCCCGCCTATTCCGACCTCGATTCCCTCTCGGCCTGACCGACCGGCAAAGGAACTGCCATGCGTTATGACATCGCCACACTCAAGTCCCGGCTCGGCGCCATCCGGGTTGACGAGAATCCGGCTATTCTGAAGCAGAAGAGCCGGGATTTCTATTGGTACTCGCCACCCCTCAAGCGCCAGCTCGATGCCGTGGTCGGGGATATCATCGTCCAGCCGGCCAATCAGGATGAGCTGATTGCTGTCCTGTCGGAATGTCATCGCCTCGGCATTCCGGTCACGCCGCGGGGAACGGGAACCGGCAATTACGGCCAGGCCATGCCGCTTTCCGGGGGTGTCGTGCTCGATCTCTCGGCGATGAAGGCCGTCAGGTCGATCGGGCCCGGGCGGGTGGTCACGGAGCCGGGGGCCATCCTGTCGGAAATCGACCATGAGACGCGGTCGCAGTCCGGCCAGGAATTGCGGCTTCACCCCTCCACGTACCATACGGCCACGCTCGGCGGCTTCATTGCCGGGGGCTCGGGGGGCGTGGGCTCGATCCGCTGGGGCGGGTTGCGGGATTACGGCAACATCATCCGCCTGAAGGTTGTGACGATGGAGGCCAGCCCGCGCGTCCTCGACCTGTCCGGCGATGATCTGCTCAAGGTGGCGCATGCCTATGGTACCAATGGCATCATCACCGAATGCGAGGTGCCGCTGGCGACCGCCTATCCCTGGGTGGATGTGCTGATCGGCTTCGATGATCTGCGGCGGGCGACCGAATTCGCCAATCTTCTCGGCGAGCAGGACGGGTTGCTGCTGAAGGAGCTCGGGGTCGTGGCGGCGCCGACCCCGCATGACACCTTCATGCGGCACCGGAAATTCCTGCCGCGCGAGAAGCATGTGGTCATGGTCATGGTCGCGGATTTCGCGCTGCAGCCGATGCTGGCCTTCATGCGGCGGTTCAAGGGGGCGGAATTGCTGATGCAATCCGACCAGCTTGGCGAGGACGAGAAGAAGGGCCTGCCGCCGGTCTTCGAACTCTCGTGGAACCATACGACGCTGCGGGCGCTGCGGGTCGATCCGGCCTGGACCTATCTGCAGGTGCTGTATCCTTTCCCGAACCAGGTCGAGCTGGTCGAGAAGATCCATGCCCGGTTCGGCGACGAGGTGCCCTGCCATCTCGAATTCGTCCGGTTTGACGGCAAGGTGACGTGTTTCGGGCTGCCATTGGTCCGGTTCACTACCGAGGCGCGGCTGGAGGAGATCATGGCCATCCATGAGGAGATGGGGGCGCCGATCTTCAATCCGCATCGCTACACGCTGGAAGAAGGCGGGATGAAGCAGACCGACGAGACGCAGCTTGCCTTCAAGCGGGAGGCGGATCCGCAAGGCCTGCTGAACCCGGGCAAGATGATCGCCTGGGAAGATCCCAGCTATGATTTCAAGAGCGGAAAGACGTTTCTTTTCAAAGGACTTGAGGCTGGGATCTAATATAAAACATGAAGATTCTTCTCGTCTATTGCCATCCCCGCAAGGCCAGCTTCACCGAGGCGGCGCGCGATACGGCGATCGCCGCCTTGCAGGGCGCCGGGCATGAGGTCGACCTGCTGGATCTCTATGCCGAAGGGTTCAACCCCGTCATGAGTGAGGCAGAGCGGGCCGGCTACCACACGCGCGGCGAGAACCGGTTGCCGGTGGCGGATCATCTCGACCGGGTGAAGGCGGCGGAAGGGCTGGTCTTCGTCTACCCCACCTGGTGGTATGCCCAGCCGGCCATGCTGAAAGGCTGGCTGGAACGGGTGCTGATCCCGCATGAGACCTTCACCATGCCGGAGGGCAACCAGCCGATCCGGGGCCTGATGCAGAATATCCGCCTGCTGGCCGTGGTGACGAGCCTCGGATCTCCGAAATGGTGGTGGTGGCTGGTTGGGCGGCCTGGACAGCGCATCCTGCTCAGTGGCATCCGGGTGCTCTGCCACCCGAAATGCCGGACGATCTGGCTCGCCCTGCACCGGATCGACGTGGTCGGCGAGGAAGCTCGTAAGGCTCATCTGGAACGGGTGAGGGCGGTGCTCGGCGGGATTCGTTAGGCTTCGAACATGCGATAATGAAGATGGGAACGCAGATCGATCAGATGCCTTCCCCAATGCGTTTGAAACGTAAAGCGAAAATGCCAGATGGCATCTTCTTTTGACGTGTTTTTCCAACGCCAGACAACCGCGTGCAGATCGGCATATATGTCTGCAAGATCATCGACAGCATCGCCGATTGACGGCTCAACGAGTTTATCGACTTCAATATGGTCTATTGAATGATAAAATCCCAATGCCGGGAAAGCAGACTCGACCAATTGTCTTCTGGTGACATAGTCAATTCCTGGAGGGTCCATAAAATCAGTTGGATCGAATTGTTGCTCGTCGCTGAGGTCATAGGCGATCAGCAATTGGTCCAAGATTAGCGCCAACTTGGCAATAGATTGTTCTTTCGGTTGGGCTTTTTTAAAAAGCTCCAGAAATGCTTCTGCCGCTTCAATCATCACGCCAGCTGGTCCAGCGGGAACCGCGCGACATCCTCCAGCAACTCGATGAAGCGGGTAACCTGGAAATCCACGGCGCGGGCGCCCTTTTCGGCCGTGGCAAGATGGGCCTCCCCGGCCACGCCTTCGGGGTGGTTGTCCTCGGCGATCCAGGCCATGGAGGTGAAGCCGGTGACGCGCAACTGCTTGTATTCCCCAGCGTAACGGATGGAATTCGGCACGAAATCCTCCGCCTTGTCCATGCGGACGCGGTTGGCCGCGAAATGCAGCATGACCGAGGTTTCGAAATCGCCGCCATGGATGCCATAGGCATTCTCAATGTCGGAAAAGAGGCCTTCCGGTACGCCGAGGCGGCGCCAGGCGGTCTGGGCGACCAGCATCTGGCAGCGGACGCGCAATTCGCGGGCGACGATGCCCTGGATCTCGACATTGCCGCCATGCGAATTGACGATGACAAGCTTGCGGATGCCGGCCCGGGCCACGCTTTCGCCGATCTCGGTCCAGGCGCGGATCAAGGTTTCGGCGCTCATCGTGATCGTGCCCGGCGAGCGGAGATGTTCGTTCGACTTGCCCACGCATTGCACGGGGAGGAACAGCACGCTCAGGCTCTCCGGCAGGCGGGCAGCGACGGTATCGCACATGCCCTGCGCGATCAGGGAATCCGTGCCGACGGAGAGATGCGGCCCATGCTGCTCGACGGCCGCGATGGGCAGGATGGCAATGGTGCGATCCTTGTCGAGCGCGGCGAAATCCCGCGCGGTCAGGTCGAACCAATGCGTCTTGCGGGCGGGGCGGGTGTTCATGGCAGCCTCTGGCGACAGGGAGAACAGGGATCGGGGGCGAGGTTCGGGCAGGATCGCGCGTTGCGCAAGAGCAGACCCCTCAGGCGAGGGTGCGGAGCTCGGCGGAAACGCGGACCATGAAAGCCTTGCGCTGCGCCTCGGTGGCGACATTCATGTGGTAGAGCGCGAGATAGCGGATCCGCGCCCGGCGCGAGACGAACCAGCGCAGATAGCGGGTGATCATCTTGCGCGGCGGATCGCCGACAACGAAAGCCCGCCAGCGGTCCCGGCCATAGGTGGAAATGCCGATGACCTGCCGGATATGGCCGAGCATGGGCTTTACATTGGCGGGGTCGGAGAGGTCGAAGGTGATGCCGGGCGAGAAAAGGCGGTCGAAAAACCCCTTGAGCATCGCCGGGAAGCCGAAGCACCAGGTCGGGAATTGCACGACCAAAGCCTCGGCGCGATGCAGGCGCTCGACATAGCCCTCGATGCCCTTCCGGTTGAGCGTCACGTCGTGATAGTCCCGCCGCATTTCGGCGGTGAGGATCGGTTCGAACCCCTCGGCATAGAGGTCGCAGAGATCGACCTCGTGCCCGGCGGCGCGGAGGCTTTCCAGCGCGGCATCGCGGATGGCGGCATGGAAACTCTCGGCCAAAGGGTGGCAGTAGAGATAGAGAATTCTCACGCCTTCACCGGAACATAGGACCGCATCTTGCCCGGATTGAGCAGGCCATAGGGATCGATCTCGGCCTTGAAGCCCAGCTGGTCGGCATCGGCGCGCTTGTGGCGGGAGCCATCCTCGAGACTGACGACATGCGGATTGGCGATCATCACGCCCCTGGCCTCATGCGCGGCAATGATCTCGTAGAGGCGCTCCTTCGTGGTGTAGCGGATCACCGGCAGGGCCGAGCAGGTGAGATGGCCACCGAAGCGGATGAATTCGCAATGCGGGATCATCTCGTCCGGGAAGAGAGCAGCCATTTCGAGGATGCTGTCGACGAAGCGCGCCTGCGGGAACAGGCATTGCAGATAGGTGACGGAGCGATCCGCCTTCAGCATCTGCAGCGTGGTGTGGTTCCAGGTGTACTCGTAGAGCGGCGTGCTGCCCGCCTCTTCCCGCGTGGGGGTTTCGAGCGTGATCGTGCCGCGGCTGCCAATGATGTCGCGGAAGCTCTCGAGCGACGATTCGGCGATCATGCAGGCCATGACCGGCTGGCCATCGGGGCAATGGGGCTTCAACTGGCCGAAAAAATCGGGGAGGGGCCAGGCGATCGGCGACAGCAGCTTCTTGATGACGCCATCGGCCCGGGCCACATCCTGCCCGATGGCGAGGAGCGTCGCGTAATCCGGGGCGGCGACGAGCACATCGAACCAGGGATAGGCCGGCGCGAGCGGCATTTCGAGCGCGGTGATGATGCCGGTCGTGCCATAGGCCCGGTTGATCTTCTGGGCGGCATCGCCCCGCAATTCGATCACGCGCGGGGTTTCCTCGACCGTGACGATGCGGGCCGCGAGGATATTGCCCGGTTCGCGCAGGCCGCCATAGGTGACGGAGCCGACACCGCCCGAGCCGCCGGCGACGAAGCCGCCGATGGTCGCCGTGCGCTTGGTCGAGGGATGCATGCGCAATTCCCAGCCTTGCGGGCGCAATTCGGCGTCGAGCTTGCCCATATTCGCGCCGGCCCCGACCCGGATATGGCCGGGCTTGACCCATTCGATGGCTGTGAGGGCCTGCATATCCATCAGCACGCCGCGCTGGAGGGGCACGGCCTGGCCGTAATTGCCGGTTGCGCCGGCGCGCGGGGTGAGCGGCACGCGGTGCCGGGCACAGGCGGCGGCGATCCGGATGACCTCGGCCTCGCTGCGGGGCGTGACGACGATATCGGCACTCTTGCCCGTCAGTTCCTCATTGAGAATGGGCGAATACCAGAAGAAATCGCGGCTGCGCTTGCGGACCACCTTCTCCTCGGTCTCGACGGCGATGCCATCGAGCTCGGCGAGGACAGCCTGGATGGCGGGCGGAAGGTCGGGCGCGGCCGATACTTCGGCCTTGGCGAGTGCGGCGGTCATGCATGTCCCCGGGGTTGAAGATGCCACCACGCTAGCAATCGTCAGACCAGCCTGCAACGCATTGCCGCAGCGGTTGGTGACAAGCCAAAAATGGCCTGCCAGCCGCCTAGGCAGCGTGACAGCTTGGCGTCATAATGCCGAAAACGAAGGCAGGTTGCGCATTCGGTATGTCGCGAAGAAACGGCATAGGCGTTGCTTGGTTTCAGGGGAGCGTGCCGTGGGCACGGACAAGCACAAGCGGAGGCGAATTCCATGATGTCGAAATTCCGGATCGATCGCAGGGCGGCCCTTGGCCTTATCGGCGGCTCCATGCTGACGCCGGTTGTCGGCGGGCGCGTGAATGCCCAGACCCTCGACAAGGTGAGCTACCAGACGAACTGGCGTGCGCAGGCCGAACATGGCGGCTTCTATTACGCCGTCGCGAACGGCATCTACAGGAAGTACGGCATCGATGCGGATATCCGCATGGGCGGTCCGCAGCAGAACCCGTCGCAGCTGCTGCTCGGCGGGGCGGTCGACATGATCATGTCGAACTCGTTCGAGGCGATCCGCTATGTCGAGCAGAAATTGCCCTTCCTCTGCATCGCCTCGATCTTCCAGAAGGATCCGCAGGTCATCATCTGCCATCCGGGGCAGGGCAACGATGATTTCGCCGCTCTGAAGGGCAAGCCGATCCTCGTCGGCGCCGCTGGCCGGACCTCGTACTGGCCGTTCCTCAAGGCGAAGTTCGGCTATTCGGACGAGCAGATCCGCCCGTACACGTTCAACATGGCGCCCTTCCTCGCTGACAAGAAGGTCTGCCAGCAGGGCTTCCTCTCGTCGGAACCCTTCGCGATCCAGAAGGAAGGCGGCGTGACTCCGCTCGTCCATCTCATCGCCGATGCGGGTTTCGCCAATTACAACACGACGATCAACATCTCCGAGAAGATGGTGAAGGAGAAGAAGGATCTCGTGCAGCGCTTCGTGACAGCCAGCCTCGAGGGCTGGGCCGCCTACATGAAGAACGGCCCGGAAAACGCGGCGGCCAATGCGCTGATCAAGAAGGACAACCCGGATATGACGGATGACAAGATCGCCTATGCGATCAAGGTCATGACCGAGCGCGGCATTGTGATGTCGGGCGATGCGCTGAAGCTCGGCGTGGGTGCGATGACCGATGCCCGCTGGGAAACCTTCTACAAGGACATGAACGGCGCAGGCGTCTTCCCGGCCGGGATCGACTTCAAGAAGGCGTACAGCCTCGAGTTCATCAACAAGGGCGTCGGCGTTTGAGCGTATCCGGCTTGACCGAAGCGCCTCCGCAAGGGCGGGCGGGCCAGCGCCCGCTCGTCTCGATCCGGAAGCTCTCGAAGAAGTTCTCGAACGGGACGCTCGCCCTGCGGGATGTCGATCTCGACCTGTTTCCAGGGGAGTTCGTCAGCCTGCTGGGGCCTTCCGGCTGCGGCAAATCGACCCTCCTGCGCATCATCTCCGACCTGTCCCAGCCGAGCGCCGGCACGATCGAATGGCCGGGCGCGGACCGGGCTGACGCCTATGGCAAGGCCGAGCACAGCCTCGGCTTCGTCTTCCAGGAGCCGACGCTCATGCCCTGGGCGCAGACGCTGGACAATGTGACGCTGCCGCTCCGACTCCGGCATATGGCGGCAAGCGAGGCCAATGCCCGCGCCGAGACCATGCTGGCGCTGGTCGGATTGAAAGGGTTCGAGAAGGCCTATCCGCGCGAATTGTCGGGCGGGATGAAGATGCGCGTCTCCATCGCGCGCGCCCTGGTTACCGAACCCAAGGTGCTTCTGATGGACGAGCCTTTCGCGGCGCTCGACGAGATCACGCGGCACAAGCTCAATGACGACCTTCTGGCCGTCTGGGAGCGCAACCGCTTCACGGCTGTCTTCGTGACGCATTCGGTCTTCGAGAGCGTCTATCTCTCGCAGCGTATCGTCGTCATGGCGGCGCGGCCCGGGCGGGTCATGAGCGAATTGCAGGTGGATGCGCCGTTCCCGCGGGACAACCTGTTTCGCACCTCGGCCGAATATGCCCATCTCTGCCGCCTCGGCTCCGAGGCGCTCAAGGCTGCCATCGAGGCATGACGGGAGTTTCCATGAGCGAGCCCAATCCGGCCTCCGCCCGAGGCACCGACCAGGATGCCACACCGGTCTTCGCGGTCGAGGAGCGCATCCTCGGCATTCCGAAGAGCCGCTGGCCGGGCATCATCGCCCCGCTTGTCATGGGGGCAATTTTCCTCGGCCTGTGGGAGGGGATTGTCCGCTATCGCGGGATTCCGGCCTATATCCTGCCGGGGCCCATGGAGATCCTCAAGACGCTCGGCACCGACTGGCCGACCCTGTCAATCGCCCTCTGGGTGACGTTGCGGATCACCTTTGCCGCGCTGATTGCGGCCGTGTCGGTGGGCGTGTCGCTGGCGATCCTGTTTACCCAGTCGAAATGGCTGGAGCGCTCACTGCTGCCCTATGCCGTCATCCTGCAGGTGACACCGGTCGTGGCCATCGCGCCGCTGATCATCATCTGGGTGGGCGATGTGAATCTCTCGCTGCTGATCTGTGCGTGGCTGGTGGCGTTCTTCCCGATCCTGTCGAACACGATCCTCGGGCTGAACTCGGCTGATCACAACCTCGTGGCCTTGTTCCAGCTTTACGGCGCCAACCGCTGGCAGACGATGCGCTATCTGCGCCTCCCGGCCGCCTTGCCCTATTTCCTCGGCGGGCTGAAGATTTCGGGCGGCCTTGCGCTGATCGGCGCGGTGGTGGCGGAATTCGTGGCCGGGACCGGCGGCTCCGCGTCGGGCCTTGCCTACCGGATCCTCGAGAGCGGCTACCAGCTGAAGATCCCGCGGATGTTCGCGGCCCTGCTGATGATCTCGGTTTCCGGCATCGCGATCTTCCTCGCCACGAGCTATCTGTCGCACCGCCTGCTCCATCGCTGGCATGAAAGCGCGATCCGGCGTGAAAGCTGACGGGAACGGGTATCGGCGCCCGCGCGAATCTCTAGGATAGACCCGTCAACCGGGAGAAATGGCGGGGCAGGGTGGCCGGCAGCATCAATATCGCAGCCTATAGCGATGCGCTGGTTGTGCTCGGCACGGCCGGGGTTGTCGTGCCGCTGGTGCGCCGGTCGGGCGTTTCGCCGGTACTTGGCTATCTCGGCGCCGGGGCGGTGCTCGGGCCGCTCGGGCTCGGTACGTTCGTCAAGGATGTTCCGCTCCTTTACTGGCTGACAGTGGTGGATGCGAAGAACGTCTCGGCCATTGCCGATCTCGGCATCGTGTTCCTGCTGTTCCTGATCGGGCTGGAAATGTCGTTCCAGCGCCTGATGAAGATGCGGCGGCTCGTCCTCGGGCTCGGCCTGTCACAAGTCCTGCTGACGACGACGCTCTTCGCCTGGCTCGCGCATGCGCTCGGTGCAGGGCCGACACCGGCCCTGGTGATCGGCATGGCACTGGCGCTGTCATCGACCGCCATCGTCATCGAGCTTTTGTCCGGGCAGGGGCGCCTCAACACCAGTCTTGGCCGCACGACATTTTCGGTGCTGCTTGCGCAGGATCTTGCGGTTGTGCCGATCCTGCTCTTCGTGTCCATGGCGACAGGGGGGGATGGCAGCGGCAGCCTGTCCGGCAAGATCGGGCTCGCGCTTCTGCAGACGGCGGTCGCGCTGACGGCCATTGTCGTGCTGGGTCGTCTTTTCCTGCGGCCGCTCTTCCGGATGGTGGCCAGCCAGCAATCGAACGAGCTGTTCGTGGCCGCCATCCTGTTCGTCATCGTGGCGACCGGGGTGGTGGCCGCCTCGGCCGGCATGTCCATGGCGCTCGGTGCCTTCGTGGCCGGCCTGCTTCTGTCGGAAACGGAGTATCGCCGGGCGATCGAGGGGATTGTGGCGCCCTTCAAGGGTCTTCTGCTCGGGATCTTCTTCTTCACGGTCGGGATGACAATCGATATCCGCGAGATCATCCGGGAGCCCGTGATGCTGCTGGTGGCGGTGGCCGGGCTGATCGCGATCAAGACGGCCATCATCCTGTTCCTTTGCCGGCTTTTCTCGTTGTCCTGGCCCGTTTCGCTTGAGGCGGCCCTTCTCCTGAGCGCCGGAGGCGAATTCGCCTTCGTGGTGATCGACACGGCCGTGAGCGGACAGGTCATGCCACAACCGGTTGCCAGTTTCTGGCTGGCGGTGACGGCCATCACGATGGCCTTGCTGCCGGGCCTCGCCGCAATCGGCCGGCGGATCGACCAATGGGCCGATGCGCAGAAACCGGTGGATCCAGAGCTCGAGGTCAGACCCGTGGCCAGCGGCAGCCATGCGATCGTGGTCGGCCATGGGCGGGTGGGGCAGGTCGTCTGTGCGTTGCTGCGCCGGCACAAGGTGCCGTTCATCGTCACCGACAGCGATGCCGGGGCGGTCGGGCGTGACCGCCGCGCCGGTGTCGATGTCTATTACGGTGACGCATCGAGCCCGGCTTTCCTCGACAGTTGCGGCATCCGCGAGGCGACCGGGGTGATCATCACCATCCATACGCAGGCAACGATCGACCTCGTTGTGCAGCGGGTGCGGGCGGTGCGCCCCGACATTCCGATCATCTCCCGCGCGCGGGATGCCGCGCATGCGAAACATCTCTACAGCATCGGCGTGACGGATGCTGTGCCCGAGACGATCGAGGCCAGCCTGCAGCTCTCGGAAGCCTCGCTGACCTGGCTCGGCGTGCCCACCGGCAAGGTGATCGCCTCGATCCACGAGAAGCGCGACGAATTCCGCCACGAGATCCAGAGCGCGGCGCAGGAAGCCGGTCGCAGCGCGGTGCTCGGCATCAAGGCGAAGAGCGAGAAGGCGGGGTAGGGCGCGGCGATCGTGCAGGCGGACCGGCGAGGCCAAGACCCGGTTCGCCGCCGGCCAGACCATGGGCCCTTCCCATCGGATGCTATGCGAATCTCTGGACAGCCCTCTACGCCATCGCGGCCTTTGCCGGGCGGCAGGATCAGGTGGAAAAGGCCCTGGTGCGGGCCACGGCGAAACCGGCGCGACGGCTTCGGCAATGACCCGCCGCCAGGCACCTTGCCTGGCCCGAATCCGGCAGGCAACGTGGACCGGTCTTGCGAGGCGCGCCCCGACCGGGCAAGTTCAGGGAATGCCCTTTGGTCGCCCGTATCCGGCCGCGCCCGTCTCTCCCTTCCTGAAAGAGTTCCCATGTCCGGCATTCTCGTCATCAACCCCAATTCGAACCCGGCCGTGACGCAAGGCTTCGACGAGGCGCTCGAACCTTTGCGCCGTCCCGGTGCTCCGGCCATCACCTGCGAGAGCCTCGCCGAGGGGCCGTTCGGCATCGAAAGCCAGGCGCATGTCGATGGTGTTGCGATGCCGCTGGCGAAGCTTGTCGCGAGCCGTCCGGAGGCCGATGCCTTCGTCATCGCCTGCTATTCCGACCCCGGCCTGTTTGTCTGCCGCGAGGCGACACGGAAGCCGGTTTTCGGGATCGCGGAATGCGGACTTCTCACGGCCCTAGCGCGGGGCCAGCGCCTGGGCGTCATCGCCATCGCACGGCGTTCGATCCCCCGGCATATCCGCTACATGCGACAGATGGGCATCATGGATCGCCTCGCGAACGAGCGGCCGCTGGAAATGTCGGTTGCGGAAACCGCGTCGGGCGAGGGTACGCTGGCGCGGATGATCGCGGTCGGGAGCGAGCTGCGCGATCTCGACGGGGCGGATGTCATCGTGATGGGCTGCGCCGGAATGGCGCGCCACCGGAAGGGGCTCGAAGCCGCCTTGGGCATTCCCGTGGTCGACCCTGTGCAGGCCGCCGTGACCATGGCGTTGGGTGCGGTTGCCTTCCAGTAGCCTATTCCGTGTCGTTGGGCCGGGTAGCCAGCACCTCCTCCGGTGTGCGGCGCTTCAGCGCGAAAATCTCGGTCTGGCGCGTGTACAGATCCCCGAAAAGGCGCCCCACCGGTCGGTAGGCGGCGAAATCCACCCGCAAGGTCCCGGTGTCGAGCACGCCCGCGCGGGCATGCAGACCGGTGACCTCCCCGATAAGCAATTCGCGGCTGGCATTGAAGGCCAGAGACATCGTCTTCCTGCATTCCAGCGCGAAGGGTGCAGCGGCCAGGCGTGGCACCCGCGTCGTGTTTGACGGGGCCAGTGCGAGACCCAGCACCTCCGGCTCGCTGATGCCAGGCGGGAAATCAGCCGCCGCATCGTTCATCGCAGCCGCCAGGGGTTCGTCCACCATGTTGACGACGAATTCGCCGGTGAGCTCGATGTTGCGCGTCGTGTCCTTCACGGTGCGGTCCGGCTTGCGCTGAAGGCCGAGCACGATCAACGGCGGATCATCCGAGAAGACATTGAAGAAGCTGTAGGGCGCGGCATTCACCACGCCGTCCTCGTTCAGGGTTGTCACGAACGCGATCGGGCGTGGCACGATCACCCCGCTGAGAAGCTTGTAGCGCGTGGCCTTGTCGACGTCCGCGAACACGAAATCAAGGCCGGATCCGGGCGTCTCCGCCATGGCTCAGCCTGTCTTCGGCGGCAGAACGACGCCGACCTGCGCGGTGATCGGACCGTAATGTTCGATGCGGCGGTGACGCTTGAAATCGAAGATCGTTTCCTTCCCGAAGCGTGTGGCGTCGAGGTCGCAATCCTGCACGAGGAGGCCATCCGCCTCGCCGGGCAGTTCGCCCACGATATGCCCTTCGGGATCGACAATCAGCGTGCCGCCCATCAGGTGATGCCCGTCCTCGGTGCCGGCCTTTGCCACCGCCACCACCCAGGTTGCGTTCTGATAGGCGCCAGCCTGCAACGAGAGCCGATGATGGAAGAGCCGCTCCTCAAGGCCTTCGGCGTTGCGCTGCGAATTCACCGAGGGCGTGTTGAAGCCGAGGATGACCATCTCCACCCCCTGAAGGCCCATGACGCGATAGGTCTCCGGCCAGCGGCGATCATTGCAGATGCACATGCCGATGAGTCCATCCTGCGCGTGAAAGACGGGAAAACCGAGATCGCCGGGCAGGAAATAGCGCTTTTCGAGATGTTGATGGGTGCGCTCGGGGTCGAATTCGACATGGCCCGGCAGGTGAACCTTCCGGTATTTCCCAAGGATCGCGCCCTTCCGATCCGTGAGGATCGAGGTATTGAAATGCTGTCCCTCCGGCGTTTTCTCGGCATAGCCGAAAGAGATCGCGATGCCATGCTGCGCGGCGCGCTCGAAAAGCGGAGCCGTTTCGGGGCCCGGCATTTCTGTTTCGAAATAGGGATCGAATTCGGCCCGGTTCTCCGCATACCAGCGCGGGAAGAAGGTGGTGAGCGCGAGTTCGGGATAGACTACCAGCGTGCAGCCCTGTTTCGCGGCGTCATCGAGCAGCGCAAGCATGCGCTTCACCACTTGCGAGCGGCTTTCTGCCTTCTGGATGGGGCCAAGCTGTGCAGCGCCGACGCGAACGTTTCTCATGGATCTGTCCCGGTTGTGATGGTCATTGCGCGACCCGGTGTTCCAGGCGGCTCACAAGCCGCACCAATGGCCACATGAAAAGCAGATAGATGAAGGCTGCAAGGACGATCGGCGACGCATTGTATGTCACCGAACGCGCCATTTCCGCAGTGTAGAGCAGCTCCGCAAAGGAAACGACGCTGGCGAGGCTTGTGAGCTTGACGACCTCCAGCGTGTTCGAGGCGAGATCAGGCAGGACGTTGCGCGTCGCCTGCGGAATGATGACGTAGAGGAGCGTCTGCCGCCGGTTCAGGCCCGTGGCACGCGCGGCTTCCCATTGCCCTGCGCCAATGCTCTCGATCCCCGCACGGAAGATCTCGCCGTAGAAACTCGCTGTGTTGAGGAAGAAGGCCAGCATCACGGCCATGAAGGGCGATAGCCGCAGGCCGGCAAAGGGCAACGCCGAATAAATGAAGATGAGCAGCACCAGGGGCGGCACGGCCCGGAAAAGATCAACCGTCATCGCCATGGCGATCCGCAACGGGCGGTTGCTGCCCGTGCTCACAAGGGCCACGCCAAGGCCGCCCGCGAGACCAAGCGGCACCAGCGCGGCGCAGAGCATCGCCGTCATGCCGAGCCCCTGCAGCATGAAAGGCAGTGCTTTCAGCATGATCTCGACATTGAAGAACTGGCGGACAAGCTCCTCCATCACGCCCTCTTCCAGGAAAAGCGGCTCTCGACCGCGCGCCCCAGCATCACCACGGGAATGAAGATGACGAGATAGGCGATGGCCCCCATCATGAGGGGGGTCGCGTTGCCGGAAAAGCTCACGGCTGTCGTCGCCTGGTTCAGGATTTCCGGGACGCCGATCACCGTGCCGAGCGCCGTATTCTTGGTAATGGCGATGGTGCGGTTGGTAAGCGGCGGAATGGTGAGCCTCACCGCCTGCGGCAGGATCACCCAGATCAGCGTCGCCGTGTACGTGAGGCCGGTAGCGCGGGCGGCTTCCCATTGCCCCTTGCGGATGGAGATGATTCCCGCCCAGAAGATCTCCTCCGCGAAGGCGGCGAGGACCAGCGAGAGCACCAGCCAGAGCACGGCGAAGCCCGAGAGCGTCAGGCCGACATTCGGCAGGCCGAAATAGACGATCAGCACGAGAACCAGCGGCGGCATGGCACGCAGGATATCCGCGAAGATCACGATCGCCACGGTGATCGGCGTGATTCGATAGCTGCGCAGGGCTGCGAGCAGGAGGCCCAGGAAGATGCCGGTGAGCACAACCAGCCCCGCGATCAGCAGGGTCATCCCCATGCCCGAGACAATGTTGGGAAGCGTCGCTGCGATCAGTTCCGCCTTGAAGAACGTATCGACGAAGCGTTCGAACCCAGACATCAGCGGCTCAGGCCATCATGCGCGAGAGGAATTCACGCGTGCGTGGCTCGCGCGGGGCCTCGAACAATTGCGCCGGTGGGCCCTGTTCGACAATGCGCCCGCCTTCCATGAAGACCACGCGATCCGCCGCCTCCCGGGCGAAGCGCATCTCATGGGAGACGACCACCATGGTCATGCCGCGCTGTTTCAGGTCGCGCATCACCGCCAGAACCGAGCCGACGAGTTCGGGATCCAGCGCGGAGGTGGGCTCGTCAAAAAGCACCAGCTTCGGATCGAGGGCGAGGGCGCGGGCGATCGCCACACGCTGCTGCTGGCCGCCGGAAAGAGTGCCTGGCATCGCATCGACCTTGTCCGAGAGGCCAACGCTTTCCAGCGCGGCCCGGCCGATCCTTTCCGCCTCGGTCTTCGATTTGCGGGCCACCTTCCGCAGCGCAAGCGTCACATTTCCGAGCACCGAAAGGTGCGGGTAGAGATTGAAGGCCTGGAACACCATCCCAATGCGCTGACGCACGGTGTTGATCTCCACGCCTTTGCCGAGAATATCCACACCGTCGAAGATCATCGCGCCGGAATCCGGCTCCTCGAGGCGGTTGCAGCAGCGCAGGAAGGTAGACTTCCCCGAGCCCGAGGGCCCGATGATGAACACCATCTCGCCCTGCTGCACGGAAAAATCGATCCCGTGCAGCACGGGCAAGGAGCCGAAACGCTTGGCGATGCCGATGGCGGAAAGAAGGGGCCCTTCCGGCATCATCTTCAGCCGCAGGCGGGCGCGCGGGGCGTGGGGTCGTAACCTGGCATACCCGGCACGCCGGTGCCCGGGAAAACCGTGACCGCCGCCGAGCCGGGTGCCGGCTTGGTGCCGAACCACTTCTCGTGCAGCGTTGCCATGGTGCCGTCGAGCTTCATGCACTCGATGGCGTTCTCGATCTCGACGCGCATGGCTGTCGAATCCTTCCGCAACGGCGAGGCCCAGACGAGACCGGTCGAATGCAGGTAGGAGAGTTCAAGCTGCGGGTTCTGCTTGGCCGCCCAGGCTGCCACCGTGTTGCCGGTGATGTTCGCGAAAGCACGGCCCGAGAGCACGGCCTGCACGGCATCGGATTGCGTGCCGAAGCTTTCGACCACCCAGCCGGTCTGCCCTTCGAGGCCACGCGCCCAGCTGTCATAGGCCGAGCCCTTGTTCACGGTGACGACCTTGCCCTTGAGTTCCTCCAGCTTGGCCACTTTGGGCGAGCCTTTCTTCACCAGGAACTGGAAATCGGTGTTGAGATAGCCTTCGGTGAAGAGAAGGTTTTCTGCCCGTTCCTTGGTCACCGTGGTCGGAGCCGCAACAAAATCGAGCGTGCCTGCCTGCAAGGCGGGCAGGATGCCGGAGAATTGGGTCACCGTGAGATCAAGCGGGCGCTTCAGCCGCTTCGCGATCTCGGTCGCGAGGTCGATGTTGAACCCTTCCGTACCGCCGCCGAGCTTCGGCATGGCATGCGGCGCGAAGGTGCCGTCCACGGCTGTTTTCAGCGGCGCCTGCGCCAGGGCGCTTCCAGCGGCCAGGAGCGTGATGGCGATCGTCGCAGCCCAGGTCGTCCTTGTCAGCCTGTCGGTCATGGTGCTCTCCTCGCGTTTCGGGCCGCAGCCCAAGGGGTTGTCGTTCGTCGTCCTGCCGTTGTCGGGTCTCTGCGTTATCCGTTCCGGGGCATGGGGAAGCCGCTGCAATTGCCAAGCCAGCCGTCAGAACAGCCGGCGCAGATGATCGATGACGCTGGAACGCACATTGTCGATATGCGTGCGCATCGCATCCTGGGCGCGCGTCACGTCGCGAGCGAGGATCGCATTGATGATCTCCAGATGCTCGGCGATGCCCGGTTCGAACCGCTCCGGCACCTGCCTCATGTCAAAGATCTTGGTTTTCTGCCGCAGGTCGCGGATCAGTTCGGCGAGCACGCGCGATCCCGCGAGGTTCGCGACTGCGGAATGCAGCGCATCATCCACGGCCACATGCTCGGCGGGGGTGGGAATCTCGCCCTCACGGAAGCGCTGGATCCTCGCCATGATGGTCCGCAAGGACTCGGAGCCGCCGGTTTCCGCCGCGAGCCCTGCGGCCTCCACCTCGAGCAGCCGGCGCACATGAAGGATCTCGATGAACTCGTTCGCCGAGAGCCGCCGCACCACCGGCGTGAGGCCGATGATGCGCTCGACGAGCCCCTCGGTTGTCAGCCGTGTGATTGCCTCGCGGATGGGCGTCCGGGAAACCCCGAGCATGTCGGCCAGCTTCTTCTCCTGAAGGGCCTCGCCGGCGGACAGCGCATCGCTCAGGATCATGTCGCGCAGGCGACGATAGGTCGTCTCGCCGATCGTCGCCCCGGTCGGCCGGTCGGCCTCGCTCTCGGCGACGGGGGTCGGCAGGCTGGAAATCGAGGCTCTCCGGGTGGAATTCACGGCGTTCATCCCTGCATTGCGCCCGTTGGCGGCGCATTTTCTCTGGCTTGCTTGGCCGGGGCGCAATTATGCCTGGCCGGAGCGGTCTGACAACGAACACTCCTCAAGAGAGCTGTTCTCGGGCAGGCTTCGCGGGAGGTATTCCGGCTGACGTCATGACTGGCGTGCAACCGCTCCGGAAGCCGCAATTTCCATAGGATTGAAGCGCTGTATACTAATCGTATGTTGCCGTCATTCCTGCGTTCTGGCAACTTGCCTTTTGGCGTGGTTCAGCCTCGCTCCGGCGCGTCCTGCGGCAGCATCATTCATGGCTGCCAGGGCTGTCGGCAGGCGCTTCGCCGCAGCCGGATGGCGGGCGTCGGACATCAGGGAGTGAGTATCATGGCCAGCGGCGAATTCGATCTCGTCATCCGGGGCGGACTGGTCGTGACCCCTGCAGGTGTCCGGGAGGCCGATCTCGGCATCACCGGCGCGTCCATCGTGGCCATCGGGCAAAAGCTCGGTTCCGGGCAGCGCGAAATCAACGCGAAGGGCCGCTACGTGCTCCCCGGCGGCGTCGATCCGCATTGTCATATCGAGCAGCTTTCAGGCGGCGGCATCATGAATGCCGATACCTTCGAAACGGCCACTCGCTCGGCGGCCTTTGGCGGCACGACGAGCGTGATATCCTTCGCGGCCCAGCATCGGGAGATGAGCCTTTCGACGGTGGTTGCGGATTACGCAGCGCTGGCCAGGAAGGGCGCACTGATCGACCACGCCTTCCACCTGATGATCGCGAATCCGGATCGCCAGACCATCGACCATGATCTGCCGGCGCTCATCCGGGCAGGGCACCGCTCGGTGAAGGTCTTCATGACCTATGACAAGGTGCAGGTGAATGACGAGCAACTGCTCGATATCCTGCTTGTTTCCCGTCAGAACGGCGCCCTCGTCTGTGTGCATGCCGAGAATCACGGCCTGCTGAAATGGATGGGCGAGAGACTCGTCGCGCGGGGATATACCGCGCCGAAATACCACGCTGTCAGCCATCCGCGCGCGGCGGAGACCGAAGCGATCTATCGAATTATCGCCTTTGCGGAATTCATCGATCAGCCGGTGATGATCTTTCACGTCTCCACCGCCGAGGGTGCGGAGCTCATCCGGCAGGCCCGTGGACGCGGCGTGAAGGTCTTCGGCGAGACCTGCCCGCACTACCTTTTCCAGACGGCTGAAGACCTGGACCTCCCGGGCTATGAAGGCGCGCGGATGATCTGCTCGCCGCCCCAGCGCACGGCATCGGATCAGGCTGCCCTCTGGCAGGCGCTTGAGCTCGGGGATCTTCAGGTCATCTCGTCCGATCACGCGCCTTACCGGATGGATGAGACCGGCAAGTTCAGCGCGAGCACAACACCCAGTTTCAAGCAGATTGCCAACGGCATGCCCGGCCTTGAGATGCGCCTGCCGCTTCTTTTCGATGCCATGGTGAGCCGGGCACCGGAGGCGCGGAAGCACGAGAACCTGATGAAATTCGTGGAATGGACCGCAACGGCACCGGCGCAGATCTACGACCTCGCTGGCAAGGGCGCGATCGCGGTAGGAGCCGATGCCGATCTCGCGATCTGGGATCCGGCGCGCGAGGTCACTCTCACGGACGACCTGCACGACAATACGGGCTACAACCCCTATCGCGGGCGCACGATCACGGGTTGGCCGGAAACCATCATCCAGCGTGGCGCGGTGCTCATCGAACAGGGCACGCTGCATGCCAAACCGGGGCAGGGGCGGTTGATGCTTCGCCCTGCGGGCCCGGCTACGCAGCCCAGCGGGCGGCTGGCACCCGAATTCGATCCTGCCCGAAATTTCGGGGCCGATCTCTCCTGATCGCGCATTTGCTAGCCATCACTCCGCTTCTCCAGGGACATCGCCCATGCCGTTGCTTGATGAAACCGCGACCGGTGTATTCGTGATCGCCGTCACCCCGTTCACCGAGACCGGGGCACTCGATCTCGAGAGCACCGACCGGATGGTGGATTTCTATCTCGAGAAGGGCGCCACTGGCCTCACCGTACTGGGGATGATGGGGGAGGCACCGAAACTTACGGCCGAAGAATCGGCGCTCGTTGTACGCCGCGTGCTCGCGCGCGTCGCCGGCCGTGTCCCGGTGGTGGTCGGGGTTTCCGCGCCCGGTTTCGCACCGATGAGGGAGCTGTCCGATCAGGTGATGCAGGCCGGCGCGGCGGGCGTGATGGTCGCGCCGCCCTCGCATCTGAGAACCGATGACCAGATCTTCTCGTATTTCGAGACCGCGGCCGAGATGCTCGGCTCAACGCCCTTCGTGCTGCAGGATTTTCCGCTGGCGACCAGCGTGCAGATCTCGCCAGGTGTCATCAACCGCATCGTCAAGGCCTGCCCCACCTGCGTCATGCTCAAGCATGAGGATTGGCCGGGGCTCAACAAGATCACGGCGATCCGTGCGGCGAGCGACAGGGGCGAGACGCGGCGGATCTCCATCCTTTGCGGCAATGGCGGCCTCTTCCTCACGGAGGAACTGTCGCGCGGCGCGGATGGCGCCATGACCGGCTTCGCCTATCCCGAGATGATGGTCGATGTCTGCAGGGCGCATCAGCGTGGCGACCACGCGCGCGCGCAGGACCTGTTCGATGCCTATCTGCCGCTCGTGCGCTACGAATTGCAGCCCAATCTCGGGCTTCTCATTCGCAAATACACGCTCGCCAAGCGGGGGGTCATCGCATCCGCCGCCTTGCGCAAGCCAGCGGGCCGGCTCTCGCCGCAGGATATCGCCGAGACCGAGCGGCTGATCGCGCGGCAGGAGGCCCGGCTGAAAGCGCTGGGCTAGGCCAAAGCCGGCAGGCAACGCACATCGAGAACGCCGTCGCGGCGCATCGCCCATCCGGTGTGTGCACCCTTGAGCGCAATACCGCGCCGATGGTTGTAGAGGTAGAGCCAGGGCGGGTCCTCCTGCAGCCGGCGATAGCAGTCGCGGAAGATCGCCTCACGCGCGGCATCATCCGGCGTGCGGCGGGCGCGGTCGATGAGCGCCTCGACGGCCGGGTTGGCATACCCCTCCCACCACGAGCCGCGGATGCGGGAATCCACCTTCTCGTAGAGCACGCGATAGACGCTCATCGGGCTGGAATCGAAGACGCAGATGTCATGGATCTGCTTGAGGCGGACCTGATTGGCGTAGAGTGTTCGATCTGCCTCGAGATGGACAGCAAAGCGAACCCCGAGATCCGCAAGCTGCGCCTCCAATGCCTTCACCAAGGCCTCCGCCTCATCCGGCAGGCGCGTGGGGCAAAAGATGTTGAAGGTCACGCCCGAGGCATGGCCGGCTTCCGCCAGAAGCCGGCGGGCTTCCTTCTTGTCCTGCGGGAAGCCGGGGGCTTCAGGGTCGGCGCCAAAATGCACGGGGCTCACGAAGCCATGGAGCGGCTGGCCTGCGCCATCGAGGACGTCACGCACCAACGCGTCGCGGTTGATGCCGAGATTCAGCGCGCGGCGCACCCGCGAATCCGCCCCCGGTCCATTGGCCGCGTTGAACATCAGGATGATCGCGGTCGGGACAAGATAGTCGACGACCGTTACGCCCGGTTCACCCTGCAGGGCCAGTTGCTCGGCGGTTTCGAGCCCGTTCGCGACATCCGCCGCACCCTGGCGGAACAGGGCGAGCCGCTCGCCACGCGTCGCGCTGCGCAGATAGCGAAGCGAAACATTCGCAACGGGGCCACCAAAATGGTCCGGCACGGCCGAAAGCCGGATTTCCTCGCCCGCGACAAACGATTCCAGCCGATAGGGCCCGGTGCCGATGGCGCGCGCGGCGAGATCGTCGCCCGCCGCTTCGATCGCGCGGGGCGACACCATGTTGCCGGCGACCAGCACATCGAAAAGATCGGCCATCGGTTCGGCGAGGGTCACCGTCACGGTGTGCGCATCGGGACAGGTGACCTTCAGCCCTGCAAGATATTGCGCATAGACGCCCGGCGCGCCCAAAGTCGCGCCCATATCAGGCCGGGCCATGCGTTCCAGGTTGAAGCGCACAGCCGCTGAATCGAACGCATCGCCATTGTGGAAGCGCACGCCCTCGCGCAGCCGGAAGGTGAAGGTGCGGGCATCGGGGGAGATCGCCCAGCCCGTCGCGAGGGACGGCGCGTAGCTCCCGTTGGCATCACGCTTGACGAGCGTATCGAACAACGCGCCGAACACCGTCAGCACGTCGCCGGAATCGGTGCAGGCATGCGGATCATCCAGGACGACGCGCGCTTGGGCGATGGTGACAGGCTTCGCCATGGTCAGGCTTCCTTCGGGCTTACGCTGCGGGTTCGGCAATCGCCGGTTCATGAAGATGACAGGCAACGGATTGCCCGCCGCCGACCGGCACAAGAACAGGTCGCTCCTCGGCGCAGCGCGCGAAAGCCAGCGGGCAGCGTTGCCGGAAAGGGCAACCGCGTGGCAGGTCGATTGCACTCGGCACCTCGCCGCCAAGTTGTTCGGTGGCCGGGCCGAGCTTCGTGCCGAGCTGCGGCGCTGCTGCCAGCAAGGCGCGCGTATAGGGATGTTTCGGCGCGGAGAAGATTGTTCCCGTCGGCCCGGTCTCGACCATGAAACCGAGATACATCACGCCGATACGGTCGCTGATATGGCGCACCACCGAAAGGTCATGCGTGATGAAGAGGTAGGAGAAGCCGAACTCGTCCTTCAGGTCCATCAGCAGATTGAGGATCTGCGCTTGGATCGAGACATCGAGCGCCGAGACAGGCTCGTCTGCGATGATCAGATCCGGCTGCACCGAGAGCGAGCGCGCGATGCCGATCCGCTGGCGTTGCCCGCCGGAAAACTGGTGCGGATAGCGATCGAGATGCTCGGTTCCGAGGCCGACCTTTTCCAGCAGGGCGAGCGCCCGCTCGGTGCGGTCCGGAACGCTGCCGCCCTGGCTTTCGAGATAGGGCTCCATGATGATGTCACGCACCTTCTGGCGCGGGTTCAGCGAAGCATAGGGATCCTGGAAGATCATCTGCATCTTGCGGCGCACGGGCCGCATCTGCGTGAAATCGTGGTGGGTGATATCCTCGCCGTCGATGAGGATCTGCCCGGCAGTGGGCTCGTTCAGCTTCACGATGGTCTTGGCGAGGGTAGATTTTCCGCAGCCGGATTCCCCAACGATGCCCAGCACTTCGCCTCGCCGGATCGACAGGCTCACGCCATTCACCGCATGCACGATGCGACGCGGCGCGGAGACCCGCCCGCCTGAAAAGCGCAGCCTGTCAATGAGGCTGCCGCTGACATCGAAGCGCTGCTCGAGATCGCGTACTTCGAGGAGCGGCGCGTTTTCGGCTGTTTTCACCCCGTTCATGGCGACACCGTCAGCGGGTGGTGGCATGCAGTCGCGTGCAGGCGGCGAGGCCCCTGGCCGTCGCCCGTCCCTTCGCGCTCGCTCAGTACGGGGTCCTGCATGCGGCAAAGCCCGCTCGCGCGGGGGCAGCGCGGCGCGAAGGCGCAACCCGGCGGAAGCTTGCGGATATCCGGCACATTGCCGGGAATCTGGCTGAGCCGACGCTTCGCGCCGTCGATATCCGTTTCATGCGGAATGGAATCGATCAGCCCGCGTGTATAAGGGTGGCGCGGCCGCGCGATGATGTCCCCGGCCGGCCCGCGTTCGACGATCCGGCCGCAATAGAGCACGACGATGGTATCCGCCATCTGCGAGACTGCAGCCAGATCATGCGTGATCAGGATCAGCGAGGTTCCGCTTTCCTCAACCTGCTGGCGCATGAGGCGCAGCAACTGCGCCTGGATGGTCACGTCGAGTGCGGTTGTAGGTTCATCGGCGATCAGCAGGCGGGGCCTGGCGATCATCGCGATGGCGATCACCACGCGCTGGCGCATGCCACCGGAAAACTGGTGCGGATAATGGTGCAGGCGCTGTTCCGGCTGCGGAATGCCAACCTTGTGCAGCATCTCGATCGCCTTCTCCCGCCGCTCGCGGGCGGAAAGCGTGGTGTGCAGCGCCAGCGTTTCCTCGATCTGGTTGCCGATCGTGTACAGGGGGTTCAGCGCGGTCATCGGGTCCTGGAAGATCATCGCGATCTCCTTGCCGCGGATGCTGCGCATTTCGTCTTCGCCAAGTCTGGCGAGATCGCGTCCCCCGAACTCGATCGAGCCGGCCTCGACCCGTCCAGGAGGATCGATCAGGCCCATGATCGAAAAGCCGATCATCGACTTGCCGCCACCGGATTCGCCCACAAGTCCCATGATCTCGCCGGGCGCGACATCGAAACTCACGCCATCCACCGCCTTCACGATGCCGCCGAAAGTGTGGAACCATGTCCGCAATCCTTTGACGCTCAGGAGCGGCGTTGTCACGTTGCCGGGCCGGGGCATGCTCGATTCTGTCATTTCAGACGCGGATTGAGTTCATCGCGGAGGAAATCTCCGAGAAGATTGATGCCAAAAACGAGGAGCATGATGAAGAGGCCCGGGAAGATCGACACCCACCACAGTCCGGAGAACAGCACGTCGAAGCCGTTCTTGATCAGTAGCCCCAGGGAGGGCTGCGTCACCGGCACGCCGACGCCCAGGAACGAGAGCGAAGCCTCGATCAGCACGAACGTGCCGACCTGAATGGTGGCGACGACGATGAGGGGCGTCAGCACGTTCGGCAGCACATGCCGCAGGATGATCCTGCGGTTCGGCAGGCCTGACACGCGCGCCGCCTGCACATATTCCTTCTGCGTCTCGCGCAAGGTCGAACCGCGCACCGTGCGCGCATAGACCACCCATCCCACGGAAATCAGCGCGATGAGCACCTTGTCCAGCCCGGTGCCGAAGGCGGACATCAGGAACAGGGCCGTCAGCACAGACGGGAACGACAGCTGGATATCGGCGATGCGCATGATGAAGGCATCGAGCCGCCCGCCATAAAAACCCGCGATCAACCCGAGCGTCGTGCCCAGCAGGCAGGCGCCACCCATGGCAACGAGGCCGATGACGAGCGAGATACGGCTGCCATAGACGATGCTCGCGAGTACATCTCGGCCCTGGCCATCCGTGCCGAGCCAGAATTCGGACGAGCCACCCTCAAGCCAGACCGGCGGCTTGAAGGCGGCCATCAGGTCAAGTTGGGCGACGTCATACGGGTTCTGGCTCACGATGAACGGCCCCGCCGTGACCATCGCGAGGAAAAGGAACACGATGAGGCTGCCCAGCACGGCCGAAAGGTTGCGCTTGTAATTGTGGAAGAATTCCGAAGCGAAGAACCGCCGCAGGCGGGAGGGGCGCAGGGTGGCTGATATCACGGGCCGGGAAGATGCCATGCCGCGCCTCACTTGATCTTGATGCGCGGATCGATGAGCGCATAGGCGACATCGACGACGAAATTCACGACCACGAACATCAACGCGACAAACATCAGATAGACGACGATCACTGGCCGGTCGCCGCGATAGATCGAATCCACCAGCAGTTTGCCGATGCCCGGCCAGGCGAAGATCGTCTCGGTGAGGGTCGCAAAGGCGATGAGATCGCCGAGCATCAGGCCGAAGACCGTCACCAGCGGAATGAGCGCATTCTTCAGCCCGTGCTTGAACAGAATGCCTTTCGCGGTTGCCCCCTTGGCCCGCGCGAACTTGATGTAATCCTGCTTCATCACCTCGACCATCTCGGCGCGGATGATGCGCATGAGGATCGCCAGCGTACCGATGGACAGCGTGATGGCCGGCAGGATGAGGTGCCGGAACCCCTCCCAGCTCGTGAAGCTCACGCGCAGGCCAAACCACTCGGTCGTGGGGCCCCGTCCCGAGGAGGGCAGCCATTGCAGCTTCACCGCAACAATGAAGATCAGCACCATACCGAGCCAGAAGCCGGGCAACGAGATGCCCACCAGCGAGCCGGCCATCACTGCGCGGCTGGCGGGCTTGCCGGGGTTCGCGCCGGCATAGACGCCCAGCGGAATGGCGACCAGCAGCGCAAGCGCCATCGCCAGAAAGACGATTTCCAGCGTCGCCGGCAGGCGCTCGAGAATGAGCGTCAGTGCGGGTTGGCGGAATACGAAAGAGCGGCCGAAATCGCCCTGCGCCATATTCGACAGAAAGCGCCAATACTGCACGAGATGGCTCTCATCGAGCCCGAGAATGCGCCGTGCCTGCGCGATCTGCTCATCGGTGGCATCCAGTGGCACCATCATGAAGGTGGGATCGCCGGTGAAGCTCATCATGACGAAGACGAGCACCGACACCGCCCAGAGGACGACGACCATCTGGATCAGGCGTTTGATCATGTAGCCGAACACGATCGCTCCGATTCATGTGTAAACGTCCCGGGGCAGGGGCACTTCTGCGCCTCGACGGGCCAATGAGCGAACAGGAAAAGGCGAAGGGAGCCCGGCGGGGGGCGGACGTTGCAGCCCGCCCCCCGTCATGGCGGTTACTTCACGTCCATCTCATAGGCCCAGATGAACTTGTCCATCCGGGGGATGACCGTCACGGAATTCTTCGCGGCGTAGATGTCCTGCTCGTAATGGATCGGGATCATCGGGATTTCGCGCACGGCGATCTTCGTCGCTTCCTGCAGGAAGGCGTTGCGCTTGGCGACATCGGCCGTGGCATCGGCCTGGTCGATCAACGCGTCGAATTCGGCGTTCGAGAAGGCACCGCGATTGGCCTGCCCGTAGCCGGCTTTCTTGTTCCGGCTATACATCAGCACGGAATACATGTTGCCGGCATCGCCCGAGGGCGTATCCCAGCCAGACATGATGAAGCTCGACTTGTCCGACGGAACGCGGATGTAGCCAAAGAAATTCGACCGCGGCATCAGGTTGAGATTCAACTTGATGTTGATGCGCGAGAGCATCCCCGCCAGCCCCTGTGCAATCGCCGCGTCGTTCACGTAGCGATTGTTCGTGGTGTCGAGCGTCATGGTGAAGCCGTTCTCGTAGCCCGCTTCCTTCATCAGGCTGCGCGCCTTCTCGAGATCGAACGGATAGATCTTGCGGAAATCGAGGCCCGGCACATAGCCGAGATGCGATGCAGGGACGTATTGGTCGCTCGGCGTCGAGAAGTTGTTCATGATCGCTGTACGGATCGCGTCGACATTGATCGCCCGCACAATGGCTTCTCGCACGCGGCGGTCCTGCATCGGGTTCTTCGGCAGGTCGATGGTCGGCGATTTGTCCCGCGTATCGAGCGCGATGACGAGGTTCAGCAGGCTCGGCCGGGTCACGACCTTGAAATTCGGATTGGCCTGCACGCCCGCGACGTCCCTCACCGAAAGATCCTGGATCACATCGACGCCCCCTGTGAGCAGCGCCGCCGTCCGGGTGGCCGGGTTGGTGATCGGCTTGAAGATCACCCTGTCGATCTTCGGCTTGCCGCGCCAGTAATCGGCGAAGGCCTCCATTTCGATCCGGTCTTCCTTGATCCATTGCGCGAGCTTGTAGGGGCCGGTGCCCATGGGCTTCAGGCCCATCTGCTCGTCCCCGATCGCCTTCGTGTGTTTCTCGTTGACGATCAGCACTTCGGCGAGAGCCATATGCAGCACGGCGAAGGGCTTCGGCGTCTTGAACTCGACCGTGTAATCGTCGATGGCGCGCGCCGAGGCGACATTGGCCACAAAACTCGCCATCAGCGACTTCTTCAGCCGCTCGATGGTGTAGACCACGTCAGAGGCCTTCAGCTCATCGCCGTTGTGGAACTTCACGCCCCGGCGCAGCTTGAACACCCAGGTCGTGTCATCGACGATCTGCCAGCTCTCCGCGAGGCCGGGCTTGAATTCCAGCTCCGGCGTGCGCGTCACCAGCGCATCGTAGAAATGGTAGAACATGATGTTGCCCGTCAGCTCGTTCGCGGCATGCGGATCGAGGATCACGGCATCGGCGGTGAGCGCGATCGTCACTGACTTGACCTGCGCCTGCGCGAGACCGGGCAGCACAAGGCCTGCGGCCATGGCCAGTGCCAATGCCGCGCGACGGGAAACGACTGGGCCGGATCCCAGGCTTCGGCGGGTGTTACGACCTTCGGTCATCATGTTTCTCCGTCAGGTTGAGGGAACAGGTTTGGCGGATTCAGGCGAGCGCAGACTGGATCTCGAGCTGGTAACCCTCGGGATCGTTGAAGATGAACGCACGGATCCTGAGCTCTTCGTTGCTGCGCGGGCCGCGCAGGATCTCGAGGCCGCAGCCCTTGATGTACTCTGCCCAGGCGTCGACATCAGCGACACGCATGCAGATCTGCACCGGCTTGACCGGGTTGGCGCGGTGGCTGCCGCGAGTCTCATCCACGAGGCCGACATAGCCGTTGGGCGTGACGCGATAGATCTTCGACCAGCCCTGATCGATCTCGAGCTGCAGGCCCATCACGTCCTCATAGAACCGCATCGCCCGGGGCAGGTCGACATAATAGAGGAAGGTGATCAGCTTTTCCGTGGCTTCAAAGGGCGGGCGGGGCGGTTTTCCGGTCATTTTTCCTCGTGCGCCCTGGGCGTTCAAATGGGGATGGAGGCCCGGCCGCCTGGCAAATCCGCCGCGACATCGACCTGTTGTTCCGATGGTATACAGCATGTATTTTATCGTCAACAGGCAGGCGCAGCGGCGCTGGCAGGGGAGGCCGGCCTGTGCCCCGCGAGGGAGCCGATGGCGTTTCGGGCCCGAGGACGCCGCACCGTTGCGCTGCTTCAAGACGAGCCGCTGGATCATCCTTCCGATCGCGATGATGGATGTCCGGCAGGGCCGCCATCGATAGGCTGTTGTCGTCGTGGAAGGCCGTGCAGGTCAGGGGCAGGGGCTACCGGACATGCAGCGCGGTGCGGCCAGATGTCTTCGTCCGCATCGAGAGCCTCCCCAAAGCCGTCAGCTGGACGCCTGCGCCCGGGGGCGACGGGGCGGGGAGGGGGCGCCCGCCATCCCAGAGGCCGCAAGAAGTGGGGCGCCAGGCCGATCCGCAGAAGAGCGGTGCCATTTTCGTGAGTGACGTCAATGATTAATGGCGGATGGGGTGAGATTCGAACTCACGGTAGGCTTGCACCTACGGCGGTTTTCAAGACCGCTGCCTTAAACCACTCGGCCACCCATCCACATGCAAGGAAATGCCCGTTTCGGCCGATGGAGGCAAGAGAGCGGGCGGGAATTTTCGGACGGGAGGGAGCGGGCTGCACCCGTGGCGCGAAAAATTGCCACGCGGCAGTGAACCGCTGCCACGCCCTCCTGCGTAACAACGACGGGGCCAACAAGGAGGTTATTGATGCGGCTGGTACTGGGTTGTCTGGCAGGCTTGATGACATTCGGCATGGCGACGGCGAACGAGCGCGGTCCGATGACCGGCGAACAGATCCGCGCGGCCGTTACGGCGAATCGCGTCTATCTCGCCACGCCGCTGGGTGGCGAATTGCCGATGAATTACCGGCCCGGCGGGCGGGTGGATGCCTCGGGCGAAGCGATCGGACTGGCGCGGTTCTTCAAGCCGCAGGATTCGGGCCGCTGGTGGATCAACAACAACCAGCTCTGCCAGCAATGGCAGGAATGGTACAAGGGCGAGCGCATGTGCTTTACCCTCGAACGCGTGGGGGCCAACCAGTTGATCTGGCGTCGGGATAACGGCGAGAGCGGCAAGGCCCGGCTGGCGCCGAATTAACGATTTCGAAATGATGGGCCGGGGCAATGCTTGACCCCGGCACCGCTCGCCTTTAACCCGCCTTATTCTGGGTTTTGTGTTGCCACAACGGTTCACATTCTCGTGACTGGGGGAAGGTGTTCTTCACTTTCCCGGTTTGGGTGGGGGGCATATGCCGGTTCGGAACGAAGGCGGGGCGCGTAGCCCGGGCATCCATGGCCGTGCGGCGTCGATCTTCACGCGGATTGCAGGCGTGTCCGCGCTTGCCCTTATCGCCGCGAACTGCGCGAACCAGCCTTCCGGTCCTGGCCGCCAGCACACGTCCAAGGAAATCGGGGCGTTTTCCCATCCGAAATACGGCAAGGCCAGCCCGCGTGTCGTGGGGCTGGATGATGATGCGCCGAAGGGTGGTGGGCGTTACCAGGTCGGCCGCCCCTACACGGTCGCCGGGCGGCGCTATGTCCCGCGCGAGAAGCCGGAGGGCTACAGCGTGTCCGGGCTCGCCAGCTGGTATGGCATTGCCTTCCACGGCCGCAAGACCGCCAATGGCGAAGTCTATGACCGCAACTCCGTTTCGGCCGCGCATCCGACCATGCCGCTGCCCAGCTATGCGCGGGTGACGAATCTCGCCAACAATCACTCGATCATCGTGCGCGTGAATGATCGCGGGCCCTATCATGCCGGCCGCATCGTCGACGTCTCGGAAAAGACGGCCAACCTCCTCCAGTTCCGCCATATCGGGACGGCGCGGGTGAAGGTGGATTATCTCGGCCCGGCCGGTCTTGCAGGGTCGGACGATACCCGGCTGATTGCCTCGCTCTCGACCAATGGCCCGGCCCGGGCGCCGGCCGGCGGCACGTCGACCACGATGGTGGCCTCGGTCGAACCGGTGGCCACGGCCCGTCCGCAGCGGAATTCCTCGCTCCTTTCCTTTACCTCGCAGCAGGATGACAGCACGGTTCCCCTGACGCGGGCCGCAGCGCCGCAACAGCCGGCCGTGATCACGCAGACGCGGTTCACGCCGGTTGTCGATGCGCCATTGCCCCCCGCCAGGCCGTTCGATCTCGATACGATCGGCGGTGCAGCAAGTCCTGTCACGCCCGGTTCGCTTCCGGCTGCCGGTTCGCAGCGGCTGACCGGCGCCCCGCTTCCGCCGGCCCGGCCGACCGACCTCTCCTTCGTGGCGATGGAAGGCGGCTTCTCGCGCTTCGGTGCCGGGCATCCGTTCAGCCAGTTCGACCGGTTCGATACGCTCCAGCCTTCGCGCGGCAGCACGCGCTGACTTTCCCCACCCCGGCCGTTGCCACGGTTTGACCTTGCTCCGCCGCTTGGGCATTAAGAGGGCGGGAGGCCCCACGGGCAGATGGTCAGGCGTTTTCGGATTTGGGTGATCGGCCTCGCCGCGTTCGTTGCGGCTGCGTTGCCGCTTGCCGCGCAGGAACGCGCCGCGCCCTTCGAGACCGCCGCCAAGCAGGCCATTCTCTTCGACCATTCCAGCCGCGCCGTGCTGTTCGAGCGCGAGGCTGACCGCCGGATCGCGCCGGCCAGCCTCGCCAAGCTGATGACCGTGGCGATCGTCTTCCGCGAGATCAAGGAAGGCCGGTTGAAGCCCGAGGATGACATGGTCGTCTCGGTCGATGCCTGGCGGCGCGGCGGGGCGGTTTCCGGCAATCCGAACATGCTTCTGACACCGAACCGGGTGATCAAGGTCAGCGAATTGCTCACAGGCCTGATCGTCGGCGGGGCCAATGATGCCGCGATCACGCTGGCGCAGGGCATTGCCGGGCAGGAACCGCGATTCGTGGAATTGATGAATGCCCAAGCGCAGAGCCTCGGCATGCGGAATTCGGTGTTCCAGAATGCTACCGGCTATGCTGCTGAAGGGCAGGTCGCGACCCTGCGTGATCTTGTCATCCTGGCGACGCATCTGATCGATGCCTATCCCGAACTCTATCCGATCTTTGCCCAGCGTGATTTCCCGCTCGGGCGCGGGCGGCAGGTGAGCCGCAACCCGCTCCTGCCGATGGAGATCGGCGCAGACGGGCTCGCGACCGGGTTCCTGCCGGAGACCGGGCAAGCCATCATCGGCTCGGCCGTGCAGGATGGCCGGCGGCTGATCGTTGCCATGGCCGGGCTGGAGAGCGTGCAGGAACGCGCGCTCGAAGCCCGCAAGATGCTCGAATGGGGCTTCCGCCGTTTCGAGATCCGGACATTGTTCCCGGAAGGCGCCAGGATCGGCGAGGTCGCGGTCTATGGCGGCCAGCGCGGTTCGGTGCCGGTGCAGACAGCGCGCGAGGTCCGGCTGCCGTTGCTGCGCGGGACGAATGACGGCACGCAGCTCCGGCTGGTCTATCGCGGGCCGCTGCCAGCGCCGGTCGAGGCCGGCCGCGAGGTGGCCCGGCTCGAGATCCTGATCGACGGGCGTTTGATCCAGTCTGCGCCGCTCGTCTCTTCGGAGAGGGTCGCCCCGGGCGGTGTCGTCGATCGTGCGCGGGATGCAGCACTGGAGGTTTCGCGGCAGGTCGCGCGGAACGGAATCGGCTGGGTTGTCGCCCAGTTCGGCTGGCGCAAGAAGCCGGAAGCGCCGCCGCCCGGCGCGCAGGCTCCGGCGACGACCGGTTCCACCGGAACGCGCACGCCATGATCGATCCCGGCTTCTTCATCACGTTCGAGGGCGGCGAGGGTGCAGGCAAGTCGACCCAGATCCGTCTTCTTGCGGACAGTCTGCGCTCTGCCGGCCACGAGGTTGTCCTGACGCGCGAGCCCGGTGGTACGCCATTGGCCGAATCGATCCGGGGCCTGCTGCTCAATGCCGGCGAGCCGCCCGGCGCGATGACGCAGGCGCTGCTTTTCGCGGCTGCCCGGCATGACCATGTCAGCCGGGTGATCCGCCCTGCCATGCGGGCGGGCCAAATTGTGCTCTGCGACCGCTTTGCGGATTCGACCCGCGCCTATCAAGGCGAGGCTGTCGCCGAGGATGCGCTGGAAGCGACGATCCTGCTTGGCACCGCCGGGCTGGTGCCGGACCTGACGCTGCTGCTTGACCTGCCGCCGGAAGCCGGCCTTGGCCGGGCGCGCCAGCGCGGGATGGCAGGCGATGCCTTCGAACGGGCTGACCTCGCCTTCCACGCCCGCGTGCGGGCGCGGTTCCTGGCTTTGGCCCGCCGCGAGCCGGACCGCATCCATGTGGTGGACGCCGACAGGCCGGCCGACGCGGTCGCTGCCTCCATCCGCGCGGTAGTGGCGGCGAATTCCGCCATCGCGTTTACCGGGGCCGGAGCCTGATGGTTCGCCTGCCGCGCCTTGCGTTGCCGCCGCCGGAGTTTCCGGAAATCGACCGGATTCCCGATCTGCCGCATCCGCGCGCCATGCTCGGCCTTGTCGGCCACAACGCTGCCGAGGCCGAATTCCTCTCGCTCTACCGCGCCGGTACGCTCCATCATGCCTTCCTGCTGACAGGGCCGCAGGGCATCGGCAAGGCGACCTTTGCTTACCGGGCGGCGCGCTTCCTCCTGGCGGAGGGCGAGCGTGGCTCGGGCCTGTTCGGCGAGCCGCGCGATCTTGCCGTGGAGGAAACCAGCCGGACGGCGCAGCTTATCGCCAACGAGGCCCATCCCGATCTCGTCGTGCTCAAGCGGCGCTACAAGATCAAGGAAAAGAAGTTTCCGATGGAGATCGGTGTCGAGGAGACGCGGGCGGCTCTGGGGCTGTTCTCCAAGACCGCCGCTTTCGGTGGCTGGCGAGTTATCATCATCGATTCCGTCGATGACCTGAATTCCGCGAGTGCGAATGCCATCCTCAAGACGCTGGAGGAACCCCCGTCGCGCGCGATGTTCCTGATGGTCTCGCATCAGCCCGAACGGCTGTTGCCGACGATTCGATCGCGCTGCCGGGTGCTGCCGTTCCAGCCGCTTCCGTCCGCCGATCTCGCGGCCATGCTGCCGGAACTCTTGCCGGGCGCCTCGCTCGATCCGGCGATGGCCGATTGGGCGGAAGGTTCCGTCCGGCGTGCTCTCCGGCTGGCCGATCCGAAGCTGCGCAGCTTCCTTGCACTGGTCGACGGAATTCTGCAGGCGCTGCCGAAGCGGCTCCACCGCGAGATCGACCAGCTGGCCGAGGCAGTGCGGGCAATGGAACAGGCCTTGCCGGACATGCTGGAGCGGATCGAGCTCTGGTTGCACGGGCGCATCCACTCCGCCATCGCGGCGGGGGATCTGGCCCGCGCGCAGGACCTCGCGGAATTCTGGAGCCGGATGCAGGAGAGTGCCGGCCAGATGGAGGCGTTCAACCTTGACCGCCGTGCCTATGTCATCACGCTGGTCGACGAGCTTTCGATGCTGGTTTCCGGCCGCGCGCGCTGATAGAGACAGAAAAGGCGCCTGATGCGCCCGATTCCGGCATGGCCTGTCGCGCCAGCCGGCAAGCCAGGATGACCCACGTGACCGAGCGTTTCTTTATCA
The DNA here is from genome assembly GCA_027533425.1 of Beijerinckiaceae bacterium. Taxonomy (GTDB): domain Bacteria; phylum Pseudomonadota; class Alphaproteobacteria; order Rhizobiales; family Beijerinckiaceae; genus Rhabdaerophilum. The sequence continues at coordinate 769,626 of JAPZUD010000001.1, read as the reverse complement.
CCACCGCGATTTCCTATCCGAACGGCGTTCCCCATCTCGGCCATGCCTATGAGCTGATGGCCTCGGATGCGATTGCGCGGTTCATGCGGCTGGATGGACGCGACGTCTTCTTCCTGACCGGCACGGACGAGCACGGGCTGAAAATGGCGCAGACGGCCGAGCGCGAGGGGCTGACGCCGATCCAGCTGGCGGATCGCAACGCTGCGGCCTTCCGGGCCATGGGCAAGGCGCTCGATTCCACCAATGACGATTTCATCCGCACGACGGAGCCCCGCCACTATGCGGCCAGCCAGGCGATCTGGCGGCGGATGGAGGCCAATGGCGACATCTACCTGTCGAAATATTCCGGCTGGTATTCCGTGCGCGACGAGGCCTTTTTCGATGAAAAGGAGCTGACGACGGGCGAGGGCGGCAAGCGCTTCGCGCCGAGCGGAGCGCCGGTCGAATGGGTCGAGGAGGAGAGCTATTTCTTCCGCCTCTCGGCCTATCAGGACAAGCTGCTGGCGCTCTATGCCAGCCAGCCTGACTATATCGGCCCCGAAAGCCGGCGGAACGAGGTTGTCAGCTTCGTGGAACGCGGGCTCGAAGACCTCTCGATCAGCCGCAAGACCTTCACCTGGGGCATTCCCGTGCCGGGCGACGAGAAGCACGTCATGTATGTCTGGGTCGATGCCCTGACCAACTACATTACCGCAGCCGGCTTCCCGGACGAGCAGGCACCGCGCTGGAAATACTGGCCTGCCAGCGTGCATATCATCGGCAAGGACATCGTCCGGTTCCATGCCGTGATCTGGCCCGCCATGCTGATGTCGGCCGGGCTGCCGCTGCCGAAGCGCGTCTTCGGGCATGGGTTTCTCACCAATCGCGGTGAGAAAATGTCGAAATCCCTCGGCAATGTGCTCGATCCGATCGCGATGAGCCAGCAATACGGGCTGGATGCGTTCCGCTATTTCTTCCTGCGCGAGATCCCTTTCGGCGCGGATGGCTCCTACAGCCATGAGGCGATCGTGGGCCGGCTCAATGCCGATCTCGCCAATGATCTCGGCAATCTCGCCCAGCGCTCGCTCTCGATGGTCAACAAGAATTGCGAGGCGAAGGTGCCGCCGCGCCATGCCCTGACCGGCGACGAGGACACGCTGCTCGCCAGTGCCTATGCCCTGGCTGCCGGCGGTCGCAGGCATATGGACAGTTTCGCGCTCCATGCCATCCTCAATGATATCTGGAAGGTCGTCGGCGACACCAATCGCTATTTCGCGGCGCAGGCGCCGTGGGCGCTCCGCAAGACCGACCCGGCCCGGATGGAAACCGTGCTCTGGACAACGGCGGAAGTCCTCCGGGTGATCGGGCTCGTCGCGCAGCCGTTCATTCCCATCGCGGCCGGCAAGCTGCTCGATCTGCTGGCCGTGCCGGTGGACAGGCGGATGTTCGCCCATGCGGTGCCCGATCAGGCGCTGGTGCCCGGAACCGTGCTGCCGGCGCCGATGGCCTTGTTCCCGCGCTATGTCGAACCGGAAACGGCAGGAGAGGGGGCGTGACGCTGCCCGTTCTCACCGACACGCATTGCCATCTCGATTTCCCCGATTTCAGCACCGAGATCGAGGCGGTGGTGGCGCGTGCGGCCGAGGCTGGCGTGCGGCGGATGATCACGATCTCGACGCGCGTCAGGAAGATCGAAACCTATCGCGCGCTGGCGGAGCGGTTTCCGAATGTCTGGTTTACAGCCGGAACCCATCCGCATAATGCGGCCGAGGAGACCGACATCACGCTGGAGGATGTGCTGAAGGCGGCCGATCATCCGAAATGCGTGGCGATCGGGGAAGGGGGCCTCGATTATCACTACGACAAGTCCCCGCGCTACCAGCAGGAAGCGTCCTTCCGCATGCAGATCGAGGCGGCACGGCAGACCGGCCTGCCGCTGGTCATCCATGCCCGGGCGGCGGATGAGGCCATGATCGCGATTCTCGAGGAGGAAATGGCACGCGGGCGGTTCAAGGCCGTGCTGCATTGCTTCTCTTCCGGGGCCGAGCTGGCGCGGCGTGGGGTGGCCCTCGGGCTCTATCTCTCGTTTTCCGGGATCCTGACCTTCCGCAATTCGGAAGAACTCCGGGCCATCGCTGCCGAGGCGCCGGAAGACCGGCTGCTCGTCGAGACGGACGCGCCCTATCTCGCGCCGGTGCCGCATCGCGGCAAGCGGAACGAGCCGGCCTACACCGCCCATACGGCTGCCGTGCTGGCGAGCGTGCGGGGGCGGTCGCTGGAAGCCCTGGCGCCCGTGCTCGAGGCCAATACGGAACGGTTGTTCGACCGGCTGGGAAAGGCCGCCTGAACCATGGCGATGCGGGTCATCATTCTTGGCTGCGGCTCGTCGGGCGGGGTGCCGCGCGTTGCGCAGGGCTGGGGCAAATGCGACCCTTCGGAGCCGCGCAACCGCCGCCGGCGCTGCTCGATCCTTGTCGAGCGATCGGGCCCGGACGGAGTGACGCGCGTGCTGGTCGATACGTCGCCCGATCTGCGCGAGCAGCTGATCGATGCCGGGATCGGGGCCCTCGATGCTGTGGTGTTCACGCATGAACATGCCGACCATACGCACGGGATCGATGATCTCCGGCCTTTGGTGCTCGCTATGCGGCGGCGCATTCCGGTCTATGCCGATTCCCGGACGATGGACCTGCTCTATGCGCGGTTCGGCTATTGCTTCCAGACGCCCGAGGGGAGCGACTATCCGCCGATCTTGACATCTCATCTCATTGATAGTAAAGGTGAATTCGAGATAGATGGTGCGGGTGGGCCGATCCGGTTCCAACCCTTTCCGCTGGAGCATGGCACGATCGAGGCCCTGGGCTTCCGGATCGGCGATCTGGCCTATACGCCGGATGTCAGCGCCATTCCGCCGGAAAGCGTGCCGCATCTCGAGGGGCTCGGCCACTGGATCATCGATGCGCTGCGGGATTTGCCGCATGGCACGCATTTCAGCCTGAGCGAGGCTTTGGACTGGATCGGCCGGATGCGGCCGCACCGGGCCGTGCTGACCAACCTCCATACCGATCTCGATTATGGCCGGCTGATCCGCGAATTGCCGCCGCATATCCGGCCAGCGCATGACGGGATGATTGTCGAGTTCAGCGCGTCCTGACGCGCACATTCTCCGGTGGGATTCCGGTTGACGCATAGCGTTGCGCGCTGCGGGCGAAGGCCGGCAGGGACATTCACGTTAGAAAGATAGGGCAAAGCTTTGTTTTGACGAAAGAAAGGTTGGTGTTCAGTGGACCTTTCTCCAGATGCTGGATTGATTTGAAAGTTCCATAATATGTCTTATGCGAATCAAGGAACAGGATTGACGCGGGCCGGCCTTCGGCCTCCTCTGCCATCTCCCCCAGGCGCTGCCGGCCCGCTGCGGCGCCTGATCAGCCGGTCACTGGAGTGCCCATGAAACCCTCCCGGAACATCGATGACCTGCTCGCGATCATGGCGGCCTTGCGCCATCGCGAGACCGGGTGTCCGTGGGACATCGAACAGGATTTCGCGAGCATCGCGCCCTATACGGTCGAGGAAGCCTATGAGGTCGCCGATGCGATTGCGCGGGATGACATGGTCGATCTCTGCGACGAGCTGGGCGATCTGCTGCTGCAGGTCGTGTTCCATGCCCGGATGGCCGAGGAAGCCGGCCATTTCGCCTTTGCCGATGTCGTCGAGGCGATCACGCGGAAGCTGATCCGCCGGCATCCGCATGTTTTCGGTGATCGCTCTGCCGGCAATCCCGGGCTGGTCAAGGCGCTGTGGGAGGCGATCAAGGCCGAGGAGCGGGCCGAGAAGCGAGCGCGCAAGGCGGAGGCCGGCAAAGCGTCCGGCGAGGCTTTGCCGGGCCTGCTGGATGACGTTCCACGGGTCATGCCTGCCCTCACCCGCGCGGTGAAGCTGCAGAAGAAGGCCGGCACGGTGGGCTTTGACTGGAACGATCCGCGCGCGGTACTCGCCAAATTGCGTGAGGAAATCGCGGAAGTCGAGGAGGCGCTCGATCAGGGCGACCGGGCCCATCTGCAGGAAGAAATCGGCGACATGCTGTTCGTGATCGCCAATCTCGCCCGGCATGCCGATATCGAGCCCGAAGCGGCGCTTGGCGATGCCAATGCGAAATTCTGCCGGCGTTTCCGGCATATCGAGGCCGGTCTTGCGGCCCGTGGCATCAGCCTGGCCGAGGCCAGCCTCGAGGAGATGGACGCTCTCTGGCACGAGGCGAAGCGGCTGGAAAAGGCCTCCGACGCGGCCGCCTGACCCGTCAGGCCGGAACCGGCCGCGCCTTGGGGAAACGCCGCAACAGGCGCCCGGCTTCCTCGCGGCCGACGCGGATGCGCAGCGACAGCGTACCGGTACGGCTGGCGCGGCGCGACAGGACTTCCGCATGCCCATAGATCCAGGCGAGGCCGGCGCCATCCTCGGCCGGCAGGCTGAGCGCATAGGTGTCACGGCCGCCCGAGAGACGCCGCTCGATCTCGGCCAGCAGCGTGGGGAGGCCCAGCCCGGTCAGGGCGGAGACAAGCACCGGAGCCCCCTCGCCCCGGCGTTCCGCAACGCCGGCCAAACGATGGGCCTCGGCCGCGGGCAACAGGTCCGCCTTGTTCCAGACCTCGATGATCCGGCGTTCGGCGGCGCCGCTGATGCCGAGATCGGCAAGAACCTGACGGACATCCAGTTCCTGCGCCTCGGTATCCGGGTTCGCGATGTCACGGACATGCAGGATGATCTCGGCCGAGATCACGTCTTCCAGCGTGGCGCGGAAGGCGGCAACAAGCTGCGTCGGCAGGTCGGAAATGAAGCCGACGGTATCGGACAGGACGACCTTGAGGCCGTGTGGCAGCGCGATGGCGCGCGTTGTCGGGTCGAGCGTTGCGAAGAGCATATCCTTCGCGAGAACCTCAGCCGCCGTCAGGCGATTGAAGAGACTGGACTTTCCGGCGTTCGTATAGCCGACCAGCGCCACCGTCGGATACGGCACCTTGCTGCGGCTGGCCCGATGAAGGCCGCGCGTGCGCTTCACATCCTCGAGGTCGCGCTCGATCCGCGTCATGCGTTCCTGAATGAGGCGCCGGTCCGTCTCGATCTGGGTTTCACCCGGGCCGCCGAGGAAGCCGAAGCCGCCGCGCTGTCTCTCAAGGTGGGTCCAGGAGCGGACCAGCCGTGATTTCTGATAGGCGAGATGGGCCAGTTCAACCTGAAGGCGCCCTTCCCGCGTCGAGGCGCGGCGACCGAAAATTTCGAGGATCAGGCCGGTGCGGTCGATCACCTTGGCCTTGAAGGCCTGTTCGAGGTTGCGCTGTTGCACGGGGCTGAGTGCGCAATCGACCATGACGAGGCCGATCTCCTCCAATGCGATGCGCGCCGCGAGTTCCTCGACCTTGCCCTGCCCGAGATAGGTGGCGGGGCGGGTCTGGCGGAGTGGCACAATAACCGAGCCGACAATGCTCAGGTCGATCGCCATGGTCAGCCCGACGGCTTCCTCGAGGCGAGCCTCCACGCTCCGCAGCATCGGTGTCGCACCGGGCACATTCGCATTGAGATAGGGCCCGACCACCAAAGTCCGCGTGCGGGTGGCGATGGCCTTTTCAGGCTCGAAGGCAGCCCCCTTCTTCCGCGGCTTCTTAGCGGTTGGCGGCTTTTCAGTCGGGATGTCGGTATCCGGGGCGATGGAACGCGTCACTCTTCGTCGTTCGGGCCTGGCAGATGGATCGGCGAGGCCGGCATGATGGTCGAGATCGCGTGCTTGTAGACAAGCTGCGACACGCCGTCACGCTTCAGCAGAACGCAGAAGTTGTCAAACCACGTCACTGCACCCTGAAGTTTCACGCCGTTGACCAGGAAGATCGTGACCGAAATCTTGTTCTTGCGGACATGATTGAGAAAATTGTCTTGAAGACTCGGTGTACGTTCAGTCGCCATTCTTCTTCACCTGCTTATGCGGCGCCCTATCGGGCCTCTGGCTCCGCCCCTCCGGAAGCCTCGGGCCTTCCCCCAAGCCAGTATCCGCAGCGCGGATCATGGCCTAAAATGCTGCGCTGCAACCTTTGTCTATATCCTGCATGAATTCGCCGAAATTCCAAGAGCGCGACCCTTGTATTTTTCAACAATCCGATCGACGGGAAACCCGGTATCCCGCTCCATCTTCAGATGCCGAGGGATTTCAGCTTCCTGTGCAAGGCCGAGCGTTCCATGCCCACGAACTCGGCCGTACGCGAGATATTGCCACCGAAGCGGTTGATCTGCGCGATCAAATACTCGCGCTCGAATACTTCGCGCGCCTCCCGCAGGGCCATGGAGAGCAGGCGCTCGCCCCCTGCCCCGCTGGGTGTCGGCGGCGCCGACGAGCCGACATCCTGCGGCAGCATCTCGGCCGTGACTTCCTGGCTCGGATCGCCCGCGGCGAGGATCATCAGGCGTTCGACATTGTTGCGCAGTTGCCTGACATTGCCCGGCCAGTCATGGGTCTGCAGGATTGCCATCGCATCCATGGCGATCCGCCGCTTGGGCAGGCCCGAGGCAACCGCGATCTGCTGCATGAAATGGTCGATCAGGTCCGGAATATCCTCGCGCCGTTCCGCCAGAGCCGGCACGCGGATCGGGACGACGCCGAGGCGATGGTAGAGATCCTCGCGGAAGCGGCCGGCGGCGATTTCCTCCTGCAGGTCGCGGCTGGTGGATGAGATGATCCGCACATCGACATGGACGCGGGCATTGCCGTCGACGCGCTGGAAATTCTGGTCCACCAGCACGCGCAGGATCTTGTTCTGCGTCTCGCGCGGCATGTCGGCGATCTCGTCGATGAAGAGCGTGCCGCCATGGGCCTCCTCGAGTGCGCCGATGCGCCTTGCCGCCTTGCCCTTGCCACCCTCGACCCCGAACAGCGCTTCCTCCATCCGCTCCGGCGTGATGGCGGCGGCGTTGATGACCACGAAGGGGCCGGCCGAGCGGGCCGAGATCTGGTGCAGGCTACGCGCTGCCAGTTCCTTGCCGGCACCGGGCGGGCCGCTGATCATGACGCGGGCATTGGTGGGCGCGACGCGCTCGATCTGCTGGCGCAACTGGGAAATGACGGTGGATGCGCCGACAATCCCATCCGGCACGCCGGAGCGGGTCTTCAGGTCGCGGATCTCGCGCTTGAGCGCCATGGCCTCGAGCGCCCGCCGCGCCACGAGGACCAGGCGATCGGCCTTGAAGGGCTTCTCGATGAAGTCATAGGCGCCCTGCTTGATGGCCGCCACGGCAGTCTCGATATTGCCGTGGCCTGAAATCATCACAATCGGGATTTCGGGATGCTGCTCCTTGATGACTTCCAGCAATTGCAGCCCGTCGAGCCGGCTGCCCTGGATCCAGATGTCGAGGAAGATCAGGTTGGGCCGGCGCGCCTCGATCGCGGCCAGTGCCTCGTCGGCATGCCGGGCGGTGCGTGTCGTATACCCCTCATCGTCGAGGATGCCCGCCACGAGATCGCGGATATCGGCTTCGTCGTCGACGATCAGAATATCGCCTGCCATGTCACTTTCCTTCAATCGGCTTCGGATCCGCCAGGCCGGAAGCGGCCAGGGTGCGGGGCAGATGGATACGGACCAGCGCGCCGGGGGGCTGGAGGCCGTTTTCGGCAGGGGGATCAAGCAATTCGATCCGCCCGCCATGGTCTTCGAAGATCTTCGCCACAATCGGCAGGCCAAGGCCGGTGCCGCCCTCGCGGGTCGTCATATAGGGTTCGAGCAGGCGCTGGCGGCCCTCGGCGGGAAACCCCTTGCCGTTGTCGCGGATGTCGATGGCCACCCAATCCGGTGTGACAGCGGAGAGGCCAAGCAGGATGCGCCCCTCCCCGGCCTGGCCTGCCGCGGATTCAGCGATCGACTCGCAGGCATTCTTCATCAGGTTCTGGACGGCCTGGGCGATAAGCCGCCGGTCGAACCGGGCGGAAACCCCCTCCTCCGGCAGGTTCTCGTCGAACTCGATGCCCGGATTGCCGACACGCATCATGAAGCTGACCTCGCGCAGCGTCTTGATGAGGTCATCCTCGACCGGCTGCGGCTTCGGCATCCGCGCGAAGGAGGAAAACTCATCGACCATCCGCTTGATGTCGTCGACCTGGCGGATGATCGTGTCGGTGCATTGGTCGAAGACATGCCGGTCCTCGACGATGACCTTGCCGAATTTCCGGCGGATGCGCTCGGCCGAGAGCTGGATCGGCGTCAGCGGGTTCTTGATCTCGTGGGCGATACGCCGCGCGACATCGGCCCAGGCCGAAGTGCGTTGAGCGGTGACGAGTTCGGTGATGTCATCGAGCGTGACAACCTGTCCGCCGGCGGAATCGCCCGTCAGCCTGACCGAGAGGATGCGCTCGAGCGCCTTGCGCTGGATGCGGATCTCATCCTGCTGGAGGCGCGAACCACCCTGCCGGCTCTCCTCGATGAAGCCGGAGATTTCCGGGAAGACCTCCACCAGCGGCTGGCCATGCACCTCGCGGTCGCCGATGTCGAGAATCTGGCGGGCCATCGGGTTGATCAGGCTGACGCGGCCTTCGGTATCGAGGCCGACCACGCCGGCCGGCACGCCGGACAGCACCGCCTCCATGAAGCGGCGGCGGCGGTCGATCAGGGCATTGGCCTCGCTCAGGCTCGAATGCTGTTCGCGCAGGACGGTGGTCATGTTGTTGAAGGTCGCGCCCAGCTGGCTGAGGTCATTCCCTATCTTGGACAACGGAACCTGAACGTAGAGATTCCCGGCAGAGACCTGGTCGGTCGCCTGCATCAGCCGCCGGATCGGATCGACAAGCCGGTCGGAGAAGCCGAGGCCGAGCAGGACTGCCGCGAGAAGCCCGATCAGCGTCAGCAGGACGAAGACCAGCGCAATGCCGTATTGCGTGGCATTCCGGCGGGCTTCCAGGACCTGGTATTGCACCACGCCCGACCGCGCGACGATGGGGAATTCCAGCATGCGGGGATCAATCCCGCGGGCGACCATCAGGAAGGAATCCGGGCCGAAATCCCGGAGCTTGATCAATCCGCCGATGGCCTCGCGTGTGAAGAGGCAGGGAATCTCGTCGGTTTCGGCATAGCGGAAATCCTCCGGCGAAACGGTGGGCGGCTCGATCCGGCGCCCTTCCACTCTCGCCTGCTCGACCATGGTGCCGTCATCCTTGAAGATCACCGCATAGGGAAAGCCGAGGGCCACCGCCCGCGCATTGAAGAAGGCCTGGAACCCGGCGGTGTTGCCGAGGAAGAATCCCGAGGCATTGGTGCGGTCGAGATCGTTTGCCATCAGCCGGAGTTCGCGGCCGATATTCTGGCAGATCTGCTGCTGGAAGTTGCGCGAGATGATCTCGGCATTCTGGACAAGCGCGCGCAGATCACCGGAGAACCACGGTGTCAGGCCACGCTCCAGTGCAATAATGCCCGCCCCGGCGACGAGCGTGGTCGGCACGGCGGCGACAAGGCTGAACAGGGCGACCACGCGGCGATGCAGGCGCGCGCCGGCCAATCCGGCCTGATTGGCGCGCCGGAGCCGGACGAGTTGCCGGATGACCAGCACGAACAGGGCGAGGATCAGCAGCACGTCGATGCCGAGCAGCACCAGAACGGCGGTTTCGTCTGGCTCGACGCCGAAGGAGCCCAGAAGGAACAGGAAGGTGCCGATCGCGGCTGCCAGCGCGACGCCGACGATGGTTGGCGCCCACAGCGAGCCGACGGGCTCGTCCACGAGGCCGCTTCCGGATGACGGGGCCGGCCGAGGGCGCGCCTCTTCCGGTGCCGGAGGGGCCTTGTCCGTCATGGACCGGGCTTTCGGAGAGTGAATGACGTCACGGCCAATCCTGCTGCAGGCGGCAGGGCCAGCCACAGCAATGCCCCGCGACTCACCCGCGCGCAAACCTTAGGCGCGAATGACTCATCTGCGCAACACTGTTGTTGAATTGCGACAAATCTGCGGCGGGCTCAGCCCACCGCGCTGGTCATCCGGATTCCCAGTTCGCGGATCTTCTTGCGCAGCGTGTTCCGGTTCAGCCCGAGCAGATCGGCGGCGCGGACCTGGTTGCCGTTGGTGGCGGCAAGCGCAGCTGCCACCAGCGGGCGCTCGAATTCCACGAGGAACCGGTCATAGAGGCCTGGCGGCGGCAGATCATCCCCGAATCGGGCGAAATGCGTCTTCAGGTAATTGCGGAAGAAGGCCTCCAGTGTCTCGCCCGAGGTGGGCACCGCCTCGACGATCCGGGTCTCGGTTTCGCGCGGGGCGGCCCGCCGGACAACCGACAATTCGTTCTCGATGGCCTGCGGCCCGATCACATCATCCGGGTGCAGCGCGGCAAGGCGGCGGACGAGATTCTCGAGTTCGCGGATATTGCCCGGCCAGTCATGCCGCTTCATGCGCTCGAGGCCGGCCTGGTCGACGCTCTTGCGGGGAAGGCCCTCCTTCTCGGCGATCGACAGGAAGTGCCGCACGAGATCGGGGATATCGCCGAGGCGCTCGCGCAAGGGCGGCAGACGGATCGGCACCACGGAGAGACGGTAGTAGAGATCCTCGCGAAACAGGCCCTTCTCGATCAGCGTGACGAGATCCTTGTTGGTCGCGGCGACGATGCGGACATCGGTCTTGATCGGCGTCCGGCCGCCGACCGTCATGTATTCGCCCTGCTGGAGCACGCGCAGCAGGCGGGTCTGGGCTTCCATCGGCATGTCGCCGATCTCGTCGAGGAACAGCGTGCCACCCTCAGCCTGTTCGAAACGGCCCTGGCTGCGCTGGTTGGCGCCGGTGAAGGCGCCCTTCTCGTGGCCGAACAGCTCGCTCTCGATCAGGTCCCGCGGGATCGCTGCCATGTTGATCGCGACGAAGGGGCCGCGGCGACGGCGGCCGAAATCATGAAGCGCCCGGGCGACGAGTTCCTTGCCGGTGCCGCTCTCGCCCGTGATCATCACGGTCAGGTCGGTATTCATCAGCCGGGCGAGAACACGGTAGACATCCTGCATGGCGGCAGAACGGCCGACCAGCGGGATTTCCTCGGCCGGTTTTGCGGCGGCGCCGGCTTCGGCCGACTTGGCCTCCTCGTCTTCCGGTGCTTTCCGGGCCTCGCTGCCAGCAAGGGCCTGACCGACGATCCGGACGAGCTGGTCAAGGTCGAAGGGCTTGGGCAGATATTCGTAGGCGCCGCGTTCCGAGGCGCGGATCGCTGTCATGAAGGTGTTCTGGGCACTCATCACCACGATCGGGAGGTGCGGCCGCGCCTTCTTCATCCGGGGCAGGACCTCGAAGATATTCTCGTCCGGCATCACGACATCGGTGATCACCAGGTCTCCGTCGCCGGCCTCGACCCAGCGGGAGAGGATATTGGCACTGCCGGTCGAGCGCACCTCGTAGCCCGCCCGCATCAGCGCCTGGGACACCACGGTCCGGATTGCAAGATCGTCGTCCGCCACAAGGATCATGTGCGCCATGCCTTCCCGGCCCTCGTCACTGTCGCCGGGCCGGCAGGGCTTCGTTGCCTCGCCGCCCGGGTTTTCTTTCTCAGCGTTCCCGCTGGTGGTGCATCGGCAGGAGGATCCGGAACAGGGTCTGTCCCTTCAGCCTTTCGCATTCGATGACGCCGCCATGGTCGCTGACCACTTTTGCGACCAGTGCAAGACCGAGGCCAGTTCCGCTCGCCTTGCTGGTGACGAAAGGTTCGAAGAGATGCGGAACCAGATGCTCGGGGATGCCCGGGCCGTTATCGAGAATGCCCACTTCAAAGGGCAGAGCCACGCGCCGGCCACTGGTGGGGACGACCATGGAGACACCCGGCCGGAATGCCGTGGTCAGGGTGATCCGCCCTGCCCGGCGCTCGCCGCCGATCGCTTCGGCGGCATTCTTCACCAGGTTCAGGATGGCCTGGACCAGGCGGTCCCGATTGGCGGGGATCGGCGGGAGCGAAGGGTCGAACCGGTGCTCGAAGGCGATATGGGCCGCGAAACCGCTGCTGGCGAGGCGGCTCACATGGTCGAGCACCTCGTGGATATTGACCGGCGACATCGGCATGGGGCGCCCGTCGGAGAAAACCTCGAACCGTTCGACCAGCCGGACGATCCGGTCCACTTCGGAGCGGATCAAGGTGGAAAGCGGCTTTTCGGCCTCTGGCAGCGAATGCTCGATCAGCTGCGCGGCGCCGCGAATGCCGGAAAGCGGGTTCTTGATCTCGTGCGCCAGCATCGAGGCCATGGCGCTGACCGAGCGCACGGCATCGCGATGCGTAAGCTGGCGGTTCATCTTGTCCATGATCGCTCGGGGCTGGATGACCAGCAGGATCGAGCCGGCGGAATCCACCAGCGGCGAGGCATAGAGATCGACCAGCTGCTCGCCCTTGGCAGTCTTGCTGGGCGAGAGATCGATCCCGTATTCGGTGACGCTGCCGCCCTTTTCCCGCACATGCTCGACCGACTGGATCAGCGGCGAGCCCGGAGGCAGGACCTCGGCGATATCGCGGGCGCGCAGGCGCTCGCGGCCGGCCCCGAAAAGCTGTTCCGCGGCGGTATTGGCGAAGGCGATGCGGTTGTTGCGGTCGACCTCGACCACGGGCATCGGCATGGCATCGATCAGATTGCGCAACGAACCGGTTCCATATTCGGTGGCCGCGCCGAGCAGGATCTCAGGCGGCATGTATGAGGGGGGCCCTGCCTTCCGTTGCCTCACCGAGGGATTCGAGGAAATGGATGACATGACGCGCTTCTTCCGTTTGCAAGATGGTCGCCAAACGCTGCTGAGAGACCGGGATGCCGGCCGCCTTCGCATGATTGGCAAAGGCCGCGACATGCTTGCGTGCATGGCGCACGCCTTGTCGAAGGCCCATGGTTTCAAGGAGATGGGTGTAGTGCTCGATCATCGCGGCGGCTTTTTCCGCGGGGCCGGGTTCCTGCCAGGACCTGCCGGCCAGACCGTGCCCGATTGCGCCCACCAGCCAGGGTTGCCCCAGGGCGGCGCGGCCGACCATGACCCCGTCAGCGCCGGACATCGCCAGCGCCTCGCGGGCCTTTTCGAGGCTGTCGATATCACCATTGACGATGACCGGCAGCGTGGTTGCCTCGCGGACGGCCCGAACGGCCTGCCAGTCGGCCCGGCCCTTGTAGAATTGCTGCCGTGTCCGGCCATGGATCGTCACGAGGGATAGCCCGCAATCCTCGGCCCGCCGGGCCAGTTCCGGTGCGTTGAGGCTGGATTCATCCCAGCCCAGCCGCATTTTCAGCGTTACCGGTACGGAAACCGCCTTGCGCACGGCCTCGATCAGCGTCTGGGCGTGCTCGAGATCACGCATGAGGGCTGAGCCGCTCCAGCCATTGGTGACGCGCTTGGCCGGGCAGCCCATGTTGATATCGATCACATGGGCGCCCGAGGCCTCCGCCACGCGGGCCCCTTCGCCCATCGGCCCGGCCTCGCAGCCGGCGAGCTGGACAACATGCAGGGCGAGCCCCTCGCCTTCGGCCCGCAGGCGCGCTTCCTCGTCGCCCGCGGCCAGCTGGTCGGCGGCGACCATCTCGCTCACCACGAGCCCGGCGCCGAAACCGGCCGCGACCTTCCGCATCCCATGATCAGTTACGCCGGACATCGGCGCGAGCAGCGCGGGTGTCTCGATCCTGTGCGTTCCGATCCGGAAACCTGTCGAAGATAGCGCCATTGTGCCTAAAATTTCATCATTTCGCTGCCAGGCAGGCAGAGGGGGCGGATTCGCGCCACACTGCTTCCGGTTGCCGGCATGGATCACCGGCGGCGGGGGCAAGGTCGATGACCGGTCGTTCCGGCCCTTCCTGCCCGAGCCGGATTGACGGATAGACGAGTTTTCCGCTTTGGTCATGCGGAAACGTGAGATCCCCGGTTGCCATGACTGATTCCGCCCCCCTTGCCGCCCTTGTCGTCGCTGCCGGGCGGGGCACCCGTCTGGGCGGGCCGGTGCCCAAGCAGTACCGGCGTGTCGCCGGCCGCCCCGTGCTGACGCATACGCTCGAACATCTCATCCGGCCGGGCCTGTTCGACCGGGTGCTCGTGGTGATCCATCCGGATGACAACGCCGCTTTCGCCGAGGCGATCGTGCCGCTTGGGCCGGCCGGCGCGCGGATCGGCTCCTGCCCGGGCGGTTCGTCGCGGCAGGATTCCGTCCGGCTCGGGCTCGAAGCGCTGGCCCAGGCGGGCCTGCCGGACCCGGCTATCGTGCTGATCCATGATGCTGCCCGCCCCTTTGCCAGCGAGGCTGTGTTGATGCGCGCCGTACTCGCGGCCCAGCGTCACGGTGGCGCCATTCCCGTTCTCCAGGTGCCCGATACACTCGCGGTTCTGGACGCGGCCGGGCACCTCACCGGCAATCCCGACCGGAACATGGTCCGCCTCGTTCAGACACCGCAGGCCTTCCGGTTCGGGCAGGTCCTGGCCGCGCATCGCCGGGCGCTGGCCGAGGGCCGCACCGATTTCACGGATGATGCCGGGCTCGCTGCAGCCTATGGGCAGGCGGTCGGCTCCTTCGCCGGCGATGAGGCGCTGTTCAAGATCACCCGCGAGGAAGATCTTGCGCGGGCCGAGCGCCATCTCGCGCCGCCGGCCGAGACGCGGACCGGGCTCGGCTACGATGTCCATGCCTTTACCGAGGGCGACCATGTCTGGCTGGGCGGTGTGGCGATCCCGCATAGCCGCAAACTGCTCGGCCATTCCGATGCCGATCCCCTGCTCCATGCCCTGACCGATGCCCTGCTGGGCACGATCGGCGACGGGGATATCGGCCAGCACTTCCCGCCTTCCGATCCGCGCTGGAAGGGCGCGCCCTCGCGGCTCTTCCTCGCCGATGCGGCGCGGCGGGTCGCGGAACGCGGCGGCCGGATCGTTTCCGTGGATTGCACCGTGCTGGCCGAAGCGCCCAAGGTCGGCCCGCATCGCGCGGCCATGCAGGCGCTGATCGGCGAGGTGCTGGGCCTTGCGCCGGAGCGCGTCGGCATCAAGGCGACCACGTCGGAGAAACTTGGCTTTGTCGGCCGTAGCGAGGGCATCGCCGCCATGGCCGTGGCCAATGTGATGTTCGGAGGAGGTTGACCCATGCCCCGCCCGCTTTCCCCTGCCCGCCTTGCCCGCGAGGTGCTTGCCCTTGCCCGTGCCCGCGGGCTGACCATCGCCACGGCGGAATCCTGCACGGGCGGGCTTGTCGCCGCCGCGCTGACCTCGATTGCCGGTTCGTCAGATGTGATGGACCGGGGCTTCGTGACCTATTCGAATGCCGCCAAGACCGCGATGCTCGGCGTGCCCGCGCCGCTCATCGCTTCGGTTGGCGCCGTTTCCGCGGAGGTGGCGGCCGCCATGGCGGAAGGCGCGCTCCGGGCTTCCGGCGCCGGGCTGGCGGTGTCGATCACGGGGGTTGCCGGTCCCGGCGGCGGTTCGGCGGAAAAGCCGGTCGGGCTGGTGCATTTCGCGGCGGCGGCGCGCGATGGCCGCGTCAACCGCATCGAGCGCCGCTTCGACGCCGCGCTCGGTCGTTCCGGCATCCGCCGGGCAGCCTGCCTGCAGGCGCTTCTGATGCTGCGCGCCATGGCGCAGGACCATTCGGTCAGCGCCTGAGCGCCTCAGCTGCCCGAGCGCGTGGCCAGCAGGTCGGCCCGCGTCTCGAAGGCTTCCGCCATCTTGCGGAACACCTTTTCGAAAACTGCCCCGGCCAGCATCTGGAAGGTGCGGCTTTTGAATTCGTAATCGATGAAGAAGCGCACATCCGTGCCGCCATCCGGCCGGGCGACGAAGGTCCAGCGGTTCTCGAGATGCTTGAACGGGCCATCGACATAGGTGACCCGGATGGCATGGCCCGGCCGGTCCAGTTCGACCCGCGTGGTGAAGGTCTCGCGGATCATCTTGTAGCCGATCGACATGTCGGCCAGCAGCACCTGCATGTCACCCGCTTCGCTGCGCCGGCGGATCGCTAGGGCCTCGCACATCGGCACGAATTCCGGATAGCGCTCGATATCCGCGACCAGGCTGAACATCGTCTCGGGCGAATGGCGTACCACCCGCGTGGTTTCGAAACGCGGCATGGTTATCCCAACGCGGCCCGGGCCGCCTTGAGGCGGGCGAAATCCTCGCCGGCATGGTGGGACGAGCGCGTCAGCGGCGAGGCCGAAACCATGAGAAAGCCCTTGGTGTAGGCGATGGTCTCGAAGCCCTTGAACTCGTCCGGCGGGACGAAGCGGATCACCGCATGGTGCTTCTTCGTCGGCTGGAGATATTGCCCGATGGTCAGGAAATCGACATCGGCGGAGCGCAGGTCGTCCATCAGCTGGAGGACTTCGTTCCGCTCCTCGCCGAGGCCGACCATGATGCCGGATTTGGTGAAGATCGTCGGGTCAAGCTCCTTCACCTGCTGCAACAGCCGGATCGAATGGAAATAGCGCGCGCCGGGCCGGACCTTGAGATACTTCGACGGCACGGTTTCCAGATTGTGGTTGAACACATCGGGCCGGGCCGCGACCACCACTTCGAGCGCACCGGGCTTGCGCAGGAAATCCGGCGTCAGGATCTCGATCGTGGTCTTCGGCGAGGCGGCGCGGATAGCGCGGATGGTGCGCGCGAAATGCTCGGCGCCGCCATCCTCGAGGTCATCGCGATCAACCGAGGTGATGACCACATGCTCCAGACCGAGCTTCGCCGTGGCGGTGGCGACGTAATCCGGTTCGTTCGGATCAAGCGGCGCGGGCATGCCGGTCTTCACGTTGCAGAAGGCGCAGGCCCGCGTGCAGGTGTCGCCCATGATCATGAAAGTGGCGTGCTTCTTCTCCCAGCACTCGCCGATATTGGGGCAGCCCGCCTCCTCGCAGACCGTGACAAGGCCATTCTCCTTGACGATCCGGTGGGTTTCCTTCCAGCCCGCCGAACCCGGCGCCTTGACGCGGATCCAGTCCGGCTTCTTCTGGATCGGGTTATCCGGCCGGTGGGCCTTTTCCGGGTGGCGGACAACGGCCTCGACCCGCGCCTGCCCCTCGGCGGAAAACACGTTTTCACGGTTCTTGCGCGGATCGTTCTTCAGAAGATCAATGGTGGCCATGGACGGTTCCGGAAAGTGCCCAGCGAGATGCCCATCAACTAGGCTTTGCGCAGGTGAAAGACAAGAACGCCCGGGGAATGGGTGTCCTGCATGGATCAGCTACCTGACGGTGATCTGTCGCAGCTGGCGCCGCGGCATGAAGGGGCCGCGACAGCGGCCTTGTGTATCCACGACAACCCAGGGATGAGTGAGATAGGTCTGCTGTGTGTAGGAGCTTCCCGCTTCAAGAACCTGATACCGCACGCGCGATCCGCCGAAATCCAGCCAGTAGACCGAGACGGGCTTCGCTGACTTGTTTATGAAGGCCATGGTCGTCGCGGTCTCGCTCACGCGCGATCGGGCCACCTCCTCGCCGCGGCATCCCGCCTGGGCAGGCAGGGCAGGCAACAGGACGGCGGCGGTGCAGATTGCCATCGCGGCCCTTCGCCACAGAAACCGCTTCGCAAGGCTCAACGGCTGAGGAACCGGCTGGCAACGATGACGATGACGCCGCCCAGAACGGCGGCGATCATCGAATGCAGGAACGGCCCACCGAGCCGGATGCCGATCGCGCCCAGCACGAAATGCCCGACAACGGCCCCGACCAGCCCGATGATCACATTGCGGATGATGCCGCCCGAACCGCCGACGATCAGGCTGGCGAGCCAGCCCGCAATACCGCCAAGAACGAGAGTCACGATAAGGGGCGGAATCGTCATGATCGGGTTCCTTTTCGCCTGTTCTGCACCGATATCGGCAGTCTGGGACCGAAGGGCCGGCGAAAGCAAGCCCTCCGGCCGGGTTCAGGGCGCGCTTGGCTCGGCGATTTCGGCCTTGCCGCTCTTCTTGTCATACAGGCAATACACCGTGCCCGGTGCGTTCTTCATATGCGGTTGCGGATAGCGCCCTGTCACCACGCGCAGGACCGCTGCCTCGAAATCCACCGGAGACTGGGCCTTGGCCTGATTGAACCCGGATGCCTTGAGACAGGCTGCCTCCGATTTCTTCCACAATTCCTTCCAGGCATCATCACTGGCCGCGAAAGCCTGTTGGCCCGCCAATCCGAGGATGACAAGGGCGCTTGCGGTACGAAGGCCGCGGAATGTCAGAAGGCGGGGCACCATTCAATCAGCTCCTGAAAACGAGGTTGGCATCATTGAAGCGTGGCCAACCTGAATGGTGGCTTGATGGCGCCGCGTCCTTTGGCCGGAAACGCTGATCCGTGGTTCGGCGGGCGCGGACCGCCCGCCTTCCCCTCACGCATTCAGCGCCTTGCCATAGGCGTCGAGCACGCTCTCCTTCATCATCTCCGACAAGGTCGGATGCGGGAAGATGGTGTGCATCAGGTCTTCCTCGGTGGTCTCGAGGTTCATCGCGACCACGAAGCCCTGGATAAGTTCGGTCACTTCCGCCCCGACCATATGGGCGCCGAGAAGCTGGCCGGTCTTGGCGTCGAAGATGGTCTTGATCAGGCCGTTATCCTCACCCAGCGCAATCGCCTTGCCATTGGCGGCGAAGGAGAAGCGCCCGACCTTGACGGAATAGCCGGCTTCCTTCGCCTTGGCCTCGGTGAGGCCGACGCTGGCCACCTGCGGATGGCAATAGGTGCAGCCCGGGATCTTGCGCTTGTCCATCGGGTGGACATGCAGGCCCTTGATATGCTCGACGCAGAGCACGCCCTCATGCTCGGCCTTGTGGGCCAGCATGGGCGGGCCGGCGACGTCGCCGATCGCATAGAGGCCGGGCACGTTGGTGCGGCCATAGCCGTCGATCACCACGCAGCCGCGATCGGTCTTCACGCCGAGCGCCTCGAGGCCGAGATTCTCGATATTGCCGACGACGCCGACCGCCGAGATCATCCGCTCGGCGGTGATGTCCTGCTTGTTGCCCTTGTCATCCTCGAGCGTGGCGGTGACGCTGTTCGCGCCCTTCACCACCTTCGTCACCTTGGTGTTGGTGAGGATCTTCATGCCCTGCTTCTCGAAGCTCTTGCGGGCAATCGCGGAGATTTCCGCATCCTCGACCGGCATGACCTGGCCCATCACCTCGACCACGGTGACCTCGACACCCATCGTCCGGTAGAAGGACGCGAATTCGATGCCGATGGCGCCGGAGCCCATCACAATCAGGGATTTCGGCATGGCCGGCGGCACCATGGCCTCGAAATAGGTCCAGATCAGCTTGCCATCCGGCTCGATGCCCGGCAGTGCGCGCGGGCGGGCGCCGGTGGCGAGGATGATGTGCTTCGCCGTGTAGGTGCCGGCGCCGAGCGTGCCCTTGGGGGCCGGATGCTGCGGCTGGACAGCCGGCTTGGACGAGGCCGCCACGACGATCTCGCCCGGCTTGGTCAGCTTCGCCTCGCCCCAGATCACGTCGATCTTGTTCTTCTTCATCAGGAAGCCGACGCCGCCATTGAGCCGGCCCGACACGCCGCGCGAACGCTTGACCACATCGGCGGGATCATAGGTGATCGTGCCTTCGAGCTTCAGGCCGTAATCCTTGGCATGCTGCGCGAAATGATAGATTTCAGCGGTGCGCAGCAGGGCCTTGGTCGGGATGCAGCCCCAGTTGAGGCAGATGCCGCCGAGATGCTCGCGCTCGACGATCGCGGTTTTCAGGCCCAGCTGGGCCGCGCGGATGGCCGCGACATAGCCGCCGGGGCCGGAGCCGATGATGATGATATCGTAGGCCGACATGGTCCTCTTCCTTTCATCGCCTCCGGCTCCGGGCGCCAGGCGCCTCAGCCGGTCAGCATCGCATACAATTCGTCCTTGAGCTTCAGCCGCTGCTTCCGCATCGTCTCGAGGCGGAAATCATCAGTGGGCTCGATATCGGTCTCGGCGCGATGGATCGCGCGGTTGACCTCGTGATATTCCTCGTAGAGCCGGGCGAAATGCGGCTCCTTGGTCTTGAGTTGCGTGATCCGGAAGGCGTGTTCCGGAAACTCGGCAATCAGTTCGTTCGGCGTGTGGCTCATGGGGTTCCTCCTTCTGGCCGTTCCCGACCGACATTAGCCCCCCCTCGCCGCTCCTCCTTGATGGTCGTCAAAGCCTCAGGCCAGAAGGCCCCGTACGATGGGAACAAGCCCCTCCCCGATGGCGCGTGTATTCGCGGCATCGAGATGGACACCGTCGATCGGCGAGGCCTTTGCCACGCTGCCGGCATCGAAAAAGCCGGTCTCGAACTCGATCGACAGCAGCCGATAGGCTTCGGCGAGCTTTTCGGAGGCGGCGACCGCCCCGTCGAACAGCTCGGCATAGAACGGGTCCGCCGTCGGCACGATGCGCGGCGGCGCGACCAGCAACACCTTCGGCGCCGGCATCCCGGGCAACCGGAACGCATGGCTGCGCGTGATCTCGAGGCAGCGCTTCATGCCGAGCATCGCGCCGGTCCAGCTGCCGGCCTGAATGGGCTTCAGATCATTCGTGCCCAGCATCAGGATGACGAGATCGAGCGGGGCATGGGTGTAGAGGATCGTCGGCAGCAGGCGCGCGCCATTGCGGTCACAATCCGCAAGGACATCGTCGAAGCCCGTCGTCCTGCCGCGCAGGCCCTCGTTGATCACCTCGAAGCCGGGGCCGAGCCCGGCCGCCAGCACAGTTGGCCAGCGGTTCTCGCGGGCATGGCGCTGCCCGCCCGCTTCCGGATTCGACCCCCAGGTGATGCTGTCGCCATAGGCGAGGATGGTCTTCATCGGTCGAGCCCGGTTCAGACCAGCATCCCCATCGGGTTCTCGATATAGCCCTTGAAGGACTGCATCAGTTCCGCGCCGAGCGCGCCATCGACGGCGCGATGGTCGGTCGAGAGCGTGACGGACATGACCGTGGCCACGGCCAGCTGTCCGTTCTTCACGACGGCGCGCTGTTCGCCCGCGCCGACCGCCAGAATGGTGGCATGGGGCGGGTTCACGATGGCGGCGAAATCCTTCACGCCGAACATGCCGAGATTGGACACGGCGGTGGTGCCGCCCTGATATTCCTCGGGTTTCAGCTTGCGGGCCTTCGCACGCGCCGCGAGATCCTTCATCTCGTTCGAGATGGCGGAGAGCGTCTTGTGGCAGGCATCGCGGATGACCGGGGTGATCAGCCCGCCGGGGATCGAGACGGCGACGCCGACATCGGCATGCTTGTGCTTGAGCATGGCATTGTCGGTCCAGCTGACATTCGCATCCGGCACGGCGCGCAGGGCCATGGCCATGGCCTTGATGACCATGTCATTGACCGAGAGCTTGTAGGCCGGCTTGCCATCCTTCACGGGGGCGGCCTTGTTGATCTGCTCGCGCAGGGCCAGCAGGGCATCGAGCTCGCAATCCACCGTGAGGTAGAAATGCGGCACGGTCTGCTTGGATTCGAGCAGGCGCCGCGCAATGGTCTTGCGCATGCCGTCATGCGGCACTTCCTCGTAGGAGCCTTCCGCAAAGAGCTTCTTCACGGCATCGGCCGAGGGGCCCGAGGCCATGGCGGCCGGAGCCGGGGCTGGTGCCGCAGCGGGCGCCGGCGCGGCTGCGCCCGGCATCGGGATGATCTTCGCGCCGCCGCCTGACTTGGCGGCCTCGACATCTGCCATCACGACGCGGCCATGCGGGCCGGTGCCGGCAATCGCGGCGAGGTTGATGCCGGCTTCCTTCGCGATGCGCTTGGCGAGGGGCGAGGCGAAAACGCGCCCGCCCGAGGCTGCCGGGGCTGTCGCCGCGGCCGGGGCTGTGGCTGCCGGGGCCGTTGCAGGCGCTGCTGCTGCCGCAGGGGCCGGAGCCGCCGCTGCTGCCGGAGCTGCCGCGCCGCCGCCCGAGGCTGCCGCCTTCACATCCTCGCCTTCGGCTGCGATGATGCCGATCAGCGCGTTCACCGCGACATCCTGCGCGCCGGCTTCCACGACGATCTTCGCCAGGATGCCTTCATCCACGGCCTCGACTTCCATCGTGGCCTTGTCTGTCTCGATCTCGGCGATCACGTCGCCGGATTTGATCTTGTCGCCTTCTTTCTTCAGCCACTTGGCAAGGTTGCCCTTTTCCATGGTGGGCGAGAGGGCGGGCATCAGGATGTTGATGGGCATCGATGCAGCCTCCCCTCAGCGATACAGCACGGCTTTCGCCGCCGCCACGACCTCGCCGACATTCGGCAGAGCCAGCTTCTCGAGGTTGGCGGCATAAGGCATCGGCACGTCCTTGCCGGTCACGCGGGCCACGGGGGCATCGAGATAATCGAAGGCCTCTTCCATGATCTTCATGCCGATTTCGGCCGTGACGCCGCTTTGCGGCCAGCCTTCTTCGATGGCGACGCAGCGGTTCGTCTTCTGGATCGAGCGGACGACGGTTGCGACATCCATCGGGCGGATGGTGCGGAGGTCGATGACTTCTGCCTCGATCCCCTCGCTGGCCAAGGCTTCCGCCGCCTTCATGGCATAGGTCATGCCGATGCCGAAGGAGACGAGCGTGACATGGTGGCCGACGCGGGCAACGCGGGCCTTGCCGATGGGGAGGACGAAATCATCGCCCTTCGGCACGTCGAAGCTCTGGCCGTAGAGGATCTCGTTCTCGAGGAAGATGATCGGGTTGGGATCGCGGATGGCCGCCTTGAGCAGGCCCTTCGCATCCGCCGCCGTATAGGGCTGGATAACCTTCAGGCCCGGGATCTGGCTGTACCAGGCCGCATAATCCTGGCTGTGCTGCGCCGCGACGCGGGCCGCCGCGCCGTTCGGGCCGCGGAAGACGATCGGGCAGCCGAGCTGGCCGCCGGACATGTAGAGGGTCTTGGCGGCGGAGTTGATGATGTGGTCGATCGCCTGCATGGCGAAGTTGAAGGTCATGAACTCGACGATCGGCTTCAGCCCGGCAAGCGCCGCACCGACGCCGACACCGGCAAAGCCATGCTCGGTGATCGGGGTGTCGATCACGCGGCGATTGCCGAATTCCTGCAGCAGGCCCTGCGTAACCTTGTAGGCGCCCTGATATTCCGCGACTTCCTCGCCCATGACGAAGACATCGGCATCGCGCCGCATTTCCTCGGCCATGGCATCGCGCAGGGCCTCGCGCACGGTCATCTTCACCATCTCGGTGCCGGCCGGAACTTCCGAGGTGGCGTCATAGGCCGGAATTTCGGTGCGCGGCGCGGCCGGAACCGTGGCGGCCGGCGCGGCGGCGGGAGCCGGAGCGGGCGCCGCGGCAGCGGCCGGGGCCGGGCCGCTGGCCGCAGCCGAGGCATCCTCGCCTTCGCCGGCAATGATCGCGATGCGGGTATTCACGGCCACGTTCTCGGTGCCGTCGCCGATCAGGATCTTGGCGAGAATGCCTTCATCCACGGCTTCCACTTCCATGGTCGCCTTGTCGGTCTCGATCTCGGCGATCACGTCACCGGACTTGATCCGGTCGCCTTCCTTCTTGAGCCATTTGGCCAGGGTGCCGCTTTCCATCGTGGGGGACAGCGCGGGCATCAGAACATCGATGGGCATGGGAAATTCCGTCAATCAGGGGGTGCGCGGGATCAGAGCGTGATGTCGGTCCAGAGCTCGGACACGTCCGGCTCGGGATCCACGGTCGCGAATTCCGCGCTTTCGTTGACGATGCGGCGCACTTCGGCGTCGATCTTCTTGATCTCGTCCTCGGCGATCTTGTGCTTGCCGAGAAGCCGCTCGCGCACCTGCTCGATCGGGTCGCGCTCGGAGCGCATCTTCTCGACCTCGTCCTTCGAGCGATATTTCGCCGGATCGGACATGGAATGGCCGCGATAGCGGTAGGTCTGCATTTCGAGGATATAGGGGCCCTTGCCGGCGCGGGCATGCTCGATGGCGCGCAGGCCAGCCTCGCGGACCGCCTGCACATCCATGCCGTCGACCTGCTCGCCGGGGATGTTGAACGAGACGCCGCGCTTGGAGAAATCGGTCTGGGCCGAGGCGCGGCTCACTGCGGTGCCCATGGCATAGCGGTTGTTCTCGATGATGTAGACCACCGGCAGGCTCCAGAGCTCCGCCATGTTGAAGCTCTCGTAGACCTGGCCCTGGTTGGCGGCGCCATCGCCGAAATAGGCGAGGCTGACCGAGCCGTTATTGCGGTACCAGTTGGCGAAGCCGAGGCCGGTGCCGAGGGCGACCTGCGCGCCGACAATGCCGTGGCCGCCGTAGAAATGCTTCTCGCGGCTGAACATGTGCATCGAGCCGCCCTTGCCGCGCGAATAGCCGCCGCGCCGGCCGGTCAACTCGGCCATGACGCCGTTCGCATCCATGCCGCAGGCCAGCATATGGCCATGATCCCGGTAGCCGGTGATCACCTGGTCGCCGGTCTTGGTGGCCATCTGCATGCCAACGACGACCGCTTCCTGGCCGATATAGAGGTGGCAGAAGCCGCCGATCAGGCCCATGCCATAGAGCTGGCCGGCCTTTTCCTCGAAGCGGCGGATCAGGAGCATCTCGCGATAGGCGACAAGATCTTCCTCACGGGAGAAGGGCTTCGGCCCGGCGGCCTTCGCGGCGCCATTCACCTTGCCGGTGGCAGATTTGGCCGGTTTTTCTGCTTTCGCCGCTGCCGCGCTCGTCTTGCCGCGCGATACACCACCGCTGCTTGCCTTGGCCGCACTGGTCGCCATGACCTCTCCCCACGTGTTCGTTTCAACCCAAATCGCGCCGTCGGCGTCTTATTCGCCTTTAGGCTTACCGTCTTTTGCCACAAACGCCAGAGGCAAAAAACCTGTCCGCCGGACAATGGGTTTCTGCGAAAAACGCATGGCGTGGCTGATTTGCTGGCTCATGCTGCGCTGCAGCAACAAAAAACTGCGACTTTTTGTGCCAGTTCTGCGGAAAGCGCAGGGCTGCCGGGCGCAGTCGGGATCAGGGATCGAGCAGGATGATCACGTCGTTCCGGTGGGCGGAATTCAGCATCAGACGCTGACGCTCATCGAGCAGGTCGCGGTCGATTTCCTTGCCGGAAAGCTGCGAAACGCGGCGTTCCCAGGCCTGGCGCTCGGCCTTCGCATCGCCGATCTTCCGGACGACTTCGGCCGTCAATTCCTTGGCCTGCTGCTTGGCAAGCAGCCCGCGATCCCCCGTATAGGCGGAATGCGCGAAATAGGCACTCGCGCTCCAGGCGATGGCGTGGAAGGCCAGCAGGAAACCGATGCGACGGCGGCGGGTGCGGATGATCATGCCCGGACAATCGCATGCAGTGGTTAAGGAGCAGTAGCGGTCAGGCTGTCCGGCCCTGCCCCGTGCGGATGGTCGTGACCATGAGGCCACCGACGATCAGCGCGATGCCGACCCATTGCAGCAGGCCGGGAATCTCGCCCAGCAGGGGGATGGCCGACACGGTGCCGATGACGGGGATGAGTGGCGGGAACCGGCCCGACAGCGCAGCGCCCACCTCCCGCACGGCAAAGCCCCAGAGCCAGAGGCCCAGCACCACGTTGAGAACCCCCTGGTTGAAGGCATGGAATGCCACGACCCAGGGGTTCACGTTGAGGAGATTGCCGGAGCCGGCGAGCAGGTACCAGGGCGAGAAGGCCAGAGCCGACAGCACCGAAAGCACGGCAGTGGCGCGCAACGGATCGACCTTCCAGAGCTGCAGCATCAGCGGGTAGCCGCCCCAGATCAGCCCGACCCCGAAGAAGCAGAGATCGCCGAGCAGCACATTGCGTGAGCCGGAGGTGCTGGCGGCGAGGCCGATCATCGCGAGGCCTGCCACGACGATTCCGATGCCGAGGATCACGGTCCAGCCCGGCTTGTTACCGAACATCAGCCAGCCGCCGATCGCCCCGATCACGGTGACAGTGCCGGGGCCGATCGCCGCGCCATGGGCGGCGGGCGACCAGGCAAGGCCCTGCATCATCATCAGCGTCATCGGCAGGCCGCTCATCACGGTCAGGACAAGGCCCCTGCCCCAGCCAATGCCGGCGCAGTCGCGCAGCCCGGCGCGAAGGAAGAGCGGCAGCAGCAGGATCGCAGCCACCAGGAAGCGCACGAATGTCATGTCATTCGGCGTCATCCCGTTCTGGATGCCGTGGCGCGAGATCGCGAAATTGGTGCCGTAGATCGTCACGGCACCGAGCATGGCGAGGATGGCGAGGCTGCGCCGGGAGAGGGTCATGTCCGGCTCTCCCGCCCCGGTTCCGCTCCGCCTCCCGTCAGGCCAAGGCCTTCAGGGCCGCGCGGCCGGCATAGCGGGCCATGTCGCCCAGCTCGCCTTCGATGCGGAGGAGCTGGTTGTACTTGGCAGTCCGGTCGGAGCGCGCGAGGCTGCCGGTCTTGATCTGCCCGCAATTGGTGGCGACGGCGAGATCGGCGATGGTGGCATCCTCGGTTTCGCCCGAGCGATGCGACATCACGGCGGTGAAGCCGGCACGCTGGGCCATGTCGACCGCCGCGAGCGTTTCCGTCAGCGAGCCGATCTGGTTGACCTTGACGAGGATCGAGTTGCCGGTGGCCGTCCGGATGCCCTGCGAGAGCCGTTCGACATTGGTGACGAAGAGATCGTCGCCAACGAGCTGGCATTTGCCGCCGATCCGGTCGGTCAGGAGCTTCCAGCCCTCCCAGTCGTCCTCGGCCATGCCATCCTCGATCGAGACGATCGGGTAATCCGCAACCAGTTTCTCAAGATATTTCACCTGAGCCTTGATATCACGTTTCTTTTTCTCGCCGTGATAATCGTAGATGCCGTCCTTGAAGAATTCGGTCGAGGCGCAGTCGAGCGCGATGGCCATATCGCCGTCCCGGCCCGGCTTGAACCCGGCCTTCTCGATCGCCGCCATGACGAAATCCAGCGCGGCCTCGGCGCTCTTGAGGTTCGGCGCGAAGCCGCCCTCGTCGCCGACATTGGTGTTGTGGCCCTTGTCCTTCAGCGCCTTCTTGAGCGTGTGGAAGACTTCGGCGCCCATGCGCAGCGCCTCGGCGAAGCTGGGAGCGCCGATCGGCATGATCATGAACTCCTGGAAATCGATCGGGTTGTCGGCATGCGCACCGCCATTGACGATGTTCATCATCGGCACCGGCAGGACGCGGGCGCCGACACCGCCGACATAGCGATAGAGGGGCAGGCCGCGCGATTCGGCGGCGGCCTTGGCCACGGCGAGGCTGACACCGAGAATGGCATTGGCGCCGAGGCGCTTCTTGTTCTTCGTGCCGTCGAGTTCGATCATCACCTGGTCGATGGCGGTCTGGTCCTCGGCATCCATGCCGACAATCGCTTCCGAGATCTCGGTGACGACATGGTCGACCGCCTTCTGCACGCCCTTGCCGAGATAGCGGGCGCCGCCATCGCGCAGTTCGGCCGCTTCATGGGCGCCGGTCGAGGCGCCCGAAGGAACGGCCGCGCGGCCGAAGGAGCCATCCTCCAGGACGATGTCCACCTCGACCGTCGGGTTGCCGCGGCTATCCAGGATTTCGCGGGAAAGGACATCGACGATCAAAGTCATGGGGGGCTCCTCGGCTGTCAGCGGTGACTGGGCTGCCTCATAGCGAAGGAAACCCGAGGCGGGAAGCGA
This sequence comes from Beijerinckiaceae bacterium, assembly GCA_027533425.1. Lineage (GTDB taxonomy): Bacteria > Pseudomonadota > Alphaproteobacteria > Rhizobiales > Beijerinckiaceae > Rhabdaerophilum. Next base: position 742,137 of record JAPZUD010000001.1, on the reverse strand, counting down.
TAAAAGCTTGCCGGCGGGCCGGGATAGCGCCCATGAAGGTGCTGCATGGCAACTCGGAGGTAGCGAAGCCGGCCCGGCTGGGCTAAAGGCGCAGCCAATCAGAAGGAATTGCCATGGCTGCCCCCTTTGAACCCTCGCTGCTCGGCAAGGCCAGCGCCCTGCCCGCCACGCCCGAAGAGGCTGTGCTCGACCGCGTGCCCAACCCGCATCCCGGCACGGATTATGTCGCCCGCTTCACCTGCCCGGAATTCACTTCGATCTGCCCGGTGACCGGCCAGCCCGATTTCGGAATTCTCGTGATCGATTACGTGCCGGGGGAATGGCTCGTCGAATCGAAATCGCTCAAGCTCTATCTCGGCGCCTTCCGCAATCATGGGGCGTTCCACGAGGATTGCACGGTCGGGATCGGCAAGACGCTCGTGGACCTGCTCCAGCCGCGCTGGTTCCGGATCGGTGGCTACTGGTACCCGCGCGGCGGCATCCCGATCGATGTGTTTTTCCAGCACGGCGAATTGCCGAAGAACGTTTTTCTCCCCGACCAGGGCGTGCCGCCCTATCGCGGCCGCTGAAGCCGGGCCGGACACCGGATCCAGGCAAGGATTCGTCAACCGGTCCGGCACATTCCGGACCGGGATTTACCCTTCCCCAAGCGCGATATGGCAGGGATGCGCGGAACAGGGGATAGACATGACTCAGAAAATGCAAGGCAAGGGCCTGATGGATCGTCGCTTCGTCGTTGGCGCCGCCTTCCTGTCCGTTCCCGCAATCGGGGTGGTCGGGTTTGCCGCCCAGACCGGCCGGATCGACCTGCTGACGCCCGTTCTCCCGGATGAAGGCGACCTTGCCCCCGTTTCCGGTGTCGAGTTCCGGGGCATGCCGGCGGCTCCGATCCAGCGGCAGGCTTTTTTCGAAGGGGTCACGCTCGTCAATATCTGGGCGTCCTGGTGCCCCTATTGCCGGTCGGAGCACGGCGAGCTGATGGCCCTCGCCGCGCGGCCGGGCATCCGCCTGTTCGGGATCGTGGCCGATGATACCGAGGACAAGGTCGCCGAATATCTCCGCGGCCATGGCAACCCGTTCCAGCGCCTCTCGATCGACCACAGGCGGCTTTATCTCCGCGCCTTCAAGCAACGCGGCGTGCCCTCGACCTACGTGTTCCGGCAGGACGGGGTGTTCCAGCACAAGATCAACGGCGCGCTGACGCCCGATATCGTTGCCGCGCGGCTGCTTCCCGAAGTCCAGGCGGCGTCAGCCTCGGCCTGACACGAAGGCTCAGGCCTCGGGCTCGCGGTAGTTCAGGCGCGATTTCGTCCGCTCGATCATGCGCTCCTGCGCTTCGGTCGGCCCGCCATGCAGGGCCGCGACTTCCTGCATCATGCGGAAGAGATCATCCAGCGCCTCGGTTTCCAGCGCCACATGCAGGATCGGTGTCAGGTCGGCCACGACGGAATCCGCCTCGCCGGCGCCGCGGGCGGCAAAGGCGGCCAGCGTCGTATGATGCTCGGGCTTGCCCTCGAATCCGAAGCGCTCGGTGACGAAGCGGCTCAGCAGGACATTCTGCTCGGCGGTGATCTCGCCGCGCAGCATGGCCAGTTTCGACAGGAGGACGAGCGCGGCCTCGCGCGGGTCCTGGATGGCACGCAGGGGCGCCCGCGCAGCCCGCTCGCGGGCATCGGCGATGGCCTGCGCGTCGCGCTTCTCCTTGGCGCGGGCGGAACGGGCATCGATCCAGGCATTGAGCACCTGCATGCCGTTGCCCCAGATCATCCACATCATGAAGCCGGAAAAGAGCGCACCGAGAATCGCGAGAATGACTGGCATATCCGTCTCCCCTGTCAGGCCTTGGCGAGGCTGTCGAACGCCTTGAGCCGCTCCAGCAAGGCGGGCATGTCGGCCAGCGGGACCATGTTGGGCCCGTCCGAGGGCGCGCCGTCCGGGTCCTGATGCGTCTCGATGAAGAGGCCGGCCACCCCGACCGCCACGGCCGCGCGGGCCAGCACCGGCACGAATTCGCGCTGGCCGCCGGAGGAACCGCCCTGCCCGCCCGGCTGCTGCACGGAATGGGTGGCGTCGAAGATGATCGGGCAGCGGCATTGCTCGGCCATGATCGGCAGGCCGCGGAAATCACTCACCAACGTGTTGTAGCCGAAGGAGGTGCCCCGGTCGCACGCCATGGCGCGGTCATTGCCGGCATCACGGATCTTCTGGATGACGTTTTTCATGTCCCAGGGCGCGAGGAACTGGCCCTTCTTCACGTTGATCGCGAGCCCGGTTTCGGCTGCTGCCACGAGCAGGTCGGTCTGGCGGCAGAGGAAGGCGGGAATCTGCAGCATGTCCACCGCCTTCGCCGCTTCGGCGCAATGCCATGGCTCGTGCACATCGGTGATCACCGGCAAGCCGAATTCCCGGCGGATCTCGGAAAAGACCTCCAGGGCCTTGTCGAGCCCGATGCCACGCGCGGCCTTGCCGCTGGTACGGTTGGCCTTGTCGAAGGAGGATTTGTAGACCAGCCCGATGTCGAGCCGGGCGCAGATCTCCTTGAGCGAGCCGGCCATGTCGAGGGCATGGGCGCGGCTTTCCATCTGGCACGGCCCGGCAATCAGCACGAAGGGCCGCGCATTGCCGAAGATCACGTTGCCGACCTGAACGTCGCTCATCCTGTCACTCCTCACTGTCACGAACCGCGCGGTTCGCTGCCGGATCCGATCCGCTGGTAGACCGGCCGGCTCTTGCCGGTCGCGACGATGCAGGCGCCGCGCGGCACCGGCACGAAGCCGCTGACCACCGCCCCATGCGGCTGGCAGCGCGGAAACTGCCGCAGGCAATCATCCTGCGTGGCGAACGGCGCCTGATCCTCCCGCGCGGCGCGCTGCGCCTCGGCGAAACCCTGCCGGCACAGGGCCGCTGGAAGCTGGCCGGAGGCAAGGCAGGCCTGTTCGCTGGCAAAGACCTGCCCGTCCGGGCATTCGCCGCGGAAGGCGAACCAGGCCATGGCACCGGCAATGCCGAGGATCAGCGCGAAGACAATCACCTTCATGTGCGGGGGCCGCTTTCGACGAAGCGGAGCGTCGTGGCGAGGTCGAGCCTGCGCGGCAGCGTCAGCCCGCCGCCATGGCGGATCACGGTTTCGCCGGCGGCGTCCAGTTCGGCTTCGACCGTGGACAGGCGCGCGCAGCCGATCTCGATTCCGGCGAAGACCGGCGTCTCGCTGGCCGGCGCGGGTTCGCCATAGCGGAAGGCAAACCCTTCCGGTGAGACGATGTCGATCAGCCCGTGGCCGGCCTCGATCTCGATGCCGAACGAGGTCGAGCGCATGCGCCGTTCGCCGACGAAGCCGGCGAGGAAGATATGATGGTCCGAGGGGTTCTCGGCGACGAGGGTCACCCGGGCGATGCCGGTCGCGCCGTTCCGATGGTTCTGCATCGCCGCCGACCAGAACATGTCCGGTGCGTGCTGCTGGCAGGCAAAGAAGCCGCATTTCGGCAAGGCCGGGTCCGCCGCAAAAGCGAGCGTGAAGGAGACATCCACTTCGCTGCCATCCGGCCGGCGGCCCTTGCGGCCGAAACGGAAGGGCTCGAAATCGCCGATGCCTTCCGCCGCCCAGCGCGCGGCATCGGCCACGGCATCGTCGGACTTCAGCACGAGCATCGACAGGCCGGTTGCTTCGGCGAGCCTGTCGCGCACGAAAGCGCCGAAGGAAAAGGCGCGGCCGGCATGGGCAGGCACCAGTTCCGGCGAAGCCACAGTGATCAGCTCGAAGAAGGTGTGATCAGCCAGCTGGATGATGTGGTTTTCCGTGCCCCAGGCATGCCGGTTCCGAGTGCCGACGGTGAAGCCCATCGCCGCGAAACGGGAAGAGGCGGCGGCAAGATCCTGCACGCCGATGACAAAATGATCGAGAGGGCGAGACATCAATAATCCAAACGGGTTTTCGGAGCGACGAATGGATCCCGGGGTCTAGCACCGGCGGCTGCCAGCGTCACCCCTTCGCTTACGGCTCGATGAAATGCGGGATGAACCGGGCGAGATTGCCGGTGATCGGGGATTTGTCCTCGCGGACAAGCATGCCCGCCGGTTCGCTCGCGACCATCCATGCGCCGAGCACGACATGGCCATGGCCGAAATCCGGAATCGGAATGCGCTGCTGGCGGATGAAGCCTTCCTCGCCATAGGGCCCCTCGTTGCCGCTGAGCGCGCGGCCCCGCTCGAACAGGCGGATATTCGCCCCCTCGCGTGAGAAAAGCGGCTTTTCGACATAGGACGGCCCGAGATCGGGCGCCGGCTCGTCGGGGAAATAGGCCGGGACGAGGTTCGGATGGCCCGGTGCCATCTGCCAGAGATAGGGCAGCAGGCCCTTGTTCGAGAGCAGCGCTTTCCAGATCGGCTCGAGGAATTGCGTGCCGCAGCCGGGAATGGCCTTGCCGAATTCCTCTCGCATCATCCATTCCCACGGATAAAGCTTGAACAGCACCTCGATCGGGGCCTCGTCGAGATCGACGAATTTTCCGGCCTTGGTGAGCCCGATCTCGTTGACGAAGAGGAATTGCGTCGAGAGCCCCGCCTGCTGCGCACATTCCTCGAGATAGGCCACTGTGGCGCGGTCCTCGTCGCTGTCATCGAGGCAGGTCAGGTGCAGGCGATAGGCGCGGCCATTGCGCAGGTTGCGGAAGGCGGCGATCAGCTTGTCATGGACCGAGTTATACTGATCGGAGCCGCGCGGCAGTGTGCCCTTGCCGATCATCTCCTCCAGCCAGAGCCATTGGAACACGCCGGTCTCCAGCAGGGCCGTCGGTGTATCAGCGTTATATTCCAGCAGCTTGGCCGGGCCCTGCCCGTCATAGGCGAAATCGAACCGGCCATAGAGGTTGCGGTCGCCGCGCTGCCAGCTTTCCCAGATCTCGCCCCAGAAGGCACGCGGAATGGCCAGCCGCGTCAGGATGGCCTCGTCACGGCAGGCCTTGCCGACAAATTCGAGCGCCATTTCCTCCAGTTCGGCGGAAGGCGCCTCGATCTGTTCCTCGATTTCCTCGAGGGTGAAGCCGAAGGCACCGGTCTCGTCCCAGTAAGGCCGGTCATCGGCGCTGTGGAACGAGAAGCCGACCTGCTCCGCCTTGCTGCGCCAGTCCGGGCGCTCGGGCATCTCAAGGCGTCGCATGTCAGGAGCTCGAGCTGGAAATCGAGCGGCCGGTCGAGCCGAAGCCGCTCCGCGACGTGGTCGAGCTGCTGGTGCTTGCGCGCGAATAGGAAGACGGCCGCGCTGCAATCGCGCCGACCGAGCTGCGCGCCACCGGTGCCCCCGTTGCGCCGGCCGGCACCGTGACCGCGCTCGACGCGGCTTTCGACGTGTCCCGGCTGACCGTGTGGCCGCTCGATGTGGAATAGGAACGCCAGCCGCCGCCGGACCCGCTTGTGCCGCTGCCCGAGCGCGGCGGGGCGGTGCAGCCGGGCATGGTCTCCGGCGTCTGGCCGGGCGGGCAGGCCGTGCCGTTCCGCATCGGCGGGAGCAATGCCTGCGCGTTGCGCTGGCCGTTGAGCGCATTGGCGACCATGAAGCCGAGCATGGCCGGCACGAAAACAGAGCTGCCGTTGAACGTGGCCGGCCTGCACTGCTGGGCCCCGTATTGCGCTTCGCATTCAGACTGGTTGTTGAATTTCGGCGCGGCCTGCACATGGGTCGCGTTGGCATCGGCAAAATCGCGCTGGCACTGGGCCTGCCCGGGCGAGAGCGGCGCCGGCGTGCCCGATTGGGGCAGCGGTGCCCCCCAGCCCTGATGGGCCTTCATGCATTCCTCGAGCGAGCTGTAGAGCCGGGCCTCGGCGGCGGCTTCGGCAGCGGGAGCATCCTCGAGGCGGGTCTTGCCGACCTGTCCGATATAGGCGCCGGCAAAGATGAGCCCTGTCGCGCCGATGAAAATCGCATGGGATCGCTTCATGGCCCGGGCCCTACATCGTCATGGCCGCGGCATTGATCAACCCGCAGGCGATCGAACAGCCGGCCAGCAGCGTGCCGGCAGAGGCCATGTTGGCTTCGATTTTCTCCGAAAGGCCCGGAACCATCCACCGGACCACGAAATATGCCGCGAGCTGGACCACGAAGGCCGCAAAGCCCCAGAGCAGCATGTCGGCGATGTTGCCGGCCTGCGAGATGGCCTTGGCGAGCGGAATCGTGAAGCCGATCAGGCTACCCGAAAGGGCAATCGAGGCTGTCCAGTTGCCTTCGCGGATCAGGGCGATTTCATCATGGGCGGTGAACCGCGAATAGACCAGTACGAACAGGGCCAGCATCGCCGCGCCGACTGCGATGTAGAGAATGAAGAAGGGAATCCCCAAAGCCGAAGCCACGATACCCGAACCTGCCTGAATCATGCGAGTGCCCCCCGATCGCGATGCCTCATGTCACCATGACTCAGGCGCGGGTCCAAGGAAAGCACGAGACGCGCCTCCGCCGGGTGCGGCAGCGCACAGCGCTGGGGAAATCCTTACACCAGCCGGCTATGCGCCAAGGCCGCCTCGATGAAGCTTGCGAAGAGCGGATGCGGCTCGAACGGGCGTGATTTCAGCTCCGGATGATATTGCACCCCGACGAACCAGGGATGATCCGGATATTCCACGGTTTCCGGCAGCAATCCGTCCGGCGAGACGCCCGAGAAGAGCAGCCCCTTCCCTTCCAGCGCCTCGCGATAGGCCATATTGACCTCGTAGCGGTGGCGATGGCGCTCCTGGATGGTGGTGGAACCGTAGATCGAGGCAATGCGCGAATTGGCGGCGAGTTTCGATTCATAGGCGCCGAGCCGCATCGTGCCGCCAAGATCGCCGCCGGACTGGCGGATTTCGAGCTGGCCGCGATTCATCCACTCGGTCATCAGGCCGACGACCGGCTGGGGACAGGGCCCGAATTCGGTCGAGGAGGCGCCGGAAATGCCGGCGAGGTTCCGCGCCGCCTCGATACAGGCCATCTGCATGCCGAAGCAGATGCCGAAATACGGCACTTTCCGCTCGCGGGCGAAGCGCGCCGCCTGGATCTTGCCCTCCGCCCCGCGCAGGCCGAACCCGCCGGGCACGAGAATGCCGTGGACGTGTTCGAGATAGGAGGAGGCATCCTCACGCTCGAAGATCTCGCTGTCGATCCAGTCGAGATTGACCTTGACCCGGTTGGCGATGCCGCCATGGACCAGGGCCTCGATCAGCGATTTGTAGGCATCCTTCAGGCCGGTATACTTGCCGACAATGGCGATCGTGACCTGCCCCTCGGGGTTGCGGAGCGTATCGACGATATGGTGCCAGCGCGAGAGATCGGGCTCGGCCTTGTCCGGCATGCCGAAGATCCGCAGGACCTCGGTATCGAGCCCCTCGGCGTGATAGGCCAGCGGCACGGCATAGATCTGGTCGACATCGCGCGCCTCGATCACAGCACTCTCGCGCACGTTGCAGAACAGGGCGAGCTTGCGCCGTTCGCCCGGCGGGATCTCGCGGTCGGTGCGGCAGAGCAGGATATCCGGCTGGATGCCGATGGAGCGCAGTTCCTGCACGGAATGCTGGGTCGGTTTGGTTTTCAGCTCGCCGGCGCTGGGGATATAGGGCAGCAGCGTCAGATGCACGAAGAGCGAATGCCGCTCCGGCAGGTCGTTGCGGAGCTGGCGGATGGCCTCGAAGAAGGGCAGGCCCTCGATATCGCCGACCGTGCCGCCGATCTCGACCAGCACGAAATCATACGAGTCATTGCCCGAAACGACGAATTCCTTGATCGCGTCGGTGACGTGCGGGATCACCTGCACGGTGGCGCCGAGATAGTCGCCGCGGCGTTCCTTGGCGATAATCTCCTGGTAGATGCGGCCGGTGGTGATGTTGTCGGCCTTGATGGCGGAGCGGCCGGTAAAGCGCTCGTAATGGCCGAGATCGAGATCGGTCTCGGCCCCGTCATCGGTCACGAAGACCTCGCCATGCTGGTACGGGCTCATCGTGCCCGGATCGACATTGAGATAGGGGTCGAGCTTCCGCATCCGCACGCGGTAGCCACGTGCCTGCAGCACGGCTGCAAGAGCGGCCGATGCGAGGCCTTTGCCAAGGGAGGAAACCACGCCGCCGGTGATGAATACATATCGCGTCATGGGGCTTGATCTTTACCTTGTGGGGCGCGATTCGCGCAAAGAAAAAAGCGCCATCCCAAGAAAAATGGCGCCTTCAAAAACAGAAGGCGCCCCCTGAGCCGGATGGCGCCTTTCCGCGGCCCGTCTGTCGAGGAGCCCCTTACGGACGCGGCTGGCCCGGTTGCTGGTTCTGGCCGCCCTGCATCTGACGGAGCTGGTCGAGCACGTTCGGCGCGCCCTGCGGCGCCGCGGGAACGGTTCCGCCCTGGGTGGTCGGCGGCGGCGGGGCGATATTGTCGAGCGGCGAGGCTGGCGCCCGCCCCCGGGCGGCCATCACAGCCAGGGCCATCGAGGTGATGAAAAACGCCGTGCCGAGAATGGCGGTGATCCGCGTCAGCAGATTGGCCTGGCCGCGCCCGCTCATGAAGGCCGAGGGGCTCGAGCCCATGCCGAGGCCGCCGCCTTCGGAGCGCTGCAGCAGCACCACGCCGCACAGGGCGATGACGATCAGGAGGTGGATGACGATCAGTACGGTTTCCATGGAGCCTGCTCGGGCGGGGTTGCCCCCCGCGAATGCGATTTGCGCTGTCTGTTAGCGGCAATATGGCGGCAGGGGAAGCGAAATTCCAACCCCTGCCCCGTCGAAACCTGCTTCAGGCTGCGCGGATGATGGCGAGGAAGTCCGTCGCCTTCAGGCTGGCGCCCCCAACCAGTGCGCCATCGACATCGGCGAGGTTGAGGATTTCGGCGGCATTGGCCGGCTTCACCGAACCACCGTAGAGAATGCGTGTCGCCTGCGCGGCAGGCTTGCCGAGCATGCGGGCCAGCGTCCGCCGGATCTCGGCATGCATGTCGGCAATGTCCTGCAAGGTCGGAGTCAGGCCCGTGCCGATGGCCCAGACCGGCTCGTAAGCGACGACGAAGCCACCGGCCGGCGCGTTTTTCGGGACCGAGCCGCGAACCTGCCGCGCCACGATGGCGAGGGCCTTGCCGGCCTCGCGCTCGGCGCGGGTCTCGCCGACGCAGATGATCGGCATCATACCCTGCGCCAGCACTGCCGACGCCTTGGCCGCGATACCGGCATCCTTCTCGCCATGGTCGGCGCGGCGCTCCGAATGGCCGACAATCACGCCCTTTGCTCCGGAATCAAACAGCATTCCGGCGGAGAGATCGCCTGTATGGGCGCCCTCCCCGAGCGGGCTGCAATCCTGCGCGCCGATGGCGATGCCCGAGCCGAGGGCCAGGGCGGCGGCCGGGAAAAGGAGCGTCGCCGGCGGGCAGACCATCACGTCCACCTTTGCACGGAGGGTGGCGTCACAGGCCTTCGCCATTTCGCCGATCTCGGCGAGGCTCGCGCGCGTCCCGTTCATCTTCCAGTTTCCGGCCACCAGCGGCTTTCGCATGCATCTGCTCCCTGCTTCAGTTCCGCGGCGGCCTATCATGGGCCGGTTTCCTGCGCAATTGCCCGGCTTTCGCCGTGTTCCCGTGCTTGCCAAGGGGAGAGGCCGCCCCTATGGTCCGGCCCCGTTTCCCGCCCCGCAACACGGACGATTGACCGCCCATGCTGACTGCGATCCGCTCCGCCTCCTCCAAATGGCTCGGCCGCCTCGTGCTGACCGTGATCATGGGGTTCCTGATCGTTTCCTTTGCCATCTGGGGCATCGGCGACATTTTCCGTGGCGGGGTGAACCGGACGGTCGCGAAGGTGGGCTCGTCCACGATCAGCGCCGATGAGTTCCGCGCGGCCTATAATACAGAGCTCCAGCGCATCCAGCGGCAGGTGCGGCGGGTGGTCACGTCGGAGGAGGCGCGCGCCTTCGGGCTCGATCGCGGGCTGCTCAACCGGCAGATCGACGAACTGGCGTTGACCGAGCAAGCCCGAAAGCTCGGCCTGGCCGTCGACCAGCTGACCGTGATGCGTTCGATCACCGAGGCGCCGGAATTCAAGACCGGCGGAATTTTCGATCGCGCCCGCCTCGCCGACGCGCTCTCCCAGGCCGGGCTCAGCGAGCAGGCCTTCGTGCAGCGCCAGACGGACCTTTTGCTGCGCCAGCAGATCTTCAACGGTCTGGCCGGCGGCATGGCCGGTACGCAGGCCCTCGGCAAGGCCGTACACCAGTTCCGCAACGAAGAGCGCAATCTCGATGTGATCCTCGTGCCGGTCGACAAGGTTCCGGCTGCGGCCGAGCCCGACGAGGCGGCCCTCAAGGCATTTTTCGAGGAGCGCAAGGCCGAGTTCCGCACGGTCGAGACGCGCAAGGTCTCGATCATCCAGGTGCAGCCGGCGGATTTCGCGGCCAGCCTTGTCATTACGGAAGCCGATCTCCGCGCCTATTATGACCGGCAGGTCCTTGCGGGCCGGTTCGGTTCGCCCGAGCGCCGGCAGGCACAGCGTGTGCTGTTCGACAGCGAGGACGAGGCCAAAGCCGCGGCGGCCAAGCTGGCCGGTGGCCTGACCTTCGAGGCCTTGCTGGCCGAACGCAAGCTCACCGAGGCCGATGTCGATCTCGGCCTCAAGACTTCGGCCGAATTGACCGATGCCGCCCTCCGCGATGCGGTTTTCAAGACCGCCGAGGGCCAGATCAGCGCTCCGGTAAAGGATCCGTTCGGTTTCGTGCTGGTGCGCGTGCTCAAGGTTGAACCCGCCCGTGTGACGCCGTTCGAGGCCGTACGCGGCCAGATCGAGGGCGATGCCCGGATGGACAAGCTCCAGAGCGATCCCACGATCAAGGCGCAGGTCGATGGCCTGTTCCGCAAGATCGAAGACCAGCGCATCGCGGGCAAGAGCCTTGCCGAGGCAGCACAGGCGGCCAGCGCGCGGCTGGTGACGCTGGCCGCGCTCGACCGGCAGGGCAATGACGGCAACGGCAATCGTGTCATGGTTCCCGGCGGCACCGAGACCATCAACGCCGTTTTCGCTTCCGATATCGGGCTCGACAACGAACCGCTGCAGGGGCGTGATGGCGGCTACACCTGGTACGAGGTGAATGCAGTCGAGCCGGCGCGCGACAAGACCTTCGACGAAGTGAAGGATCAGGTCCGCACGCGCCTTCTGGCCGACCGTCGCGACAAGGCGCTGGCCGAATTCATGACCGGCCTTGTCAAGCGGGTGGAGGATGGCGTCACCCTCTCCGCCATCAGCCAGGAACTCGGGCTGCCGGTGCAGCGCTTCGCCGCTATCCGGCGCAATGCGCGCGAGGCAACCCTCGGCGCTGCCGGCGTCGAACGCGCCTTTGCCGGCCCGGTCGGCAAGCCGGTCAGCGCGCTGGCGGGCGATGGTACCAGCCGGGCGCTGATCGTTCCGGTCGATGCGACCCTGCTGGCGCATGATCCGGCGCAGGATGTGGCTTCTGGCCTCGATCGGCAGATCAGCACCGGCATGGCCGAGGACCTGATGGCGCAGTATATCGCCGCCTTGCGCAAATCCGTCGGGGTGTCGATCAACCAGACGGTTCTCAACCAGGCCCTCGGCCAGACGAACTGACATGTCGATCGAGCCTGCTTTCGCCGCGTTCGAGGCGCGCTACCGGGCGGGCGAGGCGCAATGCCTTGCCACGCGCCTCGTGGCCGACCTCGAGACACCGGTTTCGGCCTATCTGAAGATGCGGGCGCTGGCCGGTGAGACGCCGAGCTTCCTGCTCGAATCGGTGGAAGGCGGCGCCGTCCGCGGTCGCTATTCCATCATCGGGCTCAAGCCGGACCTGACCTGGCGCTGCCGGAACGGCGAGACCGAAGCGAGCCGCCATGGCGGGCCGTTCGAGCCCTGCCCCGGCGCGCCGCTCGACGCCCTGCGGGCGCTGATTGCCGAAAGCCGCATTCCGCATCTCGACGATTTGCCTCCGATGGCAAGCGGCGTGTTCGGCTTTCTCGGCTATGACATGGTCCGCCAGATGGAGCGGCTCGGCCCGGCCAAGGCTGATCCGATCGGTGTGCCGGATGCGCTGATGATCCGCCCCACGCTCGTGCTCGTCTTCGATGCAGTGAAGGACGAGATCGTTGTGATCACGCCGGTTTTCCCGGCGGCCGCTCGCCCGGCCCGTGCCGCCTATGAGGCGGCGGTCGAGCGCCTTCAGGCCGCGATCGGCGCGCTGGAAGCCCCGCTCGTGCAGGAACTGGCTGACGAGGATGCCCTCGCCCGCCTGCCGGAAGCGCGGTCCAATACCAGCCCGGCCGAATATGAGGCGATGGTCGCGGCGGCCAAGGAATACATTCTGGCCGGCGACATTTTCCAGGTCGTGCTGAGCCAGCGTTTCTCGACACCGTTCGACCTGCCGGCCTTCGCGCTGTATCGCTCGCTGCGCCGCGTCAACCCCTCGCCCTATCTCTGCTATCTCGATTTCAACGACTTCCAGATCGTCTGTTCGAGCCCGGAAATCCTCGTCAAGGTGGTCGAGGGCAAGGTGACGATCCGGCCGATTGCCGGCACGCGCAAGCGCGGCGCCACCCTCGCCGAGGACCGGGCGCTGGAGCAGGACCTGCTCGCCGATCCGAAGGAGCGTGCCGAGCATCTGATGCTGCTTGATCTTGGCCGCAACGATGTCGGCCGCGTTGCCGAGATCGGCTCGGTCAGCGTGACGGACAGCTTCTTCATCGAGCGCTACAGCCAGGTGATGCATATCGTCAGCCATGTCGAGGGGCGGCTTGACCCGCGCCATGACCTGATCGAGGCGCTGGCCGCCGGCTTCCCGGCCGGCACGGTTTCCGGCGCGCCGAAGATCCGCGCCATGCAGATCATCGACGAGCTCGAAAAGGACAAGCGCGGCGCCTATGCCGGCGCGATTGGCTATTTCGGCGCCGATGGCGCGATGGATACCTGCATCGTGCTGCGCACCGCCCTCGTCAAGGACGGGGTGATGCATGTCCAGGCGGGGGCCGGCATCGTCCATGATTCCGTGCCCGCTTCCGAACAGGCGGAATGCGAGAACAAGGCGAAGGCGCTGTTCCGCGCGGCCGAGGATGCGGTGCGCTTCGCCAGCCGCGGCAAGCGGGGGCAGTAAGTGGCGCGCGCCCTGCCCTTGACCTTGCCGCCGGCTTGCGGCTGAACTGGCCGCCCGAGAGGTTTTCCGGAGCCATCCATGCGCATCGCATTGATCGACAATTACGACAGCTTCACCTTCAACGTCGTCCATGCCCTCGGGGCGGAAGGCGCGAAGGTCGAGGTCTGGCGGAATGATGCGCTTTCGGCCGAGGAGCTGCTTGCGCGCAAGCCGGATGCCCTGGTGATCTCGCCCGGGCCTTGTACGCCGAACGAGGCCGGCATCTCGCTCGACACGATCCGGCTAGCCGCCGGCAAGGTGCCGCTCTTCGGCATCTGCCTCGGCCATCAGGCGATCGGGCAGGCTTTCGGCGGCAAGGTGATCCGCAACCAGCCGATGCATGGCAAGATCTCGCGCATCACGCATGACGGCAAGGGTCTGTTCCGGGGCATCAACGGTCCGGTTTCGGTCACGCGCTATCATTCGCTGGTTGTCGAGGCGGCGAGCCTGCCCGAGGCTCTGGTCGCTACCGCACGGAGCGAGGACGGGCTGGTCATGGCGCTGCAGCACCGGGCGATGCCGATCTATGGCGTGCAGTTCCACCCGGAAAGCATCGCCACCGAACAGGGCGCGCAGATCTGCCGGAACTTCCTGACCCTCGCGCGCGAATTCCATGCCTGCACCCGGGCGGCGTAAGCATCTCGCCCGGATGGCGCCTTGTCTTCGCGGGCGCCAGCCCGTATTCCGGAAGGCGGAAACGCCCGGCCGGTGCCTGCCGGGCGCCTGTCGCGACGAGCCTAGCCACCAAGAGTGAAGCCATCACCACGAGTACCGTATGGACGCCTTCAAACCATTGATCGCCAAGGTCGCGGCCGGCCTGCCCCTGACCCGCGCGGAAGCCGAGATGGCCTTCGGGCAGATCCTCTCGGGCGAGACCACCCCAGCCCAGAATGCCGGCTTCCTGATGGCCCTGCGCGTGCGCGGCGAGACGGTGGACGAATTGTTCGGCGCCGTCCGGGCGATGCGCGGCAAGATGCTGGCCGTGCCGCCGGTTGCCGGCGCGATGGATGTCGTCGGCACGGGCGGTGACGCCTCGGGCTCCTGGAATGTCTCGACCCTGGCCAGCCTGATCGTGGCGAGCTGCGGCGTGCCCGTGGCCAAGCATGGCAACCGGGCGGCCTCTTCCAGCTCCGGCGCGGCGGATGTGCTGCAGGCTCTGGGCGTCAAGATCGGCCTGACGCCGGCCGAGATCACGCAGTGCCTCCAGAAGGCCGGCTATGCCTTCATGGTCGCCCCCGCCCATCACCCGGCCATGCGCCATGTCGCGCCGGTGCGCTCGGAACTCGGTACGCGGACGATCTTCAACCTGTTGGGGCCCCTGTCGAACCCGGCCCATGTGAAGCGGCTGCTGCTCGGCGTTTTCGCGAAATCCTGGCTCGAGCCGATCGCCGAGACGCTGCGCGATCTCGGTACCGAGCGCGCCTGGGTGATGCATGGATCGGACGGGCTGGACGAGATCACCACGACGGGGCCGACCCATGTGGTAGAACTGAAGGACGGTGCCTTGCGCCGGTTCGAGATCAGCCCCGCCGATGCCGGGCTTCCTGTGGCTGATCCGGCCGCGCTGAAGGGCGGCGAGCCGGGGCAGAATGCGGCGGCCCTGCGCGCTGTGCTCGCGGGCGAGAAGAACGCCTATCGGGATATCGCGTTGTTCAATGCCGCTGCGGCCCTTGTCATTGCTGACAAGGCGTCGAGCCTGAAGGATGGCGTGGCCATGGGGGCCGCCGCTTTGGACGAGGGCCGCGTCGCGGCCTTGCTCGCCCGCGTGGTCGAGACCTCGAATGCGGGGGTGGCATGAGCGATATCCTGCGCCAGATCGAGGCGACCAAGCGCGAGGAAATCGCCGCAGCGAAGCGTGCCTTGCCGGAAGCCGAGATGCGCCGCCGGGCCGAAGCCGGCCCGCCGGTGCGCGGCTTCCAGGCGGCGATCGAGGCGCATCTCGCGGCGGGCCGCTTCGCGCTGATCGCGGAGATCAAGAAGGCGAGCCCGTCCAAGGGGTTGATCCGGGCGGATTTTGATCCGCCGGCTCTCGCCCGGGCCTATGCCGAAGGCGGTGCGACCTGCCTGTCGATCCTGACGGACCGCCCCTATTTCCAGGGCGCGCCGGAATTCCTCGTCGCGGCCCGTGCTGCCTGTTCACTACCGGTGATCCGCAAGGATTTCCTGTTCGAGCCCTATCAGGTCTACGAGGCGCGGGCGATGGGGGCGGATTGCATCCTCGTCATCATGGCCTCGGTGGATGATGTGGCCGCCCGTGATCTCGTGGCGACGGCGCAGGGCCTCGGCATGGATGCGCTGGTCGAGGTGCATGACGAGGCCGAACTTGACCGTGCCTTGGCCCTGCCCTCGCGGCTGGTGGGCATCAACAACCGCGATCTGCGCAGTTTCGAGGTGTCGCTCGCCACCAGCGAGCGGCTTGCGCCGCGCATTCCGGATGACCGGATCATCATCGGCGAGAGCGGCATCTTCACGCTTGAGGATTGCCAGCGGCTGGCCAGGAGCCGGATCGGCACGTTCCTTGTCGGAGAAAGCCTGATGCGGCAGGCGGATGTGGCCACGGCCACCCGGGCGCTGCTCGGCCTGCCGGCGGCCGGAGCGGCGGCATGAGCGAGGCCGGCCGGCTGACCCATCTCGATGCCAGCGGCGCCGCGCATATGGTCGATGTCGGCGAGAAGGCGGTCACGACGCGCGAGGCCCTGGCCGAAGGCCATGTCGTGATGGCGCCGGCGACATTGGCGCTGATCCGCGACGGGCTGTCCAAGAAAGGCGATGTCATCGCCGTGGCGCGGCTGGCCGGCATCATGGCGGCGAAGCGCACGCATGAGCTCATTCCGCTCTGCCACCCGCTCCTGCTGACGAAAGTCGCCGTCGATCTCGAGCCGGACGAGGCGCTGCCAGGCCTGCGGATTTCCGCCCGCGCCCGGGTTTCCGGCCAGACCGGCGTGGAGATGGAGGCGCTGACGGCGGTCAGTGTCGCCTGCCTCACGGTCTATGACATGGCGAAAGCCGTGGACCGGGGGATGGTGATCGGCGGGATCCGGCTGCTGGAGAAAACCGGCGGCAAATCCGGCGACTGGCGCGCGGAGGGCTGAGATGGCCGGGCTGCTGCCGGTTGAGGATGCGCTGGCCCTGCTTGTTGCTGCCGGCGCTGCCCATCCCCGCCGGCAGGAATCGGTGCCTGTCCAGCAGGCCAGCGGCCGTGTTCTCGCGGCGAATCTCACCGCGTTGCGCACGCAACCCCCGGCGGCCATGTCGGCGATGGACGGTTTTGCGCTCCGCGCCGCCGATGGGGCCGCGGCGGGTGCGGTTGTCCGGATCATCGGCGAGAGTGCGGCTGGCCACCCGTTTCCCGGCACGATCGGTCCGGGCGAGGCGATCCGGATCTATACGGGCGCGATCCTGCCTGCCGGGGCGGATAGCGTTGTCATGCAGGAAAATGCCACGACCGAGGGCGAGGATCTGCATCTCGCGGTCGCCGCGCAGGCGGGCCGGCATGTCCGCCCTGCCGGCTGCGATTTCCACGAGGGGCAGACCTTGCTTTCTGCCGGAACCCGGCTCACCCCCGGCCATATTGCGCTGGCCGGAGCGATGAACCACGCGGAGATTCCCGTTTTTGCCCGGCCGCGGATCGGCGTGCTGGCCACCGGTGACGAGCTGGTTCTGCCCGGCGCCCCGAGGGCCCCGCACCAGATCGTCGCAACCAATGCCTTTGCGGCCATGGCGATGATGCGTCCGATGGAAGTGGAGATCGTCGATCTCGGCATCGCGCCGGATTCGCCCGAGGCGCTCAATGCCGCGATTGACCGCGCGCTGGCCGAGGCGGTGGATTGCCTCGTGACGATCGGTGGTGCCTCGGTCGGCAAACATGATCTCGTCCGGCCGGTCGCGGCGGCGCGCGGGGCCGAACTCGCCTTTTACAAGATCGCGATGCGGCCGGGAAAGCCGCTGAATTTCGGCCGGCTCGGGCCCATGCTGTTGCTCGGCCTGCCGGGCAACCCGGTCTCGGCCCTTGTCTGCACGCGGCTGTTCCTGCTGCCGCTGATCGCCGCCATGCAGGGTGATGCGCAGGCCGGACAGGACCGCAGCGAGGCGGCGATTCTCGGTGCAGCGTTTCCGGCCAATGACGAGCGGCAGGATTACCAGCGCGTCATGCTGGACCGCGATCCCCACGGGATCTGGGTTGCCAGGCCGGCAGGAGGGCAGGATTCTTCCTTCCTTTCGGTGCTGGCGCGGGCCGATGGGCTGCTGATCCGCCCGCCGCATGCGCCTGCGGGCCAGCCGGGCGACCCTGCGCGTGTGCTGCGGCTCGGCTGAATTCCGACGAACCGGACATATCCCCTCTGGACATGTTAGTAAAAATATGCGATAAGATTTGCATGAGCACGAAATCGCCGACAGTCCGACAGTTTCTTGACGCGTTTCCGAACGATGAAGTGTGTCTAGAGCACCTGATGCGCACACGCTATGGCAAGCGCTTCGTGTGTTATGGATGCCAACGCGAGGCTAATTACCATCGCGTTAAATCTCGTCGTTGCTATGAATGCGAACATTGTGGTCATCAGGTCTATCCAACCGCTGGGACGCCTTTTGAGAAGACTAGAACATCACTTCGTGATTGGTTCTACGTCATGTTCCTGTTTTGCGCTTCCCGCAACGGCGTGGCCGCAAAGGAAGTGCAGCGCCAGATCGGCGTGACATACAAGACCGCTTGGCGCATGTGCCACGAAATCCGCAAGTACATGGGTTCTGTCGATGGTGACCGCCCCCTTGGTGGAACGGGCGCGCATGATCCAGCAGTTGAAATTGACGAAGCCTTTATTGGCGGCAAGGACAAGCGCGGCGAAGACGACAAGGCCGTTGTTCTCGGCATGATTGAGCGCGACGGCGATATCGTCACCCGCTTCATCCCGGATAGGAATAGCCGCACTGTCATCCCGCAGGTTCGCAAGTGGGTGAAGGAAGGCTCAACCGTCTACACTGATGAAGCGCCTCTGTATAAGGCACTACCCGCTCGTGGTGGATACGATCACGCCTCGATCAATCACCGCAAGAAGGAATGGAAGCGCGGCGACGCGCACACCAACAATATTGAAGCCTTCTGGGCGAACCTCAAGCGGGGGATTCAGGGGACTTACGTTTGGGTTTCTCGGAAGCACCTGCAGAAGTATCTTTGGGAGTTCGAGTATCGCCATAACCTTCGGCACGCGCCTTGGCTGATGTTTCAGGCTTTGTTGGTTTCATTCCCGAAGGCGCTTCGCCTTGAGCCATCGCGGCCAAGAGCTGGTCAAATCGCAGGCATATGACTTTATGCGTGGCCATCAAACTCAAACCCAAGGAATTTTGCGTGAGGCATCGAGGCGCTTAATTCTTTTGCCAGTGTCTGATCAATGACAAAAGTGATGTCTATGAATTGACATTGGTCAAATTGACTATGTTCAAACGCAACCACTCCACGCAATGCGAAATCTTTTTCCGAATTAACAACTATAAAATTACACTGCTTAAAATGTGGACCAGTAAATGAAACATGACTGACGGTAAATATAACTCCGGGGCCTTTGATGTGGCAATTTCTAAAATTCTTCCTTGAAAGAACCATTTGATATGGAATAAATAGATCATTTATGTCAATTATTTGATCTCTAAAAACATCAAGCATAGGGTTTGCGGCTTTCGATAAGCTTCCTGATGCTTCTAGATATCTTGATTTTGCATTATTTTCTCTCGCGATCGATGCCAGAATTCTCACTACGCTTACAGCGAGCAAAATCACCAGCGCAGATATGACGCCAACTGCAGTGAGGCCGAAATAGCCCCACTTATCGAGCCATGTTGTGAACGCTGCTGAAATAGTCATGCCGCCACCACCAACAGCGGCGACGATGAGTGGCCACAAAGAGGACAACCGGTCCCAAAACCATTGGCCAAGGGAAATGCCTGGCTCAATGCGGAGAATTCGAGAAAGCCAATTTGGATTTTTTGCCTGCATCGCTTACGAGCTATCATGATTCTTTTCCATGTTCAAAGGGGATATATCCGCGACGAACAGTTGCGGAACAACGGCCGAACATGATATCGATGTTCTGTCTTTGTTTTGGGTGATTCCCGGGAGTTGGGTGCCATGCTCACCAAGAAGCAGATCGAGCTGTTGCGGTTCATCCATGAGCGGCTGACGGAGAACGGGGTTCCGCCCTCCTTCGACGAGATGAAGGAAGCGCTCGACCTGCGCTCGAAATCGGGGATCCACCGGCTGATCCTCGCGCTGGAGGAACGTGGCTTCATCCGCCGCCTGCCCAACCGGGCGCGGGCGCTGGAGGTGATCCGCCTGCCGGATGCCTATGTGCCGAGGCCGGGCCGGCAGCGCTTCTCGCCCAGCGTGATCGAGGGCCATCTCGGCAAGGTGCGCCCGTCCGCCGCCGCGCCGGAACCGGTCGAGCCCAGCCGTGCCGTCGCCATCCCCGTCATGGGCCGGATCGCTGCGGGCACCCCGATTTCCGCCATCCAGAGCCGCAGCCACACGGTGGATGTCTCGCCCGATTTCCTCAGCCATGGCGAGCATTACGGGCTCGAGGTGCGCGGGGATTCGATGATCGAGGCCGGCATTTTCGACGGTGATCTCGTGATCATCCGGAAGCAGGATACAGCCGATACCGGCGATATCGTGGTGGCCCTGATCGATGACGAGGAAGCCACGCTGAAGCGCCTGCGCCGCAAGGGGGCTTCCATTGCGCTCGAGGCGGCCAATCCCAATTACGAGACGCGGATTTTCGGGCCGGACCGGGTGCGCGTGCAGGGCAAGCTGGTCAGCCTGGTTCGCCGCTACTGATCCCCGGATCAAGCGGGGCGGTCTCGCCACCCTGCCTGTCCTCGCCCGGCCCTTCCGGTGCGGGGTCACCCTTCCCCTTTTCCGCCACAGGTTTCGGGTCCGCTGGCAGAAGCTGCCACGGGCGATGATGCCGCGCCGCACGCGTGCCTTCGATCCGCCACCCACCCTCGGCCTTGGCCCAGAGCCAGAGCGTGCCCTGCTGTCGGAGCGTCCGGGCATCCACGGGCACACGATCCGGAGGGCAGATCCGGTTTTCGAGTGGCGTGACGAGGATATCGGCGCGGGCGCAATCCTCGCGCAGGGCTTCCGGTCGCTGCGGGAAAGCCAGCCAGCGGCCATCCGCGAGGCGCAGGGTGCAGCCGAGCCTGTCGCAGCGCACGCCATCTTTCAGATCGGGCGCCTTGGGCAGGCGTGGATCGCCCAGAGCCGGCAGCCATTGGCCGAGCACAAAATCCGGCGAGGGCCCGAAAGCGAGAACACGATAGGCTCCGCCCTCCCCGCGGGCGAGCAGGATCCGGCCATTCTCGTGCACGATCAGATCCGGCCGGGCGGGCATGGCCAGCGAAACCAGCCACAGCGCGAAGGGCGCGATCGCCAGTGCCCGCAAGCGGCTGACCGGCAGGATCAGCAAGGCCATGGCCAGCACCAGCGCCCCGAATTGTGAATGGCGGATCAGGGGTGCCGGAAGGCTGGCCTTGTCGAACCCGGAAACCCATTCCGCCACGGCCATGACTCCCCGGATGCCATGGCCCATCAGCCGCCAGACCGGCTCGTCGAGCCCGAACGGATAGAGCAGGCTCCCGGCCACTGCGGCCGGCATGACAACCAGGGAGACCAGCGGAATGCCGAGGGCGTTGCCGATCAGCCCGAACGGATTGACCCGGTAGAAGTGATAGGCGGCGAAGGGCGCTGTCGCCAGGCTGGCTACGAGTGTGGTGACGATGATGCCGGCAAAGGCGGCGAGGATCCGGCGGGTCCAGGTCCCGATCCGGCTTTGCGTTCCGTCCGGCTCCGGTCTGGCCGGCCGCCAGAGCCCCTGCGCGGCGATCAGTGCGGCGACGGCGGCATAGGACATCTGGAAGGAGGGCCCGAGCAGGGCTTCGGGCTGGAAGGTCAGCACCAGCAGGGCCGAAAGCGCGAGATTGCGCATCGCGAGGGCCGGACGGTCGAGCAGGATCGCGCCCAGCATGACCAATGTCATGACGAGCGAGCGGATTGTCGCCACTTCCGAGCCGGCAAAGAGGCAATAGGCCGTGGCACCCAGCATAGCGCCCAAGGCTGCCATCTTCCGAATCGGCCAGCGCAGGGCGAGCCGTGTCGAGAGGGCGAGCCCGGCCCGGATCGACCAGAACAGCACGCCGGCGGCGAGCACCATATGGAGGCCGGAAATCGAGACGATATGGTAGAGGCCGGACAGCCGGAGGGCGTCATTGGCCTCGTCCGGGATGAGGCCGCGCTTGCCGGTGACCAGAGCGGCGGCGACTGCGCCGGCTGGCCCCTCGATGATCCCTGCGATCCGCCGCGTGAGCAGGTTGCGGGCCTCGTCAAGCTGCGCCAGCCGGGCCAGCATGGCGGGCGGCGGCGGCGCTTCGGCCCATGGGCGCACCGGCCCGATGGCGTAGCCGATCGCGCCGACGCCGCGGAAAAAGGCCTCGCGGCGGAAATCGAACCCGCCCGGCAGTGCCGCTCCGGCAGGCGGGGCGAGGCTGGCCCGGAGCGTTACGGCAGAGCCGGTTGGCAAGGCCAGCTGGCCCGGCAGGCCGATCTTCACACGATAGGGTGTCTCCGCCGGCGCCAGGCCTTCCACCCTGTGGACACGCAGCAGGATGCGGCTGCGATGCGGCGTGAATTCGATCGTCTCGATATGACCCTGCACCTCCGCCATGAGCGTCCGCCCGGCCACGGGCGCGGCGACGAGGGCGGTGCGAAGGCTGCCCGCAATCATGCCGAGGCAGGCCATCAGCGCCAGCAGGGCGAACCCGCGCCGCCCGCCTCTGACAAGGCCCGCCAGCGCGGCCAGCAGGATGGCGAGGATCGGCGCTGCCCAGAGAGAGGGTTCGGACGGCAGGCTGAAATAGGCAAGAATCCCCGCGCCATAGGCGACCGGAAACCAGAGAAAGCCGGTCCGCCGGCTGGCTTCCCGAGCGAGGCAGTTCGAGAGGATGACCGGAAGGCGCGTCCATACGGGCATCGCCAACGGGTGTGGCCCAACAGGCAGCATGGCCGGCCGGGCGGCGGCACGGGGTTTCATCGACCCTGCTCCGGCGGTGTTCCGACGGCGTTCAGCGAGCCGTTGGGCGGCTTCTTGTGGTTTGGCGGCGGCATGGGGCTTTCCGTCCAGCTTGCCCCCATGCTAGAGCCCCGTTCCGGCCACCGCAATGGTGACTGCCCCCCGATTGATGGTTCCCCGCATGCCCGATCCGATCGTCACCCGCTTTGCCCCCTCGCCGACCGGCTTCCTGCATATCGGCGGCGGACGCACGGCGTTGTTCAACTGGCTGCTGGCGAAGAAGCTCGGGGGCAAGATGCTGCTCCGGATCGAGGATACCGACCGCGCCCGTTCCACAAAGGAGGCGATCGACGCGATCCTCGACGGGCTGCACTGGCTGGGCCTGACCTGGGATGGTGATGTGGTCTACCAGTTCGCCCGCGCCGCCCGCCATCGCGAGGTGGCCGAGGATATGCTGGCCAAGGGCAAGGCCTATCATTGCTATGCGACGCCGGAAGAGCTCGAGGCGATGCGCGAGGAGGCCAAGGCGCAGGGCAAGCCGATGCGCTATGACGGCCGCTGGCGCGACCGCAGCGAGACCGACCGGCAGGAAGCCGCCGCGCGGGGCCTCAAGCCGGTGATCCGGCTCAAGGCGCCACAGACCGGCGAGACGGTGGTCGAGGATCTCGTCCAGGGCCGCGTGACCTGGGCGAACGAGAATCTCGACGATCTCGTGCTGCTGCGCTCGGATGGCACGCCGACCTATATGCTGGCGGTGGTGGTGGATGACCATGACATGGCCGTCACGCATATCATCCGCGGCGATGACCACCTGACCAATGCCGCCCGGCAGACGCAGATCTACGAGGCGAATGGCTGGAAAGTGCCGGCCATGGCGCATATCCCGCTGATCCACGGGGCGGATGGCGCGAAACTCTCCAAGCGTCATGGCGCGCTGGGTGTCGATGCCTATCGGGCCCTTGGCTACCTGCCGGCGGCGCTCCGCAACTATCTCGTCCGGCTGGGCTGGAGCTTCGGCGACCAGGAAATCTTCTCGACCGAGGAGATGATCGCGGCCTTCGACCTGAAGAATGTCGGCCGGTCGCCCGCGCGCTTCGATTTCGCCAAGCTGGAAAATATCAACGGCCATTACATGCGCCATACGCCGGATGCCGAGCTGATGGCAGCGATCGAGCAGGTGCTCCCGCATATCGAGGGCGGCGCGGAGATCGCGGCGCGGCTTGATGGCGGGCTGCGTGCGAAATGGCTCGAGGCCATGCCGGGCCTGAAGGAGCGTGCGAAAACGCTGGTCGAGCTGATCGACGGGGCGAAGTTCCTCTATGCCGCCCGGCCGCTGGCGCTGGATGACAAGGCCCGCGACATTCTCGACAAGGGCGGCCGCGCGGTGCTGAAAGCCCTCCTCCCCCGGCTCGAGGCGGTAACGCAATGGGATGCGGCCACGCTGGAAGCGGCTGTGCGCGCGGAATCCGAGGCCACGGGCCAGAAGCTGGGCATGCTGGCTCAACCCTTGCGTGCGGCCTTGACCGGGCGTTCAACATCGCCGGGAATTTTTGACGTTTTTGCCGTGATCGGCCGGGAGGAAAGCCTCGCCCGGATCCGCGACCAAGCCTAGGAAAACCGACGGTTTTCCGGAATCTGCGCTTCGGGCCCTTGTTCGGCAGCCGGTCATATTGGCCGGAAGCCCAACTTGAACCTGAACGGATGTTAAGCTACGGAAACGCTTGACCATGCGGCACTGCAACACGCGGCGCCGTGCCGGTGCAGCTGGCGGGGGGCCAGGCGCACCCAAGCGCTATGAGGAGTTTGCCATGACCGCGCATATGACAACGCTGAAAGTGGGCGACCAGGTCGTCGATCTTCCGGTGAAAGAAGGGGCGATCGGGCCGGCCGTTGTCGATATCGGCAAGCTCTACGGCCAGACCGGCATGTTCACCTATGATCCGGGCTTCACCTCCACCGCCTCCTGCGAATCGAAGATCACCTATATCGACGGTGACGAGGGCGTGCTGCTCTATCGCGGCTACCCGATCGAACAGCTCGCCGAGCATGGCGACTTCCTCGAGACCTGCTACCTGCTGCTGTACGGCGAGCTGCCGACGCCGACCCAGAAGTCGGATTTCGATTATCGCGTCACGCGCCACACGATGGTGCATGAGCAGATGATGCGCTTCTTCCAGGGCTTCCGCCGTGACGCCCACCCGATGGCGGTCATGGTGGCCTCGGTCGGCGCGCTCTCGGCCTTCTATCACGACTCGACCGATATTTCGGATCCGTACCAGCGGATGGTCGCCTCGATGCGCATGATCGCCAAGATGCCGACCCTGGCCTCGATGGCGTTCAAATACTCGATCGGCCAGCCCTTCGTGTATCCGAAGAACGATCTCGACTATACCTCGAACTTCCTCCGCATGTGCTTTGCGGTGCCGTGCGAGGAATACAAGGTCAACCCGGTGCTGAGCCGTGCGCTCGACCGGATCTTCATCCTCCATGCCGATCACGAGCAGAATGCCTCGACCTCGACCGTCCGTCTGGCCGGCTCGTCGGGCGCCAACCCGTTCGCCTGTATCGCTGCTGGCATTGCCTGCCTCTGGGGTCCGGCCCATGGCGGCGCGAACGAGGCCGCCCTGCAGATGCTGCAGGAGATCGGGTCGGTCGACAATATTCCGAAATACATCGCCAAGGCGAAGGACAAGAACGATCCGTTCCGCCTGATGGGCTTCGGCCATCGCGTCTACAAGAACTACGATCCACGCGCCAAGATCATGCAGAAGACCTGCCATGAGGTGCTGAACGAACTCGGCATCAAGGATGATCCGCTGCTCGACGTGGCCGTGGAACTCGAGCGCATCGCGCTGTCGGACAGCTATTTCATCGAGAAGAAGCTGTACCCGAACATCGACTTCTATTCGGGCATCACGCTGAAGGCGATGGGCTTCCCGACCGACATGTTCACCGTGCTGTTCGCGCTGGCCCGCACCGTCGGCTGGATCGCGCAGTGGAAGGAAATGATCGAGGATCCGAGCCAGCGTATCGGCCGTCCGCGCCAGCTCTATACCGGCGAGCCGGCCCGCGATTACGTGCCGATGGCGCAGCGGCGGTAAGGGTTGGATCTGGGGCTTGCGCGGCGTTGCCGCGCAGGTTCCCTCGCATACGCTCGGGCGCCCGTTCGGGCTTCGGCAGGGTCAGCGCATCCCGACAGTATCGCGCGAATACATCAGTGTTGAGCAAAGAGGCGCCGCGAGGCGCCTTTCTTGTTCTTGCTGCGCGCTTCTTGCTGTTCGGCAGTTGACAATAAAGCAGTTGGCGTCAAACGTCGCACACGGTTTTTCTGTATCGGTTGCGACGAGAAAATGGCTCGGCAAAAGGTTTTCAGTATGCAGAGTATTTGTACTCTCGTTGTTGCTGCTGTTGCCGGAATCTGCAATGTCAACGCACAGTCGACAGCTGCGCACCGGCCCGCTTGGTCAGGGTTCTACATCGGCACTCATGTCGGATTGGGCACGCAATCGAATACGTTGACCGACCGTACTGCCAACTGGTGGAGCGTTCGGGCGAATGACAGCTTCCGGTTGAACAATGCCGGTATCGTGGGCGGCATCCAGGCCGGCTATCTGCATCCGCTTGCGGCAGGGTTTGTCGGCGGTTTCGAGTTTGCCGGATCTCTCGGTCGTCTCACGGAGGCGCGGACGAGTCCGTTCTATCCAGCATCGGATCGCTTCAAGGCGATGACGTCCAATCGCATCGATGCAGGCGTCAAGGTTGGCTATGATGCAGGACGCTATTTTCCGTACATCCGCGTCGGTTACGGCGGAGCCCAATTCAAGTTCAAGGCCGACAGTACGATCCTCAACACGCGGCTGTACCGGCGCGAATGGCTTTCCGGCGTCGTGTTGGGGGGCGGCATGGACTATGCGCTGACCGAACGCATCCGCATCGGGATGGAATACAGCTACACCCATTTCGGGACGCGTGCGCTCAAGGGCGTGACGAGGAACAATCAGAGGGAGTGGATCGATCTCGATTCAGGCCTTCATGCGGTCTCGGTGCGCTTGAACGTCATGCTCGCTCCTACCCGGTGATGATTGAGCTTGCCTCTTCAAGGGCAGCTCAGTTTCCGGGATGCATTTCGCGCAGACCCTGACGCGGTCACCCCTCACTCCACCGTGACGCTTTTGGCCAGATTCCGCGGCTGGTCGACATCTTTCCCCATGACCACGGCGGTGTGGTAGGCGATGAGCTGCACCGGCACCGCATAGGCGATGGCGGCGAAATCCGGCGCCATCGGCGCCATCTCGATCTCGGCCATGGTGCGGATGGAAGCGGCCTCGCCGACGCCTTTCGGGCCGATCAGCACGATCTCGCCGCCGCGCGCCGCGACTTCCTGGATGTTCGAAACGGTTTTCTCGAACCAATGGTCCTGCGGGGCGATGACGATCACCGGCAGGATCTCGTCGATCAGGGCGATGGGGCCATGCTTCAGCTCGCCGGCCGCATAGCCCTCGGCATGGATATAGCTGATTTCCTTGAGTTTCAGCGCGCCTTCCAGGGCCAGCGGGAAGGAGGTGCCGCGGCCGAGATAGAGGACGTCCGTGGCCTTGGCGAGGTCGCGGGCGAGATGCTCGATCGGCTCCTCGTGGCGCAGGGCCTCGGCGATCAGGCCCGGCAGGGCGATCAGCTGGTTGACGAGTTCGGCCTCGCGCTTCGCATCGATGGCGCCGCGCGCGCGGCCCGCCGCGATGGCGAGGCTGGCCAGCACGGTGAGCTGGCAGGTGAAGGCCTTGGTCGAGGCCACGCCGATTTCCGGCCCGGCCAAAGTCGGCGCGACGACATCGCTCTCGCGGGCAATGGTCGAGGTGGGGACATTGACGATGGAGAGGATCTTGTTGCCGCAGCCCTTCGCATAGCGGAGCGTGGCCAGCGTATCGGCGGTCTCGCCGGATTGCGAGATGACAATCATCACGTCACCCGGCGTCATCGGAGCGTCGCGATAGCGGAATTCGGAGGCGATATCGAGCTCGACCGGCAGGCGGGCGATACGCTCGAACCAGTATTTCGCGATATGCCCGGCGAGATAGGCGGTGCCGCAGGCCGAGATGGAGAGCCGGCCGATTTTCGCCCAGTCAAAAGGCAGGTCGAAAGGCAGCTTCACACTGGCGGCGCTCATGTCGACATAATGCGCGAGCGTGCGGCCCACGACTTCCGGCTGCTCGTAGATTTCCTTGAGCATGAAATGGCGATGGTTGCCCTTGTCGACCAGGAAGGCGCCGGCCTGGCTCTTCTGGATCTTGCGCTTCACGGGGCGGTTGGCCTCGTCGTAGACCTGCGCGCCCTCGCGGGTCAGCACCACCCAGTCGCCCTCGTCGAGATAGGACAGCGTGTCAGTGAAGGGCGCCAGCGCCAGCGCATCGGAGCCGAGATACATCTCGCCCTGGCCATAGCCGATAGCGAGCGGCGCGCCGCGGCGGGCGCCGATCAGCAGGTTGTCCTCGCCGGTAAAGAGAAAGCCGAGCGCGAAGGCGCCGTGCAGCAGCGGCAGCGCGGAGGCGACAGCCTCACGCGGGGACTGGCCCTGCTTCATGAAACGGGTAACGAGATGCGCGACGACTTCCGTATCGGTCTGGGTGACGAATTCCGCGCCTGAAGCGATCAGCTCCTCACGCAATTCGCGGAAATTCTCGATGATGCCGTTATGGACGACAGCGAGATGGCCGGTCGCGTGCGGATGGGCATTGTTCTCCGTCGGGCGGCCATGGGTGGCCCAGCGGGTATGGCCGATGCCGACGAGGCCCTGCTGCGGCGCCTCGCGCAGCTTGGCCTCCAGATTGCGGAGCTTGCCCTCGGCGCGGGTGCGGACGATCTGCCCGCCTTCGATCGTGGCGATCCCGGCCGAATCATAGCCGCGATATTCGAGCCGCTTCAGGGCATCGACCAGCTGGAAGGCCACCGGTTCCTGTCCCAGAATTCCGACAATGCCACACATTTCGTTCTTCCTGTTCCGATTCCTGTTGCCGGATGGATGCCAGCCGCGTTCTTTTGGCACAAATCAACTTGCGAAACCGTTTGTGACCGGTTTCTGCGCAAGCCGCATGCCGAAGCGCGTCGCGTCAGGCACCGCCGCCCTTTTTCGCGGCGTCCTTGCGGGCTTTCTCGACATTTTCCGGCCGGGCGCGGAAGGCGTCGGCCCACCCCGCCTTCACCGCCTGGCGGCCGCGGGCCAGCGCCAGCGCATTGGCGGGTACGTTTTCGGTAATTACCGAGCCGGAGCCGACAAAAGCGCCGTCCCCGATTGTTACCGGAGCGACAAGGGCTGAATTCGAGCCGATAAAGGCATGGGCGCCGATCACGGTCTCGAATTTGAGGAAGCCATCGTAATTGCAGGTGATGGTGCCGGCGCCGATATTCGTCTCGGCACCGATTCGGGCATCGCCGAGATAGGTCAGATGGCTGGCCTTGGCGCCCTCGCCGAGTTCGGCATTCTTGATCTCCACGAAATTCCCGATTTTCGCCTTCGCGCCGATCCGGCTGCCCGGGCGCAGCCGCGCATAGGGGCCGATGGTTGCCTTCGCACCGATGCTGGCCCCTTCGAGATGGCTGAAGGCATGGATCACCGCCCCCTCACCCACCGTAACGCCGGGGCCGAACACGACATTCGGCTCAACCAGCACATCGCGGCCAAGTTCCGTATCAAGCGACAGGAACACGGTTTCGGGCGCGATCATGGTCACGCCGTTGCGCAGATGATGGTCGCGCAGGCGCTGCTGGATCACGCGTTCGCAGGCGGCCAGCTGGACGCGGTCGTTCACCCCCAGGGCCTCTTCCTCGGCCACCTCGACGAGGGCAACGCGCTCGCCGGCTGCCCGCGCCAGCCCGACGCAATCGGGAAGATAGTATTCGTTCTGGGCATTCTCGGCCTTCACGGATTTCAGCAGCGTCAGGGCGATATCGCCGCGCAAGGCCATCAGACCGCCATTGCACAGGGTGATGCGGCGCTGCTCCTCGGTGGCATCCTTGTGCTCGCGGATGGCTTCCACGCCGTCTTCGCCCGTCAGCAGGCGGCCATAACCGGTCGGGTCCTTTGCCTCGAAGCCGAGGACGGCCAGCGCGTTCCCGCCAGCGGTCACCGCTTCCGCCAGCGCGCGGAGGGTTTCCGGGCGGATGAGCGGCGTATCGCCGAACTGCACCAGCACGGCCGCATGGCCACCGGCGATCAGCGCCTCCGCCTGCAGGACGGCATGCGCCGTGCCGCGGCGTTCGCGCTGTACGAGCACGGTGGCTTCCGGCGCGAGACGGCCGATTTCGCGTCCGACATCCGGCCGGTCCGGCCCGATCACCACCGCCAGATGGCTCATCCCGGCGGCCTGTGCGCTGCGGATGGCATGGCCCACAAGGCTGAGGCCGGCCACTTCGTGCAGCACCTTGGGCCGCGTTGATTTCATCCTCGTGCCCTCGCCGGCAGCGAGGATGATCGCGAGATAAGAAGCGGCAGACGTCATGGAAGACTCCCTCGTTTGCCAGCGATCTAGACGAAAATCCTTACAGGTGCATCAACCGCCGTTTTCAAAGCGGCAATGCCGGCCCCCTGGCCGAGAGCCAGAGGCGGCCGGAGCGGCGACGGGCGGGCGGTGCACAGGCAGCCGATTGCGCCTGTGCATGTAGACCTTGTTTCGCGCTCCGGGTTGCGGCTAGGTTAGTGCCTGTCGATACAGGACAAGCCTAGGGGAGTAGAAGATGGGACTGTTCAAATTCATCAAGTCGGTCGGCGAGAAGGTCTTTGGCGCCAGCGAGGCGCAGGCGGCGCCGGCTGACACCCTGGCCAAGGAGGTCTCCAAGCATGGCCTCAATGTCAACGGGCTGGATATCCAGGTTTCCGGCAACAAGGTGACCGTTGGCGGCTCGACGACCAACACGGAAGAAGCCGAGAAGATCATTCTCGCCCTCGGCAATACACTCGGCGTTTCGGAAGTGGAGTCCAAGCTGATCGTCAGCGAGGAAGTTCCGGCGGCCACGATGTATGAAGTCAAGAAGGGCGACACGCTCTGGAAGATCGCCGAAACGCATTACGGCAAGGGCAAGGGCGCGAAATACGACGTGATCTTCGAGGCCAACAAGCCGATGTTGACTCATCCGGACAAGATCTATCCGGGCCAGATCCTGCGCATTCCGCCGCTGGCCTGAGGCTTTTACCGCTTCCACACGGGGCCGGGTTCATCCCGGCCCTTTGCTTTTGCGGGGCTGCCTTTGCCGGCTCGCACCGGAAAATCACCCGCCCGCACTCTGACGCATTGACCCCGCGAGCGGGAGCCTCTATCAGGCGCGCTCCATCCACGGTGAGAGCTCGTAGCTCAGTCGGTAGAGCACGTGACTTTTAATCATGGGGTCGTGGGTTCGAATCCCACCGAGCTCACCAGGGATGTGTCGGCTAGCGAACCCACGACTTGATCCGGCTGGCATGGTCGGGCTTTGCCCGGAATGCCAGCCAGAACGAATCCGGGTTCGAATCCCACCGAGCTCACCAAGGATGTGTCGGCGGATTGTCGCCAACAAGGCTGGTTCTCCGCATGCCCCCCGCCCCGCCCCCGAGCCCCTGCATCCGGATCTGCCAGCTCGACGCCGCAACCGGCTGGTGCATCGGCTGCGGCCGGACGGGTGACGAAATCGGCGACTGGATCTTCATGAGCACCGGCCAGCGGCTGGCGCTGATGGCGGAATTGCCGCGCCGGCTGGCGCGGCTGACGGGCGAGATGCCGGCCGGGCCGGATCAGCCGATCCGCGATTCGTAGGAATCGAGCGTGTTTTCGAGAAGGCAGGCGATGGTCATCGGGCCGACGCCGCCGGGAACGGGCGTGATGGCGCCGGCCACCTCGCGCGCCGAGGCGAAATCCATGTCGCCGACCAGCCGGGATTTGCCGGTTTCCGTGTCCGTGATGCGGTTGATGCCGACATCGATCACGATTGCGCCCGGCTTCACATAACGCGCGTCCAGCATTTTCGGGCGTCCGACAGCCGCGACAAGGATATCCGCCGACCGGCAGAGGCCTTCGAGATCGCGCGTCCGCGAGTGGGCAATGGTCACCGTGCAGCTCTGGGCGAGCAGAAGGGCTGCCATCGGCTTGCCGACAATGTTCGACCGTCCGACCACGACCGCATGGAGGCCGGCCAGATCCTTCCGGACGCTGTGGATCAGATGCAGCGAGCCGCGCGGCGTGCAAGGAATGAAGGCGCGGCTGCCGATACTGAGCCGCCCGACATTGACCGGGTGGAAGCCATCGACATCCTTGGCCGGGTCGATCGCCTCGATCACGCGTTCGGGATTGATCCCGGCCGGCAGCGGCAATTGCACGAGAATGCCATCGACCGCCGGATCGGCATTGAGCCGGGCGATCAGGTCCAGCAGGGCGGCTTCCGAGGTCGTGGCCGGCAGCTTGTGCTCGAAGGAGAGCATTCCGATCTCGACCGTCTGGCGGGCCTTGGAGGCGACATAGACCTGGCTGGCCGGATCCTCGCCCACGAGAACCACGGCAAGGCCGGGTGCCCGGTGGCCCTTGCCGGTCCAGCCCGCGACCCGGAGGCCGAGGCTCTGGCGCAGGGATGCGGCGATCGTTTTGCCATCGATCAATGCTGCTGCCATGCCCTGCCCTCCGACCCGGTCGCCTCTGCGCGTTGGCGCCTCTATACGCGGCGAGTCGCGTTGTTGGAACCCGGCCCGGGCCAAAGACGTGACGATCAGTTGTGATCCCGGGCCGATTCCGCCAGCGATGCGACGAAATAGGGGGCGAGGCTGCGGTCGATCTCGAGGCGGAACGTGGCTGGCGCCATCCGCCAGATCATCAGTCCGACGCGGTGGAACAGGCTCCGCGTGGCCATGCCCGGCGGGAAGGCCGTTTCCGACAGGTCGAGCGGGCAGCCGGCATTGAGCAGGGACGCCGCGCCCTCTCCCTCCAGCACGTAGCCGACCTGCCGGTGCGAGATCTCGACAAGGCTGTGCGGATGGGCCGCCAGCGCCTTTTCAAGCGCGCCGAAAACCTCCGGCCCTTCCGCCTCGGGCACGATGAGCCACCATTCGTCCGGGCCGAGATGCAGCGCCACACGGGCGCCGGGCTTGCCGCGCTCGCCGATGCTGGCCCCGCGGTTCAGCATTTCGGGCAAGGCAAGGCCATAGGCCTTGCCGGCGGCCTTCCGCGCGGCCTCCGGGGCGCGCAGCACGAAGCGCGCCAGCGGCGGGGCGTCGATCAGGCGGAAACGCGGCGTATCGGCAAATCCCTCAGCCATGGAGGCGCCCTCCTTCCGGATCGAGGAAGAGTGGTGCCACGACGCGGACGGCAATCGTCTCGCGCTCCATCGGGATATGGAGCGTCTGGCCGATCCGGTTGCGGCCATCCTCGACCACGGCCAAGGCGATGCCCTGGCCGAGCGAGGCGCTGAAATAGGCCGAGGTGACATGGCCGAGGGCATGGGTTCCGGCCGGGGCGAGCGAATCCGCGACGATCTGGGCCCCCTCCTCCAGTACCCGTGCCGGATCCTCCGCCACAAGGCCGACGAGTTGCTTGCGGCCCGAAGCGGTCAGGTCCGGCCGCATCAGGCCACGTTTGCCGATGAAATCCGGCTTCTTTTTCCCGATGGCCCAGCCGAGACCCATATCCTCCGGTGTCATCGTGCCATCCGTATCCTGCCCGACGATGATATAGCCCTTCTCGGCGCGGAGCACATGCATGGCCTCGGTGCCATAGGGGCCGCCGCCGAATTCAGCGGCGCGTTCGGCCAGTTGCTCCCAGAGCGGCAGCGCCAGGCCTGCCGGGATATTGATCTCGTAGCCGAGCTCCCCCGTAAAGCTGACCCGGAACAGCCGGCATGGCAGGCCGGCGATGCGCCCCTCCCGGACCGCCATATGCGGGAAGGCCGCGTTCGAGAGGTCGATTCCCTCGACGAGATCGGCGATGATCTCGCGTGCTCGCGGTCCCTGGACGGCGATGACCGCCCAATGCTCGGTGACAGAGGTCTGCCAGACCTTCAGGTCCGGCCATTCGGTCTGGAGGTAATCCTCGAACATCCCGAACACGCGGGCGGCCCCGCCGGTTGTCGTGGTCAGGTGGAACCGGTCCTCCGCCAGACGGGCAATGATGCCGTCATCGATGATGAAGCCGGCCTCGTTGAGCAGCAATGCATAGCGGCAGCGCCCGATCCCGAGGCTCCGGACCGGGTTCACATAGGCGCGCTCGAGGAATTCGGCCGCATCCGGTCCGACCAGCTCGATTTTCCCGAGGGTCGAGGCATCGAACAGGCCGACCGCCTCGCGCACGCGACGGCATTCGGCCTTGACCGCGTCATGCATCGCGCCATGCCCGGCAGCAGCCGGATCGACCGGCCGGCGCGGCAGGAAATAATGCGCGCGCTTCCAGCTGCCGACATCCTCGAAGACGGCGCCGTTCCGCTCGGCCCAGTCATGCATCGGTGTGCGGCGGACGGGCTCGAACAGGTCACCCCGCGCCTGACCGGCGAAGAGGCCGAACGTGACGGGCGTATAGGGCGCGCGGAAGGTGGTGAGGCCGATTTCCGGCACGGCGCGGCCGGTTTCCGCCGCGACAATGCCGAGGGTGTTGAGATTGGAGGTCTTGCCCTGGTCGGTGGCCATGCCGGTCGTGGTGTAGCGCTTCACATGCTCGATCGAGCGGAAGCCCTCGCGGGTGGCGAGGCGGAGATCGCGGGCGGTGACATCGTTCTGGAAATCGACAAAGGCCTTCACCCGGTCAGGCGATCCGGCGACCGGCAGCGCGCCGATCGAGGGCGAGCGCATTCCGGCCGGCATCTCGCCCGATGCGGCGCCGATGACGCGGATCGTCTGGCCCGGCGCCGGTGCGGCCGGCACATAGGCGCCGAGCCCCTCTTCCCAGCGCAGCTTGCCCTTCGTCTGCGAGAAGAGATGGATCGACGGCGTCCAGCCGCCCGACATCAGGATTGTATCGGCGGTGAAGCCGCCGGAGGGCTCGGCCGTCCCGTCCGGGCGGATCCGCCCGAGCTGCACGCCCGAGACGCGGAGATGCCCGGTCGTGCCGAGGATGGTCGTGCCGGGCAGGACAGGAATGCCGCGCGCCAGGGCGCGGGCCGCGATCTCGCCGGCGCCGGGCGCGGCCCGCGTCTCGGCGATGGCAACGATCTCCGCCCCGGCATCCTGCAGCGCGAAGGCGGCGCCATAGGCCGTGTCGCAGGCGGCGAGAACGACAATCTTCCGCCCGGGCAGCACGCCATAGCGGCGGAGGTAGGTTTCGGCGGCGCCGGCAAGCAGGATGCCCGGCCGGTCATTGTCCGGGAAGACCAGCGGCCGCTCGATGGCCCCGCTGGCCAGCACGACCTCGCCCGCCCGGACCTGCCACAGCCGTTCGCGCGGCCGATCCGGATCCGGCAGGGCCTGGGCATCCGAGAGTTGCTCGGCGATGGCCACGAAATTCTGCGCATAGGCCCCGAAGGCCTGGCTGCGGCGGAGCATCGTCACGTTCGGGCGGGCGCTCAGGGCCTCGACCATCTCGTCGGCACGTTCCGGCGCCTCGACCAGCATCCAGCCGCCGAATTCGGCCTGCTCGTCGCAGAGGATGACGCGGCAGGCCGGGTCCTCCGAGCGGCGCAGCGCCTCGGCCAACCCGGCCTCGCCGCCGCCGATGACCAGCACCTCGCAATGGGCGAAGCGGTTCGAATAGCGATCCGGGTCCGGCCCGGCAGGCGCCTTGCCGAGCCCGGCCGCCCGGCGGATCGCCGGTTCGAAGAGCCGGGCCCAGAGTTTCGCGCCGCCCGCGAAGCGCGGGCCCATGAAGGTCTTGTAGTAGAAGCCGGCGCCGAGAAAGCGCGAAAAGGCGTTGTTGATGCCGCCGATATCGAAGCGCAGGCCGGGAAAGCGGTTCTGGCTCCGGGCGACAAGGCCTTCATAAAGCTCGACCTGCGTGGCGCGCAGGTTCGGCGTCTCGCGCCCGCCGCCGCGATCGATCGTGACGAGGGCGTTCGGCTCCTCCGCGCCGGCGGAAACGATCCCGCGCGGGCGGTGATATTTGAACGAGCGGCCGACGAGATGGATGCCATTGGCCAGCAGGGCCGAGGCCAGCGTATCGCCGGCATGGCCATGCATCTGCCGGCCGTCAAAGGTGAAGCGCAGCGGTTTCGACCGGTCGATCCGGCCACCGGCGGCCATGCGGAACCCGGTCATGGCCGGGCCTCCATCGGCTGGCTCTCGCCGGGGCCGGTTTCCGGCGGCCTCGCCTCACCGGCCTTGTAGGTCGCGACGAAAACGTCGGTCACCGTATCGCGCACGGCGTTGAAGAAGCGGCCGCAGCCATGGACATGGCGCCAGCGCTCGGCCACGCGGCCTTTCGGATTGTCGCGCAGATAGAGGAAGGCGGCCCATTCCTCGTCGCTCACGCGGTCAGGCGGGCCCGGCCGCGTGATATGCGCGGCGCCGGCATGACGGAACTCGATCTCGGGGCGGTCCATCCCGCAATACGGGCAGCGGATCAGCAGCATGGCGCTCTCCTCAATGCGCGACGGCCGCCGCCGCCGCCTCGTCGATCAGGCGGCCGGTGGTGAAGCGTTCCAGCGTGAAAGGCGCCGCAATCGGGTGCGGTTCCTCGCGCGCGAGGGTCGCGGCGAAGACATGGCCGGAACCCGGCGTCGCCTTGAACCCGCCCGTCCCCCAGCCGCAATTGACATAAAGGCCGGGAACCGGCGTGCGGCCGATGATCGGCGAGCGATCGGGCGTGACATCGACGATCCCGCCCCAGTTGCGCAGCATGCGCAGACGCCGCGTCATGGGGAACAATTCGCAGATCGCATCCAGCGTGTGCTGGCTGATATGGAGCCCGCCGGTCTGGGAATAGGAGGTGTACTGGTCGGTGCCGGCGCCGATCACCAGCTCGCCCTTGTCCGATTGCGACATATAGGCATGGATCGTGTTCGACATCACGACGCAGGGCATGACGGGCTTGACCGGCTCGGAAACCAGCGCCTGAAGCGGAAAGCTCTCCAGCGGCATGCGGAGGCCGGCCATGCCCATGATAACCGAGGTATGCCCGGCCGCCACCACACCGATCCGGCGGGCGGAGATCGGCCCGCGTGTCGTGTCCACCCCGGTGACGCGGCCGGACGCATCGCGCCGGATGGCGGTGACCTCGCAATTCTGGATGATGTCGACGCCCAGCCGGTCCGCGCCGCGGGCATAGCCCCAGGCCACCGCATCATGGCGCGCCACCCCGCCGCGGCGCTGCAGGGCCGCGCCGAGGACGGGAAAGCGGATCTCGCGCGAGATGTTGAGGATCGGGCAGAATTCCTGCGCCTGTTCCGGCGTCAGCCATTCATTGTCGATGCCGGCCAGCCGGTTGGCATGGATATGCCGTTTGGTGACCTGAACGTCATGCACGGAATGGGCGAGCATCATCACGCCGCGCGGCGAGTACATGACGTTGTAATTCAACTCGTGCGAGAGCGTTTCCCAGAGCTTCACGCTGTGCTCGTAGAGCGCCTCGCTCTCCTCCCAGAGATAGTTCGAGCGGATGATCGTGGTGTTGCGGCCGGTATTGCCGCCGCCGAGCCAGCCTTTTTCCAGCACCGCGACATTGCGGATGCCGTGCTCCTTCGCAAGGTAATAGGCCGTGGCGAGGCCATGGCCGCCCGCGCCGACAATGATCACATCATAGGCGGGTTTCGGCGCAGGGTCGCGCCATTGCGGCTGCCAGCCCTGATTGCCGGTCAGGCCCTGATGCAGAAGGGAAAAGAGCGAAAACTTCACGGTCCGAGTCTCCTGCGCCTATGCCTAGCCGGCCCGTTCCGAAGAATCCAGCGTGTCCGCCGCCGCCGCGCGCCTTGCGCGCCGCCGCGGCTCCTCTAGAACTGTCGGCAACAAGGGAATGGCGGATTCGATGGTGAAGGCGTTCGCGAAACAGGGTCGCGCCCTGCAGGCCAAGGGCCGCCCGCTGGATGACGGGGCGCTCGCCGAGGTCGAGGCCCTGCTGGCCGGGATGCCGAAAAGCCGCGACCTGCTGATCGAGATGCTGCATGCCGTGCAGGACCGGTTCGGCGCGCTGCATGCCCGGCATCTCAAGGCGCTGGCGGAATGGCTTCGCCTGTCCGAGGCCGAGATTTTCGAGGTGGCGAGCTTCTATCACCATTTCGACATTGTGAAGGAGGGCGAGGCTGCCCCTGCCCCGCTGACGATCCGCGTCTGTGACAGCGTGTCCTGCATGATGGCCGGTGGCGAGGCGTTGCGGGCGCGGCTGGCCGGTTTGGTCGACCCTGCCCGCGTCCGCGTTGTGGCGGCGCCCTGCATCGGCGCCTGTGCCGAGGCGCCGGCCGCTTTGGTCGGGCGGCGCCTTGTGGGCCGGGCCGATGCCGGAACGCTCGCCGCACTGGCGGACGGGCCGGTGCCGGAACCGCTCCGGCCGGCCTATGAGGATTTCGCCGCTGCCCGGACGAACGGGCGCTATGCCCAGCTGGAAGCCTGTCTCTCCGGCCGGATCGGCCGCGATCAGGCCATCGCCACGCTGTCGGATGCCGGCTTGCGCGGGCTGGGCGGGGCGGGTTTCCCGGCCGGGCGGAAATGGGCCGTGGTGCGCAGCCAGCCCGGCCCGCGGCTGATGACGATCAATGGCGACGAGGGCGAGCCTGGCACGTTCAAGGACCGGCTCCTGCTCGAAGCCACGCCGCATGCCTTGCTCGAGGGGGCGCTGATCGCGGCCTGGGCT
This sequence comes from Beijerinckiaceae bacterium, assembly GCA_027533425.1. Lineage (GTDB taxonomy): Bacteria > Pseudomonadota > Alphaproteobacteria > Rhizobiales > Beijerinckiaceae > Rhabdaerophilum. The sequence goes on along the minus strand of JAPZUD010000001.1, from coordinate 704,242 downwards.
GTCGAGGCCGAGGCGATCTATCTCTACATGCGGGATGAATATCCCGCCGTTCTTGCCATCCTCGCGGCGGAAATCGCCGCCCTCGCCGCGTCCGGTTTGCCGGGCCTCGTGCCGATCCATCTCCGCCGGGGCGCAGGCGCCTATATCTGCGGCGAGGAAAGCGCGATGATCGAGAGCCTCGAGGGCAAGCGCGGCCTGCCCCGGCATCGCCCGCCCTTCATCGCCGAACGCGGATTGTTCGGCCGGCCGACGCTCAACCACAATGTCGAGACCCTCGCCTGGGTGCCGGAGATTCTCGCCCGCGGCGCGGAATGGTTCGCCGGACAGGGCGTGCGGGGCGCGAAGGGGTTGCGGCGCTTCTCGGTTTCCGGGCGCGTCCGCGAGCCCGGAATGCGGCTGATGCCGGCTGGCAGCACGGCGCTGGAGCTGATCGAGGCCTGTGGCGGCATGGAAGAGGGCCATGTCTTCCGGGGCTATCTGCCCGGCGGCGCCTCGGGCGGGATGCTGCCGGCCCGCCTTGGCGACCTGCCGCTCGATTTCGGCCGGCTCGACGAGGTCGGATGCTTCGTGGGCTCGCATGCCGTGATCATCTTCTCCGACCGCGACCATCCGAAGGCGATCGCGCGGAACCTGCTGGCCTTTTTCACGCATGAAAGCTGCGGGCAATGCACGCCCTGCCGGCTTGGCACGGAGAAGATGACCGCCCTGCTCGACCAGCCTTCGCCGGACCGGGCGCTGATCGCCGATCTCGATCAGGTGATGCGCGACGGCTCGATCTGCGGGCTGGGCCAGGCCGCGCCAAACCCGGTCCGGTCGCTGCTGCGCTTCTTCCCGGAGGCCCTGTCATGAGCGCGCCTGTCCTTTTCCAGCTCGATGGCCGCATGGTCGAGGCCCGCCCGGGCGAGACGATCTGGCAGGTCGCGCAGCGCGAGGGCATCGCGATCCCGCATCTCTGCCATCTCGACCAGCCGGGCTATCGGCCGGACGGTAATTGCCGTGCCTGCCTCTGCGCCATCGAGGGCGAGCGGGTGCTGGCCGCTTCCTGTATCCGCGCGCCGCAGCCGGGCATGGTGGTGACGACCGGCGGTGAGCGCGTCGAGGCGGCCCGGCGGATGGTGTTCGAGCTGCTCGCCGCCGATATGCCCCCGCGCGAGGCCGCGCCGGATCCGGAGGCGTCGTTCTGGCGCTGGCACGCGGCTGTCGGGCCGGCTGACGGGCGCCTGCCGCGCCGCAAGGGCCATGGCAGCCCGCAGGAAGCGGGGCTTTCCCTGCATGATGCCTCGCATGCGGCGATTGCTGTCAATCTCGACGCCTGCATCGCCTGCGGGCTCTGCGAGCGGGCCTGCCGCGAGGTGCAGGTCAATGATGTGATCGGCATGGGCTATCGCGGCCATGCGGCGCGGCCGGTCTTCGATCTTGCGGATCCGATGGGGGATTCGACCTGCGTCGGCTGCGGGGAATGCGTGCAGGCCTGCCCGACCGGCGCGCTATATGAGAAATCACTGATGGACTCGACGGCGACGCGCGGCGTCGTCGTGCCGGATCGCGAGGTTGATACGGTCTGCCCCTATTGCGGGGTCGGCTGCCTGACCCGCGTCGCGGTGAAGGATGAGCGGATCGTGCGTGTGGATGGCCGCGACGGGCCGGCCAACGAAAACCGGCTCTGCGTGAAGGGGCGGTTCGGGCAGGATTATGTCCGCCATCCCCATCGGCTGACCGTGCCGCTGGTCCGGCGGAGCGATGCGCCGAAACGCGGCGAGGATCGGGTCGATCCCGCCCATCCGTTCACGCATTTCCGCGAGGCCAGCTGGGAGGAAGCGCTCGAGCGGGCAGCCGGCGGCTTCCGCGCCGTGCTGGAACGCCATGGCGGGCAGGCCTTTGCCGGCTTCGGCAGCGCGAAATGCTCGAACGAGGAGGCCTATCTCTTCCAGAAGCTGGTCCGGCAGGGCTTCGGCACCAACAATGTCGATCATTGCACGCGGCTCTGCCATGCCTCCTCCGTGGCGGCGTTGATGGAGGGCGTGGGCTCCGGGGCGGTCTCGGCGCCCTTCACCGCCGTGGCCGATTCCGAATGCATCCTCGTGATCGGCGCCCGGCCAACCGAGAACCACCCGGTTGCGGCCACCTATTTCAAACAGGCGGCCAAGGCCGGCAAGACGCTCGTTGTCATGGATCCGCGCGGCTCCGGCCTGATGCGCCATGCGACGCATGCGCTGCGCTTCACGCCCGGTGCGGATGTGGCCCTGCTGAATTCCATGCTGCATGTCATTGTTTCGGAAGGTTTGTATGATCGATCATACATTTCCCGGAATGTTGAAGGCTTCGAGGCCCTGAAGGCCCGCGTGGCCGAGTTCTCGCCGGAGGCGATGGCGCCGGTTTCCGGGATTGCGCCGGAAGTCGTGCGCGAGGTCGCCCGGCTTTATGCCACGTCGCGCGCTTCGATCATCTTCTGGGGCATGGGCGTGTCCCAGCATGTCCATGGCACCGACAATGCCCGCTGCCTGATCGCGCTGGCCCTCGTCACCGGGCAGGTCGGCCGCCCGGGCACCGGCCTTCACCCGTTGCGGGGCCAGAACAATGTGCAGGGCGCCTCCGATGCCGGGCTCATTCCCATGGTCTTCCCGGATTACCGCTCGGTCGAGGATGCCTCGATCCGGGCCGGGTTCGAGGATGAATGGGGCCGTGCGCTCGATGCAAAACGCGGATTGACCGTCGTGGAGGTGATGGATGCGATCCATGCCGGCGCGATCCGCAGCATGTTCATCATGGGCGAGAACCCGGCCATGTCCGATCCGGACCAGCATCATGCCCGCGAGGCGCTGGCCAAGCTCGATCATCTCGTTGTGCAGGATATTTTCCTCACCGAAACGGCCTGGCATGCCGATGTCGTGCTGCCGGCCTCCGCCCATGCGGAGAAGCTGGGCACCTATACCAACACCAACCGGCAGGTGCAGCTCGGCCGGCCGGTCCTGCCCTTGCCGGGCCAGGCGCGGCAGGATATCGACCTGCTGGTCTCGCTCGCCAACCGGCTCGGCCTCGGCTGGGATTATGGCCAGAGGCTGCAGCCGGACGGGGTGGAGACCGGCGCGGAGATCGGGCGGATCTACGAGGAAATGCGCCGGCACATGGCCTCGCTGTCCGGCCTGCCCTGGAGCCGGATCGAGCGGGACGGCACCGCCACCTACCCGGCTCCCGCGCCGGATGCGCCGGGCGAGGATATCCTTTTCCGCAACGGCTTCCCGCGCGCCGGCGGCAAGGGGCGCCTCGTCCCGGCCGGGCTGGTGCCGCCGGACGAGGTGCCCGATGCGGAGTTTCCGCTGGTCCTGACCACCGGGCGCCTGCTGGAGCATTGGCATACCGGCGCGATGACGCGACGCTCCGCCGTGCTCGACCGGATCGAGCCGGAGGGCTTCGCCGCGCTGCATCCGGAGGAGATCGCGCGGCTGGGGCTGGAGCCAGGCGGGCTTGTCGAAGTCGAGACGCGGCGCGGGACGATCCGCGCCCGGCTGCGCGCCGACCGCGATGTTGCCCCCGGTATGGTTTTCGTGCCTTTCGCCTTCGAGGAGGCGGCGGCCAACCGGCTCACCAACCCGGCGCTCGACCCCTATGGCAAGATCCCGGAATTCAAGTTCGCGGCGGCAAGGGTACGGGCGGTGTAGGGCCCCTCACCCTTCGCCGCGGCGCCAGCCTTCCTTGGTTTCCTCCAGAAAATCAGCATAGCGCCCGGCGCGGATGGCGGCGCGGGCCTCATTCATGAGCCATTGGTAATAGCCGATATTGTTCCAGGTCAGCAGCATCTGGCCCAGCATCTCGTCGGCCTTGGTGAGATGGTGCAGATAGGCGCGGGAATAGTCGCGCGTGGCCGGGCACGGCGATTCCGCATCGAGCGGGCGCGTATCCTCGGCGAATTTCGCATTGCGCAGGTTGAACTTGCCGAAGCGCGTATAGGCCGTGCCATGCCGGCCGGCACGGGTGGGCATGACGCAATCGAACATGTCGATTCCGCGGGCAATGCTCTCGATCAGGTCGTCCGGCGTGCCGACGCCCATCAGGTAGCGCGGCTTCTCCGCCGGCAGGAAGGGCTCGGTTGCCTCGATCGTGCGGAGCATGTCGGCCTGCGGTTCGCCCACGGCGAGCCCGCCGACGGCATAGCCCGGCAGGTCCAGCGCGGCCAGGGCTTCGGCGCTGCGGCGACGCAAGTCCGGCTCGGTCCCGCCCTGCACAATGCCGAACAGGGCCCTGCCCTCGCCCGGCTTCACCATGGCGCGGAAGGCCTTGCGCGAGCGTTCGGCCCAGCGGAGCGAAAGTTCCATCGCACGCTGCGTTTCCTCAAGGCTGGCCGGCAGGCGGATGCATTCGTCCAGCTGCATGATGATGTTCGAATCCAGCAGGACCTGGATCTCGACCGAGCGTTCGGGGGTGAGTTCGTGCTTCGAGCCGTCGATATGTGACTGGAAGGTCACGCCATTTTCGGTCAGCTTGCGCAGGGCCGCGAGCGACATGACCTGGAAGCCGCCCGAATCGGTGAGGATCGGCCCGTGCCAGGTGGTCATCGTATGCAGCCCGCCCAGCCGTGCGACGCGCTCGGCGCCGGGGCGGAGCATCAGGTGATAGGTATTGCCGAGGATGATATCCGCGCCGGTGGCCCGGACCTGATCCATGTAGAGGCCCTTCACCGTGCCAGCGGTTCCCACAGGCATGAAGGCGGGCGTGCGGATCTCCCCGCGCGGCATGGTGATCGTGCCCTGCCGGGCCTTGCCGTCGCGGGCATGGATCTCGAAGCGGAAATCGGGTGTGTCGGTACTCATCGCCGGTTTCCTAGCCCAAGCGGGCGGCAAGGCCAACCGGGAGGGGGCAGGCCTCCGCGCCCGGTGATGCCGGTCGGCGCTTCACGTCCGGGCCGGAAACAGCAGCGATCCGTCGCCGTAGGAATAGAAGCGGTAACCCGAGGCGATGGCATGGGCATAGGCCGCGCGCATCGTATCAAAGCCGGCAAAGGCGGAGACGAGCATCAGCAGGGTCGATTTCGGCAGGTGGAAATTGGTAATCAGCCCGTCGATCACCCGGAAACGGAAACCCGGCCGGATGAAGATATCCGTCTCGCCGAGCCATGTCTCGATCGTGCCGGTACGGCCGGCGCTTTCGAGCAGCCGGCAGGCGGTGGTGCCCACGGCGACGACGCGCTTGCCGGCGGCTTTTGCGGCGCGGATCCGGTCCCGCGCGGTGGGGGTGATCTCGCCCCATTCGGCATGCATGCGGTGCTGGTCGAGATTCTCTGTCTTGACCGGCAGGAACGTGCCGGCCCCGACATGGAGCGTGACGAAGCAATGCTCGATCCCGCGCGCGGCGAGGCCTGCCATCAGCGACGGCGTGAAATGCAGCGAGGCTGTCGGCGCGGCGACGGCACCGTCACGCTCGGCGAAGATGGTCTGGTAATCGGTCCGGTCATCCGCGTCGGCCGTGTCGCCGAGGCGGCGGCGGGCCTCGAGAATATAGGGCGGCAGCGGCATGGCACCGACCACAGCGAGCGCCTCGTCCAGAGCCGGGCCGGACAAGTCAAACCGGAAGGTGACAAGGCCTTCCTCGCCCTTGGCGATAACCTCGCCCTCCAGGCTGCCCTGCTGGCAGGCCGGGTTGGCGGTGCCGAAGGCCACCCGGTCCCCCGGCGCCAGCCTTTTGCCCGGCTTGGCAAAGCCTTCCCAGCTCGCCTCGTCGAGGCGGCGGACCAGCAGGGCCTCGATGGCGACGCTGTTCTCGCCGCGGATGCGCCGGCCGAGCAGGCGCGTGGGAAGCACGCGGGTATTGTTGAAGACCAGCAGGTCGCCCGGATCCAGCGCCTCCGGCAGCTCGCTGAACCGGCTGTCGGCCAGAGGAGGCTGTCCGCCGGGGCGGACAACCAGCATGCGGGCGGAATCCCGCGGGGAGACGGGGTGGAGCGCGATCCGGTCTTCCGGAAGCTCGAAATCGAAATCCGAGAGCTTCACGCGCCCTGCCCGTTTCAGGCCTGATCGGCGGCGATGGTCGCCTTGTTGATCCGGTCCGGGTTGCGGACGGGTTCGCCACGGGCGAACTGGTCCACCGCTTCCATGCCCGAGGTGACCTTGCCCCAGACCGTGTACTGGCCATCGAGGAAGGTGGCATCGTCGAAGCAGATGAAGAACTGCGAATTCGCCGAATTCGGGCTCCGCGCACGGGCCATCGAGCAGACGCCGCGGATATGCGGCTCGTCATTGAACTCGGCCGGCAGGTCGGGATGGTCCGAGCCCCCGGTGCCGGTGCCATGCGGGCAGCCGCCCTGGGCCATGAAGCCATCGATCACGCGGTGGAAGGTCACGCCATCATAGAAGCCCTCGCGGACCAGCAGCTTGATCCGCTCGACATGCTTCGGGGCGAGATCCGGGCGGAGCTCGATGGTGACGACACCCTTGGTGGTGTCGAGGATCAGGGTGTTCTCTGCGGTAGCCATGGTCTTTTCCTTTGTTGTCCCTCGCAACGGGCTGCAGGGGCAGCCCTGCTCGGCGTCGCATTCGCTCCTCGGTTCCGGCGGGGCCGAAACCAGGGTTTTTCGTTACTTGATATCGGCGAGGAGGCGCACGCGGACCATCTTGTCCGGGTTGGTCACGGCGCCGTTGTTGTTGCGATCGCCGCGCTTGATGCGGTCGACGAATTCCATGCCCTGAACGACCTTGCCGAAGACGGTGTACTGGTTGTTCAGGAACTGGGCATCGGCAAAGCAGATGAAGAACTGCGAATTGGCCGAATTGGGGTTCTGCGAGCGCGCCATGCCCAGCGTGCCGCGCACGAAGGGCTCGCGCGAGAATTCCGCCGGCAGGTCCGGCAGGTCGGAACCGCCGGTGCCGTTGCCGCGCGGATCGCCGGTCTGGGCCATGAAGCCCTCGATGACGCGATGGAAAACAATGCCGTCATAGAAGCCGCGCTTGGCGAGGGTCTTGATGCGCTCGACATGCTTGGGCGCGAGATCGGGCCGGAGCTGGATCAGCACGCGGCCATCCTTCAGGTCGATGGCGAGCGTGTTGTTGGGATCGAGCCCGGCCTGCGCCAAAGCGAGGCCCGGGACAAGGCCGGCAAGACCGGCGAGCAGCGTACGGCGAAGCATGGGATCTCCTCGGGGCTTCTGGGAATGGGCGCCGGATCAGGGCCGGCTGAACTTGGCCGCCAGCGCGATGCGGACCTGTTCGGGGACAAAACTGCTGACATCGCCGCCCATCCCCGCGATCTGGCGGACAAGCGTGGCGGTAATCGGGCGGACATTCGGCGAGGCCGGCAAGAAAACGGTCTGGATATCCGGTGCCATCTGCCCGTTCATGCCGGCGAGCTGCATCTCGTAATCGAGATCGGTGCCATCCCGCAGGCCGCGGATCAGCATGGTGGCACCGTGGCGGCGGGCGGCATCGACCGTGAGGTCGTTGAAGGTGGTGATGGTCAGCGGCTTGCCCATGGCGAGCGGTCCGGCCACGGCCTCGAGCATCGCGATGCGCTCGTCTGCCGTGAAGATCGGCGCCTTGCCGGGATGCGTGCCGATGGCGATGACCAGCTCGTCCGCGATCGCACAGCTGCGGCGGATGACATCGAGATGCCCGTTGGTGGGCGGGTCGAAGGAGCCGGCATAGAAGGCGATATGGGGCATGGGCAGCGATCCGCGGGGCGATGAAGCCAGCTATCGGGAAATCCGGGGAAACTCAAGCCAAACCGCGCGGCGGCAGAGGCCTCAGCGCGGCATGCGCAGAACAGCCTCCACCGCTTCCGGCAGGCCCGACATGTGGCGAATGACAGCCACGGCGCCGGCCTGCGCGAGCCTGTCCTGCAGGTCGACGATGCCGTTGCTGGCGCCGGAAAAGCCGATCACCCGCATCCCGGCCCGCCGGGCGGCCATCACCCCGGCGACAGAATCCTCGATCACGACGGCCTGGTGCGGATCGACGCCGATCTGGCTCGCGGCATAGAGGAAGACATCCGGGGCCGGCTTGCCGCGCGCCACTTGCGTGGCCGAATAGATATGCGGCTCGAAAAGATCCGCGAGGCCGGTCTTGCGGAGATTGCGCCAGAGTGGCTCAAGGCTGGTCGAGGAGGCGACCGCGCGGTTGCCGCCGATTGTGGCGATGGCCTCGGCCACGCCCTCGATCGGCTTCAATTCGAGCGCCATGCGGCGATAGATCTCGGCATTGATCGCCTCGTTGAACCCCTCCGGCAGCGGGCGGCCGATCTCGGCGCGGAGCATGGCCCAGGTTGCGGCAACCGGGATGCCGTTGAAACGGCTGTTGAAGGCTTCCATCGTGATCGGATAGCCGATCGAGCTGAGCGCCTCGGCGCAGACCGAGCCGGCAATATGCTCGCTGTCGATCAGCGTGCCGTCACAATCGTAGATGATCGCATGTTCCATGCGGGTGCCTTAGTCGACTCCCCTCGGGTTTCAAAGTCAAAAGACCATGCGTTCCGGGCTTGCCTTTTGCCGCGAAGGCCCGTGAACTGCGGAAAACCGGGGAGGTTCCGATGCCGATCGACAATGCCGCGAAGTTCGTTGCGCCGTTCCGGGTGACGAATGGCCGGAAATTCTCGCTTGCCGACCATGCCTGCGACAGCCTCGGCGGGCACGCGATCGACAAGGAGGAAAGCAAGGCGCTGCTGGAGGAAGGCAAGGTCAAGCTCAAGAAGCTGCAGGAACTGCTCTATGCCGCCGATCAATGGTCGGTGCTGATGATCCTCCAGGCGATGGATGCGGCCGGCAAGGATTCGACAATCGAGCATGTGATGAGCGGCGTGAACCCGCAGGGCTGCCAGGTGCATTCCTTCAAGGCGCCCTCGCCCGAGGAACTCGACCATGATTTCCTCTGGCGCACGGCCAAGGCCCTGCCCGAGCGCGGCCGGATCGGCATCCATAACCGCTCCTATTACGAGGAGGTTCTGGTCGTCCGCGTGCATCCGGAATTCCTCGGCGCGCAGCGTCTGCCGGAAAACGGCTTCGGGAAGAAGGCGGGTTCGGAGAAATTCTGGGAAGAACGGCTCGAGGCCATCGCCGATCACGAGCGCCATCTGGCCCGGTCCGGCACGCGGATCATGAAGTTCTTCCTGCATGTCTCCAAGGACGAGCAGAAGGAGCGCCAGCTCGAACGGATCGACGACCCGGCGAAAAACTGGAAGTTCAACGCCCGCGACGTGGCCGAGCGCGGGCATTGGGACGCCTACATGGCGGCTTATGATGCCGCGATCCGCGCGACTGCCGCTCCGCACGCGCCATGGTATGTCATTCCGGCCGACCGGAAATGGTTCATGCGGCTGGCCGTGATGCAGGCCATCATTGCCGAGATGGAAAGCCTCGACCTCGCCTTCCCGACGCTCTCCGCCGAGGCGACGAAGAAGCTCGCCGAGGCCAGGAAAGCCCTGCTCGAAAGCTGATCCCGCGTCAGTTTGCGGCGATATTGTCGATAAGCCGCGTCCGGCCGAGTTTCGCCGCGACGAGGATCCGCAGCGCCTGTCCGGGCCGGGCTTCGTCTACCGGAGCAAGGCTCGCGGCATCGCGGATGGCGATGTAATCCACCTCGAACCCGGCAATGGCCAGTTCGGTCCGGCCCCAGGTCTCGGCCGAGAGGATCGCCGCGCCCTTGCGGAGCTTTTCCGCGCATCCCTGCAGGATCTCATGCACCCTCGGCGCCAGCGCCCGTTCCTCGGGCGAGAGATAGACATTGCGCGAGGACATGGCGAGGCCGTCCGCTTCGCGCACCGTCAGGCCGGCAAGGATCTCGACCGGGATATCGAGATCGCGGACCATATGCCGGATGACCGCGAGCTGCTGGTAATCCTTCTCGCCGAAAATCGCGCATTCCGGCAGGGCCTGCAGCAGCAGTTTGCTCACCACCGTCGCCACCCCGCCGAAATGCGTCGGGCGGAAGGCATCTTCCAGCCCGACCTTGGCCGGCCCGGCCACCGTGACCGTGGTGGCGAAACCATCCGGATACATTTCCGGCACGGTCGGCGCGAAGACGGCATCGGCGCCTATTTCAGATAATTGTTGAAGATCGCGATCGAAGGTTCTCGGATATTTCGAGAAATCCTCGTTTGGTGCGAATTGCGTCGGGTTGACGAAAATCGACACAACGGCCCTGTCCGCTTCCTGCCGGATGCGGTTGACGAGGCTCAGATGGCCGACATGCAGCGCGCCCATCGTCGGCACGAGGCCCATGGTCTCGCCGGCGCGGCGGCATTGCTGCCGCCAGGCCCGCAGGGCGGCCACGCTACGCAGGACCAGAGGCTGTCCCATTCCTGTCTCCCCGACTGGTGGGGCATGCCCTTGCCGCATTTCACGGCAAAAGGCCAGCCCCTCCGGCGCGGTCAGGTCTGCTCGACATAGAGCTTGCCGCCGGTGGCGAGAAACTCCCTCGATTTCTCCGCCATGCCGGCTTCCACAGCCTGCATCTCCTCGATGCCGGCATTGAGCTTGCGGGCCTCGTCGCGCAGATCCTGCGTGATCTTCATCGAGCAGAATTTCGGTCCGCACATCGAGCAGAAATGCGCGACCTTGTGCGCATCCTTCGGCAGGGTCTCGTCATGATAGGACCGCGCGGTGTCGGGATCGAGCGCGAGGTTGAACTGGTCTTCCCAGCGGAAGGAGAAGCGGGCGCGGCTCAGCGCATCGTCGCGGATCTTTGCGGCCGGGTGGCCCTTGGCGAGATCGGCGGCATGGGCGGCGATCTTGTAGGTGATCACGCCCTGCTTCACGTCGTCCCGGTTGGGGAGGCCGAGATGCTCCTTCGGCGTGACATAGCAGAGCATGGCGCAGCCGAACCAGCCGATCATCGCCGCGCCGATGCCGGAGGTGATATGGTCATAGCCCGGCGCGATATCGGTGGTCAGCGGCCCGAGCGTATAGAACGGGGCCTCGCCGCATTCGCGCAGCTGCTTGTCCATGTTCTCCTTGATCTTGTGCATCGGCACATGGCCGGGGCCCTCGATCATCACCTGGCAGCCCTTGTCCCAGGCCACTTTCGTCAATTCGCCGAGGGTTTCCAGCTCGGCGAATTGCGCGCGGTCATTCGCATCGGCGATCGAGCCCGGGCGCAGGCCATCGCCGAGGCTGAAGGAGACATCGTATTTCCGCATGATGTCGCAGATCTCGTCGAAGCGCTCGTAGAGGAAGCTTTCCTTGTGATGCGCGAGGCACCAGCGCGCCATGATCGAGCCGCCGCGGCTGACGATGCCAGTGACGCGGTTGGCCGTCAGCGGGACATAGGGCAGCCGGACGCCGGCATGGATGGTGAAGTAATCCACCCCCTGCTCGGCCTGCTCGATCAGCGTGTCCTTGAACACTTCCCAGTCGAGCTTGACCGGGTCGCCATCGACCTTTTCCAGCGCCTGGTAGATCGGCACCGTGCCGATCGGGACCGGCGCATTCCGCATGATCCAGCTGCGGATATTGTGGATATTCCGGCCCGTGGAGAGGTCCATCACGGTATCCGCGCCCCAGCGGATCGCCCAGACAAGTTTCTCGACTTCCTCGGCGGCGCCCGAAGTCACGGCCGAGTTGCCGATATTGGCGTTGATCTTGACCAGGAAGTTCCGGCCGATCGCCATCGGCTCCAGCTCGGTATGGTTGATATTGGCCGGGATGATCGCCCGGCCGCGCGCCACTTCCTCGCGCACGAATTCCGGCGTCATGAATTCCGGCACGCTGGCGCCGAAGCTCTCGCCATCAGCCATGCGCTCCTTCGCGCCGGCGAGAGCCGCCTCGCGGGCAAGGTTCTCGCGATGGGCGACGTAGATCATCTCTTCGGTGATGATCCCTGCCCGCGCGAATTCGAACTGGGTGACCAACTGGCCCGGCTTCGCGGCGCGGATGGTGCGGGTGGCCGGGCATTCCGGCACCAGCTTGTCGGCGGAGATATTGCCGTTATCCTCCGGCTTCACGGCGCGCGGCGCGATGGCATCGAAGCCGCGCTTCGCGATCCAGCCCTCGCGGATCTGCGGCAGGCCGTTCCGGAGGTCGATGCGGGCATCGGTTTCGGTGTAGGGGCCGGAGGGATCATAGATCCGGACCGGCGGCTCCAGCGGGTCAGTCAGCGTCACCTCGCGGAACGGCACCCGGATCTCCGGATGGGCGGCGGGCGCGGCATAGACCTTGCGAGAGCCGATGATCGGTCCGGTCGTCACGGTTTCCGGCGCGGGCTGCACATTCTTGGGCGAGACGGGCTTGTTCATGGGGTTCCTTCCTTGCCGCGGCAGGGCCGCGCGGTTCCGGGCTGGCCGCCAGGCGGCCGTTCGGCCTTCGAAAGATCCCGCGCCGGTTTTTCCCTGTCGGGAATACCCGGGCGGAACGAGGATCATGCCTGGAAGGAAAAGCGGTGTGACTGCACCAGACCCGTCCCTTCGCCGGCATGACCCGGATCAGGTTCTAAGGGTGCTTGGGTTCATTCCCCCAATCTCAGCCGCCGATGCGACGCCCCTCGGATGACAAAAGCTTATCGGATTTCGTGGCCGGGGCAAGGGCCCTCAGCCTTCGTTGGTCTCGCCCTCGGCTTCCTCGCCCTCATCGCCTTCCGGCTCGGAGACGCGCTCGACCGAGACAACCTTCTCGCCATCGGCGGTGTCGAACACGATCACGCCCTGCGTGCCGCGGCCGGCCACGCGGATACCGTTGACCGGGCAGCGGATGAGCTGGCCGCCATCGGTGACCAGCATGATCTGGTCCGTCTCCTCGACGGGGAAGGACGAGACAAGATCGCCGTTCCGCTCGTTGACGGCCATGGCCACGATGCCCTTCCCGCCGCGCCCGGTGATCCGGTATTCGAAAGACGATGTGCGCTTGCCATAGCCATTCTCGGAAATGGTAAGCACGAACTGTTCCTGCGCACTCATCTCGATATAGCGATCATTCGGCAGCGCGAAGCCGGCATTGGCCTCCGTCTCGCCATCGGCGCCCTCTTCCGGACCGACCTCGCCATTCATGGCACGGCGCATCTTGAGATAGGCGGCGCGCTCGTCCGAGGAGGCCTCGGCATGGCGCAAGATGGTGAGCGAGATCACGCGATCCTTGCTGCCGAGATTGATCCCGCGGACGCCGGTGGAATCGCGGCCCTTGAAGACGCGGACCTCGTCGACCGAGAAGCGGATGCACTGGCCGAGCGCGGTGGTGAGCAGCACGTCATCGGCTTCCGAGCAGGTGGCGACATCGACGATCTTGTCGCCCTCGTCGAGTTTCATCGCGATCTTGCCGTTTCGGTTGACCTGGATGAAATCCGACAGCTTGTTGCGGCGGACATTGCCGGATTCGGTGGCGAACATCACGTCGAGCGCATCCCAGGTGGTCTCATCCTCGGGCAATGGCATGATCGTGGTGATACGCTCGTCCTTGTCGAGCGGCAGCATGTTGATCAGCGCCTTGCCGCGGCCATTCGGCGGCGCGATCGGCAGCCGCCAGACCTTCTCCTTGTAGACCTGCCCGGCCGACGAGAAGAACAGGATCGGCGTATGCGTCGAGGCGACGAAGAGCCGCGAGACGAAATCCTCGTCGCGGGTCGACATGCCGGAACGGCCCTTGCCGCCGCGCCTCTGGGCCCGGTAGGTCGAGAGCGGAACCCGCTTGATATAGCCGGAATGCGAGAAGGTAACGACCATGTCCTCGCGGGCAATGAGGTCCTCGTCCTCCATATCGGAGTCCGAATCCGTGATCTCGGTGCGACGCGGCGTGGCGAAGGCATCGCGGATCTGGGTCAACTCGTCGCTGATGATGCCGTGGATGCGCACCCGCGACGAGAGAATGTCGAGGAAGTCGCGGATTTCAGCAGCAATCTTTTCCAGTTCACCGGCGATTTCCTCACGCCCGAGGGCCGTGAGCCGGTTGAGGCGCAATTCGAGGATCGCATTGGCCTGGCGTTCGGAGAGCCGGTAGGTGCCGCTTTCCGTGACGCGGTGGAGCGGATCGTCGATCAGCGCGATCAGCGAGGCCACCTGCTCGGCCGGCCAGTCGCGCGACATCAGCCGCTCGCGCGCCGTCGGGGTGTCCGGCGAGGTGCGGATCGTCGCGATCACCTCGTCGATATTGGCAACCGCAATGGCGAGGCCGACCAGGACATGGGCCCGGTCCCGCGCCTTGTTGAGGCGGAACTTGGTCCGGCGGCTGATCACCTCCTCGCGGAAGGCGATGAAGGCCGAGAGCAGGTCCTTCAGGTTCATCAGTTCCGGCCGGCCGCCATTGAGCGCCACCATGTTGACGCCGAAGCTCGATTGCAGCGCCGTGTAGCGGTAGAGCTGATTGAGCACGACATCGCCCACCGCATCGCGCTTCAGCTCGATGACGATACGCATGCCCTGCCGGTCGCTCTCGTCGCGCAGATCGGCAATGCCCTCGAGCTTCTTTTCGCGGACAAGCTCGGCGATCCGCTCGATCAGCGTGGCCTTGTTGACCTGATAGGGGATCTCGCTGACGATGATCGCCTCGCGATCCTTGCGGATCTCCTCGATCGTCGCGCGGGCCCGCATGACCACCGAGCCGCGGCCGGTATGATAGGCCGAGCGGATGCCCGAGCGGCCGAGGATGTAGCCGCCGGTCGGGAAATCCGGGCCGGGAACGATCTCGTTCAGGTCCTCGACCTCGAGTTCCGGATTGGCCATCAGGGCCAGGGCGGCGTTGATCACCTCGCCCAGATTGTGCGGCGGAATGTTCGTGGCCATGCCGACGGCAATGCCGCCCGCGCCGTTGACCAGCAGGTTCGGGAAGCGCGCCGGCAGAACCGTCGGCTCGTGCTCCGAGCCGTCATAGTTCGGCTGGAAATTGACGGTATCCTCGTCCAGATCCTCGAGTAGCGCCACCGCCGGCTTGGACAGGCGCGATTCGGTGTAGCGCATGGCTGCCGGCGGATCGCCGTCGACCGAGCCGAAATTGCCCTGCCCGTCGATCAGCATCAGGCGCATCGAAAAATCCTGCGCCATCCGGACCATGGCGTCGTAGATCGACTGGTCGCCATGGGGGTGGTATTTACCGATCACGTCACCGACGACGCGGGCCGATTTGCGATAGGCCTTTTCCGGCGTGTAGCCGTTCTCGTGCATCGAGAAGAGAATGCGGCGATGCACGGGCTTCAGCCCGTCGCGGGCATCCGGCAGCGCGCGGCTCACGATCACGCTCATCGCGTAATCGAGATAGGAGCGCTTCATCTCGTCCGTGATCGAGATCGGACGGATATCGGAGCCGTCTCCGGAGGGAAGGCCGGGCTTTTTGTCGTTCTGGTCGTCGGACAAGGATGATTCCCAAGTTCAGAGAAACGGGTCTTCGGCATGGTCGGTCCGGGCTGCGCCCTGACAAATGCCTGTCTGCCGTCTTCTAGGCGATTCCGCGGCGAGATGCGAATGCGGCATGGGGATAAGTCCCCCTCACCCGGCCACGATCCGGTGCATGATCCTGCCCGGGAGGAAGGTGAAGGCCCCCGCCATGAAAAAGCTCGCTGTCAGCCCGATCAGTATCTGGCGATGGCGTTCGACCGCATGGCCGCGCGCCGCGTGCCATGCGCTGTAGCAGGAGGCGAGCGTAAGAAGGGAGAGCAAGTGGATCAGGCCGAACCCTGCCAACGAAAATCGGAACCGCGAGGCGATGGTCAGCGAGGTGAGTGCCACGGCGATCATGGCGAGAAGCCAGAGCCGTCCCGTCAGGCGATGGCCTGGACTGCCCTTGCGGAAGCCGACGAACTGGAATGGCGTGAGCCCGACAACCAGCAATGCAGCCAGAATGTGGAGCTTGACAAAGAGCGGTGCAGCATAAAAAGGCGCTAGGGTCATCGCGCGCGATCCTGATCGCCGGGTGTGAAATGTAAGTTTTGTTTACATCGATTTTCAGCGCCGGCAAGGCGGGAGATGGCAATGAGTGCAGCGGTCACCGAGTATTTTCTCGCCGCCCTGACCACGCTGATGGTCACGGTCGATCCACCGGGTCTGGCGCCGATCTTTCTCAGCCTGACTGTCGGGCTGACACCGGCCGAGCGGCGGAATGTTGCCGTCCGGGCCACGCTGATTGCCGGAGCGATCATGCTCGGGTTCGCGTTTTTCGGGCAACCGGTACTCGGCGCGCTGGGCATTGGCTTCCCGGCTTTCCGGATCGCCGGCGGGTTGCTCCTGTTCTGGATTGCGTTCGAGATGATCTTCGAGCTGCGCGGGCGCCGGAAGAACAATGTGGCGCGCACCGCCATCGACGAGGACCATATCCGCAACATCGCCGCTTTCCCGCTGGCCATTCCACTGATGGCCGGGCCGGGCACGATCACCGCGACGATGCTGATTGCGGGCTCGGCTGCCGGTGACGGCATGAAGCTCGGCGCGCTGGTGGCGGTGATCGCGCTGGTCTCGATCTCGTGCCTGCTGGTGTTCCTGATTGCCGACCGGCTGTCGAAGCTTCTCGGCGTGACCGGCAATCTCGTGCTGACGCGCCTGCTCGGGGTGATCCTTGCTGCGCTGGCGGTGCAGTTCGTGATTGACGGGATCAAGGCCGTCCGCTGAGCGGCCGTCCTATTTCAGTGTCTTCTTCCGGGCCTTGAAGACCGGTGATTGCTCGAGCGGCAGGGCGGTGGTCGCCTTGATCTTTTCCATCGCGAAGCGCGACGTCACGTTCTTGAGCGGCACCGCCTTGATCAGGCGGCGGTAGAAATCGTCATAGGCATCGATGCCCGGAACAACCACGCGCATCATATAGTCGACATCGCCCGACATGCGATAGACATCGACCACCTCGGGCATGTCCTTCACGGCCTCGGCAAACCGCGCGAGCCAGCCTTCGGAGTGATCCGATGTCTCGATCGAGACGAAAATGGTCACGCCGAGTCCAAGTTTGGCGGCATCCAGGACGGCGACGCGGCGGGCAATGATGCCCGTCTCCTCCATCTTGCGGATGCGGTTCCAGCACGGGGTCGGCGAAAGGCCGACGCGGGACGCGATCTCGTTCAGGGGAAGCGAGCCGTCTGCCTGGATCAGCGAGAGGATCGCCCGATCGAAAGAATCCATTCTGCCTCTCCAGAAACCCTTTTGCTTCTTCTGCCCCGAAGCGGTCGACCGTTCCTGAAGCCGATCCGAATTTGGAAGGATTTCCCTATATCAAATGCTGTGATTGTCAATGGAAGAAGATTTTTCTAAATCATCTCCATGCAGGGCTGCCAGAACTAGCCCCGAGAGGATCGCCTCATGTTCCTTGATCGTCGCTTCGTCCTGGCCTCCCTTGTTGCCGGCGCCCTGCTGGCACCGCTGCCCGCCGCTCTGGCTGGCACGCCGTTGCGCGGCCTGATCGATGCCGGTGGCCTTTCCGCCCGCCTCGGCGACCGGAATCTCGTGGTCGTCGATATCCGCTCCGGCGAGACGCGCGAGAAGGGTCGCGCCCTGTTCCAGGCCGGCCATGTGCCGGGTGCCGTTCATGCCGATTACGCCCATGCCAGCTGGCGCCTGCCGCGCGAGAATACCTCGCTCTACCTGCCGGAGCCGGCGCAGTTCGAGGCTTTGGCCGGCGATCTCGGTATCGCGCCGGAAACCGACGTGGTGATCGTGCATGAAGGCACGGACAGCAGCAGCTTCGGCGCGGCCGCGCGTGTCTACTGGTCGTTCAAGGCCATGGGGCATGCCTCGGTCGCCATTCTCGATGGCGGCTACAGGGGTTGGACCGATGACAAGGCCCGCCCGGTGGCCACCGGTGATTCCGCGCCGGTTCCCGCAATCTATGAAGCGCGCCCGGACGAAAGCCTGCGCGCCCGGCTGGGGGACGTGCTGAAGGCGCGTGAAACCGGCACGGTGCTGGTCGACAGCCGGCCGGAGACGTTTTTCAGCGGCAAGGAAAAGCACAAGGCCATCCCGGTGGCCGGCCATATTCCCGGCGCCGTCAATATTCCGCATGCCCGCGCCTTCACCGCCGATAACCGCCTGAAGGACAAGGCATCGCTCGCCCGCGAATTCAGCGCCGCGTCGTCCGGTGCCGGCGGAGCGATCGCCTATTGCAATACCGGCCACTGGGCGGCGACTGACTGGTTCGTGATGAGCGAAGTGCTCAACCTGCCGGGCGTGAAGCTCTATGACGGCTCCATGCTCGAATACTCGCTCGAGAAAAAAGGCCCGGTCGAGAAAAGTCCCGGCTCGGGTTCGTAACGTCGGGTGCCATAGACATCTTGATCCGGCCCGTGGCGGGCCGGATCAGCCCCAGAAACCCGCTCTGTCCCTGCAGGGCGGGTTTCGTTTTGGTTCCCGGCCCATGCCGGCGGAAGAACGAACGGTTCCTGCCGGATCAGAACGGAATATCGTCATCCATATCCGGCCGACCGCCGCCTCCGGACGGCCGTGCTCCGCCACCGCCACCGCCACCGCTGCCCATGCGCGGGGCGGAATAGCCGCCGCCCATATCGTCGACCTCGCGCGGGGCGCTGCCACCGCCCTCACGCCCGTCGAGCAGGGTCAATTCGCCGCGATAGCGCTGCAGGACGATCTCGGTCGAGTAGCGCTTCTGGCCGTCCTTGTCCTGCCATTCGCGGGTCTGGAGCTGGCCCTCGACATAGACCTTCGAGCCCTTGCGCAGATATTGCTCCGCGACCTTGGCGAGGTTCTCGTTGAAGATCACGACGGAATGCCATTCCGTTTTTTCGCGGCGCTCGCCCGACTGCTTGTCGCGCCAGCTTTCCGAGGTGGCGATCCGGAGATTGACCACCGGGTCGCCATTGGCCAGGCGGCGGGTTTCCGGGTCCCGCCCGAGATTCCCCACGAGGATTACCTTGTTCACGCTACCGGCCATGGCCTGCTCCCGAATGCTGCCGTTCCATCCAATTCCGTCGCACCTTAGTGAGGTGCCGCGTCCGGGGACAGAAGGTCGTTGTCCTTGTCCACAGCGCCCCTGCATGAGGGCGAAAACAAAAAATTAACCATCTGTCCCATAGCCTGTCCCAATGGTGGGCTGCCGTCGCTTTGCCTTTTTCACGGCAGGCTCCCCCAACAATCAGAAGACGAAGTGAAGCTGTCTCCACGGCGTGCACCCCGCGCGCCGCACGTCCTGCCGTTGTCTTGAACGTCAAGCGCCCTGGAGGTTCTGATGAAGCTTGGTTCTGCTCTTCTCGTGTTGCTTGTTCCGACTGCCGCCCTTGCCCATAGCTGGTACCCTTACGAATGCTGCTCCGACCGCGATTGCTACCCCGTGGCGGTGGAGCAGGTGAAGTCCACCACCGGGGGCTGGATGCTCCTTGACGGAACCTTCATCGGCCACAGGGAGGCCCGACCTTCTCCCGATGGGCGGTTCCATATCTGCCGGCATGAGGACGGCAAGGGAAAGCTGATCGCCATTCCCGGCCGGCCAGCCTGTTTCTGGGCTCCGATCGGCGCCTCCTGACGCGTCTCGCGGGATTGCTGACAGGATATGTCAGCAATCCGTGATTTTGTTCGCTTTTTGTTCTAGACGGATCCCCCGGCCTGTGCAAGGGTTGTTTTACAGGAATGCGTGGCCGGGAATGACGATTGCCGGTTGAAGCCCCCTGCCCCGCGCCTTACTTGAGCAGGAACAGCCCTCTCCCTAACCGGTTTGTCATGACGCAAGCGAAATCCGCCCGCCGCCGGGAAGCGGCGCAGGTCGAAGCCCTTTTCGACGAAGTTGCCCTGAGCTTTCCGGGGGAGCGCGTGATCGCGATCCGCGGGGCGCGCGAGCACAATCTCAAGAATGTCGATCTCGTCATTCCACGCGACAAGCTGGTGGTCTTCACCGGGCTGTCGGGCTCCGGCAAGTCGTCGCTCGCTTTCGATACGATCTATGCCGAGGGGCAGCGCCGCTATGTCGAGAGTCTCTCGGCCTATGCGCGGCAATTCCTCGAGATGATGCAGAAGCCCGATGTCGATCAGATTGACGGGCTTTCGCCAGCCATCTCGATCGAGCAGAAGACAACCTCGCGCAATCCGCGCTCGACGGTCGGCACCGTCACCGAGATCTATGATTACATGCGCCTGCTCTGGGCGCGCGTCGGCGTGCCCTATTCCCCGGCTACCGGCCTGCCGATCGAGAGCCAGACCGTCAGCCAGATGGTCGACCGGGTGCTGGCCCTGCCGGAGAAGACGCGCGCCTACCTGCTCGCGCCGGTCATTCGCGGCCGGAAGGGTGAATATCGCAAGGAGCTGGCCGATTTCCTCAAGCGCGGCTACCAGCGCGCGAAGATCGACGGCCAGTATCACGAACTGGCCGAGGCGCCCGCCCTCGACAAGAAGCTCAAGCACGATATCGATATCGTCATCGACCGGATCGTCGTCCGGCCGGATATCGGGTCGCGGCTGGCGGAGGGGTTCGAGGCCGCGCTGGACATGGCCGATGGCATCGCCATCCTCGAATGGGCGGATGAAAAGGACGAGAACGGTCAGCCGCGCCGCATGACCTTCTCGTCGAAATTCGCCTGCCCGGTTTCCGGCTTCACCATTTCCGAGATCGAGCCACGGCTCTTCTCGTTCAACAATCCGTTCGGCGCCTGCCCCTCCTGCGGCGGGATCGGCCACGAGATGCGAGTCGATGCCGGGCTGATCGTGCCGGAAGAGAGCCTGAGCCTGAAGAAGGGCGCCATCGCGCCCTGGGCCAAATCCTCGTCGCCCTATTACGGCCAGACGCTGGAAGCGCTTGCGGCGCATTACGGCTTCTCGATGACCAAGCCCTGGAAGGACCTGCCAGACAGCGTCAAGCTGGTCATGCTGTACGGCTCCGGCGAGGAACCGATCCGCTTCGCCTACAGCGACGGCACGCGTGCCTACGAGGTCAGGAAGCCGTTCGAGGGAATCATCACCAATCTCGAGCGCCGCTACAAGGAAACCGAGAGCGACTGGTCCCGCGAGGAAATCCAGCGCTACATGTCCGAAACGCCCTGCTCGGAATGCGATGGCCACCGGCTCAAGCCCGAGGCTTTGGCGGTCAAGATCGCCGGCAAGCATATTGGCGAGATCGCGCAGCTCTCCGTGCGGGATGCCGGGCTCTGGTACGAGAGCCTGCCGGGCAGCCTGACGCCGAAGCAGAACGAGATTGCCGGCCGCGTGCTCAAGGAGATCCGCGACCGGTTGCGCTTCCTCAATGATGTCGGGCTTGATTATCTCACCCTGTCGCGGGGATCCGGCTCGCTTTCGGGCGGGGAAAGCCAACGAATCCGGCTGGCCTCGCAGATCGGCTCCGGCCTGACCGGCGTGCTCTATGTGCTTGACGAGCCGTCGATCGGCTTGCACCAGCGCGATAACGAACGGCTGCTCGGCACGCTCAAGCGGCTGCGCGATCTCGGCAATTCGGTGATCGTGGTCGAGCATGACGAGGATGCGATCCGCGAGGCGGATTACGTCGTCGATATCGGCCCGGGTGCCGGCATCCATGGTGGGCGCATCATCGCGCAGGGTACGCCGGCCGAGGTGATGGCACATCCGAAATCGCTGACGGGCGATTATCTGACTGGGCGCAAGCAGGTGCCGGTGCCGGCCAAGCGCCGCGCGCCGCAGAAAGCCCGCATGCTCAGGCTGGTCGGTGCGCGTGGCAACAATCTCAAGCAGGTCAACGTCGATATCCCGCTGGGGCTTTTCACCTGCGTGACCGGGGTTTCAGGCGGCGGGAAATCAACCCTCGTCATCGAGACCCTGTACAAGGCCGTGGCCCGCCGTCTCAACGGGGCGATGGACCACCCGGCCCCGTTCGACCGGATCGAGGGGCTCGAGCTGCTCGACAAGGTCATCGATATCGACCAGTCGCCGATCGGCCGGACGCCGCGCTCGAATCCTGCCACCTATACCGGCGCCTTCACGCCGATCCGGGAATGGTTCACCAACCTGCCGGAAGCGAAGGCGCGCGGCTATTCCGCCGGGCGGTTCTCCTTCAACGTCAAGGGCGGCCGTTGCGAGGCCTGCCAGGGCGATGGCGTCGTCAAGATCGAGATGCATTTCCTGCCGGATGTCTATGTCACCTGCGATGTCTGCAAGGGCAAGCGCTATGACCGCGAGACGCTGGAGGTGAAGTTCCGCGACAAGTCGATCGCCGATGTCCTGGACATGACGGTCGAGGAGGCTGCGGACCTGTTCAAGTCGGTGCCGTCGATCCGCGAGAAGATGGAGACGCTGGCGCGCGTCGGCCTCGGCTATGTCAAGGTGGGCCAGCAGGCCACGACCTTGTCAGGTGGCGAGGCGCAGCGGGTGAAGCTCTCGAAGGAATTGTCGCGTCGCTCGACCGGGCGGACGCTCTATATCCTCGACGAGCCGACGACCGGGCTGCATTTCCACGATGTGGCCAAGCTGCTCGAGGTGCTGCACGAGCTGGTCGAGCAGGGCAACAGTGTTGTGGTCATCGAACATAATCTTGAGGTCATCAAGACGGCGGACTGGGTGATCGATATGGGGCCGGAAGGTGGCGATGGCGGCGGCCGCGTTGTCGCCCAGGGCACCCCGGAAGAGGTGGCGCGAAACCCGGAGAGCCATACCGGGCGGTTCCTGGCCGATGTCCTGAAGCGCCGGCCGCTCAAGGGCGGTGCCTGATGATCCTGATCGGGCAGTTCGACTCGCCCTTCACCCGCCGGGTCGCGATCACGATGCGCCTCTACGGGATCCCGTTCGAGCATGCGCCCTGGTCGGTCTTCGGCGATGCGGACCGGATCCGCGTGTATAATCCGTTGCTTCGCGTGCCGACCCTGGTGCTGGAGGATGGCACGGCCCTTGTCGACAGCCAGGCGATTCTCGACCATCTTGACGGGCTGGTCGAGCCGGAGCGCCGGCTGCTCCCTGCCGGCGGACTGGCACGGGCGGAGGCGATGCGCATTTGCGCCGTTGCCGCGGGCATCGGCGACAAGGCCGTGGCCCTGTTCTATGAATTGCGCCTGCACGAAGCCCCCTCTGCCTTCTATGTCGAGCGGTGCCAGCGCCAGATCCGCGACGGCCTTGCCTGGCTCGAGGCGGCCTATGCCAGTCGCCCCGGTCCGTTCTGGAGCGGCGACCGGATGAGCCAGCCGGACATTACGGCGGTGTCGATCCTGCGCCATCTTGGCGAGGCGCATCCGGATCTCGGCCGGCTCGAGACCCATCCGCGGCTGGCGGCACTCGCTGCAAGGCTTGAAGCAACGGAAATCTTTGAGGAAATCGCGCAGCCTTTCCTCGCGCCTTCCGCCTGACGCCCGGTCTGAGCCCGGCCAATTGTTAAAGTTTTATCAAATAGGCATGCGTAATCCGCATATCTGATGGCCGCTGAGGCGTCAGCTCTGCCTAGACTTTGCCTTTATTGCACTGCACATAAGCAGCCATGCCCAAGACGACGGCAGCGTCCCCCACGGTGATGCAGCGGCAGTCGGCGGGTCGCGAAATTCAATTCTGGAGAAGACCCATGATCCTGACCCACATTATCGCCCGCATCCAGTCGTGGCTGCGTTTCCGCCGGAATGTCGAGATCCTCTCGCAGCTTTCCGATCGTGAGCTTGCCGATATCGGCCTGAACCGCGGCAGCATCGAACAGGCGGCCCGTCAGGCTGTCAGCGCCTGAGACAGACGGCAGGTTCGGATCGTCTCCCCGTCCGCACCTGCCGGTTCACCTGCTTCACGCGGGTCAGGCGGCAGACCTCTCCCACCTGACGCCTGACCTCGCGTGTTCCCTCTACGCGTATCGGCTAACTCCCGGCCCTTACGTGCGAATGGCCCGCTTCGGCGGGCCTTTTTTTATGCGCCCTCTCGCCTCTGGCCACACAAACGATTATCTACCGGGCATGACCCGAAACTTTTCTCCGATCCATGTTGTCGGCGGTGGCCTGGCCGGCAGTGAAGCGGCCTGGCAGATCGCTCAGGCCGGCGTCCCGGTTGTGCTTCATGAAATGCGGCCGCGCCGCATGACAGAGGCACACAAGTCGCAAGGGCTGGCCGAACTGGTCTGTTCCAATTCCTTCCGATCCGACGATTCGGATCTGAATGCTGTCGGGCTGATCCATCACGAGATGCGCAAGCTGGGCTCGCTGATCATGCATGCGGCCGACCGGCACCAGGTTCCGGCCGGCTCGGCACTGGCAGTGGATCGCGACGCCTTTTCTGCCGACGTCACGGCCCGGCTTGAGGGCCACCCACTCGTTACGATCGACCGCAACGAGGTTGCGGGCCTTCCGCCGGAGGAATGGGACAGCGTGATTCTCGCGACGGGTCCGTTGACCTCCCCCGCATTGGCAGAGGCGATCCGTTCCTTGACCGGTGAGGATTCGCTGGCCTTTTTCGATGCGATCGCGCCCATCGTCCATCGTGAATCGATCAACATGGATGTGGCCTGGTTCCAGTCGAGGTATGACAAGGCCGGCCCCGGCGGTACCGGGGCGGACTACATCAATTGCCCGCTCGACAAGGCGCAGTATGAGGCTTTTGTCGCTGCCCTCATTGCCGGCGAGAAGGCAGAATTCCGCGAATGGGAGAAGGATACGCCGTATTTCGATGGCTGCCTGCCCATCGAGGTGATGGCCGAACGCGGTGTCGAGACGCTCCGGCACGGGCCGATGAAGCCCGTCGGACTGACGAATCCGCACAACCCGACGGTAAAGCCCTATGCGGTCGTCCAGCTTCGCCAGGACAACAAGCTCGGTACGCTCTACAACATGGTCGGATTCCAGACGAAACTGAAATACGGGCCGCAATCGACAATCTTCAGGATGATTCCCGGGCTGGAACAGGCGGAATTCGCCCGGCTCGGCGGTATCCACCGCAACACCTATCTCAATTCCCCGCGCCATCTCGATTCCGTGCTTCGCCTGAAGGCACAACCACGCCTGCGCTTTGCCGGGCAGGTCACCGGCTGCGAGGGCTATGTCGAGAGCGCGGCGATCGGGCTTGTCGCCGGTTTGCTGGCCAGCTCGGAGCGGCTCGGCCGCGCGCTGGCCGTGCCGCCGCCGGAGACAGCGCTCGGTGCATTGCTCAACCACATAACCGGTGGACATATCGAGACCATCGATACGGGCCCGAAATCGTACCAGCCCATGAACATCAATTTCGGTCTCTTTCCGCCGATCGAGGCGGCCCCGCGCGACGAGAATGGCAAAAGGCTGCGTGGCAAGGACAAGGCGGTGGCCAAGAAGCGCATGATCACTGCGCGAGCCAAGGCTGCCCTGGATATCTGGATCGCGGAACATGCGCTGGCGCCTGCCCTGCCCGCAGCGGCGGAGTGATCCCGGTCAGCGGTAGCGCCTGGCCTTCCACGCCGAGCGGCCGACGATCCACCATTTCCGCATCGGGCTGAGATCGACCAGTGTCTCGAACGGTCGGTAATCTGCCCGTTCCATCTTGCCGAGATAGGCCGGCACGAGGCAGCATGAGAGGAAGGCCGGCCGGATCCGCGCATCGATCTCGCCGATTCGCCTGCGAAGGGTCTCGAAATGCCCCCTCGCCCGTTGCCGTACCTCGTGCAGGGCTGCCCGCAGGTTGTCGCTGTCCTTGCCTTCCGCGATATCATCCAGCGAGATGCCGCAGGAGATGAGCATTTCGTGCGGCAGGAAGCATTGCCGCCGGCGGGCATGGATCGGGAAGGCCCGAAGCAGGCCGGTCATGGCATAGGAAACGCCGGCATAGCCGCAGAGTTCGGCGCTGCCGGGCTCTTCTCCACCCGCGAGAATCAACGAAGCAAGCCGGACAAGGGCCGACGAGGTCTCGCCGCAATAACCCTCCAGATCCTGCCAGGTCGGCATCGGATCGTCATAGAGGTCGAAGCTGCGCGCCTCGATCAGCGCCAGCAGCGGCTCGGGCGGCAGAGCATAACGCCGGAGCGTTTCCTGAACCGCAAGGGCAACCGGGTTCTGACGTCCGGCTTCCTCGCCCTTGCAGGACAGAGCCTCGCGCCACCATTGATGGCGCAGCTCCCCCGGCATCGGTTCGGACACGATGTCCCGGATCCGCGCAATCTCGCTGCTGAATGCATACAGGGCAAACAGGCCGGGCTGCGCCTCCCGCGGCGCAAACAGGCAAGCCAGATACCGGTCAGGATCCAGAGCCCGCACCTGCTCCATGCAGATCGCGAAAGCCGCGTCCAGATCCGGGCCCGCTCGATGTGCAAGGCCGGGCATGGCGAGTGGCGAATTCATCCAGCCATTCCTCCCAGCCCCGGATATGGAGCGGGACCGGGCCAAGGAAAGCGGTCTGCCCCCATTCCCTCGTCCTTGGCTGTGGATAGGTGGTTCAAACGGCGATAAGCGCGGCGCCGACACGGCGCCCCTCTTCGTACAGCACGTTGTAGGTGCGCGCGGCGGCAGCCGTGTCCATCACCTCGACATTGAATCCGAGCTGGCGAAGCGCCTGGGCAAAGGGCGCATCCTGCGGCAAGGCCTTCTCGCCGGTGCCGATCAGGAGCATGTCGAGCTGGTTCATCTCGACAATCACCGGTGTCAGCGAGGACACGTCAATCCGGTTCGGAGAGGTCACGGCCCAGGACTGGATCCCTGTCGGCAGCGCGATGATGGAGCCCTGATGGGACATGCCGGCAAAGCGGAAGCCACCATTGCCGTAGGACTCGATCTGATGCCCGCCGGGGATGTAGCCGCTCATTTGGTTGCTCCGGAATTGACAGTCTTGTCGGCATTGCCCGCGGCCGCGCCCACACCCTCGCCGACGCGGACACCAAGATAGATCAGAATCGGCGCGGCCACAAAGATCGACGAATAGGTTCCGACCACGATGCCGAACAGCATCGCAAGGCAGAAGCCCTGGATCGTATCGCCACCGAAGATGGCGAGAGCGATCAACGCAAGGATGGCCGTGATCGAGGTGATGACCGTACGTGACAGCGTCGAGTTCATGGACAGGTCGAGCAGCTCGTGCAGGCCGATCTTCTTGTATTTGCGCAGCAATTCGCGAACTCGGTCATAGACGACGACGGTATCGTTGAGCGAGTATCCGATGATGGTCAGGATCGCGGCGATGGAGGTCTGGTCGAACTGGATCTGGGTGACGGCATAGAAGCCGATGGTCAGCACAAGGTCATGCATGGTGGCGATAACCGCACCGACGGCGAATTGCCATTCGTAGCGGAACCACAGGTAAATCAGGATGACCATGATCGCGAGCAGGACGCCGATCGTGCCATTCTGCACGAGTTCCTGCGAAACGCGCGGCCCGACCACCTCGACCCGGCGGAATTCATACGTCGCCTCGAAAGCGGTGCGCAGCTTGTTCACAACCTGGGCCTGCGCCGCATCCCCGCCTTCCTGGAGGCCGACGCGGAGGACGACTTCACGCGGCGAGCCGAATTCCTGAACCTCGACATCGCCGAGATTGAGCCCCGACGCGGTCTCGCGGATCTGGGCGATATTGGCCCTGTCGCTACGGGCCTGCAGTTCGACCACCGTGCCGCCCTTGAAATCGATGCCGACATTCATGCCCAGCCAGATGAAGGTCACGACCGAGACAATCGACAGCAGGGCCGAAAGCGGGAACGACACGCGGCGGAACCGCATGAAGCCGAAGCGGGTATTGTCGGGAACGAGGCGAAGGAGCTTCATCGGGATTTCCGGTCAGGACGGGAGAACGGGCGCTTCGACATCATCAGATCGGAACCGATTTCGGCTTGAACCAGCGATACCAGGCCGCCACCATCATCCGCGTCAGCGTGAAGGCGGTGAAGATCGTGGTGGCGATGCCGAGACTGGTCGTTACCGCAAAGCCCTTCACTGCGCCGGTCCCGACCAGATAGAGGATCGCGCTGGCGAGGAAGCTGGTGATGTTGGCGTCGAGGATGGTTGCCAACGCGCGGGTGAAGCCAGAATCCAGCGAGGAAATCGCCGAACGGCCGGCCGCCTGCTCCTCGCGGATCCGCTCGTAGATCAGCACGTTTGAATCGACGGCGATGGCCAAGGTGAGCACGATGCCGGCAATGCCCGGCAAGGTGAGCGTCGAGCCCAGAAGGGCCATCAGCGCAATCAGCAGCAGGAAGTTCACCGTCAGGGCGACAAGGGCGATGACACCGAAGACGCCATAGGTCGCCAGCGTGAAGATCGAGACCGCCACAAGCGAGACGATCGAAGCCACAACGGCCGCGTCGATCGAATCCGCGCCGAGGCCGGCCCCGACCGTGCGCTCTTCCACCAATGTGAAGCTGGCCGGCAGGGCGCCAGAGCGCAGCAGGATCGACAATGCGTTGGCCCGCTCCACTGTGAAGCGGCCTGAAATCTGGCCCTGCCCCTGCGTGATCGGCGAGATGATGCGCGGCGCAGAGATCACCTTGTTGTCGAGGATGATCGCAAAGGGCTTGCCGACATTCTCGGTCGTGACCTTGGCAAAGGCCTGCGCACCCTTCACGTTGAAGCGGAAGCTCACCACGGGCTCGCCCGTCCGCTGGTCGAAAGTCGGTTCGGCGGAAGTCAGGTCCTCGCCACGCACAAGCACGCGCCGTTCGACCTGGATCGTCCCGCCGCCCTCATCCGTGTAGGGCAAAGTCTCGATTTCGGCCGGGTTGGCGCCGGGCTCGGCGACCATGCGGAATTCGAGCTTGCCGGGCTGGAGGACGTCGGTGATTTCCTTCGAGTTCTGCGCACCCGGCACCTGCACCACGATCCGGTCGAGGCCCTGACGCTGGATCGACGGTTCCTTCACGCCCTCCGGATCGATACGGCGGCGGAAAATCTCGATCGACTGGTCAACCGCGCGGCGGATGCGCTCGTTGAGTTCCGCATCTGTGATGAGCAGCTGGATCAGCCCGTCGCCGAGATCGACGACCTCGAGGCTGCGCTGGCCGGTATTGCCGAGCACCGAATTGCTCACCGGAACCGAAAGTTCCTGGATCTTCGGCAGGATGCGCGTGCGGGCAGCCGCATCCGTGACGCGGAAGCTGACCCCGCGGCTCTGCGCGACGATGCCGCCGGTCGGGGCGACACGCTCGTTGCGGAGCACGCGGCGGACATCCTCCTGAAGCTGGCGGACAAGGTCACGCGTCAGGCCGGCCCTGTCGGTCTCGAGCATGACATGGACACCGCCCCGCAGATCCAGCCCGAGCTTGATGGCGCCCTTCGGAACCAGGAAGGAGGGCAGCATCCCGGTGATGGCCTTCATGCGTTCCGGACCGAGCATCGTCGGCAGCGACACATAGGCCGCGAAGAACAGCGTGAAGGCGATCAGGACGGTTTTCAGGGTGGATTGTCTGAACATAGACCCTCCCGCCGGGATTCCGGCGGTTCCAGCTTCATCAGGGGCGGAAGGTTCGTCCGGTCAGGACTGAACCGGCTCGCTCTTGTTCCGCACTTCCGCAACCATGCCGCGCACAAGGCGGACACGGACATTATCGGCGATTTCCACCTCGACTTCGGCATCATCGATGACCTTGGTGATCTTGCCGATCATGCCGGAGGTCATCACGACGGTGTCACCGCGCCGGAGGTTCTTGACCATTTCCTGATGGGCTTTCGCGCGCTTCTGCTGCGGGCGGATCAGCAGGAAATACATGATGATCAGCACGAAAACGAAAGGAAGCAGCTGCATGAACATGTCGTTCGCGCCGGGGGCGGCAGCTGCCTGAGCATAAGCAGGGGTAATGAACAAGGCCCACTCCAAGACTGTCAGGCCCGAACCGCCGGCGCCTGCGTGATTTCGCGCCGGAATATAGTGATGGGGCCATGAAACGCAAATGCTCGTTGCGGCTTTTCCCGCATCCAGGCTCAGGCTGGTGCGGAAACGACGCAGGAATATGGCGCCGCCGCGTGCGATCCGCTAAGCCGGAGGCCTCTCAGCCGAAGGTCCTGCCCGCATGTCGCTTGACAACCCTGCCCTCCTGCCCGTCCTGACCCGTATCGCCGAAGCGCTGGAACGCATGGCGCCACCGCCGCCGCCTGCGCCGGATTTCGCAGCGGCCGAAGGGTTCCTCTGGCATGCCGCCGAGGACAGGCTGCAGCCCGTGCCGAAGATCCAGCGTATCCCGCTGGCCCTGCTGGTCGGCATCGACCATATCCGCGACATTCTTGTCGAGAATACCCGGCGTTTCGCGGAAGGTCACAGCGCGAACAATGTGCTGATCTGGGGCGCCCGGGGCATGGGCAAATCCTCGTTGGTGAAGGCGGCCCATGCCGAGATGGTGCGGCTTGGCCATCCGCTCAAGCTGATCGAGCTGCACCGCGAGGATATCGAGTCGCTCCCTGCCCTCATGAACAGGCTGCGGGTCGCGCCGTTTCGTTTCATCCTGTTCTGCGACGATCTCTCCTTCGATGCCGGCGAGAACGCCTACAAATCGCTCAAGGCAATTCTCGATGGCGGAATCGAGGGGCGCCCCGACAATGTGCTGTTCTACGCGACATCGAACCGCCGGCACCTGCTGCCGCGCGACATGATGGAGAACGAACGTTCGACCGCAATCAACCCGAACGAGGCCGTCGAGGAAAAGGTCTCGCTCTCTGACCGGTTCGGCCTCTGGCTCGGGGTCCATAAGTGCAGCCAGGACGAGTATCTGGCGATGATCGACGCCTATGCCGAGCATTTCGGCCTCGCCCTGCCGAAGGAACAGCTGCATCACGAGGCGCTGGAATGGTCAACCACCCGGGGCAGCCGGGCCGGCCGCGTGGCCTGGCAGTATATTTCCGACCTTGCCGGCCGGCAGGGCAAGCGGATCGAGGGCTGAGCCCGGAAAGCAGAAACCCCGCTGCCCCTTTCCTTGGAGGCAGCGGGGTTGTCCCGATGGAGGTCAAGGTCTCGCGAGATCCCCACCGGATATAGGAATGGTCATTCCGTCAGATACTTGTTCGGATCAACCGGCGTCGCGCCCTTGCGGATCTCGAAATGGAGCTGCGGAGCTGTGACGTTGCCGGACTGCCCGGAACTGGCAATGACCTGGCCGCGCCGGACGCTCTCGCCGCGCTTGACCTTCAGCTCGCTGTTATGGGCGTAGACCGAGACATAGCCGCTCGGGTGCCGGATCAGCACCAGCTTGCCATAGCCTTTCAGCGCGTCGTCGGCATGAACCACCGTGCCACCTTCGGCGGCGCGCACTGGCGTGCCTTCCGGCAGCGCGATGTTGATGCCGTCATTCGCGCCGCCGGTACCCCGGGCACCGAAGCCGGAAATGACACGGCCGCGGGCCGGCCAGCGGAAGTTCGGCGTCTCGCTCGCCTCGGTCGAGGCTGCGGGTTCCTTGTCCGGCATAGGCTGCGTGCGGGCCGGCACCGGCTTCGCCTCGGGTATCGAAGCGGTGGTTGCCGGCTCCTCGTCTGCCTTGGCCTTGCGGCTGGCGACAAGGGCCTGCGCCTTGGCTTTCTCGGCTTCGGCCTTGGCCTTGCGCTCCGCCGCCTTCGCTTCGGCAAGCTTCTTGGCATTCGTGGCTTCGGCCTGCTGCTTCAGGCGGGCTTCCTCGTTCTGGCGGCGCATGGCCTCCAGCTTGGCCGCTGCGCGCTTTTCAGCCTCGCTCTGTCCGGCAGGCTGGATCTGGCGCGCAGCCGGGGTCAGGCGCGCCGGTTCGACCGGCTTCGGCGCTTCTGCGACCCGCGCCGGGATGGCCGGCGCCGAGCGCGCACTGGCCGCCGGCATGGGCTGCTGCACAGCCGCCGGGCGCTGGATCACAGAATTGGCGACGGGCGCCCGCGCGGCGGAAACCGGGCTGTAGGCGGGAATCATGATCTGCTGGCCCGGGCGGGCCTGATTGACATTCGAAATGCCGTTGACCGCCATAATGGCATTGACCGGCACGTTGTACCGCGCGGACAAGGTGTTCAGGCTCTCGCCTTCCCGCATCACGACGGGCGTGCCGCCGACGGCAGACCAGCCTGTCGTCGGGGAAGCCGGGCCGAGCGCGGTTGCCGGGCGCTCGGCGACGGGGGCCAGCGGAACGTAGTTGGGCGCGCTGACCGACCCGGTCGTCAGAGGCGCAGAGGCCCGCGACGGATTGGTGGCGATGATCGGCTGGCTGGGCGGCGGCAGCGGTTGCGTCGTCGCGGCCGTCTGGCGAACCGGTTCAAGGCTGCGCGGCCCGGGTGTCGGCCGGTTGATCGAATTGGTCTGGACAGGATCGTAGGCGGCCCGGGAGCGGAACGGATTCTTGAAAGGGTCGTTGTCAAACCGGGTGACGTCCGAGGAGCAGGCCCCGAGGAGGCCCGCTGCCATCACGGTCGCCAGAAGCTTGCGCTTCCCGCCAATCCATTGAAACTCACGCATTACTCGTCTCACCCGGTAACCATCAAAGGCGATGATCCGGAGTAAAGACGGATTCAGCTTAAGGTCCGGTTGAGCAGCAAGGTTACCCGAATGTGAATCGCGCCTGCCGCCCGCTCAGAGAACGAGCGTCAGCCCGCCCCGCAACGGGCCGAGGCGCGAGGGGCCGGCATCCTGTTCGGTGGCTTGGCCCGTCAGATCCTTGCGCCAGACGGCCAGGCGTGTTTCGAGGCCGCGCAGCCTATGGCCGACAAGAATTCCGTGTGGATTGAGCCGGTCAAGGAAGGATTGTGGCGGAAGGTCCAGTGCCCCGTTCAGGATAATGCGGTCGAAGCTGTCAGGCCGGTCGAGCCGGGCAAGGCCATCACCCAGCATCGGTGTCACGCTGTTGATTCCCGCCTGCCGGTACGCCTGCTCGGCCTGCCGGACGAGGCTGCGATACCGTTCGTAACTGGTCACGGAGGCTCCCAGCCGCGTCATGATTGCTGCCTGGAAGCCGGAGCCCAGGCCGATTTCCAGCACGCGATGGCCGGGCCGGATATCAAGCAGGGCAAGGTGCCGGGCAATCGAGAACGGATCGGTTGCTTCCTCGCCGCAGGGGATCGGCAGGGAGACCGGGCTATAAAGCCGTTCTGGCGGAAAGCCAGCAATGAAGAGATGCCGCGGCAGTCGCTCGAAGGCGGTCAACATCGCGGCATCTGTCTGGCCACGCGAGCGGAGGTCGAGGATGAAACGCGCCAGCGCCGTATCGGCGGAAAGCGGGCCGCCGGGTTCTGCCGGTGCCTCGTCCCGCCGGTCCAGAGCCGCGTCCTGGCTCATCCGTCGAGGGCCTCTGCAAGCCGCGTCAGGTTCGGCAGGTCTGTCAGGTCCAGCCGAAGCGGCGTGACGGCAACCTTGCCATCTGCCAGTGCATGCAGGTCCGTTCCCTCTGCCGGAACCACGCGTCCGCGGGCGAAGGCGAGCCAGTAATAGGGGTTGCCGCGTCCGTCGACCCGGCGGTCGACATCCAGCATCGCCTGGTTGCGCTGGCCCTGCACGCAAACGGCGAGGCCGGCCACCTCATCCGGTGCGACAGCCGGAAAATTGACATTCATCACGATGCCCGGAGGAATGCCGGCATCGATGAGCCGCCGCACAACGCGGGCGCCATGGGTTTCGGCGCAATCCCAGCGGATGCTCTCGTGATCGCCGCGAGAATAGGCCTGGCTCAGCGCAATCGAGGGCACGCCAAGCAATGTGCCTTCCATCGCCGCCGCGATCGTGCCGGAATAGGTGACATCCTCCGCGACATTCTGGCCGCGATTGACACCGGACAGGACGAGATCGGGCCGGGTTTCGCGCAGGATGTGCTTGATACCCATGATCACGCAATCGGTCGGCGTGCCCTTGACCGCGAAGCGGCTCGGCGAGATCTGGCGCAGGCGCAAAGGGTCATTCAGCGAGAGGGAATGCGAGACGCCGGACTGGTCGGTTTCCGGCGCCACGACCACCACATCATCGGACAGGCCGCGCGCGATGGTCTCCAGAACCTCCAGCCCGGGGGCGTGGATGCCGTCGTCATTGGTGATCAGGATCCGCATGTCTCTCCCCTGCCCGGTTCAGGCCGCGCGTTCGATCCGGGCGAGCCCGCCCATGTAGGGCTTCAACACGTCCGGAACCGTGATCGAGCCATCGGCATTCTGGTAGTTTTCCATGACGGCGATGAGGCAGCGTCCGACCGCCACGCCGGAGCCGTTGAGCGTGTGGACGAAGCGGGTTGCCTTGTCGCCGGGGCTGCGGAAGCGCGCATCCATGCGCCGGGCCTGGAAATCGCCGCAGACCGAGCAGGAGGAAATCTCGCGATAGGTATTCTGGCCGGGCAGCCAGACCTCGATATCGTAGGTCTTCTGGCTGGCGAAGCCCATATCTCCGGTGCAGAGCACCATGGTGCGGAAATGCAGGCCGAGCTTCTTCAGCACGGTTTCGGCGCAGGCGAGCATGCGCTCATGCTCGTCGCGCGAGGTTTCCGGCGTGGTGATCGAGACCAGCTCGACCTTGTTGAACTGGTGCTGGCGCAGCATGCCGCGCGTATCCCGCCCGGCCGAGCCCGCCTCGGCGCGGAAGCAGGGCGTCAGGGCCGTGAAGCGCAGGGGCAGTTCCTCTTCGGAGAGGATCTTCTCGCGGACGAGGTTGGTCAGCGGCACTTCGGCCGTGGGAACGAGCCAGCGATCCTCCCGTGAAGGGGCGCGGTTCAGCGTTCGCTCGACCAGTTTCGTCAGGGGCATGAGGCCTTCCCGGAAGACCTGCGCATCACCTGGCGAGACATGCTCCAGCGCGTCAGACAGCAATTCGGTCCGGGTGCCCTCGCTCATGACCATGAACTGGTCCTCGCGGAATTTCGGCAGTTGTGCCGTGCCGTACATGGCCTCGTCGCGCACGAGGATCGGCGGCTGGACCTCGGTATAGCCATGCTCGCCGGTATGGAGGTCGAGCATGAACTGGCCGAGGGCCCGTTCCAGCCGGGCAAGGCCCTTCTGCAGCACGACGAACCGGCTGCCGGACAGCTTCGCCGCCGTCTCGAAATCCATCATGCCCAGGGCTTCGCCAAGGTCGAAATGCTCCTTCGCCGCGAAAGCAAGGTTCGGCACGGCCAGATGGCGGCGATACTCGACATTGCCATGCTCGTCGGCGCCTTGAGGCACCTCGTCGAGCGGGATGTTCGGCAGCGCCGAGAGCCTGTCGCGCAGCTCGCTTTCGAGGCTGCCGGCTTCACCTTCAAGCTCGGCCAGACGGTCCTTGCCGGCGGCGACTTCCGCCTTGAGCGCCTCGGCGCGGGCCATATCCTTCTGGGCCATGGCCTGGCCGATCTCCTTCGACGCGGCGTTGCGGCGGGCGAGAAGCGTTTCCTTCTCCGTCAGCGCCGCGCGATAGCGCTCGTCCAGCCCCAGCAGCGAGGCCAGCAGCGCGTCGACCTCGGCCGGTTTCTGCTGGCGGCGCAGCAATGCCTGTTTCAGCGGTTCGGGATTGGCTCGGATGGCGCGGATGTCATGCATCGGAGGGCTCGGACTTCGGGGCAGCGAATCGGCGACGGGCGCGAGGCCTTGCCGGCCCGGCCATCGCATGGAACGTCGCTGTTTGGAAAGTCCGGAAAGGCAGGTCAAGCCCTGCTGCGTTCAGTTTGTCGTTTCCTGCGTGGCCGCGCGCTTTTTCTCGACCATCGAGACCGAAAGGATCGACAATTCGTAGAGAAGCAGGGTCGGGATCGCGAGCGTGAACTGGCTCAGGATATCGGGCGGCGTGAAGATCGCGGCGACCACGAAGACAAGCACGATGGCATAGCGGCGCTTGTCGCGCAGGAACTGCGCATCGATCAGCCCGATCCGGGCCAGCAGCGTCAGGATCACCGGCAGCTGGAAGGTGATGCCAAAGGCAAAAACCAGCGTCATGATCAGGCTGAGATAATCATCCACCTTGCCGAGGAAGGTAATCGGGGCCTGCCCCTCGGTGGCGCTCTGCTGCATGGCCAGCGAGAATTTCATCAGCATCGGCATGGCAATCAGCATGACAACGGCGGCGCCGAGCACGAAGAAGACCGGCGTGGCGATCAGGTAAGGACGGAAGGCATCCTTCTCGTCCTTGTAAAGGCCGGGTGCGACGAACTTGTAGATCTGCGTGGCGATGACCGGAAACGCCAGGAAGGCCCCGCCGAATACGGCCAGCTTCAGCTGGACGAAGAAGTATTCCAGCGGATGGGTGTAGATCAGCGGTGCGTTCTGCGGCCCGCCTGCAGCCCAGATATAGGGGTAAACGAGGATCGCATAGATGTGCTTCGCAAAGCCGAAGCACACGAATGTCATGATAACAAAAGCAATCACCGCCTTGATGATGCGCGAACGCAACTCGACAAGATGTTCGATCAGCGGGGCGCGCGAGGCCTCGATCTCGTCATGCCCATCCCGCGCGCCCGAAGGCGTCTCGACCGGCTTGGTATCGGGCGTAAGGGGGGCAGGAACCTGCGCATTCATGATTTTGCAGCCTCGGGCGCAGGCGTGGCCGGCGCGGCAATGGCCGGCGGTTCCGGCTGTGCGATCTCGGGTCTGGCGATCTCGGCCTCAAGGGCACGGGCATCGGCCTCGATGGACTGCAATGCCTGATTGGCTTCGGTCACCCCGGATGCGCCTTCCGCACTGGCCTTGACTTCGTTCAGCACGGCTCCGACCGGGTTCGCGACGGCGCTGGCGGCGGATGTCGCAGCCTCGCCCATATCCGTGAAGGTCTTCTTGACCTCGTGGAGTTCGGCCTCGCGCATGGCATCGTCGAACTGGGTCCGGAACTCGCCGGCCATGGTCCGCAACTTGGACACGGCCCGGCCAACCGACCGGATCACGCCGGGCAGCTCCTTCGGGCCGATCACCACAAGGGCGACGACGCCGACGACGACCAACTCGCTCCAGCCGATATCAAACATCGGATACCACGCGCTTTCCTGCCCGACCTGTCAAAACAGGCAGGCTCTGCCGGTTCAGGGCCTTCAACCGGCCTTCGGCTCGGTCTTCGCGGCTTCGGCCGGCTTCACAATCTCGCCGGCCTT
The DNA here is from genome assembly GCA_027533425.1 of Beijerinckiaceae bacterium. Classification (GTDB taxonomy): domain Bacteria; phylum Pseudomonadota; class Alphaproteobacteria; order Rhizobiales; family Beijerinckiaceae; genus Rhabdaerophilum. Next base: position 667,587 of record JAPZUD010000001.1, on the reverse strand, counting down.
GCCCTCGATCTCCTTGGCAGGCTCGTCGGCCTTGGCGGCTTCCTCGTCCTTCATGCCGGCCTTGAAAGACTTGATGCCCTTGGCGACATCGCCCATCAGTTCGGGAATCTTGCCACGACCGAACAGCAGCAGAACGATCACTGCTACTACCAGCCAATGCCAGATGCTCATGCTGCCCATCGACGCCTCCACACGCTTCCTGCAGGACCACGCTTGCGGCGCGGTTCAAAGTTCGACCGGAAACTAGGGGGTCTTGTCGGCAAAAACAAGGACCTCAGAAGACCAGCACATCGTCGGGGCTGATTTCAACACCGACATCCAGGCCGGGCCGCAGGCCGGGGGTTTCCGCCGAGCGGGCGCGGAGCGGTTTTTCGAGGCCCTGGACCGCCAGATCGACCAGTTCAACCTCGCCGATGAAGCGATGATCGATCACCCGGCCGGCCAGGCAGAACCCGGCCGGCTTGAGGCGGAGGTTCTGTGGACGGATGGCCACGGTCGCCCTGCTTCCCTCCGCCTTCCCCGCCGCCGGGAACCGCCCGACCGGCGTGTCGACCGCGCCCTGCCGGACAAGGCCCTCGATCTCGTTGAGATCGCAGAAGAATCGTGCGGCCTCCAGGTCGACCGGATGGCGGTAGATATCCTGACTGCTACCGATCTGCACCAGCCGGCCTTTCCGCATCAGCGCGATCCGGTCGGCGATGCGCATCGCCTCTTCCGGGTCATGCGTCACGATCAGCGCCGTTGCGCCGGTCTCGCGGAGGATCGCTACCGTATCCTCGCGCACCTGATCGCGCATGCGACGATCGAGATTCGAGAAGGGTTCGTCCATCAGCAGAACGCGGGGGCGCGGAACCACCGCCCGGGCGAGCGCCACGCGCTGCTGCTCGCCGCCGCTCAGTTCATGCGGCATGGCGCGCATCCTGTCGCCCAGGCCGACACGGCGGAGGGCCGCATCCGCAATGACCAGCGCCTCGCGTCGCGGTAGGTTGCCCAGCCCGAACATGACGTTCTCGAGCGCATCGAGATGCGGGAACAGGGCATAATCCTGGAAGACAAGGCCAATGCCCCGATTCTCGGGTTCGACGAACCGTTCCGGTCCGGCTACTTCCTTGCCATCGAGCAGGATCCGGCCCGCACTCGGCACCTCGATGCCAGCCGCCAGCCGCAACAGGGTGGACTTGCCGCAACCCGAGGCGCCGAGCAGGCAGATGACCTCGCCATTGGCCGCGGTGAAGGACACGTCGAGAACGGCTTCCTTGTCACCGAAACGGCGGGTCAGGTTCTCGAAGGACAACGATGCGGGAATGACGGCCGATGCCCTCAGGCGGCGGCCGGCGCCTTCAGGATTGACCATTCCGATGGTCCGTCTCGGGTGAGGTGCCATCTTCCGGATCGAGCGGCGGCTCTGCGGCCAGCGCGTCAAGCCGCTCCTCGGTCATGACATCGAACAGGTCGGGCTCCAGCGGATCCTCGTCGCCGCGCAAGGCGGGATCATCGCTGGGCAGCGGGAAATGCAGCCCGACCGGAACCTGCCCCTCGACAAGACCCGCTCCGGCAAGATCGTCGAGGCTTGGCAGATCGCCGATCCGGTTCAGGCCGAACTGGATCAGGAAGGTTTCGGTCGTTCCGAACGTGACTGGCCGGCCCGGCGTGCGGCGACGACCGCGCAAGCGGACAAAGCCCGCCTGAAGCAGGGTATCCAATGTGTCTTTATGGGTCGAAACGCCGCGCAAGGCCTCGATCTCCGCCCGGGTGATGGGCTGGTGATAGGCGATGATCGCCAGCGTTTCCAGTGCCGCACGCCCGAGCTTGCGCGGTTCCTGGCTGTCCCGCCGGAGCAGGTAGCCGAGATCCGGCGCAGTCCGGAAGATCCATTTGCCCCCGGCTCGGATCAGGTTGATGCCACGCGGGCGGTAGAGCCGTTCCAGCTCGCCGAGGACGGATTCGACTTCAACCCCGGCCGGCATCATCCGGGCAATGTCTTCTGCCGCGAGCGGCTGGTCGGTGGCGAAAAGCAGGGCTTCGGCCACACGGACGCCATGGGCGAAGCGGCGCTCGGTCTCGTGGTTTTCCTCGGTGACGATCCGCATCATCCCGGTGCCCCTTCCCGTCATCGTACGTCCGGGACCTTACGGCCTGTTCGGAGGTAGAGCGGCGCGAAGGCGGCTTCCTGCCGCAATTCCAGCGCGCCCTCGCGCGCCAGTTCGAGAGCCGCCACGAAGGATGAGGCGCGGGCACTGCGCGGTTCGGCTTCGGCGGGGCGGATCGCTGCCACAAGGATATCGATCGGGCACCAGTCACCCGCCTCGCCAACCAGCCGCATCAGGATGTTGCGGGCTTCGGGAATGGAGAGTGTTTTCCGCGTTGCCACCGTGTAGCGGGCCTTGACCGAGGCGATCCGCCGTTCGGCATAGACCGAGACCAGTTCGAGCAGCCTCAGCTCCCAAGCGGAGCGTTGCTCGACTACGATCGGCTCTATCGCGCCGCGCGGCGCGGTCTCGCGTGTCGCAGCGAGCCGCGCGGAAAGCCATTCGCCGGCCTTGCGCAGGGTCTCCAGCCGTTGCAGGCGAAGGGCGAGATCCTCGACCAGTTCATCGGCCTCCGGCTCGCCCGAGACGGATTTCTTCGGTAGCAGCAGCCGCGACTTCAGATAGGTGAGCCAGGCAGCCATGACGAGATAGTCGCCGGCCAATTCAAGCCGGAGCCTTTGTGCCTCGCGGATGAAGGCGAGATACTGGTCGGCGATGGTCAGGATCGAGATCGAACGCAGATCCAGTTTCTCGCGGCGGGCGAGATCGAGCATCAGGTCAAGCGGTCCCTCGAAACCGTCGAGATCGAGGATCAGGCGCGGTTCACCCTCGCCCGGCAAGGCATCGGGATCGATCTCGAATGTATCGAAGGGTTCCGCTGGGTTGGCCATCAGGCCTAGAGATCGGGCTTTTACCCCCGCATGGCAAGGAGGGCTGCGAGTCTTGCCTCGGCTTGTCCCCGGTCAAATGGCTTCCGGGCCTTGCCGAGCAAGGCGACGACGCGTTCGAGGCGTCTTGCGGCCAGCGTGGCGATGGCAGGGCAACCCTGCGCGATCGGCTCCATTTCGTCCATCTCGCCGTTGCAATGCAGGACGAGATCGCAGCCCCCGGCGAGAGCGGCATCGCGGCGGCCCTCGAAACTCCCGGACAGGGCCTTCATCGACAGGTCGTCGCACATCAGCACGCCGTCAAAGCCCATCTCGCCGCGGATGACATCGCGGATCACCGTCTCCGAGGTCGTGGCGGGGTTTCCGGCATCATAGGCGGTGAAGATGACATGGGCCGTCATGGCGAGCGGCATGTCACCCAGGGCGCGGAAGGGCGGGAAATCATGGCCGCGTAGGGCCGGGCGCGGCGCATCCACGACCGGCAAAGCGAGGTGGGAATCCGCCATCGCCCGGCCATGGCCGGGGATATGCTTGATGATCGGCATGACGCCGCCTTCCATCAGCCCGTCGGCTGCGGCGCGGCCCAGCGCCATCACGATATCCGGCGAGGTGCCGTAGGCCCTGTCGCCGATGATGTTGTCCGCCCCGGGAACGGGCACATCGAGCACCGGAAGACAATCAACATTGATCCCCAGCCGGAGGAGATCGTCAGCGATCAGCCGGGCGCCGAGATAGGCGGCCTCGCCCGCGAGATCCGGGTCGATCGGCCAGAGCGCACCATAGGCTGCCGCGCGCGGATATTCCCGCCAATGCGGCGGACGAAGCCGGGCCACACGACCGCCTTCCTGGTCGATCAGAACGAGCGCATCGGGGTTGTCGGCCGCGCGCTTCATGTCTTCGACGAGCGCCCGGACCTGATCGGGCGTGTCGACATTCCGCCGGAACAGGATGAAGCCGGCCGGGCGATGTTCGGCGAAGAAGGCCGCCTCCTGGTTGGACAGGCGATGGCCCTTCGCCCCGAAGATCAGCGGCTTCATTGACGCGTCACGAAGCAATTGCCGCCAGCGGCTTTCACCTTGTTGCAGGCTTCAACAGCAGCAGCCTGGCTGTAGCCGCCGACCCGGACGCGATAGACCGTCTGGCCGTTGGCCGTGCCCGAGACAACGCTCGGAGCCTTGCCGCCGAGCGCAGTGCTGAAGCGGCTGCGCAATTGCGTGCTGGCATTGCGGGCATCCTCCTCGGTCGGGCGCGAGGCGAGTTGCACCGCGAAGGCGCCCGAAGTCGGCTGGCTGGCCGGCGGCGTATCGTCATCTGTATTCGCAGCAGGCGCCGGACGGGCCGCCGTGGCGGGCGCTGCCGGGCGCGAATTGGGCGAAAGGACCAGAGGTGCATTGGCTGGCCGGTTGGCCGGCGTCGTTGTTTGCGTGCCGGCCGGCGCTGTCGCGACGCGCGGGGCCGGCGGTGAGGCCGTCGGTGCAGGGGCGCTGGCCGGCGGACGCGGCGGCTGGGCCGTGGTCGGGCGTGTCTCGATCTTGGGCGGCGTTCCCTGCGCCGAAGCCGGCGGCGGCGTCACCGACGGAGGGGGCTCGGTCCGACCCGGTGGGGCGACGGGCGGGATCGGTGCATTGACGGGCGTTTGCGGCACGGTCACGACCGGCCCTGTCTGCCGGGCTGGCGGCGCCACGGGGCTCTGCGCCGGTGGCGTGACCGGAAATGACGGAGCGTTCACGCCGGGGGCGGTCGTCGTCGTCGTCGCCGCGGGAACGGTACCGTCGCCTCCGACCGGGATGCGGACCGAGGTCACACGGCGCGGCTCGAGGTTCGGGTTGGCGGTTTCGCCGGCGGGCGCGCCGGAATTCTGGTACGGGCTCGGCGCGACCACCCGCACGCCGTCGCGGCGTGTCACCTGGTTCAGGTCAAGCGGTTGCTCCGTGTTGTTGACCACTTGCGCAGGCTGCGTGTCGTTCGCATTGCGCGGCGAGAGGACCTGCTTGTTCTGGTTGGGAATCTCGATCCCGCCGGGATTGGCTGGCCGTTCCTTGGTCGGTTCTGGCCGCGCTGCGATGACCGGCACCGAGCCGGATGCGGTCTTGCGGTCCGATCCGCCGCCGAAGAGCATCGAGCCGGCCAGCACAGCGCCGCCGGCCACTGCAAGCCCGCCAAGGGCAAGGAAGATCGTCCGCGAACGTCCCGGCCCGGATTGCACCCGGGCCGCAGCCGCAGCCGCGGCAGCCTGCGCGGCGAGGCGCTCCTCTGCCGCATGGAGAGAGGCCTCGGCCTGGCTTTCGGCCGGATTGACGGCCTGCTGCGCACCCCAGTTTGCCTCGGCGGCGGGCTCGGCATAGCCCTGCTGGCGGTAATCATGCCCGGCATAGGCCGCCTGATCATAGCCGGTCGCCTGCGGGATCGGTTCCTGCGCCGGGTAATCGGTGCGCAGATCGTCCTGCGCGGCCTTGTGCTCCGCCATGCGGATCGCATCGAAACGTCGCAGCTCCTGTTCAAAGGCGGCAAGTGGATCGAGCGGTTCCGGTGCCGGCGCGGGTGCAGCAGGCGCCTCGACCGGCGCATAATGCACCGAGACCGGAGGGGCTTGATCCCAGCCGGGCGTCAGGACGGCCTCGGCGTGGCCTTCGACATGGGGGGGCTGATCGTGCCCAACCTGGACATGCGCGGTTTCGGGCCTCCCCGGCGCCTGATGAGGCTCCGGAGCCGGCGGAGCTGGCGCAGACGGAACAGGGGGCAGTGCAAAATCGACCGGGCGGTCGATCAATCGAGCCAGCTCGGCCATGGCGGCCTGATCAGGCCCGAAAGAGGGCTCAACCCGTTGAGACCCGCCGGAAAGGGGTGCCGGTTCGTCGGGGGCAGCCGGCGCAGGTGTGAAGGAGGTGGCCGGTGCCGTCGGCTTGGCCTGCGAGTCAGCCTGAAGGCTTTCCCGCAGTAATTTCTCGAACGCCTCGAGATCTGCCAGTGTCGGTTCCTTGCGACCCTGATCATTGCGATCCATTGCCGCGGTCCTCCTCTCACGCAACGCGCGGGGCTGGCGGGAGATCAGGGCCTAGATGCTAGCGCATCTCGTCGGGAGCGGAAACGCCGAGGAGCCGAAGCCCGTTGGCAATCACAATCCTGACAGCCGTGACGAGAGCCAGCCTCGCCATTGTTCCTTTTCGGTCATCGTTATTAATAAACCTCAAATCAGGCAAATCCTTGCCGCGGTTCCACAAGCCGTGGAAAGCACTTGCAAGATCGTAGAGATAGAAAACCACGCGGTGCGGCTCGCGCGTGGCTGCAGCCTGCTCGATCAGGCGGGGATATTGCGCGACCATCCGCATCAGCGCGCGCTCGCCCTCGTCGCGCAGCACCGACAGGTCGGCGCCGTGGATTTCGGCTACACTGATCGGATTGGAATCAAAGGCGGTTCTGGCCTGGCGATCCAGCACGGAAGCGCAGCGTGCATGGGCATACTGGACATAGAAGACAGGATTGTCCTTCGATTGCTCGATCACCTTGGCGAGGTCGAATTCCAGTTCCGCGTCGTTCTTGCGGTCGAGCATCATGAAGCGGATCGCGTCGCGGCCGACCTCGTCGATGACATCCCGCAATGTGACAAAATCACCGGCACGCTTCGACATTTTCACCGGTTCGCCGTTCCGCATCAGCTTCACCAGCTGGCAGAGGCGCACTTCCAGAGCGCCTTTTCCGGCGGTCGCGGCCTTCACCGCGGCCTGCATCCGCTTGACATAGCCGCCGTGATCCGCGCCCCAGACATCGATCATCTCGGCGAAGCCACGGGAAAACTTGTTGGCGTGATAGGCGATGTCGGACGCGAAATAGGTGTAGCCGCCATCCGATTTCAGCAGCGGACGGTCCACATCATCGCCGAAAGCCGTGGCGCGGAACAGGGTCTGCTCGCGGTCCTCCCAATCCTCGTCCTTCTGGCCCTTCGGCGGTGGCAGCCGGCCCTCGTAGATCAGGTCGCGCGCGCGGAAATCGGCAATGGTCGCGGCGACCTGGTCGACCGGCGCCTGCAGCGAGGCTTCCGAGAAAAACACATCGTGCCGGATCTCGATCGCGGCGAGATCGCCACGGATCATCACCATCATGGCGTCGATGGCCGCCTTGCGGACAATCGGCAGCCATTCCGCTTCGGAAAGGGATTCGAGCGCGGCGCCATGGGCTTCGGCCAGCGCCTTGCCGGCAGGGATCAGGTAATCACCGGGATAGAGCCCTTCGCCCACCGGGCCGACATCGCGGCCAAGGGCCTCGCGGTAGCGATGGAAGGCCGAACGGGCCAGCACATCGACCTGCGCGCCGGCATCGTTGATGTAATACTCGCGCGTCACCTTCCAGCCAGCGAAATCCAGCAGGTTGGCGAGGGCATCGCCATAGACAGCCCCCCGGCCATGGCCGACATGCATCGGGCCGGTCGGATTGGCCGAGACATATTCGACATTGATCGCCCTGCCCTGCCCGAGTGGCGAACGGCCGAAATCCGGCCCCGCGGCGATAGCCGCGCGGAGGACATCCTCGAACGCCACGGGGGCGAGGCCGACATTGATGAAGCCCGGCCCGGCTACCTCGACCCGCGGATAGCGGCCGGATTCACGCAGTTTCGTGGCAATGCCCTCGGCCAGGGCGCGCGGATTGCTGCCGGCTTCCTTGGCGAGAACCATCGCGGCGTTGGTTGACAGGTCACCATGGGCCGGATCGCGCGGCGGCTCGACCGTGGCCCTGCCCCGGATCTCGGGTGCGAGGGGGGCGGTGGCCGGCAGATCGGCGAGCACGGCCTGAAGATCGGCCGAGAAGGCATGGAAAATGTTCATGGAACCCGCATTGCGAAAACAGCAGAGACGCTGGCCCTAGCGGAGGTCGGGCGTGACGTCAAACAAGGCCTCATGCTGGAGAATCGCGAAACGGTCGGTCATCCCGGCGATATGATCGGCGACGGCGCGGGCGAGTTGAGCCTCGTTGTTCCGGCGGTTGGCCAGTTCCGGCACCAGATCGGGCTCGGTGATGTAGCGGCCGAACAGGTCCCGAATGATGGTCGAAGCCGATTCCCGGAGCTGGAGCAGGTGCTTGTGGCGGTACATGCGCTCGAACAGGAAGCGCTTGAGATCCTGCTCTGCCGGTGCGATCGCGTCCGAGAAGGCGATGACCGGGCTTTTCGCATGGCGGATATCGTCCGCCTGTCGCGGGTTGAGGGCAACAAGCCGCCGCTCGCTTTCTGCGGCAACATCCTCGACCAGCCGGGTGATGACGCGGCGCATGATCTCGTGGGCCTTTCGCCCCTCATCGAGGTTGGGCCAGAGGCGATCGATCTCCCAGAGCAAGGCGGCCAGGAAAGGCACCTGTCGCAATTCCGACGAATGGAACAGCCCTGCCCTGAGGCCGTCGTCAATGTCATGCGCGTTGTAGGCGATGTCATCGGCAATGGCCGCCACCTGCGCTTCGGCCGAGGCATAGCTCGCGAGATCGAGCGGGAAGATCTGGTCGAACTCGACGATCGCACCGGGAATGCCATGGCGGAGGTAGCGCTCGGTCGGCCGCCCGTCCGGCCCAAGCAGCGGCCCGTTATGCTTCACTAGCCCTTCCAGCATTTCCCACGAAAGGTTGAGGCCATCAAAGGCGGCATAGCGGCGCTCCAGCCGCGTGACGATCCGCAGGGTCTGGGCATTGTGGTCGAAGCCGCCCTGTTCGGCCATCAGCGCATCGAGCGCGTCCTCGCCGGCATGGCCGAACGGCGTGTGGCCAAGGTCATGGGCGAGAGCCAGCGCTTCGGCAAGGTCCTCGTCCAGCCCGAGGATGCGGCTGATCGAGCGGGCGATCTGCCCGACCTCGATCGAGTGGGTCAGGCGGGTGCGGTAATGATCGCCTTCGTGTTCGACAAAAACCTGTGTCTTGTGCTTGAGCCGCCGGAACGCATTCGAATGGATGATCCGGTCCCGGTCACGCTGGAAGTCGCTCCGGGTCGGCGAGGCCGGTTCGGGAAGGAGGCGGCCGCGGCTGCGCTTGTAATCGACGGCGAAGGGCGAGAGCGGGCGGTCGCGGTGGAAGAGCATCGCCGATTCCTTTCCCTGTGAAACGCCCGCTACAGACCCGTCGATACGGGCGGGAATGCGGCGCCGTTGCCATGACCGGGCATTGCCGGGCGCGGATTTCGTCCTTACATTGGAGAAAACCCAAACGGAAGGCGGCCCGGGCCTTGAACCCCGGTCGATCGACGATGGCGCTGAAATTCGCAGTCCAGAATGTGCCGGGCGCAGCACCGCTCCCCGGCCAGGCCAACCCGGATGCTCCGCTGGCCGTGACGGCCCGGGCGGCAAACCGCATTCTCAAGATCCTCGAGAGCGAGCCAGAGGGTTCGACGCTCCGGGTTTCGGTCGAAGGCGGAGGATGCTCGGGCTTCCAGTACAAGTTCGCGATTGCCGGTGCACCGGAAGCGGATGATCTGGTCATCGAGCGCGATGGCGTAACCGTGCTGGTCGATTCGGTCTCCGCCCCCCTCCTGGCGGGGTCGGAACTTGATTTCGTGACGGAATTGATGGGCCAGAGCTTCCAGATCCGGAACCCGAAGGCCACCGCCAGTTGCGGCTGCGGAACCAGCTTCGCACTTTAGACCATGTCTTGAGATCTTGTCTTGATCCCCGGTTTCTGGTGCTCTGCGCGGGTTGCGGCTGATCTGTCGTCACCCTTGCTTAACCGATTTGTGCGTTGCCGCACATTTTGAGTTGCGTTTCTGCCTAGTAGCGTATGTCTTGCCCGCGCCGGTGCAATCGGCACGCGTGGAAAACTGTCAGCGCAGGAGAGACCCTTGATCCGCCCGTCCCGATCCGCCCATCCCTCGCGCCTGCTCGCCGCAGGCCATCTTCGCGCCCTCCTGGTCGCCACTGCGCTCTCGCCCCTCGCCCTGCCCCTGATTCCCGATCAGGGCGCGATCGGCATCGTTGCCGCGCAGGCGCAGCAGAATGTGACGATTGACAAGCTTGAACTCCCGATGTCCGGCAGCACGCTGGTGCTCAACGGGATCACCGTTTCCGGATCGAGCCTCGGCAAGGCTGAAATCGAGGGGCTTTTCAAGGTCAAGACCCTGAATGCCGCGTCCGAGCTGCTGCAGCGCTTCAACGCCGACAGGCTGGCCATCGCCACGGTCGAGTTCCGAATCAAGTCCGATACGCAGGATGTCCTGACCGTCTATGAGGGTCTGGAAGCCACGCGGATCAAGGGCGGTGCGATCGAGAAGCTGGCTGTGAAAGGGGGCCGTCAATCCGGAACGGTCAAGGCCGAGAAGGCGAGCCAGAAGCTCGAGACGCAGTTCGGCCGCCTGACGATGGACACGTTCGACATGGCGGGCATGGTCCGCTGGATGCTCGATGCCGATCCGACCGGCAAGGCGCCGATGAAGACCTTGCATGGCCGCTATGAACTGGCGTCCATGGACATGGTGATCGAGGATGTGAAGGTCTCGATCGGCAAGATGACCGGCTCGGGCTTCCAGGCACGACTGGCGCGGAAGGCCCCGATCGAGTTCCTTGCGCTGGCTGAAAAGTCGAACGCCAAACCGGGTGATCCGGCAGTTGCCCTGCCGCTGCTCGCCGCCGTCACTGACATCTATTCGGCCTTCTCCTTCGGTAATGGCGAGATCGACGGCTTCACGCTGACCGGCAAGGACAAGAATACCGGTGCAGACGTCAAGGGCTCCGGCGGCAAGATGACCTTCACCGGTGGCGCCGCCCCGAGCTTCATCATGAACGATTTCTCGCTGGCTGCAGCCGATGGCTTCATGAAATTCAGGAAGCTTGGTTTCGAGGGCGACTTCTACAGCTGGATGATCGGCGGCGCGATGCAGGCCATGCAGGGCGAAATGGCCGGCAAGCCGGGCGACAAGCCTACGCCCGAAGCTGAGGAATTCCGTGCCCTGCTCGCGGAGGTCAGCAAGTCGCTGCAGAACCGCGACGTGCGCATGGTGTTCGAGGGGCTGGATGCGGATCTGCCGCCCGGCAAGAATGCGAAGTCCAAGGACCGCGTGAAGGTGGCGCTCGGGGCCTTCGATGCCCGGATGGGCGGGTTTGTCGGCATGATTCCGACGAAGATCGACTATTCGCTCAATGGCTTCCGGATGCCCGTTCCTGCCAACAGCAAGGACCAGGGCCTGATGACCCTGCGTGAACTCGGGATCGATGTCATCGACCTGTCGATGAAGATCAAGGGCACCTGGGACGAGGCCAAGACCCGGTTTGTCGTGGATGATGTCAATGCCGATATGGGCAAGATGGCCAAGGTCGGCCTCAAGGCGGAAGTCGGAAACATTCCCCGCCCGCTCTTCGAGAATCCGATGACGGCCTGGACCTACACGCTCCTCGGCGCGAATGCCCAGAGCCTGTCCTTCGCGGTCGAGAACCGGGGCGGCATCGACAAACTGATCGCCAAGGCCGCCAAGGATCAGAAGAAGACTGCCGACCAGTTCAAGATGGAGCTTTCCGCCATCGCTCCGGCCATGATCGGGATGTATCTCGGCGGCCATCCGGATGGTCCGTCGCTGGCGGATGCGCTGACGAAGTTCGTCCGCACCCCCGGCACCCTGAACATCACCTTGCGGGCCAAGTCGCCCGGTGGGCTGACGGCGATGGAACTGATGGCGGCCGGTGAAAATCCAGGTGCGCTGCTCCAGAAGGTCAAGATCGAGGCCGAGGCGAAGTAATCGCCGGCTGCCCTCGCCGCTTCAACGAAAAAAGCCGGGCTCTCGCCCGGCTTTTGCATTTCAGGGCCCGGTCAAGGCTCAGGCCTTGGGGGCCTGCGCCTCGACAACCGCGAGGGCTGTCATGTTGACCACGCCGCGCGCAGTCGTCGAGGGCGGCAGGATATGGGCTGGCATCGCGGTGCCGAGGAGGATGGGGCCGACCGGCAGCGCATCCGCCAGAACCTTGGTGAGCTGGTAGGCGATGTTGGCCGCATCGAGATTTGGCATGACAAGCACGTTTGCCTCGCTCTTCAGGCGCGAATGCGGCAGCACGCGCTCGCGGATGATGTCCGACAGCGCCGTATCGGCCTGCATTTCGCCATCGACCTCGAGATCGGGCGCACGCTCGGCAAGGATCCGGGCCGCCTCGCGCATTTTCCGGGCGCTCGCGCCGTCATGCGAGCCGAAATCGGAATGCGAGACGAGTGCGATCTTCGGCTCGATGCCGAAGCGCCGTACTTCCGTGCCGGCCCGCAGCGCGATCTCGACCAGCTGCGCCGGGTCCGGATCCTCGTGGACATGGGTATCGGCGAGGAAGAAAGCGCCCTTGTTGGTGATCATCAGGCTCATCGCCGCCAGTTCCTTGACGCCGGGCGCGAGGCCGATCACATCCCGCAGAATGCGCAGGCGGGACTGGAACCGCCCCTCGAGGCCGCAGATCATGGCATCGGCATCGCCACGGCGGACCGCAATGGCCGCGATCACCGTATTGTTGGTGCGCACCATCGTCCGCGCGGCATCCGGCGTGACGCCCTTGCGGCCGGCCACTTCCAGATAGGTCTGGACGTAGTCGCGGTAGCGCGGATCATCTTCCGGGTTGACCAGTTCGAAATCGCGGCCGGGCTTGATCGACAGGCCGAAGCGCTGCAACCGCTGCTCGACGACCGAGGGACGGCCGACGAGGATCGGCACGGCGACCCCCTCCTCCAGCACCGTCTGGGCCGCGCGGAGGCAACGTTCGTCCTCGCCCTCGGCATAGACCACCCGCTTGGGTTCGGCGCGGGCGGCGCGGAAGATCGGCCGCATGATGAAGCCGGAACGGAAGACGAAGCGGTTGAGACGCTCCTCATAGGCGGCGAAATCGTCGATCGGGGCGCGGGCCACGCCGCTTTCCATCGCCGCTTTCGCCACGGCCGGTGCGATCCGGAGGATGAGGCGCGGATCGAAGGGCGAGGGAATGAGTGATTCCGGCCCGAAATTCCGCGAGGCGCCGCCATAGGCGCGGGCCACGACATCCGACGGCGCCTCGCGCGCCAGTTCGGCGATGGCGCGCACGGCGGCCATCTTCATTTCCTCGTTGATCGTCGTGGCGGCGCAGTCGAGCGCACCGCGGAAGATGTAAGGGAAGCAGAGCACGTTGTTGACCTGGTTCGGATAATCCGACCGGCCGGTGCAGATCATGGCGTCCGGGCGGGCCTCCAGGGCCAGTTCGGGCATGATCTCGGGATTGGGATTGGCCAGAGCCATCACGAGCGGCTTGGTGGCCATCTTCTTCAGGAGTTCGGGCTTCAGCACGCCGGCGGCCGAGAGGCCGAGGAAGATATCCGCACCGTCGATGACCTCGGCCAGCGTGCGCTTGTCGGTTTCCTGCGCATAGACCGCCTTCCAGCGATCCATCTGTGCTTCGCGGCCCTTGTAGGCGACGCCCTCGATGTCAGTGACCCAGATATTCGAGCGCTTCACGCCAAGACTGACCAGCAGGTTCAGGCACGCGAGTGCCGCCGCGCCGGCCCCGGATGTGACGAGCTTGACCTGATCGAGCTTCTTGCCGGCAAGTTCGACGGCGTTGAGGATCGCCGCCGCGACGATGATCGCCGTGCCGTGCTGGTCGTCATGGAAAACCGGGATGTTCATGCGCTCGCGGCACATGGCCTCAACCTCGAAACATTCCGGAGATTTGATATCTTCCAGATTGATGCCGCCGAAAGTCGGCTCGAGCGAGGTGATGATATCGACCAGCTGCTCGACGCGCTTCTCCTTGATCTCGATGTCGAAGACGTCGATCCCGGCGAATTTCTTGAACAGGACCGCCTTGCCCTCCATGACCGGCTTCGAGGCCAGCGGGCCGATATCGCCGAGACCGAGCACGGCCGTCCCGTTCGAGATGACCGCGACGAGGTTCTGGCGGGCCGTCAGGTTGGCGGCTTCGGCCGGATCATCGACGATCGCCTCGCAGGCTGCGGCGACGCCGGGAGAATAGGCCAGGGCCAGGTCGCGCTGGTTGCCCAGCGGCTTGGTCGCCACGATCTCGAGTTTTCCCGGCTTGGGCAGGCGATGATAGACAAGCGCGCCCGACCGCAGATCCTTCGACATTTCAACCGGCATGATTCCCCCCCCCGAACGTCTTTGCCTGTCTGGTTATACGAAAGGCGCACCCGGCGCGAGGGGGAAGCGTTGCGCCTGCGGCAGGAGCGCCCTTCCGCCGGGGCATGGCGGCGGGCCGCTTCCCTTCCGGCGCGTTTCGGCCTAATCGCGCAGGCTGGCCGCCGGCAGAAAAGGAATCGGCTCATGGATGTGCGCGACTGCAATGGCACGCTGCTCAAGGAAGGTGACTCGGTTCAGGTCATCAAGGACCTGAAGGTCAAGGGCACGTCCTCGACCCTCAAGCGTGGCACGCTGATCAAGGGCATCCACCTGACGGATGATCCCGACCTGATTGAATGCCGGGTGGAGAAGATCAAGGGCCTCGTCCTGCGTACCGAGTTTCTCAAGAAGGCCTGACCCTTGGCGGCCTTCAAACCCTTCCGCACCTGGCTGGCGCGCCGGATTTTTCCGGATCGCGAGGCTTTCCGGGATCCGCCGGCCGATGCGGCGGCGCGGCGTGCGGCCTGGTTTGACTTCCTCTTCGTCGATTTCGGCATCCTCCGCCTGTTCTGGAAGAACCGGGCCTGGGTAACGCCGCGCGTCCTCCGGATGAATCAGCCCTATCCCGGCGATATCGCCCGCGCGGCGCGGGCCGGTATCCGCACGATCGTGACGGCGCGGCACGACCCCCGCCATGGCGGCAATGCGCTGGTAGCCGAGGCGGCGCAACGGCACGGGCTGACCTATCTCACCCTGCCGCTCTTCTCGCGTTCGGCGCCGTTCCGCCAGGCCATCCTCGATGCCGGGCTGGCACTCAAGCAGGCGGAGTATCCGCTGCTGATCCATTGCAAATCCGGTGCGGACCGGGCCGGCTTCCTCTCGGCACTCTATCTCGTGGTGGCCGAGGGGCGCCCTGTCCGCGAGGCGAAAGGCCAACTCAGCCTCCGTCACCTGCATATCCGGGCCTCGCGCACGGGCGTGCTCGATACGGTCTTCGAGACCTATCTCAAGGCTTACCCGGACGAGAGCAAGCCGTTCCTCGATTGGGTGCGTGACGAGTATGATCCCGAAGCCATCGACCGGAATTACCAGGCCCAGGGCATCGCGGATTTCATCGACCGGGTCATCCTGCGCCACGAGTAAGCCTGTTGAGTCCGCCCCGGGGCTCGATTACACGGGCTGGGAGCCTGCAAGGAAATGTCCATGCGTATTCTCGTCACCATCTGCACGCGCGCCCGGCCGAAGATGCTCGAGGCTTGCCTGCGTTCCGTGACGGCGCAGCAAGTGCCGGAGGGCGTGACCTGCGACATCGCGGTGATCGAGAATGATGCCGCGCTCCATTGCATCCCGATTGTCGATGCGGTGGCTGCCGAAACCGGCCGTGTGATCCATACCGTGCTCGAGCCGGAACTCGGCCTCCCTTTCGCGCGGAACCGCTGCGGCACCTTTGCCGTCGAACAGGGCTATGACTGGGCGCTTTATATCGACGATGACGAGGTCGCCACGCCCGGCTGGCTGGAGACGCTGGTCGCGGCAGCCCGTCGCGACCCGGCGGATGTCTATTACGCCCGGGTTGTGTCGGTCTTTCCCGAGGGAACGCCTCCGTGGATGGCGCTGCCGGAGGTCAACAAGCGGCCCACCGGCACCGTGCTGACCAAGGCTGAAGGCCATAACACGATGGTGCATCGCCGGATTTTCGCCGCGGATGGGCTGAACCTCCGGTTTGACACTGCCCTTCGCTTCACCGGCGGCAGCGACACGGATTTCTTCAGCCGTGTCCATAAGGCCGGCGGGCGGATCATCTGGGTGGGCGAAGCGGTCGTTGAGGAGACGGTCCCGGCCTCGCGGATGAACCTCCGCTGGCAGCTCAACCGGACGTTCCGCGTCGCGATCAACATCTCGGTGCTTCACGAAAAGCAGCGCGGCAAGGCGGCTTCTTCGTGGCGGAGCCTCGCGAAGGGGACCGGCCGCCTGCTGGGCGGCATCCTGCAAGTCCCGGCCGGGCTCGCACTTTCGCTCGTCGTGCCGCTCAAGGGTCGGATCCTCGCCTTCAAGGCCGCCAAGCAGATTGCTTCCGGTCTTGGCTCCTTTGCCTATCTGCTCGGCATCCGGCCAGAACCCTACCGCAAGGTCGATGGTGGCTGAGCTATTGATGGATCAGGCGTTGCGTTCCTCGGCATCGAGGTAGAGCTGCCCGACGAACAGCGTCCAGATCAGGTTCACCCGGCGCTGGCCGCCGGCAAGAAAATCCGCCCAGATTGCCTGAACCAGCGTCGTGTCGAGCAGACCCTGCCGGTTCAGCCGCTCTGTCGAAAACAGGTCCGAAGCGAGAGTCCGGAATGGCCCACGCAGCCAGTCTGCGGCGGGAATGCCGAAACCCTGTTTCGGCCGATCCCAGAGGGTGCGCGGGACATAGCGGCCGAGGACCGCGCGGAGCAATGCCTTGCGCTCGCGGCCGCGCATCTTCAACTCGTCCGGCAGCGACCAGGCAAAGCGGACAATGTCCGGGTCGAGCAGCGGGATGCGCGTCTCGAGGCTGTGGGCCATGGCCGCGCGATCCACTTTCACGAGAATGTCGTCCGGCAGGTAGCGGACGGCGTCGAGCACAGTAGCCTTATCCAGCGCGGACCAGTCGCCCCGACCGGCCAGCACACCGACCAGCGGCTCGAAAGCCGGCATGGCGCCCCGCACGAGCCGGTGCGCGGGGTCGATCACGGTGAAACTCCGCTCATAGGCCTCAACCATGTTGCCGGCGCCCATCGGCGCCTCGAGATCGGCAAGGCGCATATCCAGCGCATGGAGCGAGCGCTTGCCGAAATGCGTCCGTCCAAGCATCAGGGCCGGGCGGACCAGTCCGAGCCGGATCAGTCGGTAATAGAGGTTCGCGGCCAGCCGATGGGCCTGCCCTTTGTAGCCGCTGTCCCATTTCCGGCTGAGGGAATGATAGCGTCCATAGCCGGCAAACAACTCATCGCCAGCATCACCCGACAGCGC
Source organism: Beijerinckiaceae bacterium (assembly GCA_027533425.1). Taxonomy (GTDB): domain Bacteria; phylum Pseudomonadota; class Alphaproteobacteria; order Rhizobiales; family Beijerinckiaceae; genus Rhabdaerophilum. The sequence continues at coordinate 650,638 of JAPZUD010000001.1, read as the reverse complement.
GACCGTTACCTTGGTGCGGGCGAATTGCGTGACCAGCCAGGTCGGAAGCTGGCTCGGATCGGCGAAGGGTTCGTCATAGGTTGCAGGCATGCGCGTGACGAGGTCGCAGGCATCCTGGCCGGAGAGCTGGATCTCGTTATGGGAGGTGCGGAGATGCCGGGCAATGTCGCGGGCAAAACAGGATTCGTCGAATTCCGCCTCCTTGAAGCCCAGCGAGAAGGTCTCGATCGGCGTCGAGCGTTGCGCCTGCATGATCGCGGCGATGGTCGAGGAATCAATCCCCCCCGACAGGAAAGCACCGACCGGGACATCGGCAATGACCTGGCGCCGGATCGAGGCATGGAGCAGGCGGTCCAGTTCGTCCGTCGCCGCGTCAAAGGAGCCGGCGAAGCGGTTGGCCTTGCTCGCCGCGGCGATCGCGACGCTGTCCCAATAGACGACCTCGCGCCCTGCTCCGCCCTCGCCCGGGCCGTAGAGCCGGTAGCTCCCCGGCCGGATCTTGTGGGCCGAGCGATAGAGCGTGGCCGGCGCGACGATGTAGCCATGGCGCAGAAACTGGGTCAGGGCTGTCCGGTCGAGCTCGCCCCGCCAGCCCGGATGGGCCTTCAGGGCCTTCAGTTCCGAGGCGAAGGTCAGCGCGCCGTCAATCTCGCTCCAGAAGAGTGGCTTTTCGCCTATCGGGTCCCGCGCAAGGGCGACAGTGCCGGCCTGATGATCGTAGAGGGCGAAGGCGAACATGCCGCGCAGGCGGGGCAGCGCTCCGTCCAGCCCGAAAGCCTCGATGGCAGCCAGCGCCACCTCGGTATCGGAATGACCGCGCCAGGCCGGCGCCTTGCCCGCCTGTTCCAGCTCGGCGCGGAGATCGTGGAAATTGTAGATCTCGCCGTTGAGTGTGATGGCATAGCGCCCGGAAGCCGAGAGCATCGGCTGCGCTCCGGCGGGAGAGAGATCCTGGATGGCGAGCCGCCTCTGGCCAAGGGCAACGCCGCGTGGTTCGTTTCTCCAGATGCCTTCATCATCCGGGCCGCGATGGCGAATGGCCTCGTTCATGCGCTTGAGGGCTGGCAGGTCCGACGGCGTCAGGCCGCCTTGCCGGAACAGTCCGGAAATGCCGCACATTCCGTTTCTCCACGCCTGTCCGGCCAGCGAAAGGCTTCGGCCGGCGAGTTGACTTGTCCCCGCGTCCTTGTACCTAGTCCGGCATAAAGTAAAGCCGCGACGGATACCGGCGGGGGCTCCCGCCGCGTCGGACCGGTCAGGAAGAGCCGATGACGACAAGCAGCGAAGAGCGTGCCCAGCACTATGACAAGGCCTTCTTCGAGGGCTTTGCCGAGGATTCGCAACGATCGGCCGGCATCGTCCTGGGCCATCTGCTGCCCCGGTTCCGGCCCGCTTCAATGCTTGATGTCGGCTGTGGTGTCGGCACCTGGCTGCGCGCGGCGCAGGATCTCGGCCTTGCCGGATTGCGCGGTCTGGACGGGCCCTGGGTCAGCGCCGACCAGCTGCGGATATCCGCCGACGCGTTCGAGCGGATCGATTTCGAGGCCTCCAACTGGCCGGAGATCCGCCCCGTCGATCTGGCGATCTCGCTGGAAGTGGCCGAGCATCTGTCGCCGGAAGCCGGCGACCGGCTCGTTCGCTATCTCTGCCGTTCGGCGCCTGTCGTGCTGTTCTCGGCGGCCATTCCGAACCAGGGTGGCGAGGGGCACCGGAACGAGCAATGGCAATCCTATTGGGCCGAGCGTTTCGCCCGTGAGGGCTATGTCCCGCGGACGGCCCTGCGCTCGGCGGTCTGGGCCGATGACCGGGTGGAATTCTGGTATCAGCAGAACATGATCCTCTATGTTGCCGGAAGCCATGCAGGCCTGTTCCCGGCCGAGGCGGCGGATGCGATGATCGATGCCGTCCACCCCCGGCTCTACCATATCCGGGTGATCAAGCGCGAAAAGCGCCGCAACCGCTGGAAGCGCTTCCTCCCCTTCCTTCGGCAGGGCTAACCCGATGGCTGTCATCCGCGTTGAACTTCTCGGGGGGCTCGGCAACCAGCTCTTTCAGGCCGCAGCCGGATTCGCGCTGGCACAACGGACCGGGGCAGCACTGGAATTCGACATCTCGCGCTTCCGTGCGGCAGGCAGCCGTGCCTATGCGCTGGAAGGGCTTGCACATGGTGCCCGGGTTGTCGGCGGGCCGCGTGATGGCGCCGGTCGCCTGATCAACCGCGTCGGGCGCGCGCTGAGCTTCGGCCGGGCCAAGGCGCCGGTCGGCTGGCAGGGCAGCGCGTTCCGCGAGCGGGATTACGCCTATGATCCAAGGTTCGAGACACTGGCCGCGCCCTGCTATCTCTCCGGCTATTTCCATTCCGAGAAATACTTCGCCCCCCATGCCGGGCAAGTCCGCGACGCCTTCTCGCTCGAGCCGCAACTCGGCGAGGCGGCCCGCAGCTTCGCGGCGTCGATGGCGCCGGAGAGCCTCGCCGTCCATCTCCGCGTGGGCGATTTCAAGGCGGCCCAGCATTTCAATGCGGTCCATGGCACGCTTGGCATGGCCTATTACCGGAATGCCATCGCACTGGCGCGGGCGGCCCGGCCCATCGACGAGATCTATGTCTTCACCGACACGCCGGACGCCATTCCGGCGCTGATTCCGCCCGGCACGCCCTATCGCGCCGTGACGGGGCATTCGGCCCCGGAGGATCTCTATCTGATGAGCCGGGCGCGGGCGCATATCATTGCCAACAGCACGTTCAGCTGGTGGAGCGCCTGGTTTGATCCGCGTCCCGACAAGCTGGTTATAGCGCCGCGGGCCTGGCTGGCTCCGGAAGCGCTGCGCAAAACCTATATCGGCGATCTCTATCCCGAGGGATGGGTGATGCTCTGAGGCTGCGACCGGCTTCAGGCGCTCTTTTTCCGGTTGCGCCAGAAATAGAGTTTCCGCGCCACGCGATCGCGGAAGCGGACATCCCGCCCGTCGAGATGCTGGACTGTTTTCGGCCAACCGAGCGGGCCGTAGAGCTGGCCACCGCCCATGTAGCGGCAAAGGCCGCCCTCGAGCCCGATCCGGTCTCCATCGGGGCGCTGGAGCAGCGGCACGACCTCCGAGAGGTAATAGCCGACATCGATGATCTGCGGGTTGTTCGACCGGCCGTTGATGCGGCAGAGCGGCACCTTCGTGCCGTCGACCGGTTCAAGGAACAGGTCATAGCCCTGCCGGATGTTCCGGCGCTTGTTGAAGCGGATATAGTTGAAGCGATGCGCGCGCATCTCCTCGACCATCTCCGGCAGGCCATGGGGGATGCGGTCACGCAGGAAGACGAAATCGTGTTCCAGCTGGACAGCATAGGGCGTGATCGTCATCTCGACCGATTTCACGAAACTGTCGATCAGGCCGCGCGTTTCCACGATCTCGATCTCGAGCCCCGGCGTTCCCTGCCGGATGGCCGCGATCCAGGCGGCATGGTTCGCGCGGAAGGGCTTCGGATCGAGAAAGACGCGGATCGTGGTCCGGCGCGCGCCGCGTTCACCTTCAAAACAGGTGAAATAGGAACGGATGGCCTCCGCGACGAGACAATCCCGCGCATCTGCAGAAGCCACGTTCGAGAACACATTCAGGGTTATGGCTTCAAGCGCCATCTTGCGCCCCCAACCTTCCATGGCCTACACAGCGGCTGAGTTCGTCATGAGAGGCCCATGTCCGGTAGTCAAGCGCTGTTTCAGGCCGCCCTGCGGCTCTATTCGAGCCAGCCGGTGCGGGAATGGCGCTCGTATCTCAGCCGGGCGGCCTACCCGTTCTGGCCGCGGGCAGATGCCTCCGGGATTATCAGCCAGGATATGGTGGAGCGTGCCGACCCGGCAGCGGCGGAATGGCTCTGGCGGCGCCATGCCGGCGAGATCGATATCGACCCCGGCAGTGGGCAGCTGCATCGACGCGGCAAACGGCTGGTCCTTCCCGCTGCCCTGCCCCATGAAGCGCCGCGCGGCCTGCCGGATGTGACCGCCTATCTCGGCGGGCGGATTATCGAGCGCGAACCTGCGATTGTGCTTTTCGCCGATGCCGATTGTTCCTTCGGGGCCTTTGTCACGCGCTTGCTGCCGCGCTTTTTTGCGCTCGATGCGCTGGGTGTCCATCCCGACACCTTGTTGCTGGTCACGCTCAATATGGGGCGGACACTCGCTTTCCAGCACGCAATTTCCGATGGCGTGTTCCGGCACCGGCCCGTCGAATTGTTCCGGCCGGCTTCGATGATCCGCGTAACGCAACTTGATGAGATCACGGTGCCCCCGCTTGCCCCGGCTGCCCTGGCCCGGATGCAGGAACGCCTGGCCCGTCTCTACCTGCAGGAGCCGCCGGCCGAAACCGGGCCGGTGCTGATCTGCGAGGATGCCGTGCGCGCCGCGCCGGGGGTGCTGGCGAAGCTTGCCGCCGCGCGGCCCGATCTCGCCGGCGGCATCACGGTCCTGGATCCCGGACGGGACTCCCTGCGCGATCTCGTCCGCGCGGCGGCCCATGCGCCGGTACTGGTTGTGTCTGACCATGGCGAGGTTGCCGCCGCCCTGCTTGCCATTAACCCCGGACAAGAGATGATCATGCTTGGCGATGCCGCTCCCGGTGCTGACATGATCGCCAAGGCCGGAGGGCGGCGCATGGCTGTCGTATAGAACATGCCCGCACACGCTTCGCTGCTTTGTAAGTAAGTGTCTTGGTCCAAAATCTACATCAATCGCAGTAGAGAAAATGCCGATATCAAAAACGTTGAAATTTCTGCGAAAGACATTCCTGACAAAAAGCTTCAAAATGTCATACGGACATTTTGGTGACGACATTGCAATTGAATGTCTCTACAAAGAGCTTTTTGGCTTGAATGCTCTTCGTTCTGGTTTTTATGTTGACGTTGGAGCTTATCATCCAACCAAGTATTCCAACACGTTTCGCTTTTATAGACGTGGCTGGAGCGGCGTGGTCATCGATCTTGAAATGGATAAGGTCCGTGCTTTTCGTATCCGACGACCACGCGACATCGCAGTTCAAGCCGCCGTGTCAGCAAAACCGGGTCGGTTGACCTTCTACGGCGATTCCTTCAGCCCATTTACGACATCAAATGCGAACAATACTGGCGCTCTGGAGCGTTCGACGCGGTTTGAACTTACAACGCGGACACTGACGGACATTCTCGACCAGACCAAGTATCGCGACAGGCAGATCGATCTACTGGACGTTGATTGTGAAGGTATGGACCTCGACGTCCTGCAATCGCTGAACTTTGACCGATATCGCCCGAAGATTGTGTCGGTCGAGATTCATGCCCCTTCGATTGAAAGCGTACAAGCCTCAGACACTTATCGATTTCTGTCTGCTCAAGGATACATCTACGTCAATCGTGTCGGCCCGACATCACTTTTTGTTCGCTCCGAGCTTCTGGCGGCCAAGTAACGGCGCAGCCGACCGGCATGGCCCTGCGCGTGCAGAAGGCCTGAGTACCCGGCCGGCCGTCAGGCGGGCTTGCGGAACAGGAAGCAACCGCAGCCATAGCGCTGGCGGGCCACGCGCGCCGGATCGGCATCCATGACCAGCATCGCCCCGTCGCGCTTGTCGGTGATCAGGGCGAATTCCGCCAGTTCGAGCCCCTCGAACAGCGCCATCACCGCCTCGAAACTGTAGATCCGGTGGGCATTGAAATGGATTTCCGGCCGCCCGACCGGGGTCACGAAGAGCAGGTAGCCACCCGGCGCCAGCACCCGCTTCAGTTCGGAGCAAGCGCGTGCATCCCCTGCCGGATCGAGCGTGTCGCCGTAGCGGCCGAGGCCGACATGTTCGATCACATGCATGCAGGACAGCGAGGGGATGCTGCCATCAGCGAAGGACAGGGCCAGCAGGTCTGCAGCGCCCACATCGGCCCCGGGAATGGCGAAGGCGGGCGGGCGGTAATCATAATGCGTCATCGGCACGAAGGCCGAGACATTCGAGACGAAGAACAGCGACGAGCCGATATCGACATGGTGGGCCGGCTTCAGCCGGGCCAGAACCCGCGCGGCCCAGCCGGTGTGATACACGTAATGTGTATCGAAGCCGGTCGTTCCGGTGGCCTCGTTGATCGGGCGGATCTTCGAAAATTTCGGAACCGGACGGCCCGCCTCGCGCGAGGTCTGGCGGAACCGGAACAGATCCCGAAGGTAGGACGGGCTCAGGATCGCCCGGATGATCTGCTTGGGCTGCATCGTCAGCGACCTCCCATCTGGAGCCGGAACAGGCTGGCATAGGTTCCCGGCGCAGCCAGCAAGGCCTCGTGGCTGCCCTGCTCGATCACGCGGCCCTGTTCGATCACCACGATCCGGTCGGCATGCATGATACTGGCGAGCCGGTGGGCGACCATCACGGTCGTGCGGTTCCGCGACAGGTCAGCGAGGGTCTGGCGAAGCGCATCTTCCGACTGGGCATCGAGCGCGGCGGTGGGTTCATCCAGCAGCAGGATCGGGGCATCACGCAGGAAGGCGCGGGCAATGGCGATGCGCTGCTTCTGCCCGCCGGACAGGCGGCCGGCAAGCTCGCCCACCGGCGTATCGTAGCCGAGGGGCAGCCCTTCGATGAACGCATCGGCTTGCGCAGCGCGGGCAGCGGCGCGGATTTCGTCCTCGGTCGCGCCAGCCTTGCCGATGGCGATATTGTCGCGGATCGAGCCGTCGAACAGGAACGTGTCTTGCCCGACATAGGCGATGGATTCGCGCAGGCTGGCAGCGTCGAGTTCTGCGAGCGGCTGGCCGTCCAGCGTCAGGCTTCCCGATTGCGGCTCCCAGAATTTCAGGATCAGGCTCAGCAGGGTCGATTTGCCGGAGCCGGAGCCGCCCACAAGCGCAGTGGTTTTCCCGGCAGGGATGTCGAGCGTGACATCGCGCAGGACCGGGCCGGCCTCGGGATGATAGGCGAAGGTCACGTCGCGGAGGCTGATGGCGCCGGGGCCGGGCCGCACGGGCTGGCCCTGCCCGGCCGGCTGTTCCGGCAGTTCGTCGATCATCTCGAAGAAGAGGCGCAAGCCGACAAAATGCTGCTCCAGTTGCAGGCGCGCGCTGGCGAGCCGCCGCGCCGGGTCATAGGCCAGCAGCAGCGCCGTGATGAAGGAGAAGAAGGCGCCCGGTGTCGCGCCATGGCTGATCACGCGCCAGCCGCCATAGAGAATCACCAGCGCGACGGCGATGCCGGCCAGGGTCTCGACGATCGGCTGGGTGCGGGCCATCAGTTTCGCCGCCCGGTCGGCATTGGCCTGCTGGTCGGTGATCACCGTACCGAGCCGCTCGCCGAGGCGAGGCTCGGCGCCGAAGGCCTTGACCACGCGGAAGCCCTGGATGACCTGCCGCAACTGGTCGGCCAGCGTGACGCCGATGGAGACCTGCTTCTTCTGGACCTTGCCGACGCGGACGCCGAGGCCGGCAATGAAGATGGCGGCGATGGGCAAGGCCAACAGCACGACCGAGGAAACCAGCGGATCCTGAACGATCATGACGCCGATCAGGCCGATCAGGGTCAGCAGGTCGCGACCGACCACCGTGACCAGCAATTGCAGGATTTGCCGGGCGGCCTCGGCAGAGAGGACCTGCTTGGCGATGACCTCGCTCGAGGTGCGCTGCTGGATGCCGCGGACATCCTGCGCCAGCAGGGCCGAGACGAGCCGTTTCTGCCCGTCGGCAACGATGGCATTGCCGATCTGGGCGAGAATGACGCCCTGCCCGTACGAGGCTGCGCCGCGGGCGACATAGATGACAAGGACCGCCGAGGCCACGAAGATCAGCGCGGACTGGCTCTTGGCGATGAAGACGTCATTGATCACGTCTTTCATCAGCCAGGCGGTCGCTGCTGTCGTGGCGGAAACGACGCCGAGCATCAGGAAGGCGAGCACATAGCGCCAGACGAATCGGCGGCCGGTCTCGGAGACCAACCGCCGGAGATCGGCATAGCGCTGGTTTTTCGCCTCTTCCATCGTTCCGGGCGCCGGCCCTCTCCTTATTTCTCGGGCAGGTTCAGGCGGAGATGCAGCTCACGCAGTTGCTTGTTGCTGGGCGGTGTCGGCGCGCCCATCAGCAGATCCTCGGCGCGCTGGTTCATCGGGAACAGCGCAACCTCGCGCAGGTTCTGGGCATCGCAGAGCAGCATCACGATGCGGTCGACACCGGCCGCCATGCCGCCATGCGGCGGCGCGCCATACTGGAAGGCACGATACATGCCGCCGAAGCGCTCGATCACCGTCTCCTCGCCATAGCCGGCGATCTCGAAGGCCTTCACCATGGCTTCCGGCTTGTGGTTCCGGATGCCGCCCGAGGCCAGTTCGTAGCCATTGCAGGCGACATCATACTGGAAGGCCTTGATGGTCAGCGGGTCCTGCGACGTCAACGCATCGAGGCCGCCCTGCGGCATCGAGAACGGGTTGTGGCAGAAGTCGATCTTCTTCTCGTCCTCGTTCCATTCGAAGAACGGGAAATCGGTGATCCACGCGAATTCGAACCGGTTCCTGTCGGTCAGGTTGAGATCCTCGCCCACCTTGAGACGGGCTGAACCGGCGAACTTCACGAACTTTTCCGGGTTTCCCGCAACGAAGAAGGCGGAATCGCCATCCTTCAGTCCGAGCTGTCCACGGATCTGCTCGGCCTTTGCGGGGCCAATATTGTTGGCGATCGGACCGGCGCCCTGCCCGTCCTTCCACATGATGTAGCCAAGACCCGGCTGGCCCTCGCCCTGGGCCCAGCTGTTCATGCGGTCACAGAAGGCACGGCTGCCGCCGCCCGGCGCCGGGATGGCCCAGACGCGGTTCTTCGCATCCTCGAGGATGCGCGCGAAGACCTTGAAACCGCTGTCGCGGAAGACATCCGAAACGTCCTGCATGACGATGGGGTTGCGCAGGTCCGGCTTGTCGGAGCCGTATTTCGCCATGGCTTCGGCATAAGGAATGCGCGGCCAGGGCGACGGCGTCACCGGACGGCCGCCGCCGAACTCTTCGAAAATGCCGCGGATGACCGGCTCCATCGTCGTGAAAACATCGTTCTGCTCGACGAAGCTCATTTCCACGTCGAGCTGGTAGAATTCGCCGGGAAGACGGTCGGCCCGCGGATCCTCGTCGCGGAAGCAGGGCGCGATCTGGAAATAGCGGTCGAAGCCGGCCATCATCAGCAACTGCTTGTATTGCTGCGGCGCTTGCGGGAGCGCATAGAAGGTGCCGGGATGGATGCGGCTCGGCACGAGGAAGTCGCGTGCGCCTTCCGGCGACGAAGCCGTGAGAATCGGCGTGGCGAATTCGTTGAAGCCCGCCGCCTTCATGCGCTGGCGCATCGAATCGACGACCTTCACGCGCATCATGATGTTGCTGTGCAGCTTCTCGCGGCGCAGGTCGAGGAAGCGGTATTTCAGCCGGGTTTCCTCGGGGAAATCGGTGTCACCAAAGACCTGCAGCGGCAATTCGGCAGCCGTGCCCAACACTTCCAGAGCGGTGACGAACATTTCCACCGCGCCGGTGGGGAGATTCGGGTTCTCGGTGCCGGCCGGCCGCTGGCGGACCTTGCCATCGACGCGGATCACCCATTCCGACCGCACCTTTTCGGCCGCGTTGAAGGCCGGGCTGTCCGGATCAACGACGATCTGGGTCATGCCGTAATGATCACGCAGATCGATGAACAGCACGCCGCCATGGTCACGGATGCGATGGCACCAGCCGGACAGGCGGGCCTCGGTGCCGATGTCGGAAGCGCGGAGCGCGCCGCAGGTATGGGTGCGATAACGGTGCATGATGGTGTATCTTCGGCTCGATCGTGCTGGAACGCTGCGGGCAACCTGCAGGCCTTCCGTCGGGCGCGACAAGAGCGGCGACCGGTGCGGATTGTCAAGCGCGAACCGGGGAAAGCCATCGGGACGGGCGCGACAAACGCTCGGAATTCGGATAAGGGCCGGATATGGCTCATCCTTCCGCGCTTCCCCTTCCGCCCCTGACCACCACCAGTGCCGATCTTGCCGCCGCCTGCGAGCGGCTCGCGCAGCACGCTTTCGTAACGGTCGATACCGAATTCCTGCGCGAGACGACGTATTATCCGAAGCTTTGCCTGATCCAGATGGCCAGTGCCGACGAGATTGTGCTGGTCGATCCGCTGGCCAGCAATCTCGATCTCGCACCGTTCTTCGCACTGATGGTCAACCCGGCGGTGATGAAGGTCTTCCATGCCGCGCGGCAGGATATTGAAATCATCTGGAACCTCGGCCGGGTAATCCCCGCGCCGCTCTTTGATTCGCAGGTTGCGGCCATGGTCTGCGGTTATGGCGAGCAGGTATCCTATGAAAGCCTCGCCGCCGGCCTCGCCCAGGCCAAGATCGACAAATCCTCGCGCTTCACCGACTGGTCGCGCCGGCCCCTGACGGACGCGCAGCTGGCCTATGCGGCAGCCGATGTGACGCATCTTCGCGTGGTCTACGAGAAGCTGATGCAGCGGATCGACAAGAACAACCGGCTCGGCTGGGTGGCTGACGAGATGGCCGTGCTCGCCAATCCCCGCACCTACGAGGTCGATCCCGCCGATGCGTGGATGCGGATCAAGGCGCGGATCCGCAAGCCTGTCGAGCGGGCGGTGTTGATGGAACTGGCGGCGTGGCGGGAGCGCGAGGCGCAGAACCGCGATGTGCCGCGCGGCCGGATTCTCAAGGATGACGGGCTGGTCGAGATCGCGGTGGCTCAGCCGAAATCGGTCGAGGATCTGGCCCGTCTCCGCGCGGTACCGAACGGGTTCGAACGTTCGCGCGCCGGGCAGGACATCCTCGAGGCTGTCGGTCGCGGCAAGGCGCGCGACCCGGAGACGATCCCGGCCTTCGAGCAGGAGCGACCGGGCGGAAACGGTGCGCTGGTCCAACTGCTGAAAGTCCTGCTGCAATCGGTTTCCGAGCGGAACCAGGTCGCGGCGCGGCTGGTTGCCTCGTCTGAGGATGTTGACCGCCTGGCTTCCAGCCCGTCCGCCGACCATCCCGTTCTGCAGGGGTGGCGCGGCGAGATCTATGGCCAGCTGGCCATGCAGCTGATCCGCGGCGAGGTGTTGATCGGCCTGGAGAAGGGGCGCGTCGTGACGGTGCCGCGCGCGCCCTGACAGCCGCTCAGGCTGCCATGCGCCTGAGGAACGTCTCGATCTCGTCCACCAGCTGATCCGATGAAACCGCGAATTGTTGCGCAAGCAGTTCAAGCGCGTTGGCGGCATTTGCGGTATTCTCGATGGCTTTCCGGACATCCTGGAAGCCGGACCGGATGATATCCCCGCGCTGGGCCGCCGCATCGGCGTTGCCGGCGATATCGCGGGTGACCTGCTCCTGCTCCGTCACCGCTGCCGCAATGACCAGAGTGGTCTCATTGATCGAACCGAGGCCCTGTCCGATCTCGCGGGTCGCTTCCGTCACGGCGCCGGTAACGTTCTCGATGCTCTTCACCAGTTCGGCGATTTCGGTCGCGGCACGCGAGGTGCCGTTCGACAATTCCTTGACTTCCGAAGCAACGACCGCAAATCCTTTGCCGGCTTCACCAGCCCTTGCAGCCTCGATCGTCGCGTTCAGGGCCAGCAGGTTCGTCTGGCTCGCAATTGACGAAATGAAGGCTACAGCCGTCGAAATCTTGTCTACTGCCGTCGAAAGCTCTGTCGCGATCGTCTCGGCATGCTTGCCGGTATCGGCCGCCTTGCGGACCACTGACGCCGCATCATTGGACCGTGCGGCGATCTCCGCAATTGAGCTGGCAAACTGGTTTGTCGCCGTTGCGACTTCGGCAATGGCGCCGGCACCGTCTTCTGCCGCAGTCACCCCATCGCTGACGCGATCACTCGCCTGCGCCACAACCTGGCGGATATCCTGCGATGTACCCAGCACCTTGTCAGCACCCGTCCGCAGCTTGCCGAGTGTTTCCTGCACCGAATGGCGGAACTGCTGGACAAGCGCATCCATTTCGGCCTTGCGGGCGGCCATTTTCTGCGCCTCCACCACGCTGACGCGCTCCTGCTCCCGCTGAAGGGCGACGGCTCCGGCAAACCCCTCGACCGCGCGGGCAATCTGGCCGATCTGGTCGGTCCGGTCACGGCAGGGAATGTCGATCTGGTCCGCACCGCCGGCAAGGGCGTTTGTGGCTTCTGCCACTTTGCCGAGGGGGCGCAGCAGACGTTCCGTCAGCAGAAGGGCAAATCCGATCACGACGATCATGACGAACAGGCTGCCGATGGCAAGGTCCCGTACGAGATAGCCTGTCGAGGCATGGAGATCAGCGATCTTGCCGATTCCGATATAAAGGATGCCAACCGGCTCGCCTTTCGGGTCAATGATCGGCAGATAGCCCGTCTGGTAGGGTTCGCCGAGGATGTGGGCGATGCCGCGATAGGGCTCGCTCTTCAGCATGAAAGGATAGACAACGCCGTTCTGGCCGAGAAAGGTTCCGACGGCGCGCGACCCGTCCGGTTTCTTGACGGTGGTCGCGATGCGTTCGAAATCCTTCTTCTCCTGGCGCCAGCGGAAGATTGTCGCCGTGCCGCGATTCGCTTCGCTGATCGAATCGACGATCTGGGTCAGTTCCCGGGGCGAGAAATTATCGAGCGAGGAGGAGGCCGGCGATGTCAGCTTCAGGCGCTCCGGCTCGTTCGCGGCATTCTTCTCCACGATGAAGATCGGGGCCCCTTCGGCAAAAACGCGTGTGGCAACCCTGAGGGCCCAGAAAGTCCGGGTCGCAATGTCTTCCTCGATCTTCGAGACCAGCCGTTCGCGTCCAATGAAGGCGACGGCGAGTACGGTCCCCAGAACGATGCCGATCATGGCTAAAGTCAGCTGTCCCCGAAGCGACAGACGACCCAGTCGGATTTTTTGCAAACGCATCTTGCGGCCCCTGAGCGGATTCCATTTGAGCTCAGGATACGAAGAATGTGTTTAACAAGTTGAGAATGGACGGCGGCGGTCAGGATGTAATCCGTACTTCGAAACCCAGCCCAAGAATTCGCGCCGTCTGCTTCAGTCGAGCCACCAGCCGCTCATTGGAAAGATCGGAAAATCGGGCGGGAATTGATTGTATCATAGAACCATTTTCGACGGTTACTGGTGCGGAAGGCAGGACGCCGCGCTGGCCCGCGGAGATATTGAACGCAACCCGGATCAGGCAGCCGAGCGCGCGGGCCTGATCGACCTCCCAAAGCGAGAGCAACTCGCGCAGGGGCGGCAGCATCGTCTCGCTGATGCCCTCGTGCCGCGCATGCTGCACGCTGGCAAGGAATGCCCGCTCCCGATGGTCGATCGCCGGCAGAGCGGCATAGGCGACGATGCGCGCCGCTTCCTCTGCCCGGTAATCCGGATTGGCGCGCCAGGCGACTTCCGAGACGAGGCAGGCGGCATGGCGGATGCGCTTCTGGCCCGGGGTTTCCTCCGGCCAGGCGGTCTGCGCGAAGGCATCGGTCCAGGCAATGAGTTCATCGGCATGGTCGGGGTCGCGGGCGTGCAATTCGTTCAGGGCCCGCGCGCCCACGAGCAGCGGATCCTGCTGCTGCAACGCCCGGGGCAGTTGCGAATAGAGCACCCCCTCCCGCACACCGCTCGTCGAGATCATGAAGCGCGCGGCGCCGGAGCGCTCGAGCACTTCCTCGAGCACCAAGGCACCATAGGCAAGAAGCGGTCGTCGCTCCCGCGCGATCTCGGCGATGCCCGGTAGCGTGTTCACATCGACACGCTGAAGGTCCCGGCAGAATTCCGCGATGGCCTTGGCATTGGCCGCATAGCCATGCAGGACATTCAGCGGATAGCCGATCTTGGCCATATGAAGCCGGGCGATGGCCCGCCAGGTGCCACCGATCGCGAAGATATCGCGACCGCGCGCCTGCGGCAGGATCGATACGCGATCGAGCGAATCGGCCACGATCTTGGCGGCCTTCTTGAGGTTTTTGCCTGAAGCATCCCGCAGGGTGAGGCCCCCGAGTTCGAGGCTGATCCCCTGCCCCAGTTCGCCCTGCTCGATGTCGATCAGTTCGAGCGAGCCACCGCCGAGATCTCCCGCAAGGCCATTGGGCCGGTGCAGGCCTGCAACGACACCAAGCGCAGCCAGGCGCGCTTCCTCCTGCCCGGCAAGGATCGAGACGGGTTCGCCGACAATGGCTTCGACCCGGGCGATGAAATCCGGGCCGTTGCTGGCGCGGCGGGCTGCGGCCGTCGCCAGGACGAACAGCCGCTCGACCCGCATCAGATCGCACAGGACCCGGAAGCGCTTCAGGGCATCCAGCGCCTGCGCCAGCCCGTCCGGCGGCAGCAATCCGGTCACGGCGACATCCCGGCCGAGGCCGCACAGGCTCTTCTCGTTGAACATCGGAACCGGCGCCCGGCTCAGCCTGTCATAGGCGACAAGCCGGACCGAGTTCGAGCCGATATCGATCACGGCCACCGGCCCGTTCGAGATGGAAGCGATCGGCATCGATCAGCTCCGCGCGGCCGCAAGCGCAGGCCGGCTATTCCGCGGCTGCGGCTCTTTTCTTGGTAAGCGCCCGCGGGCTGGAGAGTTTGAGCGATGTGCCACGACCGGAGAGGCTCGGATTTGTCATGAAGTAGCGATGGGCGTTGAAGGGTTCCTCACCCTCGGCCGGCGTTATGCGGAAAGACGAGCCATCCGGCAAGACCCGCCAGCTCTGCTGGTTGTCGAGAAGGTTGGCCTGCATGATCTGGCCGAGCACCTGCTCATGCACGGTCGGGTTCATGATCGGGCAGAGCGATTCCACCCGACGGTCCAGGTTGCGCGGCATCAGGTCTGCCGAGGAGATATAGACCACGGCCTTCGAATGCGGCAGGCCGTAGCCATTGCCGAAGGCATAGATGCGCGAATGCTCCAGAAATCGACCGACAATCGATTTGACGCGGATATTGTCGGAGAAACCGGGAATGCCGGGGCGCAGGCAACAGATGCCCCGCACCACGAAGTCGATCTGCACCCCGGCCTGGCTGGCCCGGTAGAGCGCATCAATGATCACCGGATCGACCAGGCTGTTGCATTTGCCCCAGATCATGGCCGGGCGTCCGGCGCGCGCATGCCCGATCTCGGCGTCGATATGCTCGAGCAGTTTCTTCTTGGCGGTCACCGGAGCAACAGCCATCCGTTCCAGTTCTGCCGGTTCGGCATAGCCTGTAATGAAGTTGAAGATCCGGGCGACGTCGCGGCCAATGATCGGATCGGCCGTGAAATAGGACAGGTCAGTGTAGATCTTCGCCGTGATCGGGTGGTAATTGCCCGTGCCGACATGGCAATAGGTGGTCAGCCCGCCGGCTTCACGCCGGACGACGAGGCTGAGTTTGGCATGGGTCTTCAGCTCGATGAAGCCGTAGACAACCTGCACGCCTGCACGCTCAAGGTCGCGCGCCCAGCGGATATTCGCTTCCTCGTCGAACCGCGCCTTGAGCTCGACCAGCGCTGTGACGCTCTTCCCGGCCTCGGCCGCTTCCGAAAGGGCCCGGACGATCGGGCTGTTCGAGGACGTGCGATAGAGCGTCTGCTTGATGGCGACGACGGCCGGATCGGTGGCGGCCTGTTCGAGGAAATTCACCACCACATCGAAGCTCTCGTAGGGGTGATGCACGACAAGATCTTTCTGGCGGATCGCCGCAAAGCAATCGCCGCCATGTTCGCGGACACGCTCGGGGAAACGGGGGGCATAGGGCACGAACTTGATGTCGGGCCGGTCGATCCCGACCAATTGCGAGAGGTCGTTGAGGGCGATCATGCCATCGACGACGAAGACCTCGCGCGGCTTCACGCGCAATTCGCGCGCGACGAAATTCCTCAGCTCCTCCGGCATGGAGGCTTCCAGTTCAAGCCGGATCACCACGCCGCGCTTGCGCTGCTTCAACATGGTCTCGAAGGTACGGACCAGATCTTCTGCCTCTTCCTCGATTTCGATGTCGCTGTCACGGATCACCCGGAAGGCGCCGATTCCCTTGACCGAATAGCCGGGAAAAAGGCTCGGGATGAACAGAGTCATCGCCTGATCCAGAAGGATGAAACGGGCTGCGCCTTCGCGGTCAGGCAGGCGGATGAAGCGCTCCAGCTTCTGCGGCATCCGGATCAGCGCGCGCAGGCTGCGCCCGTCGGTTTGCCGGGTGAGGATCAACGCAAGCGAAAAGCCGAGATTGGGGATGAACGGAAAGGGATGGGCCGGATCGATGGCCAGGGGCGTCAGCGTCGGGAAAATCGCCGCGAGGAAATGTTCGCGCAGGAAGGCTTCGTCTTCCTCTGCCAGGTCGATCGGATTGACGACGATGATCCGCTCGCCTTCAAGCGCCACTTTCAGGCGCCGCCAGCGATCCTGCTGGTCAGCCGTGAGCGCCTCCACCTCGGCATTGATCAGTTCGAGTGCCTGTTCCGGTGTCAGGCCATCGTCCGAGGTGGTCTGGACACCGGCGATCATCTGCTCGATCAGGCCCGAGACGCGGACCATGAAAAACTCGTCGAGATTGTTGGCCGAGATCGAAAGGAAGCGCAGCTGTTCGAGCAGGGGATGGCCGGCATTGCCGGCTTCTTCCATCACCCGGCGGTTGAATTGCAGCCAGGACAGTTCCCGGTTCACGAAGCGCGACGGATGATTCGCCAGCTCTTCCGGCGACAAGCCGCTGACATCTTGCGAAATGGGCATGCTGGCGGTCCGTCCTGCTGTTTCCCGAGGCGCTCTGGTCCTCTGGATTGATCGCAGAATATGACAGTTCAACGACAGGTCACTAGGCTTGTTCCAGTGCCGACAAAAAAACGCGTGCGAACCCCTGCCGGTTCAGCTCTCGTCGCCGTCTTCCTCGCCGGTTGGCTGGCTGCCGAGGATTTCCGCCACCATCGCCCGGCTGACGGGCTTCTTGCGCAACAGGGACTGATGGTCCAGCGCGGCGACAAGGGCCTGAACAGCCCCGTAGGAGCGCTCGATCCGCGCCAGCGCATAGGCCACGATCTGCGCATCGACATGGATCTGCCGGTCGGCGAAATGCTTGACGAACAGGCCGGCCAGCAAGCTGTCCCCTGGTTCGGCAAGGATGAGCAGCGGCTGCGCCCTGAGGCGCGAGAGGAGGTCTGGCGTGCGGATGCCCCATTGATCCGGCGGGAGCCGCGCCGTGAGAACGAGCGACTGGCCGTTTTCCCGCGCGAGGTTCAGCAGGTGGAACAGCGCAACCTCATCCGCTGGGTAGCGATCGGCATCCTCGAACACCAGAGCACGGGAATGGGAGAGATGCGGTACGTCTGCCGGATCGAGATGATCCGCCCGGAGCATGCGCGCCCCGGATTCGTGGGCGAAGATCGTCGCGAGATGGGATTTTCCGCTGCCCGGTGGCCCGATGATGATCGCAGCCGGCGAGAGCCAGCGTGGCCAGCGCTCGATATGGGCGAAGGCAGCCTCGTTGGCGGGGCCGACGAGGAAGTCCTCGCGCCCGAAACGCGGGGCCGCATCCAGCGGCAGGAGGAACTGATCGTCCTGGCTCACGGATCGAAGGTTTCCGTCGGCTGGTCGGCCGGCAGCCGGTATCCATGGAAGAGCGGGCTGGCGAGATATTGCCGGATGCCGAAGCGGACGAGCACTCCGATGATCGCGGCCAGCGGCACGGCCAGCATCACGCCGACGAAGCCGAACAGCGAGCCGAAGGCGAGCAGCGCAAACATCAGCCAGACCGGGTGAAGGCCGACGGCGTTACCCAGCAGCTTCGGTTGGAGGATGTTACCCTCGATGAACTGTCCGGCGGCGAAGATCGCGATGATGATGGCGACCATGGTCCAGTCCGGCCAGAACTGGGCAATGGCGACGCCGACGGAAAGGACAAGGCCTGTCAACGAGCCGACGAACGGAATGAAATTGATCAGGCCGGCAATGATGCCGATCACGAAGCCGAAATTCAGCCCGGCCAGGCTCAGGCCGATCGCGTAGAACAGGCCGAGCAGGAAGCAGATCGTCGCCTGCCCGCGCAGGAAGCCGGCCACCGAGGCATCCATCTCGCGAACAAGGTCACGGATCGTGTCACGATGCGCGAGCGGCAGCCAGGAATCCAGCTTGGCGACCATACGATCCCAGTCGAGGATCATGTAGAAGGCCACGACCGGGGTCAGCACTAGGAGGGAGACGAGGCCGAGAATGGCCTGCCCGCCCGAGAGCAGCGAGGTCACGAAGCTGCCGAGCCAGCGCGCGGCATCGCCCAGACCCGAGGAAAGCTGCCCCTGGATCTCCTTCAGGCGGTCGGGCCCGCCAAACCGTTCGATCAGCGCCCCGCCCTGCTCGGTCAGCACGACCTGGAGCCGGGAGACATAATCGGGCAGCTTGGCGATCAGCGCCGAGAGCTGGTTGAACATCAACGGCAGGGCCGCGAGCAGCACGATAACAAAAAGCAGCACGAAGAGCAGCAGGACAAGGCAGGTGCCGACCAGCCGGCTCATGCCGCGCCGTTCAAGCCAATCCACCATCGGATCGAGCAGATAAGCCAGGATCAGGGCTGCCACGAAGGGGGTCAGGATCCCCGAAAAGGCGTAAAGGAACACGGCAAAGCCGGTGAGGCACAGGACCCAGAAGCCGAATTGTCGCTGCAGGGTCATGCTCACCTCTCCGGGATCAATCGGCCATATGCCGGAACCATCGTGCGAAATAGGCCGCTACGGAAACCACCGTCAAGGTAGCGACCAGCGCATAGATCAGCGTCAGCACGAGCGGGGGCAGCGGAATCGCGAAACCGGTGACGGCCAGCGTGGTGCTGACCGCGACGATCTGCGCGGCGGTATTGGCCTTCGAGACGCGGAGGGGCTCGATGGCGATCGGATTGTTGAGCAGCCAGGCGATGACCACCGCGCCGACAATCATCAGGTCGCGGAAGATCACGAGCACGACCAGCCAGAACGGCACCATCTTCACCGAGACCAGTGCGATGAAACTGGCTGCGATCAGGGCTTTGTCGGCCAACGCGTCGAGATAGGCGCCGATCTCGGTGCGCTGGTCCAGCTTGCGGGCGAGATAGCCGTCGAGGGCATCGGTGATGCCGGCGATGATGAAGATCACCGTGGCCCAGTCGAACCGCCCCTCGACAATCATGACGACGATCAGCGGGATCAGGCACAGCCGCAGGAGGGTCAGGGCATTGGCGATGGTCATGTCAGGCGACTCCGTCCGTCGATACTCATGGCGCAGCCCGGCGGGAGCGTCAAATCCCCGGCAATCGGGCCGTATGCCGGCAATCGGGGTTGCATTTTCCGCCCGGTTGCGGTTGTTCCCAGCCAAACCAGCCCGAAGCCGCGAGTGTCTCCGATGGCGACCCAGCCCCCGACCAATGGACTGACCTATGCCGATGCCGGCGTCGATATCGATGCCGGCAATGCGATGGTCGAGGAGATCAAGCCGCTCGTCCGCGCGACGCGCCGCCCCGGCGCCGATGCCGAGATCGGCGGGTTTGGCGGCCTGTTTGACCTCAAGGCGGCGGGGTTCCGGGATCCGATCCTTGTTGCCGCGAATGATGGTGTCGGGACCAAGGTCAAGATCGCGATCGAGAGCGGCCGGCACGAGACGATCGGCATCGATCTTGTCGCCATGTGCGTCAACGACCTGATCGTCCAGGGCGCGGAGCCGCTGTTCTTCCTTGATTATTTCGCCACCGGCAAGCTGACGCCGGAGCTTGGCGTCGCGATTGTCCGCGGCATTGCCGAGGGGTGCCGGCAGGCCGGCGCGGCCCTGATCGGTGGCGAGACGGCGGAAATGCCCGGCCTGTATGCCGAGAAGGATTATGACCTTGCCGGCTTCGCGGTGGGGGCGGCCGAACGCGATGCGCTGCTGCCGCGGCTCGACGGGATCCGTCCCGGCGATGTCCTGCTCGGGCTGGCCTCGTCCGGCGTCCATTCCAACGGCTATTCGCTGGTCCGCAAGATTGTGGCCCTGTCCGGGCTCTCCTGGGATGCGCCGGCGCCGTTCGCGCCGGAAAGGAGCCTCGGCGAGGCCCTGCTCGAGCCGACGCGGATCTATGTGAAGTCGCTGCTCGCCGCCCTGCGCGGCCCGGCCGGTGGCGGCATCAAGGCGCTGGCCCATATCACCGGTGGCGGGTTTATCGACAATATTCCCCGCGTGCTGCCGAAGGGGCTCGGCGTCGATCTCGATCTCGGTGCCCTTCGCCCGCCAGCGGTTTTCGGCTGGCTGGCCCGGACCGGCGGCGTGGCGGTGCCGGAAATGCTCCGGACCTTCAATTGCGGGATCGGCATGGTGATCGTGGTCGATCCGGCCGAAGCTTCCCGCGTCGCGGCCAGCCTGCAGGAAGCGGGCGAGCAGGTTTCGGTTGTCGGCACGCTGATCGAGGCCACGGGCGAGCCGCTGGTGCGGCCGCGCGGGACGCTGGTTCTCTGAGATGATGCGCGAGCGGCAGAAGAAGCGCGTCGCCATCCTGATTTCCGGACGCGGCTCCAACATGGAAGCGCTGATCCGGGCGGCGCGTTCCCCCGGCTTTCCGGCCGAGATCGTGCTCGTCCTGTCGAACAAGGCCGAAGCGGGGGGGCTCGTTTTTGCCCGCGAAGCCGGAATTGCCACTGCCGTGGTCGAGCACAAGGCCTATGGCAAGGACCGCGCGGCCTTCGACGCGGCGATGCAGGATGTCCTGATCGCGCACCAGGTCGAGATCGTCTGCCTGGCCGGGTTCATGCGGCTGCTGACCGCCGGATTCTGCACGCATTGGCTGGGGCGGATGATCAATATCCACCCTGCCCTGCTGCCCGCCTTCAAGGGGCTCGACACCCATGCCCGCGCGCTGGAAGCCGGTGTGAAGCTGCATGGCTGCACAACGCATTTCGTCACGCCCGGCATGGATGAAGGTCCGATCATCCTGCAGGCGGCGGTGCCGGTGCTCGATGACGATACGGAAGCCAGCCTTGCAGCGCGCGTGCTGGAACAGGAGCACCGGATTTATCCGGAAACCCTGCGGCTTCTGGCCTCCGGCGCGCTGGTGATCGAGGGCCAGCGCGTGCTACGGCGCGGCTGAAGCGCAATCCTCCCGGCCCCATTCCTGCTCGGCGACGTGCTTCTCCCATTGGCGGAGCAGGATGGCCCGCCGCAGCGGCGGTCTTTCCTCCAGCACCTGGATCGCCTGGATCCGGTCGGTCCGGAAGGTGCGGAAATCCTGGCGCAGCTCGCAGAACCCGATCAGCACGCGGCTCCGTTCGAAATAGCCGAGCAGGACCGGCCAGAGCGTGCGTTCGGTTTCCTGCCCGTTGGGATCGCGGTAGCTGATGCGGAGCTTGCGGTTCTCCCGCACGGCGCGCCGCATCTGGCTGGCCGAAATGCGCTCGACCGGCAGGCTGCCGTAAAGCGGTGCGTAGAGCGGCGCCTCGCGCAGCGACAGCCGGGTCGATTCCGGCAGGACGGCCTCGATCTTGGCGATGGCATCGTCGATAATGCGCCGCAGTTCCGGATCCCCGCGTTCGCGGACGAAACGCGCGCCGAGCATCAGCGCCTCGCCCTCCTCCGGGGTCAGCATCAGCGGCGGAAGATCATAGCCGGGTTCGAGGATGTAGCCGATGCCGGCCTCGCCGCGGATCGGCACGCCGGTGCCCTGCAGGCTGGCGACATCGCGGTAGATGGTCCGTTCCGAGACCTGCAGCTCCGCAGCCAGCGTCGCCGCCGTAACCGGGCGACGCCGGCGGCGCAGGGCTTGGGTCAGGGTCAGCAGGCGTTCGGACCGGGCCATGGCTCTCTATGGGGCGGCATCCTGACAGCTTCTGTCAGGATGAGGCAAGGATCAGCTTTTCCAGTCGGACCCGGTTGTCGTGGAAGGCGGCGCCGCCGCGCGGTGCGGCCGGGTCGGAGCCGGTCAGCACATTGATCCCCTCGCCCCGGCGATGCGCCTTGTTCGGGAAGATGCCCTCGGCGATCACGACGCCACGGCGAAGCCCGTCAAAGAGTTTCACCTCCAGCTCGACATCGCCGCGCGGATTGACGACGCGCAGCGCTTCGCCTTCCGATACACCGAGCATGGCCGCATCCTCGGGATGGATCATGAGAGCGGGCTGCCCTTCGCGCTTTTTCGAGCCCGGTGTCTCGGTGAAACTGGAGTTCAGGAACGACCGCGCCGGTGCGGTGACCAGCCGGAAGGGATACTCGGCATTGGCTTCCTCGATGACCGCCCAGTGATCCGGCAGGGTCGGCATGTCTTGCCAAGGCCCCATCAGACCGTCGCTTTTCAGCGGGATCTTCCGCCAATCCGGCGAGAACCGGAATTTGCCCTCGCGATGGCCGAAACCCTTGACGTAATGGGCGGAGTCGAAGGGCGGGTCGGTATCGACGAAGCCCTCGCGCTCGAGATCGGCCAGGGTGCCGCGATTGCCGTTCTGCAGGGCCCAGTCGATATGCTCGCGCGGGGTCATCGCGAAGCCGGGATGTTCGGCGCCGAGCCGCCGCGCCAGCGCGACGATCACATCATGGTTCGACCGGCATTGCCCTGGCGGCTCGATCAGCTTCGGGCCGAGCATGAGATGGGTATGGCCGCCTCCCTGGTAGAGGTCGTCATGCTCCATGAACATGGTCGCCGGCAGGATGATGTCGGCCATTTCCGCCGTCTCGGTCATGAATTGCTCATGGACGACCGTGAAGAGATCCTCCCGGGCAAAGCCCTTGCGCACGAGGCGCTGTTCGGGCGCCACCGAAACCGGATTGGTGTTCTGGATCAGCATCGCCATGACGGGCGGGCCGTTCTTCAGCGCCTCGGCATTGCCGGTCAGGACCGGGCCGATGCGGGATTGATCGAGCGAGCGGATCGTCGGATCGAGCGCGTCCAGCCCCTCGATCATGCGCTTGGAAATGCCATAGGTGCCCGAATTCGAATGGAAGGCGCCGCCGCCTTCGTATTGCCAGGCGCCGAGCAGGGTCGGGATGCAGAGCGCCGCATGCATGTTGACGGCGCCGTTGCGCTGGCGGGCAAAGCCATAACCCAGCCGGAAGAAGCAACGCCGCCTTTCGCCCAGCAGCTTCGCAACGGATTCGATCTCGGCGGCGGGAACGCCGCATATCGCTTCTGCCCATTCCGGCGTGCGGGTGGCGAAATGCGCCTCCGCCTCGGGCGAGAAATCGGTCAGCCGGACGAGATAGTCCCGGTCGACCAGGCCCTCGCGCAGCAGGACATGGATGATGCCGCAGGCCAGGGCGGCATCGGTGCCCGGCCGGACCAGCAGCGGGATATCGGCCTGCCGCATGGTCTCGTTCATGTAGACATCGACGACGATGATCGGCGCGCCGCGCTCCTTCCGGGCGCGCATGGCATGGGTCATCACATTGACCTGGGTATGCACGGCATTCGTGCCCCAGATGACGACGCAATCGGACTTCGCCATTTCGCGCGGATCGACCCCGGCCAGCCGGCCGGTTCCGGCGACGAAGCCAGTCCACGCCATGTTGGTGCAGATCGTGTCATACATCCCGGAATAGCGCTTCACATGGCGCAGGCGGTTGATGCCATCGCGCATCACCAGCCCCATCGTGCCCGCATAGAAATAGGGCCAGACGGACTCGCTGCCGTAGCGCTTCTCGGCATCGAGGAAGGCCTCTGCGGTGCGGTCGAGCGCCTCTTCCCAGCTGATCGGTCGGAATTGGCCACTACCTTTCGGGCCGGAACGGATCATCGGCTCCATCAACCGGTCCGGATGATGGATGCGTTCAGCGTAGCGCGCGACCTTCGCGCAGATCACGCCGGCCGTGTAGGTCTGGCTGGCAAGGCCGCGAACCTTCCCGATCCGGTTGTTCGGCAGCACCTCGACATCGAGCGAGCAGGCGCTCGGGCAATCATGCGGGCAGACCGAGGGGCGGAAGATCGACGTGACAGGTGCGTTCATGGGGCTACCTCAGGGCGGGCCGGACGCGACCCAGCCGGTCACCGAAAACATTGATCATCAGGCCGGCAAACACAACAGCGCTGCCGATCATCGCGAGAAGTGAGAACGGTTCATCGAGCAGGATCGTCCCGCTGAACAGTCCGAAGACCGGCACGAGCAGCGCGAAGGGCGTCACCATGGCTGTGGAGTAACGCTGGAGCAGGTCGTTCCAGACGGCGAAGCCGAACAAGGTCGAAGGCAGCACGATGAAAGCCAGCGAAAGCACGCTGGCCAGACTCGGCGGCGAGAGACTGGCTTCGATTGCCGGCCAGCCTTCGAAGGCCAGCGAGGCGAGAAAGAGCGGCGCCGGCGCAAAGAGGCTGGCCCAGACGAGGAAGGCCAGCATGTTGACCCGTCCGGCCTTCTTGATGACCATGTTGGCAAAGGCCCAGCTCAGCGCGCCGCCCATCAGCATCAGGAAGGGCATGAAGGTCGCGCCGTGGAAGCGCTCGATGGCCACGATGCCGATACCGGCAAAGCCGATCGCCGCACCCAGCACCTGGAGCGGAGTCGGCCGTTCGCCCAGCAGCAGGAAAGCCAGGGCCATCGTAAGGAAGACCTGCACCTGCATGACGAGTGACGTGAGGCCGGCTGGCATGCCGAGCTTCACGGCCGAGAAGATCAGCCCGAACTTGATGACGCCGAGCAGAATGCCGAAGGCGGCGAGGCTGGACCAGGCAACAGCGGGGCGCCGGATGAAAAAAACCGCCGGCAAGGCCGTGAAGAAGAAACGCAGCGCCGTCAGCAGGAGGGGCGGAACATCCTGAACGCCGATCTTGATGGCGACGAAATTGACGCCCCAGACGAAGACAACAAGGACAGCGAGGGAAACATCGCGGAAGGGCAAAGGAAAACCTCGAAAACCATCAGGAGATGCCCGATCTATCCGCTGTTTCGCTGCTGGCGACCAATCAAACTTTCATGCTGATCCATCACGCATGCTGCTGAAACGAAAAAGGCCGGGCAGAGGCCCGGCCTTGAATGTTTCAGCCTGGGTTGTTCTCAGCCGACGATTTCGTTGCCGGAGAAGAACTGGGCGATCTCGATGGCGGCGTTTTCCGGCGAATCCGAGCCGTGCACCGAGTTCTCGCCGATCGAACGGGCGAAACGCTTGCGGATCGTGCCTTCGGCGGCATTGGCCGGGTTGGTGGCGCCCATCACGTCGCGATAGCGCAGGACGGCGTTCTCGCCTTCCAGAACCTGCACGACGACCGGACCGGAGACCATGAAATCGACGAGTTCGCCGAAGAAGGGCCGCTCCTTGTGGACAGCGTAGAAAGCTTCGGCTTCACGGCGCGCCATGATGATCCGCTTCTGGGCGACGATGCGCAGGCCCGATTCCTCGATGACCGCATTGATCGCGCCGGTGAGATTCCGCTCGGTCGCGTCCGGCTTGATGATCGAGAACGTGCGTTGAATGGCCATGAAATCCTCTTGCCTCTTCGGATTGGTCTGGGCGGCTCTATAGCGGGGCCTTCGCTGACGTTCAATGGTGGGCCGCCGAGATTTCTGCAGCGCAACACACGGTTGCCTTCCCCAAACGGCCATTCTCCTGCCCTGCCCGATCATTTGGCCAGGCTTGTTGCGCGTGAAGGCTGGCCAGCCGGCCACGCTTCAGGCATATCGCGCCGATGCTCACCTTGTCCGAACTCTCCTACCGCCTTGGGCCGCGCCTGCTGATCGATTCCGCCTCGGTGACATTGCCGGACGGCGCGCGTTGCGGGCTGGTTGGCCGGAATGGTTGCGGAAAGTCCACCCTGTTCCGCCTCCTGCTCGGCGAGATCGCGCCGGAAAGCGGCACGTTCTCGCTGCCTCGCGGTGCCCGCATGGGTCATGTCGCGCAGGAAGCTCCGGGTGGGCCCATAAGCCTGCTCGATTATGTGCTCGCGGCCGATACCGAGCGCGCATCGCTGCTCGCGGAATCGGAAACCGCCACCGAACCGGCCCGCATCGCGGAAATCCAGATCCGGCTTACGGATATCGGAGCCCATGCCGCACCGGCCCGTGCGGCCGCCATCCTGTCCGGCCTCGGGTTCAGCCACGAGGACCAGGCCCGCCCCTGTTCGGATTTTTCCGGCGGCTGGCGGATGCGTGTCAGCCTCGCGGCGATGCTGTTCCTCGAGCCAGACCTGCTGCTGCTCGACGAACCGACCAACTATCTCGATATCGAAGGCGCGATCTGGCTGAAATCGCATCTTCGCCGCTATCCGCATACGCTTCTCGTTGTCAGCCATGACAAGGAGTTCCTGGACTCGGTCTGTGATGCGATCCTGCATCTCGATCGCGGCAAGATGACATTCTATCGCGGCAATTACTCGCTCTTTGCCCGCCAGAGGGCTGAAAAGGCGATGCTGGCCGAAAAGGAAGCCGACAAGGTGGCCGCGCAGCGTGCCCATCTGCAGGCCTTCATTGACCGGTTCAAAGCCAAGGCGAGCAAGGCCAAGCAGGCACAGAGCCGCGTGAAGCAGCTGGAAAAGCTTGGCCCTGTGGCGGTTTTCGCCCGCGAGGAATCGGCGAGCCTTTCCCTGCCCAACCCCGAAAAACCTCTCTCCCCGCCGATTGTCACAATGGACCGGGCGGCGGCCGGATATGGCGAGCGGATTGTCCTGCGCAATCTCACGCTGTCGATCGCCGAAGATGACCGGATCGGGCTTCTTGGCCAGAACGGCAATGGCAAGTCGACATTGGTCAAGCTGATTGCCGGGCGGCTGGCCCCGTTGCAGGGTGAGGTGCGCCGCGCGTCAAAGCTCGATGTTGCCTATTTCGCGCAGCATCAGCTCGATGAGCTGGATGCCTCAGAGACCCCGTATGCGCTGGTGCGCCGGAAGATGCCGCCGCAATCGGGCGAGGCGCAGATCCGTGCCCGGACAGCGCAACTCGGCTTCGGCGTCGACAAGTCCGATACGCCGATTGCGCGCCTTTCCGGTGGCGAGAAGGCCCGCTTGCTGCTCGGGCTCGCCGCGTTTGACGGGCCGCATCTGCTCATTCTCGACGAACCGACCAACCATCTCGACATTCCCATGCGCGAGGCCCTGGTCGAGGCGCTGGCGGATTACAAGGGTGCGGTGATCATTGTCAGCCATGACCGCGCCATTCTCGATGCTTCCTGCGATCGACTCTGGCTGGTGGCCGAGGGGGTGGTGAAGACATTCGACGGGGATCTCGACGATTACGAAGCGATGATCATTGCTGCCCGCGGCAACCAGAATGCCGAAGGGTCGGCCGATCGCGAGGCCAGTGGCCAGGCCGAACAGCGTCGGCTTGCGGCAGAAAAGCGGCAGAACATCAAGCCACTCAAGGAGAAAGCCCGCGCTCTTGAAGTGCAGATGGAGAAGCTGCAGACGCTTCTCGCCCGCGCGGACGAGGTGCTTGCCGCACCGGATACCTTCGCCAAAAGCCCCGAGCGCGCAGTCCAGATTGCGCGGGACAGGGCCGCCCTCGCGGAGCGGCTCGCTGCTATCGAGGAAGAATGGCTCGAGGTGATGGCGGAGATCGAGGCCGTCAGCTAGACATATCGAATCCTTCTTGTTCCGGGTGCCCCATGAGCTTTGAAATCTGGCTGGTCTATTTTGCGGCAGCGATCGGCCTTTCTCTCACGCCCGGGCCGAATGGACTGCTTTCGCTGACCCATGGTGTCCAGCATGGCTTCCGCAAGACCATCTTCACGGTTCTGGGCGGCGGCCTGGGCTTCCTGCTGCTGATCGCGGCGTCGCTGGCGGGTCTCGGCGCCCTGCTGGCGGCGAGCGAGCAGGCCTTCACCATCGCCAAATGGGTTGGCGCCGCCTATCTCGTCTATCTCGGTATCCGCCTGTGGCGTGCTCCGCCGACCCTGGTGCGCGCCGAGGCTGCTGACGGGACCGGCCGGACGGAAAGCGGAGCAACCCTGTTCAAGCAGGGCTTCCTTGTCGCTGCCTCCAACCCGAAGGCGCTGATCTTTTTTGCGGCCTTCCTGCCGCAATTCATGGTCCCCGGGACCGGATTTGTTGCCAATCTGGTGATTTTCGGCGGGACCTTCGTTCTTGTCGAGATCCTCTACGAGCTGATGCTGGCCTTTGCGGCACAGAAGATCGCGCCCTGGCTCAGCCGCCACGCGCGGACTTTCAACCGCATCACCGGCGGCATGTTCGTGGGCATTGGCGGGCTGCTGGCCACGTCACAACGCTAGGGATCAGGCCTTTTTCACCCAGCGGCCATTGTCCTGCTGCCAGTAAGTTGCGGGATGGCCAAGGCCCTTGACCGTCTTCCAGGCCGCGCGCGCCTGATCGACGGCTTCAGGGTCATCCCCGTCAAACATCAACACGACCCGCTCGAAGGGGTATTGTCCGGGCAAGGGGGCCCTGTCCACGAGAAACAGGATATCCGGGTGGTTGGCGAGGCAATCGCCCGTGGTCAGCAGGATCGGTTGATGCTCGGCATCACCTTCCTCCTCCCGGCCATGAGGCAGGAAGCTGTCTTCCCGATAGGACCAGAGCGTTTCATCAAGCACAGCCAGCCGTTCTGCAGAACCCGAGCGGACAACGGCATTCCAGCCTTTTTCGAGGGCCTTCTCGAGCAAGAGCGGCAGGGCTGCCTCGAGGCGCTGGCCCTGCAGGTGATAGAACAGGATTTCGGCCACCCGGCTCCGCCCCTCGTCCCGTCAGCCTTCGTAGTTCTCGGCCACCAGCCGGTCGAGCAGACGAACGCCGAAGCCCGAACCCCAGCTCTTGTTGATATCGGTCGACGGGGACGACATGGCCGTGCCGGCAATGTCCAGATGGGCCCAGGGGCAACCATCGACGAAGCGTTGCAGGAATTGGGCAGCCGTGATGGCACCGCCGTAGCGGCCACCGGAATTCTTCACATCCGCGAATTTCGAGTCGATGATCTTGTCGTATTCGGGGCCGAGCGGCATGCGCCAGAGCTTCTCGCCCGTGCCGGTGCCGGCTTTGAGCAGGTTCGCGGCGAGCTCGTCATTGTTCGAGAACAGGCCGGCATGTTCCTGCCCGAGCGCCACCATGATCGCGCCCGTCAACGTGGCGAGATTGACCATGAATTTCGGGCTGTATTTCTGCTTCACATGCCAGAGCACGTCCGCGAGGACAAGGCGGCCTTCCGCATCCGTATTGATGATCTCGATCGTCTGGCCGGACATCGAGGTGACGATGTCGCCGGGGCGCTGGGCATTGCCGTCCGGCATGTTCTCGACCAGCCCGATCGCGCCGATCACGTTTGCCTTGGCCTTGCGCGCCGCCAGCGCATGCATCAGGCCAACAACGGCGGCTGCGCCGGCCATGTCGCCCTTCATGTCCTCCATTCCCTGCGCCGGCTTGATGGAAATGCCGCCGGTATCGAAGACAACGCCCTTGCCGACAAAGGCGATGGGCGGGGCCTTCTCGTCCTTGGCGCCCAGCCATTTCATGATGACGACGCGGCTCTCCTGCTCCGAGCCCTGCCCCACTCCGAGAAGGGCACGCATGCCGAGCTTCTTCATCGCCTTTTCATCAAGGATGTCGATCTCGACGCCGAGTTTCTCGAGCGCGGCGGCGCGGTTGGCGAATTCGGTCGGCGTCAGGATATTCGGCGGCTCGTTCACGAGGTCCCGCGCCAGGGTCACGCCCGAATAGACCGCGTCCCGCGTTTTCAGCTCGCGCCGTGCGGCGGCGGCGTTCTCGGCCAGCAGCGTGATGGCTCCGGCGGCGGGGGCGTCGGCATCATCACCCTTCTTCTGGGTCTGGTAGCGATCGAACCGATAGGCTGCCAGCTTCATGCCAAGAGCCATGTCGGCAACCGCTTCGGGCGCGACCGCACCCTCGGGCCCGGCCGCGAGCACGGTCGCATTGCGGCCCTTGGGCAGCTTGCCCTGGATCTGGCCGCCCAACTTGAGGAAGTCCGGCTTCTGTCCCTCGGCAATCTCCGTGCCGACCAGCATCACATGGGTCGGCTTGTCCCGGAAGCCGGCCTCGGCCGGCAGCGAGAGGCCGGCCCCGGATTTTCCGGCGAAGGTCTCCGCTTCGGCAGCCGCCGCGATCCGCGCCGCGCCCGCCTTGCCCAGCCGCTTCATGGCTTCCGGACCGAGCTTGCCATCCTTCCCGACAAGCACGACGAGGACATCCCCGATGGCTTCGTCGAGGCCGGCAATTGCAACTTTCAGCGCGCTGGACATGAAGTTTCCCTATCCTTGTGCCGGCAGGCTGTGCCGGTACGGCTATCGATTCTCACCGGGGAAGGTGGAGCGGAATTCACCGCACTGCAAGGCGGATGACGGGCAGGCTGCGACATGAAGTCCGACGCCCTGCCGGCCGCGCCTTGCCGACGCCGTGATTTCGCGCCAAGAAGGCAGGGAGAAAGGAAAGCGATGTCGCTGATCGAGCGCTACATTTTCCGAATCGCAGGCTTCGCCTTCCTGATGGGGCTGGTGGCGCTGACGGCGATCATCTGGCTGACCCAGGCGCTGCGCGAGCTCAACCTCGTGACCGGCAAGGGGCAGTCCCTGCTTGTCTTCTTCCAGGTCACCTTCTACGGGCTGCCGGCCCTTGTGATGGTGATCGCCCCGATCGCCCTGTTCGTGGCCGTGCTCTACACGCTCAACCGGCTCAACGGCGACAGCGAGCTGATCGTCATGAATGCAGCCGGCATTCCGCCGCGCACCCTGCTCAGGCCCCTGGCCATCCTGACGCTGATGGTCTCGCTGACGGTCGGCATCATGACGCTCTATGCCATGCCCGAGAGCTTCCGGTCGCTGCGCACGCTGCTGACCAAGATCCGTGCCGATGTGGTGACGCGGATTATCCAGGAGGGCAAGTTCATCACGCTCGACCAGGGGATCGTGTTCCATTATCGCGAGCGGCTGCCCGGTGGCGCCATGGGCGGCGTCATGATCCATGATGCGCGCGATCCGAAGACCTCCGCCACCTACCTGGCCGCGCGGGGCGTTGTCACCGAGGTCGAGGGCTCGACCTATCTCCTGCTCGAGCAGGGCTCCATGCAGCGCCAGCAGCAGGGTGCGCGCGAAAGCGCGATCATCGCCTTCGAGCGCTATGTGTTCGATCTCGACCAGTTCGAGCAGGGCGGCGGCGTTATCCAATACAAGCCGCGCGAACGCCGGACGTGGGAATTGCTCACGCTTGACCGGAACGATGCCTTCGTGCGGTCGATTTACGGACGGTTCCGGGCCGAGCTGCATGACCGGCTGACCAACCCGCTCTATCCGCTGGCCACGCTGGCGATTGCTTTCGCCGCGCTGGGCAATGCGCGCACCACCCGGCAGGGGCGCGGCACAGCGATGGCGGGCGCCGTGGCAGCGCTGATCCTGATGCGAATCGCCGGGTTTGCCGCCGCGGGCCTCGCAGTCCGCAGCCAGGCTGGCGTGTGGCTGATGTATCTCGTCCCGATCACGACGACGATTCTCGGCATGGTCTATGCCTACCGGACCTTCTGGCCGACAACCCAGCGTCAATCCGCGCTGGCCGCGCGCCTCTCCGGCTGGATCGAGCGGCGCCTGCCCCAGCGCGCCGGGGCAGCCCCATGATTGGCTCGACCCTCGGCTTCTATTTCGCTCGCCGTTTCGCCGGCGCAATGCTGGTCGTGTTCGGCACAGTCTTCGTGCTCATCTACATGCTCGATTTCGTCGAGCTGATGCGCCGGGCCGGTGATGCTGTCGGTGCCGGAGCCGGTACCATGGCCCGTCTTGCCCTGTTCCGGACGCCGGCGACCGCCGAGCAGGTGATCCCGTTCGGCATGCTGTTCGGCGGGATGGTGACCTTCATTGGCCTGTCGCGCCGGCTTGAACTGGTGATTGCCCGATCGGCCGGCATCTCCGCGTGGCAGTTCCTGACTCCTGCCCTGCTGGTTGCGCTGCTGACAGGCCTTTTCGTGACGACCGTGTACAATCCCGTTTCGACCAGCCTGAAGGATCGGGCCAATGCTCTGGAGGCGCATATTTTCCGGCGCGGGGGGGCGAATCTCGGCAACGCTGTCTGGTTGCGGCAGCGTTCTGTCGATGGCGAGGCGATCATCCGCGCCACGGCCTTTGACGCGGAGCGCAACGTTCTGCTCGGCGCCTCGGTCTATGTGATGGATGACCGCAACCAGTTGCTCGAGCGCATCGAGGCGACGGAAGCGGAACTCAAGTCCGGATTCTGGCGCTTCCGACAGGCGCGCGTGGTCTCTCTGGATGTTGAACCAGGCAATTACGAGACCTATCTGCTGGCCAGCAATCTCACCGTGGACGAGGTCCGTTCCGCGCTCGGCCCCGGGCAGGCTGTGTCATTCTGGTCGCTGCCCGAAATTGTCTCGCGGCTGGAACTTGCCGGCCTCGATGCAACGCGGTATCGCCTTGTTTATCAGACGTTGCTCGCCCGTCCCGGCCTGCTCGTCGCGATGGTTTTGCTGGCCGCTTGTTTTTCTTTAAAGTTTTTACGATCTGGTGGTCTGGCTCGAATGGTGTTGGGTGGCGTGAGCGCAGGGTTTGCCCTCTATGTGGCGACAAAAGTCGTCGAGGACCTGGGAAATGCCGGGGTGGTTTCGGCTGCCTTTGCAGCCTGGGCTGCGCCTGCTGTTGCCAGCGGCTTCGGGATTCTCACGTTGCTGCACAAGGAAGACGGCTGATGCAGCTGATCTTCGGCAATAATCCACCGGAATGGTTAACGTTCCGCAAAGCGCTCCCGGCGGCGTTTGCGCTGCTCCTGCTTGCCCCTGCCCTGCCTTCCGCAGTCTCGGCCCAGACGCTCAACGAGCGCCTCGCCGCACGCCAGCAGAACAGCAAGCAGTCGCGGATGGTGGTGGATGCACGAGAGGTTGTCTATGACCGGGACCGGGATCGCGTCAGTGCTGTCGGCGATGTGCAGATTCTCTATCAGGGCCGGACGCTCCAGGCGGATCGTGTCACCTATGACCGGAAGAACCGCCGCGTCTTTGCCGAGGGCAATGCCCGGCTGACCGAAGCCGATGGCACGAAGAGCTTTTCCGACCGTTTCGACCTGACCGACGATTTCCGCGACGGCTTCATTGACTCGCTGCGTGTCGAGACGCCCAACAAGACCCGCTTCTCGGCTGCCCGAGCCGAGCGGACCGGCGGCGAACAGACCGTCTTCGATCGCGGCACGTTTACCGCCTGCGAGCCCTGCAAGGACAATCCGGAGAAGCCGCCGCTCTGGCAGGTCAAGGCTGCCCGGATCATCCATAACAATTCAGAGCAGCGCATCTATTACGAAAACGCGTCGATCGAGTTCTGGGGCGTGCCGGTG
Organism: Beijerinckiaceae bacterium; assembly: GCA_027533425.1. GTDB lineage: Bacteria > Pseudomonadota > Alphaproteobacteria > Rhizobiales > Beijerinckiaceae > Rhabdaerophilum. Next base: position 617,551 of record JAPZUD010000001.1, on the reverse strand, counting down.
GCGTGGTTCCCCTATTTCGCGTCGCCTGATCCGACCGTGTCGCGCCTCTCGGGTGTACTCTCGCCCCGCTTCATCTCGCGGACGCGGCTGGGCTACGGCGCGTCGTTGCCGGTCTTCTGGGCCATGGCCCCCAATTATGACCTGACGGTCACGCCGTCCTATTTCTCCCGGCAGGGTTTCCATGGTGATGCGCTCTGGCGGCACCGCACCGAGAACGGCTCCTACAACATCCGGGTCAACGGCATCTTCCAGCAGGAGCGCCGCGCCTTTGACTCGCGTCCCTTCGCCGGTGCCGGAGACAAGACTTTCCGCGGCAGCATCTCGTCGCGCGGGAAATTCTACCTCAACGAGAAATGGACATTCGGCTGGGACGGGGCCCTCGCCACCGACAAGTTCTACTTCACCGATTACAAGGTGAAGCCGTCATCGCTGACCAACACCTATTTCACGGAATCGATTTCGAAGATCTATTTCCAGGGGCGTGGCGAACGCAGCTGGTTCGATCTCTCGGCCTATCACTTCCTCGGCCTGTCGACGACGGACTGGCAGCCGCAGATCGGCAATGCCGCTCCCTCCTTCGATTTCGATCGCCGGTTCACGCCGGATGCGCTCGGTGGCGAACTGAAGCTGACGGCGAACATGGCTGCCATCAACCGCGATGCGGCGTTCTACCAGCCGCTGCCGCTGGCCGGCGGCAATTTCGTGCCGACGACGCTGCTCTACAACAACAATGAGGGACAATACTACGCCTGTCGTTATCTCAGTGGCGGTGTGGCGGTTGGCAATTACACGCCCGGTCAATGCCTGCTGCGCGGCTTTGCCGGCCAGTATGTCCGCTCCAGCGTCGATCTTTCGTGGCGCCGGCAGTTCATCGATCCTGTCGGCCAGGTCTGGACGCCGTTTGTCGGCCTTCGCGGCGATCTCGCCTTCCTGCAGGTCCGCCAGTCCGGATACAACGCGCCGAATGATGCCTTCGGCGGCAATGGCTACGGCAACGACAAGCAGGCTGCTTTCTTCGGTGGCAATGCCGACAATTACCTGTTCCGCGGCATGCCTTCCATCGGGATCGAATACCGCTATCCGTTCTTCGCCATGTCGAGTTTCGGCACGCACCACATCGAGCCGATCGCCCAGCTCATCGTGCGCCCGAACGAGCAGCGGATCGGCAAGCTGCCGAACGAGGATGCCCAGTCGCTGGTCTTTGACGAGAATTCGATTTTCTCGCTCAACAAGTTCTCCGGGTATGACCGGGTCGAGGGCGGGACGCGCCTGAATTATGGCGGCCGTTATTCCTTCAGCGGCAATAACGGCACCTATGCGAGCCTGCTGTTCGGCCAGTCGATCCATCTCTACGGCCGGAATTCCTACGCCCAGTATGACCTCGCGAATACCGGTCGCAATTCCGGCCTCGAAGGCCGGCAGTCCCATTTTGTCGCGGCTGCGACCGTGCAGCCCAATCTCAATTCCGCCTTCACCGTGCGCGGCCGGTTTGACGAAAAGTCGCTCGGCCTGAAGCGCCTGGATGTCGAGGGCACCACCAAGGTCATCGAACGGGTCCATCTGACGGCGCTCTATTCCCGGATCGCTCCGCAGCCGGAACTCGGCTACACGCTGCGGCGCGAGGGCGTCTTCCTCAAGACACATGTCGAGCTGCCGAACAATTTCTACGCCACCGGTTCCGTCCTGTTCGATCTTGACCGATATTTGACACAAAAGATCGTCAATCCTGCTGGCAATACCTCGCCCTGGAGCGTTTCCGGCACCATGCTGGGGGTGGGCTACAAGGATGAGTGCACGGATCTGTCGTTGACCTATTCCCGCACCTACAACGACTATCTGACCGGCACGAACCAGCGGACCACCACTTACATGATGCGTCTCGAGTTGCGCGAATTGGGCGAGACCTCGATTGCGCGGAGGACGACACGCTGATGCTCACCCTTGCCCTTCCGGCGCGCGCCGGCCTGCCGGCGGCCTTCCGGCTGACCCTTGCCATGGCCGCGATCCTGCCTGCCGCATCCGTTCTCGCGCCGACAAAGGTCTCGGCGCAGGCTGTGGTTGCGCTGGTCAATAATGCGCCCGTCACTTCCTTCGATGTCGAGCAGCGGATGCGCATCGCCTCGATGACCGAGCGGCGCCGGCTTGACCGCAAGGCGGCGATCCAGGAGCTGATCGATGATCAGGTAAAGCTGATCGAGGCACGCCGCATCGGGTACCGAGTCACCGAAGAGGGTGTCGAGCAGGAATTCAGCAAGCTCGCCAAGGGCGCCCGGATGTCGGAGCGAGAGTTCGAAACCGCCCTCCAGCGCGCCGGGATCCAGCCCTCTGCGTTACGGGCGAAGATCCGGGCGGATCTGGCCTGGGTTGTCCTTCTGCGCGACCAGGCTCGCCGGGGTTCGCAGGTTACCAATGAAGAGCTGGAAACCGAGGTCGAGGCGCGCCGGCGCAAGGAAGGCGTGATTACCGAATACGTGTTGCGTCCGGTCGTTTTCATCGTGGCGCGCGGGACATCGCCGGCGAGCCGCATGGCGGCGGCCAATAGTGTCCGCGCGCGGTTCAATTCCTGTGAGACGGGCTTCGACGAGATCCGGTCCCTGCCGGATGTTGCGATCCGGCCGCCGATCATGAGAACGTCCTCCGATCTTTCGCCGCAGCTGCGCCAGCTTTTCGAGCGCACACCGGTTGACCGGATGACGCCGCCCTCGCCCTCCGGAGAAGGGATCGAGATCGTGGCCGTCTGCTCGAAGAAGGAACGTGAGAACCCGGCCTCGCAGCGTTCGGCGGTTGCAGTTGATCTCTCCGAACGCAAGATCACAGCGAATGCGAAGACCTATCTCGAATCGCTCCGCAAGAAGGTCGATATCCGCTTCCGGTAATCCATGATGCTCGACGCCTTGCCGCCCCTGCGAGAGGTGATCCGGGCATATGGGCTCGACGCCCGGAAATCGCTCGGGCAGAATTTCCTGCTGGATCTCAACATCACGTCGAAGATTGCGCGATCGGCCGGCAGCCTCGAGGATCATGTTGTGGTCGAGATCGGTCCGGGCCCCGGCGGGCTGACGCGCGCACTTCTTGCCCATGGCGCTGCCCGCGTCGTGGCCATCGAGCGCGATCCACGCTGCCTGCCGGCCCTGCAGGAGATCGCGGATGCCTATCCCGGGAGATTGACCATCATCGAGGGCGATGCGCTGACGATTGACCCGAGGGATCACCTCGGCGGCATGCCGGCGCGCATCGTTGCCAACCTGCCCTACAATGTTGGCACGATGCTGCTGATCGGCTGGCTGCGTGCCGAGCCTTGGCCGCCCTTCTATTCGAGCATGACGCTGATGTTCCAGCGCGAGGTGGCCGAGCGCATCACCGCCACGCCCGAGCGCCCGCATGATTACGGCCGCCTCGGCGTCCTTGCAAACTGGCGCTGCGAGACCAAGATCCTGTTCGACCTGCCGCCCGCAGCATTCACACCGCCGCCCAAGGTCACATCGTCGGTCGTCAGGCTGGTGCCCCGACCGGTCCTTGCGCGGTGCCGGCTCGAAACGCTCGAGCGGGTGACGAGCGCGGCTTTCGCGCAGCGGCGAAAGATGATCCGCCAGAGCCTCAAGTCACTCGGCGATCCGATGGAGCTTGCCGAGGCAGCCGGCCTCGATGGTTCGGAACGGCCGGAAACATTGCCGATCGAGACCTTCCTTGCGCTGGCCAATGCGCTGGATGCCCGCTGATCAGGAGAGGACGGCCCGAAGATCCTTCAGAAGGGCTTCCGTCAGCGCAGGAAGATGAGGTTGGCGATGACGTTTCAGGCGCTCCGCATCCTTCACCAGATTCCTCGCCTCATCCTGTGGGACATCCGTGAGTTGTTGCCGCTTTATTCGCTCCGCGACAAGCACCTGCTTCAGCTCATGGAAGCAGCGCTCAAGATCGTCATTGACCAGGACGAAATCGTAATCCTGCCATCGGGCGATCTCGGTTTCGGCGGTGCGAAGCCGCCGCAGGATCACGTCATCCGAATCCTCTGCGCGGCGCTTCAGGCGGCTCTGCAATTCGGCGATCGAGGGCGGCAGGATGAAGACGCTGACGACGTCCTCGCGCATGCGCTCGTAGAGCTGCAACGTGCCCTGGACGTCGATATCGAACAGCACATCCCGGCCTTCGCCGAGAGCCTGTTCCACAAGCTGCCGAGGCGTGGCGTAGAAATTTCCGTGCACTTCTGCCCATTCCAGCAAGTCGCCACGTTCGCGCATCTGATGGAAAGTGGGCACGTCGATGAAATGGTAATGGACGCCGTGGACCTCGCTCGGGCGGCGCGGCCGTGTGGTGACAGAAACGGACAGGCGGATTTCCGGGTCATCCTGCAGGAGCAGGCGCGACAGGGCGGATTTCCCTGCGCCCGAGGGCGACGAGATCACGAACATGATACCGCGCCGGAGCGTCGTTTGGGGTGAGGAAGGAAGCCCGGGCGCCATGATGTCCTGCTGAAAAATGCCCTGAATGACCGTTTCCTAGGCGGATTCGGTTCCGAGGGCTATCTGTTCATTGCGGCGCTGCGGGTGTTGGCCGGGGACCCTGTTGCTGCGGATTGGCAGGGCGCGCGGCGGGAGCAACGGGCGCCGGCCGGACGGCCGGTGCCGGCGCAAAGCCGGTCACCGCGCCTGTCGTGCCGGGGCTGACGAGGCCCGGCGCTTCGAGGTTTGTCCGGTTGGCGGCGGGTGGTGCCGCAGCCGGCGGGGCGGTATTGCCGTCAGCCGGCGGGGCTGTGCCCTGCCCGGCCCGGCTGGCCTCGATCTGCCGCCACCTGGCGACGTTCCGGTTATGCTGTTCGAGGGTTTCCGCAAAGGCATGGCCACCCGTGCCATCAGCAACGAAAAACACGTCCTTCGTGCGAGAAGGATTCGCCGTCGCCTCCATGGCGGCACGGCCGGGATTGGCGATCGGGCCCGGAGGCAGGCCGTTGATCACATAGGTGTTGTAGGGGGTCGGGCGCTCGATCTCGGAGCGGAGGATGCCCCGCCCCAATGTCGCCTTGCCGCCCACGAGGCCGTAGATGATCGTCGGATCCGACTGGAGCTTCATGTTCCGGTTGAGGCGGTTGATGAAAACGCCGGCGACGCGGCTGCGTTCATCGGCCCGACCGGTTTCCTTCTCGACGATGGAAGCCAGCGTAACCAGCTCGCGCGGGTTTTTCAGTGGCGTTTCCTTCGACCGGCGGTTCCAGATGTCCTGCAGGACGCGCCGCTGCTCGCGCTGCATACGGGCCAGAAGGGCTTCGCGCGGGGTGCCGCGGTTGATCTTGTAGGTATCCGGCAGGAGGGTTCCTTCCGCCGGGATCTGCGAAATCTCGCCAACAAGGAGATCATTCTCCTTCAGCCGCTCGACGATCTGCTCGCTGGTCAGGCCTTCCGGGATGGTGATCGTGTGCTCGACCGACCGGCCGGAGGTGATGATCTCGATGACCTCGTTCATCGTCACCTGACGGCGGAACAGGTATTCGCCTGACTTTGCTCGGTTCTTGGTGGCTTCGTCCGATGAGAACTTGGCCTGGATATCTCGAACAAACAACGCCGTCCACAGGAGGAACGGGCGCGAGATGACACCTTCACGTTCCAGTTGCTCGGCGATGTCCTCGGTCGTGGAACCGCGTTCGATGATCACCGACTTGTCGGCGACCAAGGGGCCAGGGCTGGAAAATTCCTTCCGTGCGACGGCAATTCCGCCGGCAATCACGACGGCTGCGATCAGCGACACCGTGAGCAGCCCCGAGAACAAAGCGACGAGACCACCCTTGCGCCTTTTGGGAGGCGGCGGCGGTGCCGGCTGCGCAGCCACGGCTTCGCCCTCGGCGGGTCGGCGACGGCCGCCGAACCAGCCCCGACGTATCTCGGCTGCTCCGCTTTCCGACCCTGTTTCCTTGCCTGGCTTGGGTGCCATCGAGACGCCTTTGACTTGTCGCAGGAACTTCACGCCCCTGGCGATTCTGAAAGCCATGCTCCGCCTATGTCTTCGGAATATGGCGAAAACGGGTTACGTGCGGCGGATCCGCCGGGAATGCCCTTCAATCCTCGAAACGACGCATCACCAGCGAGGCGTTGGTCCCGCCAAACCCGAAGGAATTGGACAGGGCCACGTCGATCTTCCGCTTGCGCGGCGTGTGCGGCACCAGATCGATCGTAGTCTCGACGGAGGGGTTGTCGAGGTTGATCGTCGGCGGCGCCACCTGATCGCGGATCGCGAGGATGGAGAAGATTGCCTCGATCGCTCCGGCAGCGCCGAGCAGATGCCCGGTCGAGGATTTTGTCGAGGACATGGAGATGTTGCCAGCATGATTGCCGAGCAGCCGCAGCACGGCCCCCAGCTCGATCTCGTCGCCCAGCGGAGTCGAGGTGCCATGGGCGTTGATATAGTCGAGATCGCCCGGGGTGAGCCCGGCGCGCTTCAGCGCGGCTTTCATGCAGCGATAGGCGCCGTCGCCATCCTCGGAAGGGGAAGTGATGTGATAGGCATCGCCTGACATGCCGTAACCGACAATCTCGGCATAGATGCGCGCGCCGCGGGCCCGGGCATGCTCGAGTTCCTCAAGCACCACCACGCCTGCGCCCTCGCCCATTACGAAGCCGTCCCGGTCCTTGTCATAGGGACGGGATGCACGGGTCGGATCGTCGTTGAAGGCGGTGGAGAGCGCGCGACAGGCGGCGAAGCCGGCCATGGAGAGCCGCGAGATCGGCGATTCCGTGCCGCCGGCAACCATGACATCCGCATCGCCAAGGGCGATCATCCGCGCGCCATCGCCAATGGCGTGGGCGCCGGTCGAGCAGGCGGTGACCACGGAATGATTGGGGCCCTTGAGGCCATGGGCAATCGAAATGTAGCCGGAGGCGAGATTGATGAGGCGCCCGGGGATGAAGAAGGGCGAGATCCGGCGCGGGCCCTTTTCGGCCAGCAGCAGCGCGGTTTCGTTGATCCCGGTCAATCCGCCGATACCGGAGCCGACGATCACGCCGGTTGCGGCCTGATCATCGTAGGAGGATGGATGCCAGCCGGCATCATCCAGGGCCTGTTTTGCCGCGGCCATCGCGAAGACGATGAATTCATCGACCTTGCGCTGGTCCTTGGGGTCCATCCACTCGTCGGGACGGAAGGCGTTCGGCCCCTCGCCCCGAGGAATGATGCAGGCAATCTTGGCGGCAATGTCGGAGACGTCGAAGGTCTCGATCCGCCTTGCCGCCGATGTTCCAGCGAGGATGCCCGACCAACTGGCCTCGACGCCGCAACCGAGCGGCGTGACCATTCCGAGGCCGGTAACAACAACCCGACGGAGCATGACGCTTCCCGGAAGCCTCTGGCTCAGGCCGCGTTCTTTTCGAGGAACTTCACGGCATCGCCGACCGTCACGATCGTCTCGGCCGCGTCGTCCGGAATCTCGACGCCGAATTCTTCCTCGAACGCCATCACGAGCTCGACCGTGTCGAGGCTGTCGGCACCGAGATCGTCAATGAAATTCGCGCCCTCGACGACCTTATCGGCATCGACGCTGAGATGCTCGATGACAATCTTCTTCACGCGCTCAGCGACATCGCTCATGGTGAACCCTTCTCTGTAGACACCTGTTGTGCAGGACAATATCGCCCCGCGAGATCGAACCCGGAGACGACAACCCGGCGCCTTCCCTTCCAAACGCGGCAGCGAAAGTCAACGTGCAGCGCGGTATGAAGCGGAAAAAATGCCCGGATAAACCGTCTTGAAATCCGCGCAGGGCTTTACCAGCGCCCCGGTCAGATCCGGGCCATGCCGCCATTGACGTGCAGCGTCTGCCCGTTGACATAGGCGGCCTCAACCGAGGCAAGATAGGCCACGGCGGAAGCGATCTCCTCGCCCTTGCCCATGCGGCCGGCGGGGATCGACCCCATGATGGCCTCGCGCTGCTTCTCGTTCAGCGCTTCGGTCATCGCGCTTTCGATGAAGCCCGGCGCGACGCAATTCACGGTAATGCCCCGGCTCGCCACTTCGGCCGCGAGGCTCTTGGTCATGCCGATCATGCCGGCCTTGGCGGCGCAGTAATTCGCCTGGCCAGGATTGCCGGTGACGCCGACCACCGAGGTGATGCCGATGATGCGGCCGAAACGGCGCTTCATCATACCCTTCACGGCCGCGCGGGCGAGGATGAAGGACGAGGTGAGGTTCACCGCGAGGACCTGGTCCCATTCCTCGTCCTTCATGCGCATGAAGAGATTGTCGCGCGTGATGCCGGCATTGTTGACGAGGATGTCGAGCCCGCCCATCGCCTTCTCGGCTTCCGGCACCAAAGCTTCCACCGAGGCACGGTCCGACAGGTTGGCCGTTACGACATGGCAGCGCGAGCCCAGCTTGCCTGCCAGCGTCTCGAGCGCCTCGCGCCGCGTGCCGGAGAGGGTCAGGGTCGCGCCCTGCGCATGGAGGGCTTCCGCAATCGCGGCGCCGATGCCGCCCGAAGCGCCGGTGACGAGGGCGAATTTGCCAGTGAGGTCGAACATGGGAGTGCTCCTTGTATGGCGATGCTTTTGTCACTCCAACCACGGAAGTTCAAGCTTCGTGCAAGTGCTTGATCAGCAGCGATTCAAAAAACATCACGAATTATAAATGTCAATTTAAGCTTGAAGAAGGCACGCTTCTCATGTATCATATAAATAAAGAACATCATAAATTTAATAAAGCGTTATGATGATGTGTTTTTCTGTAATTCTGAATTCAATACATCAAACAAATGACGATAATTTATACTTATTCCTTCCGGAATTGAGACTTTTGTTTTGTCTTTCAAATTAATATATATCATTTCATCGATGAATTCAAAACTGAAAATATTTTCCCAATATATTCTATTCATATTGTTTATTTCAATAAATTTGTTTTGAATTTCTATTCGGGGTATTCCTTTAATCAATGGAGTGATTCCCATATAAATACACCATGATCCCAATGCGATGAAAAATGGAGCAATAACTAGATTGGCTATCGGTGTTGGCTCAGAGTGTCTTCTTAAAATTGTAGACGTTTCGTAATTGCATAAAAAGAAAACCCCAAACCCGATCATCAGAGCCCCGACCAGTCCAAGCTTGGCACTTGGGAGCATAGAAGGTCCAATAATCATTGCCTGATCCCGCTCGTCTACTAGAACACTTACACCAAGCCACGCCACCCCGCCACATCCTCCGGCGTGCCGATCGCTGCCGCCTCGCTGCCCGCCACCAGCCGCTTGGCGATGCCGGTCAGCACCTTGCCGGAGCCGCATTCGACGAAGCGGGTCACGCCCTGCCCGCCGAGCCAGACCATGCTCTCGCGCCAGCGCACCGAGCCGCAGACCTGCAGGACGAGGTTGCGGCGGATCGCCTCCGGGTCGCTCACCGGGCCGGCGGTGACATTGGCGACCACCGGCACTTTCGGCGCAAGGATCGTCGCCTTGGCGAGGGCGGCTTCCATGGCCGAGGCGGCCGGGGCCATCAGGGCGGAATGGAATGGCGCGGAGACCGGCAGCGGAATGGCGCGCTTGACGCCCTTTTCCTTGGCGATCTCGCAGGCGCGGTCGACGGCGGCCTTGTCGCCCGAGAGAACGACCTGCCCGCCGCCATTGTCATTGGCGACATCGCAGATCAGGCCGGTATCGGTGGCAGCGATCTCGGCGATTTCGGTGGCGAGGTCCCATTCGGCGCCGAGAAGCGCGGCCATCGCGCCCTTGCCGACCGGGACGGCGGCCTGCATGGCATCACCGCGGATGCGGAGCAGCTTCGCCGTTTCGCTGATCGAGAGCGCGCCGGCCGCCGCGAGGGCGGAATATTCGCCGAGGCTGTGGCCGGCCACGAAAGCGGCGGAGGCGGCCAGGTCGAGGCCCTTCTCGGCCTCGAGCACGCGGATCACCGCGAGGCTGTGGGCCATCAGCGCCGGCTGGGCATTGGCGGTCAGCGTCAGCTGGTCTTCCGGCCCCTCGAACATCAGGGTGGAGAGCTTCTGGCCGAGGGCGTCATCGACCTCGGCGAAAATGGCGCGCGCGGCCGGAAAGGCTTCCGCGAGCGCCTTGCCCATGCCGACGGCCTGGCTGCCCTGCCCCGGAAACAGAAATGCGGTCTTGCTCATGCGCGCCTTCTCCAGCTCTTTTCATTCGCGGCCGATGGCAGGCGGGAATGCGTCCGCCCTGCCGCGAAGTCAAGCCGGGCGCGCCGGAACGGCGAAGATACGGGCGGTTTCCGCCCTGAGAGCAGGCACCAGCTCGGCCTCGAACCAGGGATGTTGACGGAACCAGCGCTGGTTGCGCGGGCTCGGATGGGGCATCGGCACGAGGCGTGGCCATGTGGTCCGCCATTGGCTGACCCGCTTTGCGAGGCTCTCGCCGCGCTGTTCGGGGAGATGCCAGCTCTGGGCATATTCCCCGAGCACAAGCGTGAGGGCGATGGCGGGCAAGGCGTCGAGAACCGGCCGGCGCCACAGAGAAGCGCATTCCGGCCGGGGCGGGAGATCTCCGCCGCGCCCCGTGCCGGGATAGCAGAAGCCCATGGGCACCAGAGCGAACAGGGCGGGATCGTAGAATTGCTCGCGGTCCACGCCGAGCCAGCGACGCAGCCTGTCGCCCGAGGGATCGTCAAACGGGCGTCCCTTTGCATGGGTGATCCGTCCCGGTGCCTGGCCGACGATCAGGATCCGCGCCCGGGGATCCGCCTGCAGAATGGGACGGGGGCCGAGCGGCAGGTTCGCGCAGATCGTGCAGGATCGGATGCGGGCAAGCAGCGGCTCCATCGAATTTCCTGCTGTCAGGGCAAGTTCGGCGTTGATTTTCAACGGCGGATCCCGTATCGAGCCCTCTTCTGATTGGCCGGTGGCTGAACGGAGGGCTGTCGCGTTGCGGCGGTAGGGTTCCCGGACCCGGTCTCCTGTGTCAACGCCTTCGTGAAAATCTCTCGCGCCTTCCGAGGCTCGAAGGGCTTCGCGCCAACAGAACCAAAACTTGAGAGAAGGCTTACAAATGGCTTTGTATGAACACGTTTTCCTGGCTCGCCAGGACGTGACGGCGCAGCAGGTCGAGGCGATGACCGAGACCTACAAGGCGGTCGTCGAAGCGCATGGCGGCGCTGTCGCCAAGGTGGAATACTGGGGTGTCAAGTCCCTCGCCTACCGGATCAAGAAGAACCGGAAGGCCCATTACGCTCTCTTCAATCTCGATGCGCCGGCTGCGGCGATTGCCGAGATGGAGCGCCAGATGGCGATCAACGAAGACGTCCTGCGTTTCATGACCGTGAAGGTCGAGGAACTTGAGGAAGGTCCGTCCGCGATGCTGCAGCGCCGGGACCGCGATGATCGCGGCGAGCGTGGTGATCGTGGCGATCGCGGGGATCGTGGGCCGCGCCGCCGGGACCGCGAAGACGGTGAAGCCGGTTTTGACGGCGCCGAGGAGGAAGTCTGATGTCCGCCACTGCAGCCCGCCGCCCGTTCTTCCGCCGCCGCAAGACCTGCCCGTTCTCGGGCGCCGGCGCTCCCAAGATCGACTACAAGGACGTGAAGCTCCTGTCGCGCTACATCTCCGAGCGCGGCAAGATCGTTCCGTCGCGTATCACGGCTGTTTCTGCCAAGAAGCAGCGCGAACTCGCCAAGGCGATCAAGCGTGCCCGCTTCCTCGGGCTCCTGCCCTACGTGATCAAGTAATCCGGCAGCCGGCCGAGTGCCGGCTGCTTGCAGGCCATGTCGCTTCCGGCGGGACACCGCCGGCGGTATTGCTGGAGCGAGGATCGGTCGCCTGCCCGTGACCTCGCTTCTAACCGCCAGCCGAGAGGCTGGTTTGCGGGACAGCAGGACACGATGCCAGCGGGATTCTCCCAGGCCCTCCTCGTTGCGGTCATTGCCGGGTTCGGCACAGCGCTCCTCTCGGGTTTCCTGACCCCGGGGACCATGCAGGCTGCCCTGCTCTCGCTGATCGCGCCGACGCCCCTTTTTATCGTTGCCTTCGGCTGGCACCCCTATGCCGGTGCCCTTGCCGGGCTTTCCGCCGTGCTGATCGTTCAGGCTGCCGCGGGCACGCCGCCAGCCTTGGCCCTTGCGGCGCTTTTCTCGCTGCCGGTCTTTGGCCTGAGCTGGTTGTCCGAGGCGCGCTTCTCGCCGCTTTCCGGCCGTCCGGAACGGGACGGGCTGGAGGTCGGCCGGCTGGTACTGATCCTGATCTCGTATCTTGCGATGGCGTTTGTCGTGGCCGGGCTTTTCATCGAACCGGATTTCGCCGCGCTCCAGCAGCGGATCCGGCGCTCGGTCGAGGCCGTCTTCACCCTGATCGGCATGCCGGGTGGTGGTCCGTCGCTTCCGTCGGGCGACATGGCCCGGATCTTCGACCTCATGACGGCGATCATCATGCCGCTTTCGGCCCTGATCACGCTGGTGACGCTGATGGCCAGCGCCGCCATCGGTCTGTTCGTGGCGGACCGTTCCCGCCGGCTGGCTTTTGTCAAGCCCGATCTGCGCCGCTTCCGGCTGCCGGGCGGCACGCTGATCCTGCTCGGCCTGGCGCTCTTCGCCTCGATGCGTGACGGCTATGTCGGGCTGTTCGGATCCATCATGGCGCTGGGGCTGCTCTTCGCGCTGATCCTGCAGGGTCTGGCTGTCGTGCATGTCCGGACGATCGGCATGGATTCGCGCGCCTTCGTCCTTACCGCCATCTGGGCCGCACTGATCGTCTTCGGTCTGCCGGCGCTGATTTTCCTCGTGATCGGCATGATCGATCACATCACCGATTTCCGCCGCGGGCGGCTTTGAATTCCCGCAATCTGACCTCAAAGGAGTGAAACCATGGAAGTGATCCTGCTCGAACGCGTGGCCAAGCTGGGCCAGATGGGCGAAGTTGTCCGCGTGAAGGACGGCTATGCCCGCAATTTCCTGCTTGCGCGCGGCAAAGCGCTCCGCGCGACCGAAGCCAACAAGGAAAAGTTCTCGGCCCAGCGTGCCCAGCTCGAGGCCCAGAACCTCGAGCGCCGCAAGGATGCCGACGCTGTCGGCGCCAAGCTCGACGGCCAGACCTTTGCACTGATCCGCCAGGCGGGCGAATCGGGCGTGCTCTACGGTTCGGTCTCCTCGCGTGACCTCGCCGAGATCCTCACCGCCGGTGGCTTCACGGTCGCCCGCAGCCAGATCGCGCTCAACGCCCCCATCAAGACGCTGGGCCTGCACAATGTCTCCGTCGTCCTGCACCCGGAAGTCTCGGTCAAGGTGACGATCAACGTCGCCCGTTCGGTCGAGGAAGCCGACCGTCAGGCCCGTGGCGAGAACGTCCTCGAGCGCGAAGCCGACAATCTGGACGATCTCGGCCTCGAGATCGGTGCTGCGCTGGCGGAAGCCGGGCCGAACGCCGAAATGTGAGTCGAGCTGCAGGCCGTCAAGGGGAAGAATATTTCTTTTGCCGGCCTGTGAGTTCCTGTGGGAATCAGGGACAATTGCCTCCCGGGAAACCGGGGGGCTTTTTTGTTCTCCGGAGAGCGCCGAAGGAGGATGCCCCCAACCCGCCGAGAAATCATGTCCAACCTCGTCCGCCTTGAAACGCCCGATCCCGAAACCCTCCGGCTGGCCCCGCACAATCTGGAGGCCGAACAGGCGTTGCTCGGCGCTGTGCTGGTCAACAACGAGGCGTTTGACCGGGTTTCGGATTTTCTCGAGCCGGGGCACTTCTTCGAAGCGCTGCATGGCCGGATTTTCGAGGTCATTGCCAAGCTGCTGCGCGCCGGCAAGGTGGCGACGCCGATCACGCTGAAAACCTACCTGCCGGATCTCGATCTCGGCGGGATGACGGTGCCGCAATATCTTGTCCGCCTTGCCGCCAATGCGACGACGATCATCAACGCTGCCGAATATGGCCGGACGATCTACGAACTCGCCTTGCGCAGGAACCTGATCAGCATCGGCGAGGGCATGGTCAACCGGGCCTATGACGCGCCGGTGGATGAAAGCCCGCGGGCGCAGATCGAGGATGCCGAGCGGAAGCTCTACGGCCTTGCCGAAAGCGGCCGGTTCGAGGGCGGGTTCCAGAGCTTCGCCTCTGCGCTGAAGATCGCCATCGACATGGCTAGCGAAGCGTTCAAGCGTGATGGCGGCCTGTCAGGCACTGCGACAGGCCTGCATGATCTCGACCAGAAAATGGGCGGTCTTCAGCGCTCCGACCTTGTCATCCTTGCCGGCCGCCCCGCCATGGGCAAGACGGCTCTGGCCACGAACATCGCCTACAACATCGCCAAGGCCTGGCGGGGCGAACGCGCCGCCGATGGCTCGATGAAGACGGTCGAGGGCGGGATTGTCGGGTTCTTCAGTCTCGAAATGTCGGCCGAGCAGCTGGCAACCCGTATTGTCGCCGAGCAATCCAACATCCCTTCCTTCAAGATCAGGCGCGGCGATATCAGCCCGGAGGAATTCGGCAAGCTGCACGAGGCCGTGGCCGAGATGCAGTCGATCCCGCTGCATATCGACCAGTCCGGCGGCATCTCGATCGCCCAGCTTGCGGCCCGCGCGCGCCGCCTCAAACGGCAGCACGGGCTTGATTTCCTGGTGGTCGACTATCTCCAGCTCCTGACGGGCGCCTCCAAGAAGGGCGAGAACCGCGTGCAGGAACTGACCGAGATCACCACCGGGCTCAAGGCCCTCGCCAAGGAGCTGAATGTCCCGATCATGGCGCTGTCGCAGCTCTCCCGCCAGGTCGAGCAGCGCGATGACAAACGCCCTCAACTGGCGGACCTTCGCGAATCCGGTTCGATCGAACAGGATGCTGACGTGGTGATGTTCGTGTTCCGCGAGGAGTATTATCTCCAGAACAAGGAGCCCAAGCCGGGCACGGAAGACCATCTCAAATGGCAGACCGAGATGGATCGCGTGCATGGCAAGGCCGAGGTCATTATCGGCAAGCAGCGTCACGGCCCGACGGGCTCGGTTCAGTTGCAGTTCGACGCGAATGTCACGCGGTTCTCGACGCTGGCCAAAGAGGATTATTTGCCCGAGCGGCTGGAATAAGGTGGAATCTGCGGCGGAACCGATGAATTCCTTGATGGAAACTCGGCCAGAGTCGCGGCAGGATGATGAAATGGATGATCACGCTGCCCGCCTTACGATCGATCTTGCCGCGCTCAGGGCCAACTGGCTGACGCTCGACCGGCTTTCGGGAGCGGCGGAGACCGGCGCTGTCGTCAAGGCCGACGCCTATGGCCTTGGCATCGAGACGGCCGTACCCGCGCTGGTCAAGGCGGGATGCCGGACGTTTTTTGTCGCGCATCTCTCCGAAGCCATCCGGGCCCGTGCCGTGGCGCCCGACATCGCGATCTATGTGCTCAACGGGTTCGCCGATGGGCGGATGGCCGATTACCTCGCCCACCGCCTGCGGCCCGTGCTCGGTTCGGCGCGAGAGATTGCTGCCTGGCGGGCGCGCCCGGCCGATGCGGAACCGGCGGCCCTGCATGTCGACACGGCCATGAACCGGCTCGGCCTGCGGCTCGACGAGGGGATGGACCTTGTGCGATCGACACGGCTGGCCGATCTTGGCATCGGGCTCACCATGACGCATTTCGCTTCAGCGGAAGAACCGCAGGCGGCGGATACGCAGGGACAGATCGCCCGGTTCTCGGCCCTGCAGGCGGTGATCCAGGCACCGGAAAGCCCGAACCGGGCCATCCGGGCGAGCCTGTGCAATTCCTCCGGGCATTTTGTTCCCGGCGTGCCGTTCTTCCAGCTCACGCGGCCGGGCTACGCACTCTATGGCGGCAATCCGACACCTGGCCAGACCAATCCGATGCGACCTGTCATTCGCCTCGAGGCGCCGGTGGTCCAGCTCCTTCACGTCCCTGAAGGCGAGGCTGTCGGCTACAACGGCCGCTGGGTCGCGCGGCGCCACAGCCGCATCGCGACCGTTTCCTGCGGCTATGCGGATGGCTTCCCGCGCAATGCCGGCAACGGGCCGGAACATTCCGGCGGGTCGGCGATCGTGTCGGGACGGGAATGCGGCTTCGCCGGAAATGTGTCGATGGATCTCATCACCATCGACGTGACGGATGTGCCAGAAGCCGATCTCAAGCCGGGCGACCTCGTCACGCTGATCGGGGATGCGCTGGATATCGACCGGGTCGGCAAGTCTGGCCGTACGATCGGCTATGAGATCCTGACCAATCTCGGCCGGCGCTATCGGCGTGCTGCCATCGGAGCCTGATCGTCAGGCCAGCTTGTCGAGGACGGACGAATAGGGCAACGGCGCCCGGCCGGATGCAGGACTTGCTGCCGTGGCCAGCAAGGCAGCCGTGTTTGCGCTCATCGCCTGCGCGGCCTTCAGCACTGCGACCGTCGCGCTCATGGCGCCGTTCAAGGCGGGCATTTCGGATATTCCGGACATAGGGCGCCTCCCTCGAAAAGATGATCGGGGTTTCTCCCCTTCGTCCGGGAATGTGGCCGAGAAACCTTTTACGCTTCGTCGCGCGAACCGTTAAAGTTTTCGTCTTGCCGAATCGTGTCGCGGAGAGGGTTTCTTGGCCAAGCGCTCCACCTCGTTCATCTGCCAGGCCTGCGGCGCAGTCTACCAGCGCTGGCAGGGCCGTTGCGAAGCCTGCGGCGAGTGGAATTCCATTGCCGAGGAACTGACCGGCGATGCCCATGCGGCACCGGTCGCCTCGGGCGGGGCGCGACTGAAAAAGGGGCGCGTCATTCCGCTGGAGGGCCTGTCCGGCACCGCGATGGATGCCCCTCGCCTGCCTTCTGCCATCGCCGAACTCGACCGTGTGACCGGCGGCGGCTTCGTGCGCGGTTCGGTGATCCTGCTTGGCGGTGAACCGGGAATCGGAAAGTCCACGCTGCTGATCCAGGCCGCAGCAGCAACGGCGCGGGCCGGGGCGCGATCTGTCTATATCTCGGGCGAGGAAAGTGCCGGCCAGGTGCGCCTCCGGGCGCAGCGGCTTGGCCTTGGCGAGGCCCCGGTCGAACTTGCCGCGGAAACCCATGTCGAGGATATCCTCGCCACGCTTTCCGCCGGTACGCCCCCGCGCCTTGTCATCATCGACTCGATCCAGACCATGTGGACTGATGCGGTCGAGGCAGCTCCGGGCACGGTCACACAGGTCCGGGCGGCGGCCCAGGGGCTCATCCGCTTTGCAAAGACAACCGGAGCGGCGATCATCCTCGTCGGCCATGTCACCAAGGACGGGCAGATTGCCGGCCCGCGCGTGGTCGAGCACATGGTCGATGCGGTGATGAGTTTCGAGGGCGACGCCTCGCATCACTTCCGCATCCTCCGCGCTGTGAAGAACCGCTTCGGCGCCACGGACGAGATCGGTGTTTTCGAGATGGGCAGCCAGGGCCTTGTCGAAGTGCCCAACCCTTCCGCCCTCTTCCTCGGCGCGCGCGATGCCAGTGTCTCCGGCACGGCGGTCTATGCCGGCATGGAAGGGACAAGGCCGATGCTGGTCGAGATCCAGGCGCTGGTCACGCCGACCGCGCTCGGCACGCCACGCCGCGCCGTGGTTGGCTGGGACCAGAACCGGCTCGCCATGGTGCTGGCTGTGCTCGAGGCCCGGGGCGGCGTGCGGCTCGGGCAGCATGATGTCTATATGAATGTGGCCGGTGGTTTCCGGATTACCGAGCCGGCGGCCGATCTTGCTGTCGCCGCCGCACTGGTTTCGTCGCTGGCCGACCTCCCGATACCGCCGGAAACGACGCTGTTCGGCGAAATCAGCCTTTCGGGGCTTGTCCGCCCGGTGCCCCTGGCTCCTGCCCGCCTCAAGGAAGCCGCCAAGCTCGGCTTTGGCGAGGCTTTGGTGCCGGAAGGCGCGGCAGAGGCGGCGCGGCAGAGCGGCCTCAGGGCGCGTCCGGTGCAGCGGATCGCCGATCTGGTCGCCGAAATCGCGGGCGGTGCTCCCCGCGCCCGCCCCCGCGTGGCCGGAGGTGGCAAGGCGTCATCCGGCACCGACGACTGGTGATTTTTCGCACAGCGCGGCGGAAAATCCTCGGGAATTTCGCATTGCGGGGTGACGCGAGGTTTTGAAGCGATTATACCCGCGCCTGCATGGTTGCTGCCAAGGTTGGTCCTGCGGCCCACGCTTCTGAAGAACAGATCACGAGGAATCCATGCCCGTTTCGATTCTGGATATGGTCGTCATCGGCATTGTGCTGATTTCCGGCCTGCTGGCCATGGTCCGCGGATTCACGCGGGAAGTGCTCGCGATCGGCTCGTGGGTCGTGGCCGGTATCGTGGCCTATCTTGCCTATCCGCAGGCTGCGCCTCTGGTGATGCAATACATCGTCAAGCAGCCGCCACTCCTCGTCAATGGCCTCGCCTTGGGTGGCGTTTTCCTCGGCGCGCTGTTCGTTGCCTATATCATCACGTCGAAACTGTCGGATTTCATCCTCGACAGCCGCGTCGGCGCGCTCGACCGGACGCTTGGCTTCCTGTTCGGTGTCGCGCGCGGGTTCCTGCTGGCCGTGATCGGATTCGGGTTTTTCACACTTCTTGTCGGCGACAAGCAGCAGCCGCAATGGGTTGCCGATGCGAAGTTCCGCCCCATCCTTGTCTCGAGCTTCGACCGCCTGAAGTCCATGCTGCCGGAAAATCTTGACGAGTCGATCGGGACAGTGAAGCAACTGACCGACGAGTTGAAAACCCAGACGCCTGCGCCGCGGCAGCCTTGACAGGCAACGCGACCGAAACGCGAGGTTGTTCCATGACGGATGCCGCCAGATCTGACGCGGATGACGATCATCATTGGCTTGACGACGATCATCCGCGCGAGGAATGCGGCGTGTTCGGGATCTTCGGACATCCCGATGCGGCGACGATCACGGCCCTCGGGCTGCATGCCCTCCAGCATCGGGGCCAGGAAGCGGCGGGTATCGTTTCCTTCGATGGCCGGCGGTTCCATTCCGAACGCCGCCTCGGGCTTGTCGGCGACAATTTCTCCAAGGCCAGCGTGATCGAGCAATTGCCGGGATCGGTCGCGATTGGCCATACCCGCTATTCGACGACGGGCGAGACGATCCTCCGCAATGTGCAGCCGCTTTTCGCCGAACTGGCCGGTGGCGGGTTCGCCGTCTGCCATAACGGAAACCTGACCAATGGCCTGACCTTGCGCCGGCAGCTCATTGCCGAGGGTGCGATCTACCAGGCCACGTCCGATACCGAGGTGATCCTGCATCTTGTCGCCCGGTCCAAGCGCAACCGGTTCATCGACCGCTTCATCGATGCGCTCGGGCAGATCGAGGGGGCCTATGCCTTTGTCGGCATGACCAACAAGAAGCTGGTCGGCGCGCGCGACCCGCTGGGCATCCGTCCGCTTGTCCTCGGACGGCTCGATGGCCACCCGATCTTCGCCTCCGAGACCTGTGCGCTCGACATTATCGGCGCGAAATTCGAGCGCGAGGTCGAGCCCGGCGAAGTGATCGTGATCGACGAGCATGGCGAACTGGAATCGCTGCGTCCTTTCGCGCCGCGCAAGCCCAGGCCCTGCCTGTTCGAATACGTCTATTTCGCCCGCCCCGATTCCCTTGCCGGTGGCCGGAATGTCTATGAGGTCCGCAAGCGGATCGGCGCGACCCTGGCGCAGGAAAGCCCGGTTGCGGCGGATGTCGTGGTGCCGGTGCCGGATTCCGGTGTGCCGGCAGCGATCGGCTTCGCGCAGGAATCGGGGATTCCCTACGAGCTGGGGATTATCCGAAACCATTATGTCGGCCGCACCTTCATCCAGCCGACACAATCCATCCGCGAACTCGGCGTGCGGCTGAAACATTCCGCCAATCGGGCTGTGATCGAAGGCAAGCGACTCGTCCTCGTCGATGATTCAATCGTGCGCGGCACGACATCGCGGAAAATCGTCAAGATGATGCGCGAAGCCGGCGCAACCGAGGTGCATTTCCGGATTGCCTCGCCGCCGATCCGCTTCCCTGATTTCTACGGCATCGACATGCCCGAACAGGACAAGCTGCTGGCCGCCAAGATGAGCCTTGAGGAGATGCGCGCCTATCTGGGCGTCGAGAGCCTCGCCTTCATCACGATTGACGGCTTGTATCGCGCCTTGGGTGAAACCGGCCGCAACAATGCCGCGCCGCAATTCACCGACCATTATTTCACCGGCGACTACCCGACCCCGATCACCGATCTGGTGAGCGAGGGCGCCAAGCAGCTCTCGCTGCTTGCCGAAGCCAGCTGAGTGCAGCGGATGACCGAGCAGATTCTCAAGGGGCGCCTCGCGCTCATCACCGGTGCGTCACGCGGAATTGGCCGTGAAACTGCCAAGGCCTTTGCCAAGGCCGGCGCGCATGTCATCGCCGTTGCCCGGACGGTCGGTGCCCTTGAGGAACTGGATGACGAGATCCGCGCTCTCGGCGGCTCTGCCACGCTCGTTCCGATCGACCTGACCGACTATGACGCGATCGATCGGCTCGGGCTGACGATCCACGAGCGGTGGAGCAAGCTCGATATCCTGGTCGGCAACGGTGCGATGCTCGGCACGATCGGGCCGCTCAACCATATCGATCCCAAGGTTTTCGAGCGGGTCATGGCGGTCAATGTAACCGCCAATTACCGCCTGATCCGGTCGATGGACCCGCTGCTGCGGGCCTCGGACGCGGGCCGCGCCCTCTTCCTGTCTTCCTCCGCCGGGTCGAACGCCTTTGCCTATTGGGGGCTTTACGGCGCGTCGAAGGCCGCCTTGGACCTGATGTGCCGCGATTGGGCGGAGGAAATCCGCAATGTCTCGGCGATCAAGGTGATGCTGGTCAATCCGGGCCGGACCCGGACCCGGATGCGTGCGGAAGCGGCGCCGGGCGAGGATCCGATGACGCTGCCCGCGCCGGACGAGATCACGCCCTATCTCGTCGAGATGGCCGCGCCGACCTGGCAGGAAACCGGCAAATGGTTCGATTTCCCCAAGCGGAAAGTCATGGCGTTCCGCGCTCCGGAATGACAGAAAACGCTCGCAAACAGTTCTGACGTATCATACCCTTGACTGGTCCAACTGAAGTCGGGGGGCTTCCATGAAACGTGTTGTCGTTGCGTTGCTTGTTCTTTTCGGCCTGATCCAGGCCGCGTCCGCCCAGTCCATGACCTGGCGTGTCCGTGCTTTCGACAAGCACGCTGTCGATATCGCCTTCTATTCCCAGAACCGGAAGCATGAATGGCCAGGGCGTGGCCAAGTCTGGGTGATCCGGGATTATGACGTGAAAACCTACAAGATCTCGTGCGTTTCCGGCGAGAAGATCTGCTACGGCGCTTGGGTGCGGGGCAGCTCAAGGGAGTATTGGGGTGTTGGCAAGGATGGCCGCAATCGGTGCAAGACCTGTTGCTATACGTGCCAGGACGGGTTCGTGACCCCGATCCTCAATCTCAACGAATAGACTTTCTCAACGAGAAGACCTGTCCTTGTCGAACGGGTTCTCGCTGGTCCGGATTGTCATCCGGATCGGCACCCCCGGCAGGTCGAACGTTTCCCGGATCGAATTCACGAGATAGCGCTTGTAGCTTTCCGGCAGGGCGTCGAGCTGGTTGCCGAACAGCGCGAAATGCGGCGGCCGCGATTTCGGCTGCGTCATGTAGCGGATCTTGATGCGGCGGCCCGAAACGGCGGGCGGCGGATGGCTCTGCAGGACGCCGGACAGCCACCGGTTGATCTTGGATGTCGGGACGCGGCGATTCCAGACCGCATGGATCTGCATCACCGCCTCCATCAGGCGGTCGATTCCCTGCCCCGAAAGGCCCGAGAGCGGAACAATCGGGCATCCCCGGATCTGCGGCAGCAGGCGGGTCGCGTCTTCCTTGAGGCGCGACAAGGTTGCGCCGCGTGTCTCGATCAGATCCCATTTGTTGAGACCGATCACGACAGCCCGGCCTTCGCGCTCGCACAGGTCGACAATCGTCAGGTCCTGCTTCTCGAACGGGATGGTTGCATCGAGCAGGACCACCACGACCTCGGCGAACTTGACGGCACGGATGGCATCCGCCGCAGCCAGCTTCTCGACCTTGTCCTCGATCCGCGCCCGCTTCCGGAGGCCGGCGGTATCGAAAACCTTGATCTTGCGGCCGCGCCATTCCCAATCGAGGCCGATTGAATCGCGGGTAATGCCGGCTTCCGGCCCTGTGAGGAGCCGTTCTTCGCCTAGCATGGCATTGATCAATGTGGACTTGCCGGCATTCGGACGGCCCACAATGGCGATCCGCACCGGGCGGTTCGGCCGCTCGGCCTCGCTTTCGCCGTCATCCTCGCCCGCATCCGGATCATCGGAACCATCGTCATCCGGTTCCGGCAGGTCGGCCTCCTTGAAAGCCGGCGAGGCGTTCTGCCGGTCTTCCTCGACGGCGGCATCCACCATCGGCTGCAGCACGTCATAGAGTGCGCCCATCCCTTCGCCATGTTCGGCAGAAAGCGGAACCGGCTCGCCAAAGCCAAGTTCATAGGCTTCGAGAATGCCCGGCTCTGCCGCTTTGCCCTCGGCCTTGTTCGCCCCGACGATGACGGGCTTCGCGCTGCGGCGGACAATCTCGGCGAAATGGCGGTCATCCGGCGTAATACCGGCGCGTGCATCGATCAGGAACAGCACGCAGTCGGCATCGGCGATCGCAGCTTCGGTCTGCTCGCGCATCCGGGCCGTCAAGGAGCCCTGCTCGGCCTCCTCAAGCCCCGCCGTGTCGATGACGGTGAAATCGAGATCAGCGAGGCGGGCATCGCCGGCGCGGCGATCCCGCGTGACGCCCGGCCGGTCATCCACCAGCGCCAGCTTCTTGCCGACAAGGCGGTTGAACAGGGTCGACTTGCCGACATTCGGCCGACCCACGAGCGCGAGCGTGAAGGGCATGGCGAGGGCTTACGGCTTGCCGCCGACCGGGCCGGAACGGACCACGGCCAGAAGAAGTTCGGCCCGCTGGCGCAGACCCTGCGGGGCTTCCGAATCAAGGATGATCGCCTGCAGCGCGTCCAGCGCCTTGTCTTGCCGGCCGGCCCGATAGGCGGCGATGGCGATGCCTTCGCGTGCGGAATGCCGATAGACCTGGTTCGCACCGGAAAGTGGCCCGAGCCGCTTCTCCACCTCCTCGAAGGGACCCGTGTCGACCAGCAGCAATGCGGCGCGGACCTGCGCGAGTTCGCGCCATTCCACCGGCAGGGCCTGATCCTTCGACAGGGCATCGAAAGCCGAGACGGCGTTGGCCAGACCGGCATCGTCCTTCGCTGTGCGGGCCAGTTCCGTGGCGAGGCGGAAGCGCGCCAGCGCCGGATAGGTGCCGGATTTCTGCTCTGCCAGCGTGCCCAGAGCCGCAAGCGCGTCACCCCTCCCGGAACCCGCATCAGCAATGGCCTGCTCGAAGGCAGCACCGGCCGCGGCGCTCTGCTGGAAGGTGCGATGTTCGTAAAAGCGCCAGCCGCCGACAGCGGCCACGACCAGCAGGGCCGCGGCGACCAGCTTCGTGCCGTGCTTTTTCCAGAACTCGGTGGCCTTGTCGCGGCGGATTTCCTCATCCACCTCGCGGAACACATCCGACATGCCGATCCTTCCCGTTTCAGCGATTGCGAGTGTGGCTCTTACCCTCAACGGCCGATAATCGCTACCCCAATCAGCAGGGTATGAAGCCAGAGAACAAAGGCCGCGGCGGCGGCGGTGCCGACGATGATCGCGATCAGGTCATTGCGCGATGAGCCGGCCACCGCTGTGGCAGCGCCCGCGCCCTCGGCCCGCTCGGCCTTCTTCAGGGCAATCCGGGCATAGACCGCCCAGGCGAGGAAGGTACCGAACAGCAGGATCGATCCAAGATCGCCATTGGCAAGCAGGTGCCCGAAAGCCCAGAGCTTCACGGCGGCCAGCATCGGGTGTTTCGCCCGGGCCTTGATCTTGCCCGGGAGATAGGCGGCCGCCAAGAGGATGAAAGCCGGCCAGACCAGCAGGAGCGAGAGATGGCCGAGGCCGCGCGGCGGATCCCAGACCGGGATCATGCCCTGGCTGCGATAAAAGCCGTAGCCGTAGACAATCAGCGCGAAGCCCAACAGCGAGACCAGCGAATAAAACATCTTGTAGAAGGCCTCGCCCTTGGAGGCGATCAGATTGGCACGCGCGGCCCGGTTGCGCGAGAAGGCATGCATGCCGAGGAAGATCGCGAGACCGAGCAGCAGCGGAATCAGTTTGGTCATGGCATTCTCCCGTTCGGAGCCCGCACCTCTGGCCTCCTGTTTGCTACGGACAAGAGATGCCCGCTCCCTGGCCCGTTTTGAACCGCAACTATTCACCTTTCGCAAGCGCGATCCGCTGGGCCTGTGTCGTTTTTGCGCAGGTTCTCGTGACTTGGGCCATGGCATCCGAGACACGGCTTGTCGTCACGGTTGTCGGGGCGCCGCAGGTTGTGTTCGACCCGGCCCTCCATGCCTGTGACGGGCATGATGTACCCGATGCGCCGCTCCGGGCCTACCGGGATTCCGGCGGCACCATCCGCGCCTTCGGTCTCCATTACGAGAACCGCCGTCTTTCCGGGCGCTCGCTGCAGGCTCTGAAGCCGGAATGTCCGGTGGTTTTCCGTGCGAATGGCACGCCGGACCCCGCGCGGTACGACGATCGAAGCTGGATCACCGCCACCTGGACCGATGATGGCGAACGCATTGCCGCTTTGGTCCACCATGAATTCCAGGCGCATCGCCATGCGGGCCGCTGCCGCTTCCCGGAATATATGGCTTGCTGGTGGAACACGATCCTCGCGGCCGGCTCCACCGACGGCGGCTTGACCTTCCGGCTGTCCGAGCGGCCCGTCGTGGCCGGCACGCCCTTCCGGTCGGAGACCGGGCAAGGGCGGCATCGGGGTTTCTTCAACCCCTCCAACATTATCCGGCATCAGGGACGGCTGCACGTGCTGATCGGCACCACTGGCTGGTCGCGCGCGGAGGGCGGCAGCGACCAGCCCGGCGGCGTCTGCCTGTTCCGCGCGGAAGGCGCCGGGGCCGGCGATTGGCGGGCTTTTGACGGTCGCGCCTTTTCCGCCCGTTTCCGTGACCCCTATTCCGATGAAGCTGCGGCTCCGGCAGCGCGATGCCAGCCGATCCCGCCCTTTCCGGCACCTGTCGGCTCGATCACCCGGCATCAGGGAACGGGCCTGTTCGTGGCGATCTACCAGGCGAAGCAGGGCCAGCCGGATGGGCTTGGCGGGCGGTATGAGCGCTCCGGCTTCTTCACCTCGACCTCGCCGGACCTCCTGCGCTGGTCAGCGCCCCAGATCGTGATGGAAACCCGCAGCCTCTATGACAATGCGTGCGGCGCAGATGTTCTCCGCTCCTATCCGGTGCTGATCGATCAATCCGCGCGCGGGCGGAACTTCGACGATACCGGCGATACTGCCCTGCTCTTCTATTCCGAGATGCGGATATCGGGCTGTGATCACACATCTGACCGCAAACTCGTGGCGCGAAAGGTGCGAATTTCCTCGTTTATTGCGGAATGAGCCCTTCCCATCGCGGCGCGAACCGTGTTAGGGGCCCTCGTCAACGGAATTTCCCGCAGCGGCATCTCGTTCCTCGTTTCAGCCTCGAACCGGCCACGAACGAACGCTTTCTCGCATCCCCGGGAACCCCCTCGATCCTGCCCGATCGGCCTCCGGCCGGCTTTGTCAGGGTCCCATTCGGAGTCGTTGACATGCCGCGCGATTTTTCCCGCCCCATCCCGGAAGCCCTCACCTTCGATGACGTGCTCATGCGGCCCGGCCATTCCGAGGTCCTGCCATCCGAGACCGATTTGCGCAGCCGCATCACCAAGTCGATCGCCGTCAACCTGCCGATCATCTCCTCGGCCATGGATACGGTAACAGAGGCGCGCCTCGCCATTGCCATGGCACAGGCCGGCGGCCTCGGCGTCATCCACCGCAACCTGACGCCGGAGCAGCAGGCCGACGAGGTCCGTCAGGTGAAGCGCTTCGAGAGCGGCATCGTGATGAACCCGGTCACCGTCTCGCCGGATGCGACGCTTGGCGAAGCCTTGTCGATCATGCATGCCAAGGGCATCAACGGCCTGCCGGTGGTGGTGAATGGCGGGGTCGGGCAATCCAGCAAGGCGGGCAAGCTCGTCGGCATCCTCACCCATCGCGATGTGCGGTTCGCAGAGGCGATGGACCAGCCGGTCCGCGAGCTGATGACCAAGCATGAGAACCTCGTCACCGTCCGCGAGGATGTGACGCAGGAAGAAGCGCGGCGGCTGTTTCATCGCCACCGGATCGAGAAGCTGCTGGTGGTCGACACCGATTATCATTGTGTCGGCCTGCTGACGGTGAAGGACATCGAGAAGGCCAAGCTCAACCCGAATGCCTGCAAGGACGAGCAGGGCCGCCTGCGCGTGGCGGCGGCGACGACAACGGGGGAAGATGGTTTCCGCCGGTCGGAGCTGCTGATCGATGCCGGCGTCGACCTCGTGGTCGTCGATACCGCGCATGGCCACAGCCAGAAGGTGCTGGATGCGGTACGCCGGATCAAGAAGCTGTCGAACGCGGTGCAGGTCGTGGCCGGCAATGTTGCCACGGCCGCAGGGGCGCGTGCCCTCATTGATGCCGGAGCGGATGCCATCAAGGTGGGGATCGGGCCCGGTTCGATCTGCACGACGCGCATCGTGGCCGGCGTCGGCGTGCCGCAGCTTTCCGCCATCATGGAAGCGGCCGAGGAGGCCAACAAGGACGGCATCCCGGTGATCGCCGATGGCGGCATCAAGTTCTCGGGCGATCTCGCCAAGGCTTTGGCCGGTGGCGCCTCGGTGGCGATGATCGGCTCGCTGCTCGCGGGTACGGATGAGAGCCCCGGCGAGGTGTTTCTCTATCAGGGCCGGTCCTACAAGGCCTATCGCGGCATGGGCTCGCTCGGCGCGATGGCGCGCGGCTCGGCTGACCGCTATTTCCAGGCCGAGATCAAGGACACGATGAAGCTGGTCCCGGAAGGCATCGAGGGCCAGGTGCCCTACAAGGGCCCGGTGGCCAATGTCGTCCACCAGCTGGCCGGGGGCCTGAAGGCCGCCATGGGTTATGTCGGCGCCAAGACCATCGCCGAGTTCCAGGAGAAGGCAGAGTTCATCCGTATCTCGTCGGCGGGCCTGCGCGAGAGCCATGCCCATGACGTGACCATCACGCGCGAGAGCCCGAACTACCCGACGCGGGTCTAAGCCTTTCTTTGGGCCGCATCCGCGCACAAAAAAGCCCGCCATCCGGCGGGCTTTCCCGTTTCGGTGCAGGCCGAAGGTTCAGCAGCGCTTGCCACATTCCAGCTGGGTCTTCGCGTCGAGCTTGCGGGCCGGGCCCGGAGGAGCATCGGCGGCCGGCGCGGTGGCGCAGGCGGCAAGCGCGGAAAGAAGGACAGCAGCAACGGCGCCGCGAAGGATTTTCGACATGGGAGAACTCCTGATAAGCCAATCGGCAAGCCCGATCCGCCTCCGCCTCAAACGTGGCAAGATCGTGGCATGGGGCCTCGACTGCCCGAAAGATGTGAAGAGAGTGCTGCCGGCGCGGCCCGGCCTTGCAAAAACCGCGCTGCCCTCTCGAAGAATGCTTGACTTCGCCGCCGCCATTTGGCCTACGGAGCCATGACCCCCGCCGCCAGAGTGTCGGCCGCGATCGGCCTTCTCGATGAGATCCTCACATTCAAGCGCCCCCTTGCCTCGATCCTGAAGGATTGGGGCAATGCCAACCGCTATGCCGGTTCGGGTGACAGGAATGCCGTGGGCAATCTTGTTCATGATGCCCTTCGTGTGAAGGCCTCCTCCGCCTGGATGATGGGCCAGCGCGAACCCGGCAGCGAGACCGGCCGCGCCGTCCTGTTCGGCATGCTCCGCCGTCTGCGGGGTATGGAGCCGACAGCGATCGCCGCCCTCTGCACCGGCGAGCGCTTTGCCCCTGCCCCGCTTACGGAGGTCGAGCTGGCCGCGCTCGAGGCGGCGAGCCTCGAGGGCGCCCCGGCGCCTGTGCTGGGCGATTATCCCGAATGGCTGGAGCCGAGCCTGGTCACCGCCTTCGGCGAAACGCGTGTGGCGGAAGCGACAGCCATGGCCGCGCGGGCACCGGTCGATCTGCGCCTCAATGCGCTCAAGATCATCCGGCTGAAGGCGCTCGAAGCGCTTGGCCATCTGGCGCCGGAGCCGACGCCGCTCTCGCCCCTTGGCCTGCGCCTGCTGCCGAATGCAGAAGGCCGCGTGCCCCATGTGCAATCCGAGCCGGCTTTTCTCAAAGGGGCGGTCGAGATCCAGGACGAGGGGTCGCAGCTGGTGAGCCTTCTGGCTGGTGCCGAAGCCGGCCAGCAGGTGCTCGATCTCTGCGCGGGCGGAGGCGGCAAGACGCTCGCTCTCGCAGCCGAGATGAACAACAAGGGCCAGATCTTCGCGACCGACAGCGACCAGCGCCGCCTTGCCCCGATCCATGACCGGCTGACCCGCGCCGGCGTGCGCAATGTCCAGGTCCGGACGCCGCGCAACGGCGTGATGCCGCTCGATGACCTTGCGGGCAAGATGGATCTCGTGCTGGTCGATGCGCCCTGCACCGGGGCCGGCACCTGGCGGCGGCATCCGGATGCGAAATGGCGGATGCGCCCGAATTCGCTCGCCCTGCGGGTCGGCGAACAGCAGGCGGTTCTCGATCATGCCGCAGGCTTTGTCCGGCCCGGCGGGCGGCTCGTTTATATCACCTGCTCGCTGCTCGATGAGGAGAATGGCCAGCAGGTCCGGGCCTTTCTCGCGCGGCATCCCGGTTTCACGGTCGAGGACCTGCCGGCGGAGGCGCATCGGCGCGGCTTTGGCGCGCTGGCGGAACATCGCGATGCCAGCGGCCTCGGCCTGCTGCTGACGCCGCATCGCACGAATACCGACGGATTTTTCATCGCGGCCCTCAGCCGCACAGCCTGATTGGAAAGCGCATGTCGCACGATGCAGTCCTGATCATCGATTTCGGTTCGCAGGTGACGCAGCTCATCGCCCGCCGTGTGCGCGAGACAGGCGTCTATTGCGAGATCCATCCCTACCAGAAGTCGGAAGAGGCCTTCGCGCGGCTCAAGCCCAAGGCGGTGATCCTGTCGGGTGGGCCGGATTCGGTGACACGGGAAGGCTCGCCCCGCGCTCCGCACTCGGTTTTCGAGGCCGGAATTCCGATCCTCGCGATCTGCTATGGCCAGCAGACCACGGCCGTCCAGCTGGGCGGTGTGGTCGAGGGCGGGCATGCGGCGGAATTCGGCCGGGCGGATATCGAGATCCGCGAAGCCTCGGCGCTGTTCGAGGGGCTCTGGGAGGTCGGCCAACGCTATCCGGTCTGGATGAGCCATGGCGACCGGGTAACGCAGCTGCCGAAGGGGTTTGTCGTCAAGGCGACGTCCGAAAACGCGCCCTTCGCCATCGCTACCGACGAGGCCCGCCGGATCTACACCACGATGTTCCACCCGGAGGTGGTGCATACGCCCGATGGCGGGAAGCTGCTGGCGAATTTCGTGCACCGGATCGCCGGGCTGAAATCCGACTGGACCATGGGCGCCTATCGTGCCGAGATGATCGCCAAGATCAGAGCGCAGGTCGGCCAGGGCCGGGTGATCTGCGGCCTTTCCGGCGGGGTGGATTCTTCCGTTGCCGCCGTGCTGATCCACGAGGCGATCGGCGACCAATTGACCTGCGTCTATGTCGATCATGGCCTGATGCGGAAGGGCGAGAGCGAGCAGGTCGTCAGCCTGTTCCGCGGGCATTACAACATCCCGCTGGTCCATGTGGATGCTTCGGCGCTGTTCCTCGATGCGCTGGAGGGCGTCAGCGACCCGGAAACCAAGCGCAAGACGATCGGCAAGCTCTTCATCGAGGTGTTCGAGAAGGAAGCCGCGAAGATCGGCGGGGCGGAGTTCCTGGCGCAGGGAACGCTCTATCCGGATGTGATCGAAAGCGTGTCTTTCTCCGGCGGACCATCGGTGACGATCAAGTCGCACCACAATGTCGGTGGCCTGCCGGAACGCATGAACATGAAGCTGGTCGAGCCCTTGCGCGAATTGTTCAAAGACGAGGTGCGCGCGCTCGGCCGTGAGCTGGGCCTGCCGGATGCCTTTGTCGGGCGGCACCCCTTCCCCGGCCCTGGCCTTGCCATCCGCGTGCCGGGCGCGATCACGCGCGAGAAGCTCGACATCCTGCGCGAGGCCGATGCGATCTATCTCGAGGAGATCCGCAAGGCCGGGCTTTACGACGTGATCTGGCAGGCTTTCGCCGTCCTGCTCCCGGTCCGCACTGTAGGGGTGATGGGCGATGGCCGAACCTATGACCATGTCTGCGCGCTCCGCGCCGTGACTTCGGTCGATGGGATGACCGCGGATTTCTATCCGTTCGACATGAATTTCCTTGGCCGCGCCGCGACACGGATCATCAACGAGGTCAAAGGGATCAACCGTGTGGTGTATGATGTGACGTCGAAGCCGCCCGGCACGATCGAGTGGGAATGAGGGGCCGGGGCAACGAAGTTTCAATTCCCCTGCTCTAATTCTTTACGGGTCTTTTTCCGGGCCCGGTCATGGTCAGCGACGCCTTCCAGCTTGTTCTGATGCTCTACGGGGCGTTCTTCACGCAGCCCAAGACGTTGGCCGTCCTTGGCTGGATCGGCCTGTTCATGCTCGTGGCCTGTCTGTTCGGTCTGCGGGCACGGGTGTTTTCCCGAAAGGCTATCGCCAACAGCCTGACCAGCCTCGGCGTGCTGGCAGGGAACGTCCTGCTGGCGCCGGTGGTTTATCTGATCACCGAACGGGCTGCCCGATTCCATGCCCAATGGGGCCTCGGCGAGGCGATTGCGCCGCTCTGGCAGGGCTGGCCGCTCTGGGCGACAATCCTGGCCGCCGTGATCCTCAAGGATTTCTCGGATTACTGGGTCCACCGCGTTCTGCATACCCGCGCGCTCTGGCCGATCCATGCCGTCCACCATTCCGACACGCATGTGAATGGCTTCACCACCTTCCGGGTGCACGCGCTCGAGCTGGTCCTGATGGGCCTGTTCTACATCGTGCTGCTCTCGGGCGTGGGGCTTCCGGCAGAGGCAGTCGCCGCCGCTTATGTGATCACGGCGCTGCATAATGCCTATGTCCATTTCGAGGTCGACATCGACCATGGGCGCCTCAACTGGCTGCTCTCCTCGCCCCGGTTTCACCGCTGGCACCATGCCGATGTCCCGGATGCCTATGGCAAGAACCTCGCCAACATGATCCCGCTCTGGGATATCCTGTTCGGCACGCTCTACCGGGCCGGCCGCTGCGAGGCACGGATGGGCGCCGAGGCCGAAGGAATTCCGGGGACGGACCCTGCCCGGCTGTTCTTCCTGCCTTTCCAGCTCTGGGCGCGTCGGCTAGGCGAGATGAGGGGTAATGCAAGCCCTGCCCCGGGTTCCGAAAAGCCATGAGCCGAAAAGACGCCCTGCCCTCTGTCGAACGCCGCGTCCGCCGCGTCGCAACCCGCTATGGACTGCACCTGATGAAGGCGCAGAAGCCGGACAAGCGCGTGCTGGCGCATGGCGGCTACATGCTGCGGGACGGCGAGACGATGCAGATCGTCTTTGGCAACAAGGAATACCTGTTCTCGGCCACGCTCGAGGAGATCGAGACCTGGCTGGCGGAGAATACCGAGAAGTGATCAGGCCTGGCCGGCCCGGATCGCCGTGACGATCGCTGCCAGCGCATCCGGCTCCGCGCAGAGATGGGTTGCGCCCGCCTCGGTCAGTTCGTGATGGCCGCCATAGCCCCAGAGCACGCCGATCGAGGGGATGCCATGGCGCTGCGCGGCCTTCACGTCGAAGAGCCGGTCGCCGATCATCACCGCCCGCGCGGGATCCACCCCCTCCTCCGCGAGGATATGGGCGAGAAGGTCGCCCTTGTCGTCATTCCGGCCATCGAGTTCCGAGCCGTGGATGGCATGAAAATGATGGTCGAGCCGGAAATGCTCGAGGATGGGCCGCGCCATCACATGGGGTTTCGATGTGGCGAGGATCAGCCGGACTCCCTCTGCGCGCAACGCCTCGAAGGTTTCCGGCATGCCTGCATAGACCGGAGCGTCAAACATGGCGCCGGCCTGATAGAACACGCGATAATGCTCCAGCGCGTCATCGATCCGCTCCGGGGCTACACCAAGTTTCGGGAAGGAATGGCGCAGGGGGGGGCCGATCACCCAGAGCAGGTCATCCGCCGGTGGAGCTTCGAGGCCGAGGCTCGTCAGCGCATGGCGATAGGCGCCGAGAATGCCGGGGCGCGGATCGGTGATCGTGCCGTCGAGATCGACCAGCGCGTGGAAGGTCATTCGTCGTCGTCCTCATCAGTCGGGCGAGCTTGGCCCCGGAAGCCGGTGGCCATGACATAGACCTCGCTCGACCCGGCGCGGCTGGAAGCCGGCTTCACATGACGGACGGTCGTGAACTTCCGCTTCAGATCGGTGATCAGCTCGCCGGATTCGCCGCCCTGGAACAGCTTGCACAGGAAGAAGCCGCCGGGGGCCAGTACATCCTCGGCGAAGGCCACGGCCATTTCCGCCAGCCCGATAATCTTCAGGTGGTCGGTCTTCTTGTGGCCGGTGGTGTTGGCGGCCATGTCGGACATGACGCCATCCGCCTCGCCGCCGAGACGTTCCTTCAGGATCGCGTCGGCCTCAGGAAGCGTGAAATCCAGCTGCAGGAAATCGACGCCCGGTAACGGGTCAATTTCCAGAAGGTCAATGGCAACGATATGGGCCCGCGCTGCGGCTTCCGGCGAGATGCCGGCCCGTCGCCGGCCGCTCGGATCCGCAAGGCCGATCCGCTCCGCCGCGACCTGGCACCAGCCGCCCGGCGCCGCGCCGAGATCAACAAGGCGCATGCCCGGCTTGAGCAGGTGATATTTCTCGTCGATTTCCAGCAGCTTGAAGGCAGCACGGCTTTTGTAGCCGGCGGCCTTGGCTTTAGCGACATAGGGATCGTTCAGCTGGCGTTCGAGCCATTTCTGCTGCGATGTCGTGCGCTTGTTCGCCGTTCGCAGGCGAACGGCCATCTCGCGACCGGAAGGCTTCTTGGAATCGACCATGGTGAATGGTCTAGCGCGGCGCGGCCCGGCGGAGAACCCCATCCTCGCGCATCATTTCCATCAGCATGCCCTCACG
Source organism: Beijerinckiaceae bacterium (assembly GCA_027533425.1). Classification (GTDB taxonomy): domain Bacteria; phylum Pseudomonadota; class Alphaproteobacteria; order Rhizobiales; family Beijerinckiaceae; genus Rhabdaerophilum. Next base: position 584,482 of record JAPZUD010000001.1, on the reverse strand, counting down.
AAGGCCGCGATCGCCAATCCGGACCCGCTGGGCCGGGAAGGCACGGCGGATCGCCTCGAAGATCGCGCAGCCGGCGAGGACGAGATCCGCCCGCTCGCGACCGATACAGCCATTTTCGGCGCGCTCGCGGTAGCTCATGGCGAGAAGCTCCTGCATCACGCCGTCGACCTGGTCCTTCTTCATCCAGAGGCCATCGACACGGCGCCTGTCATAGCGTTCGAGGCCAAGGAAGATGCCGCCGAGGGTTGTCACGGTTCCGGACGTGCCGAGCAGGTGGAAGCCCGGCTCGTCGGTCGCGGCGCGTGCTTCCTCGGCGAAAGTGGCAAGCGCGGCGCTTGAATCGCGCACCATCGCCTCGAAGGTGCGGCCGCAGACATGGATCCCGCCATAGCGCTCCGCCAGCGTGACCACGCCGAGGGGCAGTGATGTCCAGGCGCGAATGCGCGAACGGATGTCCTTCTGGCCGCAATTCTTGACCGACAGCCAGACGAGTTCGGTCGAACCGCCGCCAATGTCGAACAGGACCACGCTGGAGGCCTGCACATCGGCGAGGGCGGCGCAACCGGCTGCTGCCAGATGGGCCTCGCCCTCGCGGTTCAGCAGTTCGAGGTTGAGCCCGGTCTCGCGGGCGATACGTTCGAGGAATTCCGGGCCATTCCGGGCCGCACGACAGGCTTCGGTGGCGACCAGCCGGGAGCGGATGACCTGCCGTTCGTCCATCTTCCGGCGGCAGACATGGAGCGCCTCCAATGTTCGCTCCATGGCTGTTTCCGAAAGCTCACCCGTGCGAGAGACGCCCTCGCCCAGCCGGACAATGCGCGAGAATGCATCGAGCACCCGGAAGGCCGGGCCGTCCGGCCGGGCGATCAGCAGGCGGCAATTGTTGGTGCCGAGATCCAGCGCGGCGTAGCGCAACGGAGCCCGCTGCGTGCTCATCCACGGCGCGGGATGTTGTGCCGAGTCCCGTGCGCAGGGATTGTGAACCGGTGCATGACGCACGCGGGTCGTCGCTTCCGTCGACGGCGCGACCGATGACGCTTCTTTCAGGCCCTCTTTCGGGCGCATGATGGGCGCGTGCCGGTCATGATCGGCCATACGATGTCATCCTCCCCTTCGGCAATGTAGTCGCTATGGCCCATCATTGAAAAGCTGTGCTGGCGGGAAATTTTCCTTTTCCCTCAAAAAGATTGTAACTATCGCCGGAATATCGATTCAAGCGGCTTGCAGTGTAAGGCCCCCGCGCTGTTCGATAAAGCGGATGATCTCGGCAACCCCTTCCCCGGTCTTGAGATTGGTGAAAACGAAGGGCCGGGTTCCACGCTGGGCGGCAGCATCGCGGGCCATGATGTCGAGATCCGCGCCGACATGCGGTGCGAGATCGGTTTTGTTGATGACCAGCATGTCCGACCGGGTGATGCCCGGTCCGCCCTTGCGGGGGATCTTCTCGCCCTGCGCGACATCGATGACATAAAGCGTCAGATCGGCGAGATCGGGCGAGAAGGTCGCGGCGAGGTTGTCGCCGCCGGATTCGATCAGGATCAGTTCCAGCGCCGGGAAACGCTTCCGCATTTCGGCGATGGCGTGCAGATTGATCGAGCAATCCTCGCGGATCGCGGTGTGCGGGCAGCCGCCGGTCTCGACGCCCATGATCCGATCCTGCGGCAAGGCCTGCAGGCGCGAGAGGATTTCCGCATCCTCGCGCGTGTAGATGTCATTGGTGATGACCGCGAGATCACAGCGATGGCGCAGCTGCGCGCAGAGAGCGGCGGTCAGGGTTGTCTTTCCGGAACCGACCGGGCCACCAATTCCGACACGAAGCGGACCATGCATGAAACAGTCTCCTGAGAAGCCGCCCCTACGAGCGGAAAAGGCGGGTTGTCTGGGTTTCGTGGCGCAGACTCATCAGATCGCCGCGGATGGCCATGCCGCCGAGATCATCCAGCGAGGCCGCCATGGCCTCGTCGGCCAGCGCGGAGAGAGTCGGCAGCAGCGAGGCAAGCCGGGATTGCGCCTCGCTCTGTCCGATCACGGCAAGCCGTATGCCGGCCGCCAGCAGATTGGCGGCGAAGGCCTGCAGATAGGCGCCGAGCAAGGGCCGCAGCGGCTGGCCATGGATCGCACCGGCCACGCCGACCGCGACGGGATAAGGCAGCTCTCGGCCATCCGGCCAGTCGAACCAGCGCGGATGCGGCCAGGACGAGGCGACCAGCGCGTAAAAGGCTGAACCCTGCTGGGCTGTTTCCAGCCGGCGTTCCTGTGACAGGCCGAGTGCGATGCCCAGCTCGGCCAGAGCCAGCAGGCCGTCAGGATCCGCCGCCCCGCCCTCCCCGCCGGCCCGGCGCCAGGCCTCGGCCAGCAGGATCGCGTCATTCCGGCCGGCGCCTAGGCGCAGGATGCCGTCGATCCAGGCGGTCAGGCTTTCGCCGCGGGTGATGTCGCCGGTTTCCACGGCTTTCTCGATTCCATGCGAATAGGCATAGCCCCCCACCGGAAAGGCGGGCGAGAACCAGTGCTGACGCTGGAATTCGGCCGTCTCAGTCATGCTTGTGCGCGTGGCCATGGCCGTGATGGGCATGATCATGGTGGTCATGCCCGCAGCCGCAGCCCTCGCCATGGGCGTGATCGTGGCCGTGATCATGGGTATGGTGGCTATGGGCATGTTTGTGGCCGTGACCATGATCATGGCCGTGATGATGATGGCCATGCCCGTGATCGTGATGGCCGTGATCGTGGTGGGCATGGCTGGTCTGCAGATAGGCGCCACCCTCCGGATCGAAGGCTGCCTCGATGCCGCGTACCTTGCCGCCGAGACCTTCCACCATCGCCTCGATCACATGGTCGCGGCGGATCCGCAGCTTGCCATGGGCAATCTGGACCGGGAGGTGCCGGTTGCCGAGATGCCAGGCGAGCCGGAGCAAATGCTCGGCATTCTCGGCACGGATCTCCGCCAGCGGCTCCGGCGCGCCGAGCACTTCGACAAGGCGGCCATCGGCCAGCCGGATCGCGTCGCCCGAGCGCAGGGCAACCGCCTCGGGAAGATCGAGCAGGAAGGACAGGCCGCCCACGCCTTCCATGGTGATCCGCCGGCGATGGCGGTCATCATAGTCAAGCACCACGGTATCGGCCGGCGTGCCGTTCCAGTCTCCCCCGGCGATGACGGTTTCGGCGCGGATCATCCTGTCACTCCTCTTTGTCTTGTTCCGCTATAGCGCGACTTGGGCGCCGAGGAAAACCACGGGGCAGTCCATGCGACAAGCGGGAGGGTCAAAGCCAGCATTCCGGCTATATGGGCCGGGCGCGGCGCCAGTTCCAGCATCAGGTTGGCCGCGAAGACACGGCCGGCAGGCAGGCCGGTCGCCAAGGCATACCAGGCATATTCAACAAGGCTCGTGGCCATGGCTGTGACACCCGCGAGGCCCAGCAGCCAGAGCGGCGTCAGCTTCCCCTGCCGGCGCAGGATGCGGGCGCCCATCAGGGCGAGCAACAGGCCCGTCATGACGATATGCTCGCTGGCATCGATCTTCGATTGCAGCGCGCCATGCCAGAGGGTCAGCAGGGCCAGCGGATAGATGAGGCTGTGCAGCCGGTTCCAGCGTTCGGCACCGAGCCGTCGGATACTGCTGTCGAACGAGGTTGCGCCCATGGCCGCCATGGCCATCAGGGCTGCAAAGCCGATGGTGAGGTAGAAGCGCAGGATAATTTCGCTCGCCACCTTCACCAGATCGAATTTCAGGTCGAACACATAGAGGCCGAGATGGATCAGCGCATAGGCCAGCGCCGAGACGCCGAGCATGCGCCGGACCTGAAGCAGCCGGTTCTGCCAGGTCAGCGCGCGGAGTGGCGTGACCAGCAAGGTCACGAGCAGCAACCGGACCGACCAGAGCCCGGTCTCGTGAAGGGCGGCGGTGATCGGCTTGGCGCCCATCTGGCCGGCCGCCAGCCGCCAGCCGATCCACAGGCCGGGTAAAATCACGGCGATCAGCACAGCCGCCTTGAGTGCAGAAAAGCGGCCCTGACGATCGAAGACGGGGAGGAAGGCGAGAGATGTCATGCCGCCTTGGTGGCTCCGATTGCCCTCAATGCCCAATCACGTTGGCGAGAGTGCGGGATGGCGCGGGGCCTGTGGGGCCACCCCGGGCGATCGCCCCTCCCCTCGTCATGCCTGCCCCTGGGCCGGGCATCCACGACTTCAGCGCAAGCACAAACCTAAGTCGTGGATGGCCGGGCCAAGCCCGGCCATGACGAAAAGCGATCCGGCCATCACGAGAAAGCTCTCCATAACTCAGAACAGGAAATAGCGCTGCGCCATGGGCAGGACCGTCGCCGGTTCGCAGACCAGCAGCTCGCCATCGGCCCGGACATGATAGGTCTCGGGATCGATATCGATCTTCGGCGTGGCGCCGTTATGGATCATGCTGGCCTTGCCGATACCCGAGCGGACATTCTCGACCGCCACCATGCGCCGCGCGACGCCGAGCTTCCGGTCCAGCCCCGCATCCAAAGCCGCCTGCGAGACGAAGGTCAGGCTGGAGCCGGTGCGCGCCTTGCCATAGGCGCCGAACATGTAGCGGTAATGCATGGGCTGCGGCGTCGGGATGGAGGCATTCGGATCGCCCATCGGCGCGGCGGCGATCACCCCGCCCTTGAGGATCATTTCCGGCTTCACCCCGAAAAAGGCCGGTGACCAGATTACGAGATCTGCCAGCTTGCCCTTCTCGACCGAGCCGATATGGCGCGAGACGCCATGCGCGATGGCCGGGTTGATCGTGTATTTCGCGACATAGCGCTTGGCGCGGAGATTGTCGTTCGCGCCATCGCCGAGCAGGCTGCCACGCTGCTTCTTCATCTTGTCCGCTGTCTGCCAGGTGCGGATGATCACCTCGCCGATCCGGCCCATGGCCTGGCTGTCGGAGGACATCATCGAGAGTGCGCCGATATCGTGCAGGATATCTTCAGCCGCGATGGTTTCCTTGCGGATCCGGCTTTCGGCAAAGGCGAGATCCTCGGCGATCGACGGATCGAGATGGTGGCAGACCATGAGCATGTCGAGATGCTCGTCGATCGTGTTCACCGTGAAGGGCCGCGTCGGGTTGGTGGAGGAGGGCAGCACATTCGGCAGCCCGGCGATCTTCATGATGTCGGGCGCATGGCCGCCCCCTGCCCCCTCGGTATGGAAGGCATGGATGGTGCGGCCCTTAAAGGCGGCCACCGTATCCTCGACGAAGCCGCTCTCGTTGAGCGTATCCGTATGGATCATCACCTGGATGTCCATCGCATCGGCGACGCTGAGGCAATTGTCGATAGCGGCCGGCGTCGTGCCCCAATCCTCATGCAATTTCAACGCACAGGCGCCGCCGAGGATCTGCTCCTCCAGAGCGGCCGGCAGCGACGCATTGCCCTTGCCGGCAAAGCCGAGATTCATCGGAAAGGCATCCGCCGCCTCGATCATCCGGGCGATATGCCAGGGGCCGGGCGTGCAGGTGGTGGCGAGGGTGCCATGGGCCGGGCCGGTGCCGCCGCCGAGCATCGAGGTGATGCCGGCCATCAGCGCTTCCTCGATCTGCTGCGGGCAGATGAAATGGATATGCGTGTCGAAGGCGCCGGCCGTGATGATCTTGCCCTCGCCGGCAATGATCTCGGTGCCTGGGCCGATGATGATGTCCACGCCGGGCTGGATATCCGGGTTGCCGGCCTTGCCGATGGCGGCGATCAGCCCGTCCTTCAGGCCGATATCGGCTTTGACGATGCCCCAATGGTCGAGAATGACCGCATTGGTGATCACCGTATCGACCGCGCCGGCGGCGCGCGTCACCTGGCTCTGGCCCATCCCGTCGCGGATGACCTTGCCGCCGCCGAATTTCACCTCCTCGCCATAGGTGGTGAAATCCTTTTCCACCTCGATGATGAGATCGGTATCGGCCAGCCGGATCCGGTCGCCCGTGGTCGGGCCGAACATGTCAGCGTAAAGGGTGCGGGGGATTTTGGCGGACATGTCAGAGTTTCCAACGTTGGATATGGCGATAGAATTCAGTTTCTCTCTTGATCTCTTCAACGGGCAACCGAGAGTGCGGTTTTAATGCTTCTAGAAATTCACCCCAAGAAACATTCACTCCGGCGCTTTGTCGTCTTGTAAATACGAGATCATAAAGATCCCCAACATTCGAAATTTGTTGGGCCTCAAGATCTGATATTTTTAAAGAAAAGCACATTTCTACGCTTTCCAAGATCTTGACGTCGTCGCCGTCGCCGTGAAGCCCGATATTCTGATTTGGATTGCTGCTAGGAAAATGCCAATTTCCGATCGAAGCAAGCCAGAGCTTAAATTTTTTGGGAGGCAAATTCACACCTTCCCCATCACCTTCTGCTGGAAGCCATACACCTCGCGCTTGCCGGCAATGGCGACGAGACGGACCTCGCGAGTCTGGCCCGGCTCGAAGCGGACGGCGGTGCCGGCGGGAATATCCAGCCGGAAGCCGCGGGCCTTGTCGCGGTCGAAGCGGAGGCCGTTATTGGTCTCGAAGAAATGGTAATGGCTGCCGACCTGGATCGGCCGGTTGCCGGTATTGGCAACGGTGAGCGTCAGGGTCTCGCGGCCCTCGTTGAGGGTGATGTCGCCGTCCTTGGGGAAGATTTCACCGGGGATCATCGCTACCTCACGCCATCGCCAGAACAAGGCCGGCCGCGGCCACAAGGCCACCGGCCGCCTGCAGGAGCCGCGAGGAGGCCAGCCGCGTCAGGCCGAGGCCGAGCGCGATGCCGGCGCCATGCAGGGCCGAAGTCGCCAAGGCGAAGCCGGTGCCGAAGGCGAGCGCATTGCCTTCCATCTCGAGGCCATGCGCATAGCCATGGGCGAGGCCGGCCAGCGCAACCAGCGCCGCGCCTGCCGCCACCGGCGCCCGGAAGCCGAGCGCCAAAGCCCCGCCGAGCAGGATGACGGTCGAGGTGATCATCGCCTCAAGGCCGGCCAGCGCCCCGAAGACCGGCGCCAGGGCGAAGCCGCCGAGCATCGCGGCCACGAAGGCGGCCGGCCAGCCAAGGATGGCCTTGCCACCCCGGAACGCCGCCCAGAGGCCGACAGCCAGCATCGCCAGCACATGGTCCGCCCCGCCGACCGGGTGCAGGAAGCCGGCGGCGAAGCCTCCGCCATGCCCGCCATGGGCGAAAGCGGGCGCGGCCAGCAGGGTCAGGCCGGCGGCGAGAGCAAGGCGGGTGAAAGCAGGACGGAGCATGGCAATCCCTTCAGTTCTTGATTTCGCGACCGCGCGTGGCGTGGCTGGCCGCAACCTGCCAACCCGCCTCGTTGCGGACATAAGTGGTGGTCCAGTGGACGGCATAGGTCTTGCCGTCGGACTGGGCGGTGATCGGGCTGATGCCGGTGGCGATGGCCACCCAGCCGCCGGCATGGACGCGGATCTTCAAATCCTCGACCGGCGCGGTTTCGATGACCGGGTCGCCCGCGAGCAGCGACACGATGCGGGCATCGCGGCCATCCATTTTCGACGAGGTATGCGTGTGGGTGAAATCCTCGGCATAGAACTGGCGCAGCTTTGCCGCATCCTTCGCCTTGATCGCCTCCAGCAGCGCCTTGCGGAATGCCGTCACTTCCTCTGCCACGCCGGCCTGGCTATGGAGCGAGAGCTTCGAAGGCGGGTGGGCTTGGCCGGGCATCGGCAGGGCAATGGCAAAGAGGAAAGCCAGAATCGCAGTCCGGATCATGGTCTTTCCTCCTTTCTTCTGTCGGTTATGGGCGTTTTTTAACGTATCGGTTCATGCACGGTGACCAGCTTGGTCCCGTCCGGGAAGGTCGCCTCGACCTGGATGTCGTGGATCATTTCCGCGATGCCGGGCATGACCTGATCGCGGGTGATGATTTTTGCGGCGGAATCCATCAGTTCGGCCACGGACCGGCCATCACGCGCGCCCTCCATCACGAAATCCGAGATCAGCGCGATGCATTCGGGATGGTTGAGCTTCACGCCCCGTTCCAGCCGGCGGCGGGCGACGATGGCGGCCATCGCAATCAGCAGCTTGTCCTTTTCGCGCGGCGTCAGATTCATTGGGGCATCTCATTCATTGGTGAAGGCGCGCGGATAGGCCATGCCGATCCGCCCGAGCACGAAACGCGCCACCTGCAACAGCCGGCGACGCAACAGGGCCGCATCCTTGCTGGCCAAGCGCAGCAAGACAAGGCCATCAATCAGCGTCGAGCCGATTTCGAGGCCGGGCTCCTCGGCCACGAGGCCGCGGATCGCCTCCAGCAGGTCCTGCGGCTCGTCGAGCGCGAGGAGCAGGGTGCCAAGGGCAACATGGTCACCGAGGGCGATCGGATCCCGCAAGGCCCCGCCGCCGGCGAGATCGAGCCGGAGATCCTCGGCAAAGGCCAGCCTTCCCGCCCGGCGCAGCCGCCAGCGATCGCGGATGTCGCCGCGCGTAAAGGTCTCGCCCGAGGCGACCCGGCCGAAATAGAGCATCTCGCCCAGAACCAGCTGGCCGGTTGCGGCGAGATCGATGTCGAAGCTCCGGTTCAGTGCGGCACCTTCGAACAGGATCGTCTCCTGTGGCAGCCAGAGCATGCGGGCATCCGGGCCGATCTCCAGCCGGTTGGTCAGCATTGTGGCCGAGCCATCGGAGCGGTAGATCCGTTCGGCCGTGGCGCTCGACAGGGCCAATGTGCTGGCCGGGCCGAGACGCAGGTCGATCGAGACGGAATCGCCGCCGGCGAGACCGCCTGCGACATTGACCAACACGGCTTCCGGCGGGCGGCCATGGGCGCGCGGGAAGCGGAACCGGAAAGCGCCGGCCTCGTGACGCTCGGTCAGCCGGGACTGGCCGTCGAGATGCGCGAGCCCGAGCCGGAGCCGCGCCTCGACCCGGACGGAACCCGGCAGGCGAACAGCATCAGCCTCAGAGCGCAAGGCGTTGCCGGACATCATCTTCGGCCATCCGTTTCGCATCCCCCGCCATGACGACCTCGCCACGTTCCATCAGAATGAAGCTGTCGGCAAGCTCCCGGGCGAAATCGAAATACTGCTCGACCAGCACGATGGCCATGGTGCCGAGGCCGGCAAGATGGGTGATGGCGCGGCCGATATCCTTGATGATCGAGGGCTGGATGCCCTCGGTCGGCTCGTCGAGGATCAGCAGGCGCGGCCGCATCACCAGCGCGCGGCCGATGGCGAGCTGCTGCTGCTGGCCGCCGGAGAGGTCGCCGCCGCGCCGGCCCAGCATGGATTTCAGCACGGGGAACAGGTCGTAGATCTCTGCCGGGATGAAACGGTCGCCGACCTTGAGCGGCGCGAAGCCGGTTTTCAGGTTTTCCTCGACCGTCAGCAGCGGGAAGATCTCGCGGCCCTGCGGCACGAAACCGATCCCGGCCCGCGCGCGCTCGGAAGGCGGCATGCCGCCGATATCGATGCCATCAAACAGGATTTTCCCACGCGAGCCCTTTTGCTGGCCGGTAATCGCCCGGCAGAGCGAGGTCTTGCCGACGCCGTTGCGGCCGATCACGCAGGTGACCTTGCCCAGCTCTGCCGTGACCGAGACCGACCGGAGCGCCTGGGCCGCGCCGTAATGCAGGTCGAGATTTTCCACGCTCAGCATGTCAGCGCCCCAGATAGACTTCGATGACGCGGGGATCCGCGCTCACGGTATCGAGCGGCCCCTCGGCCAGCACCGAGCCTTCATGCAGCACGGTGACCTTGACGCCGAGCTCGCGGACGAAGGCCATGTCGTGCTCGACGACGATCACCGAATGGTCCTTCGCAATCTCCTTGAGGAGATGGGCCGTCGCCTCGGTTTCCGCGTCGGTCATGCCAGCCACCGGCTCGTCGACCAGCAGCAACTTCGGATCCTGCGCCAGCAGCATGCCGATTTCCAGCCATTGCTTCTGGCCATGGCTGAGATTGGCGGCCGAGGCCTCGCGCAGATGTTCCAGCCGGATCGTCGCAAGGATGCGGTTGATCTTCTCGCGCTCGCTCTCGTTGTCCTTCCAGAACAGGGTGCGGAAGACGCGGCGGTCGGCCTTGAGTGCGAGGCGGAGATTGTCCTCGACCGTATGCATCTCGAAGACGGTCGGCTTCTGGAATTTCCGGCCGATGCCGAGATTGGCAATGGCGGCTTCGTCCAGCCGGGTCAGGTCAACCGAGCCATTGAACAGCACGTCCCCGGTATCCGGCTTCGTCTTGCCGGTGATGATGTCCATCATTGTCGTTTTCCCGGCCCCGTTCGGGCCGATAATCGCACGCATTTCGCCCGGCAGGATGGTCAGGGCGAGCGAATTGATCGCGCGGAAGCCGTCAAAGGCGACCGAGACGCCATCGAGATAGAGCAGGAAGGAGGTGACCGGCAGGTTCATGGCTTACTCCGCCGGCTTGCTGGCGGCATGGGCCGCGAGGCTTGCCTTTTCGCGGCGCTTCTCGCGCCATTCGGCATAGGTGCCGATCACGCCCTTGGGCATGTAGAGCGTCGTCAGCACGAACAGCGCCCCGAGGGCGAAGAGCCAGTACGGTGCCAGCGCCCCGGTGGTGAAGGTGGTCTTGGCGAAATTGACGAGGATCGCCCCGATCGCGGCGCCGACCAATGTGCCCCGGCCGCCGACCGCCACCCAGATGACAACCTCGATCGAGTTGCCGGGCGCGAATTCGCTCGGGTTGATGATGCCGACCTGCGGCACATAGAGCGCGCCGGCGAGGCCCGCCATCATGGCCGAAAGCGTGAAGACGAAGAGCTTGTAGCGCTCGACCCGGAAGCCGAGGAAGCGCGTGCGGCTCTCGGCGTCGCGGATCGCCACCAGCACCTTGCCGGCTTTCGAGGTGACGATGGCGCGGGCGAGGATGTAGGAACCCGCCAGGGCGATCAGCGTCAGGGCGAAGAGCGCGACGCGCGTGCCCTGGGCCTGCACGGGGAAGCCGACAATGTCCTTGAAATCGGTCAGCCCGTTATTGCCGCCGAAGCCCATATCGTTCCGGAAGAAGGCGAGCATCAGCGCATAGGTCAGCGCCTGGGTGATGATCGAGAGATAGACCCCGGTGACACGGCTGCGGAAAGCGAACCAGCCGAAGACGAAGGCGAGGATGCCCGGCGCGAGGAACACCATCAGCAGGGCGAAGGGGAACATGTCGAAGCCGTACCAGAACCAGGGCAGTTCCTTCCAGTTCAGGAAGACCATGAAATCCGGCAGGACCGGGTGGCCATAGACCCCGCGGGTGCCGATCTGGCGCATCAGGTACATGCCCATCGCATAGCCGCCGAGCGCGAAGAAGGCACCATGGCCGAGGCTGAGGATGCCGCAATAGCCCCAGACAAGATCCAGCGCGAGCGCGAGGATCGCATAGCAGAGATACTTGCCGAGCAGGCTCACCAGCCAGGTCGGCACATGGAGCGGCGAGCCGGCCGGCACGATGAGGTTCAGCACCGGCACGAGGATCAGAGCCGCCAGGATGGCGCCGAGGAAAAGCCGGCCGCGCAGGTCGAGCCGGGCAAGGATCGCCTGGGTGATCATTGTTCCACCGCCCTGCCCTTCAGCGCGAACAGGCCGCGTGGACGCTTCTGGATGAAGAGGATAATGAAGACGAGCAGCGCGATCTTGCCGAGCACGGCGCCGGCAAAAGGTTCGAGGAACTTGTTCGCGATCCCGAGCGACAGGGCCGCGACCAAGGTTCCCCAGAGATTGCCGACCCCGCCGAAAACCACGACCATGAAGCTGTCGATGATGTAGCTCTGGCCGAGATTGGGGCTGACATTGTCGATCTGGCTGAGCGCCACGCCGGCCAGCCCGGCAATTCCGGAGCCGAGGCCGAAGGTCAGCGCATCCACGCGGGCGGTGCGGATCCCCATCGAGGCCGCCATGCGGCGGTTCTGCGTCACGGCGCGCATCTGCAGGCCGAGTGGCGTGAAGCGCAGCAAGGCCAGCACCGCGAAAAAGACCACCAGCGCGAAGCCGACGATCCAGACGCGGCCATAGGTGATGTCGATCAGCCCGATCCGGAAGGAGCCGGACATGAAGGCCGGGGCGCCGACCTCGCGGTTTGTCGGGCCAAACAGGGTGCGCGTCGCCTGCATCAGGATCAGCGAGATGCCCCAGGTGGCGAGCAGGGTTTCCAGCGGCCGGCCATAGAGATGCCGGATGACCAGCCGCTCCATCGCGATGCCGATCGTGCCGGCAATAATGAAGGCCGCGGGAATGGCAATGGCGAGCGAATACTCGAACAAGCCCGGCGCGTTCTGGCGGATGATTTCCTGGATGACGAACGTGGCATAGGCGCCGATCATCACCATCTCGCCATGGGCCATGTTGATGATGCCCATGACGCCGAAGGTGATCGCGAGGCCGATCGCGGCGAGCAGCAGCACCGAGCCGAGCGAAATGCCGTACCAGGCATTCTGTACGGCAGACCAGGTGGCCAGCCGGTTGTTGATCGTCTGGACGGCGGCCTTTGCCGCATCCTTCACATTCACTCCGGCGCTGTCCGGGATCTGGTTCAGCGGCGTCAGGGCTTCACGGTCACCGCGTTCCTTCAGCACCTCGATCGCGGCGAGGCGGTCTATGTCGCTGCGGTTTGGCGAGGTCGCAATGATCGCCGCGAGGGCAGATTGCTGGATCTCGCGGATCGCCGCGACCTTCTCGTTTCGGATCGCGGCCTGCAGCGCGGATTCGCTGTCGGGCGACCGCGACTTGAAGACCGCCTCGGCGGCGGCGCGGCGCTTCGCCGGATCGGGCGCCTGGAGGGTCAGCGTGCCCAAAGCGGTATTGATCGCGCTGCGGATGCGGTTATTGACCCGTACGCCGGATCCGCCCGACGGTTCGGCCGGAAGCTTCGCTCCGGTGACGAGGGCGATAAAGGCGCCGGTGGCATCGCGGAAATAGACGGTCTTGTCCGCTGCCACGAAAAGCCGGCGATCATTCAGCGCCTCGATGGCAGGGCCGGCCTGTTCGGCGCCGGAATCAGCAAGGAGTTCGATTGCCTTCGCCGTATCGGAGAAGCTGTCCCTGGCGAAGAGCTCGGCAGCATCTTCGAGTGGGCCGGCAAGGGCCGCGTGCGTCTGGGGCCCAAACATCAGGAAAAGGCCAAGAAACAGGCAGGAGGCGAGCCGGCGGAGGGCAGTCAGGGGCAAGCGGGTAATGCGCACGGGAGCCTCTCGAAGGCACGGTCTCGGATGGCCCGGCGGGATGGCCGGGAGGACCGGCCGGGCGAACCCGGCCGGTGGATGCGCAGGATCAGGCGGCGAGGATCAGCCGCACTTCTTCAGCTTGGTGTTGTAGTTGCCGCATTTCAGGTTGACCCAGTCGGCCTCGAGGTCCTTGGAGCCCTCGAGATGATCGGTCCAGGCATCGCCCGGAACGAGATCCTTGGTCTGCCAGACCACGTCGAACTGGCCGTCGGCGCGGATTTCGCCGATCAGGACCGGCTTGGTGATGTGGTGGTTCGGGAGCATCTTCGAGATGCCGCCGGTGAGGTTCGGAACCTCGACGCCGACGATCGCATCGATCACCGCATCCGGGGCCACCGTCTTGGCTTTCTCGACGGCCTTGATCCACATGTTGAAGCCGATCACATGGGCTTCCATCGGATCGTTGGTCACGGCCTTGTCGGACTTCTTGTAGGCCTTCCACTGCTTGATGAAAGCTTCGTTGGCCGGGTTCTTGACTGACTGGAAGTAGTTCCAGGCCGCGAGATGGCCGACCAGCGGCTTGGTGTCGATGCCGGCGAGTTCTTCCTCACCGACCGAGAAGGCCACGACCGGAATGTCGGTTGCCTTGATGCCGGCATTGCCGAGTTCCTTGTAGAACGGCACGTTGGCGTCGCCGTTGATGGTGGAGACCACGGCGGTCTTCTTGCCGGCCGAGCCGAACTTCTTGATGTCGGCAACGATGGTCTGCCAGTCCGAGTGACCGAACGGCGTGTAGTTGATCATGATGTCTTCCTTGGCCACGCCCTTGGCGAGCAGGTAGGCTTCAAGGATCTTGTTGGTGGTGCGCGGATAGACATAGTCGGTGCCGGCCAGGACCCAGCGCTTCACTTCGCCGCCATCCTTCGACATCAGGTAATCGACGGCCGGGATCGCCTGCTGGTTCGGCGCGGCGCCGGTGTAGAACACGTTGCGCTCGGATTCCTCGCCCTCGTACTGCACCGGATAGAAGAGGATGTTGTTCAGTTCCTTGAAGACCGGCAGAACCGACTTGCGCGACACCGAGGTCCAGCAGCCGAAGGTCGCGGCAACCTTGTGCTGCGTGATCAGTTCGCGGGCCTTTTCGGCGAAAAGCGGCCAGTTCGAGGCCGGATCGACCACCACCGCCTCGAGTTTCTTGCCGAGAAGGCCGCCCTTCTTGTTCTGCTCGTCGATGAGCATGAGCATGACATCCTTCAGGGTCGTTTCGGAAATCGCCATCGTGCCCGAGAGTGAATGAAGGATGCCGACCTTGATCGTGTCACCGGACTGGGCGAAGGCCGGGATGGCAGGAAGAGTCGCGGCAGCAGCGGCCATGGCCGAGGAAGCGAGAAGGGAACGGCGCGTCAGTGTCATGGTGAGGAACCCCCGTTGGATGAGACGATGCAGCGCAGCATTTCGCGTGCCAAAAACCGGGCAGGATGAAACAGGGGTATTACAACCGGACGGCGCCGCCTTTTCGGGCAAGCGCTACGTTGCGGCGCACAAAAAAGTGGCGCCTGCCTGAAACATGTGCGGATTGTTCGTCCGCCGGCGCGCGTGCCCTTGCAGGAGCCCGTGGCCGCAGCATCGATGGTAGATCCGGATGTCAGTCCTGTGCGTAGAGTGTTCGAGTGAGGTCCGTCATGAAATCAATCGTTATCCTCATTGCGAGCGCCGCGATCATCCTGCTGGTGATCGATCTCCTGTGGCTCGGCGTGATCGCCAAGAACCTCTATCAGGCGGAGATCGGCGGCCTGCTGAAGAAGGAATTCAATGTCACCGCGGCGCTGGCGTTCTATGTTCTCTATGTGATGGGCCTGACCGTTTTCGTGCTGTTGCCCGCCCATGAAAGCGGCAGCGTTCTCCGTGCGCTCGCCTATGGCGCGTTTTTCGGCCTCGTGGCCTATGGTACCTACGACCTTACGAATCTCGCGACGCTTGAAGGCTTCACCCTGCGGATCGCGCTGATCGACATGGGTTGGGGCGCCTTTGTTTCCGGCGTAACGTCCGCCGGCGCCGTGGCGATCGCCCGGCATTTCGGCTGAGCTCGCCTCGACAGGGGCGCGGCCGGCGGGTAGAAGGCGCCTCTCCTCGCTCTGGAAACCCGCCGTGGCCCCACCCCTGATCCAGCTGACCGGTATCCGCCTGACATTCGGCGGCAGGAACCTGCTCGACGGGGCCGATCTTTCCGTGTCGCCGGGCGAGCGGATCTGCCTTGTCGGACGGAATGGTTCGGGCAAGTCCACCCTGCTCAAGGTCGCGGCCGGGCAGGTCGAGGCGGATGGCGGGACGCATTTCGTCCAGCCCGGCATGCGGATCGGCGTTCTGGCGCAGGAGCCGGATTTCTCCGCCTATCCGACCACCCTCGCCTTCGCCGCCGCGGATCTTCCGGCCGAGGAAGGCGATCATGCGGCGCGGTTCCTGCTGGAGGCGCTCGGCCTGACCGGGCAGGAGCCGACAGCCGGGCTGTCCGGTGGCGAGGCGCGCCGGGCCGCGCTTGCGCGCGTGCTGGCACCGCAGCCCGATGTGCTGCTGCTCGACGAACCCACCAACCATCTCGACCTGCCGGCCATCGAATGGCTGGAGCAGGAATTGCTCTCGCGGCAGGCCGCCCTCGTGCTGATCAGCCATGACCGCCGTTTCCTCGAACGGCTGTCACGCGCGACGATCTGGCTCGACCGCGGCACGACGCGGCGGATCGAGCGGGGTTTCGGCCATTTCGAAGCGTGGCGCGACCAGGTTCTTGCCGAGGAAGAGGCCGCGCAGCACAAGCTCGGCCGCAAGATCGCCGACGAGGAGCATTGGCTGCGCTACGGCGTCACGGCGCGGCGCAAGCGCAATGTCCGCCGGCTGGAAAATCTCCATGCGCTTCGTCGCGAGAAGCGCGATCATGTCCGCGCGGCCGGTGCGGCGCAGCTCGTCGCCGCCGAGGAGGACAAGGGCGGCAAGCTCGTCATCGAGGCCGAGGGGCTGGCCAAGCGCTATGGCGACCGGGCGATCGTGCGGGATTTCTCGATCCGGATCCTCCGGGGCGACCGGATCGGCCTTGTCGGACCGAACGGCGCCGGCAAGACCACCCTGCTCTCGCTGATGACCGGCACGCTTGCCCCCGATTCCGGGCAGATCCGGCTCGGCGCCGGCCTCGCCATCGCCTCGCTCGAACAGAAACGGGATTCGCTTGCTCCCGAGACCAGCCTTGCCGATGCGCTGACCGGCGGCGGCACGGATACGCTGGTCATCAACGGCCAGCCGAAGAATGTCATCGGCTATATGAAGGACTTCCTGTTCCCGCCGGAAAAGGCGCGGACGCCGCTGAAGGTCCTGTCCGGTGGCGAACGGGCGCGGCTGATGCTGGCCCGCGCGCTGGCGCGGCCCTCCAACCTGCTGGTGCTGGACGAGCCGACCAATGATCTCGACCTCGAGACGCTGGATGTGCTGCAGGAAATGCTGGATGCCTATGCCGGCACCGTGTTGCTGATCAGCCATGACCGCGACTTCCTCGACCGGATCGTCGACCGCGTGATCGTGCCCGAGGGCAACGGCAAATGGCGAGTCTATGCCGGGGGTTACAGCGACATGCTCAACCAGCGTGGCGCGGAGATCGTGCTCGACAAGCCGAAAGTGGCAAAAGCCGAGTCCCCGGAATCGGTTAAGGGGGGCTCCTCGCCTGCCGTCTCAATGCGCCGGAAGCTCACGCTGCAGCAGCTCAACCAGCTCGAGAGCCTGCCTCCAGCCATGGAGAAGCTGCGGGTGGTGATCGGCAAGTTGCAGATCCGGCTCGATGATCCCGAGCTTTACACCCGTGACCGCAAGACCTTCGACGAGACCATGGCCCTGCTCGAGAAGGCGCATGCCGAACTTGGCAAGATGGAGGAGCGCTGGCTCGAACTCGAGATGCTGCGCGAGGAAGCAGCGGGTTGATCAGCCCGCCGTCTGGCGGAGCATGCCGAGGGCTGCCGCGCGCCCGGAGGCAAAGCAGGCCTGCAGCAGGTAGCCGCCCGTCGGGGCATCCCAGTCGAGCATCTCGCCGGCCAGGAACAGGCCGGGCCGCTGCGTGACCATCCAGTTTGCATCGAGGCCGTCGAAGGCGGCACCGCCAGCAGTCGAGATGGCCCGGTCGAGCCCGCAAAACCCCTCGACCGGAATCGGTGCGGCGCGCACCAGGTTGGCCCAGGCCTCGTGATCGCCCGGCGCGAGTCCCAGGCGGCGCCCGCATTCATTGAGAACAGCCATGGCGGCGGGCTGCAGACCGGCGGCCTTGCGCAGGCGCGAGGTCCAGGAATCCTTGCTCCGGCCCTCGCGGAGGCGATGGGCAATCCATTCGGGCCGGAAATCCGGCCGGAGGTCGAGATCGAGCGATGCCGTGCCGTTCCGCGCCAGCGCGCGGCGAAGGGCGGCGGATGCGGCGTAGATCACCCCGCCCTCGAGGCCCTGTCGCGTGATCATGGCCTCGCCCGACGCCTCGAACCAGCCGATCCGGACCGTGATGCGCTTGAGCGGCTGGCCGGCGACCTTGGCCATGAACGGCGACCAGGCGATGCGGATGCCGGCATTCGACGGTTCCAGCGGCGTGATGGCATGGCCTAGGGCACCAAGCGGCCCGGTCCAGCTGCCATCGGCTCCGAGGCGTGGCCAGGAGGCGCCGCCGAGAGCCAGCAGGGTCGGAGCGGCGGCGACCGTGATTTCGCCCTCTGGCGTTTCGAAGCGCAGCGCGCCCGCCTCCGTCCAGCCGAGCCAGCGATGCCGGAGATGCACGACGAGGCCCTTTGCCTCGAGCCGGCGCAGCCACGCGCGCAACAGCGGCGAGGCTTTCATGGCCTCGGGGAAGATGCGGCCGGAACTCCCGACAAAGGTCGGCTGGCCGAGATCCTCGCACCATTGCCGGATCGCGTCGGGCGGGAAGGCCCGGATCGCCTCGAGCAACAGAGGCGAGGCCTCGCCATAGCGCGTGAGGAACCGGGACAGATCCTCGGCATGGGTCAGGTTGAGCCCGCCACGGCCGGCCATGAGGAATTTCCGCCCGAGCGAGGGCATGCGCTCGTAGAGATGGACGGGGCGGCCGGCATCCAGCAGGGTTTCGGCGGCCATCAGGCCCGCCGGACCGCCGCCGATGATCAGGAAGGGGTCGGATGTCATGCCCCGGTCTTGCAGGCCCCGGGGCATGGGTCAACGGCTATTCCGCCGCTTCGGCCACCGGCGCGCCATTGCCGAGCAGGAAGTTCATTGCGACCTGCACGCCGCCCGGCCGATGCGGAATGCCGGAAGCGGCAAGGCCCATCTCGACGCCTGACAGAGTGCCGGTGACCATCAGGTCATGGAAATCGCCGAGATGGCCGATCCGGAACACCTTGTCCGCGAGGATGCCGAGGCCGTTGCCAAGGCTCATGTTCGAGCGTTCGAGGATCGTCCGGCGGAGCGCATCGGCCGAATGGCCTTCGGGCAGCATGACGGCGGTCAACGAGGAGGAGTAATCCGAGGCTTTCCTGCAGACTGTCTCGAAGCCCCAGTGCCGCACGGCGCGGCGGGTCGCCTCGGCGGCGCGGTCATGCCGGGCGAAGACATTCGCCATGCCCTCGGCTTCCAGCATGTCCAAAGCCACCTTTAGGCCCTGAAGCATGTTGGTTGCCGGGGTATAGGGGAAAAAGCCCTTGTCATTGATGGCGATCATCTCGTGCCAGTCCCAGAAGGAGCGCGGGAAGGCATTCGTTTTCGAGACGGCCAGCGCCTTGTCGGACACGGCATTGAAGGACAGGCCCGGCGGCAGCATGAGGCCCTTCTGGGAGCCGGCCACCGTGACATCGACGCCCCATTCGTCATGGCGATAGTCGATCGAGGCCAGCGAGGAGATGGTGTCGACCATCAGCAGGGCCGGGTGATTGGCCCGGTCGATGGCTGCGCGGACCGCCGCGATATTGGTGACACAGCCGGTCGAGGTCTCGTTATGGACGACGCAGACCGCCTTGATCGCATGGCCCTTGTCCTCGCGCAGACGCGCCTCGATCGCCGAGGCATCGGCACCGGCACGCCAGTCCGAGCGGATGAAGTCGGCCTTGATGCCGAGTTTCGTCGCCATCTTGTTCCAGAGCGTCGCGAACCAGCCGGTCTCGAACATCAGGACCTGGTCGCCCGGGGAGAGCGTGTTGACGAGGGCCGCTTCCCAGGCGCCGGTTCCGGAGGCGGGATAGATGATGACCGGGTTTTTCGTGCCGAAGATCGGCTTGATCCGTGTCAGCACGTCGAGGCCGAGCTTCTGGAATTCCGGGCCACGATGGTCGATGGTCGGCTTGGCCATGGCGGCGAGAACCGGCAGCGGCGTGTTGGTGGGGCCGGGAATCTGCAGAAAATGGCGGCCTGTCTCGACCATGGCGTCTCTCCCTCTTCGGTCCGGGCCCCGCAGGGCTCGATATCGGTGTTTTGTATTTTGTATTATAAATTCACTTTTCGCAAGACCCGTGATCCGCTAGGCTTCGCGAAGGGAGGATTGATCGCATGCATGGCACGATCGGCGCACGCAATCTGGGCCTTGAGCGGCGTTTGTCACAGTCGATTTCAGGTGAGGTGCGTTTCGACAGTTTCACACGCGGACGCTACGCCACCGATGCCTCGATCTACCAGATCATTCCCGAGGGTGTGGTCTTCCCGCGTCATGCCGATGATATCGCGGCGACGTTGGTGATCGCGAAGGAACATGGCGTTCCGGTGATCTTCCGGGGTGGCGGCACCTCGCAGAACGGCCAGCCGATCGGCCATGGCCTGATCGTCGATTGCTCCCGCTTTTTCAATACGGTGCTGGAATACGAGCCCGAGGCCCGGCGCATCCGCGTCCAGCCCGGCATGGTGCTCGAGCGGCTGAACACACGGTTGCGCAAGGACGGCCTGTTCTTCCCGGTCGAGCCCTCCACCGCCACGCGTTGCACGATCGGCGGCATGACAGGCAACAATTCCTGCGGCGCGCGCTCGCTTGTTTTTGGCAAGATGGTCGACAATGTCCGGGCGATCGACGCGCTCTCGGTGGATGCCACGGCCATGCATTTCGATGCCGGCACACCCTCCCCTCTCGGGGCACGGATGCTTGCGCTGGCACAATCGGAGGCCGAGGAAATCCGCCTCCGCTACCCCAAGGTGCAGCGCCGGGTCGGCGGCTACAATCTCGACGCGTTGATCGAGCCCCGGCCGAACCTTGCCCATTTGCTGGTCGGATCGGAAGGAACGCTGGCCGGCTTCACGGCCATCGACCTTGCTCTCACCCCCCTGCCCGCGCACCGGGTCATGGGAGTGTGCCATTTCCCCAGCTTCCGTGCCGCGATGGAAACGACGCAGCATCTCGTCGCGCTCGGGCCGGCGGCGGTCGAGCTGGTCGACAACAACGTCATCGTGCTCGGTGCGGATATTCCGCTCTTCCGGAACACGCTGGCGCGGATCACGAGGGGCACGCCGAACTGCCTGTTGCTGGTTGAGTTTGCCGGTGAGGATCTTGCCGCCCTTCAGGCGCGGCTGAAGGATCTCGATGCCTGCATGGCCGATCACGGCTTCCCCGATGCGGTGGTCGAGGTCCTGGATGCCGCCACGCAGAAAACGGTCTGGGAGGTGCGGGAGGCCTGCCTCAACATCATGATGTCGATGAAGGGCGACGGAAAGCCCGTCTCCTTCATCGAGGATTGCGCCGTGCCGCTGGACCGGCTCGCCGATTATACCGATGCGGTGACGGCGGTGTTCGAGAAGCATGGCACGCGCGGCACCTGGTATGCCCATGCCTCGGTCGGGTGCCTCCATGTGCGGCCGATCCTCAACATGAAGACCGAGGCCGGAATCAGGGCGATGCGCGCCATCGCGGAGGAGACGGTCGAGCTGGTCCGCCGGTTCGAGGGCTCCTATTCCGGCGAGCACGGCGACGGGATCTCGCGGTCGGAATTTGTCGAACCGATGTTCGGCCCGCGCCTGACCCGTGCCTTCGAGACGGTCAAGGATGCCTTCGACCCGGAGAACCGGCTCAATCCCGGCAAGATCGTCCGGCCGCTGCGCTTCGATGACCGCGACCTGATGCGCTATCCGGAGGGGTATGCGACCACCCTGCCCGCGCCGGCCGCGCTGGACTGGCAGGAATGGGGCGGTTTCGCCGGTGCTGTCGAGATGTGCAACAACAACGGGACCTGCCGGAAGCTGGCCGGCGGTGCCATGTGCCCGTCCTACCGCGTCACCGGCGAGGAGCAGCATCTCACCCGGGGGCGCGCCAATTCGATGCGTCTGGCCCTCTCCGGCGCGATGGGGGCCGATGCTTTCCTCTCTGCCGAAATGAAAGAGACCATGGCGCTCTGCGTCGGGTGCAAGGCCTGCCAGCGCGAATGTCCGACCGGCGTCGACATGGCGCGGATGAAGATCGAATTCCTCAACCAGTATACGGCACGGCACGGCCTGACCCTGCGCGACCGGCTCATCGCCTATCTGCCGCGCTATGCTCCGCTCGTCAGCCGGATGCCTTTCCTTGCCAACCTGCCCAACCGCCTGCCGCGGCTTGCAGCCCTGCTCGAACGCGTCACGCGCCTCTCTGCCCGCCGCTCGTTGCCGGAATGGCGGAAGCCCTGGCAGGAGAGCGACGTGTTTGCGCAGCCGTCGGATGTCCGCGGTGACGGGAAGGACATCGTGCTGTTCGGGGATACGTTCAACCGGTATTTCGAACCAGAGAACCTCGATGCGGCCCGCCGCGTGCTGCTGGCAGCCGGCTATCGCCTGCACCGGGTCCAGCCGAAGGGCGGCTCGCGTCCGATCTGCTGCGGCCGGACCTTCCTGTCGCTCGGCCAGGTGGCGGAAGCCCGCAAGGAAGCCGAACGGCTGGTCGATGCGCTGTACCCCTTCGTTGTCAGGGGCGCGCGGATCGTCGGGCTGGAACCCTCGTGCCTGCTGACCCTGCGCGACGAGATGCTGGCTGTCCTTCCGGGCGAGAAGGCCCGCGCGATCGGCCGTGCGGCGCGGCTGGTCGAGGAAGCCCTTGCGGAGGACCTCAAGTCAGGTCATGTCGCGTTGCCGCTGGCGGATCAGGGCGGCCTGCCGGTCCTGCTTCACGGGCATTGCCACCAGAAGGCGGCCGATGCGATGGGGGCGGTCGAGACCTGTCTCCGCGCCATTCCGGGCATCCGGCTGGAGGTCATCGAATCAAGCTGTTGCGGCATGGCCGGCAGCTTCGGCTACCAGAGCGAGACGATCGACATTTCGCTGGCGATGGCCGAGCTTTCGCTGCTTCCGGCGGTCAGGAAGGCGCCGCCGGAGGCGATCATCGTGGCGGATGGTACCTCTTGCCGACATCAGATCGTGGATGGCTCGTCCCGCCAGGCCATTCATGTTGTGCGGCTCCTCGACAAGGCGCTTGGTGCGAAAGTATAAGACAGCGATGAACCGCATTGCTGCCGTTGACGGAATCCATCGCCGCTATCTCCATGACGAGGTGGCAGAAAGGCTGCGCGAACTCATCCTCAGCGGTGAGCTGGAGCCGCGCGAGCGGATCAACGAGGTTGAACTCTGCGAGCGGTTCGGCATTTCCCGCACGCCGTTGCGCGAGGCCATCAAGATCCTCGCGACGGAGGGCTTGCTGGAATTGCTGCCCAATCGCGGTGCACGGGTCGGCCATGTCAGCCAGTCCGAAATCGAGGAGATGATCGAGGTCGTGGCCGGTCTCGAGGCGACAGCGGCCGAACTGGCCTGCCGGTCGATCACCGATGCGGAGATCGATCTCATCGAAGCGAAGACGCTGGTCATGGAAAAGGCCTACAAGCGTGGCGACGAGACGTCCTATTTCACGCTGAACCGCGAAATTCATGAGGCGCTGATGCAAGCTGCGCGGAACGCCACCCTCGCCAGCATCTACTCGAACCTGTCGAGCCGGATCCAACGGATGCGCTACACCGCGCACAAGACGCCGGAACAATGGCGCCGCGCCATGGACGAGCATCGCATCATGGCTGAATTGCTGCGCGCCCGGGATGGCGAAGGACTGGCGCGTGTCGTCCGGGACCATATCCGCGGCAAGAAGGACGTCATTACCGCCGCCTATGGCGTCTGAGATGCGCGCGTGGGCCGCAGCCCACGCGCGTCGATAGCGAGGTCAGTTCGAGACCTTCACATCCGCCGCCTTCACGACCTGACCCCAGCGCTCGATCTCGCTGCGGACAAACTTGGCGAAGGCATCGCCGGTGATGTTCGGGACATCCGATCCGTTCCGCGCCCAGGTGGTCTTGATCGGCTCGGCCTGCAAGGCCTTGAGGATCTCGGCCTTCATGCGTTCGATGATATCCGGCGGGGTGCCCTTGATGGCCCAGACTGCATACCAGGTCGAGACATTGTAGCCCTTCACGCCGGATTCCTCGGCCGTGGGCACATTCGGCAGCGCACCGGAGCGCTGCGGGGCCGCAACGGCAAGGCCGACAAGGTTACCGCCCTGGATCTGCGGCGCCGAGGTGCCGAGCCCGTCGAACATCACATGGACCTGGCCGGCAACGAGATCCTGCATGGCGGGGCCTGCGCCGCGATACGGCACATGGACGAGGTTCACGCCGGCAACATTCTTGAAAAGCTCACCCGCGAGATGGTGGGTCGTGCCATTGCCGGCCGAGGCGAAATTGACCTTGCCCGGGTTGGCCTTGGCGTAATCGATGAAGTCCTTGAGGGTCTTCACGTTGGGCAGCGCCTTGGGTGAGATCGAGACGATCTGCGGTGGCATCGCGATCACGGCGATCGGAACGAAGTCCTTCTCGAGATCATAGGTCAGGTTGGGATAGATGGCCGGGGCGATCGTGTGATGGGCCGCGCCGACAAAGAAGGTGTAGCCGTCCGGCGCCATCTTTGCCGCTGCTGCCGCGCCGACGGTACCGCCGGCCCCGCCCCGGTTTTCGATGATGACGCGCTGGTTCAGCTGGGTATCCAGCTGCTGCGCCAGCGGCCGGGCGAAAGCATCGGTGCCCCCGCCGGCCGGGAACGGGTTCAGGAATGTGATCGGGCGGCTGGGCCAGCCCTGCTGGGCAGAGGCCATCCCCGCCAGTCCGATAAGACCGGCTGCGGCGAGGGTTGTGGCCAGCAGACGTCGAGTCAGTCCCGTTGGTTTCGTCATCGTTTCCTCCTTTATCGGCCTTTCCGGCCTGTCTTGTGGTCAGTTTATAATTCAAAATTCAAATTGCAATGCGCGGGCCTCTACGCGGCACCCAGCAGTTTGAGGCTCGCGATGAGATCACTGAATCGCTCTCCCTGAACCTGCACATGCGGCCGCATGATCCGGGCGGCTTCCTCTCCCTCACCGGCCATCAGCGCGGCGAGAATGCGCTCGTGCTCGGAGAATGAATTCTGGACGCGGTTGCGGACGCGGAGTTGCAGGCGCCGGTAGGGTTGCAGGCGCCGCTGCAGGAGGCGGGCCTGCTCGGCGAGGAAGGTATTGCCGGAGGCGGCGTAGATCGCCTGATGGAACACCTCGTTCGCCCGGTAATAGGCGTCATGGTCGTGCCGGACAGCCTCGCAGGCCCGATGGGCTCGTTCCAGCGCAAAAGCATCCGATGGACCGAGTCGCCGCGCGGCAAGGCGGCAGCACATGGACTCGAGCTCTGCCATCACTTCGAACATCTCGTAGAGCCGTTCCGGCGTCAGGCTGGCGACAACGGCGCCCCGCCGCGGGCGGATCTCGACCATGCCGGCCATGGCCAGCTGCTGGAGCGCCTCGCGGATCGGCGTGCGGGAAACGTGAAACCGAGTGGCGAGCGAGACCTCGTCGAGCCGCTCCCCCGGGACGAGATGACCGGCCGCGATATCGTTCTCGATCTCCTGCCGGAGACGCTGGGCTGTGCTCAGGGCGCTTGCATCATCGCTCATCATTCTTGTATACAAGGAAACGTTCAACGCATGCAAGCGGCGCGATCAGCCAGAGATGGGCCTGATATGAATATCGGTTTCCTGCAGGACCTGCTCTCCTCCGTTGCCGAACAGGGGCGTCATCTGGCCGACCGGCTTGGCCTCGGCGCCGGCTCCTCCCGGGTTGATGCCAGTGCCTTGCCGACACTCGTCCGTGCCCTGCTCTCGACGCGGGGCGAAGCGTCCGGCGTCGGCCTCGCCCGCGAGATCATGGGCCGGTACCAGGCTCTGCCGCCTGCCGAACGGATCGCATTGCTGAAGGCACTGGCGACGACATTCGCGGATGATCCCGCTGCGATCCGCAAGGCCTTTTCAGCCTATGATGCCGACCCAAACCCCGAGACGCATCATGCCCTGCTGCAGGTGGTCGAACCGCCGCGGCAGGAGGTCTTGCGCCGACTGAACCTCGCACCAGGCAATACACATGCCCTCGTCCGGATGCGCGAGGACCTGCTTGATGCGATGGGAGCGGTTCCCGAGCTTGCCGCGCTGGACCGCGATTTCGTGCATCTCTTCTCTTCGTGGTTCAATCGGGGGTTCCTGGTGCTGCGCCGTATCGACTGGTCGAGCCCGGCCCACATTCTCGAGAAGATCATCCGGTACGAGGCGGTTCACGCCATCGAGAGCTGGGACGACCTGCGCCGGCGGATCGAGCCCGCCGATCGCCGCTGCTTCGCCTTCTTCCATCCGGCCCTCATTGACGAGCCGCTGATCTTCGTCGAAGTGGCGCTGACCCGCGACAAGCCCGCCGCGATCGACCCGATCCTTGCGGAAGGCCGGTCACCCCTGCCACCGGGCGAGGCGCAGGCCGCGGTGTTCTATTCGATCTCCAATTGCCAGAAGGGTCTGGCCGGGATCTCGTTCGGCAATTTCCTGATCAAGCAGGTGGTTGACGAGCTGAAACGCGAATTGCCGCAACTCGATACGTTCGTCACGCTCTCCCCCGTTCCCGGTTTCCGGCGCTGGCTCGACGAGGCGCGGACCGGCGGGAACGCGCTGCTCAGCGAAGACGAAAAGCAGGCCATGGCGTGCCTTTGTGACCTGCAGCCGGAGACAGCCGATCCTGCATCCCTGCCGCCTGGTTTCGAAGGCATCCTGGCCCGGTATTTTGTCGAGGCCCGGACCGGACGCGGCCGCATCGTCGACCCCGTTGCCCGGTTCCATCTCGGCAATGGCGCCCGGCTCGACCGGCTGAACCTGCTGGCCGACCGTTCGGCCAAGGGCTGGCGGGAGAGCTACGGCGCAATGGTCAACTATCTCTATGATCTCGGGGCTATCGAGGAGAACCACGAGCGTTTCGCTACCCATCAGGAGGTGGTGGCTTCGCCGGCCGTCCTGAAGGCGGCCAGAAGTATACAAGCCTCGCGCGATGTGGCAGTCGCACGCAGCGCCAAACGATAATCGGTTGCGCCCGCGACCTCACAAGACAACGAGCAACGCCCATGACGAACCATCTCTTCTCGCAGATCCGCGCCCGCATGCCGGAAGCCGGCACGCCTTTCGCCACGCTCACGGATGGGCGGGTCGTGCGGTACGCCGATGTGCTGGATCTCTCGGCGCGCTATGCCCATGCGCTGGTCGCGCTCGGGGTCCGGCCGGGCGATCGCGTGGCCGTGCAGGTCGACAAGAGCATCGAGGCGCTGATGGTCTATCTCGCCGCGATCCGCGCCGGCGCGATCTTCCTGCCGCTGAACAATGCCTATACCCCGGCGGAGATCGCGTACTTCCTCGGCGATGCCACGCCGCGCGTCTTTGTCTGCGCGCCGCAGCAGGCGGAGGCGCTCGAGGCCGTGGCGAAGGCGTCGGGTGCGGCGCTCGAGACGCTGGGCACGAAGGGCGATGGCACGCTGGCGGAAAAGGCGGCCTCTGCCTCGCCGGATTTCGCGGATGTCGCGCGCGGGCCGGATGATCTCGGCGCGATCCTCTACACGTCGGGCACGACCGGCCGCTCCAAGGGGGCAATGCTCAGCCACGAGAATCTCGCCTCGAATGCGCGGGTTCTGGTCGAGACCTGGCGGTTCACATCGAAGGATGTGCTGCTCCATGCCCTGCCGATCTTCCACACGCATGGGCTGTTCGTGGCGACGAATGTCGTGCTCTTCTCCGGCGCCTCGATGATCTTCCTGTCGAAATTCGATGCGGACGAGGTGTTCCGGCAGCTGCCGAAGGCGACGACCATGATGGGCGTGCCGACCTTCTATGTCCGGCTGCTCGACGATGCACGGCTGACCCGCGAGGCGACGGCCCATATGCGGCTCTTCATTTCCGGCTCTGCGCCGCTTCTGGCCGAGACGCATCGCGATTTCGAGGCGCGGACCGGCCAGGCCATTCTCGAGCGCTACGGAATGACCGAGACGAACATGAATACCTCCAACCCCTATGAGGGAGACCGTCGGGCCGGCACGGTCGGCTTCCCGCTGGAGGGAACCGAGATCCGCATCACCAATCCCGAGACTGGTGCCTTGCTGGGTGCGGATGAGATCGGGATGATCGAGGTGCGCGGGCCCAATGTCTTCAAGGGCTATTGGCAGAACCCGGAAAAGACCAAGGCCGAGTTCCGCGGGGACGGGTTCTTCATCACCGGCGATCTCGGCAAGGTCGATCCGCGCGGCTATGTCCATATTGTCGGGCGCGGCAAGGACCTCATCATCACTGGCGGATACAATGTCTACCCGAAGGAGATCGAGGGCGAGATCGATGGCATGCCCGGTGTCAACGAGAGCGCAGTGATCGGGGTGCCGCACAAGGATTTCGGCGAGGGCGTTACGGCGGTCGTCGTGCCGAGCAAGGGCGCCACGCTGGATGCGCAGGCGATCCTGAAAGCGCTGGAAAGCCGGCTCGCCAAGTTCAAACTGCCCAAACGCGTCATCATCGTGGATGAATTGCCGCGCAACACGATGGGCAAGGTGCAGAAGAACATCCTGCGCGAAACCTACAAGGACATTTACAGCCGTTGATCCTTGGTCCGGCGACAAGCAGTCTTTTCAATTGCTGACGTGACATGGAGCCGGATCACGATGTTCCCGATGCGCATTTTCAGCCCTGTCGTGGCATTGATCGCAGGCCTTGCCCTGTCCGGGCATGCGCAGGGCGAGCGGCCGATCCCGATCTTTGACGCGCATCTGCACTATAACTGGGAACCGACACCCTACTTCACGCTGGAGCAGGTCCATGCCCTGTTCCGTCAGCATGGTGTGACGGGCATCCTGGCGACGAGCCGGCCGAATGACGGCACCCATGCGCTGGTCGGGAGCCCGCGCGACGATCTCTGGGTCGTGCCCTTCATCCGGCCCTACCGGGTCCGGCCGGATGTGCAGAGCTGGTTCTCCAATCCGGTGATTTTCGAGCTGATCGAGGCGGAGTTCCGGCGCGGCTACTATATCGGGATCGGCGAGTTCCATCTCAGCGGCCGTGCTGCGGCAACGGACGTTGTGCGCAAGACGGTGAATTTCGCCGTCGAACACGATCTCTATCTCCACGCCCATGCGGATGAGGAGGCCGTGGAGCATCTCTACCGGCACAACCCGAAGGCCAAGGTGATCTGGGCGCATACCGGGTTCGGTCTCGCGCCCGAGCGCGTCGAGGGCTTGCTGAAGAAGCATCCCGATCTCTGGGGCGAGCTGTCCTACCGCTCAGGTATTACCGGCGCGGATGGCCAGCTGACGCCGGAATGGCGTGATCTCTTCACGCGCTATCCCGACCGGTTCCTGATCGGCTCCGATACCTGGATCAACGAGCGCTGGGCCAGCTATGGCGAGATCATGGCGCAATATCGCGGCTGGCTGCGGCAATTGCCGCCGGCCATTGCCGCGAAGATCGCCCACGGAAATGCCCGCGCCCTGTTCGAGGCGCGGATGCAGAAGCGCCCGGCTGCTCGTTAGCGGAACACGCTCGGCAGCCAGAGCGAGATCTGCGGGATATAGGTCACGAGCAACAGGACCGCGAAACTGGCGCCGTAGAAGGGCCAGATCGTTCGCATGGATTCCGAGATCGAGACCTTGCCGATTGCGCAGGCCACGAATTGCACCGTGCCGACAGGTGGCGTGTTGAGCCCGATCCCGGCATTGAGGATCAGCACCACGCCGAAATGCACCGGATCCATCCCGATCGCCTTGACCACCGGCAGGAAGATCGGCGTGCAGATGATGATCATCGGCGCCATGTCCATGAAGGTGCCGAGCACCAGCAGGATCACGTTGATGATCAGCAGGATGACGATCGGATTGTCCGAAATCGACTGCATCAGCGTGATCGTGGCCTTGGGCACCTGCAGGAAGGCCATCAGCCAGCCGAAGGAGGCCGAGGTCCCGATGACCAGCAGCACCATCGCGGTCGTCCGGACCGCGCCGAGCGTGGCGGCGAGAAAGCCCCGGAAATTCAGCGACCGATAGACCAGCAATGTCACCAACAGGGCGTAGATGACGGCCACGCACGAGCTTTCGGTGGCCGTGAACACGCCGGAGCGTACGCCGCCGAAGATGATGAAGATCAACAGGATGCCCGGGAAGGCCGCCACGAGGTACCGCAGGACAATCCACCAGCCCGGGAACGGATCGGCCGGGTAGCCGCGCTTCACCGCCACCGCCCATGCCGCGATCATCAGGACGCCGCACAACAGAAGGCCAGGGATGATTCCCGCGGTGAACAGGTCTGCGATCGAGATCGTGCCGCCGGCCGCCAGCGAATAGATGATCATGTTATGCGAGGGCGGGATCAGCAGCGCGATGATCGCCGCATTGGCCGTGACATTGACGGCATAATCCGGTGCATAACCGCGCTTGACCATCTGCGGGATCATGATGCCGCCAACCGCCGAGGCATCCGCGACGGCCGAGCCGGAAATCCCGCCGAACAGGGTGCAGGTCACGACATTGACCTGCCCGAGCCCGCCACGCAGATGGCCGACAAGGCCGGAGGCGAACTGGATCAGCCGGTCGGCAATGCCGCCGCGGATCATCAGGTCGCCGGAAAAGATGAAGAACGGGATGGCCAGCATGGCAAAGGCGTTCATGCCGGTCGACATCTGCTGGAAGACCACGATGGGCGGGATGCCCATGTAAAGGACAGTGGCCAGTGAGGAGAGGCCGAGGCAGAAGGCCACGGGCACGCCGATCAGCAGGAGAGCCGCGAAGGAGCCGAAGAGAATGGCGATTTCCATGATCAGGCTTCCCCGAGTTCGTGCGAGAAACGGATCGGCATCGGCGCGGCCTCGGTCTTGGTCATCCGGAGCAGGATGCGCTCGATCGAGAACAGGACAATCAGGAAGCCGCCGCCGGCAATCGGGACATAGTCCCAGCCCTTGGAGATGCCGACCACGGGCAGCCGGTCTGACCAGACCCCCGCCGCGAGACGGCTGCCATAGATCACCATGGCGATTCCGAAGACCGTCACCAGCAATTCGATGGCATAGATCAGCGCGCTCTTGGTCGCGCCGGACGTGTAGTGGAGCGTCAGGTCGAAGCCCATATGGTCCTGCTCGCGCACGCCCACCGCGCCGCCGAGCAGGATGAACCAGAGCATCAGGAACAGCGAGATCGGCTCGCCCCAGGCCGGCGTGTCATTCAGGACGTATCGACCGAATACCGTCCAGGCGACGATCAGCGTCATGGCGACGAGGCCACTGCCTGCCAGAAGCAGGGACAGCAGGCTGATCCGGGCACAGAACCGGCTGTAGAGCGTGACAAGCTTGTCCATGACGCTTCCCCGATAAAAGAAAGGCGCAACCGCCACGAGGCGATTGCGCCAAGTCCGCCGCAGTCGGCGCTTACTTCACGGCCTGGATCGCGGCGACAAGATCCTTCAGCGCCTGATCCTTCACGAACTTCTCGTAGACAGGCTTCATGGCGTCGATGAAGGGCTGCTTCTCGACCGTATTGACCACCGCGCCGCCGGCCTTGACCTTGGCTTCCGAGGCCTTTTCACGCGCATCCCAGAGCTTGCGCATTTCGGCGACGGATTCCTTCGCGGCTGCCTTGACCAGCGCCTGGTCTTCCTTGGAGAGCTTGTCGAAGCTCTTCTTCGACATGACGAGCACTTCCGGCGAGAGCGAATGCTCGGTCAGCGAGTAGAATTTCGAGACTTCGAAATGCTTGGTCGATTCGTAGGACGGCCAGTTGTTTTCGGCACCGTCGATCAGGCCGGTCTGCAGGCCGGAATAGACTTCACCGAAATTCATCGGGGTGGCATTGGCGCCGAGCGCCGAGACCAGGCTGATGAACATGTCCGATTGCTGGACACGGATCTTCAGGCCCTTCATGTCGTCCGGCTTCGTGATCGGGCGCTTGGAATTGTAGAACGAGCGCGCACCGGAATCGTAGAAGGCGAGACCGACCAGGTCATGCTTCTCGAATTCCTTCAGGATGCTCTCGCCGATCGGGCCGTCCATCACCTTGCGCATGTGGTCGACCGAGCGGAAGATGAAGGGCAATGACGGAACGTTGGTCGCCGGGATGAGGTTGTTGAACGGCGCCATGTTGATGCGGTTCATGTCGAGCACACCGAAGCGGGTCTGCTCGATCGTGTCCTTCTCCTGCCCGAGCTGCGCCGAGTGGAAAACGTTGATCTTGATCCGGCCATTGGTGCGCTGTTCGAGCAGCTTGCCCATGAACTTGACAGCCTCGACCGTCGGGTAGCCATCCGGATGGATGTCGGTCGAACGAAGCGTCTGCGCCTGCGCAGCAGCGCCGGCGCCCAGTGACATGAGGGCCGCCAGCGCGACACCCTTGAACATACGACGAGAAATCATGGTCTTTCCTCCTTGAATGCGGGTTTGTTCCCGCCTTTCCCTTGCCGTTCCGGCCTAGACAGGCCGTGCCGATACCGCCCGCGCGGAAAAACGGATTCCGCCGGCGAATTCGAATTCCGCCACATCCCCGGGCGCCACGAGATGGATGCCCGTGGTCATGCCGGTTGAGATGAAGTCACCCGCCCGGAGGCGGTAGCCGCGTGCCCGCAAATGTGTGACAAGAAAGCCGAAAGCGGCCAGCGGGCCATCCATGACGCGGGCCGCACTGCCCTCGCCCGCCAGCTCGCCATTGATGCTGCATCGCGCCGTGAGCCGGGCCCAGTCGCGGTCCTTCCAGCCGGAAAGGGCCGGGCCGACAATAATGCCTGAATTGTTTCCCAGATCGGAAATCACCGAACAGGGACCCAGATCATTGATCCCGGCAAAGGGCGAGCCGGCGGTCTCGACACCTGCATGGAGCGCCCCGATGCAGGACATAAGCGCGTCCTCGCCGCCCGGCAGATCATCCGGAATGTCCTTGTCGAGGCAGAGGATGAATTCTGCTTCGACAGCCGCAAATCCTCCCGGAAAGACCGGAAACGGCATCTCGGTGCCATTCGCGGCAAACCGAACCTGCCGGCTCATGACCGGGCCGGCCAGCCGGGCGGCGCCCAGCCTGTCGCGCCATTCCGGAGCAAGACCGGCGATCTTCCAGCCGGCCACCTGATCGGGAAATCCGGCGATCGCCGCATCCTGGACCAGATAGGCCTCAGCCAGCGTGGCCGGAAGCGTGCCGGGAAAGGCAGCAAGGGGTCGGGCAGAGAGCCGGGCGATCCGGAACGCGGAGGCGATCGCCTCTTCCGTGTTCGTGCCCACGTCTTTCCGGCCCGGTTCCATGCCTGCTTTCGCTTCTCTTTCCGGCATTCTCGCGAGCCGCTGGTTGTTGACATTCATTACGATAGTATGGACTTGTATGGTAGATCAAGAGGGAATATAAAGGTCAGACCATGAACGCCCCGACCCCGCTTCCCCTCGGCCATTCCAAGGCGCCCAGCGCCACACGCGGTGTTGCCGATCGTTTGCGGCAGGCCATCATCTCGATGGAGTTTCCGCCCGGAACGCGGTTGTCCGAAGGCGAAATCGCCACGCGCTATGATGTGTCCCGCCAGCCCGTTCGCGAGGCGCTGATCTCGCTGAGCCGGATCGGCCTGGTCCAGGTCCTCCCGCAACGCGGCACCATCGTGACGCGGATTTCCACCCGCCACATGATGCAGGTGCGGATCGCCCGCGAGGCTCTCGAATCCGCCATCGTTCAGCGGGCGTGCGAGCGTTTCGACCCGGTGATCCGGGGCAGCATCGACGCGATCCTCGAGACGCAGGCCCGCGCGGCCTGCGAGGGCGACTATATGACCATCACCGCCGCGGATTCCCAATTCCATGCCGCTCTCGCCACTGGCGCCGATTGCGAGATGATCTGGCAGATGGTGCTGGATGTGAAGGCCCATATGGACAGGGTGCGGCATCTGACGCTTCAGGACCGTGACTCCATGCGCATCCTCGTGGAACAGCACCGTGCCATCGTCGATGCAATTGACCAGCGGGACCCGGAATTGGCCGATCATGCGATGCGGCATCATTTGATGGAGATCCTGCGGGACCTGCCGCGCGTCCTCGCGGAGAGGGCCGATTTTTTCGAATAAGCCGGCGAGAACGAAATCCGCCGATCCGGGAACGGAAACACCAAGGAAGCCGTCATGAGTGCCATCGATATCGAGATCCGCCAGGCCATTCACCCGGAGCATGCGGAGGGCATGTCGACGGCGGAATTGCGGAAACATTTCCTTGTAACCGGGCTGTTCCAGCCAGGCCGGATCAAGGCCGTCTACACCCATTATGACCGCATGATCCTGATGGGGCTGATGCCGACAAAGGGCCCCCTCGCCTTCGGTCCGGAACTCGCCCAGCTGGTCAAGGCCGAGGATTTTCTCGCCCGGCGCGAGATCGGCCTGTTCAATCTCGGCGGGGCCGGGCGCGTGCGTGCCGGCGGCAAGACCTACGAACTCGGGCGCTATGACGCGCTTTACCTGCCGATGGGCACGCATAATGTGCTGATCGAAAGCGCACATGGTGACGATCCGGCGCTGTTCTACGCCAATTCCGCACCGGCGCATCATGCCCATCCTGCGCATCTGATGAAGCTTGGCGCGCTTCAGGGCGACGAACTCGGCGCCGAAGCCAGCGCCAACCGGCGCACGCTGACGAAATACATGCATCCCGGCGCCTTCCCCACCTGCCAGCTGGTGATGGGGCGGACCGCGATGCATAATGGCTCGGTCTGGAACACGATGCCGCCGCATACGCATGACCGGCGGATGGAGGCCTATCTCTATCATGACCTGCCGGAAGGCCAGGCGGTGTTCCATTTCATGGGTCGCCCGGACCATACCCGCCATCTCGTGGTGCGGAACCACGAGGCAATCCTCTCGCCGCCCTGGTCGATCCATTGCGGTTCGGGGACTTCGGCCTATGCCTTCATCTGGTCGATGGCCGGCGACAACCAGACCTTCACCGACATGGATGCCGTTCCCGTGCCGACGCTGTTCTGAGGCGTCACCATGGCTGCTCTCCCCAGCTTCCGCCTTGATGGCCGAGTGGCCATCGTCACCGGGGCCAATACCGGCATCGGACAGGCCATTGCCGTCGCGCTCGGCGCTGCCGGCGCCCGGGTTGCCCTTGTTGGCCGCTCCGGGATGGACGAGACCGAGGCCCGGCTCGACGCGATCGGTGCTGCGCATCTCGCTATCCGGGCTGACCTGTCGACGCCGGAGCCCGCCGCGCAGATTGTCGAGGAGGTTCTCGGCTGGGCCGGCCAGCTCGATATTCTCGTCAACAATGCCGGCATCATCCGTCGCGCCGATGCCCTCGAATTCACCGAAGAGGACTGGGATGCGGTGGTCGACACCAATCTCAAGGTGGCGTTCTTCCTGGCGCAGGCGGCCGGCCGCCACATGGTGCCGCGGAAAGCGGGCAAGATCATCAACATCGCGTCGCTGCTCTCCTTCCAGGGCGGCGTGCGTGTTGCCTCCTACACGGCCTCGAAAAGCGGGCTGGCCGGCCTGACGAAACTGCTCGCCTGCGAATGGGCGCCGCACGGCATCAACGTCAATGCCATTGCGCCGGGCTATTTCGTGACCAACAATACCGAAGCCCTCCGCAACGATGCGGACAGGCATTCGGCCATCCTTGCCCGGATTCCCGCCGGGCAATGGGGCGACCCGGCCGATCTCGGCGGGGCCGCCGTGTTCCTCGCCTCAGACGCGGCCCGCTACATCCATGGCATCACCCTGCCTGTCGATGGCGGGTGGCTAGCCCGGTAATCCCCATGAGCATGTTGCATCCTGACCGCCTGTTCCCCGCCGATCCGGCCACGCGCGATGTGGCGCGCGCCCTCTATGCCACGGTGAAGGATCTGCCGATCATCTCGCCGCATGGCCATACCGATCCGCGCTGGTATGCCGAGAACGCTCCTTTTCCGGATCCGGCACGGCTTTTCGTGGTTCCGGACCATTACATTTTCCGGATGCTCCACTCGCAGGGCGTGCGGCTCGAGGATCTCGGCATTCCCCGGCTCGATGGCAGCCCTGTCGAGCAG
Source organism: Beijerinckiaceae bacterium (assembly GCA_027533425.1). Lineage (GTDB taxonomy): Bacteria > Pseudomonadota > Alphaproteobacteria > Rhizobiales > Beijerinckiaceae > Rhabdaerophilum. The sequence continues at coordinate 549,071 of JAPZUD010000001.1, read as the reverse complement.
GACCCGCGCAAGATCTGGCGGCTGTTCGCGAAGCACTATTTCCTTTTCCGCGCCACGCCGACACGGATCTGGATCGATCATGCGTTCGAGACCCTGTTCGGCCTGACCGAGCGCCTCACGCCGGACAATGCCGACCACCATTACGATATCATCGAGGCCGCTTTGCGCAGCGAGGCCTTCCGGCCGAGGGCTCTGTTCGAGCGGATGAAGATCGAGGTGATCTCCACCACCGATGGCGCCCTTGACGATCTCGGCTGGCACCGGATGATCCGGGAATCCGGCTGGAAGGGGCGCGTGGTCCCGGCCTACCGGCCCGATGCTGTCGTCGATCCGGAATTCCGCGGCTTCCGCGACAATGTCGAGCGTCTCGGTGAGATCACCGGTGAAAACACCGGCACCTGGGCAGGTTATTTGCGGGCGCACCGTGCTCGGCGGACCTATTTCAAGGAATTCGGCGCGACCAGCTCGGATCACGGCCATGCCAGCGCGGCCACCGCCAATCTTTCCCCGGGCGAAGCCTCCACCCTGTTCCAGCGCGTGCTGAAGCCGGACGTCAGCGCGGCGGATGCCGAGTTGTTCCGCGCCCAGATGCTGACGGAAATGGCGCGGATGAGCCTTGAAGACGGGCTTGTCCTGCAGATCCATCCGGGCTCGTTCCGGAACCACAACGCCGCCCTGTTCGAGCAGTTCGGGCGGGATATGGGCGCCGATATTCCCCAGCGCACCGATTATGTCCGCGCGCTCAAGCCGTTGCTCGATGCGCATGGCAATGATCCGCGCCTTTCGGTGATCCTCTTCACGCTGGACGAGACAAGTTACTCGCGGGAACTCGCGCCTTTGGCCGGGCATTATCCCTGCCTGAAGCTCGGGCCAGCCTGGTGGTTCTTCGATGCACCGGATGGGATGCGGCGCTTCCGCGACCTGACGACGGAAACGGCCGGTTTCTACAATACCGTCGGGTTCAACGACGATACGCGCGCCTTCCCGTCGATCCCGGCCCGGCATGACGTGGCGCGTCGCGTTGACTGTGCCTTCCTTGCCGAACGGGTGGTGACCCACCGTCTCGACGAGGACGAGGCCTTCGCGTTGGCGCATGATCTGGCCTATCGTCTGGCGAAGGAGGCCTATCGGCTGTGAGCCGGTTGACACCCTTTTTTCTGAATGCAGTATGCTGAGATCACAGTTGGGAGCCGGGCGAAAGATCCGGCCTCGCGGGAACGAAACACCAGGAACTCGATGGGATTCCGGCTGGAACCGGGGCCCGGGAGCCTTTTCAAGGAGGAAACGATGGACTCGATTTCACGCCGTTCGATTCTGGCCGGTGGCGCTGCCATCGGCGCCGCTGCGGGCCTCGGCGTCGCGCCGGCCCGGGCACAGGCCTGGCCTGCCCGGCCGATCACCATGGTCTGCCCGTGGGGTGCCGGCGGCGGCACCGACCAGACGGCGCGCATCGTCGCGTCGATCCTTGAACGCGACCTGAAGCAGCCGGTCAGCGTCGTGAACCGTACCGGCGGTTCGGGTGTGGTGGGCCATTCGGCCATCGCCACGGCCGCGCCGGATGGCTACACGATCGGGATGATCACGGTGGAAATCACCATGATGCACCACCAGGGGCTGACCGATCTCAACCCGACCAGCTATACCCCCCTCGCCCTCATGAACGAGGATCCGCCGGGTGTGCAGGTTCCGGCCAACTCGCCGTACAAGACCGTCAAGGAACTGGCGGATGCGATCAAGGCGGCGCCGGCCGGCAAGTTCAAGGCCTCAGGCACAGGCCAGGGCGGCATCTGGCATCTCGCGCTGATCGGCTGGCTCGGTGCCATGGGTCTGAAGCCGGACCATGTGGCCTGGGTGCCCTCGAACGGCGCTGCGCCGGCCATGCAGGATCTTGCTGCCGGTGGTGTCGACATTGTCACCTGCTCGGTGCCGGAAGCCCGCGCGATGATCGATGCCGGCAAGGCCCGCTCGCTCGCCATCATGGCGGATCAGCGCAACCCGCAGTTCAAGGATGTGCCCACGCTCAACGAAGCCCTCGGGATCAAGTACTCGGTCGGGGCCTGGCGCGGTATTGCGGCGCCGAAGGGGCTGCCGGCCGACATCCAGGCGCGCCTCGTGGCAGCGCTGAAATCGGCCTACGAGTCCAAGGAATTCCAGGACTTCATGGCCGCGCGCGGCTTCGGCACGAAGTTCGCCGATCCGGCGGGTTTCGCGAGCTTCATGGCCAATGGCGACAAGATGATGGCCGACGCGATGAAGGCTGCCGGCCTCGCCAAGAAGGCCTGACGCCGGCAGACCGGCACTCCCTGCGGCAGCAGGGCGACATGAACTCCGGCGGCCCACCCTGCCGGAGTTTTCTTCCTCTGAAAGGACTGGATGATGCGGATCTCCGACCGGATTTCCGGCGTGTTCCTTGCGCTGCTCGGTGCGGCCGCGTTCTGGGGCGGCTCGCGCCTTCCGCCGGTGCCCGGGCAGCAGGTCGGGCCGAGTGCCTTTCCGATGGTTGTCGGCTCCGGCCTGATGATTGTCGGGATCCTCATCGCGCTGCATATCGGGCGCAGCTTCGAGGAGCAGGCCGAGGCCGAACTTGCCAAGCACCGGCAGCCCGATCCGGAGGCCGAGGCCTTCCAGCGTAGCCGCCGCTGGTTCCCTTTCCTGCCGCCCGCCTTGATGGTGGTCTATTACTTCCTGTCGGAGCGTGTCGGCTTCGTGCCGGTTGCAGCGGTGATGATCGCCATCCTGGCCTTCGCCCTCAACGCGAAGCGGCGCCTGATCCTGCCGGTGGCGGTCCTCGGAGCGCTGGGCATCCATCTTGTCTTCGTGAAGCTCCTGCGCGTTCCCTTGCCGCCGGGGCCCCTGCCCATGCCCTGGTGAGGCCATCCCATGAGCAGCAGCTTTCTCGCCGCCTTTCCGCTGGTTTTCACCCAGGACGTCATTATCGCGATGATTGCCTCGGCGATCTACGGGATGATCGTCGGCGCCCTGCCCGGACTGACAGCCACCATGGCTACGGCCCTGCTGGTGCCGGTCACGTTCTATCTTTCGCCGATCGCCGCCATCGCCACGATCATCACCTCGTCGGCCATGGCGATCTTTGCCGGTGACATTCCCGGTTGCCTTGTCCGTATTCCCGGTACGCCGGCCTCGGCAGCCTATACGGACGAAGCCTACAAGATGACGCTGAAGGGCCAGGCGGAAACCGCGCTTGGCATCTGCCTGTGGTTTTCGGCTCTCGGTGGCATCGTCGGGACAATCGCGCTGCTTCTGATTGCCCCTGCGCTCGCGGAAGTGGCACTCTCCTTCTCGACCTTCGAGTATTTCTGGCTCGCTATCCTTGGCCTGATGTGCTCGACGCTCGTCGCGCGCTCGTCACCCGTCAAGGCGATCGCTGCGATGCTGCTCGGCCTGCTCGTTTCCTGCATTGGCATTGAAAACCCTGCCGGCACGCCGCGCTTCACCTTCGGTTCGACGGACCTGCTCGGCGGTATCGATGCGATTGCCGCGCTTGTGGGCGTGTTCGCGCTCGCCGAGGTGATGCGCGCGCTGACGCAGAAGGACCCGCCGGCCATCCCGGATCGCAAGCTCGGCTCCATCCTCAAGGGGCAGATCGAGTTGACCAAGCGCTATCCCAAGCAGCAGATCCGCGGCAATATCGTCGGCACGTTGATCGGCGCATTGCCCGGTGCCGGTGCCGACATGGCGGCCTGGGTTTCCTATTCCCTCTCAAAGCGCTTCTCGAAGGAGCGCGAGAAATTCGGTACCGGCCATCCCGAGGGGCTGGTCGAGGCCGGCGCCAGCAACAATGCCGCGTTGGCTGGCGGCTGGATCCCGGCGCTGCTGTTTGGCATTCCCGGTGATACGATCACCGCCATCGCCATCGGCGTGCTGTACATGAAGGGGCTCAATCCCGGCCCGACGCTCTTTACGGAAAAGGCGTCGAGCATGTATGCGCTCTACATTATCTTTCTGCTGGCCAACCTGCTGATGATCCCGCTCGGGATCGCCATGATCCGGATATCGAAGCATGTCCTCAGGGCGCCACGTTCGCTGATCATGCCGGTCATTATGGTTTTCTGCGCGGTGGGGGCGTTCAGCGCCGCCGGCAACAACCTCTATGCCGTGCTGATCGTCGCTTTTTTCGGGATTGCCGGTTACCTCATGGAGGAGAACGGCTTCCCGGTGGCGGCCATGGTGCTTGGCATCGTCATGGGCACCATGGTCGAGCAGAATTTCGTGACCTCGCTGATCAAGTCTGACGGGTCGATCCTGCCCTTCCTCAGCCGGCCGATCGCGGCGGGTCTGGCTTTCCTGACCTTCATCGCGCTGTTCTGGCCGCTGATCGCGTGGCTCCGGCGCTACAAGGCGAGCCTCGACGCGGCGTCGCCCGCGAGATAACCGAAGGCGACGGCCGTCAGCAGGCCGTTACCGGAGAGATAACCGGAAGCTTCCGGCCCCGAGACGCCTGCCGCTGCCCCGCCGACCGCGAATAGGTTCGGGAAGGGCGTGCCGTCTTCGGCCAGAACCCGGGCCTCGGCATCGATGCCGAGGCCGCCCTGCGTATGAAACAAGGCCCCGGTGATCTTGACCGCGCAGAACGGTGCTGCCAGCGGTATGACATCCTTCCAGATCCGCCCCTGTGCATCGGGTTGCCCTGAATGGCGGGCGGCATCGATGGCCGCGGCGGTTGCGGCCAGTGCGGCTTCCGACAGGCCGAGGCGGCGGGCCAGGGCCGCGAGGTCGGGCGCCTCGATCAGCGCGCCGGCGGCTTCGATGTTGCGGAAATCCTCGAATTGGCGGGCAATGCCGGCGATGCGCGTATCGAAGATGGAATAAGCCAGCCGCTCCGGCTGGGCGAGAACCGCCGCCGCCTGTTCGGAATAGCCGCGGGATTCGTCCGAGAAGCGTTCGCCGCGGATATTCACCTGAAAGCCACCCTCGGTCATGGTGGCCCAGGTCAGCAGGATGCCATGCGGCTCCGCCACAGAGCCGTGGCCCTGATGGCCTGCGAGATCCACCAGCCGGGCGCCGAGTTGTCTTCCCCAGAGCACGGCCTCGCCCTGATTGCCGGGATGGCCGAAATACAGCGCGTCCTTCAACCCGGGAATGTGTTCCGCAACCAGCGCGCGGTTGCCGCCATAGCCATTGCAGGCGAGAACCAGCGCATGACATCCGACCTGATCCCGCGTGCCATCCGGCCGCACGATCTCAACGCCAAGAATGTGATTGCTGCCTCGCTCCACCAGCAGCGTTTCTGCACGGGCCTCGGTGACGATATCCACCCCCGCCTTTTCCGCCGCCTCGCGCAGACGGTCCATCAGTTCCGCCCCGGAGCGCGAGGGCAGGCCGTGCATCCGGTAGGCCGAATGGCCGGGATAAGTGAAATTGTCGATCACCGAGAAGGGCAAGCCATGTTCATCCGCCAGCCATTCAAGGGCCGGGCCGATGGCTGCTACGGCGGTGTCAACGCGCCGGGAATCGCCCTTCTCTTTCGCCTTGCGCCGGATGTCCGCGGCAAAAAGGGCCGTGCTGTCCTGAATTCCGAACGCTGCCTGGAACCGGGTTCCGGCTGCGGGGATCAGCCCGGCAGACAGGGCGGTCGAGCCGCGCGGCAGCGGGTCGCGTTCCAGCACCAGCACATCCGCTCCGGCGGCGCGTGCCCGGAGCGCTGTCACGAGGCCGCCGGCCCCGGCGCCGATCACCAGGATTCCGGTCTCGACATCGAAAGGGGTCCGCTCCATCATCCGGATCTCGGCCATGGCATCCTTCTCCCGCGTTCCGGTTCGAGTCATTCAGCTGTCTGCTCTTGACGACAGCAAAATGTTCTATATCTAATACAAATACAAGCTGGAAAAACAGACAAGCCAGCAGGGAGCCGTCGGGTCGTGGTTGCTATCGAGCCGTCCAAGACGCAACGCCTGTATCTGCTTCTGAAGGAGCAGATCCTGAAGGGGGTTCTGTCTCCCGGGCATCGCCTGCCTTCGGAGCCGCAACTTGCGGCCCAGCATCGCCTGTCCCGCGTCACCATCCGCCGGGCCCTCGAAGGGCTCGAGCAGGACGGGCTGATCCGCCGCCAGCCGGGCGCGGGGACCTTCGTGCTCGATGCCCGCCCGCGCAAGGGCGTGGTGGGCGACCTCTCGAACATGCTGGCCCATCTCGTGGCGATGGGGCGGGCCACCCGGGCCAAGCTTCTGTCCTTCAGCTACCAGCCATCGACACCGGCCGTTTCGGCGGCGCTCAAGCTTGCCGAAGGCGAGCGCGTGCAGCATTCCATCCGCGTCCGCTACATCGATGACACGCCATTCTCGCATCTGACGACCTATGTGCCGGAGCGGATCGGCGTGACCTATTCGGAAGCCGATCTGGCCAGCACGCCGCTGCTCACCTTGCTCGAGCGCTCCGGTGTTGTTGCGGACCGTGCCAGCCAGACCGTGACCGCCACCTTGGCCGGGCCGGAAATTGCCGAACTTCTCCAGGTCGAGATCGGCTCGCCGCTGCTGAGCATGACCCGTGTGGTCTATGACGATCACGGTCGAGGCGTCGAATATCTCTCCGCCCTGTATCGCCCGGACCTGCACAGTTTCCAGATGGAAATGACCCGGACAGGCATCGGCGCCGAGCGCCGGTGGTCTCCCGTCTCGAGCCTGACCCGGCCCGGAACCGACACAAAGCCGCTTCCCGGCCGGGGCAACCCGCGCCGGCCGTCCATCACGCCGCTCTAGCGCGCGTGCCGGGCATGCACCTTCGGGGCAGGCCCTCGGGCCTGTCCGGATCGAAACCGGTCTGATCGACCGCGCGACAACCCGAACCGGCCCTGCCGGACCGCCAAGAGGAGAACGTGCCATGACGAAACTTTCCGGCTTTGACCGCCGGTCGCTTCTGAAGACCGCTGCGCTCGGTTCGATTGCCACAATCAGCATGCCTGCCGTGCTGCGGGCACAGGCGCCGGCCATCAAGATCGGCATCCTGCAGCCGGTGACCGGCGCGCTCGCGCAGGATGGCGAGTATGGCCGCCTCGGCGCCGAGATCGCGCTGAAGGAGCTCAACGCGGCCGGCGGCATCAAGTCGATGGGTGGCGCGAAGCTCGAAATGGTGTTCGGCGATGCCCGGTCCAACCCTGAGGGTGGCACGCAGGAAGTCGAGCGCATGCAGGCCGAGGGTGTCGCGGCGATTGTCGGCGGCTTTGCCTCGCCGATCTGCCTTGCGGCCAGCCAGGCGGCCTCGCGTTATGATATTCCCTATCTCGTCGATGTCGGCGTGTCGGACCAGATCGTCAAGCGCGGCCTGAAGAACACCTTCCGCTTCGGCCCGGGCTTCGGCTCTGTGACCAGTGCGGCGCTCGACAATCTCGTGAAGCTCAATGATGCCGCCGGCAAGCCGGCCAAGACGGTCGTGATCGTCCATGAAGACGGGCTGTTCGGCTCGGGCATGGCGAAGCTGCTTCAGGCGGAACTGCCGAAGCGCGGCTTCGAGGTGCTGGAAACCGTCGCGCATCCGACGCCGTCGCGCGATATGGCGAATGTGGCCCTGCGCATCCGCGCGCTGAACCCGGATCTCGTCATTCCGTCGAGCTATTACTCGGAATTCGTCCTCCTCGCCCGCACCATGCAGCAGCAGCGCATCAAGCCGAAGGGCATCTATGCCGTGCTCAACGGCGCGGCCTCGAATTTCCGCTTCGTGAAGGAATTCCCGACGGCGGCCGAGAACGTGATGGACTGCAACCACTGGGCCGATATGCGCAAGCCGCGCACGGCCAATGTGAAGGCGGAGGTGGAGCGCGCCGGCAAGGTCTGGCTCTACAACACGCCGCTCAACTATTCGTCGGTGCTGGTGCTGGCGGATGCGATCGAGCGGGCCGGTTCGGCCGACCGGGTGAAGATCATCGAGGCGCTGAACAGCTCGACCTTCTCCGACCACATCATGCCCTATGGTCCGACCAAGTTCGTCGAAGGTCAGAATACCGGGGCGCAGGCGGTCAATACGCAGGTCCAGAACGGCGATATCAAGATCATCTTCCCGACCGAGGTCGCGAACGCGAAGCCGATCTTCCCGGTGACCTGACCGTCGCGGGACGGCCCTCCCCCTTGCGGGATCCGCTTCAAGCGTGGGCGTTCGCGCCCCCGCAATCCTTTTGCACGGTTCGATGATGCTGAAGTTCGACATCTTCCTCTCGGCTCTCGCCAATGGCCTGCTGACCGGCGCAGTCTATGCGCTGATCGCGCTCGGCCTGACGCTGATCTATGGCGTGCTGCACATCATCAATTTCGCGCATGGCGCGACACTGACGCTGGCCATGTTCGCGGTGTTTGTCGCGCATCAGGCCTTCGGGCTCGACCCCTATATTGCTGTCTTTATCCTGACGCCGCTGTTCTTTGTGCTTGGCTACGCGCTCCAGCGCGCCGTCATCACCCCGGCAAGCCATGGCGATGACGGCAATATCCTGCTGGTGACGCTGGGCGTTTCCATCATCATCGAGAATGCCCTGCTCGCCATTTTCCGCTCCGATACACGGTCGATCGACGTGCCCTACGGCTTTTCGGTCATGGAGATCGGGCCGCTCTTCCTGTCCACGCCGAAGGTCATCGCCTTCGTCGCCACCCTGGTCGTGGCTGCCCTGCTCTGGCTGCTGCTGGCGCGGAGCGATACCGGCAAGGCCATCCGGGCCGTGGCGAAGGAGAAGACCGGCGCGGCGCTCTGCGGAATCGATGTCGCGCATATCTATGCCGTGACCTTCGGCATCGGCACGGCCTGCCTCGCCATTGCCGCCTGCCTGCTCATGCCGACCTTCCTCGTCAATCCGCGCGTCGGCAATGCCTTCGTGCTTGTGGCCTTCACCATCGTTGTGCTCGGTGGCATGGGCTCGATCGGCGGCGCGCTGGCGGGCGGGCTGATCATCGGCGTGGTCGAGAGCCTGTCCGGCCTCTATTTCGGCGAAAGCCTTGGCCAGATCGGCATTTTCCTGATCTTCCTCGTCGTGCTGTTGTTCCGGCCGACCGGCCTGTTCGGAGCCAAGGCATGAAAGGCGGGCTCTTCACCAGCGGCTATGGGCCGATCCTGATTGTGGTGGCAGCTTTGGCCGTGCTGCCCTTCGGGTTCTCGGCGAATACAACCCTGAATTTCCTCGGCTTCGTGCTGATCGTCACGCTCGCGGCGCAGGGCTGGAACCTTCTGGCCGGCTATGGCGGACAATTCTCCTTCGGGCATGCGGCGTTCTTCGGCATGGGCGCTTACGGGATCGCCCTGGCGCAGGTCCGGTTCGGGCTCAACCCCTGGCTGGCCCTGCCGCTGTCAATCGCGCTGGGTGCGCTGACGGGCACGATCCTCGGCTATCTCAGCTTCCGGGCGCGGCTGCGCGGTTCCTATTTCGCGCTGGTCACGCTCGCCTTTGCGGAAGTTTTCCGCATCCTCGCCAATGCCTCCACCTTCACGGGGGGCGCCGCCGGCGTGCTGATCCCGCTGCGGATCGAGGGCGCGAATTTCCAGTTCGCCGACAAGCGCAGCTTTTACTGGCTCGCCTTGTCCTTTGTCGCCTTCGTGCTGCTGCTGACGCACTGGATTGCCCGCAGCCGGTTCGGCGCCTATCTCGTCGCCGTGCGCGAGAACGAGGATGCGGCGCGGGCGCTCGGTGTGGATGCACTCGCGGTCAAGCTCAAGGCGATCACGCTGTCGGGGGGCATCACGGCAGCAGCCGGCTGCCTCTATGCGCAGAAATTCCTTTATATCGATGCCAATCTCGCCTTCGGGCCGTGGATTTCGGTGGAAGCCTTGCTGGCGCCGATCATCGGCGGGATCGGCACCGTTTTCGGGCCGCTGGCCGGCGCCGTGCTGCTGCTCGGGCTTGGCGAGGTCACCAAGACCTTCTTCACCTGGCTGCTCGGCGGCGCGGTGCCGGGGATCGACCTCGTGGTGTTCGGCGTGCTGCTGATCTTCTGCGTCGCCTTTGCGCCGCGCGGCGTGCTCGGTGTGCTGCGCCGGATCATGCCTGCTTTCCGGGGAGGCCGGGCATGAGCACCGCTCCCCTGCTCCGCTGTACCGGCATCACCAAGCGTTTCGGCGGGCTGGTGGCGGTGGACGATGCCTCGCTTGACGTGGAAGCCGGCTCGATCACCGGGCTCATCGGGCCGAACGGTGCCGGCAAGACGACCTTCTTCACCGTCATTGCCGGGTTTGCCGAACCGACGGCCGGTTCGGTGATCTTTCAGGGCCGGGACATCACCACCCTGCCCACGCATCGGCGTGCCGAGATCGGCATTGCGCGGACCTTCCAGATCGTGCAGCCCTTTGCCGGTTTGTCGGTGCGCGAGAATATCGCCGTGGGCGCCTATCTCCGCCATCCCGGCCGCGAGGCCGCCATGGCCCGGGCGGAGGATATCGCGAACCGCCTTGGCCTCGGTCCGATGCTCGATCAACCCGCCGGTGATCTCACCGTGGCCGGGCGGAAACGACTCGAAATGGCGCGGGCGCTGGCGACGGAGCCGAGCCTGCTGCTCCTTGACGAAGTGCTCGCCGGGCTCAACCCGTCGGAAATCCGCGACATGATCCCCGTAGTGCGGGCGATCCGCGATTCCGGCGTGACGATCCTGATCGTCGAGCATGTGATGCAGGCGGTGATGCAGCTTTGCGATATCGTGGCCGTTCTGGCCCAGGGTCGGATGATCGCCAAGGGCCGGCCGGCCGAGGTTGCGGCCGATCCGAAGGTGATCGAGGCCTATCTCGGCCATGGTGCCGCCAAGCGGATGCAGGCCCAGCAGGGAGCGTCCCATGCTTGAGGTGCAGGATCTGGTGGCCGGATATGGCGCGATGCCCGTGCTGCGGGGCGTTTCGCTGAATGTCGGTGCGGGTGAGATCGTCGCGGTGCTCGGCGCGAACGGCGTCGGCAAGACCACGCTGAACCGGGCGCTTTCCGGGCTGATCCGGGCCGAACGCGGGAGCATCCGGTTCGAGGGCGAGGCGATCGAGCGGCTGGATGCGGCCGGGATTGTCGCGCGCGGGCTGATCCATGTCCCGGAGGGGCGGAAGATCTTCCCCAACATGACGGTCCGGGAAAATCTCGAACTCGGTGCCTATCGCCGAGCCCGGGCCAACCGCAGCCGCAATCTCGAACAGGCTTTCACCACCTTCCCGCGGCTCCGCGAGCGCGAGCGGCAGTTCGCCGGCACGCTATCCGGCGGCGAGCAGCAGATGCTGGCGATCGGGCGTGGCCTGATGGCCGAGCCGAAGCTGCTGATCCTTGACGAACCCTCGCTTGGCCTGTCGCCGCTGCTGGTCGAGGAACTGTTCGCGCTGATTGCCAGCATCGCGGCGCAGGGGCTGGCGGTGATGCTGGTCGAGCAGAATGTCGTGCAATCGCTTGAACTGGCGGCACGCGCCTATGTGCTGGCCAATGGCACGGTGGCGCTGTCGGGCGAGGCCAGCGTTCTGGCGCGCGATCCTGAACTCGAAAAGACCTATCTGGGGATGTGACGATGAAGACGCTGTCCCATGGCGTGGTTCCCGCCTCTCGCCTCGTCACCGGCAAGCACCCGGCCTGGTTGCGGCAATGGAGCCGTTTCGCCTCGCGGACGAGGTTGGAGGACATGCCGGCGGAGGCCGTCAGCCGTGCGCGGCTGGTTGCGCTGGATTGCCTTGGCGCGATCCTGGCCGGTCGTTCGGAGCCGGAAGTGCAGCAAGCCGCCCGCCGGCTTGGCAAGAGCTTCCGCGCGCGGAAATCCGGTTCGCCGGCGCTGGAGGCGTTCCTCGACGGCACGGCCGGCACGATGCTGGAGATCGACGAGGGCAACCAATATGCCCGCGGTCATCCGGGCATCCATGTCCTGCCAGCGCTGATGGCTTCGGCCCGGCTGCGCGACGTCTCCGGCGCGGCCTTCCTCCGGGCGCTGATCCTCGGCTACGAGATCGGCGCGCGGATCGGCATGGCCTCGAAGCTTCGGGTGACGATGCATCCACATGGCACCTGGGGCGTTGTCGGCGCGGCGCTCGGCGTGGCGGCGCTGAACCGCGCGGGCCCCGGCCGGATGCTCTCGACGATCAATGTCGCCTCCTCGCTTGGCCTGACGACCAGCCGCCGGACCATGCTCGAAGGCGCGACCATCCGGAACAGCTATGCCGGCTTTTCCAACATGCTCGGGCTGATGGCGTGGGAGCTGGCCGAAGCGGGCTTTACCGGCGAGGCGGATGGTGTCGGCTCGGTCTATGGCGGGATTGCCGCCGAAAACTGGGAGCCGGCGGTGATGACCGAGGCGCTTGGCACCCGCTGGGAAATCGCCCGGAACTATTTCAAGCGCCATGCCGCCTGCCGCTATACGCATGGCGCCGTTGACGCGCTCATGGAGATCACGCGGCAGCACGGGAAGCCGCTCCGGCCGGAGGCCATCCGTGCGATCCGGGTCGATACCTATGTCTGGGCGGCGCAGCTCGACCATCCGGCGCCGGACAACATGCTTGCGGCGAAATTCTCGCTGCCTTTCGCGCTGGCGACGACGATCGTCAACGGTGCGGCGACATTGGATGCCTTCCGGGAACCGGCCCGGCTGGACGAGACGACCCGTGCCCTCGCCCGGCGGGTCGCGGTGCACGAGGATCCCGCCCTCACCGCGATGCTGCCCGGCCTGCGACCCGCCCGCGTGACGGTGACGCTGGAGACCGGCGAGAGCCTCGTCCATGAGGTCCGGACCAACCGGGGCGATACGGAAGATCCCTACACAGCTGCGGATGTGATCGCGAAATTCCGCGAGATCGCCGATCCGCTTCTCGGCGTCCGGCGTGCGGAGGCTGTGGTCACACAGGCGCTGGCGCTGGAAACCCTTCCCTCCACCCGCGCTTTCCTCACGCTTGGCGAGGCCGTCTCATGAGCCAGAACGGACATGACATTCCCGGGCTGAAGGTGCGGCTGAACCGCCGGCCCATCCTGCTCGCGCCGGGCATCTATGATGCCCTTAGTGCCTCGATTGCCACCGATGCCGGGGCCGAGGCGCTCTATCTTTCGGGGGCAGCCATTGCCTATACGCGGCTCGGGCGGCCGGATATCGGCCTCGTCTCGATGAACGAGGTGGTCGAGACGATTGCCCTGATCCGCGACCGGGTGCCGACGCCGCTGATCGTCGATGCCGATAACGGCTATGGCAATGCGCTGAACATGCAGCGCACGATGCGGCTGTTCGAGCGGGCGGGCGCCAATGCGCTGCAGATCGAGGATCAGGCCTATCCCAAGCGCTGCGGCCACCTGGCTGACAAGACGCTGATTTCCCCGACCGACATGGCCGGCAAGCTGCGGGCGGCAGCCGATGCACGCCATTCCGCCGAAACGCTGATCATCGCCCGGACCGATGCGATTGCCGTCGAAGGGTTTTCCGCCGCGATCGACCGGGCAGCGCTCTATGCCGAAAGCGGTGCGGATGCGCTGTTCGTCGAGGCGCCGGGCAGCGTCGAGGAACTGGCCCGCATCACCGAGGCGCTCAAGGGCACGTTGCCGCTGATGGCCAACATGGTCGAGGGCGGGCGCACGCCGCTTACGGCCGCGCGGGAGCTCGAGGCCCTCGGCTTCGCGCTGGTGATCTTCCCCGGCGGGATTGTCCGGGCCATCGCCCATGCCGCGCAGGCCTTCTACGGGAACCTCCTGCAGAACGGCACGACGGCCGGATTCCGCAACGCGATGTTCGATTTCGACGAGCTCAACGCCGTGATCGGCACGCCCGAAATGCTGGCCCTGGGCAAGAGCTACGAAGGACAGCCATGACCACGCTCGACCCCGTGACCTTCGCCGTCCTGACCGGACGGCTGGAGCAGATTGCCGACGAGATGGATGCCACGCTCTATCGCTCGGCCTTCAACCCGATCATCGCGGAAGCCCGCGATGCCTGCCACGGGCTCTATCATCGCGAGACGGGCGACACGCTGGTTCAGGGACAGAACGGCCTGCCGATCTTTGTCGGCGCCATGGCCTTCGCCGTGAAGGCGGTGATCGACAAGGTCGCGCGGGATGGCGGGCTTGAGGAAGGCGATATCTTCCTCTTCAACGATCCGTATGCCGGCGGCACGCATCTCAACGATTTCCGGCTGGTCAAGCCGTTGATGCGGCAGGGGCGGATCTTCGCCTGGCTCGCCTCGGTCGGGCATTGGCTCGATATCGGCGGCAATGTGCCGGGGGGCTACAACCCCAAGGCGGTGGAGAGCTTTCAGGAGGGCGTGCTGATCCCGCCGGTGAAGCTGTTCCGCAAGGGCGTGCTGCAGCAGGATATCGTCGATATCCTGCAGGCGAACAGCCGCGTGCCGCGATCGAACTGGGGCGATCTCAACGGCCAGCTCAATGCACTCGATCTCGGCGAGAGGCGGTTCCAGGCGCTGATCGACGAATATGGCGATGCTGTCGTCGAGGCCGCGCTGGAGGCGGCCTCGCAGCGCGCCGAGCGGCTGATGCGCGACAATATCGCCGCCCTGCCCGACGGCATCTACACGTTCGAGGATTATCTCGACAATGACGGCATCACCGATGAGCGGCTGACCATCGCGCTCGACCTGACGATTGCCGGCGAGACGATGGTGCTGGATTTCTCGCGCTCGTCGCCGGCCTGTCGTGGGCCTGTCAATATCGCGCGGTCAACGGCGGTCGCGGCCTGCTATGTCGCGCTCAAGCATGTCTTCACGGAAGTACCAGCCAATGCCGGCTGCCTGAGGCCGATCACCTTCGAGATTTCGGACAAGAGCTTTCTCGGCGTGTCCGCGCCGCGCCCGGTGGCCGGCTATACCGAGACGATCCTGCGGATGATCGGCGTCGTTTTCGGCGCCCTCGCCCAGGCCGACCCTGCCCGCGCCACGGCGGCACCGTTCGGCACGATCAACGCCCTGTCCGTCGCCGGCCACCGGGCCAATGGCGATCGCTGGGTGATGTTCTCGTTTTTCGGTGGCGGGCTGGGCGGCAATCCGGAAACGGATGGCCTCAACCATTCCAACAACCCGATCTCGACCGCTACCATGCCGCCGGCGGAGATTCTCGAAGCCTCCTATCCCGTGATGTTCACCGAATGGGGCCTGCGTCCGGACAGCGCCGGCGCGGGGCAGCATCGCGGCGGGATGGGCGCGGTCTATGCGCTGGAAGTCCTGGCGGAAAGCGGCGCAGAGGTGGCGTTGCTCGGCGAACGCGGACGCTATGCGCCGTTCGGCGTGGCCGGTGGCCAGCCCGGTGCGCTCAACCTGTTCCACTGGGACAGTGAGACCGGCCCGCAGTCGCCGCCCATGGCCTCGAAGATCACCGGCGTCCGGATCGCGCCCGGGCAGGAAATCCGGCTGCAATCCCCCGGCGGAGGCGGTTGGGGGCCCCCGATGGCGCGCGATCCGGATGCCGTGGCCCGGGATGTCCGGCTGGATTTCCTCACCGCGCGGACGGCGCGGGATGTGTATGGCGTCGTCCTCGATGCCGGCGGCGGGGTTGACGGGGCGGCAACGACCGCGCTGAGAAGCGGGGCGGCACGATGAGCAGGGTGCGCAGTTCGATCGTCGGCGTGGATGTTGGCGGGACCTTCACCGATCTCGCCTATTTCGACGAGGCCAGCCGGAGCTTCCGTGTAGCGAAGGTTCCGTCGAACCGCGGTGACGAGGCGGTCGGCTTCATCGAGGGATTGCGCCAGCTCGATGCAATCGACCGGCTCGGCGCCATCGTGCATGGCACCACCGTCGGCACCAATGCGCTGCTCGAGCGCAAGGGCGCGCGGATCGGCCTGATCACCACGCGTGGCTTCCGGGACGTACTGGAGATGCGACGGCGCGACCGCCCGAAAACCTGGGGCCTCTGGGGCGATTTCGAGCCGGTGGCCACCCGCGACATGCGGCTCGACGTGGCCGAGCGCGTGCTGGCCGATGGCACGGTGCGGCAGGCTGTGTCCGCCGAGGAATGCCAGCAGGCTGCCCGGGCGCTGCTGGCGGCCGGGGCCGAGGCCGTGGCGATCGTCTTCATCAATGCCTATGCCAATCCGGCCAACGAGAAGGCCGCCTATGCGGCGGTCAAGGCGGTCTGGCCGAATGACCATGTCGCGGCCTCGCACCAGTTGCTGCCGGAGATCCGCGAATTCGAGCGCACCTCCACGCTGGCGCTCAATGCCTATCTCCAGCCGGTTGTGGCGTCCTATCTCGGCAAGCTGGAACAGGCGCTGGCAGCGGACGGGTTCGGCGGCTCCTTCCATATCGTCCAGTCCAATGGCGGGGTGATGTCGACTGCGGTGGCGCGGAAATTCCCGGTCCGCACCGCGCTTTCCGGCCCGGCGGCCGGGGTGATCGCGGCGGCGGCGATTGCCCGCGCGGCCGGATTCCCGGATATCGTGACGGCGGATCTCGGTGGCACGTCCTTCGATGTCTCGCTCGTCGCTGGCGGCGCAGCGGCGCTCGCGGCGCAGACGACGATCGATTTCGGCCTCGTCGTCCGGACGCCCATGATCGAAATCACGACCATCGGTGCCGGTGGCGGCTCGATCGCCCATGTCGACAAGGGCGGCTTGCTGGCTGTCGGGCCGGAAAGCGCCGGCTCGCGGCCGGGCCCCGTCGCCTATGCCCAGGGCAATACCCGGCCGACACTCACCGATGCGAATATCGTGCTGGGGCGGATCAATGCCGACAAGCCGATTGGCGGCAAGCTGAAGCGGCTCGATGTCGAGGCCGCGCGGGCGGCGATCGGCGCGTCCATCGGTGACCGGCTGGGCCTGTCCGTCGAGGCGGCGGCAGAGGCGATTGTCCGGGTCGCGAATGCGAAAATGGCCGGGGCGATCCGCCTCGTCTCCATCGAGCGCGGCCATGATCCGACAAAATTCACCGCCGTACCCTTCGGCGGCGGCGGCGCCCTGCATGTCGGGGCGCTCATCCACGAGGTCGGGCTGCGTTCGGCTCTGGTGCCGCGCTATCCCGGCATCACCTCGGCGCTGGGTTGCATCATCGCGGATATCCGGCATGACGAAGTGGCGACGGTCAATCTCATGCTGGACGGGCTGGATACCGGCGCCCTGACCCGCCGGATGGTCGAGACCGGCGAGGCGGCCCGTGCTGTCGTGGCCGGGGCCTCGCTGTCGGTGACGCGGATCGATATCGCCTATGAGCTCGACATGCATTATCTCGGGCAGACGCATACGGTCGCCGTCCCGCTGGCCGCGACGCTGAAGGACGGGCGGGTCGAACTCACCGAGGCCGATGTCCGCGCCGCTTTCGAGGCCGCCTATTCGCGGGCCTTCTCGCGGCTCCTGCCGGGCATCCCGGTGAAGATTGTCAATCTGCGCACGGCGGCCATCGGCCGCCGGCCCGAATTCGACCTCGCGGCGCTGGCGCCTTCCGGGACGACCACGCTGGAGGGGGCCAGAACGGGCACGCGGCCGGTCTGGTTTGCCGGGGGCTGGCATGAGACGGCGATCTATGCCCGGCTCGACCTGCCGGTCGGCGCGCAGATCGCCGGTCCGGCCATTCTGGAACAGCCGGATTCGACCATCGTCGTCGATCCCGGCCTTGCGGCGCGGGTCGATGCTTTCGGCAATCTCATCGTGGAAAGGGACAGCTGATGGCCGCACCGTTCGACATGGCCCGGGCGGGCCTGCTGCTGGTGGACCTGCAGAACGACTTCCTCGACCCCAAGGGCGCCTATGGCCGCGCGGGCCAGGGCGCGGCGGAGATTGCCGCCCTGCCCGCCCGGCTGGCTCCGCTGGCTGACGCCTTCCGCCGCAAGGGCGGGCCGGTTCTGGCAACGCAGTTCACGCTGGTGCCGGGCCGGGGCGGTGAGCCGATCATTGCGCCGCATCTCAAGCAGCTCCGCCCCTTCCTCGCCAGGGGCGATTTTGCCCCGGGCAGCTGGGGCCAGCGCACGGTGGATGGCCTGCAACCGGTGGATATCGCGGTGGAGAAGGTCGCCTATTCGGCGTTCTATATGAGCCGCCTCGAATGGGTTCTGCGCAAGACCGGCATCAGCCAGCTCGTGGTTGCCGGCATCGTCACCAATGGCGGCGTGGCCTCGACCGTGCGCGAGGCGCATGTGAGGGATATCGACGCCATCGTGCTGGAGGATGGCTGCGCGGCCTTCTCGCCGGAAACCCACCGGACGGCCATCGATGCCTTGCGCCCCGTGGCCCGCATCGCCACCATTGCCGAGATGCTGGCGGAAATCGGATAAGGCGACGCCGATGGAACAGGCCCGGACGCTTTTCGACAAGGTGTGGGACAGCCATGTCATCGTCACGCGCGAGGATGGCGAGAGCCTGCTCTGGGTCGACCGGCATTTCGTGCATGAGGGCTCGCATCATGCCTTTCGGCAGGTGGACACGCGCAATCTTCCGGTGGCAGAGCCCCGCCTGACCTTCGGCATCGCCGATCATTATGTGCCGACGCGGAACCGGCCGGCCATTGCCGATCCGGAAATTGCCGGCATGGTCGAGAGGCTTTCCGGCAATGCCGCGCGGCATGGATTCCGGCTCTTCGGCCTCGAGGATCCCGATCAGGGGATTGTCCATGTCGTCGGGCCGGAACAGGGGCTGACCCTGCCGGGCCTGCTTGTTGTCTGCGGCGACAGCCACACCTCCACCCATGGCGCCCTCGGGGCCTATGCCTTCGGGATCGGTGCCTCGGAAGTCGCGCATGTGCTGATGACGCAGACGCTCTGGCAGCGGAAGCCGAAACGCATGCGGATCCGGATCAACGGCACGCTGCCGCCTGGCCTCAGCGCCAAGGATCTTGCCCTGCAAGTCATCCGCACGATCGGGGCCGATGGCGCGCGGGGCCATGCGCTGGAATATGCCGGTGACGCGATTTCTGCCCTGTCGATGGAGGGGCGGCTGACCCTCTGCAACATGTCGATCGAGGCCGGTGCGCGTTGCGCCATGGTCGCGCCCGATGCCGTGACCTTTGCCTATCTGCGTGGCCGGCCCATGGCGCCTCAGGGTGCCGCCTTCGAACAGGCCTGCACGGCCTGGCAGGGTCTGGCCAGCGATCCCGGGGCGGTATTCGACCGGGAGATCGCGCTCGATGCCGGATCCATCGCGCCGCTCGTGACCTGGGGCGTCAGCCCCGAGGATGCATTGCCCATCGATGCCCATGTGCCCGACCCTGCCGCCGAGGCTGACCCTGCCCGCGCCGGCTATCTCCAGCAGGCGCTGGACTATATGGGGCTCCGCGCCGGCATGCCGCTCGAGCAGGTGGCTGTGGACCGGGTCTTCATCGGGTCCTGCACCAATGCCCGGATCGAGGATCTCCGCGCTGCAGCGGCGATCCTCAAAGGCCGGAAGGCAGCCGTGCCAGGGCTGGTTTCACCCGGATCCTCGCGCGTGAAGGCGCAGGCCGAGCGCGAGGGGCTCGACCGGATCTTCCGCGAGGCCGGGCTCGAATGGGCGGATTCCGGCTGTTCCATGTGCGTCGGGATGAATGGGGATCTCGTTGCAGCCGGCGAGCGCTGCGCCTCGACGACCAACCGGAACTTCCGCGGCCGGCAGGGCAAGGATGCCCGGACGCATCTGATGTCGCCGGCCATGGTCGCTGCAGCCGCCGTGACCGGCCGGCTGACCGACCTGCGCAAGCTGGCGCGAGGCTGAGCCATGGAGCGTTTCACCCGCCTCGACGCCCTCGCCTGCCCGCTTGGCCTCGCCAATGTCGATACCGACCAGCTGATCCCCGCCCGCTTCATGAGCCGGCCGCGCAGCGAGGGCTATGGCCGTTTCCTGCTGCATGACCTCCGTTTCGGACCGGAAGGCCAGAGCCTCGGCTTTCCGCTCGATGCCGCGCGCCATGCCGGCGCTTCGGCGATTGTGGCGCGGCGGAACTTCGGGACCGGCTCCTCGCGCGAGGCGGCGGTCTATGCGCTCTGGGATTACGGCATACGCTGTGTGATCGCGCCCTCCTTCGGCGATATCTTCGCGTCGAATGCGGTCAAGAACGGGCTCCTTCCGGCGCAGGTCAGCCCGGATGATGCCGAGGCGATCCTTGGCGGGTTGGAAACGGCCGAATTGCCCCGCCTTGTCGTCGATCTCGAAACCCAGCGGATCGAGGCCGGTGGGCGATCCTTCGGATTTTCCATCGACGCCGTCCGCCGGCTGCAACTCCTCAACGGCTGGGATGATCTCGACCTGACGCGACGGCACGCCGAGGAGATCGTGGCGTTCCGGACCCGCCGGCTCGCCGAGGCACCGTGGGTCATGCCGGGCTGATCGGTTTGTGCGCGCGGCGCGTAAGCCGGGCAGGTTCCATAGGAAATGCCGATGCCCGCGCCCTCCCCGTCCGCCAGCGAACCCTCTGCCTTCCGGTTGCTGGCCTATGCCCTGCCGGCCTTTCCGCTCGCGATCCTCACGCTGCCCCTCTACGTGATCGTGCCGAAATTCTATGCCGAGGAGCTCGGCGCGCCCTTGCAGGCGGTCGGGCTGGCACTGCTGCTCGTGCGGGTCATCGATGCCTTTTCCGATCCGCTGGCCGGGCATCTCGCCGATGGCACGCGCTCGCGCTTCGGTCGCCGCCGGATCTGGGTCGCGCTGGCTGTCCTGCCTACGGCTGCGGCGGGCTATCTCGTGTTCGCACCGCCGTCCAATGCGGGAGCTGGCTACCTTTTCCTCTGGGGCACGGCGCTTTCCCTCGCCTGGACAGCGATGCTCGTGCCCTACAATGCGTGGGGTGCCGAACTCTCCTCCAGCTATGCCGGCCGGACACGGGTCATGGCGTTCCGGGAAACGCTGGTCGTGCTCGGCACCTTCGCCGCGATTGCCTTGGCCGGCGCCCTGCAGAAGCCCGGCTCGCTACGGCCGGTGCTGGATGCCTTCGCGCTCGTGCTCGTCATCCTCCTGCCGCTTGCGGCTCTGGCCTGCCTTGCTGTTGTTCCCGAGCCGGTTGACCGCTCGGCCCGGGCCCTGTCCTTCCGCGAGGGCCTGCCCTTTCTCAAGGCCAACCGGCCATTCCAGCGGCTGCTCGTGGCGTTCTTCTTCAACGGCCTCGCCAATGGCCTGCCGGCGACTTTGTTCCTGTTCTATGTCGGCCGGGTGCTGGGCTCCGAGGCGGCACAGGGCCCGCTGCTGGTGCTCTACTTCCTTTGCGGGGTGATCGGCGTACCGTTCTGGCTATGGCTGTCGAAGCGGATCGGAAAGCACAGGAGCTGGTGCTATGCGATGATCCTCGCCTGCGCCGGATTCCTGCCCGCCGTCTTCCTGGATGCCGGCGCGGTGACAGCCTTCGCCGTGGTCTGCGTGATCACCGGGCTCGCCCTTGGAGCCGACATGATCCTGCCGGGCGCGCAGCAGGCCGATGTAATCGATCTCGATACCGCGGAATCCGGGGCGCAGCGTTCCGGGCTCTATCTCGCCTTCTGGGGGCTGGCGACGAAGCTGGCGCTGGCGCTCGCGGTCGGGCTTGCCTTTCCGTTGCTCGGCTGGGCCGGGTTCGACGCGCAGGGCAATGGAAGCACGGGGCTCGGCATGCTGGCCTTCCTCTATGCCGGTCTGCCGGTCCTGCTGAAGCTGGTGGCGATCGGGCTGATGTGGAACTTCCCGATCGATGCCGCCACGCAGGGCCAGGTCCGGGCGCGTATCGAGGGCCGGCTGGCTTGATGCCCTATCCGGTCTTGGTGAGGTCCATCTGGCCGTCGCTCCATTTGCGCGGCCGCTTGATGGCCCGTGAAGAGAGGATGGCGCCTGTCTCGCGGCCGATCAGCGTGATCCGCCGCTCGTGATAGGCGGCGAGGCCGGTGCGATGGCCGACGCTGATCACCGTGGCCCGGGCAAAGGCCTCGCTGATCAGGCGGAGCATCTCCTCCTGTCCGGCCTCGTCAAGCGCCGAGGTGGCCTCGTCCAGGATCAGGATATCGGGCTGGGCGAGCAGCACGCGGGCAAAGGCCAGCCGCTGCCTCTCGCCGCCGGAGAGCACGCTGTCCCAATGCTCGATCTCGTCGAGACGGCCAGCAATATCCCCAAGGCCGCATCGGCGGAGGGCTTCGGCCAGCTCCGTGCTGGTGAAATTGTGCGACGGCATCGGGTAGGCCAGCACCTGCCGCAACGTGCCGATCGGGATATAGGCTTTCTGCGGCACGAACGCGATGCGGGCGCCTTCCGGCAACCGGATCCGCCCGGCGCCCCAGGGCCAGAGCCCTGCCAAAGCCCGGATCAGGGTCGATTTTCCGGTGCCGCTGGCGCCGCTGAACAGAACCTTCTCGCCCTGCTCGATCCGGACGCTGGATTCCGCGATCACCGTCACGCCGGTCCGGTGCAGCACCTCGAGATTTTCCAGCAGGATCGCCTGGCCGGGATGGGTGTCGATCCGGATGCCGGGGCCCGCCTGCGGCGGCGGGGCCATGTCGAGATCGCCCAGCGCGCCGAGCAGTTCGTCGACCCGGCGGACGGAAGCATACCATTCGGCGATTTTCACGAAATGATCGACGAACCAGATCAGCGCCGCCTGCACGGCCGTGAAGGCCGCGACGACCTGCATCACCGCGCCGAGCGTCAGCGCGCCGGAAAGGTATTTCGGTGCGATGAGCAACACCGGCAGCAGCGGAAACAGCGCGCCGTTGGTGTTCAGCACCAGACCGACAATGCCCTGTTGGCGGATGATGGAGAACCAGGCCGAACGGACGTCGTCGAACCGGGTGCGGATCGTCGCGCGCTCGCCCGGATCGCCGCGCATGAGGGCGACACTCTCGGCATTCTCGCGCAGGCGCGTCATATCCGCCCGGAACCGGGCCTCGCGCTCGTTCTTGAAGGCGACACGGTCAATCAGCGGGCGACCGACCCAGGTGATCAATATTGTCACGATGGCGGCATAGAGGACGGCCGCAACCGCCATATAGGCCGGGATGGTGATGGCGGTCTCGCCGATCCTGAACGTGTAGGAGCCGGCGACCTGCCAAAGGATCGCTGCGAAGGTGATGGCCGAGAAGACCGCGCCGAGGAAGCCGAGGACGAAATCGACCAACTGGTCGATGGCGAGGCGGACATCCTCGGCGATGCGGTATTCCGGCGCGCCCTGGTCGACCAAAGTGAATTGCAGGCGGTAATAGCGCTGGCGGTCGATCCAGCGTGCCAGCAGGAATTCCGTCAGCCATTCGCGCCACCGCAGTTGGAGCGACATGCGCGAGAGGACCTGCCCCGTCATCACGGCCGTGTACCAGAGAACGAAGAGCGGCAGCATCCACATGGCGCCGACCAGCGCCGGCCAGTTCTTGTTTTCGAGCGCGTCGAAGAAGGTGCGGTGCCAGGAGTTCATCGCCACCTGGGCGCCGAGGGTCATGAGCACGAGGGCGAGAAGGCCAAGGCTCAAGCCCCAGGCGAGAGGCGCGGTGCGGCCTTTCCAGAAGCCCCGGCACAGGGTGAGGAACCGCTCGGGCGGCCTCGTCTCGGATTGCGTACCGGGCATCAGGAGCAACTCCCGCTTGCCGGCCCGGCCCGATGTCGCGCATGGCGCTGCATCGACATGCCCCCCTTGATGCCCTTTTTCACGATGCCCCCCAGCATCCACGCGTGACTATTGCTGAGGCTAATGCAACGGCGGATGAACAATCAACCGTCCAGAGCGGGAACCCTGCCCGCCCGGCTGGTCAATGTCGCCACACATCCCCGGCACGGGGCTGTGATCAGGCCGCTTTCCGCTCGTAGCGATCGAGAAAGGCCTCTACCGGCAGGGCCCGGAAATCGTCCAGAGCCGCGCGCAGGGCAGCATGGTCCCAATCCCACCAGGCCAGACGCTGCAGGCGCTCGGCAATCGCCTCCGGAAAGCGGCGGCGGATGATCCGTGCGGGATTTCCGGCCACGATCGTATAGTCGGGGACATCCTTGGTGACGACCGCGCCGCCTGCAACCACGGCGCCGGTACCGATGGTCCGCCCGGCGAGGATGATCGCGCCATGGCCGATCCAGACATCATGCCCGATCGTCACGGCATGGCTGCGCCGCCAGTCGAAGAAGGCCGCCTCGTCCTCGGCATCGTCGAAATATGCCGAGGCGCGATACGTGAAATGCGCCTGCGTGGCGCGATGCATGGGGTGATTGCCCGGGTTGATCCGGGTATGGGCCGCGATCGAGCAGAATTTCCCGATCGTCGTATAAATGACATTCGAGTCGTTCACGACGTAGGAGTAATCGCCCATGCTGGATTCGACGAAGCTGGTCCGGGCGCCGATTTCCGTGTAACGCCCAAGGATTGCCTGCCGGACATTTGCGGTGGGATCAATCAGCGGCTCCAGCCCGAGTTTCTTGCCTGCCATGTCAGCCTCCTCTTCCTTGCCGTCTGGATGCGTCATTGCCGTGGTGGGGCCTTCCGGCGTGGGCAAGGACACGTTGATGGATGCTGCCCGCGCGGCCCTGGCCGGCGAGCCGCGTTTCGGGTTTGTGACGCGCGTCATCACCCGCCCGCGCGAGGCTGGCGGCGAGGCGCATCAGCCCATGACGGAAGCGGAATTTGTCGAAGCCCGCGCGAGAGGCCTGTTTGCGCTGCACTGGCACGCCCACGGGCTGGATTACGGGATACCTGCGGGCGTGCTTGACGAGGTCGCTGCGGGGCGCGTGATGATCGTCAACCTGTCGCGACGCGAGATCCCGGTGGCGGAATGTGTCTTCCCGCGGCTGGCGGTGATCGAGATCACCGCGCCGCCGGCTGTTCTGGCACAAAGGCTGGCGGCACGCGGACGCGAGAGTGCGGCGGAGATCGAGGCTCGGCTGGCACGCGAGGCGCCGCTGGTCATGAAGCGGGCGTTCCATCTGCGTCTGGCGAATGATCGACCGCTGGCCGAAGTTGCCGAGGCCTTCATTGCCCTGATCCGGGCCCAGGCGGATTGACCAGAGGCCCACAGGCATCGCGCTCAGCCGGCAAAGGGGAAGCGCTGCAGGATGCGGAACGGCATCGAGCGGCTGTCCTGCCGGAAGATCGTGACATTGTCGATGAGCACTGGCCGCACCGGCACAATCCTGTAGGCGTCCTCGAGGGCCCCGGCGATGTCGGACTGCCTTTCCGGCGCGATCGGGCCGGTCAGCGTCATGTGGAACCAGAAATCCTCGTCCACATAGTGGTAACCCCAGCGGTCGAGATTCTCGATCTGGCGTGGCGTCAGCTTGCCGGCGAGGCGGCGGGCCCGCTCTGCCTCGGTCAGTGGCGCGCGGAAGGGATCAAAGGCGCGGACAATCTCGAAGGCCAAAGCGTCGAGCGCCGTGACATCGCCTTCCGGCCGGAGCGCGAAATTGGTGCCGAGCCATTCGAGCGCCAGTCCGTCAAGCCGGACGGCCCGCGCCCCGGCGGCATACCGCGCGGCAAAGTCCAGCAGGGCGCCCTCGCCCGACGGATCCCGCAGGACAATCGGCGCCTTCAGTGTGGCATGGAAGCCGTAGCGACGGGGATGCCAATCGGCATTGAGAACCGAGTTGACCTCTCCCAAGACGGGCGGATCAAACGGCACATCCCTGCCCGTCCAGGCATCGTAGCCGATGATCCCGGTGCCGAACCGGCTCAGGGCCGAGCCGGCTTCCGGTGCGAAATAGACAGCGTAACGCGGGGCTTCGGTCGACATGGCTGGATCAGAAGGCCCGCTGTCCGCGTGACCAGACCGCCTTGATAACCGGCGTATCGGCCACCACGGCGAAGCGGATGAGATCGCCGCGCAGGCCGGCATGGAGGTGGCCGCGATCCTTGAGGCCAAGAATATCGGAGACCTTCCACGTCACCATGCCCATCGCCTCCGGCAGGGCGATGCCGCTGGCGGTATTGAGCTTCAGCACGGCCTGAAGGAGGCTCGAGGGCACATAATCCGAGGAGAGCCCGTCAAGGATGCCCTTCTCGGCCAGTTCCGAGACCGAGACGCCGCCGGAATGCGAGCCGCCGCGCACGACATTCGGCGCGCCGGCCACGGTGGCGAGCCCCCTCGCCTTCGCGGCTGCGGCGGCCTCGACGGTGGTCGGGAATTCCGAGATCACCGCGCCCGAGGCCACACCCGCCTCGACATGGTCGAGGGTCGTGTCGTCATGGGTGGCGATCGGGATGTTGCGCTGCTGGAACATGTCGACCACGGCGCTCCAGTTCGACGGCACATTCGCCGCTTCGCGGGCGCGCTCGACGAGATCGGTCTCGAATTCCTCGGCGCTCTTGCCGCTGCCGAGCGAATACGTCCGCAGATGCTCGATGTTCCGCCACTGGCGCTGGCCGGGCGTATGATCCATCAGCGAGACGAGGCGGACCAGCGGGTTGTCGGCATAGGGCTCGATATCGGCCAGAAGGTCGGGGCTCGTCAGCTCGCAGCGCATATGGATGTGGTGGTCGATCCGGAAGACGCCAAGCTCCTTGCCCTTTTCCAGCGCGTCCATCACGTCGCGGAAAATGTCCTTCCGGTAATCCTTCGACGAGAAGGGCGTGCCGGCGCAGACCGCGTCATAGACGGTCGTCACCCCGGCTGCGGCCATCTGGGCGTCATGGACCAAAGCCGCGGCGAGGCCGTTCGGCCAGAACACCTTCGGCCGCGGCATGAAATGCTTTTCCATGTTGTCGGTATGCATCTCGACAAGGCCGGGCGCGACATAGTCGCCGCCGATATCCTCGGCGCCGGGAACGGCACTGCGGCCCTGGTCGACGGCCTTGATGCCCTCGGCATCGAACACGATCGTGCCGGTGACGACCTCGTTCTCGAGAATCAGGCGGGCATTGGTCAGGATGGTTTCGCTCACGGGCGAGGCTCCTTGATCGTCGGGTCAGGCCGCATCGGCGGCGGCACGGAAATGGGTGATGTCGAGCCAGCGCGTGGCCACGCGCTCGCGGACGGATTCGTCATGGAAGATACCGACAATCGCCGAGCCGCGCGAACGGGCCTCGGCGATGAGATCAACCACGACATCGCGGTTGCGCGCATCAAGCGAGGCGGTCGGCTCGTCGATCAGCATCACCGGCGAGGGATCCACAAACGACCGGGCGATGTTCACGCGCTGCTGCTCGCCACCGGAAAATGTGGCCGGGGCCAGCGCCCAGAGCCGTTCCGGCAGGTTGAGCCGGGCCAGCATGGCCCCGGCCCGCTCGGTGGCTTCGGCCGCATCAACACCACGGGCCAGCAGTGGATCGCGCACAATATCCAGCGCCGAGACCCGGGGGATCACCCGGAGGAATTGCGAGACGAATCCGAGGGTTCGCCGCCGGACCTCGAGAATCGTGCGCGGCAGGGCAGAGGCGATATCCACCATCGCCCCGTCATGGCGGATCTCGATCCGACCACCGCTGGGCAGATAGTTTCCATAGAGGATCCGCAGCAGGCTCGACTTGCCGGCGCCGGAGGCTCCGGCCAGCACCAGCACCTCGCCGGCCCGGACCGAGAAATTCACATCCCGGAACACGGGCAAGCGCACGCTACCCTGATTATGCAGGGTGAAGGTCTTCGAAACCGCCTCGACGCGGATCATTTCGGGCTGGTCGCTCATCGGCATTCCGGTGTCGTTCGCAGGTTTGGGTGACAGCGCCATGACATCACACCGCCAGGACGGCTGAGGTCAGCAGCTGGGTATAGGCATGCTGCGGATCGTCGAGGACCTGATCGGTCAGGCCCGCTTCAACAACGCGGCCATCCTTCATCACCATCAGGCGGTCCGTCAGCAGCCGGGCGACGGCCAGATCATGCGTGACGATGATCGCCGCGAGGCCGAGATCGCGCACCAGCACGCGCAGCAGGTCGAGCAGGCGTGCCTGGACCGAGACGTCAAGCCCGCCGGTCGGCTCGTCCATGAAGACAAGGCGCGGGTTGGACACAAGGACGCGGGCAATCTGCAGGCGCTGCTGCATACCACCGGAGAACTGGCGCGGCCGGTCATCGATGCGCGCGGCCTCGATTTCCACGCGGGTCAGCCATTCGGTTGCCGCCTCGCGGATGCGGCCGTAGTGGCGGTCGCCGCGATCCATCAGGCGCTCGCCGACATTGCCGCCGGCCGAGACATCCATCCGCAATCCGTCGCGCGGGTTCTGGTGCACGATGCCCCAGGCGGTCCGCATCAGGTGGCGGCGCTCCTGTTCCGGCAGGTCGAAAATGTCGAGAAAATCCGCGCCGGGTGTCGCCTCGAACAGCACCTCGCCGGCATCCGGCCGGTCAATGCCGGAAAGGCAGCGCAAAAGGGTCGATTTGCCCGACCCGGATTCGCCGACAATACCCAGCACTTCGCCGGGCCAGAGATCGAAGGAGACCTCGGCGCAACCGATCCGCTCGCCATAGAAGCGCGAGACCGAGCGGGCGCTGAGGATCGGCCGCAGCGTGCCCTGCAGGGCGTTGGGGGAAACCAGCGCATTCATGGCCGGGGCTCCTTGGCAGGGGTCGGGGCGTTGGCCAGCACGCTGGCGGCCTGATGCCCGAGCATCGGGCCGGCATGGCCTTCGGCGCGACGTGTTTCGCAATAATGGCTGTCTGAACAGACAAACATCCGCCCGCCGGCATCATCGATCACGACCTCGTCGAGATAGCTGTCCCGAGCGCCACAAAGGCCGCAGGGCTGTTTCCAGCTCTGGATGCGGAACGGATGATCCTCGAAATCGAGGCTGACGACCCGGGTATGCGGCGGGATGGCATAGATCCGCTTCTCGCGGCCTGCGCCGAACAATTGCAGACAGGGCGACATATCCATCTTCGGATTGTCGAATTTCGGAATCGGCGACGGTGCCATGATATGCCGGCCATTGACGCGGACCGGGTAATCATAGGTCGTCGTGACCTCGCCGAAGCGGGCGATGTTCTCGTAGAGGCGGACCTGCATCAGCCCGTATTCGGCGAAACCGTGCATTTTCCGTGTTTCGAGTTCGCGCGGTTCCAGCTTGCGCAGGGGTTCGGGCATCGGCACCTGGTAGACGAGGATCTGGCCGGCCTGCATCGGCGCTTCCGGAATGCGGTGGCGGGTCTGGATGATCGTTGCCTCATGCGTGGCTTCCGTCGTCCGGATCTTCGCCGTCCGTTCGAAGAAGCGCCGGATCGAGACGGCGTTGGTCGTGTCATCGGCGCCCTGGTCGATCACCTTCAGCGTATCCGATGGGCCGATCACGGCTGCGGTGATCTGGATGCCGCCGGTTCCCCAGCCGCGCGCCAGTGGCATCTCGCGGCTGCCGAACGGCACCTGATAGCCCGGGATTGCCACGGCCTTGAGCAGGGCGCGCCGGATCATCCGCTTCGTCTGCTCATCAAGATAGGCGTAATTGTAGGGGGTGCCCCCTTGTGCGGCGAAGCTCATTCCGCTGCCTCCTGGATCGGGGTGGTTTCCGGCGCGAGGCGCGCCTCGCGTTCCGCGCGAATGCGGCGGATCAGCTCCAGCTCACCCTGGAAATCGACGTAATGCGGCAGTTTCAGATGCTCGACGAAGCCGGCCGCCTCGACATTGTCCGAATGGTAGAGGACGAACTCGTCCTGCTGCGCCGGGTAATCCGATGCCTCGCCGAACTCGCGAGCCTTCAGCGCCCGGTCGACCAGCGCCATGGACATGGCCTTTCGCTCGGAATGGCCGAAGGCGAGGCCATAGCCGCGCGTGAATTGCGGCGGCACGTCCTTCGAGCCGGAGAACTGGTTGACCATCTGGCATTCGGTGAGCGTGATCTCGCCGAGATCGATCGGGAAGCCGAGTTCCTCCGGCACGAATTCGACGCTGACTTCCCCCATCCGGATCTCGCCCGCGAAGGGGTGATTGCCACCGAAGCCGCGCTGGACCGAATAGCCGAGACCGAGCAGGAAACCCTCATCGCCCCGCGCCATGGCCTGCAACCGGACATCGCGATCCGCGGGGAAGGAAACCGGCTGTCGTGTGAGATCGAACGGAGCCGGATCACCCTCCGGCGGCGTTTCCGGTTCCATCAGCCCTTCCGCGCCGAGAATATCCGGCACACGCGGCATGGTTCCGGCCAGCGCTGCCGGCGCTTTCGGCGCTTGCGGCAGGCTGCCGCCCTCCATCAGCGCGAAATCGAAAAGGCGATGGGTGTAGTCGTAGGTCGGGCCCAGGACCTGCCCGCCCGGCAGGTCCTTGTAGGCCGCCGAAATCCGGCGCCGGATGGCCATGCGCGACGTATCCACCGGAACGGAGGAGCCGAAGCGCGGCAAGGTGGTGCGGAAGGCGCGGATGAGGAAGGCCGCCTCGATTGCATCGCCCTGCGCCTGTTTCAGCGCGAGGGCCGCGAGATCCGGGTCATGGAGCGACCCCTCGTTCATGACACGCGCAACCGCGAGGCCGAGCTGTTCGCGGATCTGCGCCACGCCGATCTCGGCAATGGCCGGGTCTCCCCGCCTTGCTTCGGCAAGTAGATCGTGTGTTGCAAGAATGGCGGCTTCCCCGCCCTTGACGGCCACATACATGATCAGCTCCTCAGGCGCGCGGATCGTGCGCGAGAATGCGGGTTGTGCGCGGGAGGCCGAGGATCCGGCTGCCGGCGACCAGAACGATATCCACGCCAAGCGGATAGAGGCGGGCATTGCGGGCCCAACCGGCGACGAAGTCTGCCGGGAGGCCGCGTGGCGCGATGCGCCGGGTTCCGGGAATGCCGGGGCCTTCAAGATCCAGTGCTTCGCCTCCGGTGAGGCTGTCGATCTGGAGGATCAGGGTCGTCGACCGGTCAGGATAGAGCTCGTTGCCCGGGTTGAAGGCCGTCAGGCCCGGAAAGCCATCGCTGGCCGAACAGATTGCGAAGCCGGCATTCACGGGAGCGGCATACGGCGCGCCACAATGGAAGCGGAGCCAGATGCCCGCCTCCCCGCCTTCAAGCGCTTCCGGCATCCAGACCGGGGTTTCATAATCAGCGAGCGTCAGCAGCAGGATCGCCGTTGCGGGCTCGAGACCGGCCGGACAGGGAGCGAAGGGGCCGAGATCGTGGATCGTGCCTGGCTCGGACAAGGCCGCAAGGATGCCGCGGAAGGCCGCCTGCGACTGTAAGACGGGATCGGAAAAGCCGATTCCGGGATTGAACGGCGCATCCGCTGGTCCGGCCTTCGGCAAAAGTGCATTCTGCTCGGGCATCAGCCTTCTCCCCGCACCATCGTGAAGAACTCGACCCTGGTGGCCGCCGCCTTGCGGGAAGCTTCCTCGCGGGTCTGCTTCTGGCGCTCGGCCAGCCGACGCATCGCCCGGTGCATCGGGCCTTCGGGCGGCTCGTTCTGCAGCAGGGCGTCGAGCACGGCTGCCTTCCGCGCCTTGGCCGTATCGCGGCCCAGCGCATAGGAAAAGCCGAGCGTGCCGTCCTCCAGCCGGATGGCGCATCGGGTCATTGTCGCCTCGCCGAGATTGAAGCGCCGCCCGCCGCCCCCGGCCCGCCCTTCGACCATGATTGTGCCGGTTTCCGGCTGTTTGAGCACCGTGAAGGGAGGGATGGCCGGCGCGTCCGCCAGGACGGCCTCGACCTCGTCCAGAGCAGCGCGGGCCAGAATGGCGAAATGCCCCTGCCGGCGCGCCAAAGGTTCTTTCGATTGCATCTTTGTCGAATCCGTTGACCGTGATAAGTCTAGACTTTAATGTCCGATCAATGGAATGTCTAGACTTATCGAATGACAGGATGATGACGACCGAAATGGAAACCGTTGCCGCTGCCCTTGCCGCTCCTGCCGCAGGCCTCGCCTGGAAGCGCATTGCCGAGGCGCTGGAGGAAGAGATCCGCGCCGGGCAGCATGCTGTCGGGGCCCTGCTGCCGCCGTCGGCTGTCCTTGCCGAACGGTTCGGTGTCCATCGCCATACGGTGCGTCAGGCCTTCAAGCATCTGGCGGAGAAAGGGCTTGTCTCCGTCGAGCGGGGACGTGGCACGGAGGTGCTTGCCCAGCGTTTCCCCTACCGGATCGGCCGCCGTGTCAGCCTCCGGACGAATTTCGGCGCAGCCGGCATTGCCGTCACGGGCCGGATCATTTCGGCCATCCGGGAGAGCGCCAACCCGATTGTGGCCGAAGCGCTCGAGATCGCGCCGGGCAGCGAGGTCCATGTGGTCCGCACGCTGAGCCTTGCGGATCAGGTACCGGTATCCACAGGTCTCCATTACCTCGACATGGCCCGCTTTCCGGATTTCCCGGAACGGCTTGCGCAGAACGGCGCCTCGATGTCGGCGGCTTTTGCCTCGGCGGGAATCCCGGACTATCTCCGTCTTTCGACGCGGCTGTCGGCCCGCATTGCGTCGAACGAGGAATCCGCCCTGCTGGCACTGGCTGCAGGCAGCCCGGTGCTGCAATCCATCGGGGTGGACGCCCTGCCCGACCACAGGCCGATCCAGTTCGTTGTCAGCGTCTTTGCGGGGCCACGGATGGAAATGATCATCGAGCCGCTGGCCGAGTCTCCCGCCCCCTGAGGGTTGCGGTTTTCACCCATTTGCAACTTGCGACGACTTGCCACGCCTTGCCGGCTGTGTTTGGGTGATCCAGCTTTCGGTGCCTTCCGCGAGGAGGGTGAAACGGGAATGCGGTGCGGGCTTCAAGCCCTATGCCGCAGCTGCCCCCGCAACTGTAAGCGGTGAGCTTTCTTCCAGAACACCACTGGTCCGAGCACCGGGAAGGTGGATGAAAGCAGCGATCCGCGAGCCAGGAGACCGGCCGAGAGTCCGTGCAACCCCAACAATTCGGCGGCGGGCCGAATGGAGGAACCATGACTCGCGCTTCGAGCGCACTCATCCTCGGGATGAGTGGCATTCTTGCTGTTTATCAGAGCTTTCCAGCCTTTTCTCAATCCAGAACCTCAGAGCCTCGTGGGCTCGATATCCTGGTCACCGCGAATCGCTCACCCACCTCGATCCAGCGGACGGGCAGTGCCATCACCGTGATCCGGGCGGAGGACATCCAGAAGACGCATTCCGGTTCGCTCGTCGATGCCCTGCGTTTCGTGCCCGGCCTCGACATCACCGAAACGGGAGGACCCGGGGCCTCCACATCGGTGCGGATCCGGGGCACGAATCCCGGCCAGGTCCTTGTGCTGGTGGATGGTGTCCGCATCAACGATGCTTCCTCGGCCAATGGCGAGACGGATTTCGGGGGGATCCCCGGCGGCCTCGTCGAGCGGATCGAGGTTCTCCGTGGCCCGCAAAGCGCGCTGTATGGCTCGGATGCCATGGGCGGCGTCGTCAATATCATCACCCGCCGGGGGCGTGGACCCTTCAAGGCTTTCGGGCAGGTCGAGGGGGGCAGCTACGGCACACTGGCGGGCAATGCCGGCGCCTATGGCCAGCAGGGCGCGTGGTCCTATTCCTTCGCCGGGTCCGGCTTCCGGACGGATGGGTTCTCGCGCTACGGGCACCGCGTCGCGCGGCTCAGAGCCGGCGCGCCCTATGAGAAAGACGGAACGGAGACGTTGGGCGGGTTCGGCCGGGTCGGCTTCGATGCCCGCGAGGGCTTCCGCTTCGAGGCCGGCGGGATGATCACCTTCCATCGCGCGGAATATGATGCCGCGTTCGGCACGTTTCCCGACACACCCTCGGCCAGCAACCGGCGGTTCTTCTCGGCCTTTGCCAAGGCGGAGCTCGATACGCTCGACAACAGGCTGACGCATGGGCTGACGCTGACGGCCAGCCGGACGGACCGGATGTTCCGCGATACCTCGATCACGGCGGCCAGCAATCCCAATGTCGCGACGTGGCGGCATACCGATTTCACCGGGGACCGCCTCGCCGCCGAGTATCAGGGCACCTACCGGCTGGAGCGTTACGGTTCCGTGATCTTCGGCACGAAGGCCGAACGCGAGATTGCCGTGACCTTCAACCAGACCATCATTCCGCCGGGCGCGCGCACCAAGTCGCTCGGCGGGAACCAGACCACCCTCTCCGCTTTCGGCCTCTGGCAGGTCCCGCTGACGGAGCGGCTCGACGTATCGCTCGGCGGGCGCGTCGACCATGTGACGGATGTCGACACATTCTTCACCTGGCGCGCCACGGGGGCCTACCGCATCACCGAGACGGGCACCAAGCTGCGCGCCAGCCTCGGCACCGGCGGAAAGGCGCCAACGCTTTACCAGCGTTTCGGCGGCTATCAGGGTTCGGTGGCGCTTCGGGCCGAGCACAATCTCGGTGGAGATGTTGGCATCGACCAGGAGTTTCTTGATGGCCGCGTCAGGATATCCGCGACCGGCTTCTGGATCCGAAGCCGCGACCTGATCAATTTCCAGACCAGCCCGACCTGCCTTGCCAACGCGCTTCAGGCCTTCGGCTGCTACGTGAATGTCGCGCGGGCCGAGAGCACAGGCCTTGAGTTGGAGGGCACGGCCCAGATCTGGACCGGCCTGCTCCAGCTGCGCGGCGCCTATACCTATCTCCGCGCGAAGGACCTGACGACCAACCGGACCCTCGCCCGGCGGCCGGAGAGCATCGGCAAGATCGGTCTTGCCATCACGCCTTTTGCCAACTGGAGCTTCGAACCTTCGGTGACGCTGGTTTCGAAGCGCTTCAGCGGGGCCAACGAAACGCAGCGCCTTGCCTCCTATGCACGGTTCGACATGCTGGCCAGCTACAAGCCGACGGAGCAGGTCGAGCTCTATATCCGCGGCGAAAACCTCAATAATGCCCGCTATCATGAGGTCTGGAACTATGGCACGACCGGTCGGGCCTTCTATGCAGGGATGAAGACGACGTGGTAGCTGAAACGGAGGCGGGAAGCGCCTCCCTGCCCGACCGGACGCCTTGGCGGGGCTGGCTTTTGCCGGTCCTTGCCCTGCTTGTCGGCGGGCTGTTCGTGATCTCGCTCGGGGTCGGGCCCGTCGCCCTTCCGCCGGGCGATGTGATCGCCGCGCTGGCCGGGCGCGGCGAAGCGGCACACCGGATCATCATCTGGGAAATCCGGCTGCCGCGCGCGATCCTCGCCCTGGCCATCGGCGCCGTACTGGCCATGGGCGGTGCGGCCTTGCAGGGCCTGTTGCGTAACCCGCTTGCGGCTCCTTCCCTTTTCGGCGCCCCTCAATCCGCCGCATTGGCTGCCGTGGCGACAATTTCGCTCGGGATCAATGACACACTCGGCTGGGGCCTGCCGCTGGCGGCGATTGCCGGAGCCTTCGCCTCCGTTTTCCTGCTGCTGGCCATTGCCGGGCGGAATGCCGGCCTGCTCCTGCTGATCCTTTCCGGGCTGGCGGTCTCCTCGCTGGCCGGTGCCGGAACCGTGCTGGCGATGAACCTCGCGCCCAACCCGTTCGCGGCGCTGGAAATCGCGTTCTGGTTGCTGGGTTCGCTCGAAGATCGCTCCATGCGCCATGTCATGCTGGCCCTGCCCTTCATCTCGCTCGCGCTGCTGCTGCTCTGGCTGCAGCGTGGTAGCTATCGCGCGCTGGCCCTCGGCGAGGATGCCGCCGCCAGCCTCGGCGTGCCAGTCGAGCGGCTTCGGCTCACGACCATTCTCGGCGTAGCCATGGGCGTGGGGGCGGCGGTTGCCGTTTCAGGCACAATTGCCTTCATCGGGCTGATCGCCCCGCATCTGATGCGCCCCTTCGTCCGGCATGATCCCGCCCGGCTGCTCCTTCCAGCGGCGCTGTGTGGGTCCGCCCTGCTTCTCGCAGCGGATATCGCGGTGCGCCTGATTCCAGCCACCTCGGACATCAAGGTCGGCGTGCTGACTTCGATCATCGGCGTGCCGTTCTTCCTGTATCTCATCGTCCGGGAAAGGCGTTCACTCTCGGGAGGGCTTGCATGAGCCCGCCGCGGATCGCCCTCGAGGACGTGACTGTCCGGATTGCAGGACGCCGCATTGTCGGCGGAGTTTCGCTCGAGCTTGCGGGCGGCACCCTCGTGGCGCTGATCGGCCCCAACGGGGCGGGAAAGACAACCTTGCTCAAGGCGATGGCCGGCCTGCTTCCGCATGAGGGCCGGCTCGCTCTCAATGGCAACGATCGCGTTTCGCTCGACCGGCGGGCACGCGCAAGGCTGATCGGTTACCTGCCGCAGGGCCATCAGGTCCATTGGCCGCTGCCAGCGGAGGATATCGTCGCGCTCGGCCGCTTCCCGCATGGCGTGGTCGATCCACGACGCCTGTCGTCGGAGGATGGACGGATCATTCGCGAGGCAATGCGCGCGACCGGCACCGAGGCGCTGGCCGGGCAATCCGCGACCACGCTTTCCGGCGGCGAGCGCGCCCGCATCATGCTGGCCCGTGTGCTGGCGGTCGAGGCCCCGATCCTGCTTGCCGACGAGCCGACGGCCTCACTCGACCCCAGGCATCAGCTGGTGGTGATGGAGATCTTGCGCCAGCAGGCCCGGCAGGGGCGCCTGGTTGTGGCCGTCACGCATGACCTGACGCTCGCGGCACGGATGGCCGACCGGATCGTGCTGATGAATGGCGGGACCGTCGTTGCATCCGGCGCCCCCGCCGATGTCCTTTCAGACGGGCAACTGGCCGAAACCTATGGCATCCGGGCGCTGCGACTCGATCATGGCGGCGAGCCGGCCCTGGTCCCGTGGCAGGTGGAGGCTCAGCCGTGACGAAGCTCGGACAGGATCCGCGCGAGGCGTTCCCGCGGGCCTGGCCCGGCCGGAAGGCCGAAGCGGATCAGCCGCGGGTCCCAGTCGAAGCATCGTGTCCAGATCCGTTGACCGGCCAGAGCCGCATGGGAATCGGCGCGGGGAATGCGAGCCAGCCGGAAGAGCGAGGTTCCGCCAACCACGACGAATCCATAGCGCAGCAGGACCCTGTCCAGCGCCTCGGCCTCCTCGGCAAGGCGGCTTCGCATGGCTTCCGCCCAGGCGAGGTCGGACAGGGCTGCGGTAGCGACCTGGATCGCCGCGCCGCTGACGGGCCACGGGCCAATCGCTTCGCGCAAGGGGGCAACAAGCGCTCTCGGCCCGATGGCGAAGCCGAGGCGCAAGCCGGCCAGACCATAGAATTTCCCAAAGGATCGCAAGGTGATGGCCGGCAGGTCCTGAAGGATCGACGTCAAGGAGGCATCCGGCATCGTGTCGATGAAGGCCTCGTCGACAACGAGCCAGCCCTGCCTTTCGGCGAGGGTCGAGGCGAGAAGCATCGCGTCGGCCGGCGCCACCGGTCGCCCGTCGGGGTTGTTGGGATGGACCAGAACCGCATGGCGGATGGTCTCGGCCAGGGGGCGCCCCGGGCGGAAAACTTCCGTTTCATGGCCGGCCTGCTGCCACGCGCGGGCATGTTCGGCATAGGTCGGTTCGGTGACGCCGACGGTTCCGCCGCGCGGGGCGAGGCGCGGGATCCATTGGATCAGGGATTGCGTCCCCGGCGCGGCGACGATGTCATGGCTGTCCGGTACGCGATAGGCAATCCGGGCTGCAGCGAGCAAAGCGTCAAGTTCATGCCGGCCGGGCAAGGCGGTCCAGAGATGGGCGCCGAGGGTCCGCAGCGGATAGGGAAAAGGCGAGATGCCGGTGGACAGGTCGAGCCAGTCTTCCCGCTTCCCGCCGAACAGGGCCATCGCTTCGCCAAGATCACCGCCATGCTGCATCGTGCGGCCATGCCATGGAAGCGCGTGCATCGCCAGTGCCGTCTGGCCGCTCTCGCATTTTTCCTGTCAGCTGGAGCCATTGCGCAGCCCGCACCGACCCGGATCGTCTCGATCAACATGTGTACGGACCAACTCCTGCTGGACCTTGCGCGGCCGGAGCAGATTGCCGGCCTCAGCCCGTTCGCTGCCGACCCGTTGCGCTCCTGGGCAGCTGCGAAGGCGGAGCCTCATCCGCGCTTGTCCGGCACGGCCGAGGAGGTGCTGATCCTCGCCCCTGATCTTGTCGTTGGCGGCCGGTTCACGCGTCGTTCCACCCGCGAATTCATCCGACAAAGGGGTTTCCGTCTCGAGGAATTCGATGCCGTGCGCAGCATCGCCGAAACGCGGGCGCAGATTCTCCGGATGGGCGCCCTCGTGGGCAATCCGGAAGGGGCAGAGCGGCGCGTCGCGGAAATCGATGCCGCGATTGCCCGCCTGCGGAACGCGGTTTCGCCGCTTGAGCTGCGGGTCCTGCCCGTGGCGCGGCGTGGCTGGGTCAGCGGGTCGCAATCGCTCGTCACCGACCTTCTCGCGCAGGCCGGCCTGATCAATGTGGCCGGCGAACTCGGGTTCCGTCAGGGTGGTTTTGCCTCGCTCGAGAGCCTTGTCCTTCTCAACCCGGACGCGATCCTCGTCGCGCGGGATGATCTCACCCCGGAGGATCAGGGCACGGCCAAGCTGCTGCACCCGGCCCTTGCCGGTCGTTTCGTGGCCGAGCGCAAACTGACGATGCCGGAGAAGCTGACCGTCTGTGGCGGGCCGATGCTGGTCGAGGCGATCGATCATCTCGCCCGCGAACTGGTGCGGATCGGCCGGAAATGACGCTGTTCCCGGAAACCCTCGCGGTTGTTCTGGTCGCGCTTGTCGTGGATGCGCTGATCGGCGACCCTGACATTGTCTGGCGGCGCTTTCCGCATCCTGTCGCATGGTTTGGCGGGTTGATCCGGGCGCTTGAGGTCCGGCTCAACCGCCCGGAACGGCCGGAAGCGTGGCGTCGCGTGCTGGGCCTTCTCGCACTGGCCGCGCTCGTGGTTTGTGCCCTTGCCGGCGGGTTCCTGCTGGAAAAGGGGCTGATGGCCCTGCCCTTCGGCTGGTTCTGGACGGGCCTTGCCGGCTCGGTCCTGATCGCCCAACGTTCGCTCCACGATCATGTTGCGCGGGTCGCCGATGCGCTCGAAAGCGAGGGAATCAAGGGCGGCCGGCGGGCCGTGTCCATGGTGGTCGGGCGCAATCCGGATACGCTCGACGAGGCCGGGGTGGCCCGGGCTGCGATCGAAACAACGGCGGAGAATTTCTCCGACGGGGTGGTGGCGCCGGTTTTCTGGTTCCTGCTTTTCGGCCTGCCGGGGCTTGCCGTCTACAAGGCCGTGAACACGGCGGATTCGATGATCGGTCATCGCTCGCCACGCTACCGTGCCTATGGCTGGGCCAGTGCGCGGCTGGATGACCTGCTCAATCTTGGGCCAGCCCGGCTTTCCGGCCTGCTGATCGCGGCTGCCTGCGCCGCTGTCGGTCGCCAGCCCGGTCCGGCCCTCCGCGTCATGCTTCGCGATGCGCGGCTGCACAAATCGCCCAATGCCGGCTGGCCGGAAGCCGCCATGGCCGGCGGGCTGGGCCTCGCTCTGGCCGGGCCGCGGATCTATGGCGAGGAGCGGGTCGAGGATCCCTATCTCAATCCGGGCGGGCGCCGGGATGCCGGCCCGGCCGATATCCGGCAGGCCCTGACGGTGATGGTGGCGGCCTGCCTGCTGCTCATGCTGATCGTCGCGGGGCTAGCACTCGCCCTGGCGTGACCGGGCGATGCGCAGGATGGCCTCGACATCGAGATGGGCCGCGCAATGCCGGGCCAGCCGGTCGAGCACCGACTCGACTTCTGCCTCATAGGCCAGGGCGCTGCCTGCGCCGAGCCCTTGCAGGTAGGCGGCACGGAACGCATCCCCCGAGAACAAGCCGTGGAGATAGGTGCCCTCAACCCGTCCATCGGCAGAGATGGCCCCGTCCGGCCTGCCCTCGATCCGGGCGAAAGGCCGTGCAGCGTCCGGGCCTTCGGTACGACCGAGATGGATCTCGTAGCCCCGGATCGGCTGTCCGGACAGCGCGTGTTCGGCCTCGACCAGCTGCGTGATCTTGTCCGGCGTCAGTCGGGTTTCGACTGCCAGGAAGCCGAGGCCGGGCACGGTGCCGGCCCGCCCCTCGATCCCCTCCGGATCGGCGATCGAGGTCCCGAGCATCTGGTAGCCACCACACAGGCCGAGAATGCGCCCGCCCCGGCGGTGATGGGCGGCCAGGTCGATGTCCCAGCCCTGT
This sequence comes from Beijerinckiaceae bacterium, assembly GCA_027533425.1. GTDB lineage: Bacteria > Pseudomonadota > Alphaproteobacteria > Rhizobiales > Beijerinckiaceae > Rhabdaerophilum. The sequence continues at coordinate 509,412 of JAPZUD010000001.1, read as the reverse complement.
TCGCGCAGGAAGGCGAGATCGGCGAGCGTGGCCTTGGAGCCGGGCAGGATGACGAGATCGGCCTCCGCGGGCAGCGGTCGGCCGGGCGGGACGAAGGTGAGTTCCACGGCCGGCTCGGCGGAAAGCGGGTCGAGATCGTCGAAATTGGCGATCCGCGCGAGGATGGGCACGGCGATGCGCAAGGGGCGCTCGGTCGTACCACGGCGTTCTTCAAGGTCGAGCGCATCCTCCGCCGGGAGGCGATGGGCGTCCGGGAACCAGGGCACGATGCCGAGACCGGGCCAGCCGGTGAAGGATTCGATGGCCTGCCTGCCCGCCTCGAAGAGCCGGGCATCGCCGCGGAACTTGTTGATGGCAAACGCCTTGATCAGGCGGCGGTCCTCTTCCGGGAGGATGGCATGGGTGCCGACAAGGCTGGCAATTACCCCGCCGCGATCGATATCGCCGACGAGCAGGACCGGCACGTCCGCTGCGGCGGCAAAGCCCATATTGGCGATGTCACCGGCGCGGAGGTTGATCTCGGCCGGACTGCCGGCGCCCTCGATGATGACCAGATCCGCCTCGTCCTCAAGGCGGCCGAAGCTGTCCATCACGGCCGGAAACAATTCGTCGCGGCGGGCCCCGAAACCGAGGCTCCGCAGGCTGCCCCGGCGCTGGCCCTGCACGATCACCTGGCTGCCGGTATCGGTTTCCGGCTTCAGGAGGATCGGGTTCATATGGACGCTTGGCAGGCAGCGTGCCGCCCGGGCCTGCACGGCCTGGGCGCGGCCGATCTCGCCGCCTTCCCGTGCAATGGCAGCATTGTTGGACATGTTCTGCGGCTTGAAGGGCCGCACAACGAGCCCACGATTGGCGAAAAGGCGGCAGAGCCCGGCGACAAGCGTCGACTTGCCGACATTCGAGCCGGTGCCCTGCAGCATGATCGCGGCGGCCCGTTTCGCCATCTCAGAACTCGATCCCGGCCTGGGCCTTCACGCCCTCGCGGAACGGATGCTTGACCTGCACCATCTCGGTGACGAGATCCGCCAGTTCGATCAGTTCGGGCTTCGCGTTGCGGCCGGTGATCACGACATGGGTGTCGGCGGGTCGATGGTTCCGCAGGAATTCGACGATCTCGTCGATGGGCAGGTAATCGTAGCGCAGCACGATGTTGAGTTCGTCCAGCATGACCAGCTTGTAGGCCGGATCGAGAATGCAGGCCTTGGCGCGCTCCCAGCCAGCCCGGGCGGTGGCGATATCCTGCGCGCGGTTCTGGGTATCCCAGGTGAATCCGTCGCCGGAAATATCGAGCGTGCAGAGATCGGGGAATTGCCGGAGCAGGATGGCTTCCCCCGTCACCCAGTCCGGCGATTTGGTGAACTGGATGACGGCCGTCCGCATGCCATGGGCGATATGCCGGAACACCATGCCAAGCGCGGCCGAGGTCTTGCCCTTGCCGGCGCCGGTATGGACGATCAGCAGGCCCTTTTCGAGCGTTTTACTGGCCATCATCTTCTCGCGCGCCTCTTTAAGGCGGCGCATCTTTTCGTTGTGGCGGGCCTCGACATCGGATTCGGTCATCGCGCAGGTTCCTTGAGCGTCAGCGGCAGCCCGGCCGCCATGAAGACAACATGATCGGCCAGAGCGGCCACGTGCTGGTTGAGCCGGCCCTGCGCATCGCGGAAGGCGCGGCCCAGCGGGGTTTCCGGCACGAGGCCGAGGCCGACTTCGTTGGAGACGAGGATGACCGGGCCTGGCGCTGCCGCGAGCGCGGCCAGCAGCGCCTCGGTGGCCGGACCGATGGCACGGTCCGCCAGCATCAGGTTCGAAAGCCAGAGCGTCAGGCAATCCACCAGCACGACGGCATCCGCCGCCGACGCGCGGGTGATGGCGCCGGGCAGGTCAAGCGGCTCCTCGATCGTCTGCCAGCCATCCCCCGCACGGTCGGTCCGATGCTGGCGGATGCGGTCCCGCATCTCGTCATCGAAGGGCTGGGCCGTTGCAAGATAACGCCGCGACAGGCCCGTCTGCCGCGCCAGCGCTTCGGCATGGCGCGACTTGCCGGACCGGGCACCGCCGAGAACGAGGGTGACACGCGCGGTCATGCAGGGGCCGAACCGTCGGGCGGCGACCATTCGAGGGGTGGGACGCGGGCGATGATGCGGGACCGGAGGGCTTCCGGCCGTGCCTTCCAGGGCACGAAGCCGAAAGGCTGGCCGGCCATGGCCTTCGCCATCTCGACGAGGGCCGGACCATCGCGTTCCGGGTCGAGATCACCAAACAGGAACGTGTAGCGGCCGGGGCCGGACAGGGCTGCGGTGCAGGCCCGTGTGCAGACGCTGAGGCATTGCGTGCGGCGGATCACGATGCCGGATTCCGGCATGCCTTCCAGCGCATCGGCCAGCCGCGCGCCGGGGCGGATTTCCGGTCCGGCTTCAGCCTGGCGGCAGGTCGTGCAAATGGTGATGACGACCGGCGCCAGCGGAAAGGCGACGGGTTCGGCGATCATTTCCGGGGAAATGACAGGAGCATTCATGGCGGCCAGCCTTGTCTCGGGCCAGCTCTGACAGCCGGGGCCTTCGCCCCGCAAGGGTTGCGCCGCCCGTGCACCCCGCCGGATTGCGCCCATCAGCAGCCTATCCGAGCAGCCGGTCTCCTGGCTTGCGGGTCACGGCCGGCTCCCGCCTTCCCATCCGCGCGGGCGGACAGTGGCGATGGGGTCGGCTCTCCGCCTACAGTTGCGGGGGCAGCCGCGGCTTCGGGCAAGGCCCCCACCGCATTCCCGTTTCACCTCCCTTCCGGGAGGCACTGCTCGTGGACGGGGTGTCGCATATCCGCCCCCACCGGGCAAGAGCCGGCGGCCCGATCAGCCCCCGTCAAGCGCCGCAAGGCAGGCCTCGGCAGCTGCCCGGATGGCGGCGGGCGTCGTGCCGGGCTTGTAGAGCGAGGAACCGAGGCCGAATCCCGCGCAGCCTGCATCCCGGAAACCGGCAATCGTCGCGGGGCCAACACCGCCGACAGCGATGAGCGGCATGTCCGGCGGCAGCACGGCCTTCATGGCCTTCATCCCCGCGACGCCGATCATCTCCATCGGGAACAGCTTGAGCGCATGGGCACCGGCTGCGATGGCTCCGAACGCCTCGGAAGGGGTCGCGATACCCGGCAGGGAGACGAGGCCGGCCCGACGCGTTGCCTCGATCACGGCGCGGTCGGTATGGGGCGAGATGACCATGCTCGCGCCGATATCGGCCAGTTCCAGCACATCATCGGGCTGGATGACCGTTCCGGCGCCGATCAGCGCCACATCGCCGAAGCGCTTGACCAGCCGCGCGACCGAATTGAACGGATCGGGCGAATTCAGCGGCACCTCGATCAGACGGATGCCGCTTTCCACGAGGGCGGCGCCGATGGCCTCGACCTCGTCCGGGCGGATCCCGCGCAGGATGGCGATCAATGGTGCCGCCGCCAGGGTCTCGCGGAACAGGGTTTCGAGCGCTTCGGCCGTCATGCGCGGGTCTCCTTCAGGACAGCAAGCCGGCGGAAACCCCGGATGGTTGAATCAGCGGGAGCGATCTCTGAAGCGAGGCCGAACAGGCGCGCTGCCTCGGCATAGCGGGCTGTCAGGGCCGGCTCTCCCACCAGCCGGATCCTGCCGGGCGCCGAGCCGAGGGCCAGTCCGCCGGCCATTTCGGCACCTATGACAAGGCCCGAGAGATACTCACTGATATCCGCCGGGGCCAGCTCGTTGAACAGCACCTTGCTGCGGGCCGAGAAGGCGGCATGGAGCAACCCTGCCCCGGCATGGGTGCGCATATGCGTCACTCCGGCCGCAAAGGCTTCCGGCGTGCCGCTGGCGCCGTCCGGGAGCAGCCGGCCGAGGATCGTATGGCCTTTCAGCGCAGCGAAAACCTCGCCGGTCATGAAGGTATGGAAGGCCTCGATCCGCCCTTCGCGATGCCGGACCCATTTCGAATGCGTGCCCGGCAGCACCACAATCGCCTCCTCGTCCGGCGCGCAGGCGCCGAAAACCTGGATCTCCTCGCCGCGCATGACATCCGGTGCCGGCTGCCGCATGGCGACGCCGGGCAGGAACCGCATCGGCGCTCCCGAGCTGTGCTGCCGGCGGAGCGACGCGGCGGCGAGCGCGGCGAGGCTGGCCGGTGTTTCGGCATAGGGCGTCTCGACCCAGCCATTGCGGCTGGTGATCATACCGGAGAAGAGCAACTCGCAATCCGCCGTGATCCAGGCGCCGATCTCGCGATCCAGCACGGCCTCGAAGGCGCCGTCGGTGACGCTGAGGATGCCGGCTGCAGCCCGGTGCTCGGCCAGCGCCTCTCCGGCCGCATCGAAGCGATAGGCACGGAAATTCGTCGTTCCCCAGTCCACGATGATCGCCTGACGGCCAGCCATTGAAGAATCCCTCGCCTTTGGAGGAGGCTAGCGATTTCACCCTCCCCCGTGAAGCCATGGTTTCGTGCCGAGAGAGATTGCGTTTCGCCGCGCGAGCAGGCACCTAATTGCCATGGAACGAGTCGTCGATCTGGCCATTATCGGTGGCGGCATCAATGGCACCGGTCTCGCCCGCGATGCGGCCGGGCGTGGCTTGGCCGTCTATCTCTGCGAGCAGGATGATCTCGCCAGCCATACCTCGTCCTGGTCGACCAAGCTGATCCATGGCGGTTTGCGCTATCTCGAATATTACGCGTTCCGGCTTGTGCGGGAGGCGCTGATCGAGCGCGAGACACTCTGGACCATGGCCCCGCACCTGATCGGGCCGCTGCGCTTCGTGCTGCCGCATCATCGCGGGCTGCGCCCGGCCTGGCTGCTGCGGCTGGGCCTGTTCCTCTATGATCATCTCGGCGGGCGCAAGCTGCTGCCCTCGACGCGGGTCATCGATCTGGCCACCCATGTCGCCGGGCAGCCGCTCAAGCCGGGCCTGTTCCGGAAGGGGTTCGAATATTCCGATTGCCGCGTCGATGATTCCCGCCTTGTCGTGGCCAATGCGCTCGATGCGGCGGAACGCGGCGCGATGATCGAGACGCGGACCCGCGCGGTTTCGGCGGTGCGGGACAGCGAGGGCTGGCTGGTCACCGTCCGCAGCGAGGATTTCCGCGGCGAGCGGCGCGTGCGCGCGAAAGTGCTGGTCAATGCCGCCGGTCCCTGGGTGGCGGATGTCCTGCACGGTACATTGGGCTTGAACGGCCGGGCGAAAACCCGCCTTGTCCAGGGTTCGCATATCGTGGTGCGCAAGCTCTACGAGCATGATCGCTGCTACATTTTCCAGAACAGCGACGGTCGCATCGTCTTTGCGATCCCCTATGAGGGCGAGTTCACGCTGATCGGCACGACGGATCGCGACTACACCGGCAACCCTGCCGCCGTCAGCGCGACGGCGGAAGAGATCGATTACCTGCTGGCCTTGGCCAATGCGCAATTCAGCCGCCAATTGGCCCGGGATGACGTGGTCTGGTCGTTTTCCGGTGTCCGCCCGCTCTATGACGACGGCGCGCCCGAGGCCAAGGCTGCCACGCGGGATTATGTGCTCGATCTCGACCAACCCGCCGGACAGGCCGCGCTCCTGTCGATCTATGGCGGGAAAATCACCACCTATCGCCGGCTGGCGGAAGAGGCGATGGACCGGATTTCCGGCGCCTTCCCGCGGATGGGCAGCGCCTGGACAGAGGGCGCGATCCTGCCCGGCGGGGATTTCCCGGACCGGGATCGCCGCGCCCTCAAGCGGGTGCTGCTGGCGGAATATCCGTTCCTGCCGGATTCGGAGATGGAACGGCTTGTGAGGCTTTATGGCACGCGCGCCCGGCGGGTGCTGGGGTCGGCTGCGAGCCTCGATGATCTCGGCGCGGATCTCGGCAATGGGTTCCGGCTGGCTGAATTGCGCTATCTTGTCCGCGAGGAATGGGCGCGGACCCCGGATGATGTCCTCTGGCGGCGCACCAAGCTCGGCCTTCATGGCGGCGAGGCGCTGGCCCGGGCTGTGGCGGCCGCGCTGCCGGCCTTGCTGGATGCGGAGAGCCTTGAATGAGCACCCATTTCATCGCGATGGACCAGGGGACCACCTCGAGCCGGGCGCTGGTCTTCACGCGCGATTTCCGGCTGGTCGCGATGGACCAGAAGGAATTCCCGCAGCATTACCCCGCCTCCGGCTGGGTGGAGCACGAGGCCGAGGATATCTGGGCCACAAGCCTCGCCACCCTGCGCGGGGCCCTTGCCAAGGCTGGCCTTGCCGCTGCCGATATCGCCGCCATCGGGATCACCAACCAGCGCGAGACGACGCTGATCTGGGACCGGAAGACGGGCGCGCCGATCCACCGGGCTATTGTGTGGCAGGACAGACGGACCTCTGAAACATGTGCCCGGCTGCGGGACGAGGGCCATGAAGGCTTTTTCAGCCGCAAGACGGGCCTGCTGCTCGATCCCTATTTCTCGGGGACGAAGATCGCGTGGATCCTCGACCAGGTTCCCGGCGCGCGGGCCCGGGCGGAACGGGGCGAGCTGGCTTTCGGCACAGTCGATACCTTCCTGATCTGGCGGCTGACGGGCGGCAAGGTCCATGCGACCGATGCCACGAATGCCTCGCGCACCCTGCTCTACGACATCCAGGCCGGCAGCTGGGATGCCGAATTGTGCCGGCGCCTCGATGTTCCAATGGCGCTGCTGCCGGATATCCGCAACAGCGCCGATGATTTCGGCACGACCGTGCCGGAATGGCTCGGTGGTGCAGTCGCCATCTGCGGTGTGGCCGGCGACCAGCAGGCCGCGACGATCGGGCAGGCCTGCTTCCAGCCGGGCATGATGAAGTCGACCTACGGGACCGGGTGTTTCGCGGTGATGAATACCGGCGACACGCCCGTTTTCTCGACCAACCGGTTGCTGACCACCCTCGCCTACCAGATCCGTGGCCAGCGGACCTATGCCCTTGAGGGCGCGATCTTCGTGGCTGGCGCCGCCGTGCAATGGCTGCGGGACGGGCTCGGGATCATCGCTGCCTCGGCGGAGGCCGGTGCGCTGGCAGCCGAAGCCGACCCGGCGCAGAATGTCTTTCTCGTGCCGGCCTTTGTGGGGCTCGGCGCGCCTTATTGGGATGCCGATGCGCGCGGCGCCTTGTACGGGCTGACCCGCGGAACGACGCGGAAGGAGCTCTGCCGCGCCGCGCTGGAAAGTGTCGGCTACCAGACGCGGGACCTGATCGAGGCGATGCGGCGCGACTGGGGCAGCCCCTTCGAAACCGTGCTGCGGGTGGATGGCGGGATGACCGCCTCCTCCTTCGCGATGCAATTCCTTGCCGATATCCTGCAGGCACCAGTTGACCGGCCGACCATCATGGAAACCACGGCGCTCGGCGCAGCCTATCTTGCCGGACTGAGTGCCGGCCTTGCGCCGGAACCGGCGGATTTCGCCCGGCTCTGGGCGCGGGATATCCGCTTCGCACCGGCCATGGCGGCTGCCGATGCCGATACCCGTTACGCGGGCTGGAAGGATGCGATCCGGCGGACACTGTCCGCCTGAGCGTCACATCAGCATCTTGGTGTCGCCATCGATGGAGATGGCCTGGCCGGAGATCGTCCGGCCGCGTGGCGAAGCCAGGAAGACCATCTGGTCGGCCAGTTGCTGCGGGAGGATGTATTCCTTGATCGAGGTATAGGCGAAAGCCTGGGCCTCCACCTCCTTGAAGCTGCGGCCATATTGCTGCGCCTTCGCCTCCAGCACGCGGCGGATCCGGTCACCCGCCACGAGGCCGGGCAGGATGGCATTGACACGGATGCCCTCGTCGCCGAGTTCGATGGCCAGCGATTTGGTAAAGCCGATCACGCCCCATTTCGCCGCGGCATAGGGTGAGCGCATGGCAAAGCCGTTCTTTCCGGCGGCGGAGGACAGGTTGATGATCGAGGCATTCCGACTCTGGCGGAGCAGCGGAATCGCCAGCCGGGCGCAATTGTACTGTGAGGTCAGGCAGACATTGATGCAGCGGTCCCAATCCTCGGGCGTGACATCCTCGATGCGCGCGGTCGGGCCGGCAATGCCGGCATTGTTGACCAGCACATCGAGCCCGCCCAGAAAGGCAACGGTCTTCTCGAACAACACCGCAACCTGGGCCCGGTCCGCCACGTCGCAGAGGGTGGCGCCGATCATCGGGTCGCTCTTGGCAAGCGCGGCAAGGGCCTGCTGATCGACATCACAGACAAAGACGCGCGCGCCTTCCCGGACGAAGGCACGCGCGACTTCCAGCCCGATGCCACCCGCCCCGGCCGTGACCAGCACCCGGAGCCCCTCGATCTGCATATCCATGACGTTTCCCCAGTTCCCGACAGGTTTTCAGTCCAGCAGCCGCTGGCGTGACAGAATGAAGGCGGATGCGCCGCCGATGTCGGAAGCGATGGCTTCGCGCGCGGCGTCCGGCCGGTTCTCGCGGATCGCGGCGAGACAGGCCCGATGGGCCTGAACCGCGCCACCGAGTCGGAGGCGCTCCGGATTCTCGCGCAGGTCAAGATTGATGATCGGCCCGACGCGCAGCCAGAGACGTTCGATAATCGCCAGCAATTCGGCCGAGCCGGCTGCCCGATAGACCGCAAAATGGAAGGCCTGGTTGGCTGCCACGGCCTGCGCAAGATCGGCTTGCGCCTGTTCGCTCAGTTCGCGGAACTCGCGCTCACGGGCCTCGATCCCGGCGAGGCTGTCCGATGTGGCTGCCTTGCAGGCGAGCGCGGCGGCGAAACCCTCGACTTCGATCCGCACCTGCGTGATGTCGCGGAATTGCGCCGCCCGCATCAGTGGCACCGTGACCGCCTTTTTGGGGGCGACCTCAAGAGCCCCCTCCGCTGCAAGGCGTGAGACGGCTTCCCGGACCGGCATGATGGAGAGGCCGAGCGCTTCCGACACGGCGCGCAGGGAAAGCTTGTCCCCCGGCGCGAAACGCCCGGCGATCAGCCGGTCGGCGAGATGCCGGTAGACTCGGTCGGACAGGGTCCCCGTCTCGTCCAGCATCGCGTCGGTATAGGCGGGAATGCGTTCCAACATTTTTGTGCGCCAGTCTCTGGACAAAGCCAGTCGATTAGAGGAAGCTAACTGTGATCACAGATTGCGGCAAGGCCTTCGACAAAAAAATGGGCCGACCGCGGGGAAGAGAAACGTCAAAGGGAGACATCTCATGAGCGAATTCATCCGTCCGTCCCGTCGCAGCCTGATCAAGGCGGCTGGCGCCACTGCCCTTGCAGGCACGATCGGCATGCCGGCCATCTCGAGGGCGCAGTCCGATGTCCTGCGTTTCGGCCACCTGACCCCGCGCACAGGGTTCCTCGGACCGCTGGGCGAGTTCGCTGTCATGGCGGCGGACCTCGCGGTCGAGGAGATCAACGCGGCGGGCGGCGTGATGGGGCGCAAGCTCGAAATCCTCAAGGAGGATTCCGTCAATCCGCAGACGGCCTCGACCAAGGCCGAGCGCATGATCGAGCGCGACAAGGTTGCCTGTATCATCGGCGAGATTTCCTCGGCCTCCTGCCTGACCATCGCGCAGGTCGCAGCCCGTACGAAGACCCTCTACGTCAATACCGGGGGCAATTCCGATGCCCTGCGCGGTGCGAATTGCAACAAGTTCATGTTCCACGTCGAGAGCCAGAACTCGATGTATGTAAAAACCTGTGGGCGGTCGCTGATGCAGCAGGGGCTGGTGAAGGGCAAGAAGTGGTTCTCGCTCACCGCCGACTATGCGTTCGGCCATGACCTCCTCAAGGTGGCCAAACGCTTCATGGAAGCCAATGGCGGCCAGTTCGCTGCCGACAAGCTGGTCCCGACCGACCTGACCGACTTCTCGGCCCTGCTGATCGAGATCCGCAATGCGAAGCCGGATCTTGTGATTTCCAACCTGGCCGGCAATCAGATCACCAACTTCCTGAAGCAATACTCGGAATTCGGCCTGACCTTCCCGGTCGCCGGGTTCGGCTTCGATACCGCCCTCGCCTGGGCGGCAGGCAAGGACAATTTCGGGGGCACGTGGCCGGTCGTCTGGCATCACCTGATCGACACGCCGAACAGCAAGAAGTTTGTTCAGGCCTTCACCGCCAAGTACAAGAAGCCGCCGGAAAACCAGGCCTGGGGTGATTACCTCGCGGTCAAGATTTTCGCCCAGACCATGAACGAGATCAAATCGACGGATTCGATGAAGATCATCGAGCACTGGGAAAAGGGCGCGAAATTCGACGTGATGAAGACCCGCGAAGGTTACTTCCGGAAGTCTGACCACCAGATGATGCACGAGATGTACACGGTTCAGGCGGTCGGCGCCTCGGCCAAAAACCAGTGGGACATCTTCACCTCGTCGCCGGCCGTGCCGGCAGCCAACGAAAGCCTCGAGATCATCGCCACGACGGCAGAAGAAAACGAGTGCAAGATGGCCTGAGGCCGGACCGCCACTCGCTCAAGGTCATCCCCGGCGGTCGGGTTCCGCCGGTTCCTCCTCCGGAATGCTCTCCCCCGGCGGGAAGCGGTCCGGCCGGGGATGACATCCTGCCTCGCCTCCGGGGAGCCCGCCTTTGTCCACGCTCTTTCTCCAGCAGATCGCCAATGGCCTGCTTGACGGCGTCTATTACCTGCTGATCGCGCTCGGCCTGTCGCTGATCTTCTCGCTCGGCGGCATCGTCAATCTCGCCCATGGCGCGTTCTATGCGATCGGCGCCTATCTTACCGTGTTGCTTGGCCCGCATATCGGTTTCGGCGGCGCGATGTTCGTGGTGCCGGGGCTGGTCGCCATTCTCGGCGTTCTGGTCGAACGCCTGCTGTTCCAGCGATTCTATCGATCTGACCCCATCCTCTCCCTTCTGCTGACCTTCGGCCTTGCCATGGTGGCGGAGCAGGTTCTCCGGATGATCTTTGGCGCGCCGCCCCTCTCCTATTCGATCCCGAGCTGGCTCCGCGGTCAGATCTTCCTCGGGGATTTCATCTATTCGCGCTATCGCGGCACCTTGATCCTGATCGCTGCGAGCTGCGTGCTGGCCCTCTGGTTCCTGCTCAACCGCACCGCGTTCGGGCGGGTTGTCCGGGCGGGCGTGCAGAACCCGGACATGGTCGGCGCGCTGGGTATAGCGCTGCCGCCCTACATGATGGCGGTTGCCGCGATCGGCATCGGCCTGGCCGGTCTGGCCGGTGTGCTGCTGGCGCCGATCTACTCGATCCACCCCGCGATGGGGCAGGAAATCATCACTCCGGCCTTCGTGGTGGTTGTGATCGGGGGGCTTGGCTCGTTCTGGGGCGTCGTGGCAGCGGCCCTGCTGGTCGGTGTCGTCAAGGGCGCGACAATTGGGTTGGGCTATCCGCAATTCGCCACCGCCGTCATCTACCTGATGATGCTGCTGGTGCTTCTCTTCCGACCGCGCGGCCTGTTCGGCGAGCGCATCCAGCGTTTCGAGTGAGGCCGCCGATGCCCGCCTTCCTGCGTGAGCGGCTCCCGCTCGTCATCGCCGCCATTCTGCTGCTGATCCTGCCCTTCTTCATGCGGGCGATCGGCCTCGGGACCACATCCGCTACCGAAGTTGTCGTCTTTGCCATGGCTTGCATGGCGCTGAACATCCTTGTCGGAACGACGGGGCTCGTCTCGTTCGGCCATGGCGCCTGGTTCGGGCTCGCCGCCTATGCGGCCGGGCTTCTGCAACGGGAGCTGCTGCCGGGGCATTTCCTCTTGCCGATCCTCGGGGCCGTGGGGCTGGTTGCCGTGGTCGCCACCGTCTTCGGTGCGCTCATCCTCCGGCGGCGCGGCGTCTATTTCTCGCTGCTGACCCTCGCCCTCGCCGCGATGCTCTATTCGATCGCGTTCCGCTGGACCGCCGTGACCGGCGGTGAAGACGGGCTGGGCGGCATCAAGCGCCCGCTGTTCGGCGGGATCGATTTCGAGCAGGCGCAGAACTTCTACACGCTGGTCGCAACGATCGGGATGATCGTCGTCTATATTCTCTGGCGCTTCCATCGCTCGCCTGTCGGGACAACGCTGGTCGCCATCCGCGAGAACGAGCAGCGCGCGCGCTTCATCGGCTATGCCGTAGACCGCTACAAGCTGCTGGCCTTCGTCGTCTCGGCCAGCCTGACCGGTCTCGCGGGGACGCTGCTGCTCTTCAACAACCGCATGACCTCGGCCGAACCGATCTCGGTGGCCTTTTCGGGCGAACTCCTCGCCATGGTGGTGATCGGGGGCATGCGCTCTTTCCTCGGCCCGGCTTTGGGCGCGTTGTTCTTCGTGATTTTCCGCGACTATCTCTCCAGCCTGACCGAGAACTGGCTGCTCTGGTTCGGGTTGCTGTTCGTCGCCTTCATCCTGTTTTCACCCACGGGCCTTGTCGGCATGGCCGAGCGGCTGCTGCGCCCCTTCCGCAAGGTTGTGGTGCAGGATGCGGCGATGGCCGCGCGGCAGGCCGGGGCGGTCACGCTGCCGAATTTCCTCAAACCGGATTCCCTGCTCGGCGATGGACCGGTGCTGCAGGCCAAGGACATGGTGCGGCATTTCGGAGGGATCAAGGCGGTGCAGGGCGTCAGCTTCGACGTGCGGGACCGGAGCCTGCATGCGCTGATCGGCCCGAACGGGGCCGGCAAGACGACCGCCTTCAATCTGATTTCGGGCCTGTTCCCGCTGCATCAGGGTGAGGTCCGGCTGGCCGGCCGCGTGGTTTCCGGCCTGACGCCCGAAAAGCTGACGCAAGCGGGAATCGGCCGTTCCTTCCAGATCACCAATCTTTTCCCCGGCCTTTCGGTGGAGGAGAATGTCCGGCTGGCCTGTCAGGCCCGCTCGCCTCAGGCGTTTGATCCGTGGCGGCCTGCCAAGACTCTCCAGAGCGTCAATACCGAATGTCTTGGTATCCTGCGGACGATGGGGCTTGCCGGCGTCGAGCAGGCGGAAGCCGGCTCGCTCAGCTATGGTGGCCAAAGGCTGCTCGATATGTCGCTCGCCCTGGCAACCAAACCACGCATCCTCCTGCTTGACGAGCCGCTGGCGGGCCTCGCCGCGGCGGAACGCGAGCGTGTCGGGCTTCTGATCAAGGCCATCTCCGCTGACCTCCCGGTGCTGCTCGTCGAGCATGATATCGACCGCGTCTTCCAGATCGCGGATCATGTCACGGTCATGAACGAGGGTTCGGTGCTGGTCGACGGGTCTGTCGAGACGGCGCGCAGTTCGCCGCGCGTGCAGGAAGTTTACATTGGATCGGGCAGCCATGCCCTCGCCGCCAAGCCGCGGGCCAGTGCCGCGCGGGACGAGACCCTGCTCGCGCTGGAGGGCGTGAACACCTTCTACGGCAAGAGTCATATCCTGCGCGATGTGGCCCTCGAGGTGCACCGGAACGAGATCGTTGCCCTGCTCGGCCGCAACGGGGCGGGCAAATCCACCCTGCTCAAGACTCTGGTTGGCATTGCGCCGCCGGCCTCGGGCTCGATCAGGCTCGACGAAACACGGCTCGACGGGCTGAGCTCGGCCCAGATCACCCGACAGGGCGTGTCCTATGTTCCGCAGGGTCGTGGGCTGTTCGCGGGGATGAGCGTCAAGGAGAACATGGAACTCGGCCGCCTGAAGCGGCGCAATGGCGCGGGCACCTTCTGGGACGAGGACAAGGTCTTCTCGTTCTTCCCCCGCATCCGCGAGCGCTGGCTCTCGCCGGCGGATTATCTCTCGGGTGGCGAGCAGCAGATGGTGGCGGTGGCCCGCGCGCTGACCGGTGATACGCGGATCCTGCTGCTGGATGAGCCCTTCGAAGGGCTGGCGCCGGCAATCGTCGAGGAATTGTTCGAGGCGTTCGACAAGCTCCGGCAGGAAATCGCGATCATCATCGTCGACCACCATCTTGACCTTGCGCTGGCCCTCGCTGACCGGGCGGTTGTGCTGGAACGCGGGGCCGTGACCCATACCGGGCCGTGCAAGGCCCTGCTGGATGATCTCGACTTGCGCAGAAAGGTTCTGTGGCTGTGACGGACAAGATTGCGATTATCGGCTCGGGCCTGATCGGGCGGGCCTGGGCCACCGTGTTCGCCGGAAACGGTTTCGAGGTGGCGCTCTACGATGTCGTGCCGGGCGTTGCCGCCAAGGCCCGGGCGCATATCGGCCGCAACCTGCGCGAGCTGGCCGGGTTCGGGCTTGTCGACGATGCCAAGGCTTCGCTGGCCCGGATCCGCGTGGCGAAGGACCTGGCCGATGCGCTGAAGGGTGCGAAACTGGCGCAGGAAAACGGGCCGGAAACCGTCGAGGCCAAGCAGGCGCTTTTCGCCGAGATGGACCGGCTGGCGCCGCGTTCCTGCATCCTTGCTTCGTCCACCAGCTTCATCATCGCCTCGCGTTTTGCGGAGGGGTTGAACGGCCGGAATCGCTGTCTCGTCGCGCATCCTGTCAACCCGCCGCATCTCGTGCCGATCGTCGAGCTGGCGCCGGCGCCATGGACATCGACAGCCGTCGTGGCGCGGGCGAAACGGATCTATGAAAAGGCGAAGCAGGTCCCGATTGTCCTGCGCAAGGAACATCCCGGCTTCGTGCTGAACCGGCTGCAAGCCGTGCTTCTGGCCGAGGCCTTCCGGATTGTCGGATCGGGCATCTGCTCGCCACAGGATCTCGACAAGACGATCAAGGACGGGCTCGGCCTGCGCTGGTCCTTCATGGGCCCGTTCGAGACAATCGAACTGAATGCACCCGCCGGAATCGGGGATTATTGCCGCCGCTATGGTCCCTCCCTCACCCGGATTGCGGAGGAATGCCAGGGCGGCGATCCGTTCGGCGAGGCCAATGTCGGCCGGATTCTCGCGGAATGGGGTGACATGCCCTCGCCGGAGGTCGTCAAACGCGTATCGGACTGGCGCGATACACGGCTTGCCGCGCTCAAGGCGCATAAACGAAACGCCAAGCGCAAACCTTCTGGAGCCTGATCATGAGCAAGAACCGCAAGGTCCTCATCACCTGTGCCGTGACCGGTGCGATCCATACGCCGTCCATGTCGCCCTATCTGCCGGTCACGCCGGAGGAGATCATCGATGCGGCGGTCGGCGCCGCCGAGGCTGGCGCTGCCCTCGTGCATGTGCATGCCCGCGACCCGGTGACTGGCAAGCCCGACCAGTCGCCCGAGGCCTTTGCCAAGTTCCTGCCGATTATCAAGCAGCGCTCGGATGCCGTGATCAACATCACGACCGGCGGCGCCCCGACCATGCTGGTCGAGGAACGGCTGCGGCCCTGCGCGGTCTTCAAGCCGGAAGTCGCCTCGCTCAATATGGGATCAATGAATTTCGGGCTCTATCCGATGCTCGGCCGCTTCACGGAATTCCAGCATGACTGGGAGCGGCCCTATCTCGAAGGGTCGAAGGACCGCATCTTCAAGAATACCTTCCAGGATATCGAGAATATCCTGACGACCTGCGCCGAGAACGGCACACGGTTCGAGATTGAATGCTATGATATCGGCCATCTCTATACGCTCGCGCATTTCGCGGATCGCGGGCTCGTCAAGCCGCCCTTCTTTGTCCAGTCGGTCTTCGGCATCCTTGGCGGGATCGGCGGCCATCCGGAGGATGTGGCCCATATGAAGCGCACAGCCGACCGCCTGTTCGGCGATGACTACCATTGGTCGGTGCTTGGCGCCGGGCGCAACCAGCTGGCGATAGCCGCGATGGCAGTGTCGATGGGCGGCAACCTGCGTGTCGGCCTGGAGGATTCGCTCTGGATCGGCCCGGGCCGGATGGCAGAATCCAACGCGCAGCAGGTCCGTGCCGCGCGCCAGATCATCGAGGGCCTCGGCCTCGAAGTGGCCAGCCCGGCGGATGCGCGCCAGATCCTGAATCTGAAGGGGGCGGACAAGGTAGCCTTCTGATGTTGCCGGCCCATGGCAACACGCGGCTGTCGCATTCGCGCAAGCCGTAGAGAATTCATTATTCGGATAATCGTGCCCGCAGCCCTTGATCCTTGCCGGGTGCGCCTTATCCTCTCGGCAAGCACGAATACGGCGTTGCAACGCCGAGCTTTGAGGAGAGGAACCATGACCGACGTGACCAAGACGAAATCGACGAGCCGCCGCCGCTTCGTGACCGGCCTCGCGGCCGGTGGCGCCGCGACCGTGGCGATGCCGCAGGTCAGCCGCGCGCAGACAGTGAACTGGAAGTTCCAGTCGACCTGGCCGACCAAGGATATCTTCCACGAATTCGCCCAGGATTTCGCGACCCGCGTCAACGAGATGGCCGGCAACCGCCTGAAGCTCGAGGTTCTTGCGGCGGGCACTGTCGTGCCGGCCTTCCAGCTGCAGGATGCCGTCAATGCCGGCATTCTCGATGGCGGCCATGGCGTTTGCGCCTACTGGTACGGCAAGAACAAGGCGTTCTCGCTGTTCGGCACGCCGCCGGCGCTTGGCTGGGATGCGAACAGCTTCCTCGGCTGGATGAAGTATGGTGGCGGCTACGAGCTCTACAACGAGCTGGTGGGCGGCATCCTGAAGCTCAACCTTGTCGGCTTCCTGACCGGCCCGATGCCCTGCCAGCCGCTCGGCTGGTTCAAGAAGGAAATCAAGACCGCCGATGATTTCAAGGGCCTTAAGTACCGCACCGTTGGCCTCGCTGCCGACCTGATGCGCGAAATGGGTGCGGCCGTCACGATCCTGGCCGGTGGTGAAATCGTCCCGGCACTCGAGCGCGGCGTGATCGACGGCGCCGAATTCAACAACCCGTCCTCGGATTCGCTGCTCGGCTTCCAGGATGTCTCCAAGGTCTACATGATGCGCTCCTTCCATCAGGACGCGGAAGCCTTCGAGGTCATCTTCAACAAGGCCAAGTTCGAGGCTCTGCCGGCCGAACTGAAGTCGATCGTCCGCTATGCGGCGGAATCGGCCTCGTCGGACATGCTCTGGAAGGCGCTCGACCGTTATTCCAAGGACATGGAGGGCCTGAAGGCCAAGGGCGTGAACATTATCGAGACGCCGGACGCCGTGCTGCAGGCACAACTCAATGCCTGGACCAAGGTCATTGACAAGCTGTCGGCCGAAAACGCCTTCTTCAAGAAGGTCGTCGACAGCCAGAAGGCCTGGACCAAGCGTACGCTGGCCTATGAGCGGACCAATACGCCGCCGCGCGCGATGGCCGCTGCCCATTTCAGCAAGGGTTGATCGTCTTCATCCGATCCTGTACCCGGCGGGCTTGCCTGCCGGGTCTCTTTTTGAAGAAAACCTGCGGTTTCAGGGGGGCTGACGTTGGTTTCAAAGGAATTGCTGGGCATCCTGCTGGCTCTGATCGGCGCCGTGGTGCTCTATCTCATGGTGATTGCGTTCCTCAATCGCCGGAACCTCACCCTCGATACCATGCTGCATGCGGTTGACCGGCTGTCGACTGCAGTCGGCAAGGTGGGGGCATGGGCGATCCTGCTGCTCACCTTCGCCATGGGCTACGAGGTCTTTGCCCGGTATGTCATGCGTGCGCCGACGGAATGGGCGTTCGATGCGAGCTACATCCTTTATGGCACGCTGTTCATGTTGGCCGGCCCCTATGCGCTGGCCCGGAATGGCCATGTCCGGGGCGATTTCCTCTACCGCCAGTGGCCGGCAAAGCGCCAGGCCGTCCTCGATCTTGTGCTCTACATCCTGTTCTTTTTCCCGGGCATTCTTGCCCTGTGCTATGCCGGCTTCACGTTTGCGTCCTTCTCGTGGATCATCAAGGAACATTCCTCCAACTCGCCCAACGGGCCGCCGCTGTATCATTTCAAGGCGCTGATCCCGATCGTCGGGGGGCTGATGGTCCTCCAGGGCATCGCTGAGGTCGCGCGATGCATCGTCTGTCTCCGGACCGGGGAATGGCCACAGCGCCTCTCCGATGTCGAGGAAACGGAGAAACTGATCCTCGAACAGGCTGAAGCCGCTGCCAAGGGGAATGCGTGATGTTCGGCCTGACCAATCCTGAACTCGGCGTGCTGATGCTGGTGCTTTTCATCGGCTTCATCATGCTGGGCTTTCCGATCGCCTTCACGCTGATGGCCCTTGGCGTCTTCTTCGGCTACATGGCCATGGGCGATACCGTCTTCGCCCTCGTCGTGCAGCGGGCGTATTCCGTGATGGCGAATGACGTGCTCGTCTCGATCCCGCTTTTCGTTTTCATGGGTTACATCATCGAGCGCGCCAACATCCTCGACCGATTGTTCCGCTCGCTCCAGCTCGCGCTCGGCTTCCTGCCGGGCTCACTGGCCATTGCCACCCTCGCTACCTGCGCGATCTTCGCGACCGCCACCGGCATTGTCGGCGCGGTGGTCACGCTGATGGGGCTGCTCGCCTTCCCGGCCATGCTCCGCGCCGGCTACGATGTGCGGCTCTCGGCTGGCGTCGTCTGTGCCGGCGGGTGCCTCGGCATCCTGATTCCGCCCTCGGTGATGCTGATCCTCTACGGGGCGACAGCGGGCGTTTCAGTGCCCAAGCTCTATGCTGCCGCGCTTTTCCCCGGCTTGATGCTGGCGTCCCTGTACATGCTCTATGTGCTGGTGCGCTGCATGCTCAATCCATCGTTGGCGCCGAAACTGCCACCGGAAGAGCGGAATGTTCCGGTGCTTGTCATCTTCAAGGAACTCGCGCTGAGCTTCTTCCCGCTGACGCTGCTGATCCTTTCGGTGCTCGGGGCCATCTTCTTCGGCCTCGCCACGCCGACAGAAGCGGCAGGCATCGGCTCGATCGGGGCGCTGGTGCTGGCCACGCTTTACCGCTCGCTCGACTATGTGAAGGTGCGGGATTCGGTCTATCTGACGGCCCGGACATCGGCCATGGTCTGCTGGCTGTTCGTCGGGTCCTTCATCTTCTCGTCGATCTTCGGCTATCTCGGCGGGCACGAACCAATCAAAACCTTCATGGCCTGGCTCAACCCGAGCCCGACCATGTTCCTGATCATGACGCAGCTCATCATCTTCGTTCTGGGCTGGCCGCTGGAATGGACGGAAATCATCGTCATCTTCGTGCCGATCTTCCTGCCGCTGCTGCAGCAATTCGGTGTCGATCCGGTGTTTTTCGGCATCCTGATCGCCCTGAACATCCAGACGTCGTTCCTGTCGCCGCCTGTTGCCATGGCGCCCTTCTACCTGAAGGGCGTGGCCCCGAAGCATGTCACGATCAACCAGATCTTCTCGGGCGTCATGCCCTTCCTCTGGATCGTGCTGGTCGCGATGGTGCTGGTCTATCTGTTCCCCGGCATCGCGCTGTGGCTTCCCGGCAAACTCTATGGCTGACCAGCGGTAAACTGCTAGACTTTGCCAACAAGGGCCGGGATTGTCCCGGCCCTTTCGTTTGACGCGGAGCCCGTCATGGCCCTTGCCGGAACCTGGCCGGCGCCCTCGCCCGCGCCTCGCCGCGTGCTCATGCTCGGGGCAACCGGCACGATCGGCCGGGCCACGGCGGGGGCACTCGCAGCGCGCGGGCACGAGGTCATCTCGATCGTGCGCCAGCCGCCGGCGACGCTTTCCGCGCTCTGGCCACAGAGCCCGTCCCTGCCCGGGCGCATCCTCCTGCGACAGGCGGATGTGACCAATGCCGCTTCGTTTCAGGCGGACGGCCTGCGGGGAGAGCGATTCGATGCGCTGGTCTCATGCCTTGCCTCGCGCAGCGGTGCGCCCGCCGATGCCTGGGCCATCGATCACAAGGCTCATTGCAACGCATTGGCTGCTGCGCAGGCAGCGGGCGTCCGTCAGGTTGTGCTGCTTTCGGCGATCTGCGTGCAGAGGCCGCGCCTCGCCTTCCAGCAGGCCAAACTCGCCTTCGAGGCCGTCCTTCGGGAGTCCGGCCTGCTCCATTCGATCGTGCGGCCAACCGCCTATTTCAAGTCGCTGTCGGGCCAGCTCGGGCGGTTGCGGGAAGGCAAGCCTTTCCTGATCTTCGGGAATGGCGCGTTGACCGCCTGCAAGCCGATCAGCGATGCGGATCTGGCGGCCTATCTGGCGGAATGCCTCGATGAGGAAGCGCGATGGAACCGGATCCTGCCAATCGGCGGGCCCGGCCCGGCATTGACACCCCGGCAGCAGGGAGAATTGCTGTTCGCCGCGCTTGGCCGTGAACCGCGCTTCCGCTCCGTGCCGGTTGGCCTGCTGGATGCCATTATCGGCGGGCTTTCGCTCGGCGGGCGCTTCAGCCCTCGCCTCGCCGCCAAAGCGGAACTGGCCCGGATCGGGCGCTACTATGCCACCGAGTCCATGCTGGTGCTGGACCCGGCCACCGGCCGGTATGACGCGGATGCAACGCCGGAAACCGGTACGGACACGCTGGCGGCATTCTATGGCCGGCTGGTGCGGGGCGAGGAAACGATCGACCGCGGCGAACATGCGGTGTTCTGAAAGAAACACGCACAGTCTTTGACCGGCTTTGGCTGGGGGACCTGGATTCGAACCAAGACTAACGGAGTCAGAGTCCGCTGTTCTACCGTTAAACTATCCCCCACCGCCATGGCGCTCTGACGCATTGCCATGGAAGGGCGGGCGCAGGCGCCCGCGAGAGAGCGCCTTCTACTCTCGAAGCTGCCCCTTTGGCAAGGGGTTTGCGCAGCCTTCTCCAAACGATCGCCGGTTGTCCCGGGAATGGAAAATCTGTTTCGAAATGAGACACTTTTTCCTTGAATTCCGGGACAGGGACGGGCTTGGATAACCGGGCGTTATCCAAACCGGGCCGGCGGGTATGCGTCGAGGGAGTTGCGTTGCGTCATGATTCTGTTTCCCCCATCCGGTTCGAATCACACGCTGTGGACCACACGGAAGGCGGCCGTTCTGGCCTCGGGCGTCGTTGTTGCGGTCGGAACGGGGACACTGCTGGTCAAGGCCGCCGATAACCCGCGGTTGCATCGCATGGTCGGCGAGATCAACCGACCGGTGCGCGCAGCCGTGGAGCCTCTTCTGGTCCGGCCGGAACGCGCGCTGGTTGATGTCAGCCGTGCCCGCGAGATGCAGAAGCTCGAGGTTCTCCAGGTCGCCACCCGCCAGCCTGTTCCGGCTCCCGCCGAGCCGCGCTCCACAGCTGCAGATCGCGCGATCCCGCCCGCCACCCAGGTCGCTGCCCGCCCGACGGTTGCGCTTCCGACCCCGGCCCTGCCCCGCAATGCCGTGATTTCCGAACCTGTGCCGGCCATCAATCCGCTCTGGCCACCGAAGGCAAGCGATGCGCCGGCCGCGACGCCGCGGCCCCGGACCAAGCTGCAGACGCGCGGGCTCGGCCAGGGCATGCCGATGCCCACGAATTACTGCGTGCGGCTCTGCGACGGATTTGCCTTCCCTGTCGGCCAGAGCGGCGTTGGCCAGCAGGTGCAGGAGGTTACCTGCCGCTCGGCCTGCCCCGGTGCGGAAACGGCCTTGTTCACGCTGCCGGCCGGGGCGCGTGACCTGTCGGCGCTTTCGCGCGGTGGCGCGCCCTATACGCGCCTGCCGACGGCCTTCCGGTACCAGCAGCAGGTCAGCCAGGCCTGTTCCTGCCGCCCCGTGGGAAGCACGCAATCCGCGAATGCCTTCTATCGCGACCTGACCCTCAAGCCGGGCGATGTGATCATGACCGGCTCGGGCGCCCAGCATTTCGACGG
Source organism: Beijerinckiaceae bacterium (assembly GCA_027533425.1). GTDB lineage: Bacteria > Pseudomonadota > Alphaproteobacteria > Rhizobiales > Beijerinckiaceae > Rhabdaerophilum. The sequence continues at coordinate 487,896 of JAPZUD010000001.1, read as the reverse complement.
GGCAAGCCGGTTCCCCTATCAGCCGCGCAATTTCGGCGAGGCGGTCAAGCGGCTGTCATCGCCGCGCGAGATCACGATCGTCCGGGCCATGGAGGTTGCCTCCGTGCGCGGCGCGTTCTCGCCCATGGCGCCGTCTTCCGTCCGGGCGCGGGTTATCGCCGATCTCCAGAAAGCAGACCGGAAGGTGCAGGATGATGTGCCGAATCCTTCGCCGATCGGCCATCCGAAGGGGTTTGTCGAGTTGCAGGCCCGTACCGCCGAAGGGCGCTCCATTCTTCCTGTGGTCCGCAGGACGCCCGGTCTGGTGGTTCTGAACTGAAGCCGAAACCGTGGCGGATTCAACGGGAAGCACCGAAGCCTTGGAACATCTCCAGTTTAGACTTCTTCTAAACTCATGTTTTTAAACGGATTTTTGTTGACGAGCCCCCAAAGGGCGCCCTAGACACGCTCATCCTTTGAACCCTACGGCGGGCCTTGACCCCGCCGGCATGGAGAAAACGATGACGCATTCCCTTCGCCTGACTCTGCTCGCCGGTGCCACCCTGCTCGCTTCCGGCCTCGCCGCCGCCGCGCAGGAAGTGAACCTCTACACGCATCGCGAGCCCGGGCTGATCAAGCCGATCCTCGACAGGTTCACCGCCGAAACCGGCGTCAAGGTCAATCTCGTCTTCGCCGGTTCGGGGCTGGCCGAACGCATCCAGTCGGAAGGCGAGCGCAGCCCGGCTGATCTCCTGCTTTCGGTTGATGTCTCCACGCTGACGCAGGCCGTTGCGCTGGGCATCACCCAGCCGATCGTGACCCCCACCCTCGAAAAGGCCGTGCCGAAGGCTCTCCGTGCGGCCGATGGCAGCTGGGTTGCTGTATCGGCCCGCGCCCGGGTGATCTATGCTTCGAAGGACCGTGTGAAGGATACGACCCTGACCTATGAGGATCTGGCCAATCCGCGCTTCAAGGGCAAGGTTTGCACGCGGCCGGGCACCCACGCCTACAATACCGGCCTGATCTCGGCGGCGATTGCCCATATGGGCGCTGAAAAGGCCGAAGCCTGGCTGAAGGGCGTCCGCGCCAATCTCGCCAAGAAGCCGTCCGGTGGCGATCGCGATGTCGCCAAGGACATTGCGGCCGGCATTTGCGATGTCGGTATCGCCAACATGTATTATGTTGGCTTGATGAACAAGGACCCGAACCAGAAGGCCTGGGTCGATGCGATCCGCGTCGTCATGCCGAGCTTCCAGAACGGCGGCACCCATATGAACATGTCCGGCCTCGTCATGACCAAGCACGCCAAGAACAAGGCCGAGGCGATCCGGCTGGCCGAATGGCTGGTCAGCCCGGCGGCCCAGCAACTTTATGCCGCCAACAACTTCGAATATCCGGTGGTGGAAGGTGTCGCCGTCGAGCCCTTCATTGCCGGATTCGGCAAGCCGCGGGTTGACTCGATCGCGCTCGATGATGTCGCGAAGAACCGCAAGGCTGCTTCGGAACTCGTCGAGAAGGTCGGCTACGATCTTGGCCCGCAGAGCTGACAGGTTCATGCCCTGTCGATGAACACGGTCCCATCACCCCTCCTTCCGCACGAGGCCGGCCCTGCCCGGCCTCGTCTGCGTTGGCAGCCCATGGCCATGGTCATCGGGCTTCTCGCCGTTCTGGTCGGGTTGCCGGGAATCGGCTTTTCCAGCCTGATGACCGGGGCGGCCCTGACGACCTCGGGGCTTTCGCCCACGCAATGGCACACAGTGAAGGAGATGGGCCAGCTGCTGCTGGGGGTCGGTCTGGTGGCGGGGGCGATCGGGCTGATCTCGGCCTGGCTGGTTTCGATCTACGAATTTCCCCTGCGGCGCTGGCTGGAAATCGGGCTGGCCCTGCCCCTCGCCTTCCCGACCTATCTCGCTGCCTATGTTGCGGTTGATCTCCTTGACTTTTTCGGCCCGGTCCAGACCGCCTTTCGCGCGGTAACCGGAGCCCGTACGGCCGCAGATTACGCCTTCCCCGATATCCGCACGCTCGGCGGCGCTATCTTCGTGCTCGGCCTCGTGCTGTCTCCCTATGTCTATCTCGGCTGCCGCATCATCTTCACCCGGTCGGGGCGCAGCGTCATCGATGCCGCCCGCCTTCTTGGTGCCCGCGGACCAAGACTGTTCTTCCGTGTCGGGCTCCCGATCGCCATTCCCGCGCTTGTCACCGGGTTGGTGCTTGCCGGCCTCGAGACGCTGAATGATATCGGCGCGACCGAATTCCTCGGGGTTTCGAGCTTCTCGGTGGCCATCCGGGATTACTGGCTGAACCGCAGTGACCTTCCCGGCGCCGTCCGGCTGGCCGCGCTGCTGCTTGTGATGGTCGGGTTTCTTCTGTTCCTCACACGAAAGCAGGATGGACGCCGGCAACCCGTGACCTCGCGCGGGGGCGCCCGTCCGTCCCGCATTCCCCTCCGAAAGGTTCCGGGTCTTCTCGCTGCCTTCGCTGCGGGCCTGCCGGTCCTGCTCGGCTTCCTGCTGCCGACCGGGTTTCTGATCTGGCGTGCCATCCAGTACGCCGCACAGCAGCGTGCCGATGCGGAATTGCTGCATGCCGCCTTGTCCAGCCTTGTGCTGGGTGTCGCGGTGGCCGGCTTTGTCGTGGCCGCAGGTGCCCTTGTGACGATCGGCATCCGGATCGTGCCGAAGCTGCGGAATGCGGGCCGGCTCTCGACCCTTGGCTATGCCGTCCCGGGCACGGTTCTTGTCCTGTCCATCTTCCCGGTCATGCGATGGGTGGACGCTCTGGCCGGTTCCGTCGGCCTCTCGCTCGCGGTTTCCGGCACGCTGGCAGGGATCACCTTCGCCCTCATGGTCCGCTTCCTTGGCATCGGCGTCACGCAGTCGATGCTCGCGCTCGACCGGCTGCCACGTTCGATCGACTGGGTCGCCCGGATCCATGGCATGAGTGACTTCCGGCTGGCCTGGCGCGTCCATGTGCCGGCCATGGCGCCGGGGCTGCTGATCGCTGCCATGCTCGTCTTCATCGATACAGTGAAGGAACTGCCGGCGACGTTGCTGATGAGGCCGCTGAATTTCGAGACCCTCGCCACGCGCGCCTATGCCCAGGCGAGCGCCGGGGTGTTCGAGCATGCCGCACTGGAATCGCTCGCGATCCTTGCCCTGAGCGGCCTCGCGGCGCTGATCCTGATCCGGAAGAGCTGAACGGATTCCGATCTCCGAACAAATGTCGAAAGCGGCAACGCCCGCTTTGCAAGGCGGCGGGTCTTCTCTATGACTTCGCCGTCAACAGGTTTCGATGGCGGGGGCAGGCCCTGCCCTCCATTCGGGAGGAGTGACTGGATGAGCAAGGTTTATACGGATGCCAAGGCCGCCTTGGCGGGCGTCCTGAAGGATGGGATGACCATCATGGCGGGCGGGTTCGGCCTGTGCGGCGTTGCCGAGACGCTGGTCGAGGCGATCCGCGAGGCCGGCGTGAAGGATCTCACGGTGATCTCGAACAATGCCGGCGTGGATGGCATCCATCTCGGCAAGCTGCTCGAGACGCGGCAGATCAAGAAGATGATCAGTTCGTATGTCGGCGAGAACAAGCTGTTCGCGCAGCAATATCTCTCCGGTGAGCTGGAGCTCGAATTCAATCCGCAGGGCACGCTTGCCGAGCGCATCCGCGCAGGGGGTGCCGGCATTCCGGCCTTCTTCACCGCGACGGGCGTCGGCACGTTGGTCTCGGAAGGCAAGGAGATCCGCGAGTTTCCGAATGACCCGCATTTCAAGGGTCGGAAATACGTGATGGAGACCGGCCTCTGGGCCGATGTGGCGCTGGTCCATGCGTGGAAAGGCGATACGGAAGGCAATCTCGTTTACCGGAAAACCGCGCGGAACTTCAATCCGATGATGGCGACCGCAGCAACGGTCACGATTGCCGAGGTCGAACATCTTTTCCCCGCCGGCGAGATCGATCCGGACAACATCCACACGCCGGGGATTTATGTGAAGCGGATCGTCCATGTTCCGAACGCGCCGAAGCGGATCGAGAACCGGACCACCCGTCCGCACCCCGCCCCGCAGCATTGAGCCCCGGAGACAGATCATGGCATGGTCCCGTGAAGAAATGGCCGCCCGCGCCGCGAAGGAGCTCAAGGACGGCTTTTACGTCAATCTCGGCATCGGCATTCCGACGCTGGTCTCGAATTTCATCCCCGCCGGCATGAGCGTTCAGCTGCAGAGCGAGAACGGCATGATGGGCATGGGTCCCTTCCCGTATGAGGGCGAGGAAGACCCCGATCTCATCAATGCCGGCAAGCAGACCGTCACCGAATTGCCCACCACGAGCTATTTCTCGTCGGCCGACAGCTTCGCGATGATCCGTGGCGGCCATATAGACCTCTCCATCCTCGGCGCGATGCAGGTGGCCCAGAACGGCGATCTCGCGAACTGGATGATCCCGGGCAAGATGGTCAAGGGTATGGGCGGGGCGATGGATCTCGTCGCCGGCGTCAAGAAGGTCGTCGTGGTCATGGAGCACGAGGCCAAGGGCGAATCGAAGCTGCTCAAGGTCTGCACCCTGCCGCTGACCGGCGCGGGCGTGGTCGACATGGTCGTGACCGATCTTGGCGTCTTTTCGATCGACCGGACCGGCAAGGAGCCGATGCGTCTGCTGGAGCTTGCCCCGGGCGTCACACTCGACGAGATCACGTCCAAAACCGAAGCGGATTTCGTTTCGGCCCTTTGATCATTGAAGAACTTCCGGCAGGCCGGGCCTTGCGGCCCGGCCTGTTGCGTTTCAGCCTTTGACCTGCCTCCTCCGGGTTTGCTAGAAGATGGCTGCGGGTTTTCCCGTGCAGCCCTAGACGGGTCCCTTTCGCGCGCTCAGCCGCGCTCGTCGCGGAGCCAATCGCCGCATGCCCGGGTTTCCGACCCTCCTCGTCCGGTACAAGGCCCTGCTGCGCCGCATGGCCGTGGGCCTCGCCGCGGCCGTGATCCTCGCTTTGGCCGGGCTGGCGGCCCTGATCCTGACGCGGGATTATGCCGCGATCGAGCAGGCGATCCTTGCGCGGTACGAGCAGGATCTCGGGCTGACTCTGCGGTTCGGCCAACGCCGCCATGTGATGTGGCCGAAACCGAAGATCGTCTATGATGACGTCGCCGTGCGGCGCATTGCTGGCGATGGCGAATTGCGCGCGCCGCAGGCGATCATCCAGTTCGACCTCTTTGACCTGATGGACGGATCGATTGACGGGCCGTCACTGAGCCTGTCCAAGCCGGATATCCGGGTCGATGTCGGTGCCATCGATGCCCGGTTCCGTTCGCCGAGAAGCGTGACGGAGCTGCTTGACCAGACGATCGGGCTCTTTGGACAGTCCACGCGATTCAGCCGCTTCAGGATTGCGGTTGATGAAGCCCGCTTCACCTTTTCCCGTGCCGGACCCAAGGGCGAAGATCTGGCCTTCGAGGCTGTTCGCGGGCGTTTCCGTTATCTCGCCGGCCGCGGGCGGCTGGATGTCGACCTGACGCAGATTGGGGTCGATGACGGCTATTCGCTCACCGCATCGCTGCCGACCCGGCGCGCGCTGGCCGAGGACAAACAGGGCGCCGCAACCATCCAGATCGGGGCTCTCGGCTCCCGCCTGTCCTTTGCCGGCTCTATGCGGCGTGACCCGGACCTGGCCCTGATTGGGCGGGCGGAAGCCCATCTCGGCGGCAAGCTGGAGCGCCGGCTGGGAGGGCCGAATGCACGGCCCGGCTCGAACGATCCGCCAATGACAATCTCGTCGAACATGGCGCTGGATCCGCGGGGCGTCGCACTCGAGGCGCTGCGGGTCGTGCGGGGCGGGAAGCAGCTGAATGGCATCGCGGCCCTGCGCGAGAATAACGGACGCTGGGGCCTTTCCGCGACCCTGGCCGGCGACCTGGTGGATGGCACGGCGGCCCATTCGGCGTTCCAGCGTCTGCGGCAGCCCGATGGCAGCTGGTCCGGCGAGCCGCTGGCCATCAACCCGCTTCCGATCATCGATCTCGACATCCGGCTTTCCACGCGCGAGTTCAAGCTTGGCAATGTCGTCCTGGCGAATGTGGCGCTCTCGATCCTGACGCGACAGGGTCGGACAGAACTGGCCATTGTCGACAGCCGGTTCGGCGAGGGAATGGTCAAGGCCCGTGTTTCCCTGATCGACACTCCTGAAAGGCAGCAGGAGCTGCGCCTGCAGGCTTCTGCCGAGCGCATCGATTTCGGGCGTTTCATGGAACGTGCCTTCGGGTTCAACCGACTGACGGGCGAAGGAACGCTGGTTGTCCAGGCGGAAGCCAAGGGAGCCTCTGTATCGACCCTGGCCGGCGCCTTGAACGGGACCGCCGCCATCGACATCAAGAACGGCGATGTGACCGGGATCGATCTCGCAAAACTTCTCACCCGGGCCACCGATGCGCGGCAGGATGCGGCCTTGCTTTTTGCCCTTGCAGGCAAAACCAGCTTCGAGATGCTGCGGGCCAATTTTGCCATCCGGGAGGGGAAGATCGAACCGGTCGGTTCGAGTTTCCTGTCACCACGTGTGACGGCGATGCTCGAAGGCGTGATGGATCTCGCGGCCCAGCGCCACCAGATGGTCGTGGTCCTGCGCCGTCGGATCGACGAGCCGCCCCTGCCGAGCGAATTCTACGCGTTCAGGCTCGAAGGACCATTGCTGGCCCCCTCTGTCCGGCCGGACCTCCGGTTGTTGCAGAACCGTTCCTAGCCGGCTTCGCGCATTGCCTGGGCGATCCGCTGGCGCAGTGTATCCGGATCGAGCAGGACCAGAGCGCCCCGGGTTCGCTCCATCAGGTTCTCCGCCTTCATGGCCCCGAGCTCCCGGGTGATCTGCTCCCGGCGACAGCCAACGCGCGCTGCAAGGACATGATGGACCGGTGGCGGGGAAATGACCCGCGCCGGCGCGGCATTGGGGCGGGGTGCCGAAAGCCGAAGCAATTCAGCATAGAGCCGGTGCCGGATGTCCAGAACAGTGTGTTCGAGCAGGCGGACGTTCAGATCCCGCACGCGGGCCGCCAGCAGGCGCAACAGCTTGTCGGAGAGAATGCGCGATGCGGCAATCATTTCACGAAACACGGCAGCACTGACGATGCAGATCTCGGCGCGTGTGAGCGCCGAGACATTGGCCGAGCGGGCGATCCCGTCGATCGCGGCCAGTTCACCGAAATATTCGCCGGCTCGCATATCTGCGAGAATCACTTCCTTGCCGCCGGCCGTACGGATCTGGATGCGGACATCCCCGGCCGCGAGGAAATAGACATCGCTGGACTGATCCTCGAAATCGACGAGGATCTGCCCCTCCTCGACGCGCTTCCAGACGCAGCGGCGCTCGAAAGCCTTCAAATCGAGATCACTGGCATCCTTGAAGAACGGGATCGCGGCAAGCGACTGCATCGAGCCATTTCCTGACTGATCAAGAGACGTGTTCGGCAAGCCTAGCGATGCAGGCCCGCTTGGCAAGCGGCCCCGCGCGGGAAACCGGGCAACCCGCCGGTTTTCCGCGGGATTCCATGCTGTTTCCCGCCCGGCACCGATGCAGCCAAAACATTCGGACAAAATCACCATGAAAGGGCTGGACAGGTTCCCCGCCATTTTCTAAAAGCACGGCTCTCGCGTCGGGCTAGATCCGCTGCGCAGGCCCGGGTAGCTCAGTTGGTAGAGCATGCGACTGAAAATCGCAGTGTCGCTGGTTCGATTCCGGCCCCGGGCACCATTCATTTCTCCAAAATTGCCCGCCTCGCGCTTTCCTGGCCTCGTTTACGATAGGCTTTAGGAAAGGCTTTGCTTTCTTGCAGTAGGCCTGACGCATGGTTCCAGTTTGCGCTCAGGGGATGACACTGACAATGAAGGCCGATCCGATTACCAGAGAGCAGATCCGGAAGGATTGCCCCGCAGGCAAATTCCGCCTGATCACCCGCAGCGACATGGACGGCCTGGTGTGCGGGACGCTGCTCAAGGAAATCGACCTGGTCGGCGAGATCGAATTCGTGCACCCCAAAGACATGCAGGATGGCAAGATCGCCGTCAGTGCCGCGGATATCTCGACCAATCTTCCCTATGTGCCCGGCATTTATGCCGCGTTCGACCATCACGCGAGCGAAGGCAAGCGCAATGTCGACAAGGCCGCAAACCATATCATCGATGTAAATGCCCCTTCCGCAGCGCGGGTCGTCTATGACTTCTTCGGCGGCCGCGAAGCGTTCCCGCGGATCAATCCGGACATGATGCTCGCCGTTGACAAGGCCGATGCTGCCCGGTTCACGCGGGACGATGTGCTTGAAGCCCGTGGCTGGGAATTGCTGTCGTTCCTGATGGATGCGCGCACCGGTCTCGGCCGGTTCCGCGATTTCCGGATCTCGAATTATCAGCTGATGATGCTCCTGATCGATGCTTGCCGCAGCCACAGCACCATCGAGGCAATTCTCGACCTGCCGGACATCAAGGAGCGGGTTGATCTCTACAAGACGCATCAGGCGCTGGCCCGCGAACAGATCAAGCGCTGCACCCGCGTGGACGGCACGCTGGCCATCCTTGACCTTCGCGGCGAGGAAACGATCTATGCCTCGAACCGTTTCATGATCTACGCCCTTTTCCCTCAAACATCGATTTCGGTCCATGTGATGTGGGGGCGGGCCAAACAGAACACTGTTCTTGCCTTCGGAAAATCGATCTTCGACCGTTCCAACCCGACCAATGTCGGCGAGCTCATGCTCGAGCATGGCGGGGGTGGTCATCATGCCGCCGGTACCTGCCAGGTCGATAACGCGGCGGCGGATGAGATCCTTGCGGCGATCGCGAACCGGATCAATCAGGAGGCCCGCCGCGCGGCTTGAGCCGCGTTGCCGAGGTGAAGACCATCAGGGCAGTGTTCCGGGTGGAATGCTGCCCTTTTCCTTTCCGGCGCTCAGCTCCGCCCCCCATCGACCGAGAGGATCTGGCCGGAAATCCATCCGGCCTGTTCGGACGCCAGGAACAGGGTGGCATTGGCGATGTCTTCGGCTGTGCCGAGCCGGCGGGTATGGATGCCCTGCACCAGCCGCGCCTGCCCTTCCGGGCCATAGCTCTGCCATTGCCGTTCGGTAGCCGGGTTTGACCGGACGAAGCCGGGGGCAACGGCATTGGTCGTGATGCCTTTTGGCCCCAGATCCTGGCTGAGCTGCTTCGTCAGCCCAACAAGCGCGTGCTTGGCTGCGGTATAGGCCTGAATGCCGGTCAGGCTCGGGCGCAGGCCGGCACCTGACGCGATATTGACAATCCGCCCCCAGCCTTGCGCTGCCATGGGAACCGAGGCGGCCTGCGAGAGCCAGAACGCGCCGTCGACATTGGCCTCGAACAGAATGCGCCAGCTCTCCTCGGTCACGGCCTCGACCGGGCCGCCCACCTGTCCGCGCACCCCGCCGGCTGCATTGACGAGGATGTCGAGACGACCCTGATGATCGACAATCGAATGGACTGCATCATGCGCGGCTTCGCGCCGGCTGACATCCAGAATGATCGGCATCATGGCCTCCGCAACGGCGAAAGCATTGAGGCCTTCCCCGTCCCGATCGGCCACAACAACAAGGCAACCCGCTTCTTTCAGCGCCCGGGCGATAGCCTGCCCGATCCCCTGCGCAGCGCCGGTGACGAGGGCGACGCGCCCATCGAGGCGGATGTCCATCAGGTGCCTCCTGCGAGCGGGATAAGTTCGGCGAACGTCTCGAAAGCCATGGGCTTCCGGCCGTCCTCGATTGCGTGGATGAGGCTGACCAGCCGCGCAAGTACGGGTGCTTTCAGCCCGGATTCGGCGGCGAGCGAGGCAATGATCCCGATTTGAGGATCGACCTCGGTCTTCCGCTTGCGCACCGCAAGATCACGGTAGATGCCGGAATGCGTCTTGGCAGTGTGCCGGTTGAATTCCGCGAGGGCGGCAATCGAGGATTCAGCCTGCCCCGCGGGGGCACCGGGCGCGAAACATTCCGGATCGAAGCCGTTGAAGCCGACCGGCTTCACGCCCCGCGCCCGGGCCACGGCCATCACTTCCCGGCCCAGAGCCACGAAAACCGGCACGCGGCGGGGATCCGCGAAGTTTGCGCTCATCGAATCCGGCGTCAGCGCGGTGGCGAACAGCATGGCGCCATAGGCCAGCTTGCCCCAGAGATAGCCCCAGATATTGTCGGTCAGCACGGCAGCCGGCTCGAAGATGCGCAGCCATTCATGCATCAGCTGCGTGCGCGGCCGGATGGAGCCGTCGATCTCGCCGACGACGACAGCCGCCCGGTTCCCGAACAGGATTTCTCCCGGACCGAGCCAATCCGCCCCGAAATTGACGAAGCAGCCCATCGTCCGGTCCGCACCAATGATGCGGCTGATGGCAATTTCGTTCAGCCCGTTCTGCGCCGAGAGCACATAGCCATCCGGCGCGAGATGCGGCGCAAGCATGGCAAGGGCCGCCTCGGTCGCATGGGCCTTAACGGCCAAAACGATGATGGGCCATGTCCCGGTCACTGCCTCCGGTGTCACCGTGGGTACCACCTGCCGGAATTCCTCGACCGGGCCGGTGATCGAAAGCCCGGTCGTCGAACAGGCCCGGGCATGCTCGGCGACGAGGTCGACCATGGTGACCGGCAGGCCCGCCCGCGCCCAATAGGCGCCGAGCGTGCCGCCAATGGCGCCGGCACCCCAGATCAGGACCGGGGGCCGGCTGCTTGCTGCCACGCCCGCCACGTTACTTCGCGGGCTTGATGTTCATGGCGAGCGTATCCTCATCGACGCGCGCCTTGATCGTGACCTTGCCCTTCTGCATCGCCCAGGCGGAGCCGACCGCCACGATCGGCAGGCGCTGGCGGTCCTTCAGGACAAGCGCATTGGCATCCTCGAGCGCCTTGCGGCGCTTGGCCTCGTCCATCTCGACCGCGGCGATCTGGAGCAGCTTGTCCATTTCGTCATTCTTGTAGCCGAGAACGTTGAAGGCCCCCATCTTCTTGGCAGGGTCATTTGAATGGGCGAGCGAGGAGAGCGTGTAATGCGCCTCGCCTGTCAGCGTACCCCAGCCCGACATTGAAGCCGAGAACTCGCCGCGCGTCCGGGCCGGGAAGAAGACCGCCGCCGGTTGGGCATTCGGCGTGGCATCGATGCCGATTGCCGCAAGCATCTGCGCAATCGAGGTTCCGACCTGCGTATCGCCCGGCAGCCTGTCCTTCGTGAAGGAGAACTGCATCTTGAAACCGTTCGGGTAGCCGGCGGCCGCCAGCAGTTGCCTGGCCTTGGCGGGGTTGTATTCGCGGGCCGGGAGCGCCTTGTTGAAGCCGAAGATCGACGGCGTCACCATCTGGTTCACCGGCTTTCCGAGACCTTCCATCGCCACTTCCGCAAGAGCGTTGCGGTCAATGGCCAGGTCAATCGCTTCGCGGACGCGAACATCGCGGAAGGGGTTGGCCGGCAAGGCCGAACCGTCCTTGGCGGTCACGTTCAGCGCCTTCTCGCGCATGTCCAGCTCGACGTTGAAAACATAAACCGTATCAATAATCTGAACGTCGATCTTCGAATCACGCTTCAGCGCGGCAACGTCGGTCGCCGGCACGCGGGTGATCAGGTCAAGCTGGCCGGCCTTGAGCTGCGCGACGCGGGCAGCATCATTGGCGATTTCCTTGCGGACATGGCGCGCCCACGGTTCCTTCGGACCCCAATAGCCATCGAACCGGTCGAGAACCAGATCGCCCTTCGGCTCCCAGGAAACATATTTGTAAGGCCCGGTGCCGATGGCAGCCTTGCCGGAATTGAAGGCAGCATTGGCGGATTCCTTGTTCAGGCCAGCCGCCGCCTTGTGCGAGACAATGAAGAGGCGGATGAAATCGTTCGGGAGCGTCGGGGCCGGGCCATCCGTGATGACATGGACTGTCATCGGGTCGATGATCTTCGTCTCCTTGACGCGACGGACGTAGATCGTCGTCGGGTTGGGCCCGGCCACCATGGGGATGCGCTCGATCGAGAATTTCACATCCTCGGCCGTGAAGTCGGAGCCATCGTGGAACTTCACGCCCGGGCGCAGCTTGAACTCCCAGGTCGTGTCGTTGATCGGCTTCCAGCTGGTCGCGAGGCGCGGCTCCAGTTCAAGCCCGTCGCCCGACCAGACCAGCGTGTCGAAAACATGCTTCAGGGCTTCGGCATGGGTGCCGGTGGCAGTGAAATGCGGGTCGATGGAATCCGGCCCGCCGCGGACACCGATCGTCAGGGTCTGGGCCAGGGCCGGCACGGCACTCGACAAGGCGGTGGCGCAGAAGAGGGCATAAACGAGCGGACGCATGGCGGTCTCCCTTGTTGATGCGTCCTCGCCCCTGGCGGGACGCCTGAACCGGCATTGAACGTGACGAATTCGCAGCCGTCAATTCCTTGTGGAACTGTTTTTTGCCCGTATAGTGGGTCTGGATGATCTGAACCGTTCGATTTGGAACCAGTTTATGCGCGACAAAACGGCACGTCGCCTGCCGGCGAAGCAAAATGATGAAATCGGCAACGTGGTTCCGTTCGGCTCGGCCGAGGATGGCGCCGACCTGCTCAACCGCCAGCGGCTGGATGCCTTCACCCATGCCCGGCTCTGGAAAAATCCGTGCGGGTTTGCGGCCCGCTTCAACTATCTCGCGCTGCGCTACAACGTGCCGCTCTATGGCTGGGTGAAGGAGCGCTTCGATCTTTCCCGCGTGGAATTCGTGGTCATCTACAGCCTGGCGATCCAGGATGGCGTGACCGCCAGCGAGATCGCCTCGTCCACGGCCTTTCCGAAAAACACGCTCAGCCGGGCGGTGAACCGGCTGATCGGCCTCGGCCTCGTCGCGCGGCGCATCGATGGTGATGACCGCCGGTCGCAGATCCTGACGCTGAGCGATGCCGGACGCGCCGTCTATGACGAGGCCCTGCCCCGCTTTGCCGGGCTGGAACAGGAAATGCTTGCTTCGCTCAGTCTCGTCGAGCGCGAGATGCTCTCCATGCTGCTCGCGAAGGTGGTTCTGGCCATGTTCCGTGGCGAGGCAGGAGGCGAGGCGGAGCCGCAGACCAACGCGGAATTGGGGTAAACCATGCGTATTGCGGACATGAACTGGATGCAGGTGGAAGCGCGGGCCGGCGCCGACGATCGCGCCGTGCTGCCTTTGGGCTCCACCGAGCAGCACGCCTATCTCAGCCTCGCGGTGGATGCGATCCTCGCGGAGCGGGTCGCGGTCGAGGCGGTTGGCGACAGCGGCATTCCCGTCTTTCCGGTCCAGCCTTACGGGTTCACCCCGAATTTCGTCGAGTATCCCGGCTCTGTGACGCTGCGCCTTTCGACCTGGATCGCCGTTGTGACGGATATTCTCGACGGGCTGGTGCGCTCGGGCTTCCGGAGGATCGTCATCGTCAACGGGCATGGCGGCAACTCGCCCGCCCATGGCGCTGTGCTGGAATGGCTGGACCGGAACCGGGGTTGCCAGGTGAAATGGCACAATTGGTGGAATGCGCCGGAAACCTTCGCCAAGGTCAAGGCAATCGATCCCGTGGCGAGCCATGCCTCGTGGATGGAGAATTTTCCATGGACGCGTCTGCCCGGCGTTTCCATGCCGTCCCACCAGAAGCCGATGATGGATATGGGCCGCTTCTCCGCACTCGACCCCGGAGCCAAGAAAGCGCTGCTTGGGGATGGCAATTACGGCGGGCTCTACCAGCGCTCCGACGCAGACATGCTGGCGATCTGGGAAACCGCCATTGCCGAAACCCGGGCCCTGATTACCGGGGACTGGGCCTGATGCTCGGCTTCATGATCCAGCGCCTCCTGCAGGCCTTGGTGGTGATGCTGGTCATCTCCGCGCTGGTCTTCATCGGCGTCTATGCGGTCGGGAACCCGATCGACGTGCTGATCTCGCCCGATGCGACACAGCAGATCAGGGAGGAAGCGATCCGCGCCTACGGGCTCGACCAGCCGCTCTGGAAGCAATATCTCGACTTCCTCGCGCGGCTGCTCAGCGGCGATTTCGGCCGCTCCTTCATCTACAACATGCCGGTCCTCGACCTGATTGCCTCGCGCATTCCGGCGACGCTGGAACTGACGCTCGTCGCCGTGCTCGGCGCGACATTGCTCGGCGTGCCGCTCGGTATGTATGCCGGCTACCGGCCCGACAGCCTGCTGGCCAAGGTCATCATGACTGTGTCGATCTTCGGCTTCTCGGTGCCGACCTTCTGGATCGGCCTCGTGCTGATTTTCACCTTCGCGGTCCAGCTCGGCTGGCTGCCCGCCGGTAACCGCGGCGAGACGGCGATGCTGTTCGGCGTGGAATGGAGCCTGTTGACGGCCAATGGCTGGAAGCATCTGCTGCTGCCGGCGCTGAACCTTTCGCTGTTCAAGTTCGCGATGATGGTCCGGCTGGCACGGGCGGGAACGCGCGAGACCATGCTGTCTGACACGGTACGCTTTGCAAGAGCGGCCGGCGAAAGCGAGTTCACCATCCTCCGGCGGCATGTGCTGCGGCTGATCTCGATCCCGATCGTCACGGTGTTCGGACTGGAATTCGGCTCGACCATGGCCTTTGCGGTCGTGACCGAGACGATCTTCTCCTGGCCCGGCGTCGGGAAGCTGATCATCGATTCCATCTCCTCGCTGGACCGGCCGGTCATGGTCGCCTATCTCATGCTCGTCGCGTTCTTCTTCATCGTCATCAACCTGCTGGTCGACCTCTCCTATGCGGCGCTCGATCCGCGGCTGCGGACAAGGAGGGCGACATGAGCGCGACAACGCCCCTCGCCCGGTTCTGGGCTGATTTCCGCGCCAATACGCTGGCCGTCATCGCGCTCGGCGTGGTGATGACCATCGTCCTGATCGCGCTGGCCGCGCCGCTGATCGCACCGCAGAACCCCTATGATCTCGCGACCCTGGTGCTGATGGATGCGCGGCGACCGCCGGGTTTCGTCGGCTCGAAAGGGTTCACGCATTGGCTGGGCACAGACGCGCAGGGCCGCGACCTGCTTTCGGCCATTCTCTACGGATTGCGGATCTCGATCCAGATCGGGATCCTTGCCGGGGCGATCGCCTTTGCCATCGGGGCGACGCTCGGGACCTTTGCCGCCTATTTCGGCGGAAGGATGGAGGCGTTGATCATGCGGATCATCGATCTTCAATTGTCCTTCCCTGCCATCCTGCTGGCCCTCGTGCTGGCAGCGCTGCTCGGCCAGGGCAAGGGCCCGCTGATCGCAGCGCTGGTAACGGCGCAATACGCCTATTTTGCCCGCACCGCGCATGGCGCGGCCTCGGCGGAGCGTTCGAAGGAGTATGTCGAGGCGGCTCTCTCGACGCCGCTTTCGCCGCGCCGGGTCGTGTTCCGCCATATCCTGCCGAATTGCATGCCACCGCTCATCGTGGTCGCAACAGTCCAGATCGCCAATT
The DNA here is from genome assembly GCA_027533425.1 of Beijerinckiaceae bacterium. Taxonomy (GTDB): domain Bacteria; phylum Pseudomonadota; class Alphaproteobacteria; order Rhizobiales; family Beijerinckiaceae; genus Rhabdaerophilum. Next base: position 472,511 of record JAPZUD010000001.1, on the reverse strand, counting down.
CGATTGCCCTCGAGGCGACGCTTTCGTTCCTCGGGCTTGGCCTGCCGGTCAGCGAGCCCTCGCTCGGCATGCTCATCGCCAACGGTTTCCAGTACATGCTGTCCGGCCGCTACTGGATCTCCATCTATCCCGGCGTGGCGCTGATCGTCCTGATCGTGGCGATCAATCTCGTCGGCGACCAGATCCGCGATCAGCTCAATCCGAGGTTGCGCCGATGAGCCCGCTGCTCGAAGTCCGTGACCTCAAAACGCAGTTCGCCACGCGGAACGGCCCGCTGAAGGCCGTGGACGGGGTGAGCTTCACTTTGGCCGAAGGCGAGATCATCGGCCTCGTTGGAGAATCCGGCTCCGGCAAGAGCGTGACCGGCTTCTCGCTGCTCGGCCTGGTCGATCCGCCGGGGCGGATCACCGGCGGCTCGGTCAAGCTGATGGGCCGCGAGATTGTCGGCTTGCCGCCCTCCGACCTCAGGAAGATCCGCGGCCGGGAGATCTCGATGGTCTTCCAGGACCCCTCGGCGACGCTGAACCCGGTCCTCACCATCGGCATGCAGATGCGGCTGGCGCTGGAGGCCCATGAGCGGATCGGCGAGGCCGCCGCGCGCGAACGTTCCGCGGCCGTGCTTGCGCGGGTGGGCATTCCCGATGCGGCGCGCCGGCTCGATGCGCATCCGCACCAGTTTTCCGGCGGGATGCGCCAGCGCGTCGCCATCGCCATCGCGCTGCTGAACCGGCCACGCCTGATCATCTGCGACGAGCCGACCACCGCCCTCGATGTGTCGATCCAGGCGCAGATCCTCACGGAAATGCGCAGCCTCGCCGAGGAATCACGGACGGCGATGATCTGGATCAGCCATGATCTGGCGACGGTCTCGTCCATCGCCAGCCGCCTGCTGGTGATGTATGCGGGCCGGATCATTGAGGAAGGGCCCGTGGCAGCCGTCCTGCGCCAGCCGCGCCATCCCTATACCGCCGGGTTGCTGGCCTCCCTGCCCGCCCGTGCCGAACCCGGCACCGATCTCGTTCAGATCCCCGGCTCGACGCCTTCGCTGTTCGACCTGCCGCCGGGATGCGCCTTCCAGCCGCGCTGCAGCTACCGGACGACGGAATGCGGCGTGATGCCTGATTTCATGACGGTGGGAACCGGCCGCAGCCATCGCTGCCACCATCCCCTAGGGGAGAGGCCGGCATGAGCGCGCTGATCGATGTCCGGGCCGTGTCGAAGCGCTTCGCGCCCCGCCTGTCGCTGGGCGAGAAAATCGCCGTCCGGCTGGGCCAGCCCATCGAAACCCGGACCGTGCATGCGGTGGATGGCGTCTCGCTCGAGATCCGGAAAGGCGAGGTCCTCGGCCTTGTCGGCGAATCCGGCTGCGGGAAGTCGACCCTCGGCCGCATGATCGCCGGCATCCACGCGCCGAATGACGGCACGGTGACGCTGGATGGCGCGCCGATTCTCGGCGCGGATGGCCGCAAGCGCACCACGCGGATCCAGATGATCTTCCAGGATCCGTTTGCCTCGCTGGATCCCCGAATCCGGATCGGCGAGACGATCAGCGAGGGGCCGATCGCGCATCGCCTTGTGCCGCGTGCCGGCGCCCGGGCCTATGTCGAGACCTGGCTCGATGCGGTCGGGCTGCCCAGGGATGCGGCCGATCGGTTCCCGCACCAGTTTTCGGGCGGCCAGAGGCAACGCATTGCGATTGCCCGTGCGCTGGCCATGCAGCCGGACATGCTGGTCTGTGACGAGCCTGTCGCCTCGCTCGACGTGTCGATCCAGGCGCAGATCGTCAACCTGTTTCTCAAGCTGCGGCGCGATCTCGGGCTGACGATGCTCTTCATCAGCCATGATCTCGGCATTGTGCGCCATATCTCGGACCGGATCGCCATCATGTATCTCGGCCGGATCGTCGAACAGGGACCGACCGAGGCGGTCTACCGTGCGCCGGCCCATCCCTATACCCGCGCGCTGCTGGACAGCATTCCGAAGCTTGTCACGGATTCCGACGAACTGGTCACCTTCCGGCCGATCTCCGGCGAGTTGCCATCGCCGCTGGCGCCGCCGTCAGGCTGTCATTTCCACCTCCGCTGCCCGAAAGCGCAGCCCATGTGCCGGGACGCCATACCTCCCCGCACCGCCATCACCGGGTCGCGCGACGTGGCCTGTCATTTTCCGCTGGAGGCCTGACGCATGGAACCCTGGGAATGGAGCGAGGCGGAATGGCGCCGGCGGGTCAACCAGGTCCGGGCCGGCCGTTCGCTGAAACCGGCACGGTGGCCGGGCGGCAAGCGTTGTGCCGTGGCGTTGTCCTTCGACAGTGACCACGAGACGAACGAGCTGCGCGATGGCGGTGTTTCGGTCGGGCGGATGTCCTGGGGGCAATATGGCACCCGGGTCGGCGTGCCGAAGATCCTCGAGATCCTGCGTCGGGAAAATGTGCCCGCCACCTTCTTCGTTCCCGCTGTGGCCGCCCTGCTCTATCCGGACGAGCAGCGCCGCGTCGTGGCCGAGGGGCACGAGATCGGGCTGCATGGCTGGATCCACGAGCTGAATTCGGTCCTGCCGGAACCTGTCGAACGCGACCTGCATTTCCGGGCGGCGGAGACGTTGACCACGATCACCGGCATGCGGCCGGTGGGCATGCGGACGCCATCCTGGGATTTCTCGCCGTCAACGCTGAAGATCCAGCGCGAGATGGGCCTGCTGTACGATTCCTCGCTGATGGCCGATAATGACCCCTACGAATTGCTGGAAGAGGGGCAGCCGACGGGGATTGTCGAATTGCCCGTCGAGTGGATCCGCGATGACGCGCCCTATTTCAACATGAACCGCTTCCAGGCGCTGCGGCCCTACACGCCGCCGACCGCAGTGCTCGACATTTTCCTGCGCGAATTCGAGGGAGCGCATGCCGAAGGCGGGCTCTTCCTGCTGACGATTCACCCCCATGTTACCGGCTATCGCTCCCGCCTCTTCATCCTCGAGGAGCTGATCCGGGCGGCGAAGGCGAAGGGTGACTGCTGGTTCGCCACCCATGCAGACATTGCACGGCATTGCGCCCGCGAGGGCGGAATTGCGATATAATAATGAATAACGAATCTTGCCCGCCTTCGCCGAGGCTCTATCATCCACCAATGGCATCCCGCCGGCTTCGTGCCCTGTCTCCGGCCCTCCCTGCCTTGCCGACCCTGAAGGACCCCGCATCATGAGTTTCATCAATCCCGCCCGTTTCACCACGCGGCCGGAAATCACCGGGACCTTCGGCGTCGTGGCCTCGACCCACTGGATCGCGACCGCTGTGGGGATGGGCATCCTCGAGCGGGACGGCAACGCTTTCGATGCCGGAGTGGCAACGGCCTTCACGCTGCAGATCGTCGAACCGCACCTCAACGGTCCGGGTGGCGACGTGCCGATCATGGTCCATGCCGCCGGCAAGGGCTACACGGAAGTGATCTGTGGCCAGGGTGTTGCGCCGGCCGGGCTGACCATCGCGCATTGCCAGGCGCTGGGGCTTGACCTTGTTCCCGGCACCGGGCTGCTGGCGCCCTGCGTTCCCGGGACCTTCGACGCCTATATGCTGTTGCTGCGCGATTACGGCACGATGCCGTTGCGGGCCGTTCTGGAGCCGGCCATCGGCTATGCCCGCCATGGCTTTCCGCTGGTCGAGCGGATCGTGGCCACGATCCGGACCGTGGAACAGCTTTTCCGCGAGCATTGGACGAGTTCGGCCGATCTCTACCTGCCGGGTGGGCGCCTGCCCTTGCCGGGCAGCCGGTTCCGGAACCCCGCCCTTGCCGATACCTACGAGCGCCTCCTGCGCGAGGCCGAAGCCGGCGGCGGCAGCCGGGAGGCCGTGATCGAGCGCGCCCGCAAGGTGTGGTCGCAGGGTTTCATTGCCGAGGCCATCGACCGTTTCTGCCGGACGCAGGATGTGATGGATGTATCCGGCCGGGCGCATCGCGGCGTGCTCAGCGGCGATGACATGGCGCGCTGGCAGGCCAGCGTCGAACGGCCGGCGGAGTATCAATACGGGCGCTACACCGTGCAGAAGCCGGGCGCCTGGTGCCAGGGCATCGCCACCCTGCAGCAACTGGCCCTGCTCAAGGGCTTCGATCTCGACGGGCTCGATCCGGCCGGGCCGGATTTCATCCATCTCCAGGTCGAGGCCGCCAAACTCGCCTTTGCGGACCGCGATACGTTCCTGGGCGATCCCGACCATGTGACCGTGCCGCTCGGCACGCTCCTGTCGGACGCCTACAACACGCAGCGCCGGACGCTGATCACCGACCGCGCCTCGCATGAGCAGCGGCCGGGTGTCATTCCCGGCTTCGGCGGGGCCATGGCGGTGAAGGCCGTTTCCGGACCGCGGCAGGCTGTCAGCGCCGGCGGTGCGGGAGAGCCGACGGTCGGTGATATCCATACCGGCCATGGTGCCGGCGAAGTGGTCGAACCCACCGGGATTACGCGCGGCGATACCGTGCATTTCGACATTATCGACCGGCATGGCAACATGATCGCGGCGACGCCTTCCGGCGGTTGGCTGCAATCCTCGCCCGTCATTCCCGAGCTCGGGTTCTGCCTCGGCTCGCGGGCGCAGATGTTCATGCTCGACGAGAACCACCCGGCGGCCCTTGCTCCCGGGCGGCGGCCGCGCACGACGCTCTCGCCGACCATGGCCCTGCGCGACGGCAAGCCGTATCTCGCCTGGGGTTCGCCCGGCGGCGACCAGCAGGACCAGTGGATCCCGCAGATGTTCCTGCGCCATGTCCATGCCGGCATGAACCTGCAGGAATCCATCGACGCCCCGGCCTGGCATACCGAGCATTTCCCGACCTCCTTCTGGCCGCGCACGGCGCGCCCCGGCGTCGTCGTTGTGGAATCCCGCGTGCCGAAGGCAACCATCGCCGAGCTCGAACGGCGCGGCCATATCGTCGAGATCGGGCCGGAATGGTCCGAGGGACGACTGGTCGCAGCCTCGCGTGACGGCGAATTCCTGCGTGCCGCCGCCAATCCGCGGGGCATGCAGGGCTATGCGGCCGGGCGATAGGAGGGCCGGATGACCTGGTCGATCGTCGCCAAGGACCATGCTACCGGGCAGCTCGGTATTGCTGTCTCGACCTGCGCTTTCGCGGTCGGCGCGCGGGTGCCCTTCATCGAGACCGGGACGGGCGCGATCGCGAGCCAGGCCTTCGTCAATCCGTTCTATGGCTTGCGCGGCATGGCGTTGCTCCGCGCCGGCGCAACCGCGCAGCAGGCGCTTGACATCCTGAAGGCGCAGGATGAAGGACGCGGCCAGCGGCAGGCGCATCTGCAGGACAAGGCCGGGCGGATCGCCGCCTATACCGGCGCGGATTGCGTGCCCTGGTGCGGGCATCTTGTCCGCGAGACGTTCTCGGTGGCCGGCAACATGCTGGCCGGGCCGGAGGTGATCGCCGAAACGGCACGGATATTCGAGGCGCGGGGCGAACTGCCCTTCGCGAAACGGCTGATTGCCGCGCTGCAGGCAGGCGAGGCTGCGGGCGGTGACAAGCGCGGCAAGCAATCGGCCGCTTTGCTGATCCATGATGACGAGGACTATGCGCTGTTCGATCTCCGGGTCGATGACCATGCCGATCCCCTCGCCGAGCTGGCGCGGCTGGAACGAGTCGCGCATGAGCGCTACCTGCATTACCGCAAGGTGATGCCAAGGCGGGATGACCCCGCCGGCGTGACTGACCGGGCCGAGATCGAGCGGCTGATTGCGGAATCGATTGCGGCGGAGGCGCGGGGATGAGCGCTTTGCTGCAGGTCGAGAACCTGAGCGTCAGCTTCGGCACCCCGCGCGGGGGCCGGATCCTCGCGGTTGACGGCCTCAGCTTCGACCTGCATCCCGGCCGGACGCTTGGCATTGTCGGCGAGTCCGGTTCCGGCAAGAGCGTGACCTCGCTGGCGGTGATGGGCTTGCTCCAGAAAGGCGCGGCGACCATCGACGGGACGATCCGCTTCCGGGATTCGAGCCTGCTCGATGCCCCGGCGGACGCGCTGCGAGACCTGCGTGGCAACCGGATGGCGATGATCTTCCAGGAGCCGATGACCTCGCTCAATCCCTCGCACCGCATCGGTGACCAGATTGCCGAGGCGATGATCCGCCATCGCGGCTGGAGCCACGAGGCAGCCTGGGCCCATGCCGTGGAGATGCTGCGCCGGGTGCGCATTCCCGAGCCGGAGGCGCGCGCCGCGGATTACCCGCACAAGCTGTCCGGCGGGATGCGCCAGCGGGCCATGATCGCGATGGCCCTCGCCTGCGATCCGGAGCTGCTGATCGCCGACGAGCCGACCACGGCTCTCGACGTCACGATCCAGGCGCAGATCCTTGAATTGCTGCAGGACCTGCGCCGCGAGACCGGTGCGGCCGTGATCCTGATCACGCATGATCTCGGCGTCGTGGCCGAAGTGGTGGACGAGGTGCTCGTCATGTATGCCGGCCAAGTGGTCGAACGTGCGAGTGTCGAAGCGTTGTTCACCCTGCCCCAGCATCCCTACACGCTGGGCCTGCTCGGCTCGATCCCGAGGCTCGACCAGCGCAAGGAAAGGCTGGCGGCGATTTCCGGCGCCGTGCCGGATATGAGCAACCCGCCGCCGGGCTGCCGCTTCGCCGCCCGCTGCCCCTTCGCCGATGCGCGCTGCCGGGCGGAGGCCCCGCCCCTCGTGGCGCTGTGCGATGACCGCCATTCGCGTTGCTGGAAAGCCCCGCTGGAGGCTTTGGTCGCATGAAGGCCCTGCTCGATGCCCGCGCCCTGTCCAAACGCTTCGTGGCCCGGACCAATGTGTTCGGCAAGCCGACAGCGCATGTCCAGGCCGTGGACGGGGTCGACCTCGTGCTGGAAGCCGGCGAGACGCTGGCGCTGGTGGGGGAATCCGGTTGCGGCAAATCCACCCTCGGCCGGATGCTGATGCGGCTGATCGAGCCGAGTTCCGGGGCGCTGCATTTCGACGGCCGTGACCTGCTGGCACTGGACGATGACACGATGCGCCATCTCCGCCGGGAGATCCAGATCATCTTCCAGGACCCGTTTGCCTCGCTCAATCCGCGCATGTCGGTCGGCGAGGCGATTGCCGAGCCGCTGCTGCTGCACGGGATCGTGCCGCCCGGCCAGCGGGCGGAGCGCGTGGCGAGCCTGCTGGAAACCGTCGGGCTCCGGCCGGAACATGCGGCGCGCTATCCGCATGAATTCTCGGGCGGGCAGCGGCAGCGCGTCGTGATCGCCCGGGCGCTGGCGAGCGAACCCCGCCTGATCATCTGCGACGAGCCGGTTTCGGCGCTCGATGTCTCGATCCGGGCGCAGATCCTCAACCTCCTGCGCGATCTGCAGCGGCGGCTGGGGCTGGCGATGGTCTTCATCAGCCATGATCTCGGCGTGGTGAAACATATCGCCGACCGGGTGGCCGTGATGTATCTCGGCCGGATCGTCGAGATCGGCCCGGCCGATGCCGTATTTGCCCGGCCGCGCCATCCCTATACCCATGCCCTGCTCTCGGCGATTCCGATGGCCAGCGCGACCCGGCGCAGCCGCCGGATCGTGCTCGAAGGCGATGTGCCAAGCCCGCTCAACCCGCCGCCGGGCTGTCACCTGCATCGCCGCTGCCCGCATGCGCAGGAGACCTGCCGCCTCGTCATTCCCCCGCTTGCCGGCGGGGACGGACATCGCGTCGCCTGCCATTTCGCGGACCATATCCCGCTCGATGCCGCGTTGCTCCCGCGAGAGACCCGCCCCGATCCGCGCCTTACCCGCCTGCTCTCGGCCTTCGAGGCAGGAACGATGCCTACTCTGTCCGCCCCTGACCCTTCGGAGACATGACATGAAGACAAGCCTGCGCCTCGGGCTCATTGCCCTGCTTTCCGCCCCGCTGCTGGCCGGCCCTGCTTTCGCCCAGTCCCAGATCCGGATCGGGCTGGCGGAAGACCCGGATGTGCTGGATCCGACACTCGCCCGGACGTATGTCGGGCGGATCGTCTTTTCCTCGATCTGTGACAAGCTGTTCGACATCGACGAGAAGCTCGCCGTGGTGCCGCAACTGGCGCTCAGCCACGAAACCTCCGCTGATGGCAAGGCCGTGACGATCAAGCTGCGGCCGGGCGTCAAGTTCCATGACGGCGAAGCGCTGGATGCGGAGGCCGCGAAATATTCGCTCGATCGGCACCGGACCATGCAGGGCTCGTTCCGCCGGGGTGAGCTGAGCCAGGTCGATTCCGTCGAGGTGGTCGATCCGCTCACGATCCGCATCGTCCTCAAGACGCCGTTCTCGCCGCTCATCGCGCAATTGACCGACCGCGCCGGCATGATGGTTTCGCCGAAGGCGGCGAAGGAAGCCGGCGACAAGTTCGGCCAGAAGCCGGTCTGCGCCGGCCCCTACAAGTTCGTCGAGCGCGTCCAGCAGGACCGGATCGTGGTCGAGCGGTTCGCCGATTACTGGGACAAGGCCAATGTCTCGATCGACCGGATCACCTATGTGCCGATCGCGGATTCGACCGTGCGGCTGGCCAATCTCAAATCCGGACAGCTCGATCTGATCGAGCGCGCGCTGGCGACCGACCTGAAGGATATCCGCTCGACCCGCGGGCTGAAAGTCGCAACAGCCTATGAGCTTGGCTATCAGGGCCTGACGATCAATGTCGGCAAGGGCGAGGCGGCCAAGGGCCCGCTCGGCTCGGATGCCCGCGTGCGGCAGGCCTTCGAGGCAGCGATCGACCGCGAAGCCCTCGTGCAGGTGGTGTTCAACGGGGAATTCAAGCCGGGCAACCAGTGGGTGAATCCGGACAATGCCTTCTACCAGAAGAGCATTCCGGTGCCGAAGCGCGATGTCGCCAAGGCGAAGAAGCTGCTCGCCGATTCCGGCGTGAAGGTGCCCGTTCCGGTTGATCTGATGGTACCGAACAATCCAGAGACGCGGCAGGTGGCGGAAGTGATCCAGGCCATGGCGGCGGAAGCCGGCTTCGACGTCAAGATCCGCGTCACGGAGTTCGCGACCTCGCTGAAGGAAGCGGAAGCCGGGAACTACCAGGCCTACATCCTGGCCTGGTCGGGCCGGACCGATCCGGACGGCAATATCCATTCCTTCGTCAGCACCGGCGCGCCGAACAATTACTCGGCCTATTCAAGCGCCGAGGTCGACGCCGCCCTCAACGAGGCCCGGACGAAGAATGCCATGGCCGACCGGATGGCCGCCTACCAGAAGGCCGCAAGCCAGCTCTCGAAGGACCTGCCGATCGTGTATCTCTACCATCGGTTGGTGATCATCGCGCATCGCGACCGGCTTGAAGGCTATCGCCAGATGCCGGATGGCCTTGTCCGCGTGGTCGGGCTCAAGGTGAAGGGCTGATCCGATGTTCGCGCTGATCGCCCGGCGGCTGCTGCAACTGGTCCCGACGGTCATCATCGTCTCGATGATGATCTTTGGCCTGCAGCAATTGCTGCCGGGCGATCCGGCCACGATCATGGCCGGCGAGGAACGCGACCCGGAAGTCATCGAGCAGATCCGCAAGCAATACCGGCTCGATCAGCCCATCCCGCTGCAATATGTTTACTGGATCAAGGGTGTGGTCAGCGGTGATCTCGGCGAGTCCATGCGCCTGAAGGAGCCGGTCTCGCGGCTGGTGGCACAGAAGCTCCCGGTCACGCTGCAACTCGCCACCATGGCCATGCTGATCGCGATCCTGATCGGCGTGCCGGCGGGGATCATCTCGGCGGTCAAGAAAGGCACGGCCTGGGATTACCTCGTCAATGTCATTTCCCTCTGGGGCATCTCGACGCCGAATTTCTGGCTCGGCATCCTGATGATCTTCCTGTTCTCGGTCCATCTCGGATGGCTGCCGGCCTCGGGCTATGTCAGCCCGTTCGAGGATCCGTGGCAATCGCTCAAGACGACGATCATGCCGGCCTTCGTGCTCGGCAATTCGATTGCCGGCGTCCTGATGCGCCATACCCGCGCAGCCATGCTGCAGGCCCTTTCCTCCGATTATGTCCGCACCGCGCGCGCCAAGGGCCTCGGCGAGAAGCGTGTGATCCTCGCCCATGCGATGCGCAATGCCCTCACCCCGGTGATCACGCTCGGGGCGCTCGAATTCGGGACCTTGCTGTCAGGCGCGGTGCTGACCGAGCAGATCTTCACCATTCCCGGCTTCGGGAAGCTGATTGTCGATGCGGTCTTCAACCGGGATTATGCAGTGGTGCAGGGCGTCGTGCTGGTCACTTCCGCCACCTATATCGTCCTGAACCTGCTCGCCGATATCGGCTATATCCTCGTCAATCCGAGGCTCCGCGCATGAGCGCCGCCACCCCCGCTTTCGCTGCGCCGGCCCAGAGGCCCGAAACGCCGATGCAGCGTGCCTGGCGTCGCCTGCGGGCGCGCAAGGCCGCGATGTTCGGCCTGATCGTCATCGTGGCGCTCGTTCTGATCGCGATTTTCGCGCCGCTGATCGCCCCCTTCGATCCGACCCGGCAGAGCTGGGCCGCCGTGCGCAAGGCGCCGTCGGCGCTGCATTGGTTCGGCACGGACGAGGTTGGCCGCGATCTTCTTTCCCGCATCATCTACGGCACGCGGGCCTCGCTCGCCGCCGGCGTGATCTCGGTCGGCATCGCCGTCGCGCTCGGCGTTCCGCTTGGCCTGCTGGCCGGCTACGGGCCCCGCTGGATCGACACGATCCTCTCGCGTATCACCGATGCGATGCTGGCCAGCCCGTTCCTGATCCTCGCCATCGCCCTGGCCGCCTTTCTCGGGCCGAGCCTGACCAATGCGATGATCGCGATCGGCATCACGGCCACGCCGATCTTCATCCGGCTGACGCGCGGGCAAGTTCTCGCGGTCAAGGTCGAGGATTATGTCGAGAGCGCGAGAGCCGTCGGCAATCCGCGCTGGCGGATCGCGGTGAAGCATATCCTGCCGAATGTCATGCCGCAGCTTCTCGTCCAGATCACGCTGACCATCGCCATGGCGGTGATTGCCGAAGCGAGCCTGTCCTTCCTCGGGCTCGGCCAGCAGCCCCCTGCCCCGTCCTGGGGCTCGATGCTGAACTCGGCCCAGCGCTTCCTGACCAACGCGCCCTGGATGGCGATCTGGCCCGGCCTCGCGATCTTTCTCACGGTGCTGTCCTTCAACCTGCTCGGTGACGGGCTGCGGGATGCGTTCGATCCTCGCGAGCGAGGCTAGGCGAAATGCCGGTTGCCTGTTTTCCCGCCTGTCAGCTGCATGAATGCTGTGGAATTCGGCCGTTCGCCTTTTCTTTGGGCATGACCTAGTTAAGCTTCTTCGCAAGAAGGGCCTCGCGGACGGCATGACCGTTGCTTCGCCCGAGACGGTCGCCTACGCAACCACCATCATGGAGCCCGATGTGACTCTTCTTTCCCGTTTCGTTTCCCGCCGTTTCGTGACCGGCAGCCTTGCCGCCCTCGCCCTTGCCGGAGCCGGTGCCGCCACCGCGCAGGCGCAGACCAAGATCCGCTTCACGCTGGACTGGCGCTTCGAAGGCCCGGCCGCCGCGTTCCTGCTCGCGCTCGACAAGGGCTATTACGCTGCCGAAGGCCTCGATGTGACAGTCGATACCGGCAATGGCTCGCGCGAGGCGATTCCGCGCGTTGCTTCCGGCACCTATGACCTTGGCTTCGGCGATGTGAACTCTCTGATCCGCTTCCGCGACGAAAATCCGAGCGTCAATGTCAAGGGCGTGATGATGGTCTATGACCGTCCGCCCTTCGCGATTATCGGGCGCAAGTCCAAGGGGATCACCACCGACATCAAGAGCCTGGACGGCAAGAAGTTCGGTGCGCCGGCGGCGGATGCGGCGTATGCGCAATGGCCGATCTTCAAGGCCGTGAACAAGATCGACGATTCCAAGATGAAGTTCGAGAATGTCGGCTTCCCGGTCCGCGAGCCGATGCTGGCCACCGGCGAGGTGGACGCGGTGTTCGGCTTCTCGATCTCGTCGGTCATCAATCTCAAGGCGCGTGGCGTGCCGGAGAGCGACATCGTCAACATGCTGATGAGCGATTACGGTGTCGAGCTTTACGGCAACGTGATCATGGCCTCGCCGAAGATCCAGCAGGAGAACCCGGAAGCGATCCGCAAGTTCATCCGTGCCTTCATCAAGGCCTGGCGTGATGTGGTGAAGGATCCCGCCGCCGGCGTCGACAGCGTGCTCAAGCGCAATGACGTGGCGAAGAAGGATGTCGAGCTTGACCGGCTCAACATGCTGCTCGCGCAGAATGTGCTGACGCCGTATGTCCTCGCCAACGGGATCGGCGGCGTCGATACCGGCCGCTTCGAGCGGGCCATGGCGCAGATCGCGCTTGTTGCCCCGTTCAAGAGCCAGCCGAAAATGGCGGATCTTTTCACCGAGGAATACCTGCCGGCCAAGGCTGACCGGGCGATCAAGTAAGCCGGTCCCAGACCAGAACGCAGCCGGGGGGAACGCGCGTGGGCGAAGCATTCATCGCGCTGGACAAGGTCCAGCATGTCTATGGTGGTGAAGGCGGCGTTCTCGCCGTGGAAGACCTGACCCTCACGGTTCGCGAAGGCGAGTTCGTGGCGGTGGTCGGCCCTTCCGGCTGCGGAAAATCGACGCTGATGAAGCTGGCCACGGGGTTGCAGTTCCCCCGGGCCGGCACGGTCCGGGTGGATGGGCAGGCCGTCAGCAAGCCGGTCAAGATCGCCGGCATGGCCTTCCAGAACCCGACCCTCCTGCCCTGGCGGACGACGCTCGACAATATCCTGCTGCCGCTGGAGATCGTCGAGCCGCACCGTTCCCGTCTGCGGCGCGAGAAGGCGGCCTATACGGAGAAGGCCGAGGCGTTGCTGGCCTCTGTCGGCCTCGCCGGGTTCGGCCCGAAATTTCCGTGGCAGCTCTCGGGCGGGATGCAGCAGCGCGCCTCGCTCTGCCGCGCGCTGATCCATGAGCCGCGCCTGCTGATGCTGGACGAGCCCTTCGGCGCGCTCGATGCCTTCACCCGCGAGGAATTGTGGTGCGTCATCCGCGACCTCCAGGCAGCGCGGAAATTCACTGTCATCCTGGTGACGCATGACCTGCGCGAGGCGGTGTTCCTTGCGGACAAGGTGTTCTGCATGAGCGCCCGGCCAGGGCGGATCATCGCCGAACGCGAGATCACCCTGCCCCGCCCGCGCGATCTCGAGGTGACCTATTCGCCCGAATTCGCCGATATCGTCCATGAGCTGCGCAGCCATATCAAGGGTGCACGCTCGGGTGTGCATTGACCGGAGGCCGGGATGACCAACAAGCAGAAAATCGCCCTCGCCCCGTGGGTCTTTACCCTCGGCTTCTTCCTGCTCTGGGAAGCCGCCTGCCGGCTGTTCGGCATTTCCAGTTTCGTGCTGCCCTCGCCGATGCAGATCGGTGCGGCGATGTGGGAATACCGCACACAGCTGACGTTCCATTCCTTCCATACGCTCTGGATGACCTTCGCCGGCTTCGTGCTGGCCGTGATTTTCGGGCTGGCCATGGGGCTCGCGCTCGGCTCGTCCAAGATCGTCCATGCCGGCACCTACCCGCTTCTGGTCGGGTTCAACGCCATTCCGAAGGTTGCGGTCGTGCCGATCCTCGTGATCTGGTTCGGGGTCGGCTGGCTGCCGGCCGTGCTGACGGCCTTCCTGATCTCGTTCTTCCCGATCGTCGTGAATGTCGCGACCGGCCTCGCGACGATCGAGCCCGAGGTGGAAGATGTGCTCAAGGCGCTGGGTGCCTCCAAGCTCGACATCATGACCAAGGTCGGGCTGCCGCGCTCGATGCCCTATTTCTTCGGCTCGCTGAAAGTGGCGATCACGCTGGCCTATGTCGGCTCGGTCATTGCGGAATACAACGCGTCGAAATTCGGGATCGGCAACCTGATGGCGCGGGCCTCGGCGGATTTCAACGTGCCATTGCTGTTCGCCTCGCTGATCGCCCTCGCCGTGCTCGGCGTGGCAATGTACGCGATCACGGCCTGGGTCGAGAAGCGCATGACCGGCTGGGCGCAGCGCTCGGGTTTTGCCGCCGGCTGAGCGCATCGAACCACTGGCCATCGGCGCGCGACTTGCCTAACCTTCCGCCAAAACGGGTGGAAACGACATGGCATTGCTTGCAGGCCGGAAGGCTCTGGTCACCGGCGCTTCCGGCGGGTTGGGCGCGCATTTCGCGCGGGTTCTGGCACGGAACGGCGCAGCCGTGGCGGTGGCGGCCCGGCGCCTCGAGGATTGCGCGCGGATTGTCGCCGAGATCACCGATGAAGGCGGCAAGGGCCTTGCCGTGGCGCTCGATGTGCGGTCCGCCCGTTCGGTCGAGCAGGCGCTGGGCGAGGCGGAAGCGGCGATCGGGCCGCTCGACATCCTGATCAACAATGCCGGGATTGCCGAGACCGCACCGTGGCTCTCGGTGTCGGAAGAGGCGTTCGAACGCATTCTCGACACCAATCTCAAGGGGGCCTACCGGGTTGCGACGGGGTTCGCGCGGCAGGCCCGCGGGCGGAGCGAACCGGCCAGCATCGTGAATATCGCCTCGATCCTCGGCCTCGGGGTGACCGGCCAGGTCGGGCCCTATGCCGTGTCGAAGGCGGGTCTCGTGCAGATGACGCGGTCGATGGCGCTGGAATGGGCGCGGTTTGGCATCCGCGTCAATGCGCTCTGCCCCGGCTATGTCGAGACCGATATCAACCGCGATTTCTTCGCCACCGAGGCCGGACAGGCGATCATCAAGCGCATTCCGCAGCGCCGGCTCGGCCAGATGGCCGATCTCGACGGTGCCCTGCTCCTGCTCGCCGGCCCTGCCGGCGCCTATATGACCGGCACGACTTTGGCCGTCGATGGTGGCCATCTGCTGGCTCCGCTCTGAGGAAAGACGATGGATTTCACGATCAGCCCCGAACTGGACCGGCTGCGCCAGCGGATCGCCGGCTTTGTCGAGCAGAATCTCCTGCCGCTGGAGGCGGATCCGGCCAGTTATGACGCCCATGAGAATATTGCGCTGCCGGTCCTCGACAGGATGCGGGCCAAGGCCCGGGCCGAGGGGCTCTGGTGCCTGCAGCTCAAGCCGGAACATGGCGGGCTCGGGATCGGCCGGATGGGCATGGCGGTCTGCTACGAGGCGATGAACCGCTCGATCTTCGGGCCGGTCGTCTTCAATTCCGCCGCGCCGGATGACGGCAACATGATGGTGCTCGAGGCCATCGGCACCCCGGCGCAGAAGGCCTGCTGGCTGGCGCCGATCGTTTCCGGCGCCGTGCGTTCGGCCTTCGCCATGACGGAGCCCCATCCCGGCGGCGGTTCGGACCCGCAGATGATCCAGACGCGGGCCGAAAGGCAGCCGGATGGCTCCTGGCGCATCCACGGCCGGAAATGGTTCATTACCGGTGCGGGCGAAGCGAGCCATTTCATCCTGATTGCCCGGAGCTCGGACGATCCACGTCACGGGCTGACCGCCTTCCTGTTTCACAAGGACCAGCCGGGCTGGCAGATCGAGCGCCGCATCCCGATCATGGGGCCGGAAGAACATGGCGGCCATTGCGAGCTGGTCTTTGACGGGTTGCATGTGCCCGCCGATGCCGTCCTGCTTGGCGAGGGCCAGGGGATGAAGGTGACGCAGATCCGCCTCGGCCCGGCGCGGCTGACGCATTGCATGCGCTGGCTCGGGCTGGCGAAGCGCTGTGTCGAGATCGCCACCGCCTATGCGCAGGAACGGACCGGATTCGGGGTGCGGCTCGCCGATCGCGAAAGCATCCAGCTTATGCTGGGCGGGCTCGCGATGCAGATCGAGATCGGCCGGCTGCTGGTAATGAAGGCCGCCTTCGCGCTCGATCATGGCTCCTTCGCGCGAAAGGAAGTGTCGATGGCGAAGATCCAGGCGGCGAATACGCTCCATCAGGCGGCGGATATCGCGATCCAGATCAACGGCGCACGCGGCTATTCCAAGGATACGGTTCTGGAATGGATCTATCGCTATGCGCGGCAGGCACGGCTCGTTGACGGGGCGGACGAGGTGCACCGGATGGTTCTGAACCGCTTCCTTGCCGAGGAAGGAGCGGAATTCTGGCAATGGCCGGTCGAGGGAGGCAAGGTCCGATGAGCGCGGGCGACTGGGCCGTCGAGCCGCTCGCTGCCTATCTCCGGCAGGTGCTGCCGGGCTGTTCCGGCCTGCCGCAAGTCGAGCGGATCTCGGGTGGGCAGTCGAACCCGACCTATTTCGTGACCTTTCCCGAACGCCGGCTTGTGCTGCGCAAGCAGCCGCCGGGCATCCTGCTGCCCTCCGCCCATGCGATCGATCGCGAATACCGGGTCCTCCGCGCACTGGACGGGACGGGCGTTCCGGTGCCGGAGGCGCTGCTTTACTGCGAGGACCGGGCCATCATCGGAACGCCGTTCTACCTGATGGAGCGGCTGGAGGGGCGTGTCTTCCATGATTGCACCCTTCCCGGCGTACCGGCTGCGCAGCGTCACGCAATGTATATCTCGGTTGCGGAGGCCTTGGCCGCCCTGCATGCCGTCAGCCCGCAGGCGGTCGACCTCGGCGATTTCGGCCGTCCCGGCGATTACTTCGCCCGGCAGGTCAGCCGCTGGGCACGCCAATGGCAGGAGAACCGCACCCGCGAGGATGCGGCCATGGACCGCCTGATCGAATGGCTGCCGCGGCATCTTCCGCCTGGCGAGGTGCAATCGATTGTCCATGGCGATTTCCGGATCGGGAACATGATGTTCCACCCGACCGAGCCGCGCGTGGTCGCAATCCTCGACTGGGAACTCGCGACACTCGGCCATCCGCTCGCCGATCTTGCCCATTTCTCGATGGCCTATGTCACGGCTCCCGACGAATATGGTGGCGTGCTTGGGCTCGACCTCGCCCGTCTCGGCCTGCCTGACCAGGCGGCGTTCGAGGATGCCTACCGGAAGGCCAGCCCGCATGGCCTTGGCCTCGAGTCCTTCCATATGGCGTTCGCCCTGTTCCGCTGGGCGGCGATCTTCGAGGGCATCGCCTACCGCGCGCAGCGTGGCACGGCCAATGCCGGGAACGCGGCCGAGATCGGCCGGCTGTCCGCCGTCTTTGCCCGACGGGCTGTGGATTACCTCTGAGCCCCGGCGCGGCTGGCTTCATGACAAGCCGGCTTTTCATCTCCCTGTTGCATGGCGTCGCTAGCGCTTCTTCAACAAGAGGGATGCGACCATGCTCGAACTGCAATCGGTGACCCGGCGTTTCGGTACCAATCGTGCCGTGGACAATGTCTCGCTCGCCATCGAACCCGGCAGTTTCGTCGGCGTGATCGGCCGGTCAGGCGCTGGCAAGTCGACGTTGCTCCGCATGATCAACCGACTGCTTGACCCGTCCGAAGGCACGATCCGCTGGAACGGGCAGGATGTGACGCAGCTCAAGGGTGCGGAACTCCGTGCCTGGCGCATGCGTTGCGCCATGGTGTTCCAGCAATTCAACATTGTCGGCCGGCTGGATGTGCTGACGAATGTGCTGATGGGCCGCCTCAACCACATGTCCGAGCCGCGATCGCTGCTGAAGATGTGGCGCGCCGAGGACAAGGCCATCGCGATTTCCGCGCTGGACCAGTTCGATATGACCGCCCTTGCCGGCCAGCGCGCCGAAAGCCTGTCGGGCGGGCAGCAGCAGCGCGTCGCCATTTGCCGTGCGCTGGTTCAGGAACCGGACATCATCCTCGCGGATGAGCCGATCGCCTCGCTCGATCCGCGCAATACCCGCCTCGTGATGGATGCCCTGCTGCGCCTCAACCGGCATTTCGGCATCACCATCGTCTGCAACCTGCACGATCTCGATATTGCCAAGGATTATTGCGGCCGCCTCGTCGGCATGGCGCAGGGCCGCGTGGTGTTCGACGGCGCGCCGGAGAGCCTGACCGAGGCTGCGGCACGCGAACTTTACGGCCTGGAAGCGGACGAGGCCATGACAATGATCCCCGCTTCCCAGCCGATTACCGGGCTGCAGCACGCTGCGGCCGCTGCCTGACCGACTGACCCCACCGATCCCCAACAGGAGAGACCCATGACGTTGACCCGTCGCCTTGCGCTTGCCCTTGTGGCCGGCACCGTGATGACCACCGGCGCCTTCGCGCAGGACTGGAAGGCCAAGTATCCGGAACTCGTCTACGCCACTGTCCCGGCCGAGAATGCCTCGGGCGTGACCGAGCGTTTCGGCCCCTTCATGGAATACCTCTCGAAGGAACTCGGCGTTCCGGTGAAGCTGCGGATTGCCGCTGACTATGCGGCGGTGATCGAAGGGCAGCGCGGCGGCACGATCCATATCGGTGATTACGGACCGTCCTCGTATGTCCGTGCCCACACCGTCTCCAATGGCGGGGTCGAAGCCTTCGCCACGATGCGCGCCTTCGACGGCTCGACCGGCTATTATGCTGTTGCGTGGGCCAAGAGTTCGGCTGCCGGCACGAAGCTCGAGGATTTCAAGGGCAAGAATCTCTGCCTCGTCGACCCGAACTCGACCTCGGGCAACAATGTCCCGCTTTATTCGATGAACAAGATGGGCATCGACCCGGCGACCTTCTTTGCCAAGGTCACCAATGCCGGCAGCCACGAGAATGCCGTTCTCGCCGTTCAGCAGGGCACCTGCGACCTCGCCTTCAACTGGTGGAACTCGGACGAGGATTCCAACTTCGCTCGCATGGCCAACAAGGGCATGGTGAAGAAGGAAGATTTCAAGATCGTCTTCCGCTCCGACAAGATCCCGGGCTCGCCCTATGCCGTGCTGTCCTCGATGCCGGCTGACCTGAAGGCCGCGATTGCCAAGGCCTTCTTCGATGCCCCGACCAAGGCGCCGGATGCGTTCAAGAAGCTGTCGGACGGCAAGTCGCCTGGCTTTGCTCCGGCCAAGCACAATGATTACCAGGTGACGATCGAACTGCAGAAGTTCATCGACAATCTGCGCAAGAAGGGCTCGTAAGCCTCTCGTTGTGCCCGCCTGACGCTGCCACGCCCCTTGCGGCGTGGCAGTTCCGTTGACGGGACCCTCGTTCCGCTCCTCCATGCTCCGAGCGAGATCCTTGCCATGAGCCACGCCACCATCCGCCTTCCCGATCACCAGATCGAGCTGCTTTCGGCCGGCTATCGCCGCGAGATGGCCCAGAAGCGCCGGGCAACGCTGATCGGCATCGCCATCCTGATGCTGGCCGTGCTGCTCTCGGGCTTCGTCGCCGAGGTCCGACCCGGGGTGCTCTTCGAGAATATCGGCAAATTCACCAGCTATTTCGGCCGGATCTTCTACCTCGATAACGGCCAGCTGGTCTTTACAGATGTTGGCGAATGGTTCTGGGGTTTCTGGAAATGGGGCAAGCAGCTCGTCGATACGCTGCTGATCGCCTATCTCGGCACCCTTTTCGGGGCGATCTTCGCCTTCCTGATCTGCTTTTCCGCCGCCGTGAACCTGACGCCGAGGGCTGGCATCCGCTTTGCCGCCCGCCGCTATCTTGAGTTCTGCCGTACGGTTCCCGAAATCGTCTTCGCGCTGATCTTCGTCGTTGCCTTCGGTCTCGGCCCGGTGCCGGGTGTTCTGGCGATCATGATCCATACGATCGGGGCGCTCGGCAAACTTTTCGCCGAGGTCGTCGAGAATATCGACATGAAGCCCGTCGAAGGAATTGTCGCCAGTGGCGGCACGCGCTGGCAGTCGATCCGCTACGGCGTGCTGCCGCAGGTGCTGCCGAATTTCGCGAGCTATGCTTTGCTGCGGTTCGAGATCAATGTCCGCGGCGCCTCCGTCATGGGCTTTGTCGGCGCCGGCGGCATCGGCCAGGACCTGATCGAGGCGATCCGGAAATTCTACTACTCCGATGTCTCGGCGATCCTCCTGATGATCATCGCCACGGTGATGATCATCGATATCGGCACCGAGCGCCTGCGCCACCGTCTCATCACCATGGAGCAGGGCCGATGATCCCCTCGCGTGACCTCTTCCCCGACCGCCACGCCATTTCAGCCCGCCATCCCGCGATCATGGCCGGCTCGCGCCGGAACCAGATGATCGGCTGGGCTGTCGTTGCCCTGCTGGTAGCGCTGACGATCCTCGCTCTCACGCGGCTGGAATTCTCATTCGCCAGGCTGGGCAGCGGGCTTGTGCAGCTCGGCACCTTCCTCGGCCTGATGATCCCGCCCTCCCCCGGCACGCAACTCGCGACCTTCAGCAAGGCGCTGGCCGAAACCGTGGCGATCGCCTTCCTCGGCACCTTGCTGGCCGCAATTCTCTCCTTCCCGATCGGCTTCCTCGCGGCGCGGAACGTGATGACGAACCGGATCGTCCAGTTCATGACGCGCCGCTTCTCGGATTCGATCCGCGGTGTCGACACGCTGATCTGGGCGCTGATCTGGATCAACGTGGTCGGGCTCGGCCCCTTTGCCGGGGTTCTCGCCATCATGACCAGCGATATCGGCTCCTTCTCGAAGCTCTATTCGGAAGCGATTGAATCCGTCGACCGCAAGCCGTCGGAGGGCGTGATCTCGACCGGAGGGTCGAGCCTGCATGCCGTGCGCTTCGGCATCATTCCGGCGGTGCTGCCGGTGCTGATCAGCCAGACGCTCTACTACTTCGAATCCAACACCCGCTCGGCAACGATCATCGGGATCGTCGGAGCGGGCGGGATCGGGCTGCATCTCGCCGAGATGATCCGCACCTTCGAATGGGACCGGGTCGCCTTCATCATCCTGATGGTCCTGGTGACGGTGGCGGTGATCGACTTCGTCTCCTCGCGGTTGCGGCTGGCCCTGGTGGGCAAGCGTACAACGCCGGTCTGATCAGGGCTTCGTCGCGCGGATCGCTGCGTCGAGGTCGGCGAAGAGATCCTCGACATCCTCGATCCCGGTCGAGAGACGCAGCAGGTCGGGCGGGCATGGCGTGCCCTCCCCTTCGATCGAGGCGCGATGCTCGATGAGGCTTTCCACCCCGCCCAGCGAGGTGGCTCGCTTCCAGAGCCTCACCTTGCCGGCCACGCCGATGGCCTGGGCTTCGCCGCCGCGCAGCCGGATCGAGAGCATGCCGCCAAAGCCGCCGGACATCTGCCGCGCCGCCAGCGCATGGCCGGGATGGCTGGGCAGGCCGGGATAGAGCACATCGTGCACATCGGCATGATTGGCGAAGCGCGTGGCCAGTGCCATGGCGTTCTCGCAGGCTGCCTTCACGCGGAGGCCAAGCGTCCGCATGCCGCGGATGAGCAGGAAGGCCTCGAACGGCCCGAGGATCAGGCCCTGGATCGCCCGGACGCGCCGGATCCGGGCCCAGAACTCATCCTCGGTCCGCGTGGCGAGCGCGCCGGCCAGCACGTCGGAATGGCCATTGAGATATTTTGTGGCCGAATGCATCACGATATCGGCGCCGAAATCCAAGGGGCGCGTCAGGATCGGTGTCGCCCCGGTCGAATCCACCGCCACCCGCACGCCATGACGGCGGGCGATTTCGGAAATGCCGGCAATGTCGGTGATGGTCCAGAGCGGGTTGGCCGGCGTTTCCAGCCAGATCATCCGGGTCTTGCCGGGGCGGATGGCCGCTTCGACCGCGGCGAGATCAGCGGTATCGACGAAATCGGTGACGAGCCCCCATTCGGCGGCATCCTTCATCAGCCAGTTCCGCAGGGCCCAGTACATGACTTTCGGCGCGACGATATGGTCGCCCGGCTTCAGCGCAAGGAAGACGGCCACAGCGGCCGACATGCCGGAGCCGAAGACCATGGCCGAACGCGCATCCTCGAGCATGGCGATGACGGCTTCCGCCTCGCGAACGGTCTCGTTGTCCGGCCGGCCATAGATGTTGCCGGTGCGATACTGGTTGTCCGGATCGCGGATGAAGGTGGTAGTGACATGGATCGGCGGAACCACGCCGCGGCTCGGTTCGTCGATCTTGCCCATCGCCTGCACAGCGAGGCTGCGGGCGGTCCAGGAATCATCGTGGCTTGCCAAGGGATTGTCCTTTGAGTGAGGAGCGGCTGCAATCCGGCCGCTTGGTTGCCCCTTTTTTCAACCATGGCGCGGTGTGTCGCAATCAGGAAATGGGGTCAGGCCCCAGGAAAGCCGGCGCTGTGACAATTCAAGGCTTGGCGCGAACGCTCCGGACGCTAAGGTGGAAACAACATTGTTTTTCCGGGAATGACCTGATGAGCATCGACCCCCGTATCCTGGCGCTGAAGAGCGAGGTCTCCGCTTGGCGCCGTGACTTCCACGCCAATCCCGAAATCCTCTACGAGGTGCACCGCACGGCGAAGATCGTGGCGGAGAAGCTGCGGGCCTTCGGTTGCGACGAGGTGGTCGAGGGGATCGGCCAGACGGGCGTTGTCGGCGTCATCCATGGTCGGAAGGGCAAGACAGGCCGCGTTGTCGGCTTGCGGGCCGATATGGATGCCCTGCCGATCGAGGAGGAGACCAACCTCCCCCATCGCTCGACTGTTTCCGGCAAGATGCATGCCTGCGGGCATGATGGCCATACCTCGATGCTGCTGGGCGCGGCCAAGCATCTCGCGGCGACGCGGGAATTTGACGGCACCGTCATCGTGATCTTCCAGCCCGCCGAGGAAGGCGGAGCCGGCGGCAAGGCGATGGTCGAGGATGGCCTGATGACGCGCTGGCAGATCGAGGAAGTCTACGGCATGCACAACATGCCGGGCATGCCTCCGGGCCAGATCGCCCTGCGCCCGGGCCCGATCATGGCGGCGGCCGACCGGTTCATCATCGATATCGAGGGCCGCGGCGCCCATGCCGCCGCGCCGCATCTCGGAGTCGATCCGGTGCTGGTCGGCGCGCATATCGTCACCGCGTTGCAAAGCATCGCCTCGCGCAATGCCGACCCGCTGAAATCGGTCGTCGTCTCGGCGACGATGTTCCATGCTGGCAGCGCTTTCAACATCATCCCGCAGCGCGCCCAGCTGACCGGCACCGTCCGGACGCTGGAGCCGGCCATGCGCGATCTCGCGGAATCCCGCCTGAAGGATATTGTGGCCGGGGTCTGCCGGACCTTCGGCGCGGAAGCGACAGTGGATTACGAGCGCGGCTATCCCGCGACGATCAACCATCCGGACGAAACCCGCCATGCCGCCGAAGTCGCGCGGAAGGCGCTCGGCAACGACCTTGTCGATGAGGGGGTCGCCCCGATGATGGGCGGCGAGGATTTCTCCTTCATGCTGCTGGAGCGGCCCGGAGCCTATGTCTTCATCGGCAATGGGAACAGCGCGGGGTTGCATCACCCGGCCTATGATTTCAACGACGATGTGCTGCCCTATGGCATGCATTTCTGGACCGAACTCGCCAAGGCCCGGACGGCGGCCTGACGGCGGCGGAATTCCTTGACCGGCTGGTCAGTCGTATTGGCTGACCAATCGGTCAGGAAACGCGCCCCTCCTGCACGGCATGGCAGGCGACGCCCTCGATCATGGCCGGGGCCTCGCGTTTGCACCGCTCGTTGGCGAGCGGGCAGCGCGGATGGAAGGTGCAGCCGGACGGTGGATTGATCGGGTTCGGGATCTCGCCGGCCACCATCTGCCGCTGGCGGCCCGTCATGCCGAGATCGGGCACGGCGTCCAGCAGCATCCGCGTATAGGGATGGCGCGGCGCGGAGAAGAGCCGCTTACCCTCGCTGATCTCCACCAGCCGGCCGAGATACATGACGCCGATCCGATCCGCCATGTGCCGGACGACCGCGAGATTGTGCGAGATGAAAAGGTAAGTCAGGCCGAATTCCTTCTGCAGGTCCCGCATCAGGTTCAGGATCTGGGCCTGAACCGAGACATCGAGCGCGGAGGTCGGCTCGTCGCAGACGATGAACTCGGCACTGGAGGCGAGCGCGCGCGCAATGGCGATGCGCTGGCGCTGCCCGCCGGAGAATTCATGCGGAAACTTACGCCCGTCATCCGGATGGAGGCCAACCAGCGTCAGCAATTCGCCTACGCGCGCCGTCACCTGCTCGCCTTTCAGCAGGCCGAAAGCATGGATCGGTTCGGCGATGATCCGCTCGACACGCCAGCGCGGATTGAGGCTGGCATAGGGATCCTGAAAGATCATCTGGATCCGCTTGCGGAGTTGCTGGCGGGTCTGGCTGTCCTTCACCGCCGTCATCGAGACGCCGTCGATCGTCACCGTGCCGCCGGTAACGGGAAGCAGCCCGACCGCCATGCGCGCGACGGTGGATTTGCCGGAGCCGGATTCCCCGACCAGCGCGAAGGTCTCGCCGCGACGGATCTCGAAGGAGAGCCCGTCGACCGCCTTGAGGAAGGCCTTGGGCTGGCGTTCGATCACCCGGTTGAGCCAGGGCCGCGAGACATCGAAGACGCGGCGGAGATCGCGCACCTCGACAAAGGTTTCACTGGGCTTGGGCTGCGCCGTCATGAGGCGTTCTCGACAGGGTTCCGGGTGTAGAGATGGCAGGCCACGCGATGGCCGGGCATGAGGGGCGCCTCGCCTTCCAGCCCGGTGCGCGGGATATCTGGATCCGGGCGTTCGACGCGGCAGCGGTCGAAGACGCGGTCACAGCGCGGGTTGAAGGCGCAGCCCTGAGGGATGTTCGACAGGCGTGGCATCGAACCGGGGATCTGGACGAGGCGTTCCGCCTCGGCCTCGAGCGTCGGAATGGCACCCATCAGCCCCTTGGCATAGGGGTGCAACGGATGCTTGACGACATCGCGGACGGGGCCGATCTCGGCAACGCGGCCGGCATACATGACGGCGACGCGATCCGCCGTCTCGGCGATCACGCCCATATCATGCGTGACCAGCATGACGGCGGTGCCGCGCTCGCGGCAGAGCTTGCGGATCAGCGCGATGATCTGGGCCTGAACCGAGACGTCGAGCGCCGTGGTCGGCTCGTCCGCCACGATGAAATCCGGCTCGGCGCAGAGGGCGAGCGCAATCACTACCCGCTGGCGCATGCCCCCGGAAAACTCATGCGGATAGCCATCGATCCGGCGTTCCGGCGCGGGAATTCCGACCTCGTTGAGGAGATCGATCGCCCGGGCACGGGCCGCTGACGGGCTGAGATCGGTATGGGTGAGGATGGTTTCCACCAGTTGCTCGCCGACCCGGTAGAGCGGGTTCAGCGAGGTCAGGGGATCCTGGAAGATCATGGCGATCTTCCGCCCGCGGATTCGCCGAAGGGATTCCGGATCAAGATTGTCAATCCGCTGGCCATGCAGGCGGATCTCGCCGCCGGCGATCCGGCCGGGCGGCTCGATCAGGCCGATAATGGCTGATCCGGTGACGGATTTGCCGGCGCCGGATTCGCCCACCACGCCCAGAACCTCACCGGGCATGATGTCGAAGGAGACGCCGTCAATCGCCCGGAGGATACCCTTGCGCGTGACGAACTCGACCCGGAGGTCACGGACGGAAATGACGGGTTCGGTCATTTCTTACCTCAGCCTGGGGTTGAGCGCATCGCGCAGCCAGTCGCCGAGCAGGTTCACCGCCAGCACAAGGATGGCGAGGGTAGCACCCGGGAAGGCGACGATCCACCAATCGCCGGAGAACAGGTACTTGTTCCCGATGGAGATCAGCGTGCCGAGCGAGGGCTGTGTCGGCGGCAGGCCAACCCCGAGGAAGGACAGGGTCGCCTCGGTGATCACGGCAAGGCCGAGATTGATCGTCAGGATCACGAGGACGGGGCCGATCACATTCGGCAGGACATGCCGCAGCATGATGATCGGTGCGGGCAAGCCGACCAGCCGGGCGGCATGGACATAATCCTTGTTCTTCTCGACCAGGGTCGAGCCCCGGATGGTGCGGGCATATTGTACCCAGAACGAGAGGCCGATCGAAATGACGAGAACCGGAATGGCTGATTGCTCGCGCGGGAGGCCGCGGAACAGCCCTTGTGCCACGCCGTCGATCAACAGGGCGATCAGGATGGCCGGGAAGGTCAGCTGCACATCGGCGATGCGCATGATGATCGCGTCGATCCGGCCGCCCATATAGCCGGCGACAAGGCCGAGGGTGATGCCGATCGCAGCGGCCAGCATCACACCAAGCCCGCCGACAGCGAGCGAGACGCGCAGGCCATAGAGGATGGCGGAGAACATGTCGCGACCCTGATCATCTGTGCCGATGACGAAGCGTGGATCGCCGCCCTGTTGCCAGACCGGCGGGATGGAGGCATCCGAGAGGAACACCTTGGCCGGATCGAACGGGTCGAACGGGGCGATCAACGGCGCGAAAAGGGCCCCGAAGAAGCAGAGGAAGACGATTGTCGCCGCAACCATCGTGAGCTTCGACGAGCGGAAGCTGTGGAGGATATCGGAATCGAGGATCTTCCGGATGACGGGCGAACCGGCTCCGCCGCCGACCAGCCCCTTCACTTCCTCGGGCGTGGGTGTGGGCATGGCTCAGCTCCTCATCGCGATGCGCAGGCGCGGATCCACCAGCCCGTAGGTCAGGTCGACCAACAGGTTGATGAGGACGAAAAGCAGGCCGATAAGCATGAGATAGGCTGCCATGATCGGGATATCGACATTCTGAACCGCCTTCAGGAAGAGCAGGCCCATGCCGGGCCAGTTGAAGACGGTTTCGGTGATGATGGCGAAGGCAATGATCGAGCCAAGCTGCAGCCCGGCAATGGTGATGACCGGGATCAGCGTGTTCTTCAGGGCATGGCCGAAATGGATCGAGCGCGTGCGGAGGCCGCGAGCCTTGGCGAACTTGATGTAGTCCGTGCGCATCACTTCCAGCATCTCGGCCCGGACAAGGCGCATGATCAGCGTCATCTGGAACAGGCCGAGGGTGATGGCCGGCAGGACCAGCGCACGCAGGCCGGATGTCGTCAGGAAACCGGTGGTCCACCAGTCGCCGACCTTGACCACCTCTCCGCGTCCGTTGGAGGGCAGCCAGCCGAGAATGACGGCGAACAGGTAGATGAGCAGGATGCCGATCAGGAAGGTCGGCAGGCTGACGCCGATCAGCGAGATCGCCTGGAAGATCTGGGCGAGCCAGGAATCCCGCCGCAGGGCGCAATAGACCCCCATGATCAGGCCGACCACCAAGGCGAAAGCCGCGGCCGTGAAGGCGAGTTCCAGCGTGGCCGGAGCGCGCTCGGCGAGGAGCCGCGTCACAGGCTGGCGGAACTGGTAGGAAACGCCGAAATCAAAATGCAGGGCATTCCACATGAAGCGGCCGAACTGCACGATGGTGGGGTCATTCAGGCCGAGCGACTGGCGCAGGCGCGCCACCTCCTCCTGCGGCGTATCCACGCCGACCATCTGGTTCACGGGATCGCCGACAAAGCGGAACATCAGGAATGCAATCAGGGCGACCGCCAGCATGACAGCCGCCGATTGCATGATGCGCCGGATCACGAACGCGAGCATGCAACGGTTCCAATTCTTGCGGAAAGGCCTTGATCAAAAAAGAAGGGCGGCCGGAATTGGCCGCCCTCCCGGGTGACGGAGGCTCAGTTCTTCTTGGCCCAGTAGAGCAGGACCGAGTTGTCGGCGCGCTGCGACAGCTCGACCTTGCTGGACACGCCCCAGCTCAGGGCCTGCTGGTGCAGCGGGACATAGCCGAACTCGCCGGTCGTGATCTGGAAGGCTTCCTTGATCATGGCGTCGCGCTTCACGGGATCGCTCTCGACGAGGATCTTGTCGGTCAGCTCGTCGACCTTCTTGTTGCAATAGCCGCCGAGGTTCGATTCGCCACGCGGCGAGCCATCGGCGCGGCAGCCATGGATGTCGAAGAGGACATTATGGCTGTCGAAGGTGCCGGGGGTCCAGCCGAGCAGGTAGAACGAGGTCTTGTAGCCCCCGGATTTCAGCACCTTGGCGAAATACTGCGCCTTGGGCTGGGCGTTGAGGTTCACCTTCACGCCGATCCGGGCGAGCATGCCGACCACAGCCTGGCAGATCTGGCCGTCATTGACGTAGCGGTCGTTCGGGCAATCCATGCCCACTTCGAAGCCGTTCGGATAGCCGGCATCGGCGAGCAGCTTCTTGGCCGCATCCGGATCAAATTTCGGGCTGGTGAAATCCTTCGAATGGGTGAAGAGCGACGGGGCGATCATCAGCGCCGACGGGGTCGACAGGCCCCGCATGACGCGCGCCTTGATGGTCTCCTTGTCGACGGCCATGTTGAAGGCCTGCCGGACGCGGACATCCTTGAAGGGGTTCTTTCCCTTAACGTTCGATTCCAGAAGCTCGTCGCGGATCTGGTCGAAGCCGAGGAAGATCGTCCGGAGTTCCGGGCCGGCCAGAACCTTGGCGGTGTTCGAGGAATTCACGCGGGCAATGTCCTGCACGGGAACCGGCTCGATCACGTCCACCTCGCCCGAGAGCAGGGCGGCCACGCGGGTGGCATCATTCGGGATCGGGGTGAAGACGATCTCGGTAAGATTGTGCTCCTTCTTGCCCCACCAGGCCGGATTGACCTTGAAGACGGTCTTCACGCCCGGCTGGTGGCTCTCGATCCGGAACGGGCCGGTGCCGTTGGTGTTGAGCGAGGCGTGGCTCGGCGTGGTGGCCGCCGCCGGCGTCGGGGCGACGGCATTGTTCGCCTCGGCCCATTTCTTCGACATGATGTACCAGGTGTCCCACTGGGCCACCATGATCGGGTTCGGGCTTTCCAGCTCGACATCGACGGTGTGGCTGTCGATCTTCGTGAACTTGGCGCCCTTGGGCACGCGGGTCTGGAAGTTCGAGCCGGTGGAGCGCACGCGCTCGGCCGAGAAGATCACGTCATCGGCGGTGAAATCCTCGCCATTGTGGAACTTCACGCCCTTGCGGAGGTGGAAGCGCCAGCGCTTGGCACCATCGAGCAGTTCCCAGCGCTCGGCGAGGCCGGGGCCGACCTTGAGATCCTTGCCGCGCGAGGTCAGGCCTTCATAGACATGGCCGAGATGGGCATTCGCCGTTGTTTCGTTGAGGGTATAGGGGTCGAGCGACTTCAGGTCGCCCTGGTTGGCATAGCGAAGCGTCACCGCATTCGCCGGCGCCAGGGCTACCGACATCGCGAAGGCCGCACTGGCGGCCAGCAGGAATTTCCGAAGATTCATCACAACTCTCCCTTATCACCGGCCGCCGCTGCGAAGATCGACCGGGCTGTTGGTGGCGCAAGTCGATCGTTTTGCCCGGGCAAAATCAAGCGGATTCTCCAAAGCATGCGAATGATTGGATCGAACAGGCGCCAAGCGGGCCGTTCCGCCCCTCCCCGCGGGAAACTGTGCGCCGGCGCACAGCGTTGCTTTGTGCGATGGCGCATGGTGTGGCACCTTGACCCATCGTTGGACGCCATGACTCGTGGCGGTGCCGGAGCAGCGGAACGTGAAGCGGAAAATCACAGCGATCATGGCGGCGGATGTCGCTGAATATACCCGCCTGATCTCGGAGGACGAGGAAGAAACCCTGTCGCGGATGGAATCCTACCGGCTGGTTTTCGATGATTTCGTGAAGCGGGCCGGCGGGCGGATCTTCAATACGGCCGGCGATGGCGTGATGTGCGAGTTTCCGAGTGCCGTCGAGGCAACACGTTGCGCGATCGATATCCAGGAATCGCTGCGAACGCGGAACATGGCCTTCCCGGCCAGCCGTCAGATGCATTTCCGCATCGGCATCTCGATCGGTGATGTGGTCGAGCGCGATGGCGATCTCCTCGGCGACGGGGTGAATATTGCCGCACGGCTGCAATCCCTGGCCGAGCCGGGCAGCATCTGCGTCTCGCGCAATGTCCATGAGGCGGTGACGAACAAGATCTCGGTGCCCTTCCGCGATCTCGGCAGCCGGGAGGTGAAGAACCTGCCGCATCCGGTCCATGCTTTCCAGATCGAGATGGGCCCGCGCGACAAGGCGGCCCCCTCTGCGACGAGGCCCGCCCCCAAGGGCGAGCGGGCAAGCCTGCCCGTCGGCGCCTTTGTCGCCGGGGCGGCCGCGCTCGCGGTCGGCGTGGCAGCCGGTGCCTTCCTGATGGGCCGTGACCGCGGGAGCGCGCCCGCCCCTGCCCCCCAACTGGCCCAGCCGGTGGCACAGCCGACCCCTGTTCAACCACCGCCGGTGGCGTCCGCGCCGGTCGAGCCGGTCAGGCCGCCGCAACAGGCCAGCGTGGTCGTGACGGAGAACCTCACGCCGGCCGAGGCCTTTGACCGGCTGGCAAAATCCGGCGGGATCGTCCGGGATCCGAAAACGGCGCCGGAGCTCTACCACAATGCGCGCTCGTTCGAGGCGCGGGGCGAGGCTGCGGCAGCGCGGCGGGATTACCTCGCCTTCGCGGCTCTGGGCACCGATCATCTCGATCCGCTGATGCGCCTGGCCAGCCTGATCCGGACGCAGGATGGCCGGGCCGGGGCGCGGGAGGTCTTTGCGGAGCTGTCGAAGGGCAGGGGCCGGGCGGCAGCGCTCGTCCATATCCTGCAATTCGAGGGCGTCGAGCGGCAGACCCGGCTCGCCGCTTTCGCCGAGGCCAATCCGGATTATGCGCCCGTCCATGCGCTGATTGCGCAGGAATTCGGCGAGGATCGCCAGAACGGGCAGACGATCGACGATCGCCGGCGCGAACTGGCCGCCACAGAACGGTTCCTGCTGGCCGAACGGGACGGCAAGCTGGTGCCCTTCTTCCTTGACCAGAGCGTGCTGGCCCAATGGATCGACCGGGCGCAGAAGCGCGAAGGCATCCTCAAGGCCTTCTTCGCCGACGGGCGTGACCGGCCCGGCCTGATGTTCATGCGGCACAATGCCGGCTGGATCGCGACCATCACCGTGCCGGAGGCCGCCTCGCGGATCGAGGTAAAACTCGGCAATGCGCCGGAATTCAAGCCGACGGGCATGCTCGCCAATATCGACCCGCGCACCGGCAAGCCGATGGCCAATCCGAGTTTCGAGATGCCGCCGAACCAGGCCGCGGCGGATATTGCGTTGCGCTATCTCGACGCCAATGGCGTGACCAGCCCGGTCACGGTGATGCGCTTCGACCCGCGCGACAGCCTGATCCGCGGCATGCGCGATATTCTCGACCGCTTCTCGACCAGCTGGCTGGCTTTCGGGACGGGGCATAACCAGCATCTGCTCTACTACACCCACCTCGTCAGTTATCGCTGCGCGATCCGGAAAGCGGAGATCGGGTTCAACGGCGAGGCGCCGGCCCAGCCGATCGAGCTGCCGCCCTGTGACGAGGCGAATCCGCATGCGATCCCCTCCGGCGCCCTGCCCTATCTCCGGATCCGCCCCGAAATCGAGAGCGCGACGATCCGCCTCACCTATGTCGGGGGCGAGATGTCCGAGGTGAAGACCTTCCAGCGGCCGAAACCGTGAAAAGCAGGGGCTCTGTCAGGCAGAAGACTTGTCAGGCCCCGGACATCCATGTTCGATCCCGGCATCCTGCCAGCCGAGAGGGCTTCCATGCTGCCGACCGATGACCAGATCATGATCCGCGACATGGCGCGCGATTTCGCGCGCGAGCAGATCAAGCCCTTCGCGGCCGATTGGGACCGCGAGAAGCGTTTCCCGCGTGAAACCCTGGCCGCGATGGGCGAACTCGGGTTTCTCGGCATGCTGGTCGAGGAGGAATGGGGCGGCTCGGCGGTCGGAGACATCGCCTATGCCATGGCGCTCGAGGAAATCGCGGCCGGGGATGGCTCGGTCTCGACGATCATGAGCGTGCATAACTCGGTGGGCTGCAAGCCGATTGCCACATTCGGCACGCCGGCGCAGAAGGAGCAATTCCTCCGCCCCCTCGCCTCGGGACAATGGATCGGTGGTTTCGCCCTGACCGAACCGCAGGCCGGTTCCGATGCCTCCGCGCTGAAAACCCGCGCCCGGGCGGATGGCAATGCGCATTACGTGCTCAGCGGCACGAAACAATTCATCACCTCCGGCAAGAACGCCAATGTCGTCATCGTGTTCGCGGTCACGAATCCCGATGCCGGCAAGAAAGGCATCTCGGCCTTCATCGTGCCAACGGATACGCCCGGCTATACGATCGGCCGCGTTGAGGACAAACTCGGCCAGCATGCCTCGGATACCTGCCAGCTGGTCTTCGAGGAGATGCGCATTCCTGCCGAATACCGGCTGGGCGAGGAAGGCGAAGGCTATCGCATCGCCCTGTCCAATCTCGAGGGTGGCCGGATCGGCATTGCCTCTCAGGCCGTGGGTATGGCGCAGGCGGCCCTCGACGCCGCAACGGCCTATGCGAAGGAGCGCGAGACCTTCGGCCGCAAGCTGTTCGAGCATCAGGCCATCGCCTTCAAGCTGGCCGACATGCTGACGCAGGTCCATGCCGCACGGCAGATGGTGATGCATGCCGCGGCCCTGCGCGAGGCGGGCAAGCCGGCCTTGAACGAGGCGTCGATGGCCAAACTCTTCGCCTCGGAGATGGCCGAGCGCGTGGCGTCGACCGCGATCCAGATTTTCGGCGGCTATGGCTATCTCGCCGATTTCCCGGTCGAGCGGATCTATCGCGATGTCCGAGTCTGCCAGATCTATGAGGGCGCCTCGGATATCCAGCGCATGCTGATTGCCCGGAGCCTCGCCTGAATTCCGGCTCAGCGTTTGATTCAACGCCTTGAGAGCGTGATTCAACCCCTTGCCAACCTGATTCCGCTTTCGGAGCCAAGTCCCTGATGGACAAAGGAAAAGCTCTTCCGCTCTCGGGAATCCGGATCCTCGAATTCGCGGGGATCGGCCCCGCGCCTTTCGCGGCGATGCTGTTGGCCGATATGGGGGCCAGCATCCTCCGGATCGACAGGCCCGGCGGTGCCGATCCCTGGACGGAAAAGGTGGTGCGGCGGAACCGGACCAACGTCACGGCCGATCTCAAATCGCCGGCGGATCTCGCTCAGGTGAAAGCGCTGGCCCGGCGGGCCGATGCGTTGATCGAGGGGTTCCGGCCCGGCGTGATGGAGCGGCTCGGCCTCGGGCCGGAGGCGCTGCGCGTGGAGAATCCTGCACTCGTCTATGGCCGCATGACCGGCTGGGGCCAGGACGGGCCACTCGCGCCAACAGCCGGGCATGACATCAACTACATCGCGATTACCGGCGCCCTTGCCGCCATCGGCCCGGCGGAGCGGCCGGTCCCGCCGCTCAACCTTGTCGGCGATCTCGGCGGCGGTGCGCTCTATCTCGCCATGGGCCTGCTGGCCGCCCTGCTGCGCGCGCGGCAGACCGGCGAAGGCCACGTCGTGGATTGCGCGATTTCCGATTGCACGATCTCGCTCATGGCCATGTTTTCCGATCTCGGGGCGCAGGGGCGCTGGGACAGCGCGCGCCGCGAGGCGAATATCCTCGACGGTGCGGCGCCGTTCTACCGCAGCTATGCCTGCCTCGACGGGCATTTCGTTGCCGTCGGGGCGCTGGAGCGCCCGTTCTATGCGGCGTTGTGCGAGGGACTTGGCCTGCCGGTGCTGCCGGAGGCGGAACGGATGGACACGGCGCGCTGGCCGGACCAGATCTCGGCTTTCGCGGCGGTGTTCCGCACCCGGACGCGCGACGAATGGGCCAGCCATTTTTCGGGGACCGATGCCTGCCTCGCCCCGGTGCTGACACTGGAAGAAGCGCCGGATCACCCGCATAACCGAGCGCGCCGTGCCTTCGTCATGGCCAATGGCACTGTCCAGCCGGCGGCAGCGCCGCGCTTTTCCGCCGCGCCGCCCCCCGATATGGCCCTTCCGGCCGACCACCCCTCGCTGGAGGCAGCGCTGGCGGCCTGGGCCTGAACGCCTCAGGGCGAGGGATTGCCCCGCAGCTGGTGGATCAGATCGATCTTGCCGAGCAGTTCGGGGCTCAACGTCACGCCTTCGGAATCGATGGCGAGCTTGAGCTGTTCCATCGTCGTCGCGCCGATGATGTTCGACGTGACGAAAGGCCGGCTGTTGACGAAGGCATTCGCCATGACGGCCGGATCGAGCCCGTATTCCCGGGCGAGGTCGACATAATCGCGCACCGCTGCTTCGGCGCCCGGCTTCTCGTAACGCTGGCCCCGGTTGAACAGCGTCGAGCGCGCACCAGCCGGGCGGGCCCCGTCGAGATACTTGCCCGAAAGGTAGCCCTGTGCGAGCGGCGAATAGGCCAGCAGGCCGATATCTTCGCGCAGCCAGATCTCGGCGAGAGCGGTTTCGAAGGTGCGGTTGAGCATGTTGTAGGCATTCTGGATCGACTGCATGCGCGGCAGGCCCCTCGCCTCGCTCTCTGCGACGAAGCGCATCGTGCCCCAGGCGCTCTCGTTCGAGAGGCCGACATGCCGCACCTTGCCCGCCTTGATGAAGCCCGAGAGGATCTCAAGCACCTCATGGAACGGGGTTTCCTCGCCCGCTGTCCGGAAATCGGCCGGATTGAAGCGCGTCGGGTTCGAGCCCCAGGGCATGGCCCGGTCCGGCCAGTGCAGCTGGTAAAGATCGACATAGTCGGTCTGGAGGCGCTTCAGGCTGGCGTCGAGCGCCTCCTCCATCTGGCTGCGGATCAGGCGGCCCTTCGAGCCATCCTTGCGGAACCAGGTCATGTCCGAACGGCCGATTACCTTGGTGGCGAGGATGACCTTGTCGCGGTTTTTCCGGCTGGCGAACCAGGAGCCGATGATCCGCTCGGTCGAGCCCTGCGTCTCGGCAGCCGGCGGGATCGAATAGAGCTCGGCGGTGTCGAAGAAATTCACGCCCCGGTCGAGGGCGTAATCCATCTGGGCATGGCCCTCGGCCTCGGTGTTCTGCTGGCCCCAGGTCATGGTGCCAAGGCAGATGAGGGAGACATCAAGTCCGGTGCGGCCAAGCGGGCGACGCTGCATGTTCAGGTCCTTTGCGGGAGATCAGGAGGAATAGGGTTCGTCGGAACGGCGGCCATCGCCTTCGTCCTCGTCCCGCTCCGGCACGGCATAAATGCCGTTGAGCCAGCGCGAGAGATCGACATCGGCGCAATGCTTCGAGCAGAACGGCCGGAATTGCTGCACCGTCAGCCGCCCGCAGATGGGGCAGCGCGGCGCGCGGATCAAGGTCGGGTCCTTTGCTTCGGCCATGGCTGTCACGCCTGATTAAGCCAGCGCAGATGCACCGGATATCCGGTACCGGCCAGAAGGGACGCGGTTTCATAGAGCGGCAGGCCGACAATGGCCGAATAGGAGCCGATGATCTTGGTGACGAAGGCGCCGGCAATGCCCTGGATGGCATAGCCGCCGGCCTTCCCCTCCCATTCACCGCTGGCGAGGTAGGCGTCGATCTCATCGCCCGACAGGCGCTTGAAGCGGACGCGCGCCTCGACCAGACGCTGCGACTGCCGGCCCGAGGGCAGCATGACAACCACGCTGGTATAGACCCGATGCGCCCGGCCGGAGAGCAGGCGCAGACATTGCGCGGCTTCGGCGGCAAGCTCGGTCTTCGGCAGGATGCGCGAACCGAGGGCCACCACGGTATCGGCCGAGAGCACATGGCAAGTCGCCAGCGCGGCATCATGCCGCGTCGCCTTGTAGGCTGCCTCGGCTTTTTCGCGGGCGAGGCGTTCTGCGTAGACCCGGGGCCTCTCGCGCTGGCGCGGGGTTTCGTCGATCGAGGTGGCGAGAACATGGTCAGGGCTGATGCCGATCTGTTCCAGAAGCTGGAACCGGCGCGGCGAAGCAGAGGCCAGCAGCAAGCGGCCAATCCCGTCGATCGCCTTCGTCATGTGGATATCCACTTCCCTCACGGCAGGGCACAGCGGCCCGACCGCGCCGTTCTAACGAGAGCGGGCGCGGATCACAACCGCATCCATGCATCCCCACCCTGCGGCCAAACATATTCCGGATGGGTTCTTGTCGCACCTGCCAATGTCTGCCAGTCTGGTGAAAATCTCCCTGTCGGCGACTTTCCGGCAGGGGGCAACCGAGACACGCATCCGGACTGTCAGTTTCGTGACAGGTTCGGGCGCTACGCGGTGCAGGCATATGAAAAAGATGCCAAGTCAAGACTATAGAAATGTGGGAGCCCAAGAGATGACGACTCGACGCACTATCCTGAAATCGGGCATGGCCGCCGGCGCCGCCGTAACCCTGCCACTGGGCCTGCTGACCCCGGCCGAAGCCCAGGCCCTGACATCACTCCAGATCTTCGTGCCGGCAGCGCCTGGCGGTGGCTGGGATGGAACCGGCCGCGCGATCGAGAGCGTGATGCGGGCCGAGAAAATCATGGAGAACTTCCAGTTCGAACATGCTCCCGGTGCCGGCGGAGTGGTCGGCCTGCCGAAATTCATGTCCACCAAGAAGGGCCAGCCCAACGCTATCATGATCGGTGGGATGGTGATGGTCGGGGCGATCATCGCGAACAAGGCGCCGCTGAAGCTCAGCGATGTCGTGCCGCTCTGCCGCCTGACGGGTGAGTTCCTCGCGGTCGTCGTTCCGGCGGAGAGCCCGTTCAAGACGATGGCTGACCTGGTGACCGCGCTGAAGGCAGATCCGGGCAAGGTTTCCTGGGCCGGTGGCTCGGCAGGCGGTTCGGACCACATCCTGGCCGGCATGATCGCCAAGGCGGTGGGCGTCGATCCGCGCAAGGTGGCCTATGTCGCCTATGCAGGGGGTGGCCCGGCCACGGCGGCATTGCTGGGCAACCAGGTTTCCTGCGGCGTCTCGGGCTATGGTGAGTTCGCCGAGCAGGTGAAGGCCGGCAAGCTTCGCGTGCTTGCGATTTCTGCTGACAAGCGCCAGGACGGCATCAACGTCCCGACGCTCAAGGAAGCCGGCGTCGATGTCGATCTGTTCAACTGGCGCGGTGTCTTCGGTGCGCCCGGCACGACCAAGGCCCAGCAGGATGCGCTGATCGCGCTGTTCGACAAGCTGGTCATCTCGGAAGGCTGGAAGAACGAACTGACCAAGCGCGACTGGACCGGGATCTATATGCGCGGCGATGCCTTCGCCAAGTACATCGATTCCGAGACAGCCCGCATTACCGGCATTCTCAAAGATCTCGGTCTCGCGGCCTGATCGATGGTGCTGAAGCCTTCTCTGCCCGAACTTCTGGTCGGGCTCGGGATGGTTGGATTTGCCGTCGTCGTCGGTTTTGCGACGGCGGCCATTCCTTCGTCCGCCTATGCCAAGGTCGGTCCGGCCGTTGTGCCTTGGGCCATCACGGCAGGCCTTGTCTTTTTTGGCCTGCTGCTGACTCTTCAGGGCCTGACCGGCGGCTGGGAGCACGAGCGCGGCGTCGATTTCGACTGGCGCGGCCTTGGCTGGCTGCTGGCAGGGCTGGGGATGAACCTTATCCTCATCGATGGATATCGCGTCGGCGAAACCCAGGTGATCCCGCAATTCGGGTTCATTATTGCGTCGACCGTGGTGTTCAGCTTTACCGCGCGCGCCTTCGGCAGCCGTGCCTTTCTCCGTGATGTCCTGATCGGCTTCGTGCTCGCGCTGGTGGCCTATATCGGCTTCGACCGGGTGCTCGGCTACCAGATCGGCAGCGGGATGATCGAAAGACTGATCTGATGGATACGCTTGCCCAGCTGCTCCAGGGTTTCGCGATCGCGCTGACGCCGATCAACCTGATGTGGTGCCTTGTCGGGGTTGCAGTCGGGACGGCGATCGGGGTTCTGCCCGGCCTCGGACCGGCGCTGACCATTGCCCTGCTTTTGCCGATCACCACCAAGGTCGATCCGACAGCAGCCTTCATTCTGTTCGCCGGCATTTATTACGGCGCGATGTATGGCGGCTCGACGACTTCGATCCTGCTCAATACGCCGGGCGAGAGCGCGACGATCGTCACCTCGCTCGAAGGCAACAAGATGGCCAAGCGTGGTCGCGCCGGCGCAGCGCTGGCCACGGCGGCCATCGGCTCGTTCGTTGCCGGGACGATTGGCACGATCGGCATTACCTTCATGGCTGAACCCGTTGTCGCCTTCGCGCTCAAATTCGGGCCAGCCGAGTATTTCTCGCTGATGATGCTGTCGTTTGTTACCGTCGCGGCGGTGCTCGGCGGCTCGGCCGTACGCGGCATGACGGCCCTGTTCGTCGGCATGTTTCTCGGCATGATCGGCGTCGACAACCAGTCCGGCCAGTTGCGTTTCACCTTTGGGCTGACGGAGCTTTATGACGGCATCAACGTCATCATCGTCGCGGTCGGGCTCTTCGCGATCGGCGAGACACTTTGGCTGGCTGCCCAACCCAAGGGCGGGCCTGAAGAGGTGATCAAGGTCACCGATTCCGTGATGATGAGCCGCGAGGACTGGAAGAGGTCCTGGAAGCCCTGGCTGCGCGGCTCCTGTATCGGCTTCCCGATCGGCGCCATGCCAGCCGGCGGCGCCGAGATCCCGACTTTCCTTTCCTATTCTCTCGAGAAGAAACTCTCGCCGAAGCCGGAGGAATTCGGCCATGGCGCCATTGAAGGCGTGGCCGGGCCGGAGGCTGCGAACAACGCTTCCGCCGCCGGCGTTCTCGTGCCGATGCTTGCGCTTGGCCTGCCGACGTCAGCCACGGCCGCGATCATGCTCTCGGCCTTCCAGAGCTACGGCATCAATCCTGGCCCGCAACTGCTGCAGACCAATCCACAGCTGGTCTGGGGCCTGATTGCGTCGCTGTATATCGGCAATGTGATGTTGCTGGTGCTCAACCTGCCGTTGGTCGGGCTCTGGGTGAAGATGCTCAAGATTCCCGCTCCCTTGCTCTATGGCGGCATCCTGATCTTCGCCACGGTCGGCTCCTACGGGATTTCCCGCTCGGTCGTGGACCTCGTTCTTCTCTATCTCGTCGGGATCATGGGCTTCCTGATGCGGAAATTCGACTTTCCGACGGCACCGGTCATCATCGGGATGATCCTTGGACCGCTCGCGGAAATGAATTTCCGGCAGGCCATGACAATCAGCCAGGGCAGCTGGTGGATCTTCATCGAGAAGCCGCTGTCGCTGACGCTGCTGGTTCTCGCCTTGGTCGCGCTTGTCGGCCCTGCCCTTTGGGCGAAGTTCCGGCCGAGGACGACGCAGGAGGCGTGATTCCGCCTCCGCAGCGTTTGCAGGCGCGGAACCCGGCGGCGGCGGCCTCCCCTGCCGTTTCATAGCAGCGGACATTGCGCTGTAACGGCAACCTGGACGGGCATCCGGGACTGCAGAATACACCTGTCGTTGTGACAGCGTAGACAAAATCGGAACAAGCCCGACGAGGGCGGGCAGAGATCACTTGCCATCGCCAATCTGCTGCGGTAACGGGGTCTTTATTCTTTGCTGTTTTGCCGTGACTCGCTATTTCACTCATTCTTTCTGCCCTGCCTTCCTGTCTGGCGCTCATTTGCAATAGATTAGATTTAACTTATACATTCCCGATGCTGACTTGACCCCTTTCCAGAGTCTTCTTCCACCCGATTCCAACCTTGTCTTTCCTCTCTTCGAACAGGCGCGTCCTGTTTCGAACCGACATCATTTTTATTGTTCATTTGCCTTGGAGCATCTTCGATGCGTTTGCCTCTTCTCGCGGCCTTCGTTCTGATTTCTTTTGGCACGGCCTATGGCCAGCAACCCATGACGCTGGAGCAGGCAATTCGCATGGCAGTAACCAGCAATCCGCGGATCGGCGAGGCTGCCGCCAACCGGCGTGCCGTCGATCAGGAGCTGCGGCAGGTCCAGGGCGGCTTGCTTCCGCAGGTCCGCGTTCAGGCCGAATACGGGAGCGAGCGCTCCCGCCGGGCGGCCGGGATCGCTGTTGCCGGTACGAATGAGTGGCGGAAGGCCGGCGGCGAGGCTGGACTCATCGTCAATCAGCTGCTGTTCGACGGTTTCGCTACGCTGAACCAGATCTATCGCCAGATGGCCCGGTCGGATGCAGCCGCCTGGCGAACACTCGAACGCGCCGAGCTGGTCGCGCTGGATACAACGGAGGCTTTTCTCGACATCCAGCGCTTTACGGCCTCCGTTGCCCTCGCGGCCGAGAATGTTGCGGTGCATGAACGGCTGGCCAGTACGATATCCCAGCGCTACAGCGGCGGCCGTGCCGGAATGGGGGATCAGGAACAGGTCAATGAACGCCTGTCAGCGGCCCGCGCCGTGCTGGCCGAGTTCCGGATCCGCCTCGAGGAAGCGCGCGCAGCGTTCCGCAAGTCCGTCGGAATCGTTCCGGGAAGGCTGGCTGGCCCCATGCGCCTTTCCGGCCTCCCTGCTACACGCCAGAAAGCCTTCGACCTGACGATTGCCGCCAACCCTACCCTCCTTGCTGCGACCAGCGACGTGACGGCTGCCGAAAGGGATTACGACGCAACAACAGGATTCTTCCTGCCGCGCGTCGGCGTCGAGGGCCGCGCCGCATCCGGGCGGGATTCCAGCCAGGTTCGCGGGCGTTTCGATGAGGCGTCCGTCAAGCTTCGTGCAGATTGGCTACTTTTTTCGGGTGGTACGGACAGCGCCCGACGGATGGAGCTGGGCGAACGCGTGGCCGAGAGCCGGAGCCGTGTTGACTCCCTGCGCCGCGCGGCCTTTGAATCGATTGAGCGCGCGTGGAGCGTCCGCCAGTTTTCCGGTGCCCGGATTGTCTCGCTCCAGGGGCAAGTTCGCGCGGCGCGGGCGGTGGTTACGGCCTATCGCGGCGAGTACGAACTGGGCCAGCGCAGCCTGCTCGACCTGCTCAATGCCGAGAATGCCCATTTCAATGCCCGGCTTTCGCTTGAATCGGCAAGGAATGTTGCGGTTTTTGCGGATTACCAATTGCTGGCCACGTCGGGCCAGCTGCTTGCCCGCCTGAACATCGGACGCCCGCAGGATGCCGACCCGATCTCGAAGGAACGGCGGACCGTCTTCCCAACCTCATTCGGCAACCCGTTCAAGGGTGCCCTCCATTGATCGGACCAGCGCCCCGTCCGGGGCCTGCAACAGCCGAACCTGGCCGATTACCATGTCCCGCCTCCGAAAATGTCGGGCGAGGCGCAAGCTTTTCCGGTGCAACCCTTGTCTGACTCTCCGTCCAAAAGCCCCTTGCTCAAGGCGCTCCTCCATCTTGCCGCGTATCATGGCCGGGCTGTGGGCGAGGATAGCGTCCTGTCGGGGCTGCCGCTCGAAGGCGCGCCACTTGGTGCCGCGTTGTTTGCCCGGGCCGCACGGCGGGCGGGGCTCGAGGCGGAACTGGTCCAGCGTCCGTTCAGCGATATTTCGCCGCTGGTTCTGCCCTGCCTCGTATTCCTCGGAAACGAGCCCGTTATTCTCCGCCGGATCGACCTGGCAGACGGCCTGTGCGAAATCGTGCGCTTCGCCGTTGATGGAGATGCGCTGGCTGTAACGCGACCCGCCAACGAGATCGAGGGGGCCTATGCCGGATATGCGTTCCTGATCCGGCCTTTGGCGGCGACGGATTCCGCTATCGGCGACAAAAAACGCGCCTATGGCTGGTTCCTCGACGTGATCCGGCGGTTCCGGTCGAATTACTGGCACATCGCGCTCGCCACGCTGATCATCAATGTGCTGGCCCTTGTGTTTCCGCTCTTCACGATGGCCGTCTATGATCGGGTTCTGCCGAACCATGCGGTATCGTCGCTCGTGGCGCTGCTTGTCGGCGTGTTGCTCGCGATCGCGTTCAATTTCGTCATCCGGTTTGCCCGATCGAGAATGATCGACCTGACCGGAAGGCAAGCCGACGGCGTTCTCGCAGCGCAGATCTTCGAACATCTGCTGAACATCCGTCTACGGGTTCGCCCTCCGCGGGTTGGCGCCCTCGCCAATCAGATCCGGGATTTTGATTCCGTCCGGGAGTTTTTTACCTCCGCCACGCTGATCGCGGTCACCGATCTGCTCTTCGCGTTCCTCTTTATCGGGGTCCTGTTCCTTATTGCCGGTCCTCTCGCCTGGATTCCCCTGCTGCTGTTCCCGGTTGTCCTTGCAATCGGCCTCCTGATCCAGCGGCCGCTCGATCGCGCCATGAAGGCGTTTCAAGGAGAGGCTTCGGCCAAGCATGGCCTTCTCATCGAGAGCCTCAACAGCCTCGAAACAGTGAAGGTCATGGGTGCCCAATCCGGCCTGCAGGCGGCCTGGGAGCGTTCGGTTGTCCAGTCGGCCCGCGCGGGCGAGCAGGTCCATCGCTGGTCATCACTCGCGCTGACCTTGTCGAGTGCGGCACAGCAGTTGACGTCGCTCGGAATCATGGTCGGGGGCGCGTTTCTGGTGATGGACAATACCCTCTCGGTCGGAGCCCTTGTGGCGGCCAACATGCTGGCCGGGCGTGTTCTTTCGCCATTGACGAACCTTGCCGGAATGATTTCCCGCGCCAACCAGACGCTGATCGCCCTCCAGGGTATCGACGCCTTGATGGCACTCGAGACAGACACCATCCCCGGCGATATCAAGACGGCCCGCAGGATCCAACGCGGAGCGATCACCTTTGATCGTGTGGCATTTGGCTATCCCGGGTCAGCGATGCCAGCCCTCGATGACGTCAGCTTCAGGATCCGCCCCGGAGAACGGGTCGGAATCGTCGGGAAAATCGGCTCGGGAAAAACCACGGTCGGTCGCCTACTGGTCAATCTCTACAATCCGGATTCCGGCCGGATCCTGCTGGATGATGCCGACCAGCGCCAGTTCGATCCAATCGAATTGCGGCGCGATATCGGGTTCGTCCTTCAGGATTCCGAGCTCTTCATGGGCACCATGCGGCGGAACATCGCTCTCGGGCGCCCCGATGCCACCGATGAGGAGATCATCGCCGCTGCGCGCCTAGCTGGCATTGACAGTTTCGTCGCCCAGAGCCCCGACGGCTACGACATGCGGATTTCTGAAGGAGGACGGTCGCTGTCAGGCGGGCAGCGCCAGTCTGTCGCACTGGCGCGCGTCCTGCTGCGACGCCCACGGATCCTGTTCCTCGACGAACCGACCAGCGCGCTTGATGTCAGCAGCGAAGCGGAATTCTGCGCCCGGCTCGATGCCATGCTTGGTCGCGATACGACGTTCATCGTCTGCACACACCGCGTCTCCCTTCTCGCCTTCGTCGAGCGATTGCTTGTCTTCGAGCATGGACGCCTCATCGCTGACGGCCCGCGCGATGCAATCCTGGCCGGGTTGAACAAGCGCCCGCCAGCCACGCCCGGAACCGCCCATGCATAAGGATGACTTCGCCTTTGCCAATGATATCAGGGCGGCCCTCGATCTCCGGACGCCGCGTACTTACACCTTGCTCGTCCAGGTTACTGCCGCACTCATCCTTGCAGCCGCAATCTGGGCGTCTCTGGCCGTACTGGACGAAGTGACCCGCGGCGAGGGGCGCGTCATCCCGTCCCGGCAGGTGCAGGTTGTTCAGCCGCTCGAGGGCGGACTGGTCGAGAACATCCATGTCACCGAGGGCGCCATTGTGCAGAAGGGCGATGTGCTGATGCGCATCGATGACACCACCTTCTCCGCGCAGTTGGGCGAGATCCGTGAAAGGCGCCTCGCGCTGGCAGGCCGCGTCGCACGGCTGGCGGCTGAGTCCACTGGCCAAGGCCAGATCGACTTCCCTCCCGCGCTCCTGCGGGAGGCTGGCCGCGCCACGGAGGCCGAACGGCTTGTTTTCGAGGCGCGGCAACGGAAGCTGATCCAGGATATCGAGGTGATCGTGCAGCAAGTCGGGCAGAGGCGCGCCGAGCTGGGAGAGTTGCAGGCTCAGGAACGGCGTCTTGCCCAGGCGGTTGACCTTCTCTCGAAGGAGACCGCGATTACACGGCGGCTCTTCCAACAACGCGTTGTTCCCGAAATCGAGATGCTCCGCCTCGATCGCCAGGCAGCGGAGTTGCAGGGCCAGCTCGACGTGGTCAAGGCCTCGCTTGCCAAGGCCGAGGTTGCCATTCTCGAAGCGCAGGCCCGACGCGACAGCGTGACCTCGACCTTCCGCGCTGCGTCGGAGGAAGAGCTTGCCAAGGTCCAGGCTGATCTTGCTGTTGTCGAAGAGACTATCCGTGCCGCGCAGGACCGAGTCCGGCGGACGGACCTCCGGGCGCCCGTCCATGGCATCGTCAACAAGATCAGCGTCACCACGATCGGCGCGGTGGTCCAGCCCGGCCAGGCGGTGATGGATATTGTGCCCATGGAGGACAATCTGCTGGTCGAGGCGAATATCCGGCCGGCCGATATCGCCTTCATTCGGCCCGGGCAGGATGCCATCGTGAAGATCACCGCCTATGACCCGACGGTCTATGGCTCGCTGCAGGGCAAGGTGGAGCGGATCAGCGCCAATACGATCACGAACGAACAGAGGGAGGTTGCCTACCGTGTCATGATCCGTACCGCACGGAGCCATCTCGGCCCCGATGCCGCGCAGTTGCCGATCATTCCGGGCATGGTCGGCAGCGTCGAGATCCTGACAGGCCGCAAATCGGTCCTCGATTATGTGCTCCGGCCTATCCGGAAGGTCTTTAGTGAAGCTTTGCGCGAGCGCTAACAGATAAAAATCGATCGAATCCTTTGCCTGATGCGAAAGTACGCGACCAGTTTTACCCCGCAGCCAACGCGGGATTTAACCAAAAACCGACACAGGCCACGCATCCTTTGGGGGCGCAGGGTTGAAGACCTGAACAATCAGGCAGGACCTCCGGGTTCGTTTCCCTTCGCCAACAGGTGTGGGGTTGCCTATGTCGAGTTACGGGTTGCACTGGCGCTGGCCCATTGTCAGCTTTGTTGCCGGGTTTTTTCCGGCTCTCGCCCTGCTTTCGCCGGTCCTGGCCCAGAATGCTGCCCTGGCCCGTCGCCCCGCTGCCGTATTGACCGTGGCACCGAGGCTCGATGACGGACCGAAATTCTTCACGATCCGGCAATTGGTCGACCGGCAGGAAGGCAAGCCGCAGCGGAATGAGCGCGAGGCCCAGTTCTGGCCGCTTCGTCTGTCGACCCTTGATCCGGACAATCCTGCAGCCATGGCCGGCGAGTCGCCCTATCTCGGAGCGGGCTACCAGCTGTT
This sequence comes from Beijerinckiaceae bacterium, assembly GCA_027533425.1. Lineage (GTDB taxonomy): Bacteria > Pseudomonadota > Alphaproteobacteria > Rhizobiales > Beijerinckiaceae > Rhabdaerophilum. The sequence goes on along the minus strand of JAPZUD010000001.1, from coordinate 427,757 downwards.
CCCCTCCTTTCACGTGCAGGTCTCCCTGAACTGGCGTCGGATCCAGACCGATTGGGTACGCGATAAAGCCACCCTTGAACAATGCGACCGCAATCCGGCGCGCTGCCCGCAGGCCGGCAGCGCCTTCCTGTCAATGGTAAGGCAGGCCCGCCCGCTGGATCGGGATGCGCAGATCTCCCTCATCAATGCCCGTGTCAATGCATCCGTCCGGTACCAAAGCGACCTGGCCCGGCATTCCGAAGCGGATGTCTGGTCAAGTCCGCTCCGGACTCTGGCGCAGGCGGGCGATTGTGAAGACTACGCGATCGCGAAATTTTACCTGCTGAAGGAACTCGGGATTGCCGAAGATGACATGCGGATCGTCCTGCTGCGTGATCACAAGGCCCGTGACGATCATGCCGTCCTCGCGGTGCGGGGCCGGTTTGCCTGGCACTTGCTCGACAACCGCTATGACACTTTGGACAGCGATGCGAACACGCCGCATTACCGCCCGATCATTGCGTTGAACAGCCTGCGCCAGGATCTGTTTGCGGCTCCGTTTGTCCAGGTCGATGACTCCGAAGCTCCGGCAAATGCCCGGTTCCGCCCGGCCCAACCGCCCGGCGCAGAGGCGCTGATATCCGAGCTTGCACTCCGCGGCACGCGCTGAGGTTTCGGAACAGAGGCCGCAACGCCGGCTCAGCCGCTCCGCAACGGCGGAACAGCGGTGGCCAGCAAATCCGCTGTCAATCCTCGCCCGAGACGGCGCCCGGCTTCGGCATGACGATAGACCCCGGCTGCAGCCGCCTCGAACGGCGGCAGGCCCGCGCCCAGATGCGCGGCGATAATGCCGGCGAGAACGTCGCCCGAGCCGGCGGTCGCGAGTTCGGCACCGCCCGTGACATTGAGCACCGCGCGACCATCCGGCGCTGCGATCACAGTATCCGGCCCCTTGTGCACGACGACGCATCCGCTCCTGTGTGCCGCGGAACGCGTGATATCGACTTTCGAACCGGCGAGATGCTCCCCGAAAAGCCGGATGAACTCGCCCGCATGCGGTGTCAGGACAGCCCCCGCCCGGCTCCGGGCAGCCAGCCATTCGGGCTGGTTCGCCAGAGCGGTTATCGCATCCGCGTCAATCACCGCAGGCAGGCCCGCTTCGAGCAGCAAGGCCAGGTTTCGCCTTGTCTCCGGACCGATGCCTGCGGCAGGTCCGATCAGCGCAGCCGAAAACCGGGATCTCGTCAGAAGCGTCCGGAGGCCACCCTCGTCACCCATTCCTTGCTCTATCTCCGCCAGCATGATGGCCGACAGATGCGCGGCATGGACGCGCAAGGCCGCCGCATCGGCGGCCAAGGTCACAAGACCGGCTCCGGCATGGAGGGCGGCAAGCGCAGAAAGGCGCGCGGCACCCGTGCGGAATTCCGAGCCGCTGATCACAAGAACATGCCCCTTGCGGAACTTGTGGGCCTCCGGCCCGGGATCCGGCACGGTGGTTCGCCAGAGCCAAGGCCCGTTGAGCCAAAGCGGCAGATGAGCCGGTTGGGCCGGCACATCCACCGGATCGAGCCCAATCCGTGCCAGGATCAACGCGCCGCAGAGCTGGCGCCCCGGCTGCAGCCAATGCCCGGGTTTGGTGCGGAAAAATGTCACTGTTCGGTCTGCTGGCAAAACAGGTCCCGTCACCTGCCCTGTATCGCCGGAAAGGCCGCTGGGTACATCGACAGCCACAATGAAGGCACCGGATATCGAGGCGCGCGCGATGGCTGCCGCCGCTTCCCCCTCGATGGCACGCGAGAGGCCGGCACCGTAAAGCGCATCGATCACGATCATGCCCGCATGGGGCCGGAATGCGCTCAGGGCGTAGCCGGCGCATCCGGCGCGCGCCGCCATTTCGGCAGAAGGAGAACCCGGTTTCGGCGGATGATCGGCGAAAATCGAGACATCCAGCCCCTCGGCCGCCAGAAGCCGGGCAGCGACATAGCCATCGCCGCCATTGTTGCCAGGCCCGCAAAGCACGGAAACGGGCGCGCGGAAGGGAACCGCATCAGCGACAGCGCGACCAGCCCGCTCCATCAGATCGAGAACCGGCACGCCCCGGCGGGCGGCGCTCGCATCGGCAAGGGCCATCGCGGCATTGGAAAGCAATTCAGGTGGAAAGAGCCGCAGGTCGCGCAGGGCCATCTCAGTGCCTTGCCTCGGGAACCAGCAGCCCTTCGGTGATCAGATCGAGATGGGCGGCGAGGAATCGTTCGGGCGGGATCGGCGCCTCGTGCATGAAGGTCATCTGCCAGATGGCACTCATGATGGCGGGGGCCATGATCACCAGGGGCAGGTCCGCGGCGGCTCCTTCGCGGATTTCGCCGCGTGCACGGCCACGCGCGACAATCCGTTCGAGCAATTCCCGACCGCGCAGGACGGTCTCGCGATAGTAAAGGGCGGTCAGGCCGGGGAAGGTGCTGCCCTCGCCGATCAGGATCCGCAGGATTGTGTGCAGGTCGCTCTGGACAAGACGCTCATGCAGAACCGGGATGACAAGGCGCAGCAACTCGCGCGTCGGGCCGGGAAAGCCATCAACGAATCCCGTGACCTCGAGGATGGCGGGCCCAACCCTTTCGCGGACGGCCGCCATAAACAGTGCTTCCTTGTCCTCGAAATACAGATAGATCGTGCCCTTCGCGATCCCGGCGCGACGGGCAACATCCTCGAGCCGCGTACCGGCAAAGCCGCGCAAGGCGAATTCCTGCATCCCTGCTGCGATAATCTCGGCGGGCCGTGCCTCCTTGCGTCGCCGACGACGGGGGGCTTCGGTACGCTCGCCGCTCGACGTTTTAACTGACTTATCGGTCATTAAGACTTGCAATCCCCGCCGGACAGGCTACAAATGACTTTGTAGTCATCAACAACCGAAACACCAAGGATTATCGCATGGCTTCGGGCGAGGACCCTGCCGACACCGCCAGGCCGTCGACCGCCCTGCCCCTGGTCGTTGTCGAACGCCAGCTGCCCACCCAGATCCGGCCAGGTCGTTTCCGGCCAGTCTTGCGTGCCCTGCCCGCCATCCCCCTGATCATGGCCCTGCTGATGACTGGCGGGGTGATCGGCCTCTACTTCCAGCCGCCGGGAGTCCGGAAAGTCATGTCGTGGCTCCAGCTTTCACCCGGCGGTGGCACGTCGAACCCGATTGCCGTGCCCGCACCCAGCGCACCAGCCGACACAGCGAAAGCCTTGCCGCGCACGGTGATCGGGCTGGGCAAGCTCCTGCCGGAAGGAGAGGTTGTGACCGTAGCGCCGCCCTATGGCGCCGGCGACGCGCGGATCAGCCGGATTCTTGTCAACGAGGGTGAAAGGGTTGCCGCTGGCGCTTTGCTCGGGGTACTCGACAACGAAAGGCAGCTGCTTTCCGCAGTCGAGACGGCAAAGGCAAACCTTGCCTCGAAAGAGGCGGTTTTTGCGCAGGTGCGGAACGCCACGGCCGCTGGCCGGGCCGAGACGCAGGCGGCCCTCGCCCGCGCCGAAACGGTGGCGCAGAATGCCATCCGCGAGTTCGAACGGGTCGAGGAGCTGAAGCGGCGGGGCTTTGCGTCGGACCAGAGCCATGACCAGCGGCGGAGCCAGATGGAAGAGGCCCAGCGGGAGGTGGAGCGCAACCGCGCCTCGCTCACGCGCTATGGCGAGGGCGAACTTGACCGACAGCCGGATATCGTGGTCGCGGCGCGAAATGTCGATCTGGCGAAGGCGGATCTCGAGCGCGCGGCGGCTGACCTCGAGCGCGCCTATATCCGGGCGCCGCTGGCGGCGACGGTCCTGTCGATCACTGCGAGACCGGGCGAAAAGCCGGGAACTGGCGGGATCCTCAATCTCGGCGATATCGACCACATGAAGGCGGAGGTCGAAATCTACCAGACCGAGATCTCCCGCGTTGCGCTCGATGCCCGGGTCGAGATCCAGGCCGAGGCGCTGCCAGAGGCGTTGCAGGGCCGGGTCGTTCGGATCGGGTTGGAAGTAGGCCGGCAGACCATCATCGATCCTTCTCCCGCCGCAAACACGGATGCACGCGTGATCAAGGTCACCATCCGGCTTGACCCTGCCTCGAACGGGATCGCGCGCGGCTTCACCAACTTGCCGGTGCGTGCGCGCATCTTCCCGTCAGGCCCATGACAGGGGTACTCGAAAAGCTGCTCGGGCGGCTCCCGATCGGCTGGCTGCAACTGAGCCACAGCAAGGGGCGGCTTGCCGCCGCGATTGCTGGGGTTGCCTTCGCCAATATCCTGATCCTGATGCAGCTCGGTTTTCTCGGCGCGCTCGTCGGCAGCATCGCGGTGCCCTACACGCAGTTCGAGGCCGACCTCATCCTCTCGTCTTCCGACATGAATACCCTTGCGGATGGATCGCCCCTCCCCCGGCAACGCATGTATCAGGCGCTTGCCGTTGAAGGTGTCCGGAGCGCAACGCCGGTCTATCTCGCCAAGCTGGACTGGAAGCGGCCGGATGGTTCGGTACGGACGCTCGACCTGTTCGGGATTGATCCGGCCACGACAACCTTCCGTAATCCGCGGATTGCCGCCCGCCTGCCTGAACTCGCCCTCTCCGACGTGGCGCTGATCGATTCCCGAACCCGCAATGTGCCATCCGAGATGTTTTCCGCCATCGGCAAGGGCGAGCCCTATCGTTTCGAGGCCAAGGGCCGGACGATTTCCGTGGTTGACACCTTCGTCATGGGCGGAGGATTTTCCGCCGATGGGTATCTCGTCGTCTCGGACCAGACCTTCCTCAAGCTGTTTCCGCAACGTGCGCCGGGCGCACCCAACTTCATCTTTGTCACGCTGGAACCGGGCGCTGCAGCCCAGAAGGTTCTCGCGACCTTGCGCGCCCTGTTGCCGGCAGATGACAGCAAGGTCCGTTCCGTGGCGGAGGCTGTGGCGGCGGACCAGCGCTTCCAGACGACCCAGCGGCCCATTGGTATCATCTTCGGGTTCGGTATCGTGATCGGCGTGCTGGTGGGCATCATCATCGTCTATCAGGTGCTCTCAACCGATGTCGCCGATCACCTTCGGGAATATGCGACGTTCAAGGCCATCGGCTATCCGCAGCGCTTCTTCCTTGGCATCGTGTTCGAGGAAGCGCTGATCCTCGCGCTGCTGGGATTCGTGCCGGGCCTGCTGATCGCGCTCGGCCTCTATACCTTGGTCGCCAGTACAACCGGCCTGGCTCTGGCGATGACGGCGGAGCGTGCCCTCGCTGTCCTTGGCGGAACGCTGGTCATGTGTACGCTCTCCGGCGCCATCGCGACGCGCAAGTTGGCACGGGCCAACCCGGCGGATCTGTTCTGATGGCGAGCCCGTCTTCCGACCGCCCCCTTTCGATCCTCGTGCGCGGGCTCGATCATTGGTTCGGCGAGGGCGAAGCGCGCAAGCAGGCGCTGTTCGACATCGACCTCGACATCGAGGCCGGCAGACTCAACGTTCTGGTCGGCGCATCGGGGTCCGGCAAGACAACGCTTCTGACGTTGATGGGCTGCCTTCGTCGGGTGCAATCGGGCAGCATCCGGCTGCTCGGCCAGGAACTGGCCGGTGCGGACGAGGCAGCCCTTGTTGCCGCGCGGCGTCGGCTCGGCTTCATCTTCCAGGCGCATAACCTGCATGAGAGCCTCACGGCGATGCAGAATGTGCGGATGGGACTTGAAGTGCACGGACCAGGACCGATGCGGCACTGGCAAGTGGCATGCCGGCATGTCCTGACCCTGCTCGGCCTGCAGGACAGGCTCGATTACCTCCCCGGCAATCTTTCCGGCGGGCAGAAACAACGCGTGGCGATTGCCCGCGCGCTGGTCGGCAATCCCGACATCATCTTCGCCGACGAGCCGACCGCCGCCCTCGACAAGGACAGCGCGCTCAATGCCGTGAACCTGCTCAAGCGGCTGGGTGAAGAACGGGGGACCACGATCGTGATGGTCACCCATGACTCGAAAATCCTCGACCTCGCGGACCGGATCATCACCATCGATGAAGGCCGGATCGTCGATGGTGGCAGGAAAGCGGGGTGACCGGCCGGGATTCCCCCAATGCTTGCCGCCAACAGGCTCACGCCCCCGGCTGTGTGGCGTTCGGGAAGAAGAGCGAGGCACCGTTGATCTTGTAGTCGGAGATCGCCTTCTGACCTTCCGGCGAGACGAGCCAGTCAATGAAGACCTGCCCATCCGCCTTCTTTACATGCGGATGCTTCGCCGGGTTCACGAGGATCACGCCATACTGGTTGAACAGGCGGCGATCCCCCTCGACCACGACCTCAAGATCACCCCTGTTCCTGAAGTGGAGCCAGGTCGCCCGGTCGGAGAGCACATAGCCGTTCTGCGCCGAGGCCATGTTGAGCGCAGCACCCATGCCCTGCCCGATTTCACGATACCACGGGCCTTTCACCGCATCGATGTTGATTTCGGCGGCCTTCCAGAGGTTCAGTTCGGCCGAATGCGTTCCGGATTTGTCACCGCGCGAGATGAAGAGCGCGCCCCTGGCCTGGACGGCTTTCAGCGCCGACACGATGTCCTTGCCCCCCTTGATGCCGGCGGGATCGGTCTTCGGGCCGATCAAAACGAAATCATTGTACATGACCGGCTTGCGCTCGACGCCGAAGCCTTCCTCGACGAACTTCAATTCCTGCGCGCGGGCATGCACGAAAACCACATCGGCATCGCCGCGCCGGCCGGTATCCAGCGCCTGCCCCGTGCCCTGGCTGACCACGCGCACATCGATACCGGTCTTGGCCTTGAAGAGCGGCAGGAGATGCGTGAACAGGCCGGAATCAGTCGTCGAGGTGGTCGAGGAGACGGTGATGAACCGGTCCGATGCCGGGGCCTGTGCGAAGGCCGGGACAACCAGGGCGAGTGCGAGGGCAAGGCCGAGCCCCATTCTTCTGTTGATCATGACGTCTTCTCCTCTTGGGTGTTGGGGTTCACCAGAGCAGGTCTCCGGCGAGGAAGGCCCGGGCTTCCGGCGAAGCCGGAGCCTGGAAAAAGCGGGCGGCGGGCGCATCCTCGCGCAGCCGCCCGGCATGAAGGAAAAGCACCCGATCCGCGAGACGGCGGACCTGCCCGAGATCATGCGTGGTCATCAGGATCGTCATCCCCTCGCCTGCCAGCCCGGCAATGATGCCCTCGATCTGCCGGGTGGCGCCGGGATCGAGATGGGCGGTCGGTTCGTCGAGCATGAGCAGATCGGGCTCCAGCGCCCAGGCCCGGGCAATGGCGAGGCGCTGCTGTTCTCCACCCGAGAGCAAACGCGCCGGCCTTTCCGCCAGATCGGACAGGCCGAACCGCGCAAGGGCCGTATCGGCGCGGGTGGCTGCCCGCTCAAACGAGAGGGCCTCAAGGGCATGGACAAGATTCGCCCGGACCGAGCGGCGAAGCATGACAGGACGCTGGAAGACCATGGCATGACGCGGCCGGCCGGCAATCCGGCCATCGCCGGTACTCCAGGCAACGCTCCCGCCTTCCGGCCGGATCAGCCCGTGGCAAAGGCGGAGTGTGAGCGACTTGCCGGCGCCGTTGGGGCCGATCAGCGCCGTGATGCCGCCTGCGGGAAGGATGAAGCTGACCGCATCCAGCAGGCGCCGGCCCTCGCGTTCGAGGACAAGGTTTTCCACCCGGAGTGGAAGGATCGAGGGCATCCCGTGCATCGGCGTCATCCGGCGAAACGCGCGCCGATCCGGCTGGCTGCGTAGCCGGCGGCATTGATTGCCAGCGTCAGCGCCATCAGCACGAGACCGAGCCCGAGCGCGAGCGGCAGGTCGCCCTTCGAGGTCTCGAGCGCGATCGTGGTGGTCATGGTGCGGGTGTAACCGGCGATGTTCCCGCCGACGATCAGCACGGCGCCCACTTCGGCACTGGCGCGGCCGAAACCCGCGAGGAGCCCCGTGGCCAGTGCGAAGCGGCCGTCCCAGAGCAGAGTGGGTACTGCGCGCCATCCGGTCAGGCCGAGGGATGTCAGGTGTTCACGATATTCCTGCCAGAGCTCCTCCAGCGTACCCCGCGTCAGCGCAATGACGATCGGCAGGACGAGGATCGTCTGGGCGACAACCATCGCCGTCGGGGTAAAGAGCAGGCCCAGCGGACCCAGCGGGCCGGACCGCGACAGGAGCAGGAACACGAAGAGCCCGGCCACGACCGGCGGCAGGCCCATCAGACCATTGATCAGGACGATCAGCGCGGCCCTTCCGCGAAACCGCGACAGGGCCAGCCACGCACCGACCGGCAGCCCGATCAAGGCAGCCAGCAGAACCGCCGTCAGCGTGACACGCAAGGACAGCCCGACGATCTGCAGGAATTGCGGATCGAACGTTACCATCAGCCCGATGGCTGCCTGCATGGCCCCCAACACATCCATGGCGATGATGTAGAGCGGGATCTTGACGTCGGAAAGCAATTTCCGCAGAAAACAAGATAATCGGAGCATTTGCAATTTTATGCAGGTCTATGCATGTCGATTTATCTCTCCACGGAAGAGGCTGCAGCCTATCTCGGGCTCAAGGAGCGGAAGCTCTACGATATGGCGGCGGCCGGGCTGGTGCCTTGCTCCAAAGTAACGGGAAAATGGCTGTTCCCCCGTGCCGCGCTCGACCGGTGGATCGAGGCCGGCATGTCTGCCGCATTGCCGGGCCCTGTGACGCCGCCAGCGATTATCGGCGGGAGCCATGACCCGCTGCTCGAATGGGCGGCCCGGCGATCGGGCTCTGGCCTTGCCCTGCTGGCTGTCGGCTCGGAAGCCGGCCTCGACCGGCTGGCCCGGAACGAGGTGGCCATCGCGGCCATCCATCTCCACAGCGCGGATAGCGAGGATGCCAATCTCGATGCCGTTTCTGCCCTGCCCGGGCTCAATGATCTCGTGATGATCCATTTTTGTCGCCGCGAGGAGGGCCTGCTCCTGCCGGCGGGCAATCCGCGGGGCATGGCCAGCCTTGCCGATGCCTTCGCGCCGGGGATCCGCTTCGGCCAGCGGCAGGCCGGGGCCGGTGCGCAATTGCTGCTGGGGAAGCTCGCGCGCCAGCACGGGATCGAACCGGCTGCCCTGCCGCGCAGCCTCGCCTACGAGACCGGACAGGATCTCGCTTTCGCCCTGCGGGCCAATGCGATCGATTGCGGAATTGCCACACGTGCGGTGGCGGAGGCGAACGGCCTTGGCTTCCTGCCGTTGGCCTGGGAGAGTTTCGACCTCGTCCTGCGCCGCCGGACCTATTTCGAGCCGGCGCAGCAGGCCTTGTGGGAGTTCCTGCGCAGCCCCGCTTTCCGGGACCATGCCCAGCGCCTCGGCGGGTTGGACGTTTCGGCGGCGGGAAGCGTGCGCTTCAACCGGTAGGTGCGGATTTACCCGGGTGCAAGCGCGCCCATCCGGATCAGGACATTGCCGTAAAGACGCTGCTCACCGCACTGGACCACGGCGAAGGACGACTTGGCCGCTGAATAGAAGGCGAAGCGCTCCAGCGTCTGGAAGCGGCCGGCATAGCCGGCCTGACGCGCCACGCGCTCCATGGCCTGAACCGCCTCCGGGCGCTCTTCCGGCTTGCCGACGACCTGCATGAAACGGATGGGATCATCGGTAAAATCATCCAGCGGGAACAGCGTCAGCACGGCCTCCAGCACGGAATCGACGGTGAGGCCCGGCAGACGGACCAGTCCGCCGCTCACGGTAGCGGCGGCGACCGTCTCGGCCGGATGATTGGCATCGACGATGGCGAGATCATCGCCATGGCCCATCCGGGCGAGGAGGTGCAGCAGGTCCGGCGGGAGCCGGGGATCGATCCCTCTCAGCATCCGCTACGCCCCCTTTTCGCGAGATAGATGCGCGCTGCATTGCCGCCCATGATGGCCGCCTGCGCCTCGGCGGCGAGGCCGCCGATGGTCCGCTCGACGATATCGAGCCAGTCGGCATAGGTGCCGGCAAGTTCAAGGACCGGCCAATCCGATCCGAACAGGATCCTGTCTGGCCCGAAGACTTCCAGAACGGTGCGGATAAAGGGGTAGAGATGGTACAGGCCATCGCCGGATGCTGCTTCGGTGAGCAGGCCCGAGAGCTTCACAACCACATTCGGGCGCCGCGCAAGGGCGGCAAGATCGCTGGCCCAGGGTTCCTGAACTCGATCGCGGATCAAAGGCTTTGCGGCATGGTCTACCACGATGGTGAGGTCCGGCAGGCGGTCGGCCAGGACGAGAAGCCGAGAGAGATGCGGCGGCCGGACCAGTGCATCGAAGACGAGCCCTTCGGCCACCATGGCGCGCAGCACCGGCAGGAGCGCGGGTCCGAGCATCCAGTCCGGATCTGGGATATCGTGGATCATGGGCCGCAGCCCGACGAGCAGCAGATGGGCAGCCAGGGCGGCAACACGGCGCGCCGCATCCGGCGCGTCGACATCCACCCAGCCGACCACGCCGGCTATGGTCTCGTGCCGGGCAGCGAGATCGAGCAGATACCGTGTTTCCGCTTCGGTCGGCGCGGCCTGGACGAGGATCGTCCGGTCAATCCGACCGGCCGCCAGATGGGGCGCGAGATCGCCCGGGCCGAAATCGCGGTAGATCGCCGCGCGTTCGGGCGTCAGCCAGCCGTAATCGCCGCGAGCGAGGCTCCAGTAATGCTGGTGGGCGTCGATCCGCATCACGTCTCTCCCGTCGGCGCGCGCGGGTCGATCAGACCGGCATCGCGCATGTCCTGCCAGAAGGCTGACGGAATCGCCGCCGACCAGGCCTCGAGATTGCGCCGGACCTCCGCCGGCGTCACGGCCCCGAGGACCACACTCGACACGGCGGGATGGGCGCGGGCGAACTGCATCGCCGCAGCCGGCAAGGCGACGCCATGCCGGGCGCAGAGCGCCTCGATCCGGCGAACCCGGTCGAGAACCGGTTCGGGCGCATCGGCATAGTCGTATTTCGCGCCGGGAACGGCGCCCGTGGCGAGAATGCCGGAATTGAACACCCCGCCGAGCAGGATGCCGATGCCGCGCGCCTCCGCCAGCGGGAACAGGGCCTCGAGGGCGCCCGGTTCCAGCAGAGAATAGCGGCCGGCAAGGAGAAGGCAGTCGAGATCGCAATGATCGGCGAAACGGAGGCAGATCTCGACCTCGTTCACGCCGATGCCGATGGCGCGGATGACGCCCTGCTCCCGCAGCCGGTACAGCGCACGCCAGGCACCAGCCAGCGCCTCGGCGAAACGCTGGTCGACCGCATCGCCATGGTTGCGGCGGTCGACATCATGGATCAGGGCGATGTCGATCCTGTCCGTACCGAGGCGCAGCAGGGATTGCTCGAGCGAGCGCATGGTGCCGTCATAGGAATAATCGAGCGTAGCGGCGAAAGGCAGCCCGCCGGCATAACCCTCGCGGTCCCAGGCGCCGCGGGCCGGGCTCATCCAGCGGCCAACCTTGGTCGAGAGCACAACGCGGTCGCGGCCAGCGCGGCGGATCGCGGTTCCGACACGATGCTCGGCCAGGCCATGGCCATAAAGCGGCGAGGTATCGATCAGCATGACGCCGGACTCGATCGCCGCCGTCACCGCCGCGATCGCCTCCTCATCGTCGATCAGGTGGTAGAGATCGCCCAGGGGTGCGGCGCCTAAGCCGATCTCGCTGACGGTGAGCCCCGTCCTTCCAAGGGTGCGTCCGGCAATGGCGATCATCAGCGCCCCATCACCAGCTTGGGCAGGAACGTGGTCAGCGGCGGCCAGAGCGTGATGGCGAGCAGCACGACCAGCAAGGGCAGCAACCAGGGGATGATGGCGCGGGACATGGATTCGAAGGAGATATTGGCGATTTTCGCCGTGACGAACAACACCACGCCGACCGGCGGGGTGATCGTGCCGATCATCAGGTTGAGCACGAAGATCAGCCCGAACTGGATCGGGTCGATCCCGAATTGCGCGGCCGCGGGGGTGAGAATCGGGATCAGGATCAGCATGGCGGCCAGGGCTTCCATGAAGCAGCCGACGACCAGCAGCAGGCCGTTTACCGCCAGCAGGAAGATCAGCGGATTGCCGATCCAGTCGACGATCATCGGGCCGACGGTCTGTGGAATGCGCGAGATCGACAGGCACCAGGCCAGCGCTGCCGCTGTCATGACCAGAGCCAGCACGACTCCGGTCGTCTCGACCGTGTCGGCAATCAGATCCGGCAGGTCGGACAGGCGGAAGTCGCGGTAGACGAAAAGGCCGAGCACCAGCGCATAGACCGTGGCGACGCCGGCGGCCTCCGTCGGGGTGAACCAGCCGGCGATCATGCCGCCGAACAGGATGACCGGCGTCATCAACGCCCAATGGGCGCGCTTGTAGGCGGCCCAGACCTCGCCGAGACCGGGGAACGGATGGCGCGGCATGTTCCGCCGGCGGGCTACTTCGGTGACCATCAGCATCAGCGCCCCGGCCATGAGCAGGCCGGGAATGACCCCGGCCAGGAACAGGCCGCCGATCGAGACATCGGCCGAGACGCCATAGACCACCAGCGGCAGGGAGGGCGGGATGATCGGACCGATCGTGGCCGAAGCCGCGGTAATGGCCGCAGCGGTTTCGGGATCATAGCCCTCGTCGCGCATCGCCTTGATCTCCAGCGTGCCGACGCCGCCGGCATCGGCGACGGCCGAACCGGACATGCCGGCAAAGATGACGCTGGCGAGGATATTGGCATGGCAGAGCCCGCCCCGGAGCCAGCCGACACAGGCCGTGGCGAAAGCGAAGATCCGGTCGGTCACACCGGCCGAATTCATGATGTTGCCCATCAGGATGAAGAGCGGCGCAGCCAGGAGCGGAAAGGAATTCGCGGCCTGGGCGATCTTCTGCGGTACGATGCCGGCGGGAATGCCGGCCAAAGCCACAAACGCGAAGGCGGCCAGCCCCATCGAAGCGAAGAGAGGGACGCCGACCATCAGGCTCGCGAACCAGCCGAGCAGGATATAGCCCATCATCGCGGTCACAGCACCATGCCTCCCCCGCTGCCGGCGGCGCGCAGGCCATGACGCGCGATCTGCACGGCTTCCGCCAGCGCCTGCACGATGAGCAACGCGGCGGCGAAGGGGATCGGCAGGTAGAGCAACCCCGCCGGCAAGGGCAGGCTGACCCATTCGATATCCCAGTTCCGGCCGATCAGCGGCGTGCCATAGCGGATCAGCTGGATTGCGAAGAGCACGACGGCCAGCCGCAGCAGGATCTCGAAAGCCCGGCCGGCCTTTTCGGGCAGCAGGTCAACCAGCATCGTGATGCGGATATGGCTCCGCCGCCGCGCGGCAATCATGAGGCCGGTAAACCCGGTCCAGACCAGCAGGTTCTGCGCTGCCTCGTCAGTCCAGGCCAAGGGCTGGCCGATGGCCCGTGCGACCACCCCGGCCACGACCGAGACCAGCAGGGCAGCCATCAGCAGCACAGCCATCCAGCGCAGGGCGCGGTCGGTCATTCGCGAAAGGATCGTCATGGTCTGTCCTGCACCAGGATCGGGCCGACCCCCCAACGGGAACCGGCCCGCGACATTTCAGAGCGCCTTCAGCGTATCGAAGGAGCCCTTGCCCCAGCGTGCCTCGAACCTGGCCGGAACCGTTGCCAGAACGGGCTTGCGGAAGGCCTCGAGATCGGGCTCGATCACCGTCATGCCGGCGCCTTTCAGCGTCGCGACAAGATTGGCCTCCTGGCCAAGCAGTTCCTTGTCCTGCCAGGCCGCACCGGCATCGAAGGCCGCTTGCAGCAGGCTGCGATCGGCAGTCGGGAGGCTCTTCCAGAAGCCGTCATTCACGATGATCATGCGCGGCGTGATGATATGCTCGGTCAGGACGAGGAACTTCTGGACCTCGAAGAACTTGCCCGACTGGATGGTCGGCAGCGGGTTCTCCTGCCCGTCCACCGCGCCCTGGCTCAGGGCGAGATAGAGTTCCGGGAAGGCGATCGGCGTTGCCTTGGCGCCCCAGGCATCGGCCATGGCCTGGAACACATCCACCGGCGGCACGCGCAGCTTGAAGCCGACCATATCGGCCGGGGTGCGCACTGCCTTGTTGCCGGTGGTGAGATGGCGCTTGCCGTAATAGGTGACATTGAGCATCCGCATGCCGCGCTTGGCGGAGAGCTCCTCGTTCATCTTCGCGAAGATCGGCGTATCCTTCACCTTGGCGAGATGCGCGGCGTCCCGCCAGAGATACGGTGCCTCGACCAGCGTCAGGGCCGGGAGGAAGGCGCCGAGCGCGCCCGCGCCATCGGTCGTGAATTGCAGCGCCCCGGCCGAGACGGATTCCATCATGTCCTTGCCGGAGCCGAGCTGGCCGCCCGGAAAGACCTGGATGTCAATGCGCCCGTTCGTCTTCTGCTTTACATCGGCAGCGATACGCTGGACCATCTGCACCTGCGGATGGGTCGCCGCCAGCAATTCGCCCCAGCGGATGGTGGTGGCTTGCGCCCTCAGGACGGCCGGCATGGCCAGGGTGGCGCCGGCCAGGGTCGTGCCGGCCAGAAACCCGCGTCGATCGATCCTCGTCATGGTCGTTCCTCCGAAATGGGCCGTTCACGGCCTCTGGTCTGTCATTCTATGTTGATGGCCCGGCTCCGGGCCTGGTTGATATGGAAGGCCATCGCGGCTACGGCGGCCTCTGCATCCCTTCGCTCGATGGCTTCGATCACTGCCAGGTGGTCCCGCATGACGGGGACAACGAGATCGGCATAGAGCCGGGTCTCGTTCTGGCGGATGAGGCGGATCTTGATCCAGTTCACGCGGAAGGCGTTGGAGATGATCTCGTTGTCGAGATGGTCGATCACCGCCTCGTGCAGGGAGCGGTCGGTGGCCTCGGCATCGGCGATCAGCGTCTCGCGCTCGCCGGCCTCGGCGCGGGCGATGATCTGCTCATGGCTGGCCCGGAGCGATGCAACCGCGGCATCCGACCGGGCATGGGCGAAGAGCGCGGTGGCCTGCGTCTCAAGGAAAAGCCGGAACTGATAGGCATTCCGGATCAGGTTCAGATCGACATGCGCGACCTGCATCCCCCGTTGCGGCACGGTGGTGATGAGCCCTTCCGCCTCGAGACGGGGGATCAGCTCGCGGATCGCGCCGAGCGGCAGGCCGGTCAACTCGACCAGTTCACGCTGGGAAATGAACTGCCCCGGCCGGATCTCGCGTGAAAGGAGCCTCTCGGTGAAGCTCTCGTAGGCTCGCTCGCGAAGCTTGACCGGGGCGTTGTTCATGTCATGCCGCCGCGCTCGCACCCGAGCGGAGGGCCGCAAGGGTTCCCGCCAGCTCACGTGCCGCGGCCTCCGTCATCGGATCAAGCGGGGCGCGCATGACGCGCCACCCGGCATCGCCGGTGCGCTCGGCAATCATCGCCTTGATCGCCGACATGAAGGAATGCTTCAGGATGGCATCGACCATGGCATTGATGCGTGGATCATCCTTGCCCTCATTGGCGAGCGGGCGGAGCAGATCCGGTGCGATATTGGCGAGGCCGCAAATGCTGCCCGCCCCGCCGGAACGGACCGAACGCGCGAGCTGACGTTCGTCACCCACGAGGATCTGCAGGCCCGGAAGCTCGGTCAACCGACGTTCGGTGGCGGTCCAGTCGCCGTTGGAATCCTTCACGCCGATCACCACGCCGGGATAGGCCTTGGCGAGGCGCTGGGTCAGCTCGACCGAGATGCCGTTCCGCGTCATGCCGGGGATATGATAGAGGATCACGTCGCGCAGCTGGCCGCCGAGCTGGTCGAAAACACTCGCGAAGAAGCGGAACAGGCCCTCGTCGCTGGCATTGCCGAAATAGAAAGGTGGCGCCAGCAGCAGGGCGCGGCACTCCATGGCATAGCCGGTACGGGCCTGTTCGACCGCGTCTTCCACCGTGGCGGCCGACACGCCGACCATCACCTTCTGTTGGAGATCGATCCCGGCCGCGCCGACCGCGCCCAACATGCGGTTGCGCTCGGCATGGGCAAGCGAGGCCCCCTCGCCGGTCGTGCCGAACAGGGTGAATCCGTCGCAGCCATTGGCAAGCACCCATTGGGCATGGGAAACCAGCCGCGTCAGGCAGACCTGGCCGTCGGGCCGGAACGGGGTGGAAAGCGCGCAGTTCAGGCCGATACGGCCCTTGATTGATGTCGATGCCATGAATCCCTCACTAGCGGGCAGAGTCCGCTGACCTGCCAAGGTTGTCAAGACTGACATGTTAGTCTGCACGGTAAAAAATCCGCAGGCTTTCCCATGATCGATCACGCCCGGTGTTGCCAGCCGGCCAATCCCTGCCTAATCGAAACACAAGGTGGATGGCCCGGGGATGTCCCGCCCTTGCCTTATGCCGAACCGTGCCCAGCCGTGCAGCCCATTCAGGACATGTAGGGATCCGATGCGCCTCGCCCTCGCTCTCTTTCTCGCTGTTTCCGCCCTGATAGCCGGGTTCTGGGCCTGGATGGGCAAGCCGGTCGTCGTTTCCGCCTCTACCGTGCGCGAGCCGATCTATTGCGTGTCTTTCGCGCCGTTCCGCTCGCATCAGAGCCCGTTCGACCTTTCAACGCGGATCGAGGCGGAACAGGTCGAGGAGGATATGAAACGGGTGCGCGCGCTGACCGATTGCGTGCGGACCTATGCCACCGATTTCGGCAGCCAGCATGTGCCGGGCATTGCCCGCAAACTGAACATGAAGGTTTATCTCGGCATCTGGATCGGCGATGACATCATGCGCAACAGCGTGCAGGTCGAGGCGGCGATCGCGCTGGCCGCGCGCTATCCCGATGTCGTGCGGGCGATTATTGTCGGCAACGAGGTTCTGCTGCGCCGTGACCGCTCGCCTGCCGAACTCGCTGCCTATATCCGCGAGGTCAAGAGCCGTTCGCAGGTGCCGGTGACCTATGCCGATGTCTGGGAATTCTGGCTGAAGAACCGTGAACTGGCCAATCTCGTTGACTTCATCACGATCCATACCCTGCCTTATTGGGAGGATATCCCGATCGGCATCGACAAGGCCGCAGCGCATATTGACCACACACTGAGGGAGGTTCGCGAGTCTTTCCCGGGCAAGGAGATCCTGATCGGCGAGGTCGGCTGGCCAAGCGCCGGCCGCATGCGCGAAGGCGCCCTGCCCTCGCTGTCCAACCAGGCGAAGCTGCTCGCCGACATGACGGAAATCGCACGCAAGGGGAACTACAAGTTCAACTGGATCGAGGTGATCGACCAGCCGTGGAAGCGCCGTTCGGAAGGCACGGTGGGCGGCTATTGGGGCCTGTTCGAGGCCGGGGCCGACCAGCCGAAATTCTTCCCGGGCTCGCCCGTTTCCGATCATCCGTTCTGGCGCTGGCAGCTCGGTGGTGGCCTGACTTTCGCGGCCCTGCTCTTCGGCCTCGCCGCAACGCGCATCCGCCAGCAACCGGAATCGGAGGCATCGCGGCTCTGGATCCAGGTGGCCGCCGTGGCTCTCGTCGGCGGTGCGCTCGCCGGCCTCAGTGTCGAGAAGCTGGTTCTGGAAAGCATCACCTGGAAGGACTGGCTCTTCGCGGGGGTCCGACTGGCGGCGATACTCGCCATCGTGGTCGTTGGCGTCTTGGCTGTGGCAGGAAACGAGGGCGCTCCGCGCCTCGCGCGCGCAGTGGCCCGTCTGACCGGCCAAGCGGGCGAAGCGGCTCGACCGCTCGACCTGCTCTTCCTCGCGCTCGGCTTCTTTGCGCTGCAGAGCGCACTGGGGCTGGCGCTGGATGCGCGCTACCGGGACTTTCCCGCGCCGACATTGATGATGGGCGCGCTGCCGTTGTTCATTCTTGTCTGGCGGGACCGGAAGCGGTCTGATCTGGCCGGCGGGATGGCGCTGGCCCTCGGGCTCGTCTTCACCGCGATCTGGATCCTGATCGTCGAAGGCCTGCAGAACTGGCAGGCCCTGTGGTTCGTGGCCAGCCTAGCCGGCGTGGCCCTTGCGTTCGCGCGAGGGGCCCAGCAGCGCCAGATGGAGCAGTAACAAGGCCGCCGCGCCGGAAGCCAGATCTGCCTGGTACAGAACGAGGCCGGCGCTGCACAGGACAAGTGCTGCAGCCATGCGGAGCCGCGTCGGCCGCCAGAGCGTCAGCAGCGCAAGGACCAGCAGCACCCAGCCGCCTGCCGGATGACGGAGGATCAGCGAAAGCTGCGCGCGCAGCCTGCAGAACCAGGCATTGGCATCGGCGTCACACAGGGTCCGCACGGTATCATTGTCGAGGAAAAGGTGCCGCAGGCACCAGCCGAGGCCGACCGCAAGGCCGGCCCCGGCCAGAATGGCCAGCGCATGTCGCGGGTCTGCTTTCGCCATGATCAGCCGCTCTTCCGCTGCGGTTCCTGATCATTGGCCGCAAAGGGGACCGTGCCCGCCGTTACCCCCGCCATGGAATTGCCCGTGGCGGGCTTGCCCCAGCCAGTGGCGACGCGCGTGCGCAGCCCCTCGAGGCTCGGCAGGTCAAACTCGACGATGCGGGCCTTGGCGGATTCCGGCAGGCGCTCGATCAGGGCGAGCAGGACGGCGAAGAGGAACGGGATCGCCTGGACCACCATCACCGCCGCGAAGAGATAGAGCTCGCGGACTTCGGTATAGTTGGTCATGACGACGATCGCCGCCGAGGCCAGCAGAAGGCCAGCCATGATGGCCTCGCCGCGGGCGGCAAACACATCGCTCTTCTGCGCCTTGCCGCCCTTGTCGGTGCGGATGAAGACCAGCTTGTCCGCGAAGAGCGACTTCCCGACCGCGCGGGCCATCGTCCATTGCAGGGACATATGGGCCATCAGCGCCAGAGCCATTTCCTTGGCCGACATGTCGACGCATCGTTTGTAGAGCAGGCCGAAATGCACGAGTGACAGGCCGAGCATGAACAGGATCGGCAGGGTGAGGATCTTGTCCGGCACGGCAATGCTGAGGAAGGCCACAACCGGCGTCCAGACGATGTTGAGGATCGCGATCAGCACGCCGAGGCTCTCATTGGCCAGCCAGGAGAGCCAGCCTGCCGCGAAGCTGCGGCGCTGCGGGAGCGACAGTTTGCTGCGGCCCGGCAGGAAGGCGCGGGCATGCTTGAAGACGATCTGCATGCCGCCCGACGCCCAGCGATGACGCTGCTTCTTGTAGTCGCGGAAGGTGTTCGGCAGCAGACCGCGGCCATAGCGGCGGTTGGTGTAATGCTGCAGCCAGCCCTTCTCGAGGATCGAGAGGCCGAGATCGGTATCCTCGCAGATCGTGTCCTCCGACCAGCCGCCGGCACTTTCCAGCGCGGCCCGACGGACAAGGCACATCGTGCCATGGGTGATGATGGCGTTTTCCTCGTTGCGCAGCACCATGCCGATATCGAAGAAGCCGGCATATTCGGCGTTCATCGCCTGATGGAGCGGCGAGCGGCGGCCATCGCGATGATCCTGCGGCGCCTGGACGAGGCCGACGCGGGCATCGGCAAAGGCGGGGACGAGATCACGCAGCCAGTTCGCCTCCACGATATAGTCTGCATCGATGACGCCGATGATCTCGGCGGCCGGGTCGGTATGGTCGAGCGCGATCTGCAACGCCTTGGCCTTGAAGCCGTCAACGCGGCCGGCATTGACAAACTTGAAGCGCGGGCCAAGCAGGCGGCAATGCTCCTCCACCGGCGTGACCATGGCCTCGTCCGGCGTGTTGTTGATCAGCACGATGCATTCGAAATCCGGGTAGTCGAGCCGGGCAACGGAATCGAGCGTCTCCTTGAGCATCTCGGCCGGCTCACGGCAGGCCGGGATATGGATGGAGACCTTCGGCAGCGGTGCAGCCTGGGCCAGGCGACCGGCGGCGAGCAGGCGGCTCGGCTGGCGACCAAACAGGAACTGCGCGATCTCCGCAACATGGTTCAGCGCCACGATGACCAGCGGCACCAGCAGGACCATGCCAAGCAGGAACGCGAAGGCGGCACCGGGGACAAAGTAATGCAGGACCCAATGGCCCCAGGCGAAAGCCGCCCAGGCGCCGACCGCGTTGGCCGCGAGCGTAAGCACGAGCGCCTGGCGGGTGGTGACGCGAAGCGGGCCGCGCCCCTGCAGGAAGAGGATCAGCAGGCTGAGCAGGAGGCCGGCAATGACAGCAACGGTCGCCTTTTCGGTATAGCCGCGATCATGGATCGGGCCGGTCCAGGGGAACTTCGTGTTGCGATCGGTGGAGAAGGCACCCCAGTACGGGCCGACGCCGCCTTCGAAGGTCTTCCACGGCTGGTCATAGGCTTCGATGATGTTGTAATCCACGCCCAGCCAGTTCGCCCGCGCCGCGAAATCGCGGAGGATCACGGCCTGTTCGAGCCGGCCCGGGGCAGCGCCATGGCGGTTATAGCCCGCGCTTGGCCAGCCGAATTCCGAGATCTTCACCTTCTTGTTCGGGTAGGCGGCCTGGACCTTCGAAAGGATCTCGAAGGTGCTGTCGACAGCCTGGTTGGCCGGCGTGCCTTCCCAGTATGGCAGGACGTGGATGGCGATGAAGTCCGCGGCCTCGACCAGTTCCGGATACTTCAGCCAGACCGTGTAGATTTCACCCGTGGAGACCGGAACCCGACCGCCTGTCTCGGTCCGGACGCGCCGCATCAGCGTGATCAGCCGGTTGACAGTCGCGCGTTCCAGCGCGTCCTTTTCCTTGGTGGCGATAGCGCGCTTTTCCTCGTCGGTCAGCTGTTCGCCACGCAGGATCGGCACATCGCCGCGGACGTTCAATTCGTTGCCGACATAGATCCCGTTGACGTTCCAATGTTTGTTGGCGAGCTCGATCGCCTTTTCGAGTTCGCGCGTGTTGCGCTCCGGGTCATTGTCCAACCAGGCGCCGATCGTGGCGCGCATGCCGAACTCGGCCGCGACGCCCGGGACGAGATCGGTCCCCTCGGTGGTCGTGTAGGTACGCACCGCCTTCGTGTAGGGCGCGATGGCGCGGAAATCGTTGCGGATCTGGTCTGCGGTCGGCACGTAGCCGTCGCCGCGCTCGCGCTTCTGGCCCTCGAACGCGGTATAGGACATGCTGGCGAGGCGGCCGACAAGATCGGGCGCCTGCCGCACTTCCTGATACCAGGCCCAGAGGCCGGCATGCAGCAGGGTGACGAGGAGCGCGGCGAGAACCGGCAGGCGGGTCAGGAACCGGACGAAAGAGGGAGCACTCACGGCAGGACTTCGACCAAAGTTAGGGTTGCTGGCGCAAACCTTCTCTGCGGCGCGTGGTGCGCTGGTTCGACGGTTTGCGGAATCTCTTCGATGTCGAGCGGGTTATGCCGATAGCTGGCTGTATGCCAGATGAATAAGTTCCCTGAACCGCCGCGAAACCGCGAAAGATTTCGCAGCGCAACAAGCAAGGGCTGGACCAAGCCCTCTCCCTGCATCCTGGAGGCAAGAGGCCATGCCGCCGCAGGGCGAATTGCCGCTCCAGAAGCAAAATTCCCGGCTCCCGCCCCCTTTTTTCTGCCTGATTGCGCATCAGGGAGGAGAGTTCAGATGCTCTCCCCGACGGCAATATGCGCAAACTTCAGGCAGCCTCGTCAGCAAGGAGCCGCCGAAGGGACTGCGGACCCTGAACCTGTTTGTTCATCAAGCCGGCAAGGCAGCGGTTCGGGAGAAGGCAATCTTCAGCGGGCGCTGCCGGAATTCCGGGTCCCGATGCAGCCCCGCCCGTCCGTCGCCAAAACAAGGATGCCGCCTGCGGCATAGAGCTGGCGCACAAAGCCGGGGCTGCGGCCGGCCAGCACCATCACCCGGCCGCTTCCCTCGAGCAGAGCCACGTCCGACCCGGCAATGGCCCGGAGAAGATGCCCTTCTGACAGGGCCATGACGGTCACGGTACGCGCGCGGCCATCGAGAAGCGGCCAGACCAGGAGCAGGCTCCACCAGCCGGCCAGCGCCAGAGCAGCTCCGGTCAGCCAGCCGGAAGGCTTCCGCTCAATAGTCATAGGCATGCTCGAACTGACCGCCGGCCCTCGCCAGCGCGGCATTCAGCGCCGGCAGAGCATCGAGTCGCACGAAATAGCCGAGACGCTGCCAGCCGGGCCGGGCCTGGACGGGCACGGCAACCAGCGCGGGCGGCAGGCCCGGCGGCGCCTGCCACGACGGAGGCACCAGCACGGTGACAAGGATCTCGGTCTGTCCGGCTATTTCGAGCACGCGATGCCCTTTGCCCATCTGGTGCAAAAGGAAGGCGGTGAACGCGCGATAGCGCGGCGTTTCGACGATGACGCTGCCATCGGGCCGTTTGTCGATGATCGTGGCTTCCGGCATCGGCTCGATTCCGGAGAGGACGCTGCGGATGGTCAGGCTGGCCGGGGCGAGGCCAGCCGCAGCGGCCATGGCCTTTGCATAAACCGCCTTGCCGCCCCATTCGAGCGAGAGGGCAAGTCGCCGCTCGAGCGCGCGGGCCGGTGCAACGCTGCCGAAGGGCAAGGCCCAGAGCTTGCCGAGATACTCGCCGAAGGGGAAGGCATACCATGGCGTCTGCTGGAGGAAGGCGGCATAGGCATCGCCCATCTCCCAGGCGAGCTGGTCTTCCGCCGGGAAAGGCGGGGCGGAAGGCCGGAACAGCGCGCCGAGCGTTGTTTCGTAGAGGCCTTTCAGCCCGAGTTCCGCCGAAACGCTGACGCCGATAATGTAGAGCATGGCCTTGATCTCGCCGGAGACCTCGCCCCGCGCCGAGGCCGTCCGGGCCAGGGCGCAAAGATTGCCCCAATAGCCGGCAATGGCCGCGCGATAGGCGAAGGCTCCCTCCCCGTCGCGGCGGGAAACGACAGCCAGATCCTCATAGGCATGGACGATCGACCATTCCGGATAGGTCAGGAAGGTGTCGACCAGGGCGCGGCGATGCTCCGGCGGCAGGATGGGCTCCCGCGCGGCGACAGCCGGTTCCGGCGGCCCGAAACATTGAGTCTCGACATAGAGAACCGGCACTGCGGCGGCCGCAACCAGGACGGCAAACGCGATGCCCACCATCCGCAGCAGGCGGAACAGGCGCCGCATGGCTCAGGCCGTCTCGCGCCGGAACAGCACGAAACCGGCAAGGACGGCAAAACCGCCCAAAGCCAGATGCGGCAGGTTGGCGAGAATCTTGAAGCCGAACGGCATGGCTTGCACGCCATGGATCAGGATGCCGAGATCGAGGAAGCCGGAGCCGGTCATCAGCCCGAGCGCGCCATCCGCGAGATAGAGGCTGCCGAAGCCCTTCAGGAAGGCGAGGCCGGCCTGCCGCGACAGGAAGGCGGCGACGGTGGCCCAGAGCGCGGAGGCCCAGTGGAGCATGTCGTCGTAGATATCGAGGGCGAAGATACCAAAAGCGCGTCCCTGGGCGTCGGTCAGCCCGGGAATGTAGTTGAGAGATCCGGCGACGAGCAAAGCAAGGGCATAGCCGAGGCAGATATGGCGGGGTGTCATCGGCGCTCCTCACAGACGATCAAGATAGGCATCCCAGAAGGCGTTGCGGTAGAGCAGCTTCGGATCGAACTGGCGCTTGCGTGCGGCAAAAAGGCGGGCACCGGGATAGATCGAGAGAAACTGGTCGGGGCGGGCATGCAGGCGATAGGGCAGATAATAGCTGCCACCGATGTTTCCGACCATGTCGATCATCGCCTCGGTTACGGCGATCATATCCGTCTCGCCATTGGGATTGTTCTTCTGCGAGAAGGACATGACAGCGGCGATCCGATCCGTCGTGGCATAGGAAAGCAGGCTGGTCCCATCGCGTTTCACATGGCGCAGAGTGACATTGAGAAACTCGGCAGCGGCGCGCGGGATGATGCGCCGGCAGCCCTCGAGGAACGCCTTGAACTGGTCGGGCGCCACGAAATATTCGTGCAGGATGTCGGTGCGGCGGTAATCCCGGTTGGCGAGATTGAGTACAGGCTCGTTCATGAGGCTGTTGCGGGTGGCAATGCCGGAAGAGAGCGACGGCCCGGCCGTCTTTTCCATGAACCAGCGCAGGCTCTTGCCCCATTCCCGCTCCACCTGCGCGCGATAGACGCGGCGCGAGAAGCCGCTCAAGGCGCTTTCCCGCGTGACCGGCGGCAGGCCCGTAGCGGGAACGGGTTCGCGCCGGTAGGTGACAAGCAGCGCTTCCTCGAAGAAACTGCCACGCTCGACATTGAGGCGGCCATAGATCATCGGAACGGCGGGGTCATTCGCGGCGGCAATGAAGCGCGGCGCGAAATCTCCCGCCGGCATGGCCTCGAATTTCGGGCGGAGGAGCATGTTCTCGACCATCTCGACATCGAGATCGAGGATGATCCCGAACGCCCCGTAACCGCCCATGGCGAGGCCGAACAATTCCGCATTCTCTTCGCGCGAGCAGCGGAGGATCGTGCCATCGGCCAGCATGATCCGGAAGGCGCGCACGGTCGCCCCGAACGGGCCAAAGGGCGTCGGCCAGCCATGCGCATTGACGCTGAACGTCGCGGCAATCCCGAAATCGCTGTTCGATTGCATGACTGCCGGCGAGAAACCGTGGGGATCGAGGGTTGCGATCACCTCGTGCCAGCGGGTGCCGCCTGCCACGCGGAACTGCTTGCCGGCGCGGTCCAGTTCGGTCTGGTTGATGTCGAGCGTCATGGCCACGCCATCGCGGACCAACGCCTGGCCGCCCATGGAATGCCGGGCAGCGCCAACGCAGACGGGACGCCCCTCGCCTTCGGCTGCCTTGAGCTCGCGGCGGAGGGCGGCAACCAGATCCGCCTCGCCGCTGCGGACATGCCAATGCCGCGCCACCGGCGTCGGGTTCAACCGGCTGGCATCATTCATGATCAGCCGCGTCTGCGCCCGCGAAGGCCGTGTCGCGCCCGCCAGCGCAAGCGCACCGGCTCCCGCGATCATGGCGCGCCGCGTCACTCTGGCCATGACCACCTCCTCCGGGGAATCGTTCCTCTCCGCCAAAACGATACAGGAAGTGATTGCCGAGCCAAATGTGGCTGCAGGCCCGCGTCCGCGACTTTGCACAAATGAACGCGCACGCTGTATACAGCATACTTGACCAATCCCCGGGACATTTCTAGGGTAAGGCGTGAAATGGCGCTTCTGCGCCCTGCCCCTCGGAAGGAGTTTTGACGATGGATGCCAGCCGGCCTGTCCTTGCCCATGTGATCGGCTGCCCGGCGGGCATTGCGCCCGAACTTTCCGCCCGCATCCTTGCCGATGCCGAGATGCATGCCGCCGCGCGGATCATCGCCATCGGCGATGCGCGGGTGCTCGCGGCCGGTGCACGGGCCGCGGGGGTTTCCGTCTCGTTGCCGACCATCCGCGACGGCGATCCCCTCCCTGCCGGCAATGGACCTGTTCTGATTGACATGGCCCATCTCGACCCGGCGACAATCCGTATCGGTGAGTTGCAAAAGCCGGCCGGCGATGCAGCCATGGCCAATTTCCGCAAGGGCCTCGCCCTCGCGAAGGACGGCCAGGTGGATGGTGTGACATTCTCGCCCTTCAACAAGGCGTCGATGCGGCTCTCCTACCCGGCCTATGAAGACGAGGTCGTCTTCATGAACGAATTCCTCGACTTCAAGGGTACGGCGAGCGAATTCAACATCCTGCCGGACCTCTGGAATGCCCGCGTCACCTCGCATGTGCCGATATCCGGCGTTGCCGAACTGATTACCACGGAGAACGTGACGCGCGCGCTCCGATTGACCGACCAGGCGATGCGTGCCGCCGGTTGGTCAAAGCCCCGCATCGCCGTGGCCGGGCTCAACCCCCATGCCGGTGATGGCGGCAATTTCGGCCGCGAGGATATTGATGTTCTGGAGCCGGTGGTGGCGGCCGGTCAGCGCGAGGGCATCGCCTGCGCGGGCCCCTTCCCCTCGGATACGGTGTTCGTCCGGGCCCGCAAGGGCGAGTTCGATGCCGTGCTGACGATGTATCACGACCAGGGCCAGATCGCGATGAAGCTGATCGGCTTCGACCAGGGCGTTACTGTCCTTGGCGGCTATCCCTTCCCCATCGCCACGGCAGCCCATGGCTCCGCCTATGACATTGCCGGCAAAGGCATCGCCAATCCCGATGCCATGCGCAATGCCATGAGCATTGCCACGCGGATGGCTGCCGCCCGCCGCAAGGCGGCCTGAGCGGCCCTCCGCGCTTTTCTCTCCCCGACGAAGACGCGCCGCCCTCCGGGGCGGCGTTTTCGTTACTATCTGCGGGACTATCTGCGGGATGGCTGCACCGTCAGGCGCGGGCCGACCGGAGCCGCTGGATCATTGCGCCGATCAGGGGCCAGAAGAGCAGGACAAGGCCGAGCAGCATCAGGCTGGTCACCAGCGGGTTGGACCAGAAGATCGTCAGCGAGCCCTTTGACATGATCATCGACTGGCGGAAGGCATCCTCCGCCTTGTCGCCGATCACCATGGCGAGGATCAGCGGTGCAATCGGGTAGTCCAGCTTCTTGAACGCGTAACCCAGTGCACCGAAGGCGAGGGCCAGCCACAGATCGAAGGGGCGGCCGGCAATCGTGTAGGCACCGATGAAGCAGACGACGACGATGAGTGGGCCGATAATGGCAAAGGGAATGCGCAGGATCGAGGCAAAGAGCGGCACAGTGGCAAGGACAAGCACCACGGCGACGACATTGCCGAGATACATCGAGGCGATCAGCCCCCAGACGAAATCGGGTCGCTCGACGAACAGCATCGGGCCGGGATTGAGACCCCAGATCATCAGGCCGCCGAGCATCACCGCAGCCGTGGCGGAGCCTGGCAGGCCAAGCGCCATCATCGGCAGCATGGCCGAGGTTCCGGCGGAGTGATCGGCCGTTTCCGGCGCGATCACGCCATCCGGTTCGCCCTTGCCGAAATTGGCGCGATAGGCCGAAAAGCGTTTGGCGAGACCATAGGACATAAAGGACGCGGCGGTGGGGCCGCCGGGGGTGATGCCCATCCAGCAGCCGACGATGGACGAACGCAGGAGCGTGGCCCAGTGTTTCGGCATCTGCGCCGCTGTCCGCAGCACGTCACGCGGGGTGATTTTGGCGCGGATGCCATCCAGTTTCAGGCCGTCCTCGATGGTGAGGATCAGCTCGCCGATGCCGAACAGGCCGATCACGGCGACGAGAAAGCTGATCCCGGCTAGCAGCACATCGAAGCCGAAGGTCAGACGCAGGCTGCCGGACACGGAATCCATCCCGACCGCGGCCAGCGAGAAACCCAGCGCGATCGAGACCGCAGCCTTGAGCGGCGGCGCGCCGGACAGGCCGACAAAGCTGGCAAAGGCAAGGAAATAGACGCCGAAGAATTCCGGCGAGGAAAATTTCAGGGCGAATTGCGTCACCCAGCCCGAAAGCGCGGTGATCAGCAGCACGCCGACAATCGCACCGAAACCGGCCGAGAGGAAGGCAAAGCTGAGCGCTTCGGTGGCCCGACCGTTCTGCGCCATAGGATAGCCGTCGAAGGTCGTTGCGACCGAGGAGGGTTCGCCGGGGATGTTGAAGAGGATGGACGTGGTGGAGCCGCCGAACAGCGCGCCCCAGTACATGCTGGTCAGCAGGATGATCGCCGAGACCGGATCCATTGTGAAGGTCAGCGGCAGCAGGAGCGAGACGCCGTTCGGGGCACCCAGCCCCGGCAGCACGCCGACAAGGATGCCCAGCAGGACGCCAACCACCATCAGCGTGACGTGGTACCAGGTCAGCGCGACGCCGAAACCGTGCAGAAGGCCGGAAAATCCATCCATGGCGGCCTCACAGACCCAGCCAGGCTTCGAGCGGGCCTTTCAGCATCGCGACCCTGAAGGTCCGTTCGATGAGGAAATAGGCGAAAACCGGCGCGGCACCTGCAATCAGGCTCGCTTTCAGCACGGGATACCGGTTCTGGAACACCAGCGTACCGAACAGGTAGAGCGCCATCCCGACATAGAGGCCGAGCATCAGGCTGGCCACAACCAGCCCGAAGATCGGCAGGGTAAATCCGAGGACGAGCCGCAACTGCTCCGGCTTCAGGAAAGGGCGTTCGGCCCAGAGGCCGGGCCGCAGCAGAGGCAGGGCGGCCCGCAGGCCATTGGCGAGGCTCGCCACCAGGACGATGATCCCCATGTAGAAGGGGAACGCGCCGGGCTCAGGCCCCGATGGCGACCAGCCGACGCCGTATTCCAGCGCGCCGGTAATGGTAATGACGCCGATGACGGCCAGAAAGGCCGCCATCCCCAGTTCCGCCTGCCAGCGCGCGACCATGGCCCGCCGCCCTTACTTCACGATCCAGCCTTCGCGCTCGAACACCTCGCGCGAGAGCTTGTCGTCATTGGCCACGAAGGCCTTCAGGCTGTCACCCGACAGGAACTGCCCGGTCTGGACCGTCCGGGTGATGTATTCCTGCCATTCCGGCGTTTCCGAAACCTTCTTCAGGACGCCCTCATAGAACTGGACAGCTCCGGGCGGGGTGCCGGCCGGCAGCCAGACCGTGCGCGGCATCTGGAACCGCTCGACGGGAATCCCCGCTTCCTTGCAGGTCGGAATATCAGCCCAACCCTGCGTTTCGGTGACCTTCGGACCGGCCGGCAGACGGGCCGGCGAGAACACACAGAGCGGACGGACCTGCCCGGCTTTCCACTGGCCAATGCTCTCGTTCGGATTGTTGGTATGGGAATTCACATGCCCGCCGGCCAGTTGGGTGCCCACCGCGCCGCCGCCCTGGAACGGGACATAGATGAACTTCGCGCCTGTCACCGTGGACAGGATGCTGGTCAGCGTCTGGTCGGTATCCTTCGACTGGCTGCCGCCCATCTTGTAGGTCTCGGGCTTGGCCTTGACCGCCTCGATATACTCTTTCGCGGTCTTGTAGGGTGCATCCGCCTTGACCCAGAGCAGGAATTCGTCAAGCGCCAGAGCTGCCACCGGTGTCAGGTCGGAGAATTTGTAGCCGAGCTTGGCGACATAGGGCAGCAGATAGGCGTTGTTGGTGCCGAAAATGACCTTGTAGGGGTCGCCGGCGGCTGTCTTCGAAACGAGATAGCCTTCCGCACCCGAGCCGCCGCCCTTGTTGCTGACAACGATCGGCTGCTCGATCAGCTTGTACTTCATGATGATCGACTGGATCATCCGGGTGAAATTGTCGGTGCCGCCGCCCGGGCTGGACGTGACGACAAACTCGATCGGCTTGCTCGGCTGCCAGCCCTGCGCGGCAGCACCGGCCATGCCGGCGGCCAGGAAACCCAGGGCCATTCCGAATCTGCGTGCCATTTCTTCCTCCTTTTCCTCTTCTGTTGATGCAGGCCCTTGGGTGGCCCACCTTGTGACAACTTGTCATAACTGTATGCAGCATGCAACATTCATCCTGACCTTATCGACCGGGATCTGCTGCCATGAACTACCATCACCGCTATGCCGCCCTCGCCCGCCCTGTCAGCCTCTGCGTGATCGGAAGCGGGCAGTTCGGACAGAGCCTGATCGCGCAGGCACGGCATATTCCCCGGCTTTTGCCGCGGATTGCGGTCGACCTGACCGCGGAGACAGCAGGCCGGGCCTTTGTGGCGGCGGGCCATGATCCGCAGGACATTGTTTCATGTTCCACAGCGCAGGAGGCCGGAACAGCGTACCGGGCGGGCAAGCTTGTCGCGGCGGGCAGCCTCGACACCGTGCTCGACCTGCCCTTCGACATCCTTGTCGAGGCGACAGGACACCCGGAAGCCGCCGCGCGGCACAGCCTCGCCGCCATCGAAGCGCAGCGCCATGTTCTGCTGGTCAGCAAGGAGGCCGATTCGGTGGCCGGCCCCATGCTCGCCCGCAAGGCACGGCAGAAGGGCGTGCGGCTGGCCCCGGTAGACGGAGACCAGCCGAGCCTGCTGATCGACCTCGTCACCTGGGCGGAAACCTTGGGCTTCGAGATCCTATGTGCCGGCAAATCCAGCGAGTATGATTTCGTGGTCGACCCTGCCCATGATGGCGTGACCTGCAACGGTGTTCCGGCACGGATCGAGGGGATCGGCGCGGGTTGGAACGATCCGGCGCAAGCCGCGTCCGAACGGGCAGCCACCCGGGCCCGGCTTCTCGGAGGCCATTTCCCGCTGCGGGCCGTGCCGGATCTCTGCGAGATGACGCTCGTCGCCAATGCAACCGGCCTCGGAGCCGACCGTGCCGGCTTTCATTGCCCGGTGGCCCGGATCCCGGAGATTGCCGAGCTGTTCCGGCCCCAAACGGGCGGCGGGCTGCTGGGCGGCGGCCGGCGGCTCGATGTTTTCCACCATATCCGGCTGGCTGACGAGGCCAGCTTTGCCGGCGGGGTCTTCGTCACCATCCGCTGCCAGGACCGGACGGCCTGGCAGGTCCTTGCCGAGAAAGGCCATGTTGTCAGCCGGGACGGCGAGACGGCGATGATCTATCTGCCGCGCCACCTGCTCGGCCTGGAGGCGGCAACCAGCCTGTTCGATCTCGCGGCCTTCGGCGAAACGCCCTATGGCGCGGATTACGCGCCGAAGCAGGATCTCGTTGCGGTCACCACGCGGCCGCTCGCAGCCGGAACAGTGCTGGAAGCGCGCGGCCATCATCACACGATTGACGGTGTCACGGCCGAGATGCGCCCCGCCCTGCCGCTCTCGGCGGGCCAGACGACCCCCTATTATCTTGTCGCGAACCGGGTTCTGGCGCGGGATCTGCCCACCGGCACGGCGATCCGGCTCGCGGACCTTGCCATCGAGCCAAGTTCGACCCTGCTCGATCTCCGCCTCGAGCAGGACGCGGTCTTCCTCGGCGCTTGACAAGGCAAACCACGCGTTCTGTATTCTGCATACAACAAGAACGGAAACGCCCCCGTGTTCGAGCGCCTCTTCTTCCGGCTGGTCGAGAATGCGCTGATCCTCGCGCTGGTCGCGATGATCGCGCTGGTTTTCGGCAATGTCGTCATGCGCTATGGGTTCGATTCCGGCATTATCCAGTCCGAGGAACTGGCGCGCGTCCTCTTCGTCTGGCTCACCTTCGGCGGCGCCTTCCTCGTCTCGCGCAACCATGGCCATCTCGGCATGACCTCACTGGTCGGCGCGCTCGGCCCGGGCGGGCAGAAGGCTTTCCGCTTCCTCGCCGAACTGGTCTCGCTTGTCTGTATCGGCCTTGTCGTGATCGGCTCCTGGCGACAGGCGGTGATCAATATCGACAATTACGCCCCGATCACCGGGATCCCGCTGGCCATGACCTATATCGCCGCACTCGTGGGCGGGGCTGGCATTGCCGTGCTCAATGGCGTGGCCCTGTTCCGGCTGTTGACCGGCCGGATGCGTCCGGAAGAATATGTGGTCGGCACGGAATCCGAGGATTTCGCGCGGGGCGGGCCGGAGCAACGGCCATGACGGTGCTGGTCTTCCTCGGCTCGCTGATCGGCGCCATGGCGACGGGCATGCCGATCGCCATCGCCCTGCTGGCCTGCGGGGTCGCGCTGATGCTCTGGCTTGGCACCTTCGACGCCCAGATCGTGGCGCAGAACCTTGTCGGCGGCGCGGATAACTACACGCTGATGGCGGTGCCCTTCTTCATCCTTGCGGGTGAATTGATGAATGCCGGCGGCCTGTCGCGCCGGATCATCGGCCTTGCCGTGGCTTTCCTCGGCCACCGGCGCGGCGGGCTCGGCTATGTCGCGGTCTTCGCCTCGGTGATCATGGCGAGCATATCCGGCTCTGCAGTAGCCGATACCGCGGCGCTCGCAGCGATCCTCATCCCGATGATGCGGCAGGCCGGCTACCGGATCGACCGGGCCTGCGGCCTGATCAGCGCGGGCGGGATCATTGCGCCGGTCATCCCGCCGTCGATCGGCTTCGTCGTGTTCGGCGTGGCGGCGGGCGTCTCGATCACGCGGCTCTTCCTTGCGGGCATCGTGCCGGGGTTGCTCATGGCGATGGCGCTGCTGATCACCTGGGCCATCGTTGCCCGGGACGAGCCGGTCGCGCGGACCGAACGGGCCAGCTGGAGCGAGATCGGCCGGGCCTTTCTCGACGGCATCTGGGCGCTCGCGCTGCCGGTCCTGATCATGGGCGGCATGAAAGCCGGCGCCTTCACCCCGACCGAGGCAGCCGTGGTCGCGGCGGTCTATGCCTTCCTTGTCGGGATGTTCGTCTATCGAGAGCTGAAAATCGAGCATATCCGCCCTGCCCTGCTGGCGACGATCCGTACCTCCGCTGCCGTGATGTTCCTTGTCGGCGCAGCCATGGTCTCGGCCTGGCTGATCACGATCGCGGATATTCCCGGCGAGGTCAGCCGGATCTTTGGCCCGCTGACGGGCAACCCGATGCTGCTCATGGCGGCGATGATGCTGCTGGTCTTCATTGTCGGCACCGCGCTCGACTTCATTCCCACCGTGCTGATCCTCACGCCCGTGCTCATGCCACTGGTCAAGCAATCGGGGATCGATCCGGTCTATTTCGGCGTTCTCTTCATCATGAACAACGCCATCGGCCTGCTGACCCCGCCTATCGGCACCGTGCTCAATGTCGTCTGCGCGGTCGGCAATATCTCGATGGACCGGGTGATCCGGGGCGTGATGCCCTTCCTGATCGCCCAGCTCATCGTCATGGCCCTGCTCATCGCGTTCCCGATCCTTGTGACCGGGCCCGCTGCCTTTTTCTACGGTCGCTAAGAACCATCCCAGGAGGAAGATATGTCCCTGAACCGTCGTCACATTCTCAAGGCCGGCAGCGCCGGCATCGCCCTGTTTGCCATCGGCCGGCCGGCTTCGGCCCAGGCCACGGTGATGCGCTTCGGCCATCCGCATCCGACCTCCGACAGCTGGCAGGTTGCCGCGCTGCAATTCGCGGAGAAGGTCAAGGCCAAGTCCGGTGGCAAGCTGGAAATCCAGGTTTTCCCGAATGGCTCGCTCGGTTCCGACCCGCAGATGATCAGTGCCGTCCGCGGTGGCACGCTCGATATCACACTGACGGGCAACCCGTTCTTCACCGGCATGGCGCCGAAGCTCAACGTGCTCGACCTGCCCTTCCTGTTCTCCAGCCGCGCCCATGCGGCGAAGGTGCTGGACGGCGCGATCGGCGACGGGCTGCGCAAGGACCTCGAAGGGTCGAACCTCAAGGCGCTGGCGACCTGGGAAGTGGGCTGGCGCAACCTCACCAACAGCCGCCGCCCCATTGCCAATGCGAATGACATCAAGGGCCTGAAGATCCGCACCACGCCGAACCCGGCGCATGTGCAGGCTTTCAGGCTGCTCGGCGCCGTTCCGACGCCGATGCCCTTCACCGAACTGTTCACCGCCCTCGAGACCAAGACCGTGGACGGGCAGGAAAATCCGGTGACCTTGATCCTCAACGCCAAGTTCTTCGAGGTGCAGAAGCATCTCTCGCTGACTCGGCATGCCTTCACCTCGGCGCCGCTGGTCATGAACAAGGGCAAGTTCGACGCCCTCGCGCCCGACCTCCAGAAGGTGCTGACGGAAACCGCCATCGAAATGGCCGCCGCCCAGCGCAAGATGAACGAGGATGCGGAGGGTTCGAGCCTCGAAGCTCTCAAGAAGGCGGGGATGCAGGCCGTCGAGAACCCGGACCGCGATTCCTTCTCGAAGATCGTGACCGAGGATGTCCGCAAGGAATTCGTCGGCAAGTTCGGTTCGGATGTGCTCGATGCCATCGTGAAGCTGGCCTGAGCCAAGGCCATGCGGATCATCGACCTCTCGATGCCCATCGGACCACATTTCCGGTGGCAGACCGACATCCCGATCAAGGGCGATATCAAGGCGGGAGACCAGTTCCGGATCTCCCGCCTGCACGGGCCCTGCCACGGCTTCTCGCATGTCGATGCACAGGCCCATATCCTCGCCGATGCGCCCACGATCGAGCAGACGCCGCTCGAGATCGTGGTCGGCGCGGCGCGGGTGCTGGACCTGCGCGACGTGCAGCCGATGGAGGAAATCGGGCCGGAACGGCTGGCAAAGGCCGATCCGGGCGGACCCGAGGGGGAGATCCTGCTCCTGTCTGCCGGATGGGACAGGCACCGGTCCTACCAGACACGGGAATTCTGGCTGGATGCTCCCTGGCTCAACCGGGCGGCGGCCGAATGGCTGGCGGCCCGGAAGCCGCGGGCCCTGGCCTTCGATTTCCCGCAGGATTATCCGATCCGGCTGCTGCTGGATGGTGGTGTCGTGCCCTTCGACCAGCATGTGACGCATGATATCTGCCTCCGGCAGGGCATCACGCTGATCGAGTATCTGGTCGGGACCGCCGCGATCCGGGAGAAGCGGGTCTTCTTCTCGGCAGCACCGCTGAAGATTCCGGGTGCGGATGGGGCGCCGTCGCGGATATATGCCATCGAGGGCTTGCCGGGCTTCTAGAAATGTAATTCTGCTTCTGGCAACAAGAAGGCGCGACAGGGACGCGCGACGCGAGGGGAAACGTGGCCGATTCCGGAAAAAAGACCTGGGCCGTCTCCGACGATGCCATGGATGGCGTGCAGCGGATCACGCGGGTCACCCTGCATGATGCGGTGCTCAACCAGCTCCGCGACATGATCATCGAAGGCAAGCTGGCTCCCGGCACGCGCATCAACGAGGGGCCGGTCGGCGCCTCGCTCGGCGTCTCGCGGACACCCTTGCGCGAGGCGATCAAGACGCTGGCCAGCGAGGGCCTGGTGGAAATCCTCCCGGCCAAAGGGGCGATTGTCCGGCGCTTCTCGGAAAAGGACATCCGCGACATTCTCGACGTACTGAAGACGCTGGAACAGCTCGCGGCCCGGCTGACCTGCGCCCAGGCCAGCGATGCCGAGATCGCGGAGATCGCCGACCTGCACAAGGAGATGCTGCGGCTCTATGCGGACCGCAACCGGCTGGCCTATTTCAAGCTCAACCAGGAAATCCACTCGGCGATTGTCCGGGCCAGCGGCAACAGCGCGCTCGCCCAGGTGCATGAGCAGCTTCAGGCGCGGATCAAGCGGGTGCGCTTCATCGGCAATGAATTGCCGGAACGCTGGGCCGGCGCGGTGGCCGAGCACGAGGAAATGAACCTCGCGCTGCTGGCGCGGGATGGCGAGAAGCTGTCGGAAGTGCTCGGCCGGCATCTCGACAAGACGCTCGACCGCGTCCGCGACGCGATCTGAGACCGTTCAGCGGCCCTTCCAGTCCGGCGGGCGCTTGGCAAGGAAGGCTTCCATGCCTTCCTTGAAGTCGCCGCTGAGATAGCAGTTCAGGATCCATTCGCTGTCATCGAGATCCCCGCCCTGCCCGATCCGGCGGAGCGATTCCTTCGTGGCGCGCAAGGTCAGCGGCGCATGGCCGGCAATCAACGCGGCAAGGCTCATCATCCGTGCGGTCAGGGCTGCATGGTCGGGGAGGATCTCGCTGAACAGGCCGATGGCCCGCCCCTCTTCCGCCTCGATCAGCCGCGCGGTGAAGATCATGTCCTTCACGCGGGCGGGACCAAGCAGGGCGTTGAGCCGGGCATAGTTCCGCATGGAAAGGCAATTGCCGAGGGTCCGCGCGATGGGGAAGCCAAAACGGGCGGATTCGGTGGCGATGCGCAGGTCACAGCAGGCGGCGATCGCGGCGCCGCCGCCCGTTACCGCGCCGGCAATCGCGGCGATGGTGGGCACGGGGCAGGCCTCGAGCGTATCGAGCACGCGCTCGATCCGGTCCTCGTAGGCGAGTGCGTCTTCGGGCGTGCGGAAATCGCGGAACTGGGCGATATCGGTGCCGGCGGCGAAGGCCTTGTCCCCCGCGCCGGTCAGGATCAGCGCACGCGTGGCGCCCATGGCCTGCGGATCGGCCGCGATCCGGGCAATCTCCTCGTACATGGCGAAGGTCAGGGCATTGCGGGCCTGCGGCCGGTTGAGGGTGATGATGCCGATCCCGTTCTCGTGGGAGAAAAGGATCTCGGATGCGGCCTCGGTCATGATCTGGGCTCCCCCGGCCCGTGTTCGGCCAGCAACGAATCGATCTCGCCTCCGGAATAGCCCAGTTCGGCAAGGATTTCCGCATTATGGTCGCCCGCATCGGGCGTCGGCGTAGCGAGGCTGGCCGGAGTCCGCGAGAGGGTAACCGGCTCTCCGACAAGCCGGATCTCGCCAAGCGACGGATGGGTCACCGGCTGCGCGATGCCGAGATGCCTGACCTGTGGATCCTCGAACATCTCGTCCACCGCATAGATCGGTCCGGCAGGGACAGCCGCCTCTTCCAGCCGGCCAAGCCAATAGGCCGAATCCTCCCGGGCGAGGATGGCCTCCAGCCGCTCGCGCAGCTGCGGCCGCCGGACAAACCGCTTCTCGAGCGAATTGTAATCCGGGTCATCGGCCCAATCCGGCTCGCCGATCGCGGCGCAGAAAGAGCGCCAATGGCCCTCGGCGCCAACCGCTATGTTGATGTATCCGTTGCGGGTCTTGTAGACGCCCATCGGCGTCGAATATGGGTGGTCATTACCCGATTGCGGCGGCACCTGGCCCTCGACGAGGTAGCGCGCGGCCTGGAAATCCATCATGCCGATCTGCGCCTCGAGCAACGAGGTCTGAACCCATTGACCGAGGCCGGAGATTGCCCGCTCCTGCAGCGCCACCAGCGCGCCGATCGCCGCATAGAGGCCAGCAGCGGAATCCGCCACCGCGATGCCGGCGCGAACCGGCCCCTGCCCCGGCAGGCCAGTCACGGACATCAGCCCGCCCATGCCCTGCGCGATCTGGTCGAAGCCGGACCGGCTGCGATAGGGCCCGGTCTGGCCGAAGCCGGACAGCGAGACAAGGATCAGGCGCGGGTTCAGCGCATGCAAGGTCTCGAAATCGAGGCCGAGCTTGCCCTTCACATCGGGGCGGAAATTCTCGACCAGCAGGTCGGCTGTTTCGAGCAGGCGCCGCAGGACGGCCATCCCCGACGGTTTCTTCAGGTTGAGGGTCAACGACCGCTTGTTCCGGTGCAGGTTCTGCATGTCATAGCCATGCCGGGGCCCGCTCATATTCTCGTTGGGGTCAAGACCCGGCGGCGGCTCGACCTTGATCACATCGGCGCCGAAATCGGCGAAAATGCGCACGCAGGTCGGGCCGGCACGGACGCGGGACAGGTCAATCACGCGGAGCGGACGGAGCGCAGTCGAGGGCGCGGGGCGGGGCATCGTTCAGTTTCCGAAGGCGAGGCGCGGGATGAAGGTGGTGATCCACGGCACATAGGTGATCACGAGCAGCGTCAAGCCCAGCGGGATATAGAACGGCATCATCTCGCGCAGGACATCGCGCATCCTGACCTGCGCGATATCGGCGACAAGGTAGAGCGCCAGCCCCATGGGCGGTGTCAGCAGACCGACCATCAGGTTGAAGACAACGACCATGCCGAGATGGACGGGGTCGACACCGGCCAGCATCAGCGGCTTGGCAATGATCGGCGCGATGACAAGGATCGCCGTGGTGGAATCGAGGAACATGCCGACGATCAACAGCAGGATGTTCACCAGCAGCAGCAGGACGAGCGGATCGGACGAGATCGACAGCATCCAGCCCGCGAGAATCTGCGGTACGCGCTCGACCGACAGGATCCAGCCAAAGAGCGCGGCGACCGCGACAATCAGCAGGATGGCGGCCGACGAGCGGATCGTCTCCAAAGCCGCGGAGTAGAGGCCGGCCCAGGTCAATTCGCGGTAAAAGAGCGCGCTGATCGCGATCGTGTAGATCACGGTGACGGAGGCGATTTCGGTCGGCGTGAAGAAGCCGGCGAGCATGCCGACGATCAGGAGTACAGGGGCCAGGATCGCCGGCAGGGCTGGCCAGAAATCGCGCAGGATCTCGCCGATCGTGGGCCAGCGATCCGCGCGCGGGTAGTTCCGCTTGCGGGCGAGCCAGGCCGTCATCAGCATCAGGCCGGCGACGCAGAGCAGGCCCGGCAGGATGCCG
The DNA here is from genome assembly GCA_027533425.1 of Beijerinckiaceae bacterium. Classification (GTDB taxonomy): domain Bacteria; phylum Pseudomonadota; class Alphaproteobacteria; order Rhizobiales; family Beijerinckiaceae; genus Rhabdaerophilum. Next base: position 390,055 of record JAPZUD010000001.1, on the reverse strand, counting down.
CCGAGCAGCAGCTGCAGGACGGATACGCCGGTGACGGTGCCATAGATAATCAGCGGGATGCTGGGCGGGAAAATCGGGCCGACAATGGCGGAGGACGAGGTCACCGCCGCTGCAAAAGCCCGGTTGTAGCCCTTCTCTTTCATGGCATCGATCTCGATGCGGCCGATCCCGCCAATATCGGCCAAGGCCGAACCGGACATGCCGGCAAAGACCAGCGAGCCAAAGATGTTCACCTGCGCGAGGCCGCCGGGCAGACGGCCGACCAGCGTATCGGCGAATTTGTAGATGTATTTCGAGATGCCGGCCGAATTCATCAGGCTGCCGACGAAGAGGAAGACCGGCACCGCAACCAGCGGGAAGGAATCCATTGCATAGAGCGTACGCTGGGCCAGCAGGTCGATCGGCAGGCCGTTCGCGGCGAGATAGATCAGGCACGGGATGCCAATGGCCAGCACCACGGGGAAGCCGAGCGCGAACAGGCCGACAAAGGCGAGGATAACGAGAAAGCCGGCCATAATCGGGACCTCAGGTCAGGGTGGTGTGCTTCTCGTCGGGCCTGCCGCGCGAGAAGGTGGTCCAGAACAGGCTGGCACAGGCCAGAGCGAGGAAGGCCGCGCCGATGGCGAGCGGCCCCATGAAGAAGACGAAAGGCATTTCCAGCGTCGCGGTCGTGCTGCTGAAATTGCGGCTGATCGTCAGGAAAGCAGCCGCCGACAGCACCGAGAAGAACACGATCCCGGACATCTCGATCACCAGTTGCAGGAGCCAGCGCGGCCGTTCCGGCAGCATGCCCTGGAATTCCTCCATCCGGATCTGCCCCCCGTCGAGCGAGACCAGAGCCGCAGCGAGGAAGGTCAGGCAGATCAGCATGTAGCGGGCGATTTCCTCGGCGCCGGCCAGCGGCACGTCGAAGACCCCGCGCATGATGATCTGGGTGAAAGGCGCCAGGATCAGGCCAGCCAGAAGCAGGCAGGAGACGACCCGGAGGGCGAGGACAAGCAGTCGCATGACGGTTTCCGGCAGGCTGGAGGCGGCGGGCCGGGTGGCCCGCCGGAAGGCAACGTCACTTCACGGCCTGGATCTGGGAAATATAGTTGGTCCAGTCCGGGAAATCCTTGGCGATCTGGTCGAGTACAGCCTTGCGGAAGGCGGCGAGATCGAGTCCGTCCTTCTCGCCGATGAAGGTCATGCCCTTGCCTTCAAGCTCCTTGCGGTAACGGTCGAAGCTTTCGTTGTCCCAGGCCAGCGTCTTCTGGCCGACCTCGGCCATCGTGTCCTCGATGATCTTGCGATCGGCGGCGGGGATCCCCTGCCAGACGCGCTCGTTCACGAAAACCGACAGGACCGATTGCATATGGCCGGTCAGCATGACGAATTTCTGCACTTCGAACAGCTTGAGGTTGAAGATGTTCGGCAGCGGGTTTTCCTGGCCGACAACGAGGCCGGTCGCCAGTGCGGTGGCGAGTTCGGACACTTCGACCGGCGTGGCGATGGCGCCCATGCCGGTCAGCATCGAGGACCAGAGCTTCACCGGAACGCCACGATACTTCTTGCCCTTCATGTCAGCGGGAGAAAGCACCTTTTCCTTCGAGGTCAGGTGGCGGGTGCCCTGGAAGAAGGAACCGACGATCCGCATGCCGCCCTTCTCGACCAGCTCCTTGTTGATCGCCTGCAGGGCCGGCGAGCTGCGCGAATCCGTGGCACGGAGCGAATGCTCGGCATCGCGGTAGACGAAGGGCGTGTTGAACACGGCCGTCGTCGGCAGGATGCGGCCGAGCGAGGCGAAGTCATGATGGCCCATCGCGATGGCCCCGGATTTCACCCCGTCAACCATCTCGGCCACGCCGCCAAGCTGCGAATTCGCAAAAACCTGAATCTCGACGCGGCCTTGCGTGCGTTCCTTCACGAGCTTGGCGACCTCGTCGGCATAGAGCGTCTGCGGGGCATTCGCCACGCCGACATGCGCGTAGCGAAGCTTGATCTGCGCATCGGCCGGCGCCGTCATGAGCGGCAGGATCGCGAGACCCGGCGCAAGCAACCATTTCCAGTTCAGCATCGTTCTTCCTCCCAGTTTCGGCCCTTGGGGCCCTGATTGTCGAAGGGTGTCAGCCCTCGCGGTCGTAAACCTTGACCAAGGCGGTCGTATCGAGTTCCGCATGGCCGAAATGAACGGCCATCCGGTAGAGATTGAGCGCATCCGCCGTCATCGGCGTGGCAGTCTTCAGCCCGGCGGTGAAGACATTGACCATCTCGAGATCCTTCAACATCTGCCGGGCATAGCCCTGCGGTGCGAATTCGCGGTTGGCCATGCGCGGATAGTTGCGCTGGAGCAGGTTGCTGTCGGCATGGCCGCCAGCCAGGCATTCGGGGATGCGCTTCGCGTCGATCCCCGCCGCTTCGGCCACCATCAGGGCTTCGGCCAGGACAGCATGGGTGCAGCCGACGATCATCTGGTTGATCATCTTGGCCACCATTCCCGCGCCGGGGCCGCCCATGATCGTGTATCGGCCAGCAACATCGGCCATGAGCGGCGCGATCCGGGCGAGATCTTCCTCGCGGCCGCCGGCCATGACGGTCAGCGTGCCGGTGCCGGAAGCCGGCGGGCCACCCGAGACCGGCGTATCGACCCAGCCGCAGCCGCGTTCCGCCAGCAAGCGGGCGCCGAGGCGGCGGCAGGCCTCGACGGGGATGGTCGAGAAATCGACGAGGATCTGGCCCGGCTTCATCGCGGCAGCAACGCCGCCGCTGCCGAACATCACCTGCTCCACCGCATCGAGCGTCGGCAGGTTGAGGATGACCAGATCCGCGCCCTCCACCACACCGGCGGGCGTGGCCGCGATGCGGGCTCCGGCTTCGCGCGCGGATTCGCAGCGGGCCGGCGCGATATCATAGGCGGTGATGGCATAGCCCTTCGGCAGCAGATGCCGGACCATCGGCAGGCCCATGAGGCCGATCCCGACATAGCCAAGCCTTGGTTTTGCCGTTCCCGTTTCAGGCATGTCCCTCTCCTATCGCATAGATGCGTCGGGCGTTTTCGACGAACAACGCCTCTTGTTCCTCCGGCGGGAAGCCGGCCACGATGGCTTCGAACCCGTTGAAAATCGTGGGGAAGCTGGCACAGAGCGAATCGACCGGAAAGTTCGAGGCGAACATGCAGCGCCCGGTTCCGAAAAGCTCGATCGTCCGCAGCACGATCCCGCGATTGGCCTCGGCTGTCCAGGGCTGGCCGGGGACGCCGATCCCCGAGATCTTGACCATGACATTCGGACAGGCCGCGAGGCCCCGCATCGCAGCCTGCCAGCCGGCCAGCCCCTCGGGTGAGCGATCCGCCGGCAGGCCGGTATGGTTCAGGATGATGGTGGTTTCCGGAAAATCCGCCGCCAGCCGGGCCGCTTCGCCGAGATGCCACCATGGCGTCTGCAGGTCGAAGTGCAGCCCGAGCGGCGCCAACCGGGCAAACCCCTCGCGCCAGCGTGGATCCGTCATCCCGCCGGGAGCCCCGTCAGCCGGCGAGGCATTGGCCCGCGGCTTGTGGCGGACCGAACGGACGAAATCCCGCGCGGCATGGCTTTCCAGCACGGCCGCACAATCGGCCCGGTCGAGCCAGGCCTGCGCCACGGCCACGCTGGGCAGGCTCGTCTCAGCCCGAAGGTCGGCGATATAGGCCATCTCGCCGACAGGATCACGCGGATCCCATTCCGCCTCGACATAGACGCTGGCGAGAAGCTGATAGGGCGCGGCATCGCGGCGGAAATCATCCGGGAGGTAGGGTCGGCGGATCGCGGCGTAATCACCGTAGCGGAAGCGGATCGGGGGTTCGTCACAGAGCCAGGGATGGTAGTTCCGGCCAGGATCCCAGACATGGTGATGTGCGTCCACCACGGCGCGTCCAGCCCCGTTCTGGTTGACCGATCCTGCCGCTGGCTGGTGTGAAATCGCTGCCTCCCGGATTGACGGCAGGGCCACTATAGCTAATGGTTCCCGGGTCGCAAGTATGCTGCATACAGTTTTTCAGAGAGGTTCACCGCAATGGTCCAGGCCAAGGCTCCGCACGGGTTCCAGCGTCCCTACAAGGGGGTTTTTCCGGTTGTTCCCACGATCTTCGACGCGGCTGGCGGCCTTGATCTCGAGGGCCAGAAGCGCTGCCTGGATTTCATGATCGATGCCGGTTCGCACGGGCTGTGCATCCTCGCGAATTTCTCGGAGCAGTTCGTTCTGTCCGATGCCGAGCGCGAAGTGCTGACCAGGCTTTGTCTCGAGCATGTGGCCGGCCGCGTGCCGGTGATCGTGACGACGACGCATTTCTCCTCGCGCGTCTGTGCCGAACGCTCGCGCGCAGCCGAGGCGATGGGTGCGGCCATGGTGATGATCATGCCGCCCTATCATGGCGCCACGTTCCGCGTGGGCGACGCGCAGATCGCCGAGTTCTTCAAGGCTGTGTCCGATGCGATCACGATTCCGATCATGATCCAGGACGCACCCGTGGCCGGCACGCCGCTGCCCCCCGCCCTGCTGGCCAAGCTGGCCAAGGAGATCGAGCAGGTCGCCTATTTCAAGATCGAGACCGCCGGCGCCGCCACCAAGCTGCGGGACCTGCTCGCGCTTGGCGGCGCGGCCATCGAGGGCCCGTGGGACGGCGAGGAGGCGATCACGCTGATGGCCGATCTCGATGCCGGGTGCACCGGCGCCATGACGGGCGGCGGCTATCCCGATGGCATCCGCCAGATCATGGATCCCTGGGCGCGCGGCGACCGGGCCGCCACCCGGGCGGCCTATGCCCGCTGGCTGCCGCTGATCAACCACGAGAACCGGCAATGCGGGCTGATCACGGCCAAGATCCTGATGAAAGCCGGCGGGATCATCGCCTGTGACGATGTCCGCCATCCACTGCGGCGCCCCTCGGCCGAAGCCGAGGCGCAATTGCTGGAACTGGCGCGCGATCTAGACGTGATGGCGCTGCGTTGGGCCCGCTGAACCCCGGCGTCAGGCCGGGGCGCCTTTCGGCATCGCGGCCTGACGGCGCTGGCGCAAGATCCGGAACCCGAAGGCAAGGCCGAAGCCGATCGCCAGCACGATGATCGAAACCAGCGGGCGGTAGGCGAACCAGGCCACGGCGATAACGGCAGGCCCCAGAATGGCCGTCGCTGCGGCCGCGACGAGGCCAACCGCGCCACTGACAAGGCTCCCGAGCAGCGGAACATAGCTCGCGAGCAAGGTGACCGGCGCGAAGAGCGATGAGAAGCCGATGAACATCACCACAAGGCCGACAACCCGGAGGATCCAGGTCAGGATCACATTGTCCTGCTGGGCCGTCTCGAACATCTCGTCGGTGGTGCGCGTGCCGTTGGCGGCCAGCAGGAAATCGCGGCCGTTGCGGGCCCTGTAGGGCTCGATGCCATCGACCGTTTGGCGACCGACGAAACTCGCCGTCCCCTCCGGAAGAAGCTGGTAGCTGACGCGCAGGCTGCCGACTTGTGTGCCGTTCTGGTTATTGGCGAGGAAAAGCATTCCGTCCCGCATGACGAGGGGCGAGCCGGTCCGGCGACGCGCCGTCTCGACGGCTGCCGGATCCAGCCGAAAATCGCTGGCGCCGGAGAGCCGTTGTATCGCATTCCCAATGGGATAGGTATCGATCTTCGCATCCCGTGCGAAGAAAGATTCCGAGGACCATCGCATCGGTGGGTTCTGATGGCCCTGCGGCACGCGGAACCGGCTGGAATCGATCGGACGGTCACTCCATTCCTGGGAATAGGTGACCTTGCGCTCCTGGCCGGAGCCGGATTCCTTCTCAACCCATTGCAGCATCTCGACCTTGCGGTAGAGCTTCAGCCCGCGCGAACGGATGCCGAAGAGATCATCCTGCACGCCGCCCACAGACCGGACCTCGCCGGTGACATGGATCAGCTTGCCGTCGAAAGCCGGGTCACGGCGCTGCGTGCCGATCGACTGGACAAGCCCCTGCCCTTCCTCCAGCGCGCGGGCGGTCTTCACGGCCCGGCCCTCGTTCCAGAACAGGCCCCAGCAGGCCAGCGGGATCAACAGCAAGCCTGTCAGAATGGCGCCGAAACTGTTGGACAGCCTTTCGAGGAAGCCCTGCGGTGCAGCATGGACATCCTCACCCGAGGGGATCGAGATGGTTTCCTCGCCCCGGAACGGATCATTGTCTGACATGGAACCCCCCGCGCGCTGCATGCCTGCCGACTCACCATGTCGGCTTCCCTTGAGGGGAATCCGGCGCCATCCGCGATGTTTTGTCCAGAACCTGCCGGTATTCCTCTGTTGATGCCCCGTTCAACCATTCCGGAACACGCTTGGTGCCCCTAACCGGCATATTCGTGGGAACCTGTGGGTTTTGCCACAGATCAGGGCTGCGAAGATGCAAGGATGCATCCGGCCTCCTGATCCGACCGAGAGCTGGATGATCGAAAGCACGCCCCCCTGCCTGATCGAGCGCCGGGCTTCCCCTGCGAAAGCCGAGCCTCCTTCATGCCAGCCTCGCGTGACATCGCCACGGAAACTGCCTAGCTTCACCCCCCGATCCGATTGGCAGGGGGTGTCGATGGCGGATGAGGGTTCCGCGCTTCATCGATTCGCGACGGGGGAACTCGCGTGGTCGAGCGGCGTGATCGTCTTCATCGACGTGATGGAATCCGTCCGGCTGACCGCCCGGGATGGCGGGCTCTTCATCACGCGATGGATCGAGCAGCGCCAGGCCATCGAGGATCTCTTCGCCCGCGGGAACGGCCGTGTGATCCGCTCGACGGGCGACGGGATTATCGGCCAGTTTTCCGAACCGCGCGCGGCCATCGCATCGCTCTTCGACGCCATGGCGATGGTCGAGCGCGCCAATGCCGATCTCGCGGGCCCGCTGCCGATCGCCATCCGCGTGGGCATGGCACGCGGTGAGTTCCTGACGGACCGGCAGGATATCTACGGCCAGGCTGTCAATCTCGCAGCCCGCCTGTCCGGCCTCGGGATGCCAAGCGCCATTGTCGTCCCTGAAGACCTCCGCGCAGACCTTGTCGATGGCGTCGATGCGGAGATCGAGGATCTCGGCACCTGTTTTCTCAAGCATCTGGAGGCACCCATCCGGGCCTATGCACTCCGTCCCCTCGGCAAGCGGCGGCTGCCGGTGATGCCGGCCCGCAAGGATACGCAACTGGTCCCCACCATTGCGGTGATCCCCCTCATGCCGATCCAGGGCGGCCCGGCGCGGGATGTTCTCGGCGATATCATTGCCGATGAGCTGATCTCGGCCCTCTCGGGCTCGCCCTATCTCAACGTCATCTCGAGGCTTTCTGCATCGGTTGCGCGGCAACGCGGCCTTTCCCCGGGGCTCGCGGCCGAGGCGCTGCAGGCCGACTATATCGTATCCGGCACCTATTCCGCGCTTCAGGACAGGGTCCGGGCGACACTCGAACTCACCGAACGCAAAACGGGCCTTGTGCGGCTGGAACAGCGCTTCTCCATGCCTGCGGAGGCGCTGATCACGGCGGAATTCCATGGTTTCGACGGATTCATTGCCGGATTGCTGCAGGCCGTGCTCCGGAACGAGGTTCAGCGCGTCCGGCGGCAGACGCTGCCGAGCCTCGAGAGCCATTCGCTGCTCCTCGGGGCTGTGAGCATGATGCATCGGGCAGGCCGGCAGGATTTCCCTTATGCGGCCGAGATCCTCTCCACGCTGATCGAACGCCACCCGCGCGAAGCGCTTCCCTGCGCGTGGCTCGCCTGCTGGTATACGATCAAGGTTCAGAAGGGCCTTTCCGATGACCCGGCCAGCGAAGGGAGTGAAGCGAGCGCGCTGGCACGGCGGGCGATGGATCTCGACCCGGACAACCCGCTTGCTCTGGCGGTTGCGGGTCTGATCGAGACGAATTTCGCCCGGCGCTTCAGCGATGCGGAAACCTTGCTGGACCATGCGACCGAGCTCAACCCGAACGAGACCTATGCGCTTCTTCACAAGGCCGCCTTGCTGCAATTCACCGATCGCGGGGCGGAGGCCTATCCGATTGTGCGGCGGGCCATGACGCTCTCGCCATTCGACCCGCATCGCTATTATTTCGAGGCTATTGCCGCTTCGTCTGCATTCTCGGCCAGGAATTACGAGCTGGCACTGGCCCATGCCGACGAGGCGATCCGCGCCAACCGGCTCTACCCCTCCGGCAGCCGGGTCAGGGCTGCCGCGCTCTGGCATCTCGGCCGAACGGGCGAGGCGCGGAAAACCGCGGAAGCGCTCAAGGCTGTCGAACCCAACCTCACGGTCGCGCGTTGGCTGGCCAAATCACCTGCGGCCGATTTCGATGTCGGCCGCCGGATGGCGGCGGGACTGCGCGGTGCAGGTATCCCGGAAAACTAATCCCGGAAACTCATCCCGGAACACGAGGGGCAGGAACTCAGCATGTCGTTTGCCAACGGATTGAACGGGCTCAATGGTCTTAACGGGCTCAATGGCCTCAATGGTCTCAACGGGTTGAACGGCCTTAATGGGCTGAACGGCCTCAACGGGTTGAACGGGCTCAACGGGCTTAACGGACTGAATGGCCTCAACGGACTTTCCGGCAGCTGGAACGGGGCTCCGGGCAGTGTGCTGACGATCCATGACGCGCTGGCCGGGCTCTACACGCCGCCACCTTCCCTGCCCGGGCCGGTGCCGGCTACCGAGCAGGACAGCCTCGCCCGCTGGTCAAGCGATGTACGCGCCCGGATTCTCGATGCCGAACTCTTTTCGCAACTCGCCTTTTCGGCGGATCCGGCCAATCCGCGCGGCTTTGTTGTCCATTCCGCGCAGCAAAGCTGGACCAGCGAGCCGGGCGGCCCGCATCTCTCGGCCCAGTATGATCCGATCGTGACCCTGGTTCCGCCAAGCATCGCCCAACTGGGCGACCGGCAACTGGCGCTGGTGGCCAATGCCGCCCTCCTCCGTGGCGACCGGGTTCACGAGATCCTCGGACAGATCCCGGCGCCCCTGCCCTATCTCGGCATGTTCGTTCCGCTTTCGGAGGAGCGGACGCGTTGGACGCTCGAATTGCTGTCGACGGTCTTCCGCCTCTCCGTTTTTGTCGAGATGGCTTTCAAGCACGCCTTCTCGCTGCCGCGCCCGCACCAGCTCTCGCCCCAGATCAATCCGGTCATCCCGACGCCCTTGCACGGAACGCTGCCGAGCGGGCATGCGACGGAAGCCTTCGCCATGGTCGCCCTGCTGGTGGAGCTTCTTGAAAAGGCCGGCGCCCGCGAAGCGGGGCGCCCCTGGCGGGAGCGGTTGTTCAAGCTGGCAGACCGGATCGCCTATAACCGGACCGTGGCCGGCGTCCATTTCCCGGTCGACAACGCCGCCGGCGCCATGCTCGGGGTTGCCCTGGCCCGCTATCTCGCCGCGCGCTGCCAGGGATCCGAGGCCTCCTGCCATTCCTGGCATTTCGATGCCTCTACCTTCTGCGAGGACGAACCCGACGGCTTCTTCGACCATACGGCGCTGATCCGGCAGATGGATATGGGTGATGGCCCGCCGGCTGACCCCGCCCAGACAGGTGGCCCGGCCGTGGTGGCCGGCCTCAGCGTCCAGGCCCGGCTGACGCTCGGCTCCTCGGGCGTGCTCGGCTGGCTCTGGCAGAAGGCGCTTGCCGAATGGGCCTGACGACCGGGCTCACAGCAGGAGGGAGGCACCCATGACGTGGCGAAAGGGCACCAGTGTCTATCAATCGCTCCCGCTGGCGATGGACCCGCTGGCGGACTGGATCCGCCCAGAGATCGCCCGCGTGCCGAACGGCCGGACCCTCCTCCTCATCCGGCTGGCCGAAGGCGTGGACCTTGCGGCGCTCCGCAGCTTCCGGAATGCGCCGGACCCCAACCGGCTCTTCGTGCATCAGGGCCGAGGTGTGACATCCGGCCAATGGCACCAGACCCTGGATGTCCCCGCGACAGCCGGCGGCACCTGGAGCAAAGCGCGGTATCTCACAGCCCGGGCACTGCCGCTGTTCTTCGACTGGCTGCTCGCCTCCTCCTCTGTCCAGAGCCTGTTCGACGAGATCACGCTCTGCCAGTCGATTGACACGCCACCGGCACCGCTCAGGCATCGCACCATTGCTGCTGCGGCGTCCATCACGCCCGCGCGCGAGGTCCGCGTTCTGACTGGCATCATCGATCACGGATTTCCGGTGGCGGGTCCGGTGTTCTCTCGCCGATCAGCCGCGCCGGCTGGCTGGGCCACGCGGCTTCGGGCGCTCTGGGTGCAGGATGGCCGCCCCATTGCCGCCGATCCCGACCAGGGCCTCGCCTCGCCGGAGGGGTTCGATTATGGCGCGGTGATTTCCAGCGAAGGCGTTGTCAGGCATCTCGCTGCAGCAGGCGGGGACGAGGATCGCTTCTATGCGTCGACCGGCCTGTTCCGGAGCCATGACCGGGACAGCTACTGGACCCAGCATGCCGCCAGCCACGGCGCCCATGTATCCGGCCTCGCGCTGGACCCGTCTGGCCCGCTCGACGGATCAGAGCCGGTCGTCGCCGTGCACCTCCCGAGAACCACGGTCGATGACAGTTCGGGCGCAGCCCTGTCTGCGCATGCCTTCGATGCGCTTCGCTTCATCCTTGCCGAAGCGGAAGATATTGCCCTTCCCGCACCCGCGCCGCTTTTCGTTCTGGATGAGGGGGAGCCCCGGCCGCAACCGGAGACCGTTGCCGTCCCGCCGGTAGTGGTGAACCTCAGCTACGGGTTCAATGCCGGCCCGCATGATGGCGAGGGGCCGCTGGAAAAGGCGCTGTTCGAGATCCAGACCCTGTGGGGCCGCGCGCACCCGGGCTCCCCGCTGGTTATCGTGCTGCCAGCAGGCAATGGCTACCAGTCGCAGACCTTCGCCCATTGGGATCGGCATGCCCTCGCGGATCCGGCGAAAGCCCGCGTCATCTGGGAAATTCCCCCGGATGACGGGAGCGCCAATTCGGTCCAGATCTGGTTGCCACGGGGCTTCCGGGGAAAGGCGCATGTCACGCTGACATCGCCCTCCGGAGCCTCGGTCCGGCTGGGCAACCGGAAGGGCGCGATCGCCGATCTGCCGGGCCGCACCGGCCTGCCTGTTGCCATGGGGCTGTATTGCGCCCCTCAGGATTCACGCCCGCGCGGGATGTTCCAGCTCGTGGTGGGGCCGACCCAGCCGGATGCGGCCAAGCGCTCGGCCAGCGGTGCATGGGAGATCCGGATCGAGGCAACAGGGTTGCTGCGGAACGAGGCGATCGAAGCCTGGGTACAGCGCGATGACCTGCCCGTCGCCACGGCGAGACCTTCGCGACAGTCAAGGTTCCGGCATGCGGATTACCAACCGTTCGACCCGCCCGGCCAGCCTGGCGATGGCTCCCGCGAGGTGAGCCCGGTCCAGCGCCCCGGCAGCCTGAACGCGCTTGCGACAGGGCCGCGCACGCTGGTGATCGGCGCCTGTGCAGCGCGGAAGACCTTCCCGATCGAGGTTTCGCTCTATTCCGGCGGAGGGAGGCCGGAATGGCAGAACGGGGTCGATGGGCTCGCCGCCTCCGATGATTCCGTCCTGCTGCGGGGGCGCCTTTCCTCGGGCATGCGGGCGGCGGGTACGATCCGGTTGTTCGGCACCAGCATGGCCGCAGCCATGGCGACGCGGGAAATCGCCCGCTCGATCCACCGGTTCCGGCGCGGCAAGCCCAAGGCCGTCTTCGCGCGGATGCTGGTGGACCCGCCAGTTCCCGCTCCCGATGCACGGCGCGGAAATGGCCGGCTTGCGCCCTAGATGCCCGGGCGTTGTCTCAGCCTGGATCGGGGTCGGCAAGGGCCCGAAGCCGGGGCAGATCGAGAATCTCGATCGTCTGTCGCCCGGTCCGCAGGATTCCCTGTGCGGCAAGGAAAGCGAGTTCCCGCGTTACGGCCTCGCGATGTGTCGCGGTCAGCGCGGCAATTTCGTAATGAGTTGGCGCTGGCTTGATGGTGCAGGCGCTGCCGGGCCGACGGGCCTGTTCGGCCAGGCGGAGAATCGCCTTCCGGATCCGGATCGGGACAGGATAGACCGTGAACTCGAAAACGCGCGCCGAAAGATCACGCAGCTTTCGCACCAGTTCGCGCGACAGGTTCAGGCCGATGCGCGGATAGCGCAGGATGAATTCGTGGAATTGCTCGGCCCGCATCCGGGCAATCCGTGCCTCGCCGATCGCGATCACATCTGCCGAGCGAAGCTGGCCGTCGATCGCCGCGAATTCCCCGAAATAGGAGCCTTCGGCGATATCGAGATAGACGACTTCATGACCATCTGGCGCGAAACGCTTGGCCTGGACGCGCCCCGACAGCACGAAGAAGATATCGGTGCTGGGTTCGTCGGTGCTGATGATCGCCTTGCCGGCTGCATAGCGCCGGATGACAACGGCCTGTTCCAGCGCGGTGATCGCCGCGGCATCAAGCCCGTGGAACAGAACGACTTCCGACAGTTCCGACATGGTTCCCGCCCCCGCGGCCCGGAGACGAGGCCTGCCATACAAGGATTAGCAAAGTCCCGCGCAGGTGGCCACTGGCCCGGAGAAGACTAGGCGACCGCCCGTTGCAGGAGGAGTACAAGCAACAGACCGAAGGCGGCCTGCAGGAAGGCAGTCAGCGTCACCCAGCGCAGGCCCTGATCGGCACGGAGGCCGGCCTGATGGGATGCCAGCCAGAAATAGCCGTCCTGGATATGCGGCGCGCCAACGGCACCGGTCGTCACGGCCAGCACGACAAGCGCCCGCCCGGCAGGATCATCCAGCCCCAGCGGAGCCAGAAGCGGAATCATCACCCCTGCTGCAGTGATCGCCGCCGTCAGGGCCGAGCCCTGCAGAACGCGGCTGACAAGCGCGACAAGGAAGGGCAGCGCCAGCCCGAACCCGGCCGGGCCTTCTGCAACAGCCTCCACCGCAAGGCTGGCGAACCCATCCTGATGCAGGACAAGCTGGAGCCCGCCGGCGGCACCGATAGCCAGAAGCAGGCCGGCAGAGGCCGTGATGGCGCGGGCGACCGTCCCTTCCCCGACAAGCGCCTCGCGGATCGCGGCGGGCCCGGCCGGCAGCAGGGCGAAACCGAGGCCGACGACCAGCAGCATCAGCGGCAGGCCAAGACGAATCATCTGTTCGCGCGTATTCCCGCTGCCGAGCGGCTCGCTGGGGATCTGGCCGAGCGCGTTGAAGATGATCATGGCCAAAAGGCAGAGGATCGAAAGGGCAAGGCCGATCACGGCCCGGCGGGGTCCGGCTGGCGCAACCGGGATCCCGCCCTGCTGGATTTCCGGTGCGCCACGCGTCAGCCAAAGCCCGAACACGGCCTGCGCGAGGGCCACGGGCGCGCCATAGGCCAGAACAAGGCGCCAGTCCGCCTGCAGGACGGCCATGGCGGCGATCGGCAATGGCGCGGGCAGCAGGGCGCCCTGCAGCGCATTGACGATGGCAGCAGCCCCGAGAGCGGCCCGGGAACGGCCGGCTTCGACCAAAGCGACCAACGGTTGCAGCACGGCGAGAGCGGCGAGCGGCGTTCCGCCGATGCCGGCCGGCAGCGCGACCAGCCAGAGCAGACGATGTCGCCAATGTTCCGGCAGACCGGCGCGGAGCCGGGCGAGAGCACCGGTCGCTGCGCCGATCCACGCGACAAGCATACCGGCGAGGATGGTGAGCCCACCGGCGGCGAGTGATTGCCCGAAGCCGTTGTGGAAACTGCGCGCGACCCAGGTCAGGTCGACGCGCAGCACAAGGCAGAACAAGCAGGTGGCCAGCACGAGCGCCACGAACGGCACCATGCGATAGCGGAAGCTCACGAACGCCGTGAAACCGACGAGCGCGAACAGAAGAAGGAACTTGGCGTCATCCACGGGCGAGTCTAATCCTTTGGCCTGCCGGCGTCCTTAGCATTGCCGGCGACCGGATCGGAAGCCCTTCCGGAGTTCCTCCCAACCGGAGTTTCGCGTGCCCTTGCTCCTGCGCCTTATCGCTTTTGTCTTCGTCGGTCTTGGCAGCGTCATCGCCTTGCCCGCTGCGGGGCAGCCGGCGCCGGACAATGACCGGATCGAGGTGCGCGGGCGCCATCTCGTCCGCCCTTCCGGCGAGATATTCCTGATCCGCGGGATCGGACTGGGCAACTGGCTGGTGCCGGAAGGCTACATGTTCAAGTTCAAGAAAGCGCGCTCGCCGACCGAGATCGCACGGCTGTTCGCACTGGCGATCGGCGAGGAGGAGGCCACGCGCTTCTGGACGCGTTTCCGCGAGAACTACATCACCGAGGAGGATGTCGCCTTCCTTGCAAAAGCCGGGTTCAACACGCTGCGCGTTCCCCTGCACTACCGGCTCTTCATGCCGGAAGCGCAGACGGTGCGCGGCAACGAGCCGCTGATCTTCGAGGGACCCGGCTGGGCCCTGCTTGACCGGTTCATCGGCTGGTGCCGCAAATACGGGCTCAAGGTGATCCTCGATGCCCATGCCGCGCCCGGCGGCCAGACCGGGATCAACCACGATGACGGGACCGGCTTTCCGCTGATGTTCTACATTCCGCGCGAAAGCCGGCGGACCATTGCCTGGTGGGAGGAATTCGCCCGTCGTTACAAGGGCGATCCGACGATTCTCGGTTTCGAGCTGCTCAACGAGCCGATCTCGACCTATCATGACGAGGACCGGCTGAACTGGCTGCTCGAACCCTTCTACAAGGATGCCGTGGCGGCGATCCGCAAGATCGACCCTGACCGGGTGATCATCCTTGCCGGCTCGCAATGGGACCAGAACCTCAAGATTTTCGGCCCGCCTTTCGCGCCCAACCTTGTCTATGTCTATCACCAGTTCTGGTCCTCGACGCGGCGGGATGCGATTGAGGACTACATCCACTTTTCGCTGAAGAACAATGCGCCGGTCTTCCTTGGCGAGGCCGGCGAGTTCAACAACCGCTGGAACGAGGCCTATCGGTTGCTCAACGAGCGGCATGGGTTCGGCTGGTCCTACTGGACCTACAAGAACCTCGATTCCCGCTCGACCATCGCCAGCATCCGCCAACCCGAGGGCTGGTCGAAAATGGCGGCCCTTGGCTCGATGCCCGTGCCGGACCTCGCCCGTGCGGGCCTGACGCGGGAAGAGGCGCGTCGCATCCTCGATGCCTATCTCGAGGCGATGCTGTTCCGGAATGTCGAGATCCGCCCCTGCTATCTGCGCTCGCTCGGGCTGTCTCCCGAACTCGAACCCGCCTGCGCTGCCGAGCGACAAGCCGGCCGGGGCGACTAGAAGGAGCGCCGGCAAAAAGCCCAGAAAACCACGCATTTCTACGTGGTTTTGCCGTCCCATTGACGCTCCGGAGCCGATTTGGCCGCGACAATGCTTGACTTTCTCAAGGGTAGCACGCTGTTAGTCCTCCCGTCGGCTGGTTCCGCCTGCGCGACTTAGGTCCTCCAAACGGGAACGCGCCCGGAACAAGAACACGATGAGCGCCCTGAAGGCCCACGCGACAACCGGCTTCTCTCTTGCAGCCCTGGCAGCCTTGCTGCTCTGGCCCGCCTTCTGGAACGGCGCTCCGCTCTTCTACTATGACAGCGTCGACTATCTTGAAATGCCGTTCACCGGCCGCCTGCCCGTGTTCCGGACCGCGCCCTATGGCTGGTTCCAGTGGTTTGCCCGGATCTCCGGCAGCCTGTGGGTGCCCCTGATCCTGCAAGCATTGATGGTTGCCACAATGGTGTGGCTCTCGGCCCGCAGCTTCGTGCCGAGGCTCCCGCCATGGCTCTTCCTGCTCGGCACCGGGCTGCTGGCCGCCTTCACCGGCTGGGCCTGGTATGTCAGCCAGATCATGGCGGATTCAGTCACCGGCGCTGTTCTGCTCGCCGCAGTCGCACTGCTCTGTGGCGAACGCCTGCCGCGTGGGCAGAGATGGCTGCTGATCGGGCTGACGGCAATCGGGATCTCTTTCCATCTCAGCCATCTCGCTGTGGTCTGCGGGCTGCTTGTCATCGCTGTCCTGGCCAGGCTGGTGCTGAGCCGCATGCACAACCGCATTGAACTCCGGCTGGGAGACCTCGCGGGCTCGATCCTGCTTGCCATTATCGTCGCGGTCACCGCGAATTATGCCGCGACCGGACGCATCTTCCTGTTCCGCGACCCCGCCAACCTGAGGCTCGCCCTTTTCGTCGAGACCGGCCTCGTGCAACGCTATCTCGATGATGTCTGCCCGGACAATGACAAAGCTTCTCTCCTCTGCCCCTACAGGCACAGGATGCCGACCAATGCGAATGCCTATCTCTGGAACACATTCGGACCGTTCCACGAGCTCGGCGGCTGGCGAAGCGAGCCCCACAAGCAGGAAGCCAAGGTCATTGTCCGGGAAATCCTGAACCGCTATCCGGGCGAGACCTTCAGCCGTCTGGGCAAGGCGGCAGTGGTGCAGTTCGGGATGGTCGAGACTGGCGATGGCATCCGGCCGATGCATTGGCATCTCGAGAAATCGATCCGGAAGCTCTATCTTGATTTCGTCGATGATTTCCTGGGCGCGCACCAGCAGCGTGTGATCGACTTTCACAGCTATGCCGCGAGAGATACGATCCTTTACTGGACATCGCTCTTCGCGATGCTGTTTTTCGCGATCAGCCGCTGGCTCTCCGGAAGTCGCTGGCCGGCCATGGCTGCCCTGTTCGTATTCCTCGCCCTCGCCGGCAATGCGATCGTGTGCGGTGCGTTATCAAACCCGAACCACCGCTATCAGGGCCGTGTCGGATGGCTTCCGCTGCTGCTCGTGCTGTTGTCCGGCGCCGAGATGACCGGCTTGCGCCTGGCCAGGGATCCGCCGGGATCTGCCGAGGGCTGACAGGCCCGGTTTCAGAGTGGGATGCGACAGATCCGGTCTCAGGCATTGCTGCTGAATTAAGTCAATCCGCCTGTTTTTTAGGCATTTTCAGGCGGCCGAACCTGAACAGCATACAGAACAGCCCGGCATGTCCCTTGCTTATCCTGAAGAAGAAGCCGGATCGCATCTGCGAACCGGACCAGCAGCAGGAGAGCCCAGGCATGACGAAGATCGTGACACACAACCCGACCGGAACACGCCTTACCCGCAGGACGTTGCTTCATACCGGCGCGGCCATCGGGGCCGGAATTGCGATGCCGGGCATCCTCCGGGCGCAGGTCCGCGAAATTGTCATCGGCGGCGCGGCCAGCCACAAGCCCTGGGTGGAAACCCATGTGATGCCGGCCTTCGAGAAGAAGTACAATGCCAAGATCACCTTCGAGGGCACGCGCAGCCTTGTGAACCTCGAGAAGATGCAGAAGAACAAGGACAAGCCCTATCTCTCCATCGTGCAGATGGACGATCCGGTGATGATCCTCGCCGTCAAGGAAGGTCTGCTCGAGCCGATCACCCCGGCCAAGGTGCCGAACATGGCCAAGCTCAAGCCCGGCACGGTGCATATGGACGGGATGTGGGCGAATTACCTCCAGCCCTGGCAGGGGGTCGCCTACAACACCAATGTCCTGAAGACGCCGCCCGCTTCCTGGGCCGAGGCGCTGGATCCGAAATTCAAGGGCCGGATCATCGTGCCCTCGCTGCAGAATACCGAAGGCCTGCCGAACCTCTTCATGTTCGCGCATCTCGCCACGGGCAAGCCGATGGCCGAGGCCTACAAGGATATCGATGCGGCCTTCCGCGAACTCAAGAAGCTCAAGCCGAACCTGCTGACTGTCTACAGCCAGATGCCGCAGGCTTTCTCTCTGCTGGAACAGGGCGAGGCCCACATGATCCTCGGCGCCCTCTCCTCGTTCGGCATGCAGCGCCGGCTCGACGGGGCGCCGGTCTCGATGGCGGCGCCGAAGGAAGGCATCTTCCCGGTTCCCTCGGGCATTGCCGTGGTCAAGGGCGGCCCCAACATGGAACTGGCCTTCGCCTATATCAACGAGCTGCTCGGCGCCGAAGTGCAGTCGAAGATCGCCCCGCCGACCTTCGCCATGCCGACCAATCTCGATGCGCCGGTGCCGCCAGGCATGCCGACCGATGCGAAGATCCACACGATCGACTGGGCCTTCGTGGCCGAGAACCGCAATGAATGGGTGAAGCGCTGGGATCGTGAAATGGCGAGCTGAGGCTCGCCTTCCGCCCTTCCCTTCTTTTCCTTTTCTGCAGGCTTGTGCATGAACCCGGCCCCGTTTCTCGATATCAGGAAGGCCAGCAAGGATTTCGGCGCCGGCCCCGTCCTGGACGGGGTCGACCTGGCGGTCGCGCGCGGCGAGTTCATCTCGCTGCTCGGGCCGTCAGGCTGCGGGAAGACCACCCTGCTGCGGATCATTGCCGGCCTGGCGGCGGCCGATGGCGGCAGCGTGACGCTGGACGGGCAGGACATTTCGCGCCTGCCGCCGCATCGGCGCGATGTCGGCGTGGTCTTCCAGAACTACGCCCTCTTCCCGCATCTCACCGTGGCGGAGAACATCGCCTTCGGCCTCCGGGCCAAGGGCGCGCCGGCAGCGGAGAT
Source organism: Beijerinckiaceae bacterium (assembly GCA_027533425.1). Classification (GTDB taxonomy): domain Bacteria; phylum Pseudomonadota; class Alphaproteobacteria; order Rhizobiales; family Beijerinckiaceae; genus Rhabdaerophilum. The sequence goes on along the minus strand of JAPZUD010000001.1, from coordinate 371,600 downwards.
CACGGCAACGGTCGAGCGATTCCTGACGCTGATCCATATGGCCGCCTTTGCCGACCGCTCCGTCAGGGCCCTGTCGGGCGGCCAGCAGCAGCGGGTTGCCGTGGCGCGGGCGCTGGCCACGAAACCGAAGCTGCTGCTTCTCGATGAGCCGTTCTCGGCGCTCGACCGCAAGCTGCGCGAGACGATGCAGATCGACCTGCGCCGGCTGCTGCGCGAACTTGGCACCACGGCAATTTTCGTCACCCATGATCAGGACGAGGCGCTGATCATGTCGGACCGGATCGCAGTGATGAATCGCGGCCGGATCGAGCAGCTCGATACGCCGGAGGCGATCTATGCCCGCCCGGCGACGCCGTTCGCGCTCGAATTTGTCGGGCTCTCGACGCGGATTGCCGGCACGGTCACCGCCTATGACCCGGCCGGTCTGGTCACGGTCGAGACGTCGTTGGGGAGCCTGCGCAGCCGCGGCCGCTTCGAGGTGGGAAGCCCGGTCCTGCTGGGGGTCCGGCCGGAGCGAATTGCCTTCGGCGCCGCAGGCGGCGAGAATGTCGTCGCGCCGGTTCTGTCGGATATCGTCTTCCAGGGGGCGCGGATCCAGGCGCATTTCGCGAGCCCGGACCAGCGCCCGGTCATGATCGAGACCTCCGGCGCGCTGCCCGCCGGGCTGACGGCGGGATCGCCGGTCACGATTTCCTTCGCGGTCGAGGATACGATCGCCTATCCGCTGGCCGCAGCATGATGCGCTGGCTCCCCCGCGACCGGATGCTCTGGCTGGCGGCGCCGGCGCTGCTCTATCTCGCGTTTTTCTATGCGATGCCGCTGGTCTATCTGCTCGGTCGCAGCGTGATCGGGCCCAACGGACCGACCCTTTCGCTGTTTGCCGGCTTTTTCGCCGATGACTACAACTGGCGGGTTATCGGCAATACACTGCGGATCGCCCTGCTGGTGACGCTGGTTTCCCTCATCATCGGCTATCCGGTAGCGCTCGCGCTGGCCCGGGCACGCGGGATGGCGCAGGTCCTGCTGCTGACGGCGATCATCCTGCCCCTGTCGGTCGGTGTGGTCGTGAAGGCCTTTGCCTGGCAGATCGTGCTCCGGCGCGACGGGGCCATTGCCAAGCTGCTCGTTGCCACCGGCATCTGGGACGAGCCGCAACGGCTGCTCTTCACCGAGCCGGGCCTCGTGATCGGTGCCGCGAATGTGTTCCTGCCCTTCATGATCCTGCCGATCTATTCCGTGGTGAAGCTGATCGATCCGCGCCTCTCCGAGGCCGGGGCGACGCTGGGGGCGAGCCCGTTCTACCGCTTCCGCAAGATCATCCTGCCGCTCACCATGCCCGGCCTGATCAGCGGCATGGCCTTTGTCTTCTCGATGTCGGTCTCGATGTTCGTCATTCCCAGCCTGCTGATGGGCGACCGGTTCCAGACGCTGGCAACGCTGACCGGCCGTTCCTTCCTGCTGATGCGGAACGAAGCGCTCGGCTCGGCCACGGCTGTCGTGCTGCTGGTGCTCGCCGTGTCGATCGTTGTCGGCTCGACGATCCTGTCACGCCGGATCGGGAGAACGGCATGACCGCGATCGAGAAGCTTGCCACGGCGCTGATCTGGACGATTGCCAGCCTGGCGGTGATCTTCCTCATGGCGCCGCTTGTGATCACGGTCGCGGTGTCCTTCGGCGATTCGACCGTGTTCTCGCTGCCCCCGCCCGGTTGGTCGCTGCGCTGGTACGAGCGCCTGCCGAACACGCGCGGCCTCGCGGCCTCGCTCTGGACCTCGGTGCAGATTGCCGCCCTTTCGACGCTGCTGGCGCTGATCCTCGGCACGCTCTGCGCGATCGCGCTGGTCCGCGGCACATTCCCGGGGCGCGAGGCGATCACCACCTTCCTGATCTCGCCGCTGATGCTGCCGGGCCTCGTGGTTGGCATCGCGATGCTGCAGGGCTTCCGCGCCTTCGGTCTGCGCGATACCTGGACCAGCCTGCTGGTGGCGCATGTCGTCATTACCATGCCCTATGTGGTGCGGACGGTGCTCGCGGCGCTCAGCCTGTTCGATTTCACGCTGATCGAGGCGGCACGCACGCTGGGCTGCTCGTATCTGCAGGCCATCCGCAAGGTGTTGGTGCCCGCCCTTGCGCCCGCTTTCCTCACTTCCGGCATGTTCGCCTTCCTCGCCTCTATGGACAATTATCCGATCTCGATCTTCTTTACGGATGCCTGGACAAAAACCCTGCCGATCCAGATGCTGCAGCTGGTGGAGGAACGCCCCGATCCGATGATTGCCGCCGTCTCGACCCTGCTCATCCTGCTGGCCGTCCTGGCCATGATCATCGGCGACCGGCTGGTCGGGCTGAAGCGGCTCGCGGATTTCTGATCGATGGTGCCTTCCCTGCCCTGGCTTCCGCCCACCGATCGCGATTTCGAAGGCTACCGGCTTGGCGAACCGTCAATCCGCTGGCCCCACGGTGCGCGCCTCGCGGTTTCCGTGGTCGTCAATGTCGAGGAAGGGGCGGAGCTTGCCCTCTCGGCCGGGGACGAAGCTAACGAGGCGATCTACGAGGCGCATGAACGGACCGACGGCGTTCGCGATCTCTGCATGGAAAGCCATTACGAATACGGCACGAGACGGGGCTGGGCCCGGATCCGGGCGGCGCTGAAGGCCCAGGGTGTTCGCGCGACACTCAATGCCTGCGGGCGGGCCTTGGCCTATTCGCCCTGGATCGCCGCCGAGGCTGTGGCTGACGGGCACGAGGTTTCCGCCCATGGCTGGCGCTGGGAGCGGCATGTCCATATGGACGAGGCGACGGAACGCCGGGCGATTGCCCGGACCGTAGCCGCCATTTCGGCCAGTGCGGGCAGCCCGCCCCGGGGCTGGCACACGCGCTCGGCCACGTCGCCGAATACCCGCCGCCTGCTGATCGAGCATGGCGGATTCCTGTATGATTCCAATGCCTATAACGACGATTGCCCCTTCATGGCCCATGCGGGTGGGCGCGATCTCGTGATCCTGCCCTATGCGTTCGACACAAATGACATGCGGTTCCAGCCCGGCGGGGCCTTCGTGCAGGGCGATGATTTCGCCGCCTATTGCATCGCTGCCTTCGACCGCTTGTATCGCGAGGGCGCCGACGCGCCGCGCATGCTCTCGATCGGGCTTCATCTCCGGATCATCGGGCGCCCGGCCCGGATCGGCGGACTGGAGCGCCTGCTCGCGCATATGGCCAGCAAGCCAGGCGTCTGGTTCGCCCGGCGTGACGAGATCGCCACGGCGTGGCGGGCCGGGCTCGGCCTGCCCGCCTGGTCGCCGCGTCCTTCCCTCTCCGCCTTCGAGGCCACGCCATGAAGCGCGGACGCGATATTGCCGCCGCCGTGCAGGGGGGCAGGCTCGACCCCGTCGCGCTGGCCCGGGAGGCGGCGGCGGCCTGCATCGCCAGCCAGGACCGGCTCAATGCGCTGACAGTGATCGACGGCCTGCGGGCCGAAGCCGAAGCGGCGACAATCCCGGCGCGGTTGGCGGCGGGCGAAACCATGCCTTTGGCCGGCGTGCCGATCGTCGTGAAGGACAATATCTGGGTTGGCGGCTGGCAGATCACACAAGGCTCGATGGCCTTCCGCGATCATGTCGCCCCGCGTGATGCCCTTTGTGTCGAGCGCGCCCGGAAGGCTGGCGCGGTGGTCGTGGCGATCGGGCATTGCCCGGAATTTGCCTGCAAGGGCAATACACGCTCGCCCCTCCACGGCGTGACGCATCACCCGATGGATCCCGACCTCACGCCGGGCGGGTCTTCCGGCGGCAATGTCGCCATCGTGGCGGCGGGCGCGGTGCCGATGTCGATCGGCACGGATGGCGGCGGATCAAGCCGGCGGCCACCGGCCCATTGCGGGCTGGTCGGGTTCAAGCCGAGTTACGGCGCCATCCCCCATCCGTTCGGCTTCGCCGAGCCCTTCTGGTGGATCACCTCCATTTCGCCGATCACGCTTGATGTCGCCGATGCCACCCTGCTCTATGCCGCGATGGCGGGGCCGGATCTGCGCGATCCTGAAAGCCGGATCATCGCGCCGCCGCGACACGAAGACGTCAAAAGCCTCCGGCTGGCCTGGCACCCAACCCTTGGCCTTGATGCGCCGGTCGACCCCGATGTGGCGGAAGCCTGCGAACGGGCGGTTGCGGCGCTCAGGCAGGCAGGGTTACGCCTGGCCATCGCGGCACCGGCCTGGCCAGCCCCTTCGCTGCGGGCCTCGCTTGCCGCGATCCAGTTCGCCGGTCTGGCCGCCTTGCATGGCGAGGCGTATCGCCGGGCGCCGGAGCTGACCGACCCGGATGTCGCAGTCCAGATCGAGCAGGGCTTTGCCGCGAAGGGCACGGATGTCGCGCTCGGGCTTGAGGCGAGCCAGCAAATCCGGCGGGCGCTCGGCGCCTTCTTCACGGAGCATGACCTCCTGCTCTCCCCCACCACCCCCTGCGTGGCGTGGCCCCATGCGCAGCTCGGCCCACCGGAAATCGGCGGCAGGCCGGTCGATTCCCGCGGCCATGCGGCTTTCACGCCCTTCTTCAACCACGGGCAGAACCCGGCGATTTCCATCCCTTGCGGACGGGGCCGCGATGGCCTGCCCGTCGGGCTGCAGATTGCCGGGGCCGTGGGCGAGGATTACCGCGTCCTCGCCTTTGCGGCGGAAGCGGAGCGAATCCTCGCCGAAGCGGGGCTCTGGACGGGGCTGACATGAGGATCCTGCTGCTCAACCCGAACATGACCGAAGCTGTGACAGAGCGGCTGTCCGGGGCGGCGCGGCTCGTCCTCTCACCCGGCACGCAGCTTCAGACGGCGACGGCAACGCGCGGCTTCCCGTATATTTCCAGCCGGGCGGAAGCGCAGGTCGCCGGGGCGATTGCGCTCGAAATGCTGGCCGAACGGCAGGGCCAGTTCGATGCGGCAATCATCGCCGCCTTCGGCGATCCCGGCCTGTTCGGCGCGCGGGAATTGTTCGACGCGCCGGTGATCGGCATGTCCGAGGCGGCAATGCTCACGGCCTGCATGCTCGGCAAAAGGTTCGGCATTGTCAGCTTCGCGGCCCAGATGGGGCCCTGGTATGAGGAATGTGTCGAGAGCCACGGGCTCATGCCGCGCTGTGCCGGCGTCTTCTGTCTTCGGGAGGCCTTCACCTCGATTACCGATGTCGCCGCCGAAAAGCAGGAGGCGCTGGTCGCACTGGCGGGCGAGGCCGTGGCGAAGGGCGCGGATGTGATCATCCTCGCCGGGGCGCCGCTTGCCGGGTTGGCGCGCGAGGTGGCCACGCAGATTCCAGTGCCCGTCGTCGATCAGGTGCAGGCGGCCGTGCGACAGGCCGAAACGCTCGTGGCGCTGGCGCCGCTCAAGGCATGCGCCGGCGGGTTCCGCCGGCCCGGCGCAAAGGCGACCAGCGGCCTCAGCCCGGTTCTCGCGGCACGCTTCGAGCACAACGACTGACGGACCGAGGAGGATAGAATGGCCGATTTCGACCTTGCCATCCGCAATGGCACCGTGGTGACCGCGTCGGACACGATCCGATGTGATATCGGCGTGCGTGGCGGTCGCATCGTCCAGCTGTCGGAAGCGATCACCGGCGCCACGCGCGAAATCGATGCGACGGGGCTGACGGTGCTGCCGGGCGGAATCGACAGCCATGTCCATCTTGACCAGGAATCCGGGCCGGAAATCCGGATGGCGGATGGTTTCGAGAGCGGCACCCGTGCCGCAGCCGCCGGTGGCACGACCACGGTCATCGCATTTGCCAAGCAGGAAAAAGGCACGTCCCTGCGCGCCTGCGTGGAGGCCTATCACCAGAAGGCCGCCGGCAAGGCGCTGATCGACTACGGCTTCCATCTGATCGTTTCCGATCCCACGCCGAGCGTACTCAATCAGGAATTGCCGGCCCTGTTCGGCGATGGCTGCACCTCGTTCAAGGTCTTCATGACCTACGACGACCTCGTGCTCAATGATCGCCAGCTTCTGGATGTGTTCGCCGTCGCGCGCCGCGAGCAGGCTTTGGTGATGGTGCATGCCGAGGGCTATGACACGATCAAGTATCTCACCGAGAAGCTGGAAAGCGAGGGCAAGACCGCGCCCTATTACCATGCGGTCTCCCGGCCACAGCTGATCGAGCGCGAGGCGACACACCGCGCGATCAGCCATGCCGAGCTGATCGATGTGCCGATCATGATTGTCCATGTCTCCGGGCGCGAACCGATGGAGCAGATCCGCTGGGCGCGCCAGCGCGGGCTCAAGGTTTATGCCGAGACCTGCCCGCAATACATCTCCCTCACCGCCGATGATCTGAAGGGGGAACAACTTGAGGGCGGCAAATATGTCTGTTCTCCGCCGCCGCGCGACCATGACAGCTGGAACGCGATCTGGGAGGGGCTGAAAGACGGGACTTTCCAGGTTTTCTCCTCGGATCATTGCCCGTTCTTCTATGACAGCCCGGCCGGCAAGCTGCATCCGCGCTCGGCCGAATCCTTCCGCTATGTCCCGAACGGCATTCCCGGCATCGAGACGCGGATGATGATCCTCTGGTCGGAGGGGGTGGCCAAGGGGCGCATCACGCCGAACGAATTCGTGGCGCTGACGGCGACCAACCACGCAAAGATCTATGGCCTCTACCCGCGCAAGGGCACGATCGCGGTCGGGTCGGATGCCGATCTCGTTCTGTGGGATCCGAAGCGCAAGGAAACCATCCGGCAGGACGCCCTGCATCACGGCTCGGATTACACGCCCTGGGAAGGGTTCGCCGTGACCGGCTGGCCCGTAATGACCATTGCCGGGGGCCGCGTCGTGGTGGAGGACGGCAAGGTGCTCGGGAAACCGGGGGATGGTGGCTTCCTGCACCGCGATATCTCGCCCTATGCAAGGACCAGCCGCTGAACCCGCATCTCAGGGTGCTTCGGCGATGACGCTGACATGCGCCGCAGCCACTTTCCAGCCTTCCGAAGTGCGGACCCAGACCTGGCTTTGCCGCCCGACCTTGCCGGGCTGATTGTCTCGGTAGAAGAGCGTCCAGGCCGTGGCGCAATCCCGGCCATAGGTGGTGATCACTGTGCGGTCCAGCCGCCGCGCCAGCCCCACGGATGGGCGCGCCGCGCGGAAGGCCGCGATCTCTCCGAAGCCATAGAGGTTCTCCGTGGCGCCATAGCGGATGGTCGTATCCCTGTCGAGAAACAGCGCATCAAGCGTTTCGACATCATTCGTCACCAGGGCGGTTTCATACCGCGCGAAGACGGCCTCAACTTCGGCGACCACGTCGGGGATGTTGATTTCCATGATCCTTTTCCTGTCCTCCTGTCAGGACAGCACAGGCAATGGCCGTGCCACCCCGCCCGACACCCCGTTCAGGAAAAGGCATAGCCCTGCACGATCCGCACGACATCGGCGAGATTGCGCGCCTTGAGCTTCTGCATGCCCCAGGCGCGGTGCCCCTCGACCGTCCGCGGGCTGATCTGGATCTTCAGCGCGATTTCCTTTGTGCTGTATCCCTCGGCAGCCAGAACGAGAACCTGCCTCTGGCGGGGCGGTAATGCCTCGAATTGTTCGCGCATGGCCAAACGGGCCCGTTCGGTCGCACGGCGATCCTGAGTGGTGGCGATTACATCCTGAATGAGGGCCAGAAGGCCCGCCTCGTTGAACGGCTTCTCGAGAAAGTCATGGGCGCCGAGCTTCAGCGCGGAAACCGCCATCGCCACATCACCATGGCCGGTGATGACGATGACCGGCGGCGCAGCCGGGCGCGCGGCGACATGGCGGACAACATCGAGGCCGGACTGGCCCGGCATCCGAACGTCGGTCACGATGCAGTCGAGTTCAAGCCCCCTGTCGAAGCGGTAGAGAAATGTCTCGGCATCGACGAAGCACATTGTCTCCATCCCCCCCTGCGCAAAGAACATCGACAGGGAATCCAGAACGGCGGGATCATCATCCAGCAAGGCGAGGCGTGCCTTTTCCATCCTCTCTCTCCTTCTTTTCATCCGGACGGCAGCGAAACGACGATCCGGGCGCCTGCCGGCCCATTGCCGAGTCGCAGCAAACCGTCGTGAGCCTCGACAATTGTACGGCTCAATGCAAGCCCGACGCCGATTCCCGCCTCCTTGGTCGAGAAGAACGGGATCGGCACGCCGTTGATCAGTTCCAGGGGAAGGCCGGGCCCGCTATCCGAGACGATGGTGTCGACCAGGCCATCGCGCGGCGGCAGCACCTCGATGCCGATATGCCCGCCCGATTCCATGGCTTGCGCTGCATTCTGGATCAGGTTCACGAAGACCTGCTCGATCTGGAGCTGGTCGGCCATGACCAGCGGAACCGGGTTTGGCAGATGAAGCTTGCAGGCAATGCCTCTCGCCGTGAGGTCTCCCTGACAAAGCGTGCGGGCACTCGTGATGATCTCACCAAGGTCATGCGGCCGTTGCAGGGTCTTGTCGAGCTTGAACAGGGCGCGAAGCCGCCGGACCACCTCGCCCGCCCGCGTGATCTGCCCGCTCGATTTTTCCGCCGCCCGTCGGGCATCCTCTATATTGAGCGCGCTTTCCGCGAGTGCACTTGTCACCAGCCGGGAATAGGTGCCGGCCGCCATCAGGGGCTGGTTGATCTCATGCGCGATCGAGGAGGCAAGCTGCCCCATGCTGGCGATGCGGGCCATGCGCTCCACCGCTTCCTGATGCTGCCGGAGCTGGCGCTCGAAACGAAGCCGCTCGACCACGAGCGCGCCGATGACAAGCCCGGTCACCGTGAGGACCAGGAGCCGTGCCTGCAATTCGGGAATATCGACCCGGGCATTGGGCAATGTCTGCGAAGCGACGATCAAGCCGACCTGCGTGACGGCCAGCCCGACGCTCGCCGCCTCGATCCCGCCGCGCGCGGCCATCCAGATGATTGGCAGCGAGAAGACATAGAAGGACTGGAAGGGCTGCGACTTGTCGAGAAAGCCCAGAGTGAGAAAGACGGCGAGAATGGCCGAGAGATGGAGCAGCCAGTCGCGCGGTCGCAGGATGTGCCAGCGGTTCCGGATCGCGACGATCCCGAGAGGTGCGACCATCACGACACCGAGGAAATGCGCGACCCACAGATCAACGATATCGCGCACGGAGGCCGGGTCGCCCCGTTCCGTCGCGAAGGCCTGCGCCAGGCTGGCCAGCCCGGTGGCGGCCGCAGCCTCCAATGCGGCGATGACCAGCAATGTCGCAAGATCCCTGAGCGAAGCGAGCGCGGGGTCGAAGCGCAGGCGCCGGCTGGTCAGGACCAGCAGGGCAAGGGCTGTCGTGGCGCCCGAAGCCAGATCACGGAGCAATTCGACCATGAAGGGCAGGCGCGAATGGTCGAGCATATGCTCGGCCAGCACGGGCGCCAGAATGACCGCCGGCAGGTAGATCTTGCCGAAATTGAGCACCAGGATGTAGGACAGCCCGGAATTCAGCGAGACAATGGCCGTGTCGTCGGCAACTCCGGCGCGGCGATAAGCGAGGTTGTCGAGCAGGACAAACAGCACGAAATAGGCAAGGCTCGGCCCGATGCGCCTGACCCAGGCCTGCCAGTCGGTTCGGTCTCCTGCGGCTTTCACCCGCGCCTGCTCCTCTCTGCCCTTGCCCCTGCCGCCTCAGTTCAGCCGGATTCCCGTCTCCCGCGAGAAGAAATGCAGGTTCTCCGACCGCGCGACCGCCCGGAGCGAAGTGCCGATCGCCGGTAGGTCCCGGCCAGGAATCCGCACGATGATCTCGGGCCCCTGCCCGCCCAGCGCGCCGTAGATGTAGCTCTCCGCGCCGACAGCCTCGACGGCGGTGACCGTGAGATCGATCGCCAGGGCGCCGGCCTCGGCCGAGAGTTCGAGATGCTCGGGCCGGACACCCAGCGTCACCGGGCCGGCGACAGGCGTAGCGAGGCTCAGCCCGGGAACGCCCGTCGCGGGCATGTCGAGCAGGTTCATCGGAGGCGCGCCGATAAATCCGGCGACAAAGATGGTCATCGGCCGCTCGTAGAGCGTGATCGGTGCCCCGGCCTGCTCGACCTGGCCCTTGTTCATGACGACGAGCTGGTCCGCCAGCGTCATCGCCTCGAGCTGGTCATGCGTGACATAGATCGAGGTAGTGGCGAGCGCGCGCTGCAACTTCTTGATCTCGACGCGCATCTGGATGCGCAGCTTGGCATCGAGGTTGGAGAGCGGCTCGTCGAACAGGAAGACCTTCGGCTTGCGCACGATGGCCCGGCCCATGGCGACGCGCTGGCGCTGGCCGCCCGACAGCGCGCGCGGCTTGCGTTCAAGGAAGGGCTCGACTTCAAGGATGCGCGCCGCCTCCCGGACGCGACGGTCGATCTCGTCCTTCGGCGTGCCGCGATTGCGCAGGCCATAGGCCATGTTGTCGTAGACCGACATATGCGGATAGAGCGCGTAGTTCTGGAACACCATGGCGATATCGCGATCCGCCGGCTCGACCTCGTTGACCTCGCGATCGCCGATCGAACAGGTGCCGCCGGAAATGGTCTCCAGCCCGGCCACCATGCGCAGCAGGGTGGATTTGCCGCAGCCTGACGGCCCGACCAGCACGCAGAATTGCCCGTCCGCGATCTCGAGGCTCACGCCCTTCACGGCCTCGACGCCGCCGGGATAGACCTTGCGGACAGACTGGAGGCGAACTTCACTCATTTCTCGGTCTCCACGAGGCCCTTCACGAACAGTCGCTGCATCACCACCACCACGAAGACCGGCGGCAGCATCGCCAGGATGGCGGTGGCCATGGCGAGTTGCCATTCGGTCAGAGCATCCTGCGTGACGATCATCTTCTTGATGGCGATGACGATGGTCTGCATGTTGTCTTTCGTCGTGATCAGCAAGGGCCAGAGATACTGGTTCCAGCCATAGATGAACTGGATCACGAACATTGCCGCAACCGAGGTGATCGAGAGCGGCAGCAGCGTATCGAAGAAGAATTTCATCGGCCCGGCGCCATCGATTTTCGAGGCCTCGACCAGCTCGTCCGGCACGGTCATGAAGAACTGGCGGAACAGCAAGGTTGCGGTGGCCGAGGCGATCAGCGGGATGGTCAGGCCGGCGAAGGTGTCGAGCATGTTGAGATCGGCGACGATCTTGTAGGTCGGGAAGATGCGCACCTCGACCGGCAGCATCAGCGTGACGAAGATGATCCAGAACGCCGTCATCCGGAACGGGAAGCGGAAATAGACCACCGCGAAGGCCGAGATCAGCGAGATCGCGATTTTCCCGATCGCGATGGTCAGCGCCATGATCAGCGAGTTGAGCATCATCGTGCCCACCGGTTCTCGCGTCGAGGACGAGGTGCCGATGAAGATGGTGCGGTAATAGTTCTCGGCGAAATGCGGCCCGGGCCTCAGCGGCATCGAGCCATTGGAAATGGTCGCCGCGTCCCAGGTCGAGGCGATGAAGGCGACATAGACCGGAAAGGCCACGATCGCGACGCCGATCATCAGGATCAGGTGCGGCAGGAAATCGAGCAGGCGGCGGCGTTGGACCATCAGTATTGTACCTTGCGCTCGACATACCGGAACTGGATGGCCGTCAGGACGATGACGATCACCATCAGCACCACGCTCTGGGCCGCGGAGCCGCCCAGGTCGCCGCCGGAACGGCCGTCGGAATAGACCTTGTAGACCATGGTCTCGGTCCCCTTGGCGGGCCCGCCCTGCGTGGCGGCATCGATGATGCCGAATGTATCGAAGAAGACATAGACGATGTTGACCACCAGCAGGAAGAAGGTCGTCGGCGAGAGCAGTGGGAAGATGATCGTCCAGAAACGGCGCGCTGGCCGCGCGCCGTCGATCGCCGCCGCCTCGATCACCGATTTCGGAATCGCCTGCAAACCGGCCAGGAAAAACAGGAAATTATACGAAATCTGCTTCCACGTGGCCGACATGACAACAAGCGTCATGGCATGGTCCTGCCGGAGCAGCGGGTTCCATTCGAAGCCGGCGACGCGTACCGCCTGGCTGATGATGCCGAGGGATGGCTGGAACATGAAGAGCCAGAGCACGCCCGCCACAGCCGGCGCGACGGCATAGGGCCAGATCAGCAGCGTCTTGTAGCCCGCGGCGAATTTGATGTGCCGGTCCGCCTGCACCGCGAGCAGCAGCGCGATGGATAGCGAGAAGAACGCCACCAGCGACGAAAAGATCGCCGTGGTGAGCATCGACTTGTAATAGTCCGGCTTGGAGAACAGGACCTGGTAATTCTCGAACCAGACGAATTCAGTCGAGAGCCCGAACGCATCCTGCACGAGGAAGCTCTGGATGACGGCCTGCCCGGCCGGCCAGTAGAAGAAGACGAGCGTGATCAGAAGCTGCGGCGCCAGCAGCAGATACGGCAGCAGCCTGCCGTTGAAGACGACACGTTTCTCCATGAGCCCCTTCCCCACCCGGGTTCCGCGCCTTGCGGAACAGAAAGGCCGGCCTGCCCTGTCACAGGGTCAGGCCGACCGGCTGGTTGCGTGCCGGACCCGACGCGAGGTTCACTTCCGGAACCTTCCGCGCGGGCCCGCTGCCCCCGAGATGTCAGCGCGAGACGGTCCGCTCGAACTGGCGCAGCATGTCGTTGCCGCGGCTGACGGCAGCATCCAGCGCTTCCTTCGCCGACTTCTTGCCCGTCAGCGCCGCCTCGTATTCCTCGGCCCAGATATCGCGGATCTGGACAAGGCTGCCGAAGCGCAGGCCCCGGGAATTTTCCGTCGGCTCCTTGTTGTTGAGCTGGAGCAGCGGCGTCTCGAGATGCGGGTTCTGCTTGTAGAAGCCCGAGGCCTTCACCTTTTCATAGGCAGCCTTGGTGATCGGCAGATAGCCCGATTCCGTGTGCAGCTTCACCTGGCGGTCGACATTCGACAGGAAGGTGAAGAACTTGGCGACACCCTTGTATTCCTCGGCCTTCTTGCCGCCCATCACCCAGAGCGAAGCCCCGCCGATGATCGAGTTCTGCGGCGCGCCGGCGACATCCGGATAATAGGGGAGCACGGTGTTGCCCCATTCGAACTTCGCATTGGCGCGCACATTGCCGAAGAAGGCGGACGAGGTCATGAAGATCGGGCATTCACCGCTGGTGAAGCGGCCTTCCCCGGTATTGGTGCGGCCGGAATAATCGAAGGTCTTGTCCTTCTGGAGGTCCATCAGGTTCTGCAGATGGCGGACGAAAAGCGGCGCGTTGATCTGGAACTGCGTGTCGAAGCCGTCCATGCCGTTCGCCTTGGTGCCGAGCGGCGTGTTGTGCCAGGCGCCGAGCTGCTCGATATTCACCCAGGTGATCCATGCCGTCGAGAAGCCGCAGGTCGGGCTCACGGCCTTCAGCTTCTTCGCAGCTTCGAATACTTCCGGCCAGGTCTTCGGCGGCTGGTCAGGGTTCAGGCCAGCCTGCCGGAACTTGTCCTTGTTGAACCACATCACCGCCGAGGACGAGTTGAACGGGAAGGACAGCATCTCGCCCTTGGTGGTCGAGTAATAGCCGGTGATCGCCGGGAGATACGACTTCGGATCGAAGCTCTCGCCGGCTTCCTTCATCAGGTCCTGCACCGGCTTGATGGCGCCGCGGGCACCCATCATCGTCGCGGTGCCGACTTCAAACACCTGCATGATATGCGGCGCGTTGCCGGCGCGGAAGGCCGCGATGCCGGCATTGAGCGTGTCCGCATAGGACCCCTTGTAGGCCGGGACGACCTTGTAGTCTTTCTGGCTGGCGTTGAATTCCTCGGCGAGCCTGACGATGACATCGTTGTTGGCGCCGGTCATGGCATGCCACCACTGGATCTCGGTCTGCGCCTGCGCGGGCGCAGCGCCAAGCGATGCGGCCAGCACCGCGGCGCCGAGCAGTGAACGACGATCAAATTTCATGAGAATTCTCCCTGGCGAACTTCTTGTTGGGAAGCAGGATGCGGATGGCTTCCATTCGAATTTTCGAATGGCTTATGAAAGGCTAATCAGCGTCGGATGACAAGTGTGTGACAATGCCGCGACAGGACGGACATCCGCGTTCCGCACCCGTTCAAGGCGGTTCTGGCGCCAAAACGGGCCATTTCAGGCATCAATCCGGCGCAAGCCCGGCAGGTTTGCCATTCCCCGCCTGCTTGTACCGACATGGCGCCGTCATACTTCTGTGGATGACAGCCCGGCCGATGCCGCCTCAGGCTGGAGCGGGATTCCGCGATGCAGCCACCTGCCGGAGAACAACCGGCACAGCCAGAGCTATGCCGATCGCGGTGGCGGTGAGGTTGGGGGAAATCACCAGCACCGAGCCGACGAAGAGCAGGAGCTGCTCCCAGCGGCGCATCGGCGCGAGGCCATAGCCCGTCACCGCAGCAGCCAGCATCACGATACCGACAATGCAGCCGCCGGTCGTGAAGAAGAAATCTCCCCAGGTGAAGCCTTTCGTCATGATCAACATGGCCGGAGAGAAGACGAAGACAAACGGCACCAGCACCTTGGCGAGGCCGAGGCGGAAGGCCGTGTTCCCGGTCTTGAACGGATCCGCCCCGGCCATGCTGGCCCCGGCATAGGCCGCCAGAGCCACCGGCGGGGTGATATCTGCCAGCAAGCCGTAATAGAAAACGAAGAAATGCGAGACGATGGGCTCTACCCCCAGCTTGCCGAGGGCGGGCTGGGCGATGGTGACCATGATGATATAGCTCGCCGTCGTCGGAATGCCGCAGCCCAGCAGGATGCAGACGATGCCGGTCATGACGAGCGTGAAGAACAAGGTCAGCGTGCTCGGGGTGAACCAGGCCGCCGGCATGACCGCCGTGACCAGGCCTGTCAGGTCGCGGGCGAAGCCGATCACGATATCCGACAGCTTGAACCCGACACCCGTCAGCGTGACGATGCCGATAATGATGCCCACGGTTGCAGCGGCCGCGCCGACACCGATTGCATATTTCGCGCCGGTGACGAAGGCGTCGGAGACATCGATCACCCGGGCCATGCCGCCTTTCGCCCAGTCTTTGGCCACGAAAGCGACGGAGGCAATGGCCGAGAAGCCGAAAGCGATGGCGAGGCCCCAGACGGTGACGACCGCACCGGTGGCAATCAGCGCGACCATGATCAGCAACAGGGCTACGGAAATGACCTTGTTCCGTCCGGTCAGCCCTACGACCATGCAGGCGGTGATGCCCCAGAAGGCAGCGAGATAGGGCGTATATCCGGAGAGGAGAACGGCCAGCAGGACCACCAGAGGCGTGATGGACGGCCACCCCTCGGCCAGCACATCCATCGCGCGCGGCAGATCAGCCTTCGGCACACCCTTGAGGCCGAGCTTCTTCGCCTCGAAATGGACCTGGCAGAACACGCCGAAGAAATGCATCGCCGCCGGCACGATCGCCGCGATGATGATCGTCTGGTACGGCAGATTGAGGAATTCGACCATCAGGAAGGCCGCCGCGCCCATGATCGGCGGGGTGATCTGCCCGCCCGTGGCGGCGGTGGATTCGACCGCCCCGGCGAAATGGCGGGGATAGCCGGTGCGGATCATCATGGGGATGGTGAGTGAGCCGACCGTCACGGTATTGGCGATGGAGGAGCCCGAAATCATGCCGAACAGGCCGGAGGCGAAGATCGACACCTTGGCCGGCCCGCCGGAGAATCGGCCCGCCAGCGCCATGGCGAGATCGATGAAGAGCTTCCCGAGGCCGACCCGCGTCGCCAGAACGCCGAACAGGACATAGTGGAACACATAGGTGGCCACGACGCCGAGCGCGATGCCATAGACGCCCTGCGAGGTCAGGTAGAGGTGGTTGACGATCGCCTTCCAGCTGTTGCCGGGATGAGCAAAGATGCCGGGAAGCGACGGCCCCGCCATGGCATAGAGCATCAGCACGATGGCAATGATCGGCAGCGGCCAGCCAATGGCGCGCCGCGTCGCCTCGATCAGCACGAGGATGGCCAGTGAGCCCATGAAGACGTCCATCGGCATCGGGTTGCCAACGCGGAAGACGAGATCATGGAAGATCCACGGTACATAAAGGCTTGAAACCACCGCCGCGAGGAAAAGCGCCCAGTCGATCAGGTTGATGCCGAGCGGGCGGAACAATGAAGCCTTGGGCGCGCGGCTGTTATGCGCCTTGCGGGCCGAGAAGACGAGGAAGATCAGCCCCAGCACGAAAGCGAGATGGATGCCGCGATGGGTGACTTCCGGCAGCAGGCCGAAACCCGCCGTGTAGTAATGGAACAGCGACAGCGCCAGCAGCATGGCGGCGACAAGCCAACCGGTCAGCGGCAGAAGGGGCCGGAAGCGGATCTCGTGGTCGAGACTTTCCTCGAGCTCCTGTGCTTTCTTGAGATCGAGATCCCCGATCGGTGAATTGGCTGTCGACATTCGTGCCCCCCGAAAGCCCGAACGGACCCGGCATCAAGCCGGCCCCTCCCCGTATTTCCATGGAAAAGCCCGCACGGCATTGCCTGCCGCGCGGGCGATCAACCCGTCTTCAACCTGCGGATTCAGCCCTTCAGGAGGCCGGCTTCCTTGTAGAAGCGCTCGGCACCCGGATGCAGCGGAATCCCGAGCCCGGCCAGGGCATTCGCCTTCACGATGGCCTTGCCCTTGGCATGGCCGGCATCCAGCGCGGCGCGGGCCTTGTCAGACCAGAGGCCCTTGGTGACCTCGTACACGGTATCCGCGTCGATCTTGGCGGTGGTGACCCATTGCGCGCCGACAGCGAGCGACTTCACGCCTTTCGTGTCCTTGTAGGCATTGTCCGGGATGATGTCGTCGGCGAAGAAGGTGAACTTCTTCTTCAGCTCCGCCGCCTGCGGACCATCGACCGGCACCAGCTCGAAGCCATGCGTGGCCCCGAGTTCGGTCAGCGCGCCGAACGGATAGCCGCCGGTGAAGAAGAAGCCGTCGAGCGAGCCGTCCTTCATCTTCTCGATGGCCGGGCCCGGCTTGATGAATTCCGGCTTGTAGTCCCGGTCGGTCACGCCATAGGCGGCGAGGATGGCGCGCGCATTGACGAGCGAGCCCGAGCCCGGCTCATCCACCGAGAAGCGCTTGCCCTTGATATCGGCCGGCGATTTCACACCGAGGCCCTTCTTGACAACGATATGCACCGTCTCGGGATAGAGATTGGCGATGGCGCGCAGTTCATCGACCTTCGGCTTGCCCTCGTAGATGCCCGTGCCGGTATAGGCCCAGGTGGCGACATCCGCCTGGCTGAAACCGGATTCGGACGCGTCGCCGACAATCGCGTTGACATTGGCGACCGAACCGTTCGAAGCCACCGCCGACGCGTTGAGCTTGTCGCCCGAGATGGCGTTCGCGATGATGCCGCCGATCGGATAATAGGTGCCGCCGGTACCGCCGGTGCCGATGCGGAAGAACTTGGCCTGCGCCAGGGCTGAACCGCCAGTGGCAGACAGGGCCGCAAGGGCGGCAGCGCCCTTCAGGGCGTCACGACGGGAAAGAAACATGGAACACTCCGCTTCATGATCAAAGGCGGTGGGCACCGATGCCTCCCGCCGCTGGGGTCGATGTTTGCAATCTCCGACGAAAGGCGCAAGGCCGATCTTGCAGCCCGGGCGCCGGCCCCGGGCGGATCGGGGCTGGAAAACCGGGCTCCCCGGGTTGGAACGCAGGCCCGGGCGTTGCAGAATACGACATGGTTCCGGCCTGTGGATTGCCTTGCACCCCCTGCCCTTCCGGGAGATGACGATGCTGTTCCTCTGCCTCTGCCGATACAATGCGGATGACTTTGCCGGACTGGATTCGGCGCAGTTCGACCGGATCGGCGAGATGTGCGCACCGCTGGATGCGGCGTTCAAGGCGAGCGGGCATGTGCGGATCACCGGGTCCCTCGGCCTCCCCGAGGAGGCGCGCTGGCTCAAGGCGACGGCTTCCGGCGTCACAGCAGGCGAAGGCCTCTACGAGCCGACAACGGAACCGCCCGGCGCGTTTTTCATGATCGAGGCCAGCAGCATGGAGCAGGCGGTCGAGATTGCGCGGATGCATCCCGGCGCCCATCTCGGTGGCATGTTCGAAGGCGCGATCGAGATCTGGCCGATCGCGCAATGGGAACAACCCTAGCGGGCCTTGCCGCAGGCGGCGTTCTGCGCTCCGATGGTGCAATCAAGAGGCGGGAGGCACCTGCCCGGATCGGGAGATGACGCCATGGACCTTCGACACGCCCTCGGGGCCGGCCTTGTGCTGGCCCTGCTCGGTTTCGCCAGCATCGCCCGGGCGCAGGTGCCGCCCGGGCCGGACGAAATCGCCGCCTATCAGGGGCTGCACCGGGCAGCCCATGCCGGCGATGTCGCCGAGATCCGCCGCCTCATCGCCTCCGGCGCCGCACCGGATTCGCGGGACGGCCGCCAGCGCACGCCGCTTCTTGTCGCCTGCCATGCCCGCCAGCGCGAGGCGATGCGGGCGCTGGTCGCCGGCAAGGCGGATCCGAAGGCTGTCGATACGCAGAACTACGATTGCATCACCATCGCCGCTGTGGCCGATGATGTGCCGACGCTGGAGACCGCCATCGCCATCGGCGGCGATCCCCGCCAGATCACCAGCCCCTATCAGGGCACGGCGCTGATCGCTGCGGCGCATCTCGGCCATGACGGCGTTGTGAAAACGCTGATCAAGGCCCGCGCGCCGCTCGACCATGTGAACAATCTGCACTGGACGGCCCTGATCGAGGCCGTGATCCTCGGCAATGGCGGCCCGCGGCATGTCGAGACGGTGCGGCTGCTGGTCGAGGCCGGCGCCCGGCGCGACCTGACGGACCGGGAGGGGCGGACCCCGCTCGACCATGCAAGGAGCCGGGGCTATGCCGCGATGGTGACCCTGCTGTCAAAATAGATGCTGCGCCCCTTGTCATCCTGCCCGGAAAACAGGCAGGCCTTTCCGGTTTTTCCGTCCGGGGCCGCCGCATGGAGCCGGGACAAGTCCGGCAATAAGCTTGCTTCGTGGCGAGACATGCGCCCACATGGGCGCCTGTCCCGAAATCTGGAAGCCCATGACCATCCTTGCCGGCCTGCACCACCTCACCCATTACCGCTATGACCGCCCGGTCACGCTCGGACCGCAGATCGTCCGGCTGCGGCCCGCGCCGCACAGCCGCACGCGGGTGCTGTCGCATTCGATCAAGGTTTCGCCCGGCGGGCATTTCGTGAACCACCAGCAGGATGTGTACGGCAACTGGCAGGCGCGCTACGTCTTCCCGGAACCGGTGACGGAATTCCGGATCGAGGTGGATCTCGTCGCGGACATGACCGTCTACAACCCCTTCGACTTTTTCGTCGAGGAAGAGGCGGTCCGGTATCCGTTCCATTATCCCGCAGATATCCGCGACGATCTCGCCGTGTACCGGGCCGTAGAGCCGGCTGGACCCCTCCTCGCCCGTTTCCTGCAGGATGTCCCGCGCGAGGCCCCGTCGACGGTGGATTTCGTCGTCGCGCTCAATGCGCGGATTGCCCGGGAGGTCAATTACACAATCCGGATGGAGCCCGGCGTCCAGACGCCCGAGGAAACGCTGAACGCGGCCCTCGGCTCCTGCCGCGATTCCAGCTGGCTGCTCGTCCATGCGCTGCGCCATCTCGGCTTCGCCGCACGCTTCGTCTCGGGCTACCTGATCCAGCTCAAGCCGGATCTGAAGGCCCTCGACGGTCCGGCGGGAACCGAGGTCGATTTCACCGATCTCCATGCCTGGGCCGAGGTTTACCTGCCCGGCGCGGGCTGGGTCGGGCTTGACCCGACGTCCGGCCTTCTGGCTGGCGAAAGCCATATCCCGCTCGCGGCGACGCCGCATTACCGGAATGCCGCGCCGATTGCCGGCATGGCCAGTTTCGCCAATGTCGATTTCGAGTTCGACATGAAGGTAACGCGTTTCGCCGAGCGGCCGCGCATCACCAAGCCGTTCTCGGATGAGGCCTGGGACGCGCTCGACACTCTGGGCGAGAAGGTCGACGGCGTTCTCAAGGCCGAGGATGTGCGGCTCACCATGGGCGGCGAGCCGACCTTCATTTCCATCGACGATTTCCAGTCCGCCGAGTGGAATACCGATGCGGTTGGCCCGACCAAGCGCGATCTCGCCGATACGTTGATCCGCCGCCTGCGGGACCGGTTCGCCCCGTCCGGCTTCCTGCATTACGGCCAGGGCAAGTGGTATCCCGGCGAGAGCCTGCCGCGCTGGACCTTCTCGCTCTACTGGCGGCGCGATGGACAGCCGGTCTGGAAGGATGCGGCGCGGATTGCCGGTGAGGCCCCGCGCGCGGATGCGACGGTCGAGAATGCCGGCGCCCTGCTCGCCGATATCGCCGAGGGGCTCGGAATCGAGAACGAGTTCGTCCAGCCTGTCTATGAGGATCCGGCGGTCTGGGTGAACCAGGAAGCCAACCTGCCCGTCAACGTGACGCCGGGCGATTCCAAGCTCGACGACCCGGAGGAGCGCTCGCGCATTGCGCGTGTCTTCGAACGGGGCCTCGTGAACCCCGTCGCCTACGTCCTGCCGGTCCAGCGGGCGCAGGCGCAGCACCGGCCATGGCGGAGCGAGAAATGGCAGACACGGCGGGGCAAACTCACCCTCATCCCCGGGGACAGCCCGGCGGGGTTCCGCCTGCCGCTGAAAGCGCTGCCGCATGTGCCCGCCGCGCATTACCCCTACACCTACCCGATCGATCCGACGGCGATTTCCGGCGAATTGCCGGTCTTCGACCGGCGCCAGTCGCCGGACCCTGCGGGACAGGCCTTTGTTTCGGTGGAAAGCAGCGCGCCGGGCCAGGAGCGGGCCGAGCAGCAGCTGGTCAGCGACGGACCGGCCGTGCGCACCGCCATGTCGATCGAGGTGCGCGACGGGCGGATCTGCATCTTCATGCCGCCGGTGGAACGGGCCGAGGATTATCTTGAATTGCTGGCGATCATCGAGGAGAAGGTCGCCGGGCGCGGCCTCGCGGTGCATATCGAGGGCTATTCTCCGCCGAATGACCCGCGCCTCAATGTCATCCGCGTGGCGCCCGATCCGGGCGTGATCGAGGTCAACATCCATCCCGCCTCGAGCTGGCGGGATTGTGTTGCCACGACCGAGGCGATCTACGAGGAAGCGCGGCTCTGCCGGCTTGGCGCCGACAAGTTCATGATCGATGGCCGCCATTGCGGCACGGGCGGCGGCAACCATGTCGTCGTCGGCGGGGCGACACCCCTCGACAGCCCGTTCCTGCGCCGGCCCGACCTGCTGCGCAGCCTGATCCTGCACTGGAACCGCCATCCCAGCCTGTCCTACCTGTTCTCGGGCCTCTTCATCGGTCCGACCAGCCAGGCGCCGCGGATCGACGAAGCCCGGCATGACGCCCTCTACGAGCTGGAAATCGCCATGCGGCAGATCCCCCGCCCCGGCGAGGGGCAGGCGCCGCCGCCCTGGCTGGTGGACCGGCTGCTCCGCAACATGCTGGTTGATGTGACCGGCAACACCCATCGCGCCGAGATCTGCATCGACAAGCTGTTCTCGCCCGATGGCCCGACCGGGCGACTGGGGCTTGTCGAGTTCCGCGGCTTCGAGATGCCGCCCAATGCGCGGATGAGCCTGGCGCAACAGGTGCTGATCCGGGCGCTGATCGCCCGGCTCTGGCAGAAGCCGCTCGACGGCCCGCTGACCCGCTGGGGCACGCAGCTGCATGACCGGTTCATGCTGCCGCATATGATCTGGACCGATTTCCTCGAGGTGCTGGACGATCTCGGCCGACATGGCTTCCCGCTTCTGCCGGAATGGTACCAGGCGCAGTTCGAGTTCCGCTTCCCGACCTGCGGCGAGGTGGAGTTCGAGGGCGTGAAGCTGGAGGTCCGGCAGGCTCTGGAGCCCTGGCACGTGCTCGGCGAGACAGGAGCTGTCGGCGGCACTGTGCGCTTCGTCGATTCCTCGGTCGAACGGCTGCAGGTCAAGCTGATGACAGGCGATCCAGCGCGCTATCATGTCGCCTGCAACCGCCGGCTGGTGCCGCTGACGCGGGTCGGTTCGAGCGGAATCGGCGTCGGCGGCGTCCGCTTCAAGGCGTGGCAACCGCCGAACGGGCTTCACCCGGTGCTGCCGGTGGATACGCCGCTCACTTTCGACGTGTTCGACACGCATTCCGGCCGCGCCCTCGGGGGATGCGTCTACCATGTCGCCCATCCCGGCGGGCGCAATTACGAGACCTTTCCCGTGAATTCGAACGAGGCGCAGGCGCGCCGTCTTGCCCGGTTCGAGCCTTACGGCCATTCTGCCGGCTCCTATGTCCCGGCACGCACCCAACCGCATCCCGAATTCCCGATGACACTCGACCTCCGGATGCCTCCGGGCCCTGTCTCATGAGCGCGGTCTCGCGAGAGTTGGCGGAAGGCCTGCCGCCCCTGGTGGCCGGCTACCGGCCGCTGGAGGGCATCCCGGACGAGATGATCGGCCCCGATGGAGGCATCCGCGCGCCGTGGCTGCCGCTGCTGGCGCATCTTTCCGCGCTGTCGCCGGCGGAGATCGCGGCCCGGTTCGGCCGTGGCGACCAGTATCTGCGGGATGCCGGCGTCTATTACCGCCATTACGGCAAGGGCGATGTCGCCAGCCGTGACTGGCCGCTCAGCCATGTGCCGGTCATCCTCGCGGAAAGCGAGTGGCAGGAGCTGGCCGCCGGCCTGGCGCAGCGCGCCGAGTTGCTTGAGGCGGTCATGGCCGATATCTATGGCGAGAACCGCCTGCTCGGCAGCGGCGACCTGCCGGGCACCCTGCTCGCCTCCAACCCGCATTGGCTGCGCCCGCTGGTCGGGGTGAAGCCGGCTTCGGGGCATTTCCTGCATTTCATCGCCATGGATCTCGGCCGCGGCGAGGATGGCCGCTGGTGGGTGCTGGGCGACCGGACGGAAGCGCCCTCCGGCGCGGGCTTCGCGCTCGAAACCCGGGTGGCGACCTCGCGCGTTTTCGCGGAGATCTACCGGCAATCCAATGTGCACCGGCTCGCCGGGTTCTTCGGCGCCTTCCGCGACATGCTGGACCGGCTCCGCGCACCGGGCACCGGCAGCGTCGGGCTGCTGACCTCGGGGCTTTTCAACGAAACCTATTACGAGCAGGCCTATATTGCCCGCTATCTCGGCCTGTCGCTGCTCGAGGGCGAGGATCTCATCGTCGAGGGGCAGGATCTCAAGGTCCGGACCATTGACGGCCCGCAGCCGATCAGCGTGCTCTGGCGGCGGCTGGAAAGCGCCTGGTGCGATCCGCTCGAGCTTGACGAGCGCTCGCGCCTCGGCACGCCGGGCCTGCTCGAGACAATCCGCGCCGGCCGCGTGACGATGGCGAATGCGCTCGGCGCCGGCGCGCTGGAAACGCAGGCCTTTCTCGCCTTCCTGCCGCGCCTCTGCGAAAGGCTGCGCGGCGAGAGCCTCGCCATCCCGAATGTCGCGACCTGGTGGTGCGGGCAGGAGGCGGAGTATCAATATGTGCGCGAGAACCGGCACAGACTGGTCATTTCCCGCGCCAATGCCAATCGCCTGCCGATCGAACTCGACCCGCAGGGCAGCACCGTGCCCGAGGCGATGACGCTTGAAAGCTGGCTCGACGAAGAGCGGCACGCGCTTGTCGGCCAGGAAGCCGTGCGCCTCTCGACCACGCCCGCCTGGAAGGATGGCGTTCTCGCGCCCCGCCCGATGACCCTGCGCGTCTTCCTCGCCCGGACACCCGATGGCTGGCAGGCCATGCCCGGCGGCTTTGCCCGCGTCGGGCAGACGCTTGAGCCCGGCAGCATCGCCATGCGGCATGGCTCGACTGTCGCCGATGTCTGGATCGTTGCCGACAAGCCGGTGCCGGAACCGAGCCTGCTGCGCAAGGACGGCGCCGCCTTCATGCGCAAGCAGCCGGGCACCCTGCCCGCGCGCGCGGCGGATAACCTCTTCTGGCTCGGCCGCTATGTCGAGCGGACCGAAGGCATGCTGCGCCTGCTTCGGGCCTATCACGGCCGCCTCGCCGAGAGCGCGGATACAGATGCCCCGCTGCTCCGGCGCGTGGCCGGGCTGCTCGAAACCTACGGGATGGACCTTGCCCAGCCGCTGCCGTCGGAAATCAGCGCCTGCATCCAGTCTGCCGTCACCAGCGCCGGCAAGATCCGTGACCGGTTCTCGCTGGATGGCTGGTCGGCGCTTGTCGATCTCGCCAGTTCCGCCGAGCAGATCGGGCGGCAGGTTCATCCGGGCGATGATGCCGCCCGCGCGATCAGCGTCCTGATCCGGAAGCTCACCGGCTTTTCCGGGTTGGTGCACGAGAACATGTATCGCGCCATGGGCTGGCGCTTCCTGACGATCGGGCAGTCGATCGAACGCGCGATCGCCATGGCCGACTGGCTGGCCGTGATGATCCCGGCCGATGCGCCGGATGGCGCGCTCGACCTGATGATCGAGGTGGGCGACAGCGTCATGACGCATCGCCGGCGCTATGCGATGGCGGTGCCGGAGAGCATCTGCGACCTGCTCGTCCTCGACTCGCTGAATCCGCGCTCGATCCTGTTCGAACTCGAGCGGATGCAGGCCCATATAGACCTGCTGCCCGGTTCGCGCCGCGAAAACCGCCTCTCGCCGCTCGGGCAGGCCTTGCTCAAGCTGCGGGCCGATGTGGCGACCATGCCGGTCGAGGCGATCACGCCGGAATGGCTGGTTGAACTGAAATGGCGGATTGCGGGGCTCTCGGACGCCCTGACCGACAGCTATTTCGCCTGAGCGCGCCGATGCAATACGAGATCACCTTCCGGCTCGGCTATGCCTATGCCCACCCCGTGGCGCAGGCCCGGCACCTGCTGCGCCTGCAGCCGCGCACCGTGCCCGGCATGCAGCGGCTGGTGGCCGCGCGGCTTGATATCGAGCACGGCAATCCGGAGCGCGCTGTCCGGACGGATTTCTTCGGCAACATCGTCCATGCGCTGCATTTCCACGAGGACCATGCCGAGATCGATCTCCGCCTCCTCGCCTATGTCGACCGGCAAAGCGCGCTGCCGGTTCTCGATGTCGCCCCGCCGATCGACCGGATGCGCCTCGAACTGGCCAATCTCAACGAACTCGGCCCGGATTCACCGCTCCATTTCCTCGGCCCTTCGCCGCGCATCCCTGACTTCGTGCCCTTCCGCGATTTCGCCATGGCCGCCATCGCGCCGGGCATGAGCCCGGTCGAGGCGATGCGGGCGATCGGTGCTGCGCTCTCGACGCATATGGAATTCGACGATACCGCCACCGATGTCGACACAACGCCGCTCGCCGCCTTCGAGGCCGGGCGCGGGGTCTGCCAGGATTACAGCCAGATCATGATCGCCAGCCTTCGCGCGATCGGCATTCCCGCCGGCTATGTCAGCGGGTTCCTGCGCACCCTTCCCCCGCCGGGGCAGGAGCGCCTGCCGGGCGCCGATGCCATGCATGCCTGGGTGCGCGTCTGGTGCGGAAACAGCGTCGGCTGGCTGGAATATGACCCGACCAATGCCATGGCGGTCGCGGATGACCATATCCTTGTCGGCTATGGCCGCGATTATGCCGATGTCGCGCCGATCCGGGGCGTCAGCCGCACGGCGGGCGGCCAGACCGGCCATCATACGGTAGATGTGATCCCCGTCGGCTGATACGCGTCCTTCAGGGCGCGGGCTTCATCGGCGCGCGGCTGCGGTCATTCGCGGCGGTGATGGCCTTCCGGAACAGCCGGATGAATTCCGTCACTTCCGCCGGTTCGAGCCCGGCGACCATCTCGCGCTGCGCGGCCTCCACCGCCGGCTGGATACCCTCCAGCGTGGTCAGTCCCGCCTCTGTCAGATGCAGAACATGGGCGCGACGGTCCCGCGGGCTGACGGCGCGGATGATCAGCCCCTTCTGGAACAGCCGGTCGATCACCCCGCCGATGGTCGTGCGGTCATAGGCGATCAGGCCGGCGAGCGTCGCCTGGTCGATGCCGGGATGCTGCCGCAGCACGGCCAGGGCCACATACTGGACCGGCGTCAGGTCAAAGCCCGCGGCCTCGACCTCGGCATGGAAGATCGCCACCGCAATCTGCTGGAAGCGGCGCGCCAGATGGCCGGGCATGTCGAAATGATCGGTCATTGTCTTTCCTTCTGGTCCCTCGCAACGCCGCCGGGGGCGGCTGCTCGGCGGCGCCTTCGCGCCTAGCCCATGCCCGAAAATCGGCCAAGGGCAGGTTTCCTTCCGGTCCCTCGCAACGCCGCCGGGGGCGGCTGCTCGGCGGCGCCTTCGCGCCTAGCCCACGCCCGGGAGGCCGGCCATGGGCAGGTTTCGTTCTGGTTCCTCGCAACGCCGCCGGGCGACATGCTAATTGACAGCATACTGATAATCAGTATGCCTATCATTAAACTGCCCGGGCATCCAGCCGGAGCGGATCGAAGGGCGCGGAACAGCGCCGATCCTCAATCGCGCGGGAGGCGCGGCATCATGCAGTTCCACCAGAATGGCTACGAGCCCGGTGATCCCGAGAACCATGACCCGGCCGAGCGCTATCGCCATGGCGGGGCGGCCGGTCCGGTTCCTGAGGAAGTGGATGTGCTGATCGTCGGCACCGGGCCAGCCGGGCTGACGCTGGCGGCCCAGCTGGCTGCCTTCCCCGACATCCGGACCTGCATTGTCGAGCAGCGCCCTACCCGCCTCTATCGCGGGCAGGCGGATGGCATTGCCTGCCGAACCATGGAGATGTTCGAGGCGTTCGGCTTCGCCGAGCGCGTGGCCCGCGAGGCCTGCTGGATCCTCGAGACCACGTTCTGGAAGCCGGACGAGGCCCGGCCTGACCGCATCGCCCGGTCCGGGCGGGTGCAGGACACGGAGGATGGCCTGTCGGAGTTCCCGCATGTCATTCTCAATCAGGCCCGCGTGCAGGATTTCTACCTCGACGTGATGCGCAAGGCCCCTGCCCGGCTGGCGCCGCATTACAGCCGGCGGCTGGTTTCGCTCACCGTCGACGACCGGGCCGCAGATGGCCCGGTCGTCGCGGCCGGTCCCGTCACGGCCGTCCTTGAACGGCTCGACCCCTCGCATGAGGGAAGGACGGAGACGATCCGCGCCCGGTTCGTGGTCGGCTGCGACGGCGCGCGCAGCGCCGTGCGCCGGGCGATGGGCCTCGCGCTGGAAGGCGATTCCGCCAATCAGGCCTGGGGCGTGATGGATCTCCTCGCCGTCACGGATTTTCCCGACATCCGGATGAAAGCGCTGATCCAGTCCGCCCGTGACGGCTCGATGGTCCTGATCCCGCGCGAGGGCGGCCATATGGTCCGGCTGTATGTCGAGCTCGACAAGCTGGCCGAGGGCGAGCGGGTCAGCCAGCGCGCGATCACGGCCGAGGATCTTGTCGCCACGGCCCGGCGCATCCTCCACCCCTACACGCTGGAGGTGAAAGATATTCCGTGGTGGTCGGTCTACGAGATCGGCCAGCGGCTCTGCCCGCGTTTCGACGACCGGCCCGAGGGCGCGCCGGCCAGCCGCCTGCCGCGCATCTTCATCGCCGGCGATGCCTGCCATACCCACAGCCCCAAAGCCGGCCAGGGGATGAACGTGTCCATGCAGGACAGTTTCAACCTGGGCTGGAAACTGGCGCAGGTACTGCGCGGCACCGGCCGGCCCGCGCTGCTGGCCACCTATTCCGAGGAGCGCCAAGCCATTGCGCGGGAGCTGATCGAGTTCGACAAGGAATGGGCCGGCATTCTCGGCAAGGCGAAAGAGGCCGCCGCTGCCGGCCTGCCCTATGATCCTTCCGAGACGCAGCGCTACTTCGTGCAACATGGCCGCTACACGGCCGGCACCGCCACGCAATACCGGCCGTCGCTGCTGACGGCAGATGCCCGGTACCAGGCGCTGGCAACGGGCTTCACGATCGGCACGCGGTTCCATTCCGCGCCGGTGATCCGGCTGGCCGATGCCAAGCCGATGCATCTCGGCCATGTCGCGAAGGCAGACGGGCGCTGGCGGCTCTTCGCCTTTGGCGGTGCAGGGGATGACGGCGAGCCGGAAGGCGGGATCGCCCGGCTCTGCCGCTTCCTCGACAGCCCGGACTCCCCGATCCACCGGGTCACCCCGCCGGGCGCGGATGCCGATGCGGTGATCGATGTCCGGGCGATCTTCCGGAAGCCGCATCGCGCCCTCGCGATCGAGCGGATGCCGGCTTTTCTCCTGCCGCTGACCGGCCGCCTCCGGCTCCGGGATTATGAGAAAATTTTTTGCAACGATCCGGATGATCGTCAAAATATTTTTGTCAATCGAGGCATCGATTCCGCTCGCGGTTGTGTGGTCATTTTGCGTCCTGACCAGTTCGTTTCGGCGCTTTTTCCGCTTGATGCCTATGCGGAAATCGGCGCCTTCTTCGACCAGATCCTGCTGCCGCAGGCCTGAGGAGCGCTCCTGCCGGATTCTGGCAGGAGCGCCCCCTGGCACGACCGCCGAGGCTCGTTCATGAACGGTATCCGTGCTAGGATTCGCTGTCGTTGCAGGAAGACGGCATTGCCTTGGGCATGAGCGAAGAGCCCCTATCCGCAGCCATGACCGGAACGGATTCCTTCAAGGATATCCGCAAGATCATCCATGTCGACATGGATGCGTTCTATGCGTCGGTCGAGCAGCGGGACAATCCTGAATTGCGGGGCAAACCGGTGGCCGTGGGCTTCGGGGCCAAGCGCGGCGTGGTCGCCGCCGCGAGCTACGAGGCCCGACGGTTCGGCGTTCATTCAGCCATGCCCTCGGTGACGGCCTTGCGGAAATGCCCGGAGCTTGTTTTCGTGCGTCCTCGCTTCGAGACCTACCGCGCCGTCTCCAACCAGATCCACGAGATATTTTCGGCCTTTACGCCATTGATCGAACCCCTTTCGCTGGATGAGGCCTATCTCGACGTGACCGAAAATCTCGCCGGGATCACCCTCGCTACCGAAGTGGCCAGCCGGATCCGCGCCCGGATCCGCGAGGAGACTGCGCTGACTGCCTCGGCGGGCGTCAGCTACAACAAATTCCTCGCGAAAATGGCTTCAGGCCAGCGCAAGCCGGACGGCCAGTTCGTTATTCCGCCACAGGCCGGGCCGGCCTTCGTGGAAAACCTGCCTGTCGGCAAGTTCCATGGCATCGGTCCGGCGACCGAGGCGAAGATGAACAGGCTCGGCATTCATACCGGCGCAGATATGAAGGGCCGGTCTCTGGCCTTCCTGCAGGATAATTTCGGAAAGGCCGGCCCCTATTACTACTGGCTGTCGCGGGGCGTCGATCACCGCCCCGTCCGGCCGGAAAGGGTGCGCAAATCTGTCGGCGCAGAGGATACCTTCTCCAACGATATCCGTGACTTCGATGGCGCGCATGAGGGGCTCCGGCCGCTGATGGCGAAGGTCTGGACGCATTGCGAGCGGCACGGATTGAAGGCGCGGACGGTCACGCTAAAGGTGAAGTTCACCGATTTCCAGTTGATCACACGCAGCCGGACCTTCGCCCGGCCGGTTCCATCGCTTGTCGCCGTTGAAGAGGCTGTCGTTCATCTGCTCGGCCCGCTCTTTCCGCTGGCCAAGGATATCCGCCTGCTGGGGGTGACCCTGTCCTCCTTCGACGCAGCGGAAGACCCCCAGTCCGGCCAGTTCGACCTGTTCAGCGGCGGAACCTGAGCGGTTCAGAATACCACAACCGACCGGATGCTCTTGCCCTCATGCATCAGGTCGAAAGCGGTGTTGATCTCCTCCAGCGGCATGGTGTGGGTGATCAGATCATCGATGTTGATCTTCCCCTCCATATACCAGTCGACGATTTTCGGTACGTCGGTCCGGCCCCGCGCTCCGCCGAAAGCCGAGCCTTTCCAGACCCTTCCGGTCACAAGCTGGAAGGGCCGCGTGGCAATTTCGGCTCCCGAGGGCGCGACGCCGATAATGATGCTCTCGCCCCAGCCGCGATGGCAGCATTCCAGCGCCTGCCGCATCGTGGTGGTGTTGCCGATACATTCGAACGAGAAATCC
This sequence comes from Beijerinckiaceae bacterium, assembly GCA_027533425.1. Lineage (GTDB taxonomy): Bacteria > Pseudomonadota > Alphaproteobacteria > Rhizobiales > Beijerinckiaceae > Rhabdaerophilum. Next base: position 341,693 of record JAPZUD010000001.1, on the reverse strand, counting down.
GCGCCGCCGCCCGTCAGGTCGATGATGGCCTGAACGACCTTGTCGCGGCCGACCTCGTCGGGATTCACAAAGTCGGTCATGCCGAACTTGCGCGCCATCCCCGCCTTGGCCGGATTGAGATCGACGCCGATAATCCTGTCGGCTCCGACCATTCGCGCAGCCTGGATAACATTCAGGCCGATCCCGCCGAGCCCGAAGACGACGACATTTGCCCCCGGCCAGACCTTCGCCGTGTAGATCACCGCGCCGATGCCTGTGGTCACACCGCAGCCAATGTAACAGATCTTGTCGAAGGGCGCGTCCTCACGGACTTTGGCGAGGGCGATCTCGGGCAGGATGGTGAAGTTGGAGAAGGTCGAGCAGCCCATGTAATGGAAAATCTCGCCCTGCCGGGCCCCAACCGGCTCGCATGAGAAGCGCGAGCTTCCATCCGGCATCACCCCCTGACCCTGGGTGGCCCGGATGGCCGTGCAGAGGTTCGAGCGCTGCGAGAGGCAGGTCTTGCAGCCGCGGCATTCCGGCGTATAGAGCGGAATCACGTGGTCGCCCGGGCGGACGCTTGTCACCCCGGCGCCGACATCGCGGACGATGCCTGCCCCTTCATGGCCGAGGATTGCCGGGAATTTCCCCTCCGAATCAAGGCCGGACAAGGTGTAGGCATCTGTATGGCAGATGCCCGTCGCCATGATCTCCACGAGAACCTCGCCGGGTTTCGGGCCAGCAATGTCGATGGTTTCGATAGTGAGAGGCGCCTTGGCCTCCCAGGCAACAGCGGCGCGGGTTTTCATAGGGATTCTCCTTGACCTGGCGTCGAGCGTTTCCGGTGCGGGCAGCCAAGTCAAGCCTTATGGCCCCTTCAGCCATCACGACATGGCGGGGCCCGGCAGCCTCGTTCTGCTCCCATGCAGCAGGCGGAGCAGACTAGTCCAATGAGGCGGCGACTACGGGATCACCCTGCCTTGATCCCCGTCTTCCCGCCTGATCCAATCCGGTTCAGCTTCACCAGTCCGGGATTCGAACCCCATGCCCGCTTCTCCCTTCCGGCGCCTGATCACCGGTCTTGTCGTCCTCTTTGCCCTTGCCCTGCCGGCCTTTGCGCAGGGCGCGCGCGATATCAATGCCGGCCCGATCTGGAACCAGCCCGACGCGCAGCAGAAATGCCCCCGCATCTGCGGTCAGGCCGGCGGACAATGGACAGGACATTGGCGCACAACCCAGTTCGGCCAGATGTCGGTCTGCAATTGCCAGATGGCGAACAGCAGTTCCGGACAGGGTTCTGGGCAATGGTCGCGTTGCGCGAGCGAAAACGAGCCCTGCTTCATTCCCTATGCGACAACTGTCGCCTATGGCGCGAACGGCGTCTGGGCGCGCAAACGCTTCACACGGCCGGGGAACATCGATTGCTCGAACCGGACCTTCGGCGATCCGCTGGTCGGGGTTGGCAAGTCCTGCCATTTCCAGGTGCTGCGAAATGCTCCGCCCGTGGCCCCGCCACCGCCGCGGAACCAATGGTCGCGCTGCGCCGGCGAGAACGAGCCCTGCTTCATTCCCTACCCGACCACGGTTGCGTATGGCGCCAACGGGGTCTGGACGCAAAGGCGGTTCAACCGCCCCGGCAATGTCGATTGCTCGAACCGTACCTTCGGCGATCCGCTGCCGGGCGTCGTGAAGGGCTGCCAGTTCCGCGTGGAGCGGTGAGGCCAGCGCCGCTCAGCGCCCCAGCATCCATTCATGGGCGGGATCGTTGTGGAATTTCCAGATCCGCTTCGGCCCCGCCATCACGTTGAGATAATAGAGATCATAGCCATGGGCGGCGCCGACCGGGTGATAGCCGCGCGGCACGAGCACGACATCGCGATCACCGATGGCCATGGTCTCGTCGAGGCTGCGGTCATCCGTGTAGACGCGCTGGAAGCCGAAACCCTGCGGCGGGTTTAACCGGTGGTAATAGGTCTCCTCCAGCAGGGATTCCGCGGGAAGATTGTCGGTATCGTGCTTGTGGGGCGGATAGCTCGACCAATTGCCCGACGGGGTGATCACCTCGACCACCAGCAGGGATTCCGCCGGCTCGGTTTCCGGCAGGATGTTCCGGACATGGCGGGTATTCGTGCCGGTGCCGCGGGTCAGCATGCCGACCTCGGACGGTGAAATTACCCGGGCCGGCAGGCCGGGCCCGCCCGGCGCCGTGCAAAGCGCGACTTCGCAGGGGCCCTCGCCGACCGCCTGCCACGGCATTCCCGCCGGGATGTAGACAGACCAGACATCAGGCTCGAATGGTGATGAACGGCCGCCGATCACGCCGAAATCCCTGCCTCCCGCGTTCACACGGGCCTTGCCCGCCAGCAGCACGAGGCAGGTCTCGCGGCCGGGTTCCTGCCGGGACAGGGCCTCGCCGGAGACCAGCCGGGCGGTTTCGAAGCCGACATGCGTCCAGCCGGCCGAAGCGGGGGTGACCCGGTGGCGATGCCCGTTGTCATTGGCGGGACCGGCCTTGAGGAGCAGCGACGACATGGCGTTCTCCTTCAGGCGAGGCCGGCGGCCTTCAGGGCGGCGCGGAGATGCGCGACACCCTTTTTCGCATAGGTCAGTGGATGGGCCTTTTCCGGATCCTGCTCCGCCTCGACCACCACCCAGCCGGCATAGCCCGGCAGGGCGCGGAAAACGGCCTCGTAATCGACCATCCCGTCGCCCGGCACGGTATAGACCCCGAGTTCGGCGCCCGGGCCAAGAATGGCGTCGAGGAAGCTCCAATCCTCGCGGCGGGCGCGCTCCATCACCGCGCGCCGGACATCCTTCGCATGGACATGGCTGATGCGGTGCCGGTAGCTTCGCGCCAGTTCGGCCGGATCGGCCCCGCCCCATGTCGCATGGCCGGTATCGAGCAGCAGATGAACGGCCTCGCCGGTATGGGCCATCAGCGCGGCAATATCGGCGGCATCCTCGACGATCGTGCCCATATGGTGATGGTAGACCAGACGGACACCTTCCCGCAGGGTGGCCTCGGCGACAGCGGTCAGGCGCGCGCCCCATTGCGCCCAATCCCCGGCTCCGAGCTTCGGCCGGCGCGAGAGCGGCAGGGCGCGGTTGCCATGGATCGCGTTCGAGGTTTCCGCGAAAACGAGCACATCCGAGCCCATCGCCTTCAGCAGGTCGAGATGCGGGCGGAGGTGGCGCAATTCCTCCGCGGCATCGCGGCGGAGCAGTTCGGCGGAATACCAGCCAGAGATGCAGGCCATGCGATAGGGCGCGAGGGCGGCTTGTAGCGCATCCGCCTGACGCGGGAATTTATGGCCCAGTTCCATGCCCTCGAACCCGGCCTCGCGGGCTTCGGCGAGGCACGTTTCGAGCGGAGTCGCCCCGCCGATATGCTGGAGGTCGTCATTCGACCAGCCGATAGGATTGGCGCCGATGCGGATCATCCGGGGATTCCCTGTTGTGTCATGCAAGCTTCTGGGCCCGGCGCGCGGCCTCATAGGCCGTGCGCGCCGCCTTCACCGCCGGCCGGGCCGAGACTTCCGGTACGGCGACATCCCACCAATGGCCGCCAATCCCCGAGCCTTCGGACGGATCGGTCTCGATGACAATGACCTCGGTCTGGCGCGAGCGACGGGCCTTTTTCAGCGCCGTCTCCAGCCCCGAAAGGCTGCTGACCTTGCTGGCCTTTGCGCCGAGGCTGCGGGCATGGGCGACGAAATCGATCGCGGGCAGAGTCACATGGCGGGCGGTGCTGAGAAGATTGTTGAAGCTGGCTGAACCGGTGGCACGCTGGAGCCGGTCGATGCAGCCATAGCCGCCATTGTCCAGCACGACCAGCGTGAGCTTGAGCCCCAGCATGACCGAGGTAGCGATCTCGGAATTCATCATCAGATAGGACCCGTCGCCGACCATGACGAAGACCTCGCGGTCCGGCTCGGCCATCTTGACACCAAGCCCGCCGGCAATCTCGTAGCCCATGGTCGAGAAGCCATATTCGAGATGGTAGCCGCCGGGCGCGCCGGCTTCCCAGAGCTTGTGCAGCTCGCCCGGAAGGCCGCCGGCCGCGCAGACCACCACATCGCTCTTGCGGCTCTGGCGCAAAACGGCGCCGATCACCGCCGGATCCCGGGGCCGCGTGGCCGCGACGGGCGCCAGGCTGGCCGCGGCTTCGGCATTCCATGCCGTCCGGGCGGCGCGGGCCGCCTCGCCCCAGCCGACCGGGGCGGACCAGCCCGCAAGCCCGGCCGAAAGTTCCGCCAGCCCCTCCTCCGCATCGCCGACCAGCGGCAGGGCACCGTGCTTGGCGGCATCGAAGGGCTGAACATTGAGTCCGATCAACCGCATGGCCGGGTTTTCGAACAGGCTGCGCGAACCGGTCGTGAAATCCTGCAGCCGCGTGCCAATGGCGAGGATGCAATCCGCCTGCCGGGCGAGATGGTTGGCGGCCGTGGTGCCGGTGACACCGATCGCCCCCAAGACCATCGCGTGATCGCGCGGCATCGCGCCTTTTCCGGCCTGCGTCTCGGCAACGGGAATACCCGCCTTCGCCGCGAAACGGGCCAGACGCCCCTCGGCGCCGGAATAGAGAACGCCGCCGCCGGCGATGATCAGCGGCGCCTTCGCCGACTTCAGGGCATCCAGCGCGGCCTGAAGCTCGCTGCGGGCCGGGCGGGGCCGGCGCGGTTCGCGCAGGCGCGGCGCGAAAAAGCTTTCGGGCCAGTCATAGGCTTCGGCCTGCACATCCTGGCAGAAAGCCAGCGTGACCGGGCCACATTCGGCCGGATCCGTCAGCACATCGAGCGCGCGCGGCAGGCTGGCCAAAAGCTGCTCCGGCCGGGTGATCCGGTCGAAGAAGCGCGAGACCGGACGGAAGCAATCATTGGCCGAGACAGTGGCGTCGGCGAAGCTCTCCACCTGCTGCAGAACCGGGTCAGGCCGCCGGCTGGCATAGACATCACCGGGGATCAGCAGGACCGGCAGGCGGTTCACATGGGCCAAGGCAGCCGCGGTGACCATGTTGGTGGCGCCGGGCCCGATCGAGGAGGTGCAGGCCATCATCCGGCGGCGGCGGCTCTGCTTGGCATAGGCAATGGCGGCATGGGCCATGGCCTGTTCGTTATGGGCGCGGAAGGTGGGCAGGGCCTCGGTGCTTTCGGCGAGCGCCTCACCCATGCCGGCCACGTTGCCATGGCCGAAAATCGCCCAGATCCCGGCGAAAAGCGGCACGTCATGGCCGTCGATCCGCGTGCGCTGTGCCGCCAGATAGCGGACCATCGCCTGTGCGGCGGTAAGACGAATGGTGGTCATGCTTGCTCCTCCGCCTCTTCCCAGGCTGTCACCAGCCGGGCGAACCCTGCCGCCATGGCCATGATCGCTCCCTCGTCGTCGATGGCGCCCGAAAGCCAGTCCCGCGCCGGCTGCGCAAAGATTGTTCGCCCGACCGCAAACCCCTGCACGGATTTCGCGCAACGGCCCAGCCGAAAGCTCGCGGCGAGCGCGGCTTCCGGGGCCTCGAGGCCCAGCAGCAGCACGCCGCGGCACCAGGGATCCTCGCGGGCGATCACAGCGTCGATCGCGGCCCAGGCGGCAGGATCGGCCTGCGGCTCGAGTTTCCACCAATCCGGCCGGATGCCGAGGGCATAGAGCCGTTCGAGGATCGCGGCGACGGTATCCGGTCCGACCGGGCCATGGCGGGAGGCGATGATCTCGACCAGCATTTCCCGGCCAACCTGCCGGCAGGTCCGGGCGACGCGCAGCAGCATCGCTTCCTGCGCCGCGCGAAGCGGCTCCGGATCCTCCGGGTGGTAGAAGCACAGGACTTTCGCGATATGATCGACGGGCCATTCCGCCAGTTCGGTCCCCAGCGCGCCGGCCTCCTCGCATTCGAGGGCCAGCGGGCGGGACCCGGGCTTTTCCAGCGGGCGGGCTACCCAGAATCCGTGATCACGGGCGCGGAACAAGGCCTCGCGGCCATAGCTGCCGTCGAGCAGCATGCCGAATCCGGGCCTGCCGTCGGCAACGCGCGCCGCCGCGGTGACGGCGAGCGTCTTGAAGCGCGCGATCCGGCTGTGCGGGACGCCGGCCGCATCCGCCATCTCCTCCAGCTGGACGCGATGATCGATGGCGAAAGCCAGCATGGGCAGGGCCACGGCGCGACGGGTTGTGGCCCAATGGATATGGTTGATCGCCTCGTCGCGTCGCAGGGCCCGATGCGGCGACCCGTTCTTCAGGAAGAACTGAAGCTCCGGAAAGGTCGGGTTTTCCGGCGAGCAAAGCAGCCGCGAGACGGCGAAGGCGCCGCACGCATTGGCCCAGGCGCAGGCGGTTTCCAGCGGCTCGCCGCCAAGCCAGCCGCGCAGGAAGCCGGACAGGAACGCATCGCCCGCGCCAAGGACGTTATAGACCTCGACCGGAAAGCCGGGGCCGCGAATTCCCTCATCAAGGCTCTCGGGAATGGCATCGGGGAAGACGACGCATCCCATCGGCCCGCGCTTGCAGACGATGGTCGCCGCGCTGAGGCTGCGGATCGTCCGGATCGCCTCCAGCGTGTTTTCGGAGCCGCCGGCAATATGCAGTTCCTCCTCGGTCCCGACGATCAGGTCGCAATCAGGAAGGATGGCCTGCAGATGCTGGGTCACGCGGTCGGAGCGGATATAGCGCGATTCCCCGTCCGCATGGCCGGCCAGCCCCCAGAGATTGGGCCGGTAATCGATGTCGAACACGACCTTGCGGCCATTCTCGCGGGCGATGCGGATCGCCTTTTTCTGCGCCTCGGCGGGCGAAGGCGCGGCAAAATGCGTGCCGGTGACCACGATGGCCCGCGCTGAGGCGATGAAATCCGGATTGATATCCTCCGGTGCCAGGGCGGCATCGGCGCAATCGGTCCGGTAGAAGATCAGCGGGAAGGTCGTCTCGTCGCGCACGCCGAGAATGACGAGGGCAGTGAGCCGCTTCGGGTCGATGGCAACGCCCCCGGTCACGACGCCCTCGCGGGCCAGCTGCTCGAGGATGAAGCGGCCCATCTGCTCGTTGCCAACCCGGCTGACCAGGGCCGATTTCAGGCCGAGCCGCGCCGTACCGATCGCGATATTGGCCGGACAGCCGCCGACAGCCTTGACGAAGGTGCCCATATCCTCCAGCCGGCCGCCGATCTGCTGGCCATAAAGGTCGACTGAGGAACGGCCGATCGTGATGAGATCGAGGACGGGATCAGGCATCGGCGCGGATCTTCTCGGCAGTGGCGACAGACAGGGTCATGGCGAGGGCGAAGGTGGCGGCCATGGAGCGGAAGGCGCCGAAATCGGCTTCGACGACCTCCAGCAACAGGCGGCAATTGCCGGCCAGCGGGCTGAGGGCCCCATCGGTCAGCGCGATGACCGGCACGCCGTTGCGATGGGCCTCGCGCGCCATCTCGATGGTTTGGGGGGTGTAGGGCGAAAAGCTGACGGCGATCATCGCATCCGCGCGGCTGGCCATGGCGGCCTGCTCGGCACCGAGGCCCCCGACATTGTCGACCAGCACCGCGCGGATGCCAAGCTTGCCAAAGGCATAGGCGAGATAGGACACGACCGGAAACATGCGGCGCGCGCCGACGAGATAGACTGTACCGGCGCTGGCAAGGATTCCGGCGGCGGCCTCAATCGTCGCCGGCTCTGTCCGGGCGGAGAGGGTTTCCAGCGAGGCCTGGCTGGCGCGGATGAAGCCGTCGAGCAGGGTGCGCGCCATGCCGTTTTCACCGGGCACCTCGTCCCGCAAGGCCGCAAGCCGGGCACGGTGATCGGAATGTTCGCGCCGGAGGCGGTTGCGGAAAACCTGCTGGAGATCGGAAAAGCCGGGATAGTCCAGTGCCTGCGCGAACCGCACGAGGGTCGAGGGCTGGACCCCTGCCCGGGCGGCGATGCCCGCTGTGGTTTCGAAGGCCATATCCTCCGGGTGGGCCAGCATGTGTTCAGCCACCTGCCGCAGGCGCGGCGGCAGGCGCGCGCCCTCTGTCCGGAGCCGGTAGACCAGCTCCGCATAGTCGCCGGGCGGCGCTGGCAGGGCGGCGACTTTGGGCGGCATGGATTCCCCGTAACCGATGGCGCAATCCGCTTGACGGGCGCGACGGCAATATGGAATGTTTGTTCCAACAGTCAAGAAATACGAAACAAACGTATCATCAAGGCGAGGACCCCGTGACCGGAACCGTCGATTTCAGCCGCGATCTCACCGGCAAGGTGGCGCTGGTCACCGGTGCGACGCAGGGCCTCGGCGAGGCCATTGCGCGCGAATTCGTCGAACGCGGCGCTTCCGGCCTGCTGCTGACCGGCCGGAATGCCGAACGGGGCGCAAGGGTGGTGGATACGCTGCAGCGAGCGGGCTGCCGGATCGTTTTCCATGCGGCCGATCTGGCCGATCTCGACGCCGTCCGCCAGCTGGTTCCTGCGGCCGAGGCGGCCTTCGGGCGGCTCGACATCCTCGTCAATGCCGCAGGCGATACCGATCGCGGCACGATCTGCGATACCTCGCCCGAACTCTACGAACGGATCATGGCGGTGAACCTGCGGGCGCCGTTCTTCCTGATCCAGGATGCCGTCAATCTCATGAAGCGGCAGGGCGTTGCCGGCGCGATCATCAACATCCAGTCGATGTCGGCGCATGGCGGTCAGCCGTTCCTGACCCCCTATTCCGTGTCGAAAGGCGCGCTGGCGATGCTGACGCGCAATGTTGCCTATGCCTTGCTGGCGGACCGGATCCGCGTCAACGGGCTGAATATCGGCTGGATGGCGACGCCGGGCGAGGATGCGATCATGCGGCGGCACCATCAGGCGCAGGATGGCTGGCTGGATGAGGCGGCGAAGGGCCGTCCTTTCGGCCGGCTGATCGACCCGCGCGAAGTGGCCAAGGCCGTGGCCTATCTTGCTTCCGGCGAATCCGGTCTGATGACCGGCAGCAATATCGATTTCGATCAGACCATCCTTGGAGCCCATGATTGATGCCGCGCCCTGACCTCCTCCTTCCGGCCGGAAGGCCTGCACGATGATCCGGTTCGGGTTGCTCGGCGCCGGCCGGATCGGGCGCATTCACGGGCTGAACGTGGCGGCACGCAGCGATGCCCGGCTTGTTTCGGTGGCGGATGCCTCAGAGGAGGCCGCGCGCAATCTGGCCCGCGCCGCCGGGGCCGGCGTCTCGACCATCGAGGCGATCCTCGGCGATTCCGGCATCGATGCGGTGCTGATCTGCACACCCACCGATATGCATGCCGACCTGATCGAGGCCGCGAGCCGGGCCGGCAAGGCGGTGTTCTGCGAGAAGCCGGTCGATCTCGATGCGGGGCGGATCCGCCGTTGCCTCGAGGTGGTGTCGGCCAGCGGCAAGCCGCTGATGATCGGCTTCAACCGGCGGTTCGACCCGAATTTTGCCGCCCTGCACCGCCGGCTCCATGCGGGCGAGATCGGCGCGGTCGAGATTGTCTCGGTCATCTCCCGGGATCCCGGCCCGCCGCCTGTCGACTATGTGAAACGCTCGGGCGGGCTGTTCCGCGACATGATGATCCATGATTTCGACATGGCGCGCTTCCTGCTCGGCGAGGAGCCGGTCGAGGTTTATGCGCTGGGCTCGTCGCTGGTCGACCCGGCCATCGGCGAGGCGGGCGATGTCGACACGGCCGCCGTGCTGATGAAGACGCGCTCGGGCAAGATCGCGCAGATCTCGAATTCGCGCCGCGCCACCTATGGCTATGACCAGCGGATCGAGGTTCATGGCTCTGGCGGCATGCTGCGGGCCGGCAATATCCACGAGACCAGCGTCGAGAGCGCCACCGGCCAGGGCTTCCGCGCCGATCCGGTGCAGAACTTCTTCCTCGAGCGCTATGCCGCCGCCTACCGGATCGAGCTCGAAACCTTCATCGCCGCGATCCAGAGCGGGCATGCGCCCTCCCCGTCCGGCCTCGACGGGCTGAAGGCGCAGATCCTCGCCGATGCCGCCACCAATTCCTGGAAGACCGGCAAGCCGGTTGCCGTCACGCTGGACTGAGCCATGAGCCCTGCCGAACTCGACCGCCGCCACTATGCCATCCAGGGCCTCGTTGCCGAGGTTTCGGTGATGGCGCTGGACTACTTCCTGCGCAAGGACAGCCTCGGCGTCACGATGAAGGGCGACCAGGACTGGCTGACTGTGGCCGATGGCGCCGTGGAGGCTTTCCTGCGCGAGCGGATCGCCATTCTCTTCCCGGAGGATACGGTGATCGGCGAGGAAGGCGGCGGTGCGGTCTCGCAGGCCACCTGGATCATCGATCCGATCGACGGGACGGCGAATTTCGCCCGGGGCGACCGGAACTGGTGCATCTCGGTCGGGCTGCTGGTGGAAGGGGTGCCGGAAATCGGAATCGTCGCTGCGCCGTCGCTGGGCGAGACCTATCTCGGCCGGCGCGGCCGGGGCGCGACGCTGAACGGGGTGCCGATCCGCGTTTCCGACGGCACCGATATCCGCCGCGCCTCGATCGAGATGGGCTGGTCCAAGCGGGTGCCGCTCGACGATTATCTCGCCATGGTCCGGCGCGCCTTCGAGGCCGGTGCCTCGGTCAAGCGCTCGGCAAGCGGCGCTTTGGGCCTCTGCCATGTCGCCAATGGCCGGACGGATGCCTATGCGGAGCGGCATATCAACGCATGGGATGTGGCCGCCGGCATGGTGATCGCGGCCGAGGCGGGGGCGGTGATGAATGATTTCTTCGCCGGCGAGGGCATCGCCAAGGGGAATCCGATCCTCTGCGTGACCCCGGGGCTGGCCGCAGTTCTGGAAACCCTCACAGGCATCGTTAGCCAAAGCTAATTCGTGTTGATCTTTCACCGAAAGGCAGCACAGTGAAAAGAAAACCGACAAGACGGGAGGAAACCATGGTCCAAAATGCTCGCCGCAAGGCTCTCACACTCGCGTTGGCCGGCACGGCCCTCATGATGGTCTCGGCCGCCAAGGCACAAGGCGCGCTGGTGCTCTATTGCTCGGTGCAGGAAGAATGGTGCCGGCCGATGGCCAACGCCTTCGAGAAGGAAACCGGCATCAAGGTCTCGATGACGCGCAAGAGCTCGGGCGAGACCTATGCGCAGATCAAGGCGGAAGCCTCGAATCCGCGGGGCGATGTCTGGTGGGGCGGCACGGGCGATCCGCATCTGCAGGCCGCAGAGGAAGGGCTGACCGAAGCCTATGAAAGCCCGAAAATGGCCGAACTTCATGATTGGGCGTTGCGGCAATGGAAGGGCTCGCAAGGTCGCACGGTCGGGATCTATGCCGGCGCGCTGGGCTTCGGCTTCAACACCAAGCAGGTGGCCTCGCGCGGGATTCCGGAACCGAAATGCTGGGCCGACCTGATCAATCCCAAGCTCAAGGACGAGGTTCAGGTTGCCGATCCGAACTCCTCGGGCACGTCCTACACCATGCTGGCGACGCTCGTGCAGCTGATGGGGGAGGACAAGGCCTTCGACTACCTCAAGGCCCTGCACAAGAACATCAACCAGTACACCAAATCCGGCGCGGCACCGGCCAAGGCAACCAGCCTCGGCGAAACGACTGTCGGCATCACCTTCATGCATGACATGGTCACGATGGTGGTCAATGGCGGCCCGGTGAAAGTTGTCGCCCCGTGCGAGGGCACGGGCTACGAGATCGGGTCGATGTCGATCGTCAAGGGCGCGCGCAACCTCGACAATGCCAAGAAATTCTATGACTGGGCCCTCACCCCGGCCGCACAGAAGCTGGCCGAGGAGGCGAAATCCTATCAGGTCCCGTCGAACAAGAACGTCATCCCGCCGCCGCAATCGCCGAAGCTCGCCGATGTGAAGCTCATCGACTATGACTTTGCGAAATACGGCTCCTCGGCCGAGCGCAAGCGGCTGCTGAGCAAATGGGACAACGAGGTCAAGAAGCTGCCGAAATAACCCGGCCCTGTCCGGAAGGTTGCGATGCGGCCCTCGACCCGCCTGCTGTATCTGCTGGCCTGGTGTGGCTTCGGGCTCCTCCCCTGGTATTTCACCGAGGGGATGGGCCTGGCGTCGCTTGGCTGGCTGTCAGGCTACCCGTTCGGCAAGGGCGGCAGCGCGCTGGCGCTCGGGCTTTCCGGCGCCGCCCCCTGGCTGCTGCCCGGCGGGGCGATGCTCCTGATGGCTGGCCTGGCCTGGCCGAAGCAGGACGAGCAGCGGGCGGCCTCGATCCTCCTGCTTGCCGGGGCGGCGGGCTTTCTCCTGTTCTTCATGCAGGGTTTCGCGATCACCCTGCGCGGACAGGGCATTCCGTGGCTCGCGGCGCTGTTCGGGGGCCAAGGCGCCGCGCAAGCGGGGATGGGGCCGGGTGCGCTCGTCACGATTGTCGGGATGTTGCTGCTCTTCTGCCATGGCCTCGCCTATCGCGGCTTCTGCCGGGGCGATGTCTTCACGTGCTCGATGATCGGGCTGCTGATCCTGATGATCGGCCTCTTCATCTTCTTTCCGGTCGTGACGGTGCTGAAAGGCGCGCTGATCGGCGAAGCCGGCAGGGTCGATCCCGGTGCCTTCCTCGACCGGTTCCTCGATTCCTCCATCTGGGGGCTGGGCTGCCTGACGCGGGATGTCAGCTGCGGCGTGGCCTGGAACACGCTTCTTCTGGCCGTTCTCTGCGGGGCAATCACCACGCTGCTCGGCCTTGCCTCGGCGCTGCTGATCCTGCGGACGGGCATGCCGGCAAAATGGCTGCTCCGGGCCCTGACCGTGCTGCCGATCATCACGCCGCCCTTCGTTATCGGGCTGGCGCTGATCCTGCTCTTCGGCCGGACCGGGCTTGTCTCGAATTTCCTCTACGAATGGTTCGACGTGCCGCGCACGCGCTGGATCTATGGCCTGCCGGGCGTATTGCTGGCCCAGGTCCTCGCCTTCGCGCCGATCGCCTTCCTAGTGCTGATCGGCGTGGTTCAGGGGATCTCGCCAAGCCTCGAGGAAGCGTCGCAGACACTTGGCGCCCGGCGCTGGGAAACCTTCTCGACGGTGACCTGGCCCCTGCTGCGGCCGGGCATCGCCAATGCGTTCCTGATCGGCTTCGTCGAGAGCATGGCCGATTTCGGCAATCCGCTGGTGCTGGGCGGGAATTTCGAGGTGCTTTCGACCAAGATCTTCTTCGCCGTGGTCGGGGCCGCCCATAACGAGGGGCAGGCCGCGGTGCTTGCGCTCGTGCTGCTGTCCTTCACGCTTGGCGCCTTCTGGTTGCAGCAGCGCTGGCTCGGCAAGAAATCCTACACAACCCTGACCGGCAAGGGCGATGCCGGCCTGCCGACACCCCTGCCCCGCCGGGTGAGCTGGCTGGCCTCGGCCACCGTCATCCCCTGGGTGATCCTGACGGTGGTGATCTATGTCATCATCCTGACCGGCGGCTTCGTGAAGTCGATGGGGCGGGACTACACGCCCACGCTGGAGCATTTCCTGACCGGCTTCCGGATTGATTTCAGCCGCGGGCTCTATTTCGAGGGTGCCGCCTGGGATTCCTTCTTCACCACGGTGAAGCTGGCCGCCGTCTCGGCGCCGCTGACAGCCATTGTCGGGCTGCTGGCGGCCTATCTCCTCAAGCGCCAGACCTTCCAGGGGCGCGCGGCCCTCGAGTTCTCGACCATGCTGTCCTTCGCCATTCCCGGCACCGTGATCGGCGTGGCCTATATCCTCGCCTTCAACGTCCCGCCTATCGAGATGACCGGCACGGGTTTGATCCTCGTGATCGCCTTCATTTTCCGCAACATGCCGGTTGGCGTGCGGTCGGGCATTGCGGGCCTGTCGCAGATCGACAAGAGTCTTGACGAGGCCTCGGCCACGCTGAGCGCCCGCTCGGCAACGACGCTCTGGCGCGTGCTTCTGCCACTGCTGCGGCCGGCCCTCGTGGCGGCCCTGGTCTATTCCTTCGTGCGGGCGATGACGGCGGTCAGCGCGGTGATCTTCCTTGTCTCCGCCGAATACAACCTCGCCACGGCCTATATTGTCGGCCGGGTCGAGGCCGGCGAATTCGGGCTGGCCATCGCCTATTCCTCCGTGCTCATCGTGGTGATGGCGCTGGGGATCGCGATTATCCAGTTCGGCGTCGGCGAGCGCAGGCTCGGACGGCGGACAACCGAATCCGGCCCTGCGCCGGTCGTGGCAGGCGCTTAGGATGGGTGTGATGCAGAAGGCAGGACCGGCATCGGTGGAATTCCGCAACGTGACCAAGCGTTATGGCAGCGTCACGGCGGTCAACGATATAAGCTTCACCATCGAGGCGGGTTCGCTTGTCACGCTGCTCGGCCCCTCGGGCTGCGGCAAGACGACGACCCTGCGCATGATCGCCGGGCTGGAAATGGCCAGCGAGGGCCAGATCCTGATCGGCGGCAAGGATGTGACGCGGCTCTCGGCAGCGGATCGCGATGTCAGCATGGTGTTCCAGTCCTATGCGCTGTTCCCGCACATGACCGTGCTGGAAAACGTTGCCTATGGCCCGACCGTGAAACGCCTGCCCAAGGCGCAGGCGCACGAAATGGCGCGCGAGAAGCTGGCCGTCGTCGGCATGAAGGGCTACGAGGAACGCCTCCCCTCCGAATTGTCGGGCGGCCAGCAGCAACGTGTCGCCGTGGCGCGGGCACTGGTGCTGGAACCGCAGGTGCTGCTTTTCGACGAGCCGCTGTCGAACCTCGATGCCAAGCTGCGCCGCCGCATGCGCGAGGAGATCCGCGACCTGCAGCGGAAGCTGAACCTGACGGTCGCCTATGTGACGCATGATCAGGAAGAGGCTCTGGCCGTGTCCGACCGGATCATCGTGATGTCGAATGCCGTGATCGCGCAGGAAGGCGCACCCCGGCAGCTCTACGAGGAGCCGGCAGATGTGTTCGTGGCCGATTTCATCGGCGATGCGAACCTTGTCGATGTGGAGATCGTCACGGTCACCGGCGACCGTGCCGAGGTGCGGCTGGGCCCGGTCACGCTGTCGCTGCCGGCCCGCGGCATGAAGCCGGGCAAGGCGAAGATGGCGATCCGGCCGGAATCGTTGCTGATCGTCGAGCCCGGTGGCCCCAACCTGCTGCCCGGCACCATCCGGAAATGCGCCTATCTCGGTAATCACCTCGATCTCGAGATCGCCACCGAGGCAGGGGAATTCTACGTGACGCGCCATGGCACGCGCGAGATCATGCCGGAAGGGCAGCCGGTCTTGCTGGCTTTTGCCGATTACGGCGTGACGCTGGTGCCCGGCGGCTGAGCGACGAGGTGGCAGGCCACGCGGCCTCCCTCCTCGTCCTCGAAGACAGGCGGCACAACCTTGTCACATCGGGCGAGGCGCTGCGGGCAGCGCGGATGGAACGGGCAGCCCGGCGGCGGCGCGAGCGGATCGGGAAAGGCGAGGCCGAGCCCCGTATCCGGAATGCCGAGGCCGGGCTCCGGCGTCAGGGCCGAGGCGAGCAAGGCTTGCGTGTAGGGATGGCGCGGGCGCTCGAACAGGGCCGCCGTCTCCGCCTGTTCCACCACCTGCCCGAGATACATCACCGCGACGCGGCTGGCGATATGCTCGACCACCGCGAGATTATGGCTGATGAAGACGAAGGTTATGCCAAAATCGTGCCGGAGATCCATCAGCAGGTTCAGGATCTGCGATTGCACCGAGACGTCGAGCGCCGAGGTTGGTTCGTCGCAGATCACCAGTTCCGGCCGCATGACCAGTGCGCGGGCGATGGCGACGCGCTGGCGCTGCCCGCCGGAAAGCTGGGCCGGATAGGCCTGGGCGAAGCGTTCCGGCAGGCCGACGCGTTCCAGCATCTCGAGCGCCGCCCGGCGGCAGGTGGCGGCATCGGCCGTGCCCTGAACTTCCATCGGCAGGGCCACGATCTCGGCAATGCGGCGTCGCGGATTGAGCGAGGAATACGGATCCTGGAAAACGGGCTGGACACGGCGGGCGATATCGAGCCGGCCCATGCTGCGCATGTCCTGCCCGCCGAGCCGGATCTCGCCGGAACTGGCCGGCAGCAGGCCCAGCAGCATCCGCGCGAGGGTGGATTTGCCGCAGCCGCTTTCGCCCACAATGGCGAGGATCTCGCCTTCCTCAACGGCAAGAGACACCCCGTTGACCGCGTTGAGCCGGCGCTTCGGCGCGAAGAGTCCCCGGCTGACCGTGAAGCTACGCGTGACATTCCGGGCTTCGAGCAGGATTGTCATCGCCCCTCCAGCACGCAGCGCATGCCATGGCCGCCGGCGGCTTCCTGCCAGGGAATTGACCCATCGCAGGCCGGGCCGGCCTCGGTGCAGCGCGAGCGGAACATGCAGCCGGCAAGGTCGCCGACCAAGGAGGGCACGACGCCGGGAATGGCGCCGAGCCGGGCGCCACGCGCCGTCCGGCCGGGCACCGGGATGCATTCGATCAGCCCGCGCGTATAGGGATGGCGCGGCCGGGCGAAGAGATCGGCCACGGCGCCGCTCTCCACGATCTCGCCGGCATACATCACGGCAACACGGTCAGCGATCCGCGCGACGAGGCCGAGATCATGCGTGATCAGGATCAGCGCGAGGCCGAATTCCCGCGCGAGATCCACCAGAAGCCGCAGGATCTGCGCCTGGATCGTCACATCGAGCGCGGTGGTCGGCTCGTCGGCGATCAGCAGGTCCGGCCCGCACATCAGCGCCATGGCGATCATCACGCGCTGGCGCAGCCCGCCGGAAAGCTGGTGCGGATACTGGCCGAGCCGTTCGCGCGCATTGGCGATGCCGACCCGGCCGAGCAGTTCGACCGCGCGGGCTTCCGCCTCGGCCGGGCTCGCGGCCCTGTGGCGGAGATAGCCCTCCATCATCTGGTTGCCGATCGTATAGGCCGGATTGAGCGCGGTCATCGGCTCCTGGAAGATCATCGCCATGCGGTTGCCGCGCAGGGCGTTGATTTCCCGGGCCGGAAGCCGGGCGAGATCCTGCCCGTCGAAATCCAGCCGGTCGGCCCGGCGCGTGGCGGATTTCGGCAGCAGGCTCATCAGGGCGAGCGAGGTCATGGACTTGCCGCAGCCGCTCTCGCCGACGATGCAGAGCGTCTCGCCCCGTGCGACAGAGAAGGAAATGCCGCGCACGGCATGAAGCGTGCCGCGCGGCGTCGCGAGATCCACCCGGAGGTTGTCGACCGCGAGCAGGGTCATGCGCGGCCATCCGGGGCAAGCACGTCGCGCAGGCCGTCGCCGACGAGGTTGATCGCCAGGACCAGCAGGGCAAGCGCGGAGCCGGGGATGGCGATCAACCAGAACGAGAAGAACATATAGGCCTTGGCCTCGGAGATCATCAGCCCCCAGCTTGGCAGGGGCGGCTGCACGCCGAGGCCGAGGAAGGACAGGGCCGCTTCCAGCAGGATGGCGCTGGCGGCTTCCACCGTCGCGACGACGATCAGCTGCGGGGCCACGTTCGGCAGCACTTCGCGCAGGATGATCCGCGGTGTCGAGGCGCCGGCAGCCTCGGCGGCCGCGACATAGTCGAGCCCCCTCACCTGCTGCGTGGCCGAGCGCATGACCACGGCGAAGCGATCCCATTTCAGCAGGCCGAGGATCAGGATCACGACCAGCAGCGAGCCGGAGATCATCGCGACCACGGCAAGCGCCACCAGCACAACCGGCAAGGCGAGGCGCGTGGTGATGATGAAGGTGATGGCAAGGTCGATCCGGCCGCCGAAATAGCCGGCGGCCAGGCCGAGCCCGGCGCCGATCAGACCCGAAATCACCATGACCGACAGGCCGATCAGCAGCGAGATCTGTCCGCCCCAGAGCACGCGGGAGAGATAATCGCGGCCGAGATTGTCGGTGCCGAGCGGATGGACCCATTGGCCGCGCGCTTCCCAGATCGGCGGGATCATCCGCTTCGTCAGGTCCTGCGCATAGGGATCATGCGGGGCGAGCCAGGGGGCCAGCACGGAGGCCAGGACGATGATCGCCAGCAGGATGGCCCCGGCGAGGAAGCCCTTGTGCCCGCGCATGCGGCGCCAGAGCAAGGCCCGCTGCGAGAGTTCCGGCGGCGCAGCCACGGCGCCTGTTCCCGCGAGCCCGGCCATCACGCCACCCTCAGGCGGGGATCGATCCAGGCATTGACCAGATCGGCACAGAGCGTCAGCAGCACATAGGCTACCGAGAGGATGAGCAGAACCGCCTGCGTGACCGGGAAATCCTTGTGGGTGATCGACTGGTAGGCGAGATAGCCGAGGCCATCGAGGGCGAAGATCGTCTCGATCACGATCGAACCGCCCAGCAGGAAGCCGAGCTGCACGGCGGCGAGCGCCACGACCGGCACAAGCGCATTGCGCAGGGCATGCTTGAGCACGACGCTGCGGGGCGAAAGCCCCTTGGCCCGCGCGGTGCGGATGTAATCTGCCGCCAGAACCTCGATCATCCCGGCGCGGATCAGCCGCATGAAAGGCGGCGTGATATAGAGACCCAGCGAGAGGGTCGGCAGGACGAAATGCGCCCAGGTGTCGGAGCCGGAAACGGGCAGCCAGCGCAGCTTGATCGAGAAGATCATCACCAGAACCAGCGCGAAGAAGAAATTCGGCAGGGCCTGCCCCGCGACAGCCAGGGCCAGGCTGAGCCGGTCGATCCAGGTATTGGGGAAGAGTGCCGCCAGTACGCCCAGCGGAATCGCCATGGCGAGGGCCAAAGCCAGCGAGGCGAAGGCGAGGACCAGCGTCACGCCGATCTTCTCGCGGATCAGGCCGGTCACGCCGGTCTTGAAATAGAGCGACTGGCCGAAATCGCCCGACAGCGTGCGGAAAAGCCAGTCGCCATACTGAATCAACAGGGGCCGATCGAGCCCATAGGTCTTGCGGACGAGATCGATATCCTCGGCGCGGGCGCCCTCGCCGGCAATGGCCAGCGCGACATCGCCGGACAGACGCAGCAGGACGAAGCTCGCGGCCGAAACCGCGAGCGCGACCAGCAGGGCCAGCCCGAGACGCTTGAGGGCGTAGCCGAGCACCCCGTTACTTCCAGCTCATTTCCCAGAAGCGGGGGATCTCGTCGGCATAGGTTTTGTAGTCGAGGCCCTTGCCGCTGACATAGAAGGTAACGAGCGCGTAGAGCGGGACGCCCATCGCCCGCTCGGCGATCAGCCCGAGCGCATCGGCATAGGCCGCCTTTCGGACAGCCGGATCCACCGAGTTATCGCCCTTCTTGAGCAGTTCGATCACCTGCGGATCCTTGTTGATGTCATCCGGACCGCCGCCGAAATAGACGGGCGTGGAAGCGGAGGTATCGTTGACCGAGAACGAGCCCCAGGTCTGGTGCGCCATCGCCGCCTTGTTGCCCCGCACCTGCTCGCGCATGGCCGCATATTGCATGAAGCGCAGGTTGACCTTGATGCCGACGGCCCGGAGATAGTTGATCATCGCTTCCGATTGCGGGCGCTCGCGATAGGCATAGAGATCCATCTCGAGGCCATTGGCGAATCCGGCTTCGGCCAGCAATTGCTTCGCGCGGGCGGGGTTGTAGTCGAATGTCTTCGCCTTCTCGTCCGAGCAGCCGAATTGCGAGGGATAGCAGATCACGTTGAGAACGCGGGCGCCCTCGCCCACCAGCTGTTTCACCATGGTCGGCCGGTCGATCGCATGCTGGATCGCCTGCCGGACTCGGATGTCCCGCAAGGCCGGCGCCGGACCATCCGGCAGGGTGTTGAGGTTGAGGAAGACGATCCGCATCGTCTCGCCGCTGGTCACGGCGAGATGCGGCACGGCTTTCAGCTGGTCCGCCTGATCCGGCGGGACATTCATGATGAAATCGAGCCCGCCGGCGAGCATTTCCGCCATCTGGGTCTGGCGGTCCGGGATGAAGCGGACCTCGATCCGCTCCAGCTTCGGCTGCGGCTTCGGGCTGTCCCTGAAGTAATCCGGATTGCGCTGGAGGCGCACCGACTTGCCGACGACATGCTCGACGACCTTGTAGGGGCCGGAGCCGATGGCGGCGGTGTTCATGCCGGCCGGGCCAACCTTCGCGTAATATTCGTTCGGATGGATCACTACCGGACCGGCGAGATATTCGATCGCCGCGGGGAACGTCCGCTTCAGCTTCAGGCGGACGGTGTATTTGTCGATCTTCTCGGCGGTGTCGATCCAGTTCACGTTGGTCTGGGTAACAACCTTGTTTTCCGGCTTGGAGACGAAATTCAGCGTGTAGACGACGTCATCCGCGTCGAATTCTTCGCCGTTATGGAACTTCACGCCTTCGCGGAGGCTGAATTCGAGCGTCTTGTCATCGACCCATTTCCAGGCCTTGGCCAGCTGGCCCTTGTATTCGTTGGTGTTCGGATCGCGGTAGATCAGCGTGTCCCAGACATGCTGGCCGAGGATGACGCCGATCCGGACATTGTTGAAATACGGATCGATGTTTTCCGGAACCTGATCATAGCCGAAGCGCACGGCATTCTGCGCTTTCTGCGCCAGAACCGGCGTGAAGCTGGCGCTGGCCGCCAGCGCGAGTGTGGCAAGGGTGACGAGACGCATGCGACATTCTCCCGGATACAGCCCGACCGCAGGACGCGGCCCGGTCTTTGACTTTGGTCGCAGTGTCGGCGGGCGAAGCCTGACGAGTCAACAACCAAGACGGGTCACACCCAGCAAGCCCCGTGCCGGGGGTGGCGCGGCGCAGGCGGGGGTGGTTTGATGGAGCTCCCCTCGCCGGATTCCCCCGACCATGTCCTCGCCGAAAACCCGCCCTTTCCCGCCCTCGCCGCTTGAACGCGACCTCGCCTTCTCCGTGCCCGGCCTCGCCGCGCCGGGGCGGATCCGCGTCGATCGCTGGGGGATTCCGCATCTGGAGGCGGAGAGCCTCGATGATCTCTGGTTTGTGCAAGGGTTCAACGCGGCGCGGGACCGGCTGTTCCAGATCGATCTCTGGCGCAAGCGCGGCCTTGGCCTGCTCGCGGCGGATTTCGGGCCCGGCTTCCTCGAACAGGACCGGGCGGCGCGGATGTTCCTCTATCGCGGCGAGATGGCGGCGGAATGGGCCGCCTATGCGCCCGATGCCGAGGTGATCTGCACGCGCTTCGCGGCAGGAATCAACGCCTATATCACTCTGGCCGAGGCCGATTCCACGCTGATGCCGCCGGAATTCGCCCAGCTCGGCACGCGCCCGGCCCGTTGGGACGCTGCGGATGTCGTCCGCATCCGCAGCCATGGCCTCACGCGCAATGCCCTCTGGGAAGTTCAGCGCCTGCATGTGCTTGCCGGGGCCGATGTCCGGACCGATCTGCTGCGCAAATATCTGTATCCCCCGGTCGAGACCGTGTTGCCCGAGGGAGTCCGGGCCGAGCATTGTCCGATCGAGGCGTTGCTCCCCTTCCGGCTGGCGCAGGCCAATGTCACTTTCTCGCCCGAGCGGCTGGCGGCAGGGCTCGACGAGGCGCCGCGCTGGCGGCAGGTCAATGATCTCAACGACGTCTTGTTCGATGCCGAGGCATCGGGCTCGAATAACTGGGTGATTGCCGGTGCGCGCAGCCCGACCGGGCTGCCGATCCTCGCCTCGGATCCGCATCGTGCCCATTCACTGCCCAGCCTGCGCTATATCCAGCACCTCAAGGCACCGGGTTTCGACGCGATCGGCGGCGGCGAGCCCTGCGTCCCGGGCCTCTCGATCGGGCATAATGGCGATGCGGCGTTCGGGCTGACGATTTTCGGCGCCGACCAGGAGGATGTCTATCTCCTCGAAACTGACCCCGCCCGGCCGGACCATTACCGTTTCGACGGCAGCTGGCGGGCCATGACGATCCTCGAGGAGGCCATCCCTGTCAAAGGCCATCCGGATCAGGAGGCCCGCCTTGTCTTCTCGCATCACGGCCCGATCCTGTGGCGGAATGCGGCGGGAACGCGCGCGGTGGCCCTGCGCTCGGTCTGGCTCGAGCCGGGCTCGGCGCCCTATCTCCAGAGCCTGACCATGCTGCGGACGCGTTCGCCCGAGGCGTTCCGGGCCAGTGCGGAACGCTGGGGCTCGCCCTCGGTCAACCTCGTCTATGCCGACCGGCAGGGCGAGATCGCCTGGTCGCCCGGCGGGTTCATGCCGGCGAGGCGGAACTGGAAGGGCCTGACCCCCGTTCCGGGCGATGGAAGCCATGAATGGGACGGATTTCTCGATGCCGGGCGCCTGCCCTTCCTGCGCAATCCCGAGGCCGGCTTCGTGGCGACGGCGAACGAAATGAACCTGCCGGCGGACTGGCCGCATGAGGCGATACCGATCGGCTTCGAATGGACCGAGGCCAGCCGGGCGACGCGCATCCATGAGGTGCTGGCCGGCAACCACCTAGTCGGGGTGACGGAAAGCCAGGCCCTCCAGACCGACGCTTTCTCTGTGCCGGCGCGGAGGCTCTGCAGCCTGCTGCACGCCATGGCCGAACCGCCGGCATCGCTCGCTCCGGCGCTCGCGTTGCTGGAAGGCTGGGATCATGTGCTGGCGGCGGGGAGCGGTGCGGCCGCCCTGTTCGAGCTTTGGTATACCCGCCATCTCCGCCATGCGGTGATGGCGAGGCTGGCGCCGGAAGCGGTGCGGAAGCTGCTCCTTCCGGGCGATGTCGAGGGGATCTGCCGGGCTTTGGAGTATCCGGATTCGCGCTGGGGCGCCTCGCCCGAGGCCGCCCGGGACAGGCTTTTGGCGGAAACCCTCACCGCCGCCTGGGCCGATGCCACCGAACGGCTCGGCAATGACCCGGCGCGCTGGGCCTGGGGGCAGCTTCATCACGGCCAGTTCGACCACCCTCTCTCGCCGCCGCTGCAGCGGAACCCGGAGCGCAGCCTTGATATCGGCCCGTTGCCGAAGGGTGGATCGGCCTCCTCGCCGATGCATGCGGGATACCGACCGTCGGATTTCCGCGTCACGCATGGCGCGAGCTTCCGGATGGTGGTGGATCTCGCGGATCTGGATCGTTCCGTCACGATCAATGCGCCGGGGCAATCGGGCGATCCGCGCTCGGCGCATTACGCCGATCTCGCGCCGCTCTGGGCCGAGGGCGCCTATGTGCCGATGCTCTATTCCGACGCCGCCATCACGCAGGCCACGCATTTCACCTGGCGTTTGCTGCCTGGCTGAGGGCCATTATCCTCGCGGAATGCCCTCGCCGATATCCCAATACAGGCCGGCCATCAGCTGAAGGCCCTGCCGGATGATCTCGACCGGCACATGCTCGTTCGGCGCGTGCTGCGAACAGGCCGGGTAGGAATGCGGCACCCAGATCGTCGTCAGGCCCAGCACATCGGTGAAGATGTCATTGGGCAAGGACCCGCCGAGATTGGGCAGGATGGCCGGCGCCGTGCCATGGGTCGCGGTGAGGCTGCGGATGGCGAATTGCACCTGCGGGTGATCCGGGTCCATGCGCGTCGCGATGAACATGGAATCCCGCGACGGGCCGATCTTCACATGGGCAAAGCCCTGCCGGTCGAGGAAGCGACGCAGGTTGGCCATCAGGTTGTCGGTATCGATCCCGACGACGAAGCGCAGCTGCATCCGCGCCCAGGCCCGGGGCGGAATGGCATTGACCGGGGCTTTCGGATTGCCGCATTCGAAGGCCAGCACTTCAAGGTTGCACCAGCCGAACACCTTCTCGGCCAGGGTCAGGCCGGGCTCGCCCCAATGCGGCTCCAGCGCGGGCCCGCCCTCGTTCGAGGTCACCTCGATATCCGCCAGCACCCGGCGGACAGAGGCCGGAATCTCCCGCGGGACGAATTCAGGCACGCGGATCTGCCCGGTCGGGCCAACCAGCGAGGCGATGGCATGGGCCAGTTCGATCCCGGGATTGGAGATCAGCCCGCCCCAATTGCCCGAATGATGGCCGCCTTCCCGCGCATCGATCCACATGTCGAAGGTGAACCCACCACGCGCACCGAGGAAAATGGTTGGCCGGGCCGCCGAGAGGCGCGGGCCATCCGAGGCGACGAGCAGGTCGGCTGCCAGCTTTTCGCGGTTCTGCTCGCAGATCTCGCGCAGGCCGGGCGAGCCCATCTCCTCGCCCATCTCGATAATGTATTTCGCGTTGAACCCGAGCGTGCCGCGCGTTTCCAGCACGGCGCGCAGGGCCTCCATATTGATCTGGTGCTGGCCCTTGTTGTCGACAACGCCGCGGCCATACCAGCGATCGCCACGCTCGACGAGCTGCCAGGGCGAGAGGCCTTCCGACCATTCCGCATCCATGCCGCGGATGACATCGCCATGGCCATAGCCCAGCACAGTCGGCAGGGCAGGATCCTCGATCCGAGAGGCAAGGAGGAAGGGTCCGCCGCCGCGGGGATTGGGCAGGATCTCGGTGGAAAAGCCCATCGCCTGGAAATCCGGCACCATCTCGTCGGTCAGGTAGGCGACCAGCGCGTCCGACCGGTCGGGGTTCTGGCTCTCGGTCGGCAGGGCGATCCGGCGCGCGAGCTTCGCCCGGAAGGCTCCGGATGTGAAGGATTCGGCCGCACGGGAAAGGGCGGCGCGTCGATCGGCGTGGGGCATGGTCGGGGTTCCGGTGATGATCAAGTTGGTCCGAATGTTCTCCAGCCTGCCTGCATGTGCAAGGGGAGATCCCTGGCAATCCGCGATCTGCTGCCCGATGGGTGACGCGGAGGCTGGACACCCGGCCCGGGTTTGGGCTTATCGTCGGGCAGACATGCATCCGGGGCCCGAATGCCGCCACGATCGAGCGAGGCCCCGCAGACGGGGCCCAGTGAAGGAAACGATCCCCGACAGCCGAGGCTGCGTCTCGGCAGCCTGACGCTGACCGCTCTCGGCAGCCTCGTTGTCGTGGCGATCGGCCTCGCGGCCTATCGCTTCATCCCCGAGTTGCGCCCCCAGCCGCCGGATATCCTTGTCGGCGTGGCGCAGGCACCGCGCCCGGTGGCAACGGCCGGCCCGCAGGAGGATGCCGGCGATGACCGGCTTTCGCCCTTCATGCCACGCGATTTCGGCCATCGCTCGCGCTTTGCCCGGCCGGTCCGGATTGCCGGCCCGTTCGAGCCGCTCAGGGGCGACATCCTGACCAACGAGGAAATCACCATCGCGCTGGACGGGCTCGACAGCCCGCCTGCCTCGGCCATCTGCCTCGGCGGCGACAAGCGCCTCTGGGCGTGCGGCCTACAGGCCCGAGCGGCGCTTGTCGGGCATGTTCGAGGCAAGGACCTGCTCTGCACATTGCAATCCGGCCAGCCGATCCGCTCCCCGCGCGACCCCGGGACGGCACGCTGGACCTGCCTCGTGGACGGGCGCGACCTCGCGCTGTTGCTGGTCGAGGGGGGCTGGGCCCGGCCGGCGCGGGCGCTTCAGGACCGCGCGATGCTGGCGGCGCGTGATGCCGCCTTGGCCGCCCGGCGTGGCCTCTGGGACGGAGACTGGAACATCGTGCGCGTGCCCGAAACCGGGCAGTAGGTGATCAGGGTCGCACGGCCGGTGCGTCTATCGCCATGCCGGCCGCGCGCTCTTTCAGATAGATCTCGAGATCGATCCATTCCGGTGCGCCGGGCGGAAACGGTTCGGCACGGATGCCGGTCATGCAGTTGCGGAAGCGGCGCTGCAGCGAACCGATCGCCTGCCATTCCATCCGGAACAGAGGATATCCGGTCGGATGGGCCTGCGGGATGCGCGTGCCGCCGAGGGAGCGGCCCCAGTTCTGGCTATGGCATTGCGCGCAGGAGAGATCGAGCTGGCCAAAGCGCTGGCGGTACAGCGCCTCCCCGCGCGAAACCGCATCCCCAAGCCCGCGCGCCCGGGGCGAGGCCAGCGGCTGGCCGCGCGACTGCACGGCCAGATAGGCCTCGAGGGCCAGCAGCGCGGCGCTTTCCCGTGTGGCCGGGGGAAGGCCCTGCCGTTCCGTCTGGCAGGCCTGGATCTGACCTGGCAGATCCAGAAGGCGGCCGGTCGTGCCCTCGCGGGCAGGAAAGCGGGCGGCGACCCCGCCCATCGTGGCGGCAGCCTCGCCATGGCAGGACTGGCAGGATGGTCGCCCCTCTCCCGGCGCGGCCTTCCAGAGCGCCTCGCCCTCCTTCACGGCGAGCATTGCGGGATTGGCGAAATCATCGCGCTGCATGGCCTGGGCCTCGGCGCCCATCATATCGTAACCGGAAAGGCGCTGGCTTGCCGGGATCTCGTCCGCCCGGACGGCGGCGAGCAGCAGCATGAGCAGCGCGACGGTGCGCCCCGTCCGACCCGTCACGAAGCCACGACCTGCAACATGGCCTGCTCGCGATGGAGAAAGCCATTGTCGCCGCGCCAGACAAATTCGAGCGACCCGCTCCGGGCTGCACGGACCGGGAAGGACAGGAAGGGATTGGCCGCGATGGCGGGGTGGAAATCGCAGGAGAAGACGATCTCGCCCGCATAGCGGCAGGAAAACTGCCGGATGATGTTCCTCGGGATCTCGCCTCCGGTCTCGGTCCGGCGGAAGCCGGTCTCCATCGGATGCGAGATCATCGCCTTGACCATGACCACGTCCCCGGCGCGGATCGTGGTGCGCGGCAGCAGGATCATTGCCGTGGCCATGGCTATTCCTCCGTACAGGCGGCAATGGTGACGATAACCTCCCGCCGGTCTGCCCAGAAGGAGCCATCCGAGAGACGGGCCACGGCGGTGACATGCTGTGTCGTGGCAAGCCGCATCCGGCTGACGACATGGGCCTTGCCCATATGCGGCGTCAGGCGGAAGACAGCGACATCGGGCAACGGGTTCTTGTCGGTGAAGAGCGCAATCTCGCGGACATGATCCTCCGGCTTCATCGGGTGATCGACCACCACCTCGAAGGAAACGGCATTGCCGTTCTCGACCAGCGGCGCGATATCGAGCGTCACCTTCCCGGTGCGGGGTTCGATCCCGCCGGTAAAGTCCCGGATCGCGCGGGCCATGTCCTCCGGTTCCGCACGGACCGGCCGCAAGGTCACGAGGCCGATGGCCGCCAAGCCGCCGGCCAGAACGGCGCGCCGGCTGGCCTCACTCGCGAAGGGTGGCGAGAAACGCCGTGACATCCTCGATCTCCTCGGCTGTGAGGATGGTCCGGCCCGCAAAGGCCCGGGCCATCCGTGTCTGACCCTCCGCCCGGAAATAGGGCGGCATGATCGTTTCGCCATTGACCTGCCGGCTGTCGATCAGCCGGGCCCGCAATTGGGCCGGCGTCCACCGGCTTCCGGCACCCGCCAGTGAAGGGGCGAGATCACCCTGGAACCGAACCTCCGGGAACGGCCCGGAATGGCAGAGCAGGCACAGCCCCTTGCGCCGGTCGGCAACGATCCGACGGCCATTCTCGGCATCCGGTGGCCGGGAGACCGGCAGGGGGCCTGCCTCCGGCACGGCCGGCTGGGCCCGGGCCGGCATGGCGAGGACTGCGAAGAAGGCCGCGATGGCAAGCCACGGCAGCCTCCTCGTTCCGGCATGTCCGGCCTGCTCGCTCACGCCCGGCGCAGATCCGCGTTCTTGAGCGGCAGCGAGCGAACGCGCTTGCCCGTGGCGGCGAAGATCGCGTTCATCACCGCCGGAGCTGCGACTGCGATGGTCGGCTCGCCGACGCCGCCCCAGAAATCGCCCGACGGGACGAGAATGCTCTCGACCTTCGGCATCTCGTTGATCCGCATGGCGGGATAGGTGTCGAAATTTTCCTCGACGATCCGGCCGTTCTTCACCGTGCATTCCTGATGGAAGGCCGCCGAGAGGCCATAGACGAAGGACCCCTCGACCTGGGCTGCCACCTGGTCCGGATTGACCACATGGCCCGGATTGGTGGCCGCGACGATGCGGTGGACCTTGATCTCGCCGGCATTCGACACCGAAACCTCGGCCGCCGCCGCGACGTAGGAGCCGAAGCCCATGATCTGGGCGAGGCCTTTCGCCGTGCCCGGCGCCGAGGGCGAACCCCATCCGATGCCCTTGGCCACGGCCTCGAGCACGGCGAGATGCTTCGGCGTGTTCTTCATCAGCCTGCGGCGGAACTCGAGCGGATCGACCCCGGCCGCGTGAGCCAGTTCATCCATGAAGCATTCGACATAGATGGCGTTCTGGTTGAGGTTCACGCCGCGCCAGAAGCCCGGCGGCACATGCGGGTTGCGCATGGCATGGTCGATCAGCAGGTTCGGGATGCCATAGCCGAAGGGGCCTTCTTGCCCGCCCGGATTCAGCCCCTGGAAGACCACCGGATCGCGGCCGTTCTGCAAGCCCTGCGGATTGACGCCCGACAGGATCGACTGGCCGGAAATCCGCATGTGGAGGCCGACAAGATTGCCGTCCTTGTCGAGCCCGCCGACCATCCGCGCCATGGTGATCGGGTGGTAGGTGCCCTGCAGCATGTCCTCCTCGCGGCTCCAGAGCAGCTTGACCGGCGTGCCGGGCATCTGCTTCGCGATCAGGACGGCCTGGGTGACATAATCCGATCGACCGCGCCGGCCGAAGCCGCCGCCGAGATGGACCTTGTGCACATCGCATTTCGCGGCCGGATGGCCGGAGGCCTCGATGGCGGCAGCCAGCGCCGATTCCCCGTTCTGCGTCGGGCACCAGACCTCGCATTTCTCCGGCGTCCAGAGCGCGGTGGCATTCATCGGCTCCATGCAGGCATGGTTCTGGAACGGGTAGGAATAGGTCGCTTCCACCCGCTTGGCTGCCGACGCGATGGCGCCTTTCGCATCCCCCGCCTTGTTGCCCTCGAACGCCTGCTCGGCATCGAGCCCTTCGCGCAGGGTGGCAGCAATCGTCTCGGACGAGGCCGAGGCATGCGGGCCGTTATCCCAGGTGATGGGCAGCGCTTCGAGAGCGGTCTTGGCCTGCCACCAATGGTCGGCAATCACAGCCACGGTGCGCCGGTCGACCTGAACGACCTTCTTCACACCCGGCATGCCGGTTACCTTGGCCGCATCGAAGCTGACCAGCGTTCCGCCGAAAACAGGGCAGGCCCTGATCGCGGCGTTGAGCATGCCCGGCAGCCGGATATCGGCGCCATAGACCTGCTTGCCGTTGAGCTTGTCGACCGTATCGAGCCGCTTCACCGACTTGCCGGCGATGGTCCATTCGCTCGCGGGCTTGAGCTTGACGTCCTTCGGCACTTCCAGCTTCGCGGCAGCAGCCGCCACCTTGCCATAGGTGACCGTGCGGCCGGTCGGCGTGTGGGTGATGACGCTCTTCGCCGCGCGGCATTCGCCCTCGGGAACGCCCCATTCCTTTGCCGCCGCTTGGACAAGCATGATCCGGGCCGCCGCACCACCCTCGCGGACATATTGATGGCTCTCGCGGATCCCGCGCGAACCGCCGGTCGAGAAATTGCGCCAGACGCGGTTGCGGCGCAGGTTCTCGCCCGGGGTCGGGTATTCCCAGCTCACCTTCGACCAATCGGCCTCGAGTTCCTCGGCCACCAGCTGGGCGAGGCCAGTCAACGTGCCCTGCCCCATTTCCGAGCGGGCGATGCGCACGACGATCCGGTCATCCGGGTGGATCACCACCCAGGCGTTGACTTCCGGCGTCGCGGCCTGGGCCTGCGCCTCGGTGAACGGGATGGAGAAGCCCAATGTGAAGGCGCCGGCCGCCGCGGCGGAGCCCTTCAGGAGCGAGCGGCGGGAAAGAACAGCATTGTCAGCCATGATCGCCTCCCCTCAGATGCCGGCAGCGAGCTTGATGCCCGCCCGCACGCGATTATAGGTGCCGCAGCGACAGATATTGGTCATCGCCTCGTCGATGTCGGCGTCGGTCGGCTTGGGCTTCTTCGCGAGAAGCGCCGCTGCCGCCATGATCATGCCGGACTGGCAATAGCCGCATTGCGGCACGTCGAGCTGCAGCCAGGCCTTCTGGATCGGATGGCTGATATCCGGGGAAAGCCCCTCGATCGTAACGATCTTCTGGTTGGCCTTCAACGAACCGAGCGTGATCGAGCAGGACCGGACCGGCTCGCCATCGATATGGACGGTGCAGGCGCCGCATTGGGCGATGCCGCAGCCGTATTTCGTGCCCGTCAACCCGGCCTGCTCGCGCAAAGCCCAGAGCAGCGGCGTATCCGGATGCGCGTCGATCTCGACCACGCGTCCGTTGACATTCAAGCTGGCCATCGAGACCTCCCCGGAAGCTTTTTCTGGAATGGTTCGAGACTATCCGAGAAGGGCCGGTTGTCACGCGGTTGTGAGGCCGCAGCTGCCCACATTTTCGTGATCGCCCCGGCTCTTGACCGGACAGGGTCAGGACAAGGCCACGCGGACGAAATGCCCCGGCGCCACCTCGCGCAAAGTCGAGGCCGGCGCGACCCAATGCGCGGCCCGGATCGGGCTCGGCAATTCATCGACCGCCAGCGCGCCGCGCTTCTTGCGCCGCGCGGGATCCGGCACGGGGACGGCCGAGAGCAGCTTCTGCGTGTAGGGATGGGTCGGGTTGCGCAGCACATCGGCGCGGGAGCCGATCTCGACAATCTCGCCGAGATACATCACCGCGATCCGGTGGCTGACCCGCTCGACGACTGCCATGTCATGGCTGATGAAGAGATAGGCGAGGCCCAGCTCCTCCTGCAGGTCGAGCATCAGGTTCAGCACCTGCGCCTTGACCGAGACATCCAGCGCGGAGACGGCCTCGTCAGCCACGACCAGCTCCGGAT
The DNA here is from genome assembly GCA_027533425.1 of Beijerinckiaceae bacterium. Taxonomy (GTDB): domain Bacteria; phylum Pseudomonadota; class Alphaproteobacteria; order Rhizobiales; family Beijerinckiaceae; genus Rhabdaerophilum. The sequence continues at coordinate 311,193 of JAPZUD010000001.1, read as the reverse complement.
TCAGCGCGAGCGCCCGGGCAATGGCGATGCGCTGGCGCTGCCCGCCCGAGAATTCATGCGGATAGCGGCCGGCCATTTCCGGCATCAGCCCGACGCGTTTCAACAAGGCTGCCGTGCGATCCGCCGCGCCTTTCCGGTCGGCCACGCCATGGACAATCAGCGGCTCGGCAATGGCGGCGCCGATGGTCTTGCGCGGATTGAGGCTGGCAAAGGGATCCTGGAAGATCATCTGCATCCGGCGCCGCAGAAGCTGCAGGCCGGACGGCGACACGGAGGAAACATCGCTGCCCCCGAACGTGACCGTGCCGCCGGTCGGTTCGACCAGACGCAGGATCGAGCGTCCGGTCGTCGATTTGCCGCAACCGGATTCGCCAACCAGCGCCAGTGTTTCGCCCTTGCGGAGCGAGAAGGACACATTCTCCACGGCGTGGACGCGCCCGCGCAGGCGGCCGAGCAGCCCGGCATGGATGGGGAAGCGCGTGGTCAGCCCTTCGACGGAAAGCAAAGGCGGCTCGGCCGCCTTCACCGTATCCGGCACGAGCGAGGCAGGAATTTCGATGGCGCCGCTGCCGGGATCGATCACGGGGAAACGCAGCGGGCGCGGATGCGCCAGCATCTCGCCGAGTTTCGGCACGGCGGCGAGCAAGGCCTTCGTGTAGCCGTTCTTCGGTTCCCGGAAAATGGTGCCGGCCGGCTCGTCCTCGAGTTTCTTGCCTTTCCACATCACCACGACACGGTCCGCGATCTCGGCCACCACCGCCATGTCATGGGTGATGAAGAGGACGGCCATCCCCTCCTCTTCCTGCAGATGCTTGATCAGATCGAGGATCTGGGCCTGAATCGTGACATCGAGCGCGGTGGTCGGCTCATCGGCAATGAGCAGCCGGGGCTTGCAGGCCAGCGCCATCGCGATCATCACGCGCTGGCGCATGCCGCCGGAGAGCCGATGCGGATATTCGGCGAAACGCTCGCGCGCGGCGGGAATACGGACGCGCTCGAGAATGCGGATCGCCTCGGCTTCCGCCTCGCGCGCGGTCATGCCGCGATGGTAGCGCAAGGCCTCGCAGATCTGCTGCCCCACGGTCAGGACCGGGTTCAGGCTGGTCATCGGCTCCTGGAAGATCATCGACATCGCATTGCCGCGGATCTTGCGCATCTCGTCCTCGGACAGGCTGACGAGATCACGGCCCTCAAGGCGGATCTCGCCCTCGACCTTGCCATTGATCGACGAGATGAGCCGCATGATCGACAGCGCGCTCACGCTCTTGCCGGACCCGGATTCGCCGACAATCGCCACGGTCTCGCCGGCGGCAATGTCGAAGGAGACATCATCCACGGCGCTGCGCCATTCGCCGCCGACACGGAAGGAGGTCCGGAGATTGCGGACCGAAAGCAGCGGCGTGGTCATCTCTCGCCCTTCAGCTTGGGGTCGATGGCATCGCGGAGGCCATCCCCCAGAATGTTGAGGCCGAAGACGACAACAAGGATCGCGATACTCGGCGAGAGCACCAGCCAGTAGCTGTCGAGAATGTTCTCGAAGCCCTCGCGGATCATGCCGCCCCAGGTGGGGATGGGCGGCTTCACGCCAAGGCCGATAAAGGCGAGCGAGGCCTCGGTGCGGATGGCATTGGCCAGCCACATCGAACCCATGACGAGGATTTCCGGGAAGATGTTCGGCAGGATATGGCCGGCCATCAGCCGCGCATCGGAAAAGCCGAGCGCGCGGCCGGCATCGATGAATTCCCGCTGCTTGACCGAGATGGTCGGCGCGCGGGCAATGCGGGCAAAGGACGGGATCGAGGTCAACGCGATGGCGAGGATGATATTCGTCATCGACGGGCCGAGCATGGCAACGAGGATCAGCCCGAGGATCAGCGAGGGGAAGGCCAGCAGCATGTCCATCGTCTGCATGACGATGATGTCGAAGCGGCCGCCATACCAGCCGGCGAGGATGCCGATGATCGAGCCCAGCACCAGAGCCAGCACGGTCGAGGCGATGCCGATCACCAGCGAGATCTGGGCGCCATAGAGCAGCCGCGAGAGGATGTCGCGGCCGTAATAGTCGGTGCCGAGATAATAGTTCTCGAACGGCGCCTTCAACTTGGCGAAAACATTCTGCTCCAGCGGATCATGGGGGGAAATCCACGGCGCCAGCAGCGCGAGAAGCGTCACGACGAGAAAGATGACGAGGCCGAGCCAGGAGGTCTTGTTGGCGTTGAACGCCTTGACGGTGTTGTGCAGCCAGGGCCAGCGGCGCGGCGCGGTCGGGAGGGCATTGTGGACGGAGAGGCTCATGAGAGTTTCACCCTCGGATCGACCAGCGCATAGGTCAGGTCAGTCAGGACATTCACCACCACGACGATCAACGTGTAGATGACCATCATGCCCTGCAGCATCATGTAATCGCGCTGGTTGAGCGCGCCGATGATCAGCTTGCCGAGGCCGGGACGGTTGAAGACGATCTCGGTGAGGACCGAATTGCCGATCAGGATGCCGAGATAGAGGCCGACAATCGTGACGATCGGGATCAGCGCGTTGCGCAGGGCATGGCGCCAGACGATGACCGACCAGGGCACGCCCTTGGCGCGGGCGGTGCGGACGTAATCCTCCTGCATCACCTCCAGCATGGCGGAACGGGTGACGCGGGTGATGTAGGCGGCCATGATCAGGCCGAGATTGAGCGCCGGCAGCATGATCGACTGGAACCAGGCCCAAGGCGTGGCGCGGTTGCCGCTGATGACGGGAAACCAGCGCAGGGCCAGCGAGAAGATGATGAGCAGCAGGATGGCCGAGACGAAGGGCGGGAAGGACAGGCCGATAAGCGAGCCAATCCGGGTGACGTAATCGGGCATCCGGTTGCGGTTGATCGCGGCCCAGACCCCGAGCGGCACACCGATCCCTGTGCCGAGCACCATCGAGACAGCGGTGAGTTCGAGCGTCCAGGGCAGGACGTCGAGGATCTCGCGGATGACCGGCCGGCCGGTCACGAGCGAGACGCCCCAATCGCCGCGGATCGCGCCGGAAAGGAAGGAGACATATTGCTCCCAGATGGGACGATCGAGACCGAGACGCTTCTGCAGCGCGGCGATCGCGGTGGCATCGGCCTGATCGCCGAGAATGACCTGCGCCGGATCGCCCGGAACAATCCGGATCACGATGAAAACAAGGGTGAGCACCGCAAAAAGCGTGACCACCGCGAACAACATGCGTTTGACGAGAAAGGCACCCATGGCGGCAACGGGGGGCAGGCCGAAGCCCGCCCCCCTCTGGCCTTACTTCGTGAACCGGGTCTGTTCGGTGATGGGCGGCCCGAGATTGAGCGAACCCTTCAGCTCATAGCCGAGATCGAGGCTGTCCTTGAACGCCCAGAGCATCAGCATCTCGTTGACCGGCACGGCACAGACCTCGTTGATGATCTTCTCCTGCGCGGTCTTCCAGAGCGCGACCTGCTTGGCCTTGTCCTGTTCGGTGCGCGCGGCATCGATCTCGGCATCCGCGACCTTGCAATGCGAGAAATTCGTCACCGCCGTCGGCGTCTTCACGATCGAGCGCGAATGGAAGAACTGCGTCAGATAGACATCTGCGATCGGGAAGCGTGCCGCCTGGAAATGGACCAGCTGGGACAGATCCTGGCGGATCTGCTGATGGAAGGTCGGATGCTCGACCGGGGTGATGTCGAGCGTGATGCCCGCCCGCTTGAGCTGGGCCTGCACGGCTTCGATGAAGCCCATCATGCCCGGCAGGGTGGTGTGGATCGCCTTGATCGTGATGCCGTTCGGATGGCCGGCTTCCGCCAGGAGCTGCCGCGCCCGGGCCAGGTTATGCGGCAGGAGCGGCGCGGTTTCATGCGTGCCGAAATAGCCCGACGGAACAACCGAGACCGCCTGCCGAGAGATGGCAGGGCCGCGGAATTGCTGGATGCCGGCACGGTCGATCGCATGGGCGATGGCCTGCCGGACCTTGATGTTGTCCAGCGGCGGCTGGGTCATGTTGAGATGGATCACCGACATTTCCGCCGGGCCGAAGGCAATGACCTTCAGGCCGGGGATCTTGTTGGTGCGGTCGACCCAGGCCTGTTCCTGCCGGCCGATCATCATGTCGATCTCGCCCGCCTGAAGCGCGAGGTCACGCGCGGCGTCGGACGGGATGAAGCGGTAGATGATTTCCTTGAGTTTCGGTTCGCCGCGAAAATACTTCGGGTTCGCAACCAGCTTCACATATTGCTGGGGCACGTATTCGGCGAAAACAAACGGGCCGGTGCCGGCCGGCTTCCGGGCGAAGCCCTCCTTGCCGAGCGTGTCGACGGCCTTTTTGCAGATCATGTTGCCGCCATGATAATTCATGACTTGCCCAAGCAGGCTCGGGATCGCCGACTTGAGCGTGATCTTCACGGTGTATTTGTCGACGGCCTCAACCTTGTCGAAAGCCGAATAGTCGGACGAGAAGGCCGAGCTGTCCTTGGTGCCGGCGCGCTGGAGCGAGAAGACCGCATCCTCGGCGGTGAATTCCCCGAGATCATGGTGGCATTGGACGCCCTGGCGCAGCTTGAAGGTCCATTCCTTGCCATCGGCCGAGGAGGTCCAGCTTTCCGCGATATCCGGCTCGATATGGTCGGGCGAGGCCTGACCCGGCTTGATGCGGACGAGGCCGTTGAACATCCAGTTCATCAGCGCCTTGCCGGGCGTGCCGGAATTGAGATGCGGATCGAGCACCCCTGCATCCTGCGTCTGCATGCCGATGACCAATGTGGTCTTCTGCGCGAGGGCCGGGCCCGCTGCGAGCAGGGCCACCAGGGCGCCCCCCGCCATCCATGACATTCTCATCCGTTCCTCCTGTTTGGTCGCGGTCTGCCGCCGCTCATGAGCTACAGCGTATCCTCAAGGCGGCAATTCACAAGGACTTCCGCCATCACCGCATTGTTCGGCAGGGCGAGGACGGAAGCCACGATCCGGGCGAGATCGGCCGGATCGGTCATCTGGTCGGGCGGGAAGGCCGCGCCGGCGGTCATGTCGGTGCGGACAAAGGACGGGCAGATGGCTGTGGACCGCACGCCCCGGTCCCAGCCGATGCGGCGGGCGGCATGGTTCAGCGCGATCATCGCATGCTTGGTCATGGTGTAGGCCACGGCATCGTTCCGTACGCGCTTGCCCGACAGGGAGGCGATATTGACGATCCGTCCGGCCCCGGAGGCCTCGAGATACGGCAAGACGCCATGGATCAGGTTCAGCGGAGCCTTGCAATTGACGGACCAGAGGCGGTCGAGTGCCTCGAAATCCGGGTCGCGCAGGGTCATGGCGTGGTGGATGCCGGCATTGTTGACGAGGCCATCGATCCGCCCGAAATGCCGGGCGGCTGCCTTGATCCAGGCGTGATGCGTGGCGAATTCCTCCGCGTCGAAACGGGCGCGATGCACGCGATCCGCCGGGGCATCGGCCAGGGGCCCGGACAGGCGCGCGGGGTCCCGCAACCCGAGGCCGAGCCGATAGCCGAGTTCGAGCAGATGCTCCGCAACGGCCCGGCCGATGCCGCGCGAGGCGCCGGAAACAAGGATCACGCGGTTCTCCGGTGCCAGCATCGCCCTCACCCGTGCAAGGTCAGCGGCGCCTGGGCCGCGGCGGGGTCGAACCGGTCGAGCCGGAAGGGCGCGAGCGCGAAAGGCGTCGCCTCGCCAAGGGCGAGCGCCCGCAGGATCTGGCCGCTGACCGGGCCGAGGCCGAAGCCATGGCCGGAAAACCCGGCGCCGATCACGAGGCCGGGACAGGCATCCGGCGCGTCGAGCACGGGCAAGGCATCGGGCGTGAGGTCGATCAGGCCGCCCCAGACCCGTTCGAGGCCCGCCGCCGCCAGAAGCGGCAGGATGGGCACGGTCCGGGCAATCAGCCCGGCGGTATCGGCGAAGGACGGGCGCAAGGCCGCCTCGCTCCATCGTGCCGGATCGCCGGGCCAGTCGCCGATGCCGGTGGTGACGCGGAAGCGCCCGTCGATTTCCTGCCGGCCGGCGCAATCGGCATTCGCCACGCCGAAAACCTGCTCGAAAGCCGGAGTCTGCGGCGTCGTCTGCATCACGCAGACGCGTTTCGCCACCATCGGCAGGCCGAGTCCGAGCGGCTCGAGCAGGGCCGCGCTCTGCAATCCGCAGGCGACGATCACGCGATCCGCATGGACGCGACCGACCGGTGTCTCGACCCCGATGACCCGGCCGGCCTGAACCAGCAGGCGCAGGGCGGGCATCCGCTCCTGCAGGATCACGCCCCGCCGCCGGGCACAGCCCGCCAGCGCCGCGATGGTCAGATCCGGATCGGCATGGCCGTCATCCGGGCAATAGGAAGCCGCCACCACGCCATCCCCGATCGCCGGGGCTATGGAACGGATATCCTTGAGATTGCCCAGGAATTCAAGCTCGAGCCCGAGTGCCCGCTGCGCCTGCACCATGGCGCGGATGGTTTCCGCCTCCCCCGCATTGCGCGCGAGCCGGAGGTTGCCGCGCCGCCGATAGCCGGTTTCGGCCCCGAGGATCTGGGGCCATTCCGCCCATTGCGCCACGGCTGCACGGGCGAGCGGCAGTTCGGCGGGGTCGCGACCGGACTGGCGGACGCCGCCGAGTGTCCAGGTGGAGGCCATCGCACCGAGCTGGCGGGCCTCCAGCAGGCTGATACTCAACCCGGCATCGGCGAGCGAGCAGGCCGTTGCCAGCCCGGTGATCCCCCCGCCGATGACAATGATGTCCGGCATGGTCAGGCTGCCACGCTGCGGCGGAGCCGGTCGAACCGGTCAAGGCGGAAGGGCGTCATGTCGACGGCCGGCTGCCCCCCGGAGACGAGATCCGCGATCATCCGCCCGGCGCCGGGGCCGATGCCGAAGCCGTGGCCGGAAAAGCCGGTCGCGATGAAGAAGCCCGGCATTTTCGGCACTTCACCAATGGCCGGCACGGCATCGGGCATGGCATCGATCAGGCCACCCCAGCTGGCGGCGACCTTCATGTCGCGGAAGGCCGGGAACGCCGCGACGAGGTTGCGTTGCGCCTCGGCGAGGATGGCCTCGTCGGGCTTCGGATCGAGAATGCGCACCTGTTCGAAGGGGGTGACCTCGTCCATCGCCCATTGGCGGGGCATCTGCCATTCGGTGAGGAAGCGCCCGTCCAGCCGCAGCCGCAATTCGTGGCGCTGCCGGATCAGGGCGGGGAAGAAATCGAAGAAGAGCCGGAAACTGTCCGGCACGATCTGCGCGAGGCTGGCGCCACGATGGGCGATCGAATAGCCGCCATCGGCGCGTTTACGGAAGGCATAATCGGAGGCGCCGACCGCATGGGTCGGCGGGCCGTCCAGTGGCTCCGTCCGCAGGACCGAGCCGAGAATCTTCAGCTGCGGGAAATCGATGCCGAGATTGCCGAGGAACAGCCGCGACCAGGCCCCGCCCGACAGGACGACACGCTGGCAGGCGATCACGCCCTTTTCGGTGATCACGCCGCTGACACGCCCCGCCGCCATGTCGAGCCCGCGCACCGCGCAGCCTTCGAGCACATGGCCACCCAGTTCGCGCACGCGCCGGGCAATGGCGGGCACGGCCTTCTGCGGTTCGGCACGGCAATCATTCGGCGTGAAGATCGCACCGGCATAACGCCGCGCGGAGCCCGGCAGGACCTGCTCGATCTCGCTGTTGGAAAGCAGGCGGGTTCCCAGCTGGAAGGGCCGGGCCTGTTCCAGCCATTCCTCATGTTTGCGGAGCATGTCCGGTGTGTCGGAGACATAGAGGATGCCGCTGCGGGTGAAGCCGAGATCGGCACCGACGCGCTTGTCGAGCCCTTCCCAGATCCGCTGCGATTCCAGCGCCATCGGGATTTCGCTGATCTCGCGCCCCATCACGCGGACCCAGCCCCAGTTCCGGCCGGATTGCTCGTGGCCGACCCGGCCCTTCTCGCAGACCGCAACCGAAATGCCGCGTTCGGCCAGGAAAAGCGCCGTCGAGATGCCGATAATGCCGCCACCGATAATGACGATATCCACCGAGGCCGGCAGGTCCGGCGTGGGATCGAACGGATCCATCGTAATCGGCACTTCACCCTCCAGCGCAGCCATGTATGCTGCATGCGGCAAGCCAGCTTATCGCATGGAGGCTGCCCGTCATCAGGAATCTTTGCACCCCTGCATGATCCGGGCCGGTTCCCGGCGCAGGCCTGCCCCGTCCTGTTTCGCCTGCCTCATCCTGCCCGCCGGAGTGCCCATGCCGTCCTCGCCCCTGCCCGATTACCGCGATCCCTGCGGCTGGAACCGGATGCTGCCTGCACGGGAGCCACGGCCGGCGGCCGAAGGGCGGATCCGCGCTCGCTATGCCATTGTCGGCGCGGGCTATACGGGGCTGGCTGCCGCACGGCGGCTGCATGAACTCGACCCGTCGGCCGAGATTGTCGTGCTGGAGGGAACCGAAATCGGGGAAGGCTCGTCGGGGAGGAATTCCGGCTTCGCCAATCCGCGCGATTCAAAGATCGGGCTCTCGACCACGCAGATGGAGCGGGCGGAAAAGCTCAACGATTTCGCCGCCGAGGGCTTTGCCTACCTGCTCGAGGCCATGGAAACCGGCGGCTTTTCCTGCGAACTCGAGCGGACGGGGCGGATCACAGGCGCCGCGACGGAACTCGGCGCGACCAAGATCCGCAGCATGGCGGAGGGCGCCCGGAGCCATGGTTTCGCGCATGAATTCCTTGATGCCGAGGACATGCGGGCCCGGATCGGCAGCCGCCATTACCAATGCGGCATCCGCACCGAGGAGGGCTATCTGCTCCAGCCGGCGGCCCTCATCCGCGGGCTGGCCGACAGTCTGCCGGACGGCATCCGGCTGTACGAGAACAGCCCGGTCCTCGGCATCGAGGCCGGCTCGCCCCGGCGGCTCCGCACGGCGAAAGCGGCGATCGAGGCCGATGTCGTCATCCTCGCCACGAATGCGGCGATCAAGCATTTCGGCTTCTGGCGCGACGGGCTTGTGACGATCTACACCTATGCCGGGATCACCGAGGCGATGGCGCCCGGCGATGCGGCGCAGCTGGGCATTCCGGTGTGGGGGCTGCTGCCTGCCCATCGGCTGGGCACCACGGTCCGCCGTGTCGGCCCGGACCGGATGATGGTGCGCTCGCTCTATGCCTATGAAAAGCCGGTTGCGCCGGTCCATGCGCGCGAAGCGCTGACGGGCTGTTTCCATCGCCGCTATCCCGGGCTCGGCCATGTGGCGCTGGAGCATGTCTGGGGCGGCACCACGGCGCTGACGATGAACGGTTCGCCGCGCTGGGGGCAGCTCGAACCCGGCCTGTATGGTTCTGCCGGCTGCAACGGCTCGGGCCTCGTGAAGGGGACGGTGCTCGGCAAGAGGCTGGCCGAGATGATCGTCACCGGCGATCCGCAGGAGGCGCTGCACGCCGTCTACGGCCGGGCCAACCGCATCGCGCCGGAGCCCTTCCGTACGATCGGATTCCACATCATCTCGGCGCTGGAGCGCCGGAAGGCCGGCGCCGAGATGTAGGCACGGGGAGGAGAGCCCCTCACCCGTTGCCGAGATCGCGCCTGAGCGTCGGCAGGCCGATCCCGACAGCATCGAAACCGCCATCCACGGCAAGCACCTGCCCGGTGATGTAGCTTGAGCCCGGCGAGCAGAGATAGAAGATCGCATCCGCCAGTTCCTCCGGCAGGCCATAGCGGTTGAGCGGGATGGCATCGTGGTAATCCTTGCGGATCTCCGGCGAATGGACCTTCTTCGCCATGGCCGTGTCCACCGGGCCGGGCGCTACAGCATTGACGCGGATGCCGTAACTCGCGAGTTCGGCCGCCAGTTGCCGCGTGAGATGGGCAAGACCGGCTTTCGAGGTGCCGTAGGCCACGCGCAGGGTGGACGCCCGCAGCCCCGAGATCGAGGTGATGTTGACGATCGCACCGCCGGTCTCGCGCATCAGCGGAAACAGCGCCTGCGTCATGAGGAAGGGTCCGGTCAGGTTGACCGCCATGATCTCGTTCCAGACCTCCAGCGGCGTCTCGATTGCCATGCCGAAATGCGCGATGCCGGCATTGTTGACCAGCGCGTCGATGCGGCCAAACCGCGTCCGCATGGCCTCGGCAGCCTTTGCGGCATCGGCCGGATCCGAAACATCGAGCGGCAGTTCGAGTACGCGATCCGGCCGGTCGAGGGCCGCGACGGTCGCGGCGAGCGTCTCGACATTGTTGTCGAGAAGCGCCACCGCCCAGCCCTCGGCGAGGAAGCGTTCGGCAGCGGCGAGGCCGATGCCGCGGGCAGCACCGGTAACGAGCGCGGTTTTCAGGGGAGTCGGGGTCATGGGCATTCCTCAGGCTTCCGCCACGATCAGTTCGAAGGTCATCAGCACCGGGTTGGCGCCACGGAGGAGACGGCCTTCGGCAAGGCCGCCGGTATAGTCGACAAGGCCGGCGTCGATTTCCGCAACCAGGCCGGCGCCGACAGGGCGCACATGCCCCCGAGTGATGAAGACCTCGGTGGCGAAGGGCTCGGTCTCCAGTCCGTGCTCGAAGGAGGAGCCGATCAGCGAGCCGACGCCGCCATGGATACGCGCGGCGGCCAGACCTGTCTCGCGCACGAGGTTTTCGAGCGCGGCATGGAAACACTGGTTCGGCCGCACCCGCACCGCAAAGGCGCGGCGGTCGGTCCGCGCGCCGGTTGGCGCGGCCGGAACCGGGCCGAACAGCTTGAAGTTGGTCTCCGGGTCCGGGTTGCCCTCGAAACGCGCGCCGTCAATCCCGAAAGCCTCCACTTCGGCATCCTCGGCGAGGATGGCTTCTTCCGGCAGGATATGCCCGCCGGTCCGGTGCCCGTCCGCCTCGCGCCAGAGCGCGTGGCAATGGAAGAAGGGCTGCCCGTCACGCCAGCCGAAGGTCAGCGCACCGGATTCCAGACGGCTGATGCCGGCAGGCCGGAAGGTTGCGGAATAGAAGGCGGCATTCTTCCCGTCGACGCTCAGGGCCGGCATGACATAGGCGAAAGGCCCGAGCGCCAATGCGCCGAGAGTGAGCGTGCCGCTGGCGAAGCCTTCCGCCGCGAAGCCCTGCTGTGTGGCCTCCAGCAGCGACGTGCCGGCTTTCAGGACCATGCGGAAGGCGCGGCCCCTGCCCTCGACGGCAAGGAGGCGCGGGGATTGGGGCGGGCCTGGCTGGGGGATGAAAGCGGGGCGCGCCATGTCAGGCCAGCCCTTCTTCCGTGACAAGGCCGCGGGCGACCAGCTCGTCCTTCACGAGGCGCTTGGGCACCTTGCCATAGCCCGATTTCGGCAGCGCCTCCCAGAAGAAGAAGCGCTTGGGCATCTTGTAGCGCGGGATTTTCGGGCCGAGGAAGGCCGCCAGCGCGGCCTCGTCCACCGGTTCCCGCGCCACGCAGACCGCAACGCCGACCTCGCCCCAGAGCTTGTCGGGCACGCCCAGAACCGCCACTTCCACAATGGCCGGATGGGTGAGGATCTTCTCCTCGACCTCGCGGGGATAGATGTTCGATCCGCCGGAAATATACATGTCCGAGGCCCGGCCGGTAATATAGACGAAGCCCTGCTCGTCCATATGGCCGAGATCGCCGGTCCGGAACCAACCGTCGCGGAAGGCTTTCGCATTGGCTTCCGGGTTGTTGTAGTAGCCCGCGAAGACGGCGGGCCCGATGACGCAGATCTCGCCGGTCTCGAAGGGCTGCAGCTCCGCGCCGGCCTCGTTCTGGATCGAGACCTGCATCCCCGTCCGCTCGAAGCCGCAGGTGCCGAATTTCGTGTTGGCCTGATCCTCAGGATCATGGAGGGCGGGCGGCAGCGCCGTGATATTGCCCGTCACCTCGCCAAGGCCGAAATACTGCGTGATGACCTTGCCGAGCTTTTTCAGGGCGAATTTCTGGTCCTCGCGATACATCGGCGCGCCCGCATAGATGACCGAGCGCAACGAGGAATGGTCGAACCGGTCGACGGCGGGATGCTCGACCAGCATTTTCAGGATGGTCGGCACCGTGAACATGTTGGTCACGCGGTAATGCTCAACGAGGCGCCAGGCTTCCTCGACATCGAATTTCTCGGTCGGAAGGAGGATCGTCGGCGCCCCGCGCGCCACGATGTTGAGCTGATGCACCCCGGCGCCGTGGCTGAGCGGCGCGACAACCAGCGAGGCATCGGACTCGGTCGCGCCGGGCAGCAGGTCGCAGAGATGGTTGGTGATCACGAAGGCCATCTGGCCATGCGTCAGCACCGCCGCCTTGGAGCGGCCCGTCGTGCCGGAGGTGAAGAAATACCAGCAGGGATCGTCATGCTCGACCGGGGCATCCGGCACGGTCTGGCCCCGGAAGGCATCCATCCGCGCCGAGACATCCGCCTCGCCGAATGTCCCGGGCCTCGCCTGCTCGTCCATCCGCCAGATGAACTCGATTCCGGGGACATTCTTCGCCACGGCTGCGGCATGGTCGGGGAAATCGCCATGGCAGAGGAAGCCCTTCGCCCCGGAGAAATCGGCGAGATAGATCACCTCCTCCGGCATCAGCCGGAAATTGGTCGGCACCCAGACCACACCGAGCCGGAAAGCCGCGAAAAGCGAGAAGAACATCTGTGCGGTGTTCTTCGAATGGACGATCAGCCGGTCGCCCTTGCCGAGGCCCCGCGCCTGCAACGCCGCGGCCAGCGCATGGACCTCGCGCTCGACCTCGGTCCATGTCCAACGCTGTTCGCCCCAGATAAAGCCGGGCCTGTCAGGGAAGCGACGGGCATTCTGGCGGAGGAGATGGGCGAGGTTCATCACCCGGTTCGAGCAGCGGGCGAGCCCGCCCTTCGGGCCTTCAGGCATCATTTCAGGCACTCCATAATCGTGACTGGATCGGCAAGGGCAGCGCAGATGCAAGGACTGCTGCTGATGACATGATCCTGCCTCATGGCGAGGGTTTCCGGCGAGTCGAACCCGGCAGCGGCGTGGCCGGGCCCGGCTCCCGCGCGAGGCGCTGCTCGACAAGCCGCACCTCCCCGGCGAGCAGGGCGGCCAGTTCGGGCTCGCGGTCCGGCTGCATCCGGCTTTCCACGGCGGCAAGGGAGAGACAGGCTTCTATCCGTCCCGAGGGGCCCCGTATGGCCATCGCCATGCCCCAGGAACCGGGAAACAGGACGCCGCGATTGAGGCTGTAGCCCCGTTCGCGTGTTTCGCGGAGAAGGCCAGGCAGGAGCGGCCCAAGAGCGGGATAGCGTTCCGCCAGCGGCCTCGCATGGCCGGCGAGATACGCCTCGGCCTCAGCTTCCGGCAGGGCGCCGAGAATGGCCAGTGGCCCGGCTCCAGCGCCCAGCAGGTGCCTGTCCCCCGCCTTCAGGACGTGCGAGCGCAGCGGAAAGGTTCCGTCCTCCCGGACGAGGCAGACCACGTCGTCCCCGTGGCGCACCTGCAGGAAAGCCGCATCGCCGGTTCGCTGGGCGAGCCGGGTGACACTGTCGAGTGCAACGCGGTGGATGCCGTAACGATCCCCAGCAACCATGCCGAGAAGGTAGATCTCGCGGCCGAGGAAATAAAGCCGGGTGGCCGGATCCTGCACGGCCATCCCCTCCTCCATCAGCGCGATGAGCAGACGGCGGCAGGTCGGCTTTGACAGGCCGGACTGGGCCACAAGCCCGGCCAGGGAGAGGCCGGCCGTGCCGGCATCGCCAAGCAGCCGGAGCAGCCGCAGCGTCCGGATCGGGCTCTGGGCCCCGAGGGATTCGGCAGGATGGAGATCCGTCATCGGCCCGGAATCAAAGGTCCATAATATGGAAAGTCTATTGGATCAATTGTCGTTGACTTTGCACGCTATTGCAGCCAGTGACGTCAGACAATCGAAATCTACACCAACATAGTCCATATCATGGACCTTCGGCCCTCCTGTTGCCCCGGCCTCTTGAGCACCGGGCGGGCCGGGAGCGAGGGAGACACGCCATGACCCATATTCCCCCGAACCCGATGCCGCCGTATCGCGCCGGCACCCGCATGGCCGGAAAAACGGTGATCGTCTTCGGCGCCGGCTCCTCCGGCCCCGGCTGGGGCAATGGCAAGGCGGCGGCTGTGCTGTATGCCCGAGAAGGCGCACGCGTCGCCTGCATCGACATCCAGCCCGAGGCGGCGGAAGAAACCGTCGGGCTGATCGCGGCGGAAGGCGGCGAGGCCATTGCGCTTGCCGCGGACGTGACCCGGCTGGACTCGATCGAAGACGCCGTGACCGCGACAGTCGCGCGGTTCGGGCGCATCGATGTCGTGCACAACAATGTCGGGATGGTGGTTCCCGGCGGCGCGCATGAACTGGGCGAGGATGATTTCCAGCGCGGGATCGACCTCAATCTCGGCCCGGTCTGGCGCAGCGCGAAAGTGATGCTGCCGCGCTTTCTCGAGCAAGGCCATGGCGTCTTCGTCAACATCGCCTCGATCGCCGGGATCCGCTGGACCGGCTATCCCTATTTCATCTATTCCGCTGCCAAGGCCGCCGTGATCCAGGCCACCAAGGCCATTGCGCTGCATCACGCCGCGCAGAACATCCGCGCCAATGCGATCCTCCCCGGGATGATGAACACGCCGCTGGTCTACAAGCAGATCGCCGGCTCCTTCGGCTCGGTCGAGGAAGTCATTGCCAAGCGCAACCAGTCCGTGCCGATGGGCAAGATGGGCACGGCCTATGACATTGCGGCTGCGGCCCTGTTCCTCGCTTCCGACGAGTCGCGCTTCATCACCGGCGTGGCGCTGCCTGTCGATGGCGGACAGACCGAAACGATGCGCAGCTGAGGCTGTCAGTTCTGGGCGATGCCGCGCGCGGCGCGGACAAAGACAGGTTCGTCGCCCATCTGGCCGCCCTTGAGCGCAACTTCCAGCCCCTCGATGGCCGGATCCATCGACCTCACGCGCAGGAGCGGCGCGCCGGCAGCCAAAGGCGCCAGCGGCTCAAGCGCTTCGGCGCCGAGGGCCAGCATGGCATGGCCGGACGTATCGCCTCCGGCAAAGATGGCACGGCCGAGGCCGGCCTTCAGCCGTGCGGCCCGGACCAGCCCGCCGAGCCCCTGCCCGATCCGGTCATGGACCGGGCCCGGCGCCACGCCCGCCGTTTCGAGCCGTTCGCGGAAGCGCCCAATCGCCGGATCGGCCGGGCCGCGTGCAGTGGCCACGACAAGGCTGGTGCCGGCGGCCAGCGTCTCGAGCATGGCCTGCTCGACGCGCGCCAACTCGGCTGACCAGCTCGCGGGGTCAACCGCGAGGCTGGCCTCCAGCAGCAGCAGACGGAACCCCGCCCCGCCGGCTGCGGCGATCTGGCGGGCGGTGGTTTCCGAACAGGACCCGGACACGACGAGCAGCGGCTCGGCCGGGCCGAACCCGGCCGGTGGCCGCGCCTGCGGCAGCCGCCCGATCCGCCGGAAATGCGCGACCAGCGCATATTCGACGCCCTGGCTGCCGACGGCATAAAGCGGCGCCTGGCCGGCTTCCTGCCACAGGATCTCGCCAACCCGCTCAAGGGTTGCCTGGTCGAACAGGTCCAGCGCGATGATGCACGCACCCTGCTGGCGGGCGCCGCGGAGCGCTTCCGCCCCCTGCCCCGCGAGCAGCGTGCGCCAGTCGACCACCGCCGAGGGAAAGGCCGTCTGCCCCTCGAGATGGCGGCAGAGATCGGCCTCGTGCATGGGCGTTGCCGGATGGCGCGCCATGACCGGGTGGCGGTCCAGCCGGTAGCCGATGCCATCGAGCGCCGCGAAGAGATTGCCGAACATCTGGTAGCGGCCGATGGCCGGCGCGCCGACAACCAGGGGCACGAAGGTCACCCCCGTCGCCGCCATACCGAGTTCGATGGCCCGGCCGATCGAGCCGAGATGCGGCGCGGAGTCGAAAGTCGAGCAGGTCTTGTAATGGAGGATCGGCGCCCCGAGCCGCGCAAGGGCGGCAAAGACGCGCGGCAATTCGGCATCCATCCAGTCCGGGGGCTTGGAGCGGGAAATGCCGGCGATGCCGATCGCGGCGATGCCGTCGAGCCGGGCCAGCATCGCCTCGGAGGGGATGTCGAGAAACATGATCGACGGCAGGCCGGCAAAGGCCAGCACCTCCATCACGGCGGAGGAGCCGGTGAAATCATCGCCATAGAAGGTCAGGACCGGCGCCATGGCTCAGCCGGAATAGGCGCGCAGGGCCGCTGCCAGAGCCGGGTTGATCTCGGCCTTGCGCTCGAGGGGCATGCCGGCCATGGCCGCATCCCAGGCCGCGCGGAAGGCCTCCACCCCGGCAGCGATACCGCCGGGATGGGCAAGGATACCGCCGCCCGCCGCGTGGATCAGGTCTGCGGAGCCGAGTGCGGCATAGGTGCCGGCGGCCTGCCGGACGGTCTGCCCCGACGAGAAGACCGGCATGGCCGTCATCGGATGGGAGGAGAAAAGCGGTTCTCCCAGCGAGCGGGCGGAGGCGATAACGCTTTCATCCGACTCTGTAAATTTGTTCTGCAACCCATTGACATGCAAATGATCTACTCCAGCAAGCCGCCAGAGTTTGGACCAGGCGGGAAAGGCCCAGCCGAGCATCGGTGCGCGGGTGAGCGCCCCCCAGCCATTGCGATGGCCATGGATCGGCAGCTGGCTGTGCCGGCCGAGTTCGATCATGCCCGCGAGGCCGATCGAATTGAGGCTCGCCATGATGCAGGTGCCGCCCCGGGCGAGCACATGGTCATGCCGCCGACGCATCTCGTCGAATTCACCCGTCAGGTTGAAGGCAAACATGGCACGCCGTCCCGTCCGGTCGGCATGGCGCTCGATGACCGCCATCACCCGGTCCACCCGCATCTCGAACGGACAGGCCGGGCCATCGGATTGCAGCTCGTCATCCTTGATGAAGTCGATCCCGCCGGTGACCAGCTCATCGACAAAACCGGCGGTCTGGTCCGGATCAAGGCCGACACTCGGCTTGATGATGGTGCCGATCAGCGGACGGCCGCTCACGCCCGCCAGCTGGCGCGTGCCCGGAACGCCGAAGCGCGGCCCGGCATAGCGCAGGGCGAAAGCCGGTGGTAGGGTGACATCCATCAGCCGGAGGCCGGAAAAATCCTTCAGCTCAAAGAGATTGCCGGCAATGGTGGCGACGAGGTTGGGCAGGGAGGGCCCGATCACGTCCAGAGGCCAGGACAGGCGCACCCGGGCCTGCTGCCAGCGCTTCGGCGCCCCGGCTTTCGGCAGGGCTGCGCCGGGCAGCGACGGGCTGTCCACTGTATCCAGAAGCTCCAGGCTCTCGACCCGGGCCGCGAAACGCGCCTTGAGCTCTGCCGTCTCGCCCGGAACAGCCACGAACGTGCCGGAGGATTGCTCCCCCGCCATGGTCTCTGCAGCGCGGGCGGGATCGCCGGCAGTCTCGATGAGATAGTCAGCCGTAAAACGCTCGGTCATGGCACCGGCAATGTCACAGGCTCTTCAGATCCGGGAAGGGACGGATCGGGTCCGTGCCATCCCAGCCTTCGGCCGCCTCGCGGATCAGCGTGAACATCTTTCCCTTGGGCCCCTTCACCTCGGACAGTTCGATGACCGCGCCCGGATGGGTCCCGGTCTCGAAATAGCAGAAGCGACCATTCTCACCGACCTCGCCGGACATGCCAACCGTGAATCCCTGCGCCAGCAGGCGGGCGAGATCGGCATCATAGGTCTCGGTCCAGTAGGCCAGATGCTGGAGGCCGGTATGACCAGCCTTCAGGAAGTCCTGATACATGCTTGGCGCCGTGTTGCGCGGCTGGATCAACTCGATCTGGAGGGGGCCGGAATTGGCAAGCGCCACCGAGGTTTCGGGAAAGGACGGCTCGCCACGGCTCCGGAAATTCACCACCGGCACCCGCTCGGCATAGAACCACGGCCCGACGCCGAGCACGTTGGCCCAGTAGAGCATCGCCTCCTCGATATCCGGCACGACATAGCCGGCCTGACGCACTTGGCCGAAAAAGCGGCTCATGGGATGGTCCTCGTCATTTCAGGATAAGATTGGGAAGGAAGGTGACGGCGGCCGGCCAGAAGGTGACGACGAGCAGCGCGATGACCAGCGGGATCAGGAAGGGCACGGCCCCGGCAATCACCCGCTGGAGCGGCATCTTGCCGACGATCGAGACCATGTAGAGGCTCATCCCGACCGGCGGGGTGAGCAGGCCGATCATCAGGTTGAGCACGACGACCAGCCCGAGATGGACGGGATCGACACCCGCCTTCAGGAGGGCCGGCGTGAGGATCGGCGCCAGGATCAGGATGGCTGCAATGGATTCGAGGATCATGCCGACCACGAGCAGCAGGCCGTTGACGATGAGCAGCAATACCAGCGGATTGGTGGAGAGGCCGAGCAGGAATTCGGAGGCCAGGGTCGGCACCCGGTCGATGGTGAAAACCCAGGCGAAGAGCGCGGCCGAGGCGACAATGAACAGCACGCCGGCCGTGGAATGGACGGTTTCCCGCGCGGCGCGGATGGTCTTCTCGATGGTCAGCTCGCGATAGACGACGGTGCCGAGGAACAGCGCATAGACGACACAGACCGCCGCGACTTCGGTCGGCCCGAAAATGCCGCTGACCAGCCCGCCGATCAGGATGACCGGCGCCATCAAGGCCGGCAAAGCGATGAGCCCCGTCCGGAACAGGGAGCCCCAGGAAAAGGTGATCGTATCCTTCGGGAGATTCTGCATGCGGGCCATGATGGCGATCTGGATCATCAGGATGGCTGCAATGATCAGCGCCGGCACGACGCCCGCCAGCAGCAGCTTCACCGCCGAGACCTCGGCGGCGGTGGCGAAGATGATGAGCGGAATCGAGGGCGGAAAGATCGGCCCGATCGTCGCCGCCGCCATGGTGATGCCGGCCGCGAATTCATCCTTGTAACCCTGCTCGCGCATCAGGCGGATCTGGGTGCCGCCCAGCGCGCCGATATCCGCGAGGGCCGCGCCGGAAATGCCGGAAAAGATGAGGTTTGTCAGCACCGTAACGTGGCCGAGGCCACCGCGGATGCGGCCGACGACCAGCCGGACCAGCGCGAAGAGATGGTTCGTCACCCCGCTCTCGTTGAACAGGGCGGCCGCGAAAATGAAGAGCGGCACCGCAAGAAGCGGCGCGGAATCCAGCGCATTGACCGAGCGCTGCGCGATCACGGTGAGCGGGAAATCACCCCACCAGATCACGAAGGCCGCCGAGAAACCCATGGCCACCGCAATCGGGGCGCCAATCAGGGTGAGCACCAGGAACAGGCACAGGACGGTCAGGCTCAGCATGGCCGCGCCTCCCCCGCCGGCGCGAGGATTGTGCGGTAGACACGCACCAGCCCAGCCAGCATGCTGAGCGCCATCCCGAACAGGACCGGGGCATAGAAGATGAGGTTCGGCATGCCGAGCGCGGGGGTGGAGAATTTCCCGGCGCGCTGCATGAAGAACCAACCGCCTACAAGGAAAGCGAGCGTGAAGGCCACGGTCAGCGATTCAAGCGCGATATCGACAGCCTTGCGCAGGGGGCCGCGCAGCTTCACAAGAACCATGTCCACGCTGACATGCCGGCCTTGGAGGAAGAGCAGCGGCACCGCGAGATAAACAAGGCACAGGCCCGACCAGCGCGCGAGTTCCTCGACGGCCGGCAGACCGAGGCTG
This sequence comes from Beijerinckiaceae bacterium, assembly GCA_027533425.1. Classification (GTDB taxonomy): domain Bacteria; phylum Pseudomonadota; class Alphaproteobacteria; order Rhizobiales; family Beijerinckiaceae; genus Rhabdaerophilum. The sequence continues at coordinate 291,591 of JAPZUD010000001.1, read as the reverse complement.
AGGATCTCGCGCCCGATGATCTGTGCGGTCACCAGCGCGGTCATCACGAACAGCGCGCCGATGGCCAGACGCTCGCAGATCCGTGCCACGCGCTCGACAAGGCCTGCGGAGCGTTCCAGAAACCCGATCATCGTGAACTCCCCCGGCCGGGCTCAGCCCAGAGCCGCGACCTGCTTGTAGAGATCGGCAAATTTGGCGCCGAACCGCTCTTGCACCAGCTTGCCGACCGAAGCGCGGAACGCCTCGACCTTGAGGCCTTCGGCCGGGCCGATCACGTTCATTTTGAGGCCCTTGAGCTTCTCGATCTCCTCGGATTCGGTCTTGCGGACCATTTCCGAGGCCTCTTTCGACACCTTGGCTGCGGCCGCCGAGATCGCGTCGCGCTGGGCGGGCGTGAGGCGCTGCCAGACCCGCTCGTTCATGACGATCAGCTGGGCATTCATGATATGCCCGGTCAGCATCATATGCGACTGCGTCTCGTAGAGCTTCGAGGAGAGGATCACATTGGCCGGGTTCTCCTGCCCGTTGACCGTGCCCGTCGCGAGGGCGGTCGGCACTTCCGACCAGTCCACCGGGATCGGCACGGCGCCGAGGCCCTGCACCGCCGTGTTGTAGATCGGGAACGGGATGGCGCGGATCTTCATGCCGGCGAGATCAGCCGGCTCGCGGATCGCCTTGTTGGCGGTGAGGTGCCGCGTGCCGAAGTAATAGGCGTAGAGCACCCGCACGCCGGCGGCCTTGATCAACCCCTCGTTGAGCGTCTTGAGCACCGGGCCGTTGACATCCATCACCCGCATGAGATGGGCGAAGTCCTTGTAGAGATAGGGTGTATCCAGCGCACCGAAGGGCTCGTAGAGCGAGCCGATCCCTGCGGCCGTGTTGTGGGAGAGCGCGATGCTGCCGGTGGAGACAGCTTCCGCCAGCTCCTGCAGCTTGCCGAGTTGCGAGGACGGGTAGACCGTGACCTTGACGCCGCCGGCGCTGTTCTTCGCAATCTCGTCGGCCAGCATCTGCGCCTGGATCCCGGCGGCGCTGGCGGGCGGGTTCATATGGCCGTAGCGCAGTTCGACTGGAGCCTGGGCACGGGCGAGCGACCCGCCGAGGCCGGCCAGCGAGGCGCCGGCAGCCAAACGCAGGAAGCGGGCCCGCGTGAGTGACGTGAATTCGGTCATGGTTTCCTCCGGAGCGTCGTTTGACCCGGTCTGATGCCGGGACTGAACTGCGGGAAGGGTGCGGCGGGGCTGGCCTTGTTTCAACGCCTATGTTTTGATGATTTTTGATGAGTGCAGCCTTGCCCCCGAAACGCCCGCAGGCCCGCGATGTCGCGGCCCTCGCCGGCGTGTCGCCGGCCACTGTCGATCGGGTACTCAACCGGCGCGCACATGTCCGCAGCGCCACGGCCGAGCGTGTCGTCGCGGCGGCGCTGGAGCTGCGCTACCTGCCCGAGGCGGATCTCTTTTCGGCCCTGCGGCCGAAGCCGATGCGGCTGACCTTCATCCTGCCTTCCGGCACGAACCGCTATCTGCGCATGCTCGGTGCGTATATCGCCCGCCCGCATGACCAGTATCGCACCTACAACGTCACCTGCCGCTGCGTCTTCGTCGAGAGCTTCAATGCCGATGCCCTGGCCGAGGCGATCCTGCACCATGCCCGCCGCTCGGACGGGCTTGCCTTCATGGCGCTCGACCATGATGCCGTGCGCGCGGCGGCAGCCCGCACGATCCTGGCCGGGAAGCCGGTCCTGACCCTCGTCTCCGACCTGCCGCATTCGGATCGCGCCGCCTATCTCGGCCTCGACAATCTCGCCGCCGGCCGGACAGCGGCGCTGCTCATCGGGCAGATGGCGAAAGCCGAAACCGGGCAGATCGGGCTGATTGCCGGATCGCGGCTCTATCGTGCCCATCGAGACCGCGATCTCGGTTTTCGCGCGCTGATCGCGGAACGGTTTCCGAGCCTTTCGGTTGTTGAACTCCGCGAGGGCCATGACGATGCGGCCGAGAATTACCGTGCCGCCCGCGAATTGCTGTTGCGCCACCCGGACCTTGTCGGGATCTACAATATCGGCGGAGCCCCGAGCGGCATTGCCCGCGCCATCCGCGAGATGAGCCAGCACCGGCGCATCGTTTTCGTCGGGCATGCGCTCTCGCCCGATGCCCGGCTGATGCTGGAGGAAGGCACGATGGATTTCGTCCTCAACCAGAGCCACGAGAAGACCGTGTCGAATGCCATCCGGATCTTCGCCAATCTGCGCGAGGGCCGCCCGCCGGAGACGGAAATCGAACCGCTGGTGATTGAACTCGTCACCCGCGAGAACCTGCCACGCAGCTGAACTGCCCGACCTGCCTCGGCTTGACGCGCCGGGGATTCCGCGCGAATATTCATCATGCGAATTAATGTTCGCATTCCGATCAATTTCAACCGCCATCCGGCTGGCCGGAGCGGTTCCTGCCAAGAGAGAGCCGAACCCGTATTCGGCCGAGACCCGGAGAGGAACGACGAGGATGAAACGGCGCGAATTCCTGACCGCGTTGGGCGCGGCTGGCGGCATGGCCGCCTTCGGTGGCCTGCCCGCGGCGCATGCCCAGGCTGCCTGGCCTGACAAGAGCAAGACGATCAAGGTGATCGTTCCCTGGCCGCCCGGCGCGGCGAATGACGCGCTGGGCCGGCTCGTGTCCCAGCGGCTGCAGGAGACGATGGGCGCGACCTCGATCACCGAGAACAAGGTCGGCGGGGCCGGCCTGATCGGCACGAACGAGGTGATCCGCGCCGAGCCGGACGGCTATACCTTCCTCGCCAGCGCCTTCAACACGGCGGTCATGCCGAAAGTGCTCAAGGCTGCCACGTTCGACCCGGAGGTCGATCTCGAAGCGATCTCGCGCACTGCGGTGGCGCCGCTGGTGCTGGTCATGTCGAAGCAGCGGCCCGAGAATACCCTGGCCGAGCTGCTGAAATCGGCGAAGGAAAAGCCGGGCGAATTCTCCTTCGCCATTTCGTCGCTCGGTTCGGCCGGGCATCTCGCGACGGTCGATTTCCTCCGCCGCGCCGGGCTCAACATCAATCTCGTGCCCTATCGCGGCACGGTGCCGGCCCTGCAGGACCTGATGAGCGGCGCGGTGCAATTGCTGATCGACCCGTCTTTCGCCCTGCTCCCGCAGGCCAAGGGCGGCACGATCAAGGCGCTCGGCATTGCCTCGAAGACGCGGTCCGTGCTGGCGCCGGAAGTGCCGACCATCTCCGAAGGCGGGGTTCCCGATTTCGTGTTCAATTCCTGGTACGGGATCTGGGCACCGAAGGGCACGCCCCGGGCCATCCAGGAGAAGGTCAATGCGATGATCCAGGCCACGATGAAGGATCCCGCCACGGCCGACAGGCTGCGCGCCACCCTGATCGAGCCGGTGGCCGAGAGCATCGAGGAGACGCGCGCCTTCATCAAATCCGAGGTGGCGCGGGCCGGCGAGTTGCTGAAGCTGATCAACTACCAGCCCAGCTGATGCCCGACCGCCAGCGCCATGCCCTCGTGACGGGCGCGAGTTCCGGGATCGGGGCTGCAATCGTCCACCGCCTGCTGGCGGAAGGCTGGCGCGTGACCGGCCTCTCCCGGCGGCCGGCGGGGATCGGCCATCCCGCCTTTTCCGGCCGGGCCTGCGATCTCGCCGATCCGGCGGAGCGGCAGCGGGCCCTGGGCGGGCTCGGCAGCGTGGATGCCCTCGTCCACGCGGCCGGCCTGTTGCGGGGCGGGCCACTCGGCACGCTCGATCCCGAGGATCGGGCGGCGATGTGGCAGGTCCATGTCGCCGCGGCGGAGGATCTCGCGAATATTCTCGTTCCGACCATGGGTGATGGTGGCCGCCTGGTGCTGATCGGCAGCCGCACGGCCAATGGCGCGGCAGGCCGCAGCCAGTATGCGGCGACCAAGGCCGCCCTTGTCGGCATGGTGCGGTCCTGGGCAATCGAGCTCGCGCCGCGCGGCATCACCGCGAATGTCGTGGCACCGGCAGCGACAGCGACGCCGATGCTTCAGGACCCCGCCCGCGCGGCCATCGCGGTGAAAGTCCCGCCGATCGGCCGGCTGATCGAGCCGTCGGAAGTGGCGGCGGCGGTGGCGTTCCTGCTCTCGCGGGAGGCCGGGGCGATAACCGGGCAGGTCCTGACGATCTGCGGCGGCTCCTCGCTCTGAGAAGGACAGGCAACGGACCCGACCATGCGCGACGACAAGGCGACTGACGAAAACCCCAAGAACTTCGTGCAATCCGTGGTCAAGGCCTTCGCGGTGCTGAAGGCCTTCGATGCCCGGCTGCCCGAACTGACCATCTCGGAAATCGCGCAACGGGCGCAGCTCGATCGCGGCACCTCGTTCCGGCTGGTCCATACGCTCTGCCATCTCGGCTATCTCGCCGCCGTGCCGCGCAGCCGCCGCTACCGGATGACGCTGAAATGCCTCGAGCTGGGCTATACGCCCCTCGCCCGCGCCGATCTCAAGATGCTGGCGCGGCCGCTCCTGCAGGAGGTCGTGCCCGCCATCGCCGATGCCGCCTCGCTCGGCATGCTCGATGGGCCGGATGTCGTCTATGTCGAGCGGGCCCAGGTGGAATTGCCGCGCCTCAACCTTGACCGCCGGGCCGGCAGCCGGACCGGCGCTTACGGGGCCGCGCTCGGCCATGCGCTGCTGGCCTGCCTGCCGGTGGCCCGGCAGCGCGAGATCCTCGAACAATCCAACCGGGTACGCCTGTCGGAGCGGACATTGGTCGATCTTGACGCCATCCTCGCCCGCCTCGCCGAGGTCCGGGCCCGCGGTTATGCGCTGTCCGACGGCGAGAATGCCTATGGCCTCCGCACGGTGGCGGCGGCGATTACCGATACCGATGGCAACCCCGTCGCCGGCGTCAGCCTGACGATCCATGCCGAGCGGGATTCCATGGAGGCCTTCGCCGCGCGGGCCGTGCCCGAGGTGCTTCGCGTCGCCGGAGAGCTGACCCGCGCGATCACGCTCAGCTTCAACACGCTCTCGATCGCGCGCTGAGGCGCCGGAACCCGCAGGAACGGAACAGGTCATGACCGAGCATCCCCGCAACCTTTTCAAGCAGCGCCTCGGGCGGCAGCAGCAGATCGGCTTTTTCGCGACCTTCGGCTCGCCCGCCCTGACCGAGATGCTGGCGGCCTGCGGCTTCGACTGGGTGCTCGTCGATACCGAACATTCGCCGATCGAATTGCCGGATGTGATCGACCATCTCCGCGCGATCGGAGGGGCCGGCCTGCCGGCGCTGGTCCGGCCGGCCTGGAATGACATGGTCACCATCAAGCGGCTGCTCGACCAGGGCGCGCAGACGCTGCTGATCCCTTATGTCGAGAATGCCGAGGAAGCCCGCGCCGCGGTGGCCCATACCCGCTTCCCGCCGAAGGGCGTTCGCGGCGTCTCCGGCGCCTCGCGGGCTGCGAATTACGGGCTGACACCGGGCTATTTCGCGGCGGCGGAGGCCGAACTCTGCGTGATCGTGCAGATCGAGAGCGCCGGCGCATTGGCGCAGATCGAGGCCATCGCGGCGGTCGATGGCGTCGATGCGGTCTTTATTGGCCCATCGGATCTCGCTGCCTCGATGGGGCATATCGGCAATCCGCAGCATCCGGACGTGCAGGCGGCGATCGATGACGGGTTCCGGCGACTGAAGGCGATGGGCAAGCCGGCCGGCTATCTCACCGGCAACGAGGACGAGTTCCGGCGCCGCCTGGCGGAGGGCGTGGATTTCATCAGCTTCGCCACCGATGCCGTGTTCATCCGCAATGCGACGCTCGGCCTCGTCAAGAGGCTGCGGGGCTGAGGCATGTCCCATGGCTATGACAGCCTGCGGCTGATGGCCGATGACATGACCGGCGCGCTCGACAGCGCCGCCGGCCTTGTCGGCGTGTTCGGGCCGCTGGCGGTCGGAATCCGGCCGGACAGCTCCTGTCCGGTTCTTGATACAAACACCCGTGAGGCCCTTCCTGACGCCGCGGCGGCGCAGGTCGCCGGGTGGGCCGGGCATCTCGCGCCCGAGCCGGGACGGCTCTGCCTGTTCAAGCTCGACAGCCTGCTGCGCGGCCATGCCGGCGCGGAACTCGCCGCGCTTGTCCGGGCGCTGCCCTTCGCCCGGGTGGTGATCGCGCCCGCCCTCCCCGCGCAGAACCGGATCACCCGGAACGGCCGACAGCATTGGCAGGTCTCCGGCACCTGGCAGCCGACCGGTGAGGATCTGGCCGCCCGCCTCGAAGCCGAAGGGCTTGCGTTGGCCCGGCTCCGGCCCGGCGATCCGTCGGCTTCGGGCCTGTCGCTCTATGATGCCGAAACGGATGCCGATCTCGACGCCATCGTCACCTCCGTGATCGGCCAAACCGGCCCTGTCCTCTGGGTGGGGTCCGGCGGGCTGGCCGCCGCTCTCGGTCGGGTGCTCGGGGGGCGGCCTCCGGCGCGCCCCACCCTGCCTGCCCCCCTGCTCGGGCTGGTCGGGACCGACCATCCGGTCATGCAGGACCAGCTGGCGCGATTGGCTGACCGGCCGGTTGATTTCGCTGACCGGCCGGTCGAGGAATGCGAAACCGTGTCGGCGCAACTCGCGCAAGCCGGGCGGGTTTTTGTGCGATGCCGGCTGCCGGACGGGCTCGCCCGCGCGGAAGCCCGGGTACGGATTACCGCTGTCTTCGCCCGCCTTCCGGCGCGGCTCCCGCGGCCGGGGACGCTGTTCGTCAGTGGTGGCGAGACGCTGCGCGGGCTGATGGGCCCATTGGGGGTTGAACGGATCGAGGTGATCGGCGAATGGGAGCCGGGCGTCCCGGTGTCCCGCCTCACCGGCGGGCGCTGGGCCGGGCTGCCGCTTGTCTCGAAATCCGGGGCTTTCGGCGCGCCCGATTTTCTTGTCCGTCTCGTCGCCACCCTGCAACCGTCTACACTGGAACCCCAGCCATGACCCCGCATCTCGCCATCACCATGGGTGATCCCGCCGGAATCGGCCCGGAAATTATCGTCCGGGCGGCCGGAAAACTCGCGGAGCGTCTGGCCACCCGCGAATTCAAGCTGCTGGTGGTGGGTGATGTGCCCTCGCTGCGGAAGGCCGAATCGATGCTCGGCATGCCGCCGATCCCCGAAACCGGCGAGGATGCGGCGTGGCCTGCTTTGGCCTGCCTTCAGGCGGGTGATCCCGGCGGCGAGATCCGGACGGGTGAAATCGGCGCGCCGGGCGGACGCGTGGCCTATCTCGCCATCGAGAAAGCCGTGAGCCTCGCGCAGAAGGGCCGCGTGCAGGGGCTGGTGACGGCGCCGCTGAACAAGGAGGCGCTGAACCTCGCGGGTTATCATTATGCCGGCCATACCGAGCTTCTGGCCGAACTGACCGGCGTGAAGGGCTCGGTGATGATGCTGGCCCATGGCAACATGAATGTCAGCCATGTCACCACCCATGTCGCGCTCGAGGACGTGCCGAAGCGGCTCACGCCCGAGCGCCTGCGCCGGGTGATCGACCTGACGGATGGCGCCCTGCGCCGGCTCGGCAAGGCGAAGCCGCGGATTGCCGTGGCCGCGCTCAACCCGCATGCCGGCGAAGGCGGGTTGTTCGGCCGGCAGGATATCGACATTTCCGCGCCGACTATCGCGCGGGCAGTGGCGGACGGGCTCGACGTGGTCGGGCCGGTGCCGGGCGACACGGTCTTCGTGAAGCTGCGCGCCGGGCAATACGATGCCGTGGTCGCGATGTATCACGATCAGGGGCATATCCCGGTCAAGCTGCTGGGATTCCATGTCGACCCGGCGACGGGCACATGGGATGCCCTGTCCGGCGTCAATATCACGCTCGGCCTGCCGATCATCCGGACCTCGGTCGACCATGGCACGGCCTTCGACATTGCCGGCAAGGGCATCGCCTCGGAGACCAGCCTGATCGAGGCCATCGACTATGCCATGCGCCTTGCCGCACCGCCTGCCTGAGGAGCCCGCCATGACGGCCACGGATGCCCCCACCGCCCTGAACGATGATGGCCTGCTGCGACCCCGCCCGGGGCGGCCGGGCCAGTTCGAGGCGGTCCTGCCCTCGCCCTGCCCGCAGAACCATGCCGCCAACCTGATGACTCTCGGCGACGGATCCCTGGGCTGCGTCTGGTTCGGCGGCACGCAGGAGGGCATGTCGGATATCTCGATCCATTTCTGCCGGCTCGCCCCGGGCGCGGAGCGATGGAGCGAGACGGTGAAACTGGTCGATGATCCATCCCGCTCGGAGCAGAACCCGATCCTCTTCCCCACGCCGGACGGGCCGCTCTGGCTGCTCTATACCTCGCAGAAATCCGGCAACCAGGACACGGCCATCGTCCGGCGCAGGATCTCCACCGACCATGGCGCCAGCTGGTCGGCGCCGGATACGCTGATCGGCGATGCCGGCACTTTCGTGCGGCAGCCCGTGCAGGTGCTGGCCCATGGCGACTGGCTGATCGGCACCTTCCTCTGCCGCACCATTCCCGGCGTGAAATGGGTGGGCGATAACGATATCTCCGTGCTGCGGATCAGCCCGGACAAGGGGATGAGCTGGCAGCCGGTCGAGGTGCCGGACAGCCTTGGCTGTGTCCATATGGGCGTGGTGGAAGCCGGGCCGGGTGAATTGCTGGCCCTGTTCCGCAGCCGCTGGGCGGATTTCATCCATGCCAGCCGCTCGACGGATGGCGGGAGGACATGGTCGCCCTGTCGGCCGACAGAACTTCCGAACAACAATTCCTCGATCCAGGCGACGCGCCTCGGCGATGGCCGGCTTGCCCTTGTCTACAACCATTCCAGCGCGGCCAATGCCACGGATCGCCGCCTGTCGCTCTATGACGAGATCGAGGACGACGAGGAGATGGCCAGCCCGGCCGTCGAGGCGCCCAGACCGGCCCGGCAGGCCTATTGGGGCGCGCCGCGTGCCCCCCTCTGCCTTGCCCTGTCCGAGGATGGCGGGCGGAGCTGGCCGGTGCGGTTCGAACTCGAAACGGGCGATGGCTATTGCATGACCAATAACTCGCTCGACCGCCGCAACCGCGAATTGTCTTATCCCAGCGTCCATCAGGGGCCGGATGGCCGTGTGCATGTGGCCTTCACCTACCACCGCCAGCGGATCAAGCATCTGGTGCTGACCGGGGTTTGAGCCCCATTCTTTCTGTGCTTGCACAATTCCTTGGAATTCCTGACATAGCGGCGAATTGCCGATTCCGGCGTAAATGGCGATGCGGCAAAAGCCGCGATAGGCGCGCGAAGGAAGGAACCCGAGATGACGAACCGGATTGACAAGGCTGGCCTGAAGGTGGCGGCGGAACTCGCCGATTTCGTCGAGGCGCGCGTCCTGCCGGGCACGGGGCTGGAAGCCGGTGCCTTCTGGAGCGGCATGGCCGCGATTTTCGCGCGGTTCGCGCCGCGCAACCGCGAATTGCTTGCCGCGCGCGACCAGCTCCAGGCGAAGATCGATGCCTGGCATGCCGACCGGGCGGGCAAGCCCTTCGATGCCGCCGCTTACGAGGCTTTCCTGCGCGAGATCGGCTATCTCGTGCCCGAGCCGGCGCCGTTCAAGGTCAGCACGACCAATGTCGATGCCGAGATCGCCTCTTCCGCCGGCCCGCAGCTGGTGGTGCCGGTGCTCAATGCGCGCTTCGTGCTCAATGCCGCCAATGCGCGCTGGGGCAGCCTGTATGACGCGCTCTACGGCACGGACGCGCTCGCCCCGCCGCAGGCCGGCGGTTATGACCCGGCCCGTGGTGCCAAGGTGATCGCCTGGGCGAAGGCCTTTCTCGACAAGGCGGCGCCGCTGGCGTCCGGCAGCTGGACGGAGTGGACGGGCGGCCAGCCGGCTTTGGCCAATCCGGGGCAGCTGGTCGGCACGAATGGCGCCAATTTCCTGCTGAAGAACAATGGCCTGCATATCGAGCTGGTGATCGACCCGACCCACCGGATCGGCAAGGACGATCCAGCTGGCCTTGCCGATATCGTGCTGGAATCCGCGCTGACGACGATTGTCGATCTCGAGGATTCGATCGCGGCGGTCGATGCGGAGGACAAGGTCGCGGCCTATTCGAACTGGCTCGGCCTGATGAACGGCACGCTCGAGGACACGTTCGAGAAGGGCGGCAAGCCGATGACGCGCCGCCTCAACAGCGACCGCAACTACACGGCCCCCGATGGCAGCCGGCTGACGCTGCCGGGCCGCAGCCTCCTCTTCGTGCGCAATGTCGGCCATCTCATGACCAACCCGGCCATCCTCCTGCCGGATGGCAGCGAGGCGCCGGAAGGCATTCTCGACGGCATCATGACGAGCACGATTGCCCTGCACGACATCAAGGGTCTCGGCAAGTTCCGCAACAGCCGGAACGGCAATGTCTATATCGTCAAGCCGAAGATGCATGGCCCGGCCGAGGCGGCCTTCACCAATGACCTGTTCGATGCCGTCGAGGACCTGCTTGGCCTGACCCGCCATACGCTGAAGGTCGGCGTGATGGACGAGGAGCGCCGGACCTCGGCCAATCTCGCGGCCTGCATCGCGGCCGTCCAGAACCGGATCGTCTTCATCAATACCGGCTTCCTCGACCGGACCGGCGACGAGATGCATACCTCGATGCAGGCCGGCGCGATGATCCGCAAGGGCGACATGAAGGCCTCGTCCTGGATCTCGGCCTACGAGGACCGCAACGTGCAGATCGGCCTCGCCTGCGGGCTTTCGGGCAAGGCGCAGATCGGCAAGGGCATGTGGGCCGCGCCGGACCGGATGGCCGACATGCTGGCGCAGAAGATCGGGCATCCGAAATCGGGCGCGACCACGGCCTGGGTGCCCTCGCCGACCGCCGCGACGCTGCATGCCACGCATTACCATCATGTCGATGTGTATGCGCGCCAGAAGGAGCGCCTGGCCGAGCCGGTCGCGCCGCTGTCGGCGCTGCTGACGATCCCGACCGCGCAGGGCCGCAACTGGTCGCCGGAAGAAATCACCGCCGAGCTGGACAACAATGCCCAGGGCATTCTCGGCTATGTCGTGCGCTGGGTCGACCAGGGCATCGGCTGCTCCAAGGTGCCGGATATCCATGATGTCGGGCTGATGGAAGACCGCGCCACCCTGCGCATTTCCTCGCAGCACATGGCCAACTGGCTGCTCCATGGCGTCTGCACGGCCGAGCAGATCGACGCCGCCTTCGCCCGCATGGCGAAGAAGGTCGATGGCCAGAATGCCGGCGATCCGCTCTACCGGCCGATGGCAGGGAACGAGGCGACCAGCCTCGCCTTCCAGGCCGCCCGGGCGCTGGTCTTCGACGGGGTCGCGCAGCCGAATGGCTATACCGAGCCGTTGCTCCATGCCTTCCGCCAGCGCGTGAAGGCCCAGGGGTAAGGCGCTTTCGTCTGCCGAGGGGACTTCCGTGGATGGCCGGGACCTGCCCGGCCATGACACCTCGCATCACGCGCCACTCACCAGACCGGCAATTCCCCCCTGCTGCTTGCTGTGGCATCTTTCCGGTCATTGATGTTGTTCCGGAGCCACGTAATGCTGAAGACCCTGCGAAAATTCATCCTTGTCGGCTCCCATCTCGCCATGCTGGGCATCGGCTTCGCTCTTGGGATCTACATGCTGCCGATCCTGATCGCGCCGAAGGGGCCTGACCAGGCCGCGCTGGTCGCGGCGGCAGAGGGTGCCATGTTCCGGGCCGAGTTCCGGCGCGACCTCAAGGGCAGCGATTTCTTCCATTGGGGCGAAGGCAAGGTGAGCCTCACGCCGCAGCGCATTGCCCATGAGGGCAAGCTGGCGCCGGGGCCGGATTACAAGCTCTATCTCGTGAAGACCTTTGTCGAGGACGAGGCGGAATTCCTCGCGGTCAAGAGCGAATCCCGGCTGATCGGCGATGTAAAGACGTTCAACGGCTTCATCCTCGACCTGCCGGCGGGCATTGACCTCGCCGAGTACACGACCGTGCTGGTCTGGTGCGAGACGTTCAGCGAGTTCATCAGCGCGGCGAAATACAGATAGGCCCCCCTCACCCGTCGCTTTGCGCCGGATAAGGGGTCAGCCGGCTCAACTCCGGAGGCCCGGCGCTTCCTGCCCGGTGCTGGCGACATATTCGGTATAGCCGCCGCCATAGGCATGCACACCCTCGGGCGTCAGTTCGAGCACGCGGTTCGACAGAGCCGCGAGGAAGTGGCGGTCATGCGAGACGAAGAGCATGGTGCCCTCGAACTGGGCCAGCGCGTTGACCAGCATTTCCTTGGTCGCGAGATCGAGATGGTTGGTCGGCTCGTCGAGGACCAGCAGGTTCGGCGGGTCGAACAGCATGATGGCCATGACCAGCCGGGCCTTCTCGCCGCCCGAGAGCACGCGGCAGCGCTTCTCGATATCGTCGCCGGAAAAGCCGAAACACCCCGCAAGCGTGCGGAGCGAGCCCTGCCCGGCCTGCGGGAATTTCTGCTCCAGCATCTGGAAGATCGTGAGATCGCCCTCGAGAATATCCATGGCGTGCTGGGAGAAATAGCCCATCTTCACGCCGACGCCGATCTGCACCGTGCCGGAATCGGGCGTGGTATCGCCTGCCACCAGCTTCAGCAGGGTGGATTTGCCGGCCCCGTTGACGCCCATGACGCACCAGCGCTCCTTGCGGCGGACATGGAAATCGAGCCCGTCATAGATGGTGCGGCTGCCATAGCGCTTGTGGACGCCCTTGACGCTGATCACGTCATCGCCCGAGCGCGGCGCCGGCTGGAACTCGAAGGCGATGGTCTGGCGGCGACGCGGCGGTTCGACCTTCTCGATCTTGTCGAGCTTCTTCACCCGGCTCTGGACCTGCGCCGCATGGCTGGCACGGGCCTTGAACCGCTCGATGAAGGCGATTTCCTTGGCCAGCATGGCTTTCTGGCGTTCGAATTGCGCCTGCTGCTGCTTTTCGGCCAGGGCGCGCTGCTCGACATAGAATTCGTAATTGCCCGAATAGGTGGTCAGCGAACCGCCATCGATCTCGACAATCTTGGTGACGATGCGGTTCATGAACTCGCGGTCATGCGAGGTCATCATCAGGGCCCCCTCGTAGCCCTTGAGGAACTGCTCGAGCCAGATCAGGCTCTCGAGATCGAGATGGTTCGAGGGTTCGTCGAGGAGCATCACGTCCGGGCGCATGAGCAGGATGCGGGCCAAAGCGACGCGCATCTTCCAGCCGCCGGAGAGCTTGCCGACATCGCCATCCATCATCTCCTGGCTGAAGCCAAGCCCGTCCAGCACCTCGCGGGCGCGGCCATCGAGGGCATAGCCATCCAGTTCCTCGAACCGGGCCTGGACCTCGCCATAGCGGGCGATGATGTCCTCGAGCTGGTTGCCCTTGCCGGGATCGACCATATCGGCCTCGAGCGCCGCCATCTCGGCGGCCACCGCGCTGACCGGACCGGCGCCCTCCATCACCTCGGCGACCGCGGAACGGCCGGCCATCTCGCCGACATCCTGGCTGAAATAGCCGATGATCGTGCCGCGATCGACCGAGATCTGGCCCTCATCCGGGCCATCCTGTCCGGTGATCATGCGGAACAGGGTGGATTTGCCGGCACCGTTCGGGCCGACAAGGCCGATCTTCTCACCGCGCAGCAGCGTGGCGGAGGCTTCGACAAACAACAACTGGCTGCTGTTTCGCTTGGAAACGCTTTCGACGCGGATCATGGGGAATGGCCTGTTACGATGATTGCGGCTGACATAGCCGCTGGCCATGCGTGAAGCGACAGAAAAACACTCCGCATCAACCCGAATATGCTGTATGGGAGCGGCAACGATGCCAATTTCACAATCCGGGGACCAGAATGGCCTCTCTCGTCGCTGAGCTTCCCAGCGCCAAACCGCTTTTCTCCTACCGCAAATACTGGGCGGAACGGTTCGGCCCTGCCCCGTTCCTGCCCATGTCGCGCGAAGAGATGGACGAACTCGGCTGGGATTCGTGCGACATCATCCTCGTCACGGGGGATGCCTATGTCGATCATCCCAGTTTCGGCATGGCGATTATCGGCCGCCTGCTCGAGGCGCAGGGCTTCCGCGTCGGCATCATTTCCCAGCCGGACTGGCAGAGCGCCGCGCCCTTCAAGGTGCTCGGCAAGCCGAACCTGTTCTTCGGCGTGACCAGCGGCAACATGGATTCCATGGTGAACCGCTACACCTCGGACCGGCGGCTGCGGCACAATGACAATTACACGCCGGGTGGGGCCGGCGGGAAGCGGCCCGACCGGGCGGTGAATGTCTATTCGCATCGCTGCCGCGAGGCCTATTCGGGCGTGCCGATCGTCATCGGCGGCATCGAGGCCTCGCTGCGGCGGATCGCCCATTACGATTACTGGTCGGACAAGGTGCGCCGTTCGGTGCTGTTCGACGCCAAGGCCGACCTGCTGCTCTATGGCAATGCCGAGCGCGCCCTGGTCGAGGTGGCACACCGGATCGCCAAGGGCGGGATCAACCAGGATTTCTCGGATATCCGCGGCATCGCCTTTGCCCGTTCCGGCACGCCGGAAGGCTGGTTCGAGGCCCATGCCGATGACCTCGAGGATGGCGACGAGGGCAAGCTCCGCAATGACCAGAAGTCGCTCCATCTCAAGGGCGTCATCCGCCTCCCCGCCTATGATGTGGTGGTCAATGACAAGGAGGCCTATGCCCGCGCCTCCCGCGTGCTGCACAAGGAAAGCAATCCCGGCAATGCCTGGCCGCTGACGCAGCGCCATGGCGACCGCGATGTCTGGCTCACGGCACCGCCTGTCCCGCTGACAACCGCGGAGATGGATGCTGTCTACGAGCTGCCCTTCGCCCGGGCGCCGCATCCCTACTATGGCGATGCGAAAATCCCCGCCTGGGAGATGATCCGCCATTCGGTAACGATCATGCGCGGCTGTTTCGGGGGCTGTTCCTTCTGCTCGATCACCGAGCATGAGGGGCGCATCATCCAGTCACGCTCGGAAGGCTCGATCCTCAAGGAAATCGAGACGATCCGCGACAAGGATGACAAGTTCACCGGAGTCATTTCGGATATCGGCGGGCCGACCGCGAACATGTATCGCATCGGCTGCAAGGACAAGGCGATCGAGGCTGTGTGCCGGCGCCCCTCCTGCGTCTTCCCGGATATCTGCAAGAACCTCAATACCAGCCATGAATCGCTGATCCAGCTTTACCGCAAGGCGCGCGCGATTCCGGGCGTGAAGAAGGTCAATGTCGCCTCCGGCGTCCGCTATGACCTCGCCGTGGAGAGCCCGGAATATGTGAAGGAACTCGTTGAGCACCATGTCGGCGGCTATCTCAAGATCGCGCCCGAGCACACCGAGGATGGCCCGCTCAACAAGATGATGAAGCCGGGCATCGGCACCTATGATGCGTTCAAGAAGCTGTTCGACGAGGCCGCAAAGAAGGCGGGGAAGAAATACTTCCTGATCCCGTATTTCATCGCCGCCCATCCCGGCACCACGGACGAGGACATGATGAACCTCGCGCTTTGGTTGAAGAAAAACGGCTATCGGGCCGATCAGGTTCAGACTTTCCTTCCCTCGCCGATGGCACTTTCGACCGCCATGTACCATACCGGCGTGAACCCGCTTCGCCCGGTGCGGCGCAATGCCTCTGACCCGGTGGAGACCGTGCGCGGCCTGCGCCAGCGCCGCCTGCACAAGGCTTTCCTGCGCTACCATGATCCCGAGAACTGGCCGATCCTGCGAGAGGCCCTGAAGGAAATGGGCCGCGCGGACCTGATCGGCCCGGGCAAGGCCCATCTCGTGCCGAACTGGCAGCCGGCCGGAACCGGCCGGGGCGGCGAAGGCCGGCGGATCGATCCGAAGAGCCAGATGGCCCCGCGCAAGGCGGAGGGCGCCGCCGGGCAGGATCGCTATCCCGGCAAGCCCCGAAAACCGGGCAAGGGCCGCGGTTTCCTGACCAAAGGCCTCTATTGAGGCGGGCTTTTTGCGTCAGCGCAACGGGAAGCCAAGCTCGCGCAAGACCTTGGCCAGCACATCGCGGCCGCTGAGGGCCCGGGCATCGGCCACACGGGCCAGCGCCTGGTCCGACCAGGGCTGGCGTCGCATCGCCTGCTCGCCCTGGAAGTCCTGCATGGCCGTATCGTACAGGGTGATGGCGCCGGGATCGGCCGATTGCCCATAGGTTTCCCGATGGAGCACAACCTCGGGGGCAAGGCGCGGCTTGATGCCGGTCACAACCTCGTCAGCCGGATAGCCAACGCAGAGCCCGAAGACGGCAAACGCCATTTCCGGCAGGCCGAGCAAGGCCGCGACACGGCCGGGATCATTGCGCAACGCGCCGATGTAGACGGTGCCAAGACCGAGGCTCTCGGCGGCGATCACGGCATTCTGGGCCGCCAGCGCCGCATCGACGACCGCGACGATCCCCATTTCCAGATAGTCGAGACCTTCTGCAGCCTGCTTGCGCCTGTCGGCCAAGACCTTGAGGCGCGAGAGATCCGCCAGCCAGACCAGCATCAACGGCGCCTGAAGGATATGCTTCTGGCCGCCGGCGACCTCCGCCAGAACGGCCTTACGCGCGGGATCGGTGACCGCGACAACGCTCCAGGTCTGCAGATTCGACGAGGTAGCCGCCGATTGCGCCGCCAGCACCAGCGTTTCCAGCGTGCCCTCGGGCAGCGGATCGGGCTTGTAGGCCCGCACGGAGCGATGGGCCGCCAGCAGGGCCAAGGTTTCGTTGCCCTGCAAGACGGCCGGCAGGGCGCCGTTGCGGTAGCGGGCACGGACGAGCTTTTCGAGGCCATCACGTGGCGTGACGGCTGAGAGGGATTCCGGGGTCGGGGCAGTCATGGGCAATCCAATCCGATGAGACGGTTGGCGTGGAGATAAACCGCTTTGGCCAAAGGTAAAGCCGGAAACGCAGCGCGCGGTTGCCGACCAGCGGGATCTCTGCCGGCTGCCGGGAAGAGAATTTCGATGATTCTCGAAATTCTTCTTGACGCCGGCTATATTTCGATCATTCTAGAAATATGAACATTGATGATATCGCAACCCGTCTCGAGGCACTCGGCAACCCCACCCGCCTCCGCATCTTCCAGATCCTCGTCCGGGCGGGGGAAGCCGGCATGCCGGTCGGTCGCCTGCAGGAGCGGATCGGGATCGCCGCCTCCACTTTGACCCATCACTGCCAGAAGCTGATCCAGGTCGGGCTGGTCACCCAGGAACGCCGCTCCACCGTGCTGATCTGCCGGGCGAATTACCCGATGATGCGCGAAGTGGCCGGAGCCCTGATGGATCAATGCTGCATGGAATCCGAACCGGCTGCGCCTGAGGGCGCATGCCCTTGCAAACCCGACTGAGCCCCGGCACGCGCCCTTCGCAAGCCCTGCCTTTCGATTTTCCCAGGAGGAACAAGCATGTCCGTGACCCGCTTCCCCACCCTGCCTGTCGCCGTGATCGGCGCCGGCCCGGTTGGCCTTGCCGCAGCGGCCGAACTCATCGGCCGCGATATCCCCGTCATCCTGCTCGAGGCGGGCGAAGCGGTCGGCGAGCATGTGCGGCGCTGGGCCCATATCCGCATGTTCTCGCCCTGGCGGTTCAACCTTTCGCGTGCCGCGACGCGGCTGCTCGAGGCGGAAGGCTGGCAAGCCCCGCCAGCCAACGCCATCCCGACCGGCGCGGAACTGCACTCGGCTTATCTCGCCCCCCTCTCCCGCCATCCCGCGATCCGCAGGGTCCTGCATCCCGGGCATCGCGTCCTGTCCGTCTCCCGCTTCGGACTTGACAAGGTCCGCACCAGCGGCCGGGCGGAACGGCCCTTCCTGCTTCGCGTCGCGGCGGGCGGCGAAGAGCGCGACCTGCTCGCCCGGGCGGTGATCGATTGCTCGGGCACATTCTCGCAACCCAACCCGGCCGGCGGCCATGGCCTCCCGGCTCGAGGCGAGCGGGCGCTGGCCGACCGCATTCTCCACGGCATGCCGGATCTGTCCGGCCCGGCCGGCGCGCGGCTGGCCGGCAAACGGGTTGCGGTGATCGGCAGCGGGCATTCGGCCATCGGTGTCCTGCTGGACCTGTTGCGGCTCGGCCAGGACCATCCGGGAACGGACATTCTCTGGCTCTCCCGGCGGGCCGATCTCCGCCCGACCTATGGCGGCGGCCGGGCTGATGCGCTGCCCGATCGCGGTGCGCTGGGCATGAAACTGAAGGATGCAGTGGAGGATGGCCGCATCACGGCCATCCATCCCTTCGCGCTCGAGGAAATGGCAGAACGGGACGGCCGGCTGCGGCTCACCGGCTTCGACGGGGAAACCGTCCTCGCGGACGAACTGGTGGTCGCGACGGGCTTCAGGCCGGATCTCGGCATGCTCGGCGAGGTCCGGCTCGATCTTGATCCCGGCCTCGAATGTCCGCGCATTCTCGCACCGCTGATCGATCCGAACGAACATTCCTGCGGAACGGTACGGCCCCATGGAGCGAAAGAACTTGGCCAGCCCGAACCGGGCTTCTACATTGCTGGCATGAAGAGCTACGGGCGGGCACCGACCTTTCTGCTTGCGACCGGGTACGAGCAGGTCCGCTCCATCGTGGCGGAAATCGCCGGCGATGCCGCATCCGCGGCCAGGGTGGAACTCGAACTGCCCCGGACGGGTGTCTGCTCGACCGATTTCGCCCCGAAGGCCGCGCCTGCCGAACCCGGTTGCTGCGGCGGGGCACCGAAGGGGAATGCCGAGGCCTGCTGCGCGCGCGACGAAGACGCAAAGGCCGGAGGTGCGGCTGGCTGCGGATGCAGCCCCACTGCGCCCTCGCGTGCCGAACCACAGGCTGCCTGCTGCTGATGCGCCTCGCACCGGAGAACCGCAAGGCCATCATCGCCGCGCTCGGCATCGGGCAGACTGTGGGCTATGCGTCCAGCTATTACCTGCCCGCCGTGCTGGCCACGCCCATGGCAGCCTCGTTCGGCGTTTCGCCCGTCTGGGTCTTCGCGGCCTTCTCCGCCGCCATGATTGTCTCTGCCCTGATCGGCCCCTGGGCCGGAGGGCGCATCGACCGGCTTGGCGGCAGGGGCATCCTGATCGCCAGCAACCTGATCTTCGCCGCCGGTCTCGCCCTGATGGCGGCCAGCACCGCCCTGCCCTGGCTGGTCGCGGGCTGGATCCTGATGGGGATCGGCATGGGAATCGGGCTCTATGACTCGGCCTTTGCGGCGCTCGCCAAGATCTATGGCCGCGACGCCCGATCCGCCATCACCGGCATCACGCTCATTGCCGGCTTTGCCAGTACCGTCGGCTGGCCGCTCTCGGCGTGGCTCGAGGCCCATTATGGCTGGCGCGTGGCTTGTCTCGGCTGGATGGTGATCCATCTCGGGCTCGCCCTGCCCTTGCATCTGATCCTGCCCGCCGGCGGGACCAGCCAACCCGTCAACACGCCGCCGGGCGAGGCCATTGCGGCTCCCCCCGGTGTGAGGACGCGGGACATGGCGATCCTCGCCTTTGTCTTTGCCGTCACCTGGTTCACCAGCACCGCCATGGCCGCCCATCTGCCTCGGATGCTCGAGGCGGCCGGAGCCACCCCTGTCGCAGCCGTGGCTGCAGGGGCGCTGATCGGACCTGCCCAGGTCGCAGCCCGGGTGCTGGAATTCCTGTTCCTGAACCGTGTCCATCCGCTGCTCTCGGCCCGCATCGCCACGCTGGCCCACCCTGTCGCAGCCGGCCTGCTCATGATCGCCGGTGGCCCTGCCGCTGCAGCATTCGCGCTGCTTCACGGGGCGGGCAACGGCGTCCTGACCATCGCCAAGGGCACCCTGCCCCTCGCCTTGTTCGGACCGGGCGGCTACGGCCTGCGCCAGGGGCTCCTCTCGGCCCCGGCCCGGGTGATGCAGGCCGTAGCACCCCTGCTCTTCGGCATCCTGCTGGAGCATTCCGGCGCGCAGGCGATCTGGCTCACGACAGGCCTCGGCCTGATGGCCTTCCTGCTCCTGCTGCTGCTTCGCCCGCGCGCGTAAGCGTCCGGCGGATGCCGGGCGAACAACCGAATCCGGATATCCTTGCCGGGGACGCTCGGATAACTGTGTGCCGACGCACTTTCCGGATGGGTCTCGACGCCCTACGCCTTGTCCGGAGTCGGGCAGGCCCGGCAAGTCGAGGAGCATGGAATGGAATTGCCCTACCTGGCCGACGAAGCCGCCTCTGCCACCCTCGGCCGGATCGGCAGGACGGAGGACATCCAGTTCTCGCCGGACAATCGCCGCCTGGCCATTGCCGGGGCCAAGGCCGACATGATCCTGATCCTCACCGTCGACATGGCCGAGGTCCCTGCAGGCGGGCCCGTTCGGCTGGCCGATCCGATGCTGCTCACCTGCCCGGATTTCGACTTTCCGCATGGCCTGTTCTGGCTCGATGATTCCCGGATCGTCGTGGCCAACCGCAACGGGCTTGCGCCCATCCTCGACATACCCGCCCCATCGAAAGGCGGCAGCCAGCTCGACATCGCCGCGCGCCTCGTCATCGGAAGGGAGGCGATCGACCGGCTGGTCACGCCCGGATCCGTCACGGCCATCCGGCTGTTCGACGATGTCCATGACGTCCTGGTCTGCAACAATTACGCGCACACGGTCTCGCGGCACCTTGTCGATCTTGGACCGGAGAACCGCGTCCTGTCGAGCCGGATCCTGCTGACGCGGGATCTCGACATTCCCGACGGGGTGGCTTTCAGCGCCGATGCGCGCTGGATCGCGGCGAGCAACCACAGCCACCATTGCGTCCATCTCTACCGGAATGACCCGGATCTCCATGCCGGCAAGGCGCCCGATGGCCGGCTGATCGGCCAGGCTTATCCGCACGGAGTCCGGTTTGCTGCCGCCGGAAGGCTGCTTTTCGTCGCAGATGCCGGCGCGCCCTTCGTCCACGTCTATCGCAGCGAGGATGGTGACTGGAGCGGCGACCGCGAACCCGCCCTCGCCTTGCGGGTCATCGATCAGGACACGTTCATCCGCGGGCAGCTCAACCCGCAGGAGGGCGGGCCGAAGGGGATCGACCTGACCCGGGATCAGAAGATCCTTGTCGCGAGCTGCGAGCACCAGCCGGTCACGTTCCACCGTATCGATGACGCCATTGCCTCGCTGCTCCCCGCCGGCGGAGCAGAGGCGGCATCCTTCCTGCCGCCGAGCGACGTGGCAGGTTTCAAGGCCCTGCTCCGGCGACAGCTCGCGGAAACGCGGCAAGACGCCACGGCGCTGCTCGCCGCGCTCGAAGAAACCCGTCGCGGGCTGGCTGCGCAGCAGGAGGCCCACCATGCCCTGTCGCAGCAGCATCACGACTTGTCACAGCGCCACCACGCCCTCGCCGAGGCGCATCATGCCCTCAACGGGGCACATCACGCCGCCACGCGCCCTGCAGGATTTTCCGGGCTGCTGGCGCGGATCAGCCAGCGCCTGCGCGACCCGAAGCGGGGTTTGTGAGGGCGGGGGTCAGGCGGAGGCCAGCATTTCAGCTGGGGAGCCAAGCTTCAAACGGCAATCGGCCGGAAGGCCAGCACAAACATCATCATCGTTCCAGATCAGAATAGTCAATCATCCCGTTTCGCTTCATGGCTCCCAAAAGAAATACAAGAGCTTCGACGAAATTCCTCGATCTGAAAACCGTTTCCCTATTGCCCCTCTCGGCATAGACTACGCAATAGAAGTCTTCCTCTGACTCAAAGTCGAACTTTTCGTATGCCTGCAATTCATTACCCCCGAAAAAATCGCCGGTTTTGCCGTAATTCGTCAAAAACTCAAGGATTTCCCGCTTGATGGCCGCCATAGGGATCAGCATGGAGATGGCTCCGGGAATGATGTTTTGCGCCGCGCCGCATGAGACATTTTGATCAACATATGCCGCGCCCAGTCCAACGAAAACTCGATTTTTGTCTGCCCCTCCTATCCGGTTCAGCTAGAAGCCGTCTCCGTCGACGACAGGCTGAGCTTGATTTGCTAGAATCTTCTATCTGAAACCGTTGAATTTCCTTAGAAACTTCTTAAACAGCGTGCTTAGCTGGTTCCAGCTTCGTCTTTTCAAATATTTATGTTTTACAATCAAAAACGAAATAAAATAGATAACGTATAAAAATAAAACAAATGCAAATACAATTGAAAGTGATTTTCCAAGACCATTCACGCCTCTATAAAATCCAATCAAAGCGAAAATCAATATCGACAAAATAAGAAAATAATGCCTTCGGCATAAAACAATAAGATGATTTTTCAGGTGATTAAAAAAATCCGCCAAACTAGCCATGCTCATCAAGCTTCCGGTTTTATGGTCGCCGCGGCAATCAACATGGGGGTTGCTCCGGGAATGATATTGCAACATTGAAGGAGCACAAGCCCGCAGGGCGCCGCTTCAGAACGAAAAGAACCGCTTCAATCGTATGGTTTTTCTGAATGCGATTGCTGAGTTCTTCGAGACTGCGATCATTGCCAGAAAAATGCAGGCGAACAAGAAATTAATAAATATGAAAAAAGATCTAATCAGCTTCAAAAATCCTAAAACATCTTCCAATCCAATTTCCCTTGATGAATGGCTCTGAAACAAAACAACTCCACTCATCAGGAGCGCCATTGCCAAAGAAAAAATCAAATTCTTTTTCCAAAGAGCAAGCAGATAGGTCAACGGACGACTCTTAAGGGACATACCGGGACCTGTCTTTCAAACCTCATTCTGCTCTCAAGAACGGCTCAGACGTCTTCAACAGGTGCCCAGCCTGCCGGAATTGATTGAGGTTGCGCGCCCCTCTCGCTCTCCGTCAAGGATCACCTTCGGCTATGCGCCGGGCCTCCGGGAGTGAGGGGCATACGCCTCACCCCAGCACCGTTTCCAGATCGGCAAGCCGCGCCGTCCAGCCAACGATCCCGCCCTGGGCGCGGATCATCTCAAGAGTGGCGGCCTTGAAGGCGGGGAAATAGCTCTCCGTCGCTTCCTCGACGAGCAGGCATTCATAGCCGCGATCATTGGCTTCGCGCATCGAGGTCTGGACACAGACCTCCGTTGTCACGCCGGCAAAGACGAGGTGGGTGATGCCGCGTTCCTCGAGGATGGCGTGCAGGTCGGTGCGGTAAAAGGCGCCCTTGCCGGGTTTGTCGATCTCGATCTCGCCGGGAATCGGCGCGCAGGCCGGCAGGATGGCATTGCCGGCCTCGCCCTGGACGAGGATGCGGCCCATCGGCCCGTCATCGCCGATCCTGAGGCCGGGCTTGCCGCGCAGGCGCTTGGCCGGCGGGCAATCCGACAGGTCAGGCCGGTGCGATTCCCGCGTATGGATGACCGGCCAGCCGCGCGTGCGGAACAAGGCCAGCAGGCGCGCCACCGGCTCGACGGCGGGAAGAAGCGTCGAGACATCATTGCCGAGGGCAGCCCCGAAGCCGCCGGGCTCGATGAAATCGCGCTGCATATCGATCACGATGAGCGCGGTACGACCAGGCCGCAACGGAAACGGATAGGGTTGGGCCGGAATGGCAAGGCTGCCGCTCAATGTCCACCTCCCGCCATGTGGCTGCCGATCGTCGCGCGGTCGGTCTTCTCGATGGCCTCGACATAGGTGATCCTGCCACCGCTCATCACCGCGACCCGGTCGGACAGGCCGAGGATCTCGTCGAGATCCTCGGAGACGAGCAGGATCGCGGCGCCGCGGTTGCGCTGGTCCATGATCTGGGCGCGGATTTCCGCCACGGAAGCGAAATCGAGCCCGAAACAGGGATTGGCGACAACCAGCACATCCACCTCGCCGGACAATTCCCGCGCGAGAATGGCGCGCTGGACATTCCCGCCTGACAACGTGGCAATCGGGGCTTGCGGACCGGCCGTCTTGACGCGGTATCGCGCGATCAATGCCTCGGCCTGTGCCCGGAGCGGCGCCTGCGAGAGCCACCAGCCGAGCCGGGCAATGGGCGGCCGGTCGAAGGTGCGGAAGGCGATGTTCTCGGCCACGGACATGGTCGGCACAGTGGCATTCTTCAGCGGCTCTTCGGGCAGGCCGAATACCTTGAACCGCGCCATGTCATGGCGGTTCGGCATGAAATCCTCGCCATGGATGAACATCTGGCCGAGCCGCATCGGGCGCTGGCCTGACAGGACCTCGACCAGCGCGCTCTGGCCGTTGCCGGACACACCGGCAATCCCGACAATCTCGCCGGCATGGACCTTCAGGTTGATCGCCTCGATGGCCGGCCGGCCGTCATCGGCGTCAGCAAAAAGGCCTGCGAGATCGAGGACGACCGGCGCATTCTCGCGCGGCACCCGGTCCGCCCGTTCCCGGATGGGCGTATCGCCGATCATCATCGCGGCCATGGTTTCGTGGCTGGTCTCGATGACCCGGCCCGAGCCGACAAGAGCGCCCTTGCGCAGGACGGTGAGATCATCCGCAAACGCCGTCACCTCGCGGAACTTGTGGCTGATCATCAGCACCGTCACCTCGCCGCGGCGCGTCATGTCGCGCATCAGGCCGAGAACTTCATCCGCCTCGGCGGGGGTGAGCACCGAAGTCGGCTCGTCGAGGATGATGAAGCGCTGGTCGAGATAGAGCTGCTTCAGGATTTCCAGCTTCTGTTTCTCGCCGGCGGAGAGCTGCGCGACGGGCCGGTCGAGCGGCACGCGGAAGGGCATCCGCGCGAGGAAGGCATCGAGCGCGGCATTTTCCTTGCGCCAGTCGATCACGGCGCTGCCCTGCGGATTGGCGAGGACAAGGTTCTCGGCGCCGGTCAGCGAGGGCACCAGCGTGAAATGCTGGTAGACCATGCCGATCCCGGCCTCGGCGGCCTCGCGCGGATTGCGGATCGCGCGGGCCTGCCCGTCGACGAGCACCTGGCCGGAATCGGGTTGGTAGAAGCCCATGATGCACTTGACGAGGGTGGATTTGCCGGCCCCGTTCTCGCCCAGCAACGCGTGAAAGGTTCCCGCCGGCACTTTCAGCGAGACATTGTCGAGGGCTGCCAGAGCCCCGAAGCGTTTCGACATGCCGATGACATCGAGGCCGATGGCCCGCATCGTGCTCATGAGGCAGCCCTCCTCGCGATCAGGGCAACAGGCCCGCCACCATCCGGCCCCTGATGCTCCGCCCCGCCGGAAACAAAGATCTCGGCATGGCCGACGAGCCCGGCCAGCGCGCCAGCAACGAAGGCGCGGGCATGGCGGGTAGCGGAAATGTCGGAATCGTCGAGCATCGTGTGCCGCGCGCCGCGCAGGCGCCCGGATTGCCCGGCTTCCGCCTTGGCCAGCAGCGCGACAAGGCGTCCGCGCTCGGCGGCGGGCAGCTGCCCATCGGCCGTGAAGCCGAGCCGCTTCAACGCGGCCCGGACCGGCTCGATATCGATCTGGTCGGCCATGACGGCATGATCGATGACAAGGTCACCGCTCCAGCGGTTGCTCATGCCGAGAACGAGAATCTCGTGGTTCATCAGCTCGATCCCGGCCGACGTGCTGGCCCGTCCGGACCAGAGGGCGGGATCCGTGCCGATCACGCCGTCGACAAGGCGGTCGGCCGGGATCTCGCCAAGGGCGAGCGCAACGCCGAGTGCCGAGGCGGCGCGGGAGAGACCCATGGATTTCAGCGTGTCGCGGGTGGCTGTCCGCGCCCCGCGCGAGGCCGCTTCGGCCACGCGATCCGCGGTCAGAAGCGGGCATTTGATCTGGACGAAATGGACGTCCCCCGGCCGGTCGATCCCGGCATCGGCCATTGCCGCGGCGACGCCTTCCGCCACGGCCCGGATCTGGGCCGGCGTCCCGATTTCCTCCGGCAGCAGCGCCCGGCTATGCGCGGCACCGATGGCGAGTGCCGGACCGGCAGGTGCGGGATCCGCTGCCTCGATCCGTTCGAAGACGAGGAGATGCGGCGAGAGCGCGCCCTCGGTACCGCCGGACATGACCATGGTTATGCGATCGACCGAAGCGGCAGGGAGATACCTGCCGAGTGCGGCCCTGAGCGCCGCCACGGCAAAGGCACGGGTGAAATCATTGACGCAGCCATTGCCCTCGGTCTTGCCGACAATGCCGATAATCGCGGCCGGGTCGATCTGCCCGGCAGCAATCGCCTCGAGCAGAGGCGCGGTATCGTCGGGGCCGGCGGCAAGCAGGCGATGGATCCGCGCCTGCCTCATGCGGGCAACCCGGCCAGCAGGGTGCCGGACGAACTCACCGCGCCGAAAACCCCGCCCTGCATCTTCACCATCTTGATCGCGGCCTCATGGTTTCCGCGATCGGTCGCGCCGCAGCAATCCTCAAGCAGAAGGCATTCGAAGCCACGATCATTGGCCTCGCGCATCGTCGTATGGACACAGACATCGGTGGTGATGCCGGTCAGGATGAGGTTATCGATGCGGCGCTGGCGAAGGATCAGTTCGAGATCGGTGGCGCAGAAGGAGCCCTTGCCCGGCTTGTCGATGATGATCTCGCCCGGCAGCGGGGCGAGTTCGTCGATGATCTCCCAGCCGGGCTCGCCGCGCACGAGGATGCGGCCGCAGGGTCCGGCATCGCCGATGCCCGCACCGATGCGCTGCGAGCGCCAGCGCTTGTTGGCCGGCAGATCCGAGAGGTCGGGCCGATGGCCCTCGCGGGTATGGATGATCGTGTAGCCGGCCGCGCGCATGGCGGCGAGAACGCGGCCGATCGGTTCGATCGGCGCGCGGGTCAGGGACAGATCATAGCCCATCGCGTCGACATAACCGCCCTTGCCGCAGAAATCGGTCTGCATGTCGATGATGACGAGTGCGGTATTGTCCGGAGCGAGCCGGCCATCATAGGGCCAGGCATAGGGATCGGCGGGGATCGTGGGCATGGCGTCCGGGCTCCTGGCTAGCGGGTGAGCGACAATTCACCCGGCGCATCCCGCAACGCCTTCTTCGAGCCGGCCGAGCCGATCATCAGGAAGAGCGTCAGGATGTAGGGAGCGGCGTTGAAGAAGTAATAGCCCTGCGTGATGCCGATGGATTGCAAGGCGGGGCCGAGGGCACCGGCGGCGCCGAACAGCAAGGCCGCAAGCATGCAGCGGATGGGGTGCCAGCGGGCGAAGATCACCAGAGCCACCGCCATCAGGCCTTGACCGGAAGACAGGCCCTCGTTCCAGCTGCCGGGATAATAGAGCGAGAGGAAGGCGCCGCCGATTCCGGCCAGAAACCCGCCGAAACCCGTCGCGGCAAGGCGGACAAGGGCCACCGAATGGCCGAGCGCGCGGGCGGCGACCTCGCTGTCGCCCGTCACGCGCAGGATGAGGCCGGCACGCGTGTTCTTCAGCGCCCAGGCGAGGAAGAAGGCGAGTGCGATGCCGATCAGGAAAAGCGGGTTGATCTTCAGCGCCTCGGCAACCTGCGGATTGTCCGACCAGCCACCGAGCGGGATCGACGGCAGACGCGGCGCGCTGGGCTGGATATAGGGCTTGCCGAAGAAGAAGGCGATGCCGGTTCCGAACAGCATCAGCGCGATGCCGACGGCAATGTCATTGACCTTCGGAAGCCGGCAGATGGCAGCATGGAGCATGCCCATGGTCATCCCGGCAAGGCCCGCTACCAGCACGCCGAGCCAGGGCGAACCGGTCTGGTAGGAGGTGGCATAGGCGCTCATCGCGCCAAGCACGAGCGTGCCCTCGAGCCCGAGATTGATGCGCCCGGCCCGCTCGGTGATCATCTCGCCGAGCGCGACGAACAGGAAGGGCGTCGAGACGCGGATCGCGCCGCCGATCATCGCCATCATGACCATGAAGAAGGCGGAACCCGGTTCCATCAGGTGCGCTCCGTTCGCAAGGCGGGGTTGAACAGGCGCAGCCGGCCATAGAGGGTCTCGCTGGCCAGCAGCACGACGAAGCACAGCCCCTGCAGCAGCAGGACGGAGGCATCGGGCAGGCCCATCCGGCGCTGGATGATGCCACCGGCTGCCGCGATTCCGCCGAAGAGGATCGCGACCGGGATGATGGCCAACGGATGGTGACGGGCGAGGAAGGCAACGAGAATGCCGGTAAAGCCATAGCCGGCAGCCAGCGAGGCATTGGCCTTGCCATGCACGGCGGCAACCTCGAAGAATCCGGCAAGACCGGCACAGGCGCCGGCAATCATCGAGGCGATGACCACCAGCCGTCCGACCGGCAGGCCCTGCGCGAGTGCGGCACGCGGGTTGCCCCCGGCCACGGCGCAGGCAAAGCCGAACGTGGTGCGCAGCATCAGGATATAAAGGAGGATGCAGGCGCCGATGGCGAAGGCGAGACCCCAATGGACATCGATGCCGGGGATCTTGCCGATCATCGCCTCGGCGCCGATGTTCCGGGTCGAGGGCTTGTTCGGATCGGCCGGGTCGCGCAGGGCGCCCTCGACGAAGAAATTCATGATCGCGATGGCAATATAGGAAAGCAGGAGCGTCGAGATCGTCTCGTTGACGCCGCGATACCGCCGCAGGCTGCCGGCAAGACCGGTCCAGAGCCCGCCGATCGTGATCGCCGCGAGCATCATCGCCGCATTCATGGCCCACGGATTGACGACGCCGATCATCGGCAAGGCAATCGCCGCCGCCGAGAACCCGCCGAGGACCAGCGCGCCTTCCGCACCGATCATCGTCATGCCGAGGCGGGCCGGGATGGCCACGGCCAGGGCCGTGAGCATCAACGGGGCAGCGCGCAGCAGGGTGTTCGACCACGAGAACGCAGTCCCGAACCCGCCGAGCCAGACCAGCTGGAAGAACTGGACCGGCGATTTCCCGAGCGCGAGCAGGAAAACCGAGAACAGCAAGGCCGAGACCAGCAGCGCCAGCAGCGGGATGGCCAACGCCTCGGCATAGCCGAGCCAGACCAACATCCGGGTGCGCGAAATCGCGGTTGTCGGCGCAGTGGGAAGGGAAACCGGGTCAGCCGCCATCATGATGGACCCGGCCGCCGATGCGACCGGGCCTCCCTGCTGGAGTTCAGGTGATGGAGCCGACAACACCCTCGGCGAGGAAATTCATCCCGTCGAGCACGCGGTCGAAATTGTCGTAGCTCGCATTGGGCAGGACCACATTGCCCTTGTTGTCCTTCACAGGGCCCTTGAGGATCGGCTTGTTGGCCTTGAGATCGGCAATCGCCGCCATGGCCGCCTTGCGGGCCGGCTCCTCGGCGCCCGCACCGAACGCGGTATTGCGGACCATGTCCTTGTCATAGCCGCCGAACACGACATTCGGCACCGTCTGGCCCTTGGCGATGGCATCGGCGAAGACCTTGTAGATCGTCTCCCACTTGTATTCCGCGCCGGTGATGAAGCCCTTCGGCGCAAGCGGTGCCTGGCTGGCATTGTGACCGAGGCTCTTGATGCCGCGGCGCTCGGCGGTCTCGATGACCACCTTGGGGCTGTCGACATGGCAGGTCAGGACATCGCAGCCGGCGCCGATCAGCGCGTTGGCGGCCTCCGCCTCGCGCACCGGCAGGGCCCAATCGCCGGTGAAGATCACCTGGACGGTGGCATTCGGATTAACCGAGCGGGCTCCCCAGAGCACCGAGTTGATGTTGCGCAGCACGCTCGAAATCGGCTTGGCGGCAACAAAGCCGATCTTGTTCGACTTCGTCGAGAGGCCGGCCGCAACCCCGTTCACGTAATGCGCCTGGTCGAGATAGCCGAAGTAGCTGCCGGCATTGTCCGGATGCTTGCCCTTCTCCCAGAGCGGCGCGGCATGGCGCAGGGTGACCTTGGGATACTTCTTGGCGACATCGACCATGAAGGGGTTGAAATAGCCGAAGGAGGTGGCGAGGACCAGGTTGGCGCCTTCGAGATTGATCATGGATTCCATGGACTTGGCCACGGCTGCCGTTTCGGGGACATTCTCCTCCTCGATGATCTTGACGCCCGGCGTCGCCTTGAGCGCGCCGATCGACACGGCATGGGCCTGGTTCCAGCCGAAATCATCCTTCGGGCCGACATAGACGATCCCGATCGTGACATTGGTGGCGGCGCGCAGGGCACCCGGGAAACCGAACGAGGCGGCGGCGACGCCGGCGGCCGTCCCCTTCAGCAGGGCGCGGCGGGACAGAAGATCGAAGGTCATGCGGGGCTCCTGAAGTTGGATGAGGACCTGACCGGACAGGCTCAGGACAAGCCAAAGCAACGCCCATGCCATGCGATCCCGCCGGCCTCGCCCCGGCTTCCCGGCACGTCACTGCATACAATCCAGCATACGGGCCTAAAAATTGAACAGGCATGGCGCTCCTTGCGGCACCCGGGCACGCGGCCGGATCCACAGTCCGGACGATGCCCCCTTCAAGCGATGCCCCGGCTTTGGCGTGTCACCTGAGGAAATCCATGGCATGCCGATTGCTGCTCCTACCGGGTCCTTTCGCAGCCCGTCCTCAGGAGTGCAGCATGCCCGCGTCCGACCCGCCCGATTTCGAGGCCCTTGCCAACGCACTCGCCCGCGCGCTCCACCTCCCGGTTACGGAGGAGACGCTGCCCGGCATGGCGATGAACCTCGCGCTGGCCTATCGCCTTGCGCCGGCCTTCCTCGATTTCCCGCTGCCTGACACGCTGGAACCGGCAGCAATTTTCAATCCGCTGCCGCCGGCGGGAGCTTCATCATGACCGACTGGACGCGGGAAACCGGCGCGCGCATTGCCGGGGCAGTCCGCGCCGGCGATATCACCGCCCGCTCGGTCGTGGAGCGCCATCTCGACGTGATCGAGGCGCGCAACCCTGCGCTGAAGGCCTTTACCGATGTCACCGCCGGCCGTGCCCTTGCAAACGCGGAACGGATCGATGCGCGACGCCGGCGGGGCGAGGCTCTCCCGCCGCTGGCAGGGATCCCCTTCGCGGTCAAGAACCTGTTCGACATTGCGGGGCTGCCCACGCGCGCCGGATCGAAGATCAATCGGGACCGACAGCCGAGCGAGGCTGATGCCACCGCCATCACCCGGCTGGAAGCGGCGGGCGCGATCCTGATCGGTGGCTTGAATATGGGCGAATATGCCTATGATTTCACTGGAAGAAACGCTCATGATGGCCACTCCCGGAACCCGCATGACCCGGAGCGGATGACGGGAGGATCTTCCGGCGGATCGGGCGGCTGCGTTGCGGCCGGCATGGCGCCGGTCGCGCTTGGCTCCGACACGAATGGCTCGATCCGGGTGCCCTCCTCGCTCTGCGGCCTGTTCGGCCTGAAGCCGACCTACGGCGCCCTGTCGCGCGGCGGGAGCTTCCCGTTCGTGACGAGCCTCGACCATGTCGGCCCGCTGGCCCGCAGCGTTGAGGATCTCGCCCTTGTTCATGACGCGATGCGGGGGCCCGACCCGCGTGATCCGGCTTGCTGGGGCGGCCCGGTTGAACCACTGGCTCCGCAGATCGAGACCGGCATTGGTGGCCTGCGCATCGCCCGGGCCGGCGGCTATTTCACCCGCCTTGCTGCGCAGCAGGCGCTGGATGCCGTCGAGACCGTTGCCGGCGCGCTCGAGGCCACGCGGGTGGTTGAGATCCCGGAGGCCGAGCGCGCGCGCGCTGCAGCCTTCGTGATGACGATGACCGAGGGCGCCGCGCTGCATCAGGAACGGCTGCGCAAGCGGGTCAGCGATTTCGACCCGGAAGTGCGCGACCGCCTTCTCGCCGGGGCGATGCTGCCCGGTGCCTGGTATCACCGGGCCCAGCTTTTCCGGGCCTGGTACAAGGAGGCTGTGGCCGAGCTGTTCCGGCAGGTGGATGTGATCCTCGCGCCGGCAACGCCGGTACCGGCCCCGCTGCTCGACCAGAAGGTCTTCACGGTCGAGGGGCAGGACCTGCCGGTCCGGGCCAATCTCGGCCTGTTCACGCAGCCGATCTCCTTCATCGGGCTGCCGGTTGCGGCAGTGCCCGTCTGGCCCGCCAGCGGCCTGCCGATCGGGGTCCAGGTGATCGCCGCCGCGGGTCGGGACGAGCTCGTGCTCCGCGTCGCCCGCCATCTCGAGCGCGAGGGCATCTGCACGGCCCGTGTGGCCGCGTAAGGCCGTGCCCGCTCAGGTGATGCGGCGGATGCTCTCCGCGATCTCGTCCTGCTCGAAAACCTTCAGCCAGTCCTCCCGCATCAGGCGCGGCTTGCCGAAGGTGATCGCCTTGTTGCAGGCATCGGAGAACTGCCCCTCGATCTGCCGGAAGGTCACGGCAGCGAGGATCGTCATATGGCCGAGGAGGAAATCCCGTGCGCAATCCGGCGGCACACCGCGCCGGACCACCTCGTCCATCGCCTCGCGCATGACATCGAGCAGGGTGGCGCAGACGGTTTCCGACAGGCCAGGCTCCAGCAACGCCATCTGCTCGACGGTGACGCGGTAGGATTTCACGATCGGCTTGTAGATGGTCCGGGCCACGGCCTCGCCGAGGGCATAGGCCTCTTCCGGGCCCTGCATCAGTGCGCAGACAATCGATTGCGGGGCGCTGACCCCCCCGAAATAATCCGGCTTGCCGGGCCCGTGCACGGCCGCATCGAAGATCACGGGATGGCAGGGATGGGTCACGAAATAGGTGAGATCGGGGTTTTCCGGCAGATGGCCGGCATAGGGCGCGGCGGCGTCGAGCACGATCACCATCGTGCCCGGGCGGAGACGGGGCGTGATCTCCCGCGCCACCCGGCCGATCAGGGTGTCGGGGACGGCGAGGATCACGACCTCGGCGCCGTCAATGGCCTGCTCGACCGGCACGCACTCGATGCCGAGCGCCTCCCGGAGCCGTTGCTGCCCGGCCGGGCTGGGCTCGACATGGCGGACCTCGAATGGCGAGCCTAAAAGATTGGTCGACAGGCGGACGCCCATCTTGCCCCCTGCCCCGAAAAGAGCGATGCGCGTTGTCATTGAAAATCCTCCCGTCTTTCCGGTACCGGGGCTCACGTTGCATGGCCCCGGCCCTTTCTGTTCCCCGGACTATGCGCGATCGGGTGCGCGGGGCCAATCACCAGCTGGAAAATCGCCGGGCACAATTCCCTGTCCGGTTTTCGCGGAGCAGCCATCGGAAAAGAACCCTGCCCTCACCGGCCGAGACCTGCTAAGGGGCTGGCTCTGGCCATGCGCCGGTTGCGCGATTCACGCGCCGCGAACCAAGAAGCTTCCTGAATGTCCGTTCTCCCCGTCCCGCCCTCCGCGCTGCACCCGCTCCTCGCTGCGGCCCTCGCGCGGAAGGGCTATGACAGCCTGACCCCGGTGCAATCGGCCGTCGCCGATCCGGCACTGGCCCATCGGGATCTCCTCGTCTCGTCGAAGACCGGCTCGGGCAAGACGGTCGCCTACGGGCTCGGCATCGCGCCGGCCCTGCTGGGCGACACGCTGCCGCCCTCGGGCAAGCCGCTGGCGCTGGTCATCGCGCCGACGCGCGAACTCGCCCTGCAGGTGCAACGCGAATTGCGCTGGCTCTACGAGGATGCCGGCGCGATCATCACCTCCTGCGTCGGCGGGATGGATTCCCGTGCGGAGCGGAAGCATCTCGAGCGCGGCGTGCATATCGTCGTCGGCACGCCGGGCCGGCTGGTCGACCATCTGACACGCGGCGCGCTCGATCTCGGCGCCCTCGCCGCTATCGTGCTCGATGAGGCAGACGAGATGCTCGATCTCGGTTTCCGCGAGGATCTGGAGACGCTGCTCGCCGCCACGCCGGCAGGGCGACGCACGTTGCTTTTCTCCGCCACCCTGCCCAAGGGCATCGTTGCGCTCGCCACCCGCTTCCAGCGCGATGCCGCGCGCATCGAGGTGGCAAGCGATGTATCCGGCCATGCCGATATCGAGCATCGCGCCGCGATGGTGCGGCCGCATGCGGTCGAGCATGGTGTCGTCAACCTGCTGCGCCAGAGCGACTCGCCCGCCACCCTTGTCTTCTGCAACACGCGCGAGGCGGTGCGGCATCTCCATGCCACCCTGACCGAACGCGGCTTCGCGGCGGTCACATTGTCGGGCGAACTCGGCCAGAACGAGCGGAACCAGGCCTTGCAGGCCCTGCGCGACGGGCGGGCCCGGGTCTGCATCGCTACCGATGTGGCCGCCCGGGGCATCGACCTGCCGCATCTCGGGCTCGTTATCCATGCCGACCTGCCGCATGATTCCGAGGTGTTGCAGCATCGGTCCGGACGGACCGGCCGGGCCGGACGCAAGGGGATCAGCGTGATGCTGGTTCCGCCTGCCAAGCGGCGGAAGGCCGAGCGCCTGTTCGCCGAAGGCGGGATCCAGCCGCGCTGGGTAGCGCTGCCGGGCGCCGACGAGATCCGCCAGCTCGACCGTGAGCGGATGCTGATGGACGAAAGCCCCTTCCAGGAGCTGAGCGAGTTCGACTGGGAAATGGCCTCGGCCTTCCTCTCGCGCCGGTCGCCCAAGGAAATCGCGGCGGCCCTCGCCCGGGTCCACCGGCAACGTCTGCCCGAGCCGGAAGAGATCGACCCGCTTCCGGTGGAAGAGCCGCGCATGACCGGCAAGGGCAAGCCGGGGCCAGCCCCTGCCGGGCCGATGGGGGGCCGCTGGTTCGAGCTGTCGATCGGCCGGGCGAACAAGGCCGAGCCGAAGGGCATCCTCAAGATGCTGGTCCGCCGGGGCAATCTCGAACGGCATCTGATCGGCGCGATCCGTATCCATGACCGGACTACAGAGGTCGAGATCAGCGCCGACGCGGCCGAGAAATTCGAACGCCGGATGGCCAAGGGCAGACCGGACGAGGTTTCCGTCCGGGCGCTTGCCGAGCCGACGCCGCGGCAGAAGCGCAAGCCCCCGCCGCCGCGCCCGCGCGCTCCGGAGCCTGCCCGCGCAGCCCCGCCACGCGGCAAGCCGCATCGCAAGGGCAAGCGGCAGGGCTGAGCCTGCGCCATCCCGCCCTTGCCAGATGGCCTTCCGGTGGATAGAGAGCGCGTCCCGCCTCTCCAGCCCACCGGGTGACCTATGCCGAGCGACCAGCCCGCCGTCTCGATCGGCATCGATTTCGGCACCTCCAACACGGTCGTGGCCGTGGCGACGGGCGATAACCGCGTGCACAGCCTCCGCTTCCGTCACGACGGGCAGGATCACGGCGTGTATGCCTCGGCCCTGTGCTTCTGGCAGGACCGACCGGGCAGCAGCGTGCCGGCGAACATCGAGGGGGGCCCCTGGGCGCTGGAACAGATGCGCGAGGGCCTCACCGCGCTTCGCTTCATCCAGTCCTTCAAGACCTTTGCAGCCAGCCGCAGCTTCCAGCACACAACCATCTTCCGGCAACGCTACCGGTTCGAGGACCTGCT
Source organism: Beijerinckiaceae bacterium (assembly GCA_027533425.1). Taxonomy (GTDB): domain Bacteria; phylum Pseudomonadota; class Alphaproteobacteria; order Rhizobiales; family Beijerinckiaceae; genus Rhabdaerophilum. The sequence continues at coordinate 256,470 of JAPZUD010000001.1, read as the reverse complement.
GGCGACGTTCCTGCGCACGCTGGTCCGGCATGCCGGCCCCGAACTCGAACTCGGCGCCACCCGGGTGCAGATCGGCCGGCCGGTGCGTTTCGCAGGCAGCCATCCGGATGACGGGCTGGCCATGGAACGCTATGGCGAGGCCTTCGGACGGCTCGGCGCGACATCGCCGCGCTACATCTACGAGCCGGTCGGCGCGGCCTTCTCCTTCGCACGGCGCCTGGACCGCGACGCGACCGTGCTGGTGGCGGATTTCGGCGGCGGCACCAGCGATTTCTCGATCATGCGATTTTCACGGCATGGCGGAATCCTGCGGGCCGAACCGCTAGGCCATGCGGGGATCGGCATTGCCGGCGACACCTTCGATGCGCGCATCGTCGATCACGTGGTCTCGCCGCGGCTCGGCAAGGGCGGGCACTACCGCTCTTTCGGGAAGGTGCTGCCCGTCCCGGTCCATTATTACGGCACGCTGGCGCGCTGGAACGAACTGGCACTGATGAAGGGCAGCGCGGATCTGCGCGAATTGCACGAACTCGCCCGCTCGGCCCTCGAACCGGGCCCGCTAGAGGATTTCATCCATCTCGTCGAAAACGATCTCGGCTTTGCGCTCTACCGGGCCGTCTCGGCCGCAAAAGTCGGCCTGTCGCACGAGGATTCGGTGGAATTCCGCTTTGCCGACGGCGCGTTCGACCTGACTGCGACGATCCGGCGGGCTGATTTCGAGCTTTGGATCGCGGAGGATCTTGCCCGGATCAACCGGACCATCGACCAGGTGATGGCCCAAGCCGGGCTCGGACCGGACGCGGTCGAGCGGGTCTTCCTGACCGGGGGCACCTCCTTCGTCCCGGCCGTCCAGCAGCTTTTCGCGCGCCGGTTCGGCGAGGCCAAGCTGACGGCCGCTGACCAGTTCGAATCCATCGCCCAGGGGCTGGCCCTGATCGGCCATGCCGATAATCCGGATCAATGGGCCATGGCGGCCTGAACGCCGCGTCGCGACACTCTGTCACTTGGCAAATCCGGCGCGTTCTGCAATTTCAGAAAAATCTGAAAATTCAGGATTGCGCCGATGTCCGTCCCTCCCCTGTGCGAAGCCTTTGTCCTGCATTTCGGCGAAATGGGCAGCCGCTGGGGCATCAACCGGACGGTCGGGCAGATCTATGCCGTGCTTTTCATCGCCGAGCGCCCGCTCTGCGCTGACGATATCGTCGACCGGCTGGGCATCTCCCGTTCGAATGTCTCGATGGGGCTGAAAGAGCTGCAGAGCTGGAACCTGCTCCGGCAGCGTTCGATCCCCGGCGACCGGCGCGAGTTCTTCCATACGCCCGACGATATCTACGCCATCGTCCGGACGCTGGTCGACGAGCGCAAGAAGCGCGAAATCGACCCGACCCTCTCCGTCCTGCGTGAATTGCTGATGCGCTCACCCGAAAGCGAAAGCGAGCGCCATGCCCAGGGGCGGATGCGCGAAATGCATGACCTGATCGAGCTGCTGACCGGCTGGTATGCCGAGGTACAGAAACTCGAGACGGAACGCCTGATCCAGCTGCTGAGCCTCGGCTCGCGGATCGTGAAGGTTCTCGACGTGAAGGACCGGCTTTTCGCCCTGCCGGGCGGGAAGCGGAGCAGCCCAACCGACAAGGGAAACTGACCCATGGACCCGATCCTCCTCGCGCGCATCCAGTTCGGCGCGAACATCTCGTTCCACATCCTCTTCCCGACCATCACGATCGCGCTCGGCTGGGTGCTGCTGTTCTTCAAGCTGCGGTTCAATGCCACGGGCAACGAAGCCTGGATGAATGCCTATCGCTTCTGGGTGAAGGTGTTTGCGCTGTCCTTCGCGCTGGGGGTTGTCTCCGGCATCACGATGAGCTTCCAGTTCGGCACCAACTGGCCGGGCTTCATGGAGCGCGTGGGCAATATTGCGGGGCCGCTGCTGGCGTATGAAGTGCTGACGGCCTTCTTCCTCGAGGCCACCTTCCTCGGCATCATGCTGTTCGGCTTCCGCCGCGTGCCGGGCTGGGCCCATACGCTCGCGACCTTCCTTGTCGCCTTCGGGACGACCATGTCGGCCTTCTGGATCCTCGTCCTGAATTCGTGGATGCATACGCCGGCCGGCTTCGAGATGCGCGAGGGCGTCGCGCATGCGACGGACTGGATGGCCATCATCTTCAATCCGTCCATGCCCTACCGGCTGGGCCATATGCTCCTCGCCTCGGGCCTCACCTGCGCCTTCCTGATTGCCGGCCTCTCGGCCTGGCGCTGGCTGCGGCAGGATCGCAGCGAGGATGTCCGGCTGGCCCTGCGCGTCGGCATCTGGCTGGCGGCGGCGCTGATCCCGGTGCAGATCCTCGTCGGGGACCTGCATGGCCTCAACACCCTCGAGCACCAGCCGGCCAAGGTGGCGGCGATGGAGGGCAACTGGGAAACGCGCGGCAATGTCCCGCTGGTCCTCTTTGGCGTGCCGAACGAGCGCGAGCGCCGGAACGACTACGCCATCGAGATCCCGAACGGTGCGAGCCTGATCCTGAAGCACGAGGCAGAAGGCGTGGTGCCCGGGCTCAACGATTTCATCGGCAAGCATCCGCCGGTGGCGCCGGTCTTCTATGCCTTCCGCATCATGGTCGGGATGGGCATGGCGATGCTTGCCCTGAGCTGGCTGGGTGCCTTCCTGCTCTGGCGCAAGGGCGAGATTCCGCGGCTGGTCGCCTGGGCCTTTGTGGCGATGACCTTCTCGGGCTGGGTGGCGACGCTCGCCGGCTGGTATGTGACCGAGATTGGCCGCCAACCCTGGCTGGTGACGGGCGTGCTGACAACAGCGCAGGCGGCCTCGGCCGTGCCGGCCGGCATGATCGGGACCACGCTCGCGCTCTATCTCGCCATCTATGCTGTGCTGATGGTGGCCTATATCTCGGTTCTGTTCCACCTCGCGAAGAAGGCGGGCGGAGCGGGCCCGGCAGCCCCGCCGGCCTATGCGCCGCGGCTCCAGCCGGCGGAGTGACCGGCCATGGACCTGATCTCGCAGAACCTGCCGATCATCTTCGCCGGCCTGATGGCCCTGTCCATCCTCGCCTATGTCATCCTTGATGGCTATGACCTTGGCGTCGGAATATTGATGGCCCGGGGCGACCGGAGCGAACGCGACCGGATGATTGCCACGATCGGTCCGTTCTGGGATGCGAACGAGACCTGGCTCGTACTGGGCATCGGCCTCCTGCTCGTCGCCTTCCCCGCCGCACATGGCCTGATCCTGACGGAACTTTACCTGCCCGTCGCGCTGATGCTGCTGGGCCTGACGCTACGGGGGGTTGCCTTCGAATTCCGGGTCAAGGCGCAGACGCGGTTCCAGAATGCGTGGGACCGTGCCTTCATTGGCGGCTCGCTTCTGGCTGCGCTGACACAGGGGTATATGCTCGGTCGCTACATCATGGGTTTCCAGGCCGGACTCTGGCAGGAGGCCTTTGCGCTGGCCGCCGGGTTCGGCCTCGCGGCCGCCTATACCTTCGTGGGGTCCACCTGGCTGATCGCCAAGACCGAAGGCACGCTGCAGGTCCGGGCCGTGCTCTGGGCACGGGCCAGCCTCCTGCTGACCCTCGCCGGCATGATCGCCGTCTCGTTGGCGACACCGCTCGTCTCGCCGCGGATCTTCGATCGCTGGTTCAGCTTTCCCAACATTATCGGCCTCGCTTCGATCCCGCTGATGACCGGGGCCCTCTTCCTCTCGCTCTGGATCTTCCTGCGCCGCATGCCGCGGGGGGACCACAGCCTCGACCTCGTGCCGTTCCTCGGGGCGATGGCGCTGTTCACGCTGGGCTTTCTCGGCCTCGCCTATTCCTTCTACCCCTACATCGTGCCGGAGAAGCTGACGATCCGCGCCGCCGCCAGCGCCACCGAAAGCCTCTGGATCATCCTGCTCGGCGCCATTTTCGTGCTGCCCTTTATCGCCGGCTATACTGCCTTCAGCTACTACGTGTTCCGGGGCAAGGCGCGCGAGTTGCGCTACGACTGAGTGCCTGCCGGCGGGCGCTCAGATATCGAGGTCAAGCTGGTCCGGAGGCGATACCGGGATGTCATTTCGGGCGCGGGTAACGTTTTCCATCGCCCGGGCATCGGAGGGATGCCGCTTCCGGCTGCCATGGCGCTGATAAACGCGCCGGGCCTCCCCGATGTAACCATCCATGCGGCGCAAGGCCCCGAGCCGCGCCCGGGCCTCGCGTGAGGCGACCTCGTGATCGACAATGCGGAGTGGGTAATCCTGCCCGATCCGGCACCGGCTGGCCGCCTGCTGGGCCGCATCCATCCGCCATGGCTCCTGCAGGAGGGCCAGCGGCACTTCGGCGAGTTCGGGCACCCATTTCCGCGTGAACAGGCCGTCTGGATCCTGATCGAGGCCCTGCTTGACCGGATTGTAGATGCGCGGCGTGTTGATCCCGGTATGGCCCGATTGCATCTGCACCTGCGGCCAGTGGATGCCGGGCTCGTAATCCGTAAAGGACCGGGCGAGATGGAGACCGGTCTGGGCCCAATCCAGCGCGAGATGGTAGCTCGCGAAGGCCTGCACCATCGCCCGCATGCGGAAATTCAGCCAGCCCGTAGCAGCCAGTGCGCGCATGCAGGCATCGAGAAAGGGAAAGCCCGTCCGCCCCGCGGCCCAGGCCAGAAGATGGGGGTGATCTGGCGGTGTCGGCTGGCGGTTCGCTTCGTGAAGACGGTGCACCGACCGGAATTCCAGCGACGGCTCGCTTTCCAGCTTCTGGATGAAATGGCAATGCCAATGCAGCCGCGCGATCAGGGAATCGACCGAACGCAGTTCGACGGGGCGCATTTCCGGCGGCATCCCGTTCAGGACCGACCGCTCGCGGTGGGCCCGTTGGAGTGTCTCGCGCAGCGAAATCGACCCCGTCGCGAGATGAACTGACAGGCGCGAGCAGCTTCGCTCACCCGCCAGCGGGTTCGACATGTCGCTGGTATAGCGCCGACCGCGGCCGGCAAAGAAGCTGTCCAGCAGGATGAGGGCCGCCTGCCTTCCCCCGGGCTGACGACCGGGGCACGGATCCTCCGCAAGCCCCAGCTCCGCGGCGTCCGGCACCGAACCAGGCTCTATCCCCGCAAGTGGTGGCAGACTGCGAGGCGGAGCAAGACAGGGCTGCCGCATGAAGTTCTCGAAAGCCCTGGACCATTGATCGCGGGATTTCAGACGACGGACAACGCCGAATTGCGGCAACTCCGTCCAGGGAATACCGGCTTCACGGCAGAAGGCCCCGACGGCCTTGTCGCGGTCATAGGTCCAGTTGTTTCCGGTTTCCTCATGCGACCAGAGATGCGCGATCCCGTGCCGGGCATGGAGGCGCCGGAACAGCTTGACTGCCTCGCCCTGGCGGATCACCAGCGGCTGCCCGAGCCGAGCCAGCGCGCCGCGCAGATCAACCAGCCCCTCGCGGAAGGCCTCCCATTGCCGGCCGGACGTATCTTGAAGGGCCCAATAGCTGGGCTCGGCGACATAGATCGGTAGCACCGGTCCGTTCTGCGCGGCCTCTACGAGCGGAGCGTGATCGACGATCCGGAGATCACGCTTGAACCAGACGACTTGGAGCATGCGAACCCTTGCCTACGAAACCTTGCCCGAGGGAAGCTCCCGTCACCCTCGGCAAAAGGTTTTGGCATGGCCGATCCGGGCGCGGGCATGCGACGGTTTGTCCCATCCATCACACCAATGACCGTCCAGGGCGGCGACAATGCGCAAGGCGCCATGTCAGCCGGCAGGCCGTTTTTCAGTTGCAGGTCGTCAGTTGCAGCGGGCAGGTCACAATGGGCGGCGCCTGCCCGTCTTGCGCATCGCGAACCAGCCAACCCCGGCCAAGCTCCTTCCCTTTCGTCGTTGTCAATGTCGCCTGGACATTCCGCCCGCTGCAGCTGTGCATCTGCAGGACAACCGCATCGGGATCACCGATGCCATCCGGACCGGACTGCCGGAACCGGATCGAGACAGGCGCTGCACGGTCGGGCGTGGCGCGCAACCCGTCACCACTCTGGATATGGAACGTCAGCTGGCTGCCATGGATCCACCCGGACCCACGATAGACCTTGCCGAGTTTCCGATCGGGGCTGGCCGTCTCGATATCGGCAAGATCGATTTCCCGGACCAAGAAAAACCCGTTCACGCTTGCGACCACGGAAACGCCAGCCCCCTCATCCGGACTTGCAATCCGCCGGCTGGCAGAAGGAACCGTACCGAGAATCGCTGACCGGGTTGAAGGCGCGGCCCTGACATTCGTCCTGCCCTGCCCGTCGACCGTAAAGGCATCGAAGCTGCACCGGCTGGCGCCCGCCGGAATTGCCTGGGCGAAAGCCGGGAAGCCGGAACAGACCAGCAGCAGACCCGCCAAAGCCGGGCCCCTCGGGAACCGTGTCATTCGCATCGGCTGATGCTCCGTCGAGACAGCGTTCGAAGCATGCATGGCCCGGGAACCGGCGGCAAGACCTTGTGGCCAACTCCCCTATCAGCGGACCTCGACAGGCGTCCGGGCCAGAATCCGCCTGCCGTCCGTGGCCTCGAGGATATAGCGGATCTCGTATCGCCCGGGCTGATCCGGTGCCTGCAGGGTCGCCGGAGATTGCCCCGCATTCGCCGTGTAGAAATAAGTCAGTTCACCGATCGTTTCCTGCGAACCCTGCCGCACAAGATCGATATAGTCCTGCCCGCCATTCGGCCCGGTCCAGCTCACCGGGATGGCCGCGCCACGCTGCACGGTGGCCGGCGCCGACACCGTTGCCTGCGCGGCAGCGACAACCAGCAGTTGGTCGGCCAGCACCTTGCGGCCGCCGGCGGCCTCGAGGATATACCGGATGCGATAGCGCCCGGCCTCACCGGGGACGCGCAGGGTCGAGGTCTCGCCATCCGGGGATTGCTCCACATAGGCATAGGACAACTCGCCTGCGGCCTCCTTCTGGCCATCGGGAACGATGTCGAGGTAGTCGCCGGCAGCGGCCGGGCCGCGCCAATGGATCGTGACCTCGCCTCCGGCCACTGCATTGGGCGGGAAGGCCAGGCTCGCCACCGAGGGCGTAACCTCGATCGGAACGGTGACAAGAACCTTGCGCCCGTCCGGCGCCTCGAGGACGTACCGGAGATCATAGCGTCCGGTATCGCCCGGCGCCTTCATCTGCACCGGGTTGCCACGTTCGACATAGGCGTAGGACAGTTCCCCGGAGACGTCCTTGGTGCCCCGGCGGACGAGATCGACATAGTCCCCCGGCTTGCCGGGCCCCTTCCACCCAACCGAAAACGCGGTGCCGGCAGGAACGCTGGCCGGCGCGTCCAGCGCATAGGACGTATCGCCGACCGTCACACGCGTTGTTGCCAGCACATGGCGGCGATCAGGCCCCGCCCAGACATACCGCATGTCATAAGTGCCCGGCTTGCCGGGCGCCCGGATGAGCGTCGGCTTGCCCCGCTCGACATAGACATACGACAACTCGCCATCGACGGCTTTCGAGCCCATCAGGACGATGTCGATATAGTCCAGTTTCGCGGCGGGGCCTGTCCAGTCCACGGCGAAGCTCTGGCCGATAACCGGCTTCGCCTTGGTGGCAAGTGTCGCCGACGGAAGCGTCACGGGCGGAGCTGTTTCCGGCCGGGGCGGGACGCTGACGGTCCGGCGGAGGGCATCCTGCAACTCCCCGGCATTGCCGGCGGGAATGTACCGGCCGCCGGTCTTCTCGGCGAGGCAGGCCACCTTGCGTCCCTCCTCGCGCGAAAGGCCGAACCCGACAACATGCGCGGTGAACCCGACGCCCGCCTTCGCAAGTTCCTCCGCAAGGGCGCAGGGATCAGCCTGGCAGGTCTCGACACCGTCGGTGATCAGGATGACGGTAGCCTTCTCCTCGGTGTAGCGCAGCGAGACTGCCGCTTGCCGGACAGCTTCGGTCAGCGGCGTCTTGCCGAGGAATTTCAGGCGGGCGGCAGCTTCCGACACGGCTCCTGCCTTTCCCTTGGCGGGTGGCACAACAAGCTCGATATCGGCGCAATTGCCCTTTTCGCGATGGCCATAGGCCAGCAAGCCGATCTCGGTATCGGCCGGCGTGCCGGCGAGCACCGAGCGCAGGGCTTCGCGCGCGATCTGGAGTTTGGGCCGGCCCTCGATCTGACCCCACATCGACCCGGATGCATCGAGCACGATCAATGTACGCTGGGCCAAGGCGGGCCCCTGGGCGAGACAGAACAAGGCAAGCGCAAAAACCCAGCGACGCATCGTGATTCCTTCAAGGCAGGAGGACCGGGTCAATGAGAGCCGTTTCGTGCCCCGGTGTCTACCGGGAGACTACGCGGCGCGGATCGCATTGGCGCCTGATCGGTCCCGTTTCAGGGCCGGCCGAGGGAAAGCGTATCGCGCGCGAGGACGCGCTGGAGCACGGACAGGTCGATATGCGGAAGCAGGAGCCGGCGGAAGGCCCTGTCGACTTGTCCGAACTCGTCCGCACAGCCCTCGGCCCGGTCAGCCGGCAGGGCGCCGCGCTGGATCGCGGGCCCGAACAGCTCCGGGCTGGCGCCGTAGGCGAGACACAGCGTATTGAACATGCGCTGCAGCGGCGTGCTGTGCACATCGGCGTAATGCTTGTGATCGACGATCTTCAGGCGCTTCCGGCGCAGGGACGGGAAATCGCGGATCCCCGCCTCGTTGAGGTAGATATAGACGATCCCGGCCACGAGCTGCGGCGTATCCTGACGGCCGAGGCTGAGCAGCATATAGGCCGCGACCTGATCGGCCGCATCCTCCTCGCGCCCGAGCAGCGGGATGTCGAGATAGGCGAACAGGGCATGGGCGCCCTCGTGCAGGAACACGTCCATCAACGCTCCGGAAATGGCGTGATGTTCGCTCACCCATTCCGGGCGCCGCCGGCTGGCCGCGCTCTCCATGACGTATTCGACATATTCATAGCAAATGGTCACGGCATCGCCGTCGAACCAGGCATTGACCTCGCCATCGCAGCCGGTGGTCCGGAAGAGCAGCGGCCGCGGCAGGCGGAAGGGCGAGAGCAGGGTCTGGACCCGCTCGAGTACCTGCTTTTGACGGAGGAGCTCGAGGATCGGCTGGTGTTTCGGGTCGGTCGGCGCAGCATATTCGATCAGGATCCGGCCGGGTTCAGCTGTCTGCGCGCGGGAGAAGCCGGTTACCAGAACCAAGCCGACAGCCTGGGCCGCCAGCATCCATGCAAGCGCCCGCAGGCCTGAATGTCCGAGAATGCGCATGTCGAACCCTCCCCCGTGCTGGATCGAACCGGCAGCCTGCAGCGCGCCGGCGCCCGCCTCAGTTTCCGCCGGTCAGCGCTGCCGGCGCCAGGATTTCATCGAGCCGTGCCTTGTCGAGCAGGCCGCGCTTGATCACGAGATCATACACGCTTGCGCCGGTTTCCAGCGCTTCCTTGGCGATCGTCGTCGCGTTGACATAGCCGATATGCGGGTTGAGCGCCGTCACGATCCCGATCGAGTTCTCGACCATGCCACGGAGACGGGTGGCATTGGCCGTGATCCCGGTCACGCAGCGATCCGCCAGAACATGGCAGGCGGCCTCGAGGTGATTGACGCTCTTGAACAGGCTGTGCGCGATAACGGGCTCGAAGGCGTTGAGCTGCAATTGCCCGGCTTCGGCTGCAAAGCTGATCGTCATGTCATTGCCGATCACCTCGAAAGCGACCTGATTGACGACTTCCGGGATGACCGGATTGACCTTGCCGGGCATGATCGAGGAGCCCGCCTGCATCGGCGGAAGATTGATCTCGTTGAAGCCCGCCCGGGGTCCGGAGGAGAGCAGGCGCAGATCATTGCAGGTTTTCGATAGCTTGACCGCAACGCGCTTCAGCACGCCCGAAAGCTGAACGAAGCTGCCGCAATCCTGCGTCGCCTCGACAAGGTTCACCGCCGTCTGCAGCGGGATGCCGGTGAGCTGGACAAGGTGCCGGCAAACACATGCCGCATAGCCGCGCGGCGCGTTGAGACCGGTGCCGATGGCTGTCGCGCCCATGTTGATCTCGCAGATCAGGCTGGTGGCCTCGCGCAGACGCTGTTCGTCTTCGCCAAGCATGACGGCATAGGTCGAGAATTCCTGGCCGAGAGTCATCGGCACGGCGTCCTGGAGCTGCGTACGCCCCATCTTGATGATCTCGCGGAACTCGACGACCTTCTCCTCGAAAGCGTGGCGCAGATGGGCCATCGCGTCGATCAGGCGCATCACCCCGGCATAGGCCGCGATCTTCAGGGCTGTCGGATAGACGTCATTGGTGCTCTGGCTCAGATTGACATGCTCGTTGGGATGGAGGGCCTTGTAGTCGCCCTTGGGGTAGCCCATCAGCTCGAGCGCCCGGTTCGCGATGACTTCGTTCGCATTCATGTTGGTCGAGGTGCCGGCGCCGCCCTGGATGACATCGACAACGAAGAATTCGTGCAACCGGCCCTCGCGGATCTCCCGGCAGGCCATGGCAATGGCTTCGGCACGCTGGGCCGAAAGCAGGCCGAGCTCCGCATTGGCCAGAGCGGCCGCCTGCTTGATAACCGCCAGCGCGCGGATGAGATCAGGATAGATCGAGATCGGTGTTCCAGTAATCGGGAAATTCTCGACCGCCCGCAAGGTGTGGATGCCGAAATAGGTCTCTGCGGGGATATCCCGTGGGCCGAGCAGATCGGTTTCGGTGCGGCAGAGGGTCGGGACGGACATGGGGCTGGCCTCGGGTTCAATGCCCCCTTCTGCGCCTTGGGGCCGGGGGCCTTGCCACAAGGCCATTGTCCCCCGATTCCTGCAACAGGAGGCAGCCCTTATCCTCAGAAACCGGGAAAACCGGGCGGCGGACCGGCGGGAAATCGTCACACCGGAAGGTGCAACACCTAGTGGGAGAGAATCTTCGAGAGAAAGAGCTGCGCCCGGTCAGAGCGGGGCGAGCCGAAGAATTCGTCCTTGCTGCGGTCCTCGATGATCTCGCCGCGGTCCATGAAGACCACGCGATGGGCCACCTTCCGGGCGAAGCCCATTTCATGGGTGACAACCATCATGGTCATGCCTTCCCTGGCGAGTTCGACCATGACATCCAGCACTTCGGTGATCATTTCCGGGTCGAGCGCAGACGTGGGCTCATCGAAAAGCATCGCAATCGGATCCATGGCGAGGGCCCGGGCGATGGCCACTCGCTGCTGCTGACCGCCGGAAAGCTGGCCGGGAAACTTCTCCGCATGCTCGCTGAGGCCGACCCTGTCGAGCAGCGCCCTGCCCTTGGCCATGGCCTCTTCCCGGCTCCGGCCCAGCACCTTCTCCTGCGCAAGGCACAGGTTCTCGGTGATCCTCAGATGGGGAAACAGCTCGAAATGCTGGAACACCATGCCGATCCGGGCGCGCAGCTTCGGCAGGTTGGTTCCGGGATCGGACAGGTTGATGCCATCCACCCGGATCGTACCGGCCTGGAAGGGCTCGAGTGCGTTGACGCATTTGATCAGCGTCGACTTCCCGGAGCCGGAGGGGCCGCAGACCACGACGACCTCGCCCCGGTCGACCGAGGTCGTGCAGTCCTTCAGAACCTGGAATTGCGGCGAATACCATTTGGAAACGGCAGCCATTTCGATCATGGGTGCGGCAGAGCTCGACATGTTGGTTCCTCAACGGATGATCGCTGTCCGGGCCTGAAGCCGCCGGACCAGCAGCGAGGCCAGGAACGAGATCAGGAAATAGACAAAAGCGGCAAAGATATACATTTCGATCAGGCGGCCATCGCGCTGTGCCACCTTGGAGGCCGCGCCGAGGAAATCCGTGATCGAGATGACGTAGACAAGCGAGGTATCCTGAAACAGCACGATGGTCTGCGTCAGGATGACAGGCAGCATGTTGCGCAGGGCCTGCGGCACAACGACATAGCTCATCACCTGGCGGTACGTCAGGCCGAGGGCATAGCCGGCCGACAGCTGGCCCTTCGGCACGGACTGGATGCCGGCACGCATGATTTCCGAAAAATAGGCGGCCTCAAAAAGGGTGAATGTGATCAGCGCCGAGGCAAAGGCGCCCACTTCGACCGGGCGCTCCGTGCGCAGGATTGCCTGACCGATATAGGGAACGAGGAAGTAGAACCAGAAGATCACCAGCACCAGCGGCAGCGAACGCATCAGGTTCACATAGCCGGTTGCAAACAGGGCGAGGCCGGGAAGGGTCGAGAGGCGCATCAGCGCCAGAACCGTGCCGAGAACCAGCCCCCCGAAGGCCGCGAGCGCGGTCAGCGTCAGCGTGAAGACCATGCCCTCCTTCAAAAGGTAGGGTAATGTCTTGAGAATGATGTCGAAATCAAACTGGAACATCGGTCACTTCCCGGTGACATAGCCCGGAACGGCCACTGCCCGTTCGAGCCTTCGCATCAGAAATGTCAGGGCAGCATTGAGCGCGAGATAGATCAGCGTCGCTGCAGTGAAGGCTTCGAACACCTGGAAGGAGTATTCCTGCATCGCCCGTGTGCGCGCCGTGAGTTCCATCAGGCCGATGGTCAGCGCGACGGAGGTGTTCTTGACCGTATTCAACAGCTCGGATGTGAGCGGCGGCAGGATGATGCGGAACGCCATCGGCAGGAGAATGTAGCGGTAGGTTTGCGCCGTGGTGAGCCCGAGCGCGGTACCCGCCAGGGACTGGCCGCGCGGCAGGGAGCGGATGCCTGCCTTGACCTGTTCGGCAACGCGGGACGACATGAACAGCCCGACCCCGATTGCCCCCGTCCAGAAGGATGCGTTGGGCAGGGTCTTCAGCCAAGTCCCGGCCGCCTTGGGCAGAAGCTCGGGCAGCACGAAGTACCAGAGAAAAAGCTGCACCAGCAGCGGGATGTTGCGGAAGAACTCGACCCAGGCATCGCCGGCGAGAACCAGACCCCGATGCGGCAGGGTGCGGATCACCCCGATGATCGAACCGAAGACAAGCGCGATCGCCGCGGCCAGGGCTGCGGTCGCCAGCGTCCAGCGCAGGCCCATCAGCAGCATGTCGAGATAGGTGCCGGTGCCTTCGGGATTGAGCTCCCAGAAGATACCCCAGTTCCAGGTATAGTTCATGTCCAGCCCCCGCAAAGGGGGCAAGGGTATGCGGGGAGACGCAGCCCTTGCCCTGCGATGTTCAATAGGCGGCGGGATCAGCCGAGTCGGTCGGCTTCTCGAGCATTTTCCTGAGCATCGCATTCAGGGGGACATTGAGATTGATCCCGTTCGGGGGAATGGGGCTGAGGAACCATTTCCTGTAGAGCGCCTCGCCCTCCGGGCTCTTGAAGAGGGCCGCGGTCGTCCGGTCGGCCAGGGCCTTGAATGGCGCGTCATCCTTGCGGAGCATGATTCCGTAGGGTTCGGGCAGCGAGAAGGCCTCGTCGGAAAGCTGGTAGAGGCCGGGATCCTTGGCGGAGGCCACGAGGCCCGCCAGCAGGATATCATCCATGATGAAGGCTTCCGCCCGGTCGAGCTCGACCAGCAGGAACGCTGCAGCATGGTCCTTTGCCGGGAGCACGGTCATCCCGAGATTCTTTGCGGCATTGGCCTCGACCACCTGTTTCATGTTGGTCGAGCCAGCCGTCGAAACCACGGTCTTGCCGCGAAGATCCTCGATCTTCTTCAGGTTTTTCGCCTTCTTCGAGACAAAGGCCGATGCTGTCAGGAAGTGGGTGTTCGTATAGGCGACCTGCTTCTGCCGCTCGGCATTGTTGGTGGTCGAGCCGCATTCGAGATCGATCGTACCATTGGCGATCAGCGGGATCCGGGTCGAGGACGTGACGGGAAGAAGGCGGACATCCAGCTTGTCCATCTTCAGCTCGGCTTTGACGGCTTCAACGATCTTGCCGCAGATATCCATCGAGTAGCCGACAACCTTGGCATTGTTGTCGATATACGAGAACGGAACCGAGCTCTCGCGATGGCCGAGTGTGATTGTCCCGGTTTCCTTGATCTTCTTCAGCGTGCCCGTCAGGTCCTGGGCAGCGGCAAGTCCTGGCAGCGCCAGCAGCGCCACCGCAATTCCGAACAGTTTCATCGAGGTTCTCCCGTTTGCAGCACATCGCTCCCGGAGGAGCATGGTTCCTGGCCGGACCTCGCGGCCCGGGTGTCTCGCGAGGCCTTTCCGGCCTTCTCCCGGCCGCTTTCACAGCCGTTTCCGGGCCTGGGCAGGAATGTTCCCGCCCTGCTGATCCGGTATGACCAGTGAAACAAATCCGCGACACAGGAGCCAATGCAAAGAACGCAACGGATCACGCCTGCCGGCGCGCCTGATGAACCCGGCCGGAGGGTGCCGACCGCCGATCCGATGCAGAATCTGCATCAGCCCGATATGCGGCACATGCGATTCCGGGAGCGGGACGCCTAGAGGTCCAGCACCATTTCAAATCCACCATAGATCAGGCGCTTGCCGTCGAAGGGCATCGGGTTCGCACCCGGCTGCATGCGGGGATCCTGCATCATGCGCGCCCAGCCGGCATCCCGGACGGCCTTGGAGGGCCAGACGAGCCAGGCGAATACGACGGTTTCGCCCGGCTCTGCCTTCACAGCCATCGGAAACGAGGTCAGCTTCCCGTCGGGTACATCATCGCCCCAGCATTCAACCGATCGGATCGCTCCGAACTCCTTCATGATCCCGGCCATGAGCGTTGCATGCTCGAGATAGGCTTCACGATTCGCGGTCGGTACTGCGGCAACGAATCCATCGATATAGGACATGGTTCACTCCTCTCGTCCTGTCAGCTCGCTGTTCTTTCCATGGCGGCGAAACTGATCCGCTTCATCTCCGTCATGGTCCGGATCAAATACCCTGCCCTCTGCCGGTCAGGCCGGATCCGACGACCCTGACGGGGCAGTAACAAGGCGTTCCAGTTTCCACAGGGAATCCTGCCAGCCGAGGTAGCAGCTCTCCGGCGGGATCGCGTCGGGAATGCCGCTCTGCTCGATCGTGAGCTCGGTGCCGCAGGAGACTGCCCTGAAGGAGACAACGACCTGGATCTCGCCCGGCAGACCGGCATCTTCGAACTGGTCCGTGTAGACGAGCCGCTCCGACGGCTCGAGCTCGAGATACTGGCCGCCGAAGCTGTGGACCTCGCCGCTTGCGAAGTTCCGGAAGGACATCCGGTGCGTCCCGCCAACCTTCGGCTCAAGGCTGTGCACCGTGCCGAGATAGCCGTTCGGCGGCAACCAGCTTGCAAGGGCATCCGGCTCGATGAAGGCGCGGTAGAGCCTGTCCGGGCTGGTGGCGAAAACGCGATGAAGGCGAACGGTTCCAGGCATGCATGTTCTCCGTGTCAGGATCTGGGATCGGGGGTGGCGCCCTCAGAAGCGAAAAGCAGGCAAATGTACCGCGTGAGATGGTCGACGCTGTCGCGCGCGATTGCCGGGCCACCGTTCCCCTTGGCGAGGATGAAGGCGCCCTGCAGGACAACCTGGCTGTGCAGGGCCAGCCCGGACGCCGTCCAGCCCGTCGAGGCGCCGCCGGGATCAAGCCCGCGTGCCAACATGGCCGCAGCGATCATCGGCTCGAGCGTTGCCGCATGGCTGGCGATCGATTCCTGGCAGGCCGCGGCGATTGCAGGATGCTCGGCATAGACTTCCTGCAACATCGTGCCCGCGAGGCAGGTGAACTCGCACAGTTCACCATCGAGGATGTCCCGTCGAAAGCGGAGATAGGCCAGCAGCCTTTCAAGAGGTTCGTCGACCTGCTGGTAAGGTGCGGCAGCGAACAGGGCACCTGTCATCTTCGACCAATGCTCGGCAGCCGCGATGCCGAGGGCTTCCTTGCTCGGGAAATGGTGGAAAAAGGCGCCCTTGGTCACGCCGGCTTCCCCGCAGAGATCATCCACGCTCGTGGCGGCAAACCCTTTCGACCGGACAAGCTTGACGGCGGCCTCAAGCAGTTTCTCGCGGGCATTGACCGAGCGGCTCATGGGGTCGCGTTCTCCATGTCACAGCGTAAATACCAACCAGTTGGTATGTCAAATAGCCAACCCAACATTGCTGCCCCTTCACGTGCCATCGGCGAGGGCTAGCGCGTGACCGCCATTGGATGCTCGGCGCGCAAGGCCCGGGTGATCCAGTCGATGAAGGCCAGCAGGTCCGGATGCCCATCATCCTCCCGCCGGAAGATCAGTCGATGCGCCACCACGGGAATTCCCACCTCGCCGAACGGCAGGACGAGCCGGCGCTGATCAAGATAGGCTCTGGCCTGCAAAGTCGATTCGAGCACGATGCCGAGGCCGTCAGCGGCTGAAGCGAGGGCAAGATGCGCCCGGTCGAACTGGAAGCCACGCGGGTTGAGCGTCAGGCCCGGCGCGAAACGGGCAGACCATTGCGGCCACTGAACCACGCAGCGGAGCGAATGCAGCAGCGGCACACGGCCGATATCCGCGATGGCGCCGATATGGTGCTCGGCCACAAAGGCCGGGCTTGCCATCGGCACGATCGTCTCGTCGGCAAGGACGATCGCCTCGCAGGTCTCCGGCACCGGACGTGCATACTGGATATCGATCAGGATCCCGTCCTGTCCGAGCCGGGCCGGCTCATGGCTGGCGAAGAGCGCGATGTCGATAGCCGGGTGCTCCCGCATGAAATCCTTGAGGCGCGGCACCAGCCAGAGCGTCGCGAAGCTTGGCGAGCAGTGAATGGGCAGGCGCCGCGCACCCGCCCCGGTCGCAAGCCGGTTGGTCGCCGCGACGAGGCGGGCGAAGCTTTCAGAGATCGTCGTGGCATAGGCCAGCGCCTCCTCGGTCGGAGTGACCTGCCGCTTGTCGCGCAGGAAAAGGCGCTGGCCCAGCATCCCCTCCAGCGCGCGCATCTGGTGGCTGATGGCGGAGGGCGTCAGGCCCAGCGACTTTGCAGCTCCGGCGAAACTGCCGGATTCGATAACCGCCTGGAAGGTCGCCAGCCATTGCAGCGGTGGCATGCTGTTCAGCACTGATGAAATCTCCTCATCGTTCTCCTCATCCTATTTCGCTTTTCAGCCGGAGGAAACGTGTTAGCGTTCGTTTTGAGGAATGCTGCTCACGAAACAAGAAGCAGCATCCGGTCGGGAAGAAACGATAGCCGGGAAGCGGCATGCCGGAACCACGGGATTCCGGCCGCCTCCTTGCGCGCTTCGATCCGGCCATGATGGAAATCGGTTCGGCCAAGTGCCGACAGGAAAGGAAGGCCAGGCCCCATGAATCTTCACCGCATGCTGCTGGAACGCCAGTCTGCCGGGAAGCCGATCACCATCGGCATCATCGGCGCGGGGAAATTCGGCACGATGTTCCTGTCACAGGCCCGCCAGACCGCCGGCATGCATGTCGTGGCCGTGGCCGATCTCAATACGGCGCGGGCGCGTTCCCAGCTCAAGCTCGCGTGCTGGCCGGAGGAGCAATATGCCGCGACGTCGCTCGACGATGCGGTGAAGAACGGTGCGACGCTGGTCACCGAGAACGGTGACAGCCTCGTCACCCATCCGGGTATCGAGGTGATCATCGAGGCCACGGGCGATCCGGGTGCGGGAATCCGCTTCGCGCTGAAGGCCATCGAGAACGGCAAGCATATCGTCATGGTCAATGTCGAGGCCGATGCCGTGGCGGGTCCGCTGCTCGCGCGGAAGGCGAAGCAGGCCGGCGTTGTCTATTCGCTGGCATGGGGCGACCAGCCGGCGCTGATCGCCGATCATGTCGACTGGGCGCGCGCAGCGGGATTCCGCGTTGTCGCCGCTGGCAAGGGTACGCGCTACCACCCGACCTATCATCAGTCGACGCCGGATACGGTTTGGGACATTCTCGACAAGTACATGAAGATCCGCGACCGGAACTCCATCAACCCGAAGATGTTCAATTCCTTCGTCGACGGCACGAAATCCGGCATCGAGATGACAGCGGTGTGCAATGCGACCGGGCTGGAAAGCCAGACCGAAGGGCTTTCGTTCCCGCCGGCAACGCGGTTCGAACATGCGGAGATCTGCAAGCCGAAATCGGATGGCGGGGTGCTGGAACGCAAGGGTGTTACGGAGGTCACATCATCGGTCTACCGCGATGGCAGTGATGTTCCGCATTCGCTGGTGATGGGCACCTATGTCGTATTCGAAACCGACAGCGCCTATTCGGAGGAATGCTTCCGCGAATATTCGATGCTGCAGGACAAATCCGGCAAGTATTCCTGCCTGTACCGGCCGACGCACATGATCGGGCTCGAACTGGGCATCTCGGTAGCCTCGGCGGCGCTGCGCAAGGAGCCGACCGGGGCGCCGATCTGCTTCAATGCCGATGTGGTCGCCACCGCCAAGCGCGATCTCAAGACGGGGGAGATGCTGGATGGCGAGGGCGGCTTCTGCGTCTGGGGCAAGCAGACCCCGGCCCAGGCCTCGCTCGCCGAAGGCTACCTGCCGCTTGGACTGGCACACAAGATCAAGCTCAAGCGTGACATTCCGCAGGGCGCCCGGCTGAAATGGTCGGATGTGGATTTCGACCCGAACGATGCCGCCATCAAGGTCCGCCGCGAGATGGAAGCTACGTTCTCGGGCTGAGAAGCCGACGATCTGCCGGAGACGGGAGCGTTTCCGGTTTCAACCGCCAGAGCCCGAAACGGGCCAGCATCTTCCAGGGAGGAAAACATGACGAAGCCATTCGAAACGCCTGCCAGCCGCCGTTCCGTCCTGCTCGGCACCGCAGGTCTTGCCGGAATGGTGGCTATGCCAGCCATCCTCAAGGCCCAGACCCTGAAATGGATCGGCGCTTCCGCCACCCCACCGACTGATTTCATCGCGCAGGGACTCGATTTCTTCGCGGCCCGTGTCAAGGAACTGACCAAGGGCCAGATCGACATCGCGACGCACCATGCCGGATCGCTGGGCGGTGAGCGCGAGCATGTCGAGGGGCTGCTGCAGGGTTCGATCCATGTTGCCTCGCCGGGCGCGGCGATCCTCGGCGGATGGTACAAGCCGGCGGAGGTCTGGACCTATCCGTACCTGTTCAAGAATGTTGCCCACAAGGACAAGGTGATGACAAGCGTCATGGCCGAGTATGGCGATGATGCCGGCGCGCAAGCCAAACTCCGCCCGATGGCATCGATCCCCCGCATGCCGCGGATGCTGTCCTCGAACCGCGTGGTCAAGAGCCCGGCCGACATGAAGGGTTTCAAGGTCCGCGTGCCCGAAACCACCATGTGGCGCCGGACCTTCGAGCGTTTCGGCGCCTCACCGACGCCCCTGCCCTGGCCGGAAGTCTTCCAGGCACTGAAGTCAGGCATCATCGAGGGGCAGGAAAACCCGATGGCACTGACCTACAATGGCGGCATTTTCGACGTGAACAAGAACTTCGCGCTGACCGAGCACATGATGCAGGACAACATGATCGTCATCGCGGAAGCCACCTATCGCCGTGTCAACGAAGACCAGCGGAAAGCGCTCGTGCAGGCCTCGCGCGACATGGAGGACTCACTGCGTCCGAAGGTCATCGCGGATGACAACCGGATCCTTGATCTGGTCAAGGCCAAGAACATTGCCATCAACGAGGTCGACAAGGACGCCTTCCGCAAGGCGATCGATGGCATGGAAGCCGAGTTCACCCATGTGAAGAAGTGGGTGGAGCGGATCAAGACCATCGCCTGAAACCGGCCTCTCCCTCGCCAGATCCCCGCGCCGGGGATCTGGCACTCTTCATTCTTGTCCCGGAGGCCCGATGTCGGCATCCCCTGGAATCGTTCTCGGCTGGCGGCGGCTCTGCGATGCTGCCGAAACCCTGAGCCGCTTCATTGTCGGCGGCGCAATTCTCGCGATTGTCAGCATCACAATCCTCTCGGTCTGGTATCGCTACGCGCTCAACGCACCGCTTTCCTGGACCGAGCAGGTGTGCCGGATCCTGTTTGTCTGGTCCGTCTTTGCCGGCGCAGCGATCCTCTATCGCCAGATGCTGCATATCGCCATCGACATGATGGTTGTCATGCTGCCACCCGGGCTGCAGAAGATCGTTGGCTGGATCAACCAGGTCCTGATGCTGCTGACGGGCATCCTGATGCTCGTCTACGGGCTGCAGATCTCGATCGGAACGCTGGACCAGACGTTCGGCGCGCTGGAAATCTCGCCGGCGAGCTTCTATTTCGCCGCACCGTATTGCGGATTGCTGATCGTGATCTTCTGGATCGAGAAACTATTCGACCCCGCACGGCGCGAGCCGCTCGGCGAAATCCATCTGTGAGGATGCATCATGGCCAGCATTCTCATGCTTTCTTTTATCGTGCTGATGGCCATCGGCCTGCCGATCGCCTTCGCGATGGCGCTGGCCTCGGTGGCCACCATCGCCAATCATCCTTCGCTGCCTTTTTCCGTCTTCATCCAGCGGGCCCTGATCGGCGCTGACAGCTATTCACTTCTGGCGATCCCGTTCTTCATTCTCGCCGGCAATATCATGAATGTCGGCGGCATCACCGCCCGGATCATCAACTTCGCAAATGCCTGCGTCGGCCGCTTTGCTGGCGGTCTGGGGCTGACAACAGTGATGAGCTGCATGGTCTTTTCCGGCGTGTCCGGTTCGGCGGTGGCAGATGCTACCGCTCTGGGCAAGGTCCTCATTCCCGGCATGAAGAAGGCCGGCTACGAGCCCGGCTTCGCGGCCTCGATCACGGCTTCGGCCTCGGTGATGGGGCCGATCATCCCGCCCTCCATCCCGCTGGTGATCTATGGGCTCTCCGTGGGCAAGGGGGTTTCGGTCGCCGCCCTGTTCCTTGGCGGCGTGATTCCCGGTTTGCTGCTCGGCTTCGGCCTTGCGGCCGTGACCTACCTGATCGCGCGGAAGCGCAACTACCCGGTGCATGAAGCCGTGCCGATGCGGCAGGTTCTCCAGTCCGGATCGAAGGCGATCTGGGCCCTGATGATGCCCTTCGTCATCCTGTTCGGCGTGACGGGCGGCGTGGTGACGGTTACGGAAAGCGCCGCATTCGCCGTGATGTATGCGCTTTTTGTGTCGATGGTAATCCATCGGGAACTCTCGGTCAGGCAACTCTGGGCAATCTTCGTGCAATCAGGCATCGATTCGGCCGTGGTGATGATCATCATCGCCTTTGCCGGCGCGTTTGGCTGGCTGATGGCAGTGTCCGGCCTGCCACGGGAGATCGCGGCCTGGATCGGCAGCGTTTCGTCCAACCCTCTCGTGATCCTCCTGCTGATCAATGGCCTGCTTCTGGTCGTTGGCTGTTTCATGGAAGCGATCGCGGCCATGATCATCTTGATCCCGGTGCTGATCCCGATCGTGGAGGCAGCCGGAATCGACCTTGTCCATTTCGGGCTGGTCATGGTGTTCAACCTGATGCTGGGCCTTCTCACGCCTCCGGTCGGGATTCTGCTCTACATCTGCGGCAACTTTGCTCAAGTGAAGATCGAACGCGTTGTCCGCGAGGTCTTGCCCTTCCTTGGCGTCGGCTTTCTCGTTCTGTGTGTGATCACGCTGTTCCCCGAGGTGGTGCTCTGGCTGCCAAGGGTCTTGCTGTGACCGAAGTTGCCAGCCAAGCCGGCCGTAGGCAAACGGGAGGGTCTCCATGGTTCAGGGCCTGATTATCGGGATCGGAGCCACGATTGTCTTCGATCTGTGGAACCTCCTCCTGAACCGCCTGTTCGGCATTCCGCTGCCGAACTGGGCGATGGTCGGCCGCTGGTTCCGCCATCTTTTCCGGGGTCGTTTCCTGCATGAGGATATCGCGCGAGCCGAACCGGTGCCGGACGAACTCGGCTGGGGGTGGGCCTTCCACTATGCGGTCGGCGCGAGTTTCGGTCTTGCAACCGTTGCTCTCGGCGGGCCGGGCTGGACGTCCAGCCCGACACTGTTCCCCGCCATGACGATCGGGCTTGGTACGGTCCTGCTCGGCTGGTTTGTTCTCGCGCCTGGTATGGGCGCGGGCATTGCCGCCCGATTGAAGCCGAATGCCAACCGCATCCGCGGGCTCAACCTGCTTGCCCATACGGTCTTCGGTCTGGCGATGTACGGGCTGGCCCGGCTGATCAGCTAGCGACGGATGATGCAGGCAGGCGTCCGGCTTGATCCGGAGGAGCCCGATCGATTCCCCAAGATCAGGTGGAAAATGATTGACCGGGCTGTCATCGCCGGGGGAGTTCGTCCGCCCGGATCGTGATCGCGCCGGCAATGCCCTTGCCGCCTGCCCTGCAGCTCTGCCAAGAAGGGGAGCGCGACAGCAGGCATGGCAGGAGGTTCCACGGCGATGGACCAGGACAGGGGTGTGGCGTCGATCCTCATCGTCGATGATGACAACGACATCCGGACCCTGCTGGGCTCGTTCCTGGAGAAGCATGGCTTCTCGGTGACAAAGGCCCGGGACGGCGTCGAAATGCAGGCATGCCTGGCACGGAGCCCGCATGACCTCGCCATTCTCGACCTGATGCTGCCCGGGCAGGACGGGCTCGAACTCTGCCGCCAGCTGCGCCAGCGCAGCACGATACCCGTCATCATGCTGACGGCCCGGACGGAGGAAACCGACAGGATCGTCGGACTCGAGATCGGTGCCGATGATTATGTCACCAAGCCGTTCAACCCACGCGAATTGCTGGCCCGCATCCGGGCTGTCCTGCGCCGCAGCGCCGGCATGACAGCGCCGGATGCCGGTACAGCGCCAACGCGAGGCTACCGGTTCGAGGGCTGGACGCTCTCGCCCGAGCGGCGTGAACTGACAAATCCGGCCGGCGTGATGGTCGACCTCTCGACAGGCGAATTCGACCTGCTGCTGGCCTTTCTCGAATCGCCAAACCGGGTTCTCACACGTGAACATCTGTTGGATGCGGCGCGCAGCCAGCCCGAGGCGGTGTTCGACCGCGCGATCGACGTGCAGGTCAGCCGGCTCCGCAAGAAGATCGAGCCCGATGAGGACAGCCCGCCGATGATCCGCACCGTCCGGGGTGCAGGGTACCTTTTTGTGCCGCGGGTCAGCGGGAGATGAAGCGCTGGTTCAATTCGCTCGCGGCACGGACGGTCCTGCTGATGCTGATCGGCGTGGGCATTGTCCATGTGGCGAGCCTCTATGCCTACCAGCATGCGCTGGACCGGGAGATGAGCCTCGCCAACGAGGCGAGGCTGGCGGACCGGTTGCTGACGATCCGGCGGTCGGTGATGCGTGTTGTGCCGGCAGAGCGCGAGAACGTGGCGCACGAGCTTTCTGGGGGGCCGGTGGAGGCGCATTGGAGTGCGACCGAGCGTGCCCGCCCGGGCGGGCCTGGCGCCGAGGCATGGCAGGGCCTGCACGTACGGCTGAGAGAGCAGGCGCCGGAACTGGTAGATGAGGACATCATCATCGGCGCCAACCGGAAAGCGGAGACCGATCCGCATCTCGTCCTGATTTCGCTGCGTCTTCCGGACGAGAGCTGGATCAACATCACGCTGTTCGCGCCTGATGCGCGGCCGCAATCCACCCATGGGACATGGGTCTCCACCAGCCTGATGGCACTTGGCGTCGTGGCGATCTCGGTTCTGGTGATCGGCTGGATGACGACGCCGATCCGGCGCTTCGCTGCGGCTGCACGGTTGCTCTATCACGGCACGGACCGGGTCGAGGTGCCCGAGACCGGTCCGCAGGAAATCCGCGATGCCGCCGTGGCCTTCAACGAGATGCAGGCCCGGATCCGCACATTGATGGCCACCCGGACGCAGACCCTCGCGGCCGTGTCGCATGATCTCAAGACGCCGCTGACCCGCATGCGCCTCCGTGCAGAGGCCCTGACCGAGCGGGCACAGGCGGAGGGACTTGTCGCGGATATCCGGGACATGGAACGTATGCTTGACCAGACGCTCGCCCATCTGCGCGGCGACCGCAAGGACGAGGCAACCCGGCCGCTCGACCTTGCTGCGCTGCTCGCCACCCTCGCCAACCAGGCAACGGACCAGGGCGCTGCTGCCAGTCTCGCCGGGCCTGCCACGCTGGTGATCGACGGGCGCCCCCTCGCCCTCAAGCGGGCCTTCGGCAACCTCATCGACAATGCCGTGAAATATGGCGGAGGGGCCGAGATCACGATCATGGCTGGCGACCCGGTGGTCGCGGTGAGGCTCGCCGATGCCGGGCCGGGCATTCCCGAAGACCGGATGGCCGAGATGTTCGAGCCCTTCACCCGGCTGGAGGCCTCGCGGTCCCGAGAGACAGGCGGGTTCGGGCTCGGCCTGTCCATCGCGCGTGACATCATCGAGGGGCATGGTGGCAGCATCACCCTCGAGAACCGGCGGGAAGGCGGGCTTCTCGTGACGGTCCGTTTACCACGCCATGCGGCCGGGCCGGCCTGAAACATTCTGCAACAATTGCGCAATCGCGCTGAACCACGCTTCGCGCATAGAGGCGGTCCAGGGATTCCGGAAACGAGGTGCTGTGTGAAGGTCGGTGCATTCGGGTTGAGCCTGCCGCTCTGGCTTGTGGTGGGTCTGGCCGCTTCCGCCCATGAAGGGCATGACCATGGCGCGCCGCCGCCGCCGGTTTCCGCCAGCATTGCTCCCCGCTTTGAGTCTTCCTCCGATGCCTTTGAACTGGTGGGCGTTTTCCGCGACGGCAAGCTGACGCTGCATCTCGATCGCTTTATCGGCAATCATCCGGTCACTGATGCCGAGATCGAGATCGAGACCCCGGCCGGACCTCAGAAAGCGAGACCGGTTGCCGGCGGCAGCTTCCAGATCGATGCGCCTTTCGCCGTGAGCCCAGGCAGCCATGAACTCATCGCGACCGTAACCTCGGGCGGCGAGATCGATGTCCTGACCGCCGCGCTCGTCATCCCGCCCGACGAACCGGGCAAGGCGAAGCCTGGCGCCTCCGATCTCGCCCAGCGCATGCCGGATGGAGCGGTTTTCGTGCCAAAGGCGACCCAGCGGATCCTCGGGCTGGCAAACCTGAAGGTCGAAAGGGCTCCCCACCCGCATGTCACTACCCTTCCCGGCCGGATCGTGCCCGATCCCAATGCCAGCGGCGTGGTCCAGGCCTCCGTGGCAGGCCGGGTTTCCGCGCCACCCGGCGGGTTCCGGAGACTGGGAACGCGCGTACGTGCCGGCGATATCCTCGCCATCGTGCAGCCGGCGATCTCGACGGCCGACCTCGTCAGCCAGGCGCAGCAGATCCGCGAACTGGAACAGCAGGTGGCCTTGGTCTCGCGCCGCCTTGAGCGCTACCGCCAGGTCACGGCCGGCACCGTGACGCGGGCGCAGGTCGAGGATGCCGAACTCGAACTGGCCGGCTTGCAGGCCCGCCGGCAGGCGGTCGAGCGCATCCAGCGCGAGCCGGAGCCATTGCTTGCGCCGGTGGATGGCGTGCTGGCTGCGGCCAATGTGGTAGCCGGGCAGATGGCCGATCCGAACGCAATCCTGTTCCAGATCGTCGATCCTGACCGCTTGTGGGTCGAGGCATTGAGCTATGCCGGTGTCACGGTCGGCGACCGGGGCAGCGCCGTGCTGCCGGACGGGCGGGCCCTCAACCTTGCCTTCGAGGGAGCTGGACTTTCCGACCGGAACCAGGCCGTTCCGCTCCATTTCTCGATCCCCGTTCGGGAAGCCGGACTGCGGCTCGGCCAGCTGGTGACGGTCACCATGGCAACCGGCCGGCATCAGGACGGGATTGCCGTGCCGCGAGCCAGCGTCATCCGCGCCGCCAATGGCACGATGCTCGTCTATGAACAGTCCAATCCCGAGCGTTTTGTACCGCGCGAGGTGCGCGTCGAACCGCTGGATGCCGAGCGGTTGATCGTCCTGTCCGGGCTTGAGCCGGGCAAGCGCATTGTGACGACCGGCGCCGAACTGCTGCATCAGGTTCGTTGAGCCGATGTTCTCGTTCCTCGTTACCCAATCACTGCGGAACCGCCTGCTTGTTCTCGCTTTTGCCGGCGTGCTGATGCTGTATGGCGCCTTCGTCATGTCGCGCCTGCCGGTCGATGTGCTGCCGGACCTCAACAAGCCGACAGTGACCATCATGACCGAGGCGGAGGGCCTGGCACCGCCCGAGGTCGAGCAACTCGTCAGCTTCCCGATCGAGACACAGATGAATGGCGTGCCGGGCGTGACACGCGTCCGCTCGGTATCCGGCGTCGGGCTTTCGATCGTCTATGTCGAGTTTGACTGGGGCACGGACATCTACCGCAATCGGCAGCAGATCGCCGAACGGCTGGCCCTTGTCCGTGAGCGGCTTCCGCCGAATGTCACCCCGCAGATGGGGCCGATCTCCTCGATCATGGGCCAGGTGCTGATGGTCGCATTGACCGGGCCAGACGATGTCACGGCGATGGAGATGCGCGAGATCGCGGAATTCATCGTCCGGCCGCGGCTTCTGACCATTGCCGGGGTTGCGCAGGTCATCCCGATGGGCGGAGAAGTCCGCCAATACCGCGTCGCGCCCAACCCGGCCGCGATGCGGTCGCTGGGTGTGACGCTCGAGCAGATCGAACGCGCCCTCGCCGCTTTCGGCACGAATACCGGCGGCGGCTTTGCCGATCAGTACTCTCGCGAATTCTTGATCCGCAATGTCGGGCGGACGTTACGGCTGGAGGATCTGGCCGCGCTCGTCGTCGGCGTCAGCCGCGATGCGCCGATCCGCCTCGACCAGGTCGCCGAAGTGGGCTACGGGGCCCGGCTCAAGCGCGGGGATGCCGGCTTCATGGGCAAGCCGGCCGTCGTGCTGTCTATCGAGAAGCAGCCGGATGTCGACACGTTGCGCCTGACGGCCGAGCTGGAATCGGCGCTCCGGGATCTCGCCCAGACGCTGCCTCCTGGTGTGAAGACTGACAACATCCTGTTCCGGCAGGCTAATTTCATCGAGACGTCGATCCAGAACCTGAAAAAGGTCTTGCTCGAAGCGGTCGCCGTGGTGGCCGTTGTCCTGTTCCTTTTCCTGCTCAACACCCGCACCACCCTGATCTCTCTGACGGCAATCCCCGTCTCGATCCTGGCGACAGCGATTGTCTTCCATCTCATGGGGCTGTCGATCAATACCATGACGCTCGGCGGGCTGGCCATCGCCATCGGCGAGCTTGTCGATGACGCGGTGGTCGATGTCGAGAACATCTTCCGCCGCCTGCGGGAGAACCGAGAGGCTGGCAATACGCGGAGCGTCTTCGACGTGGTGGTATCGGCCAGCCAGGAAGTTCGTTCCGGCATTGTCTATGCCACGGCGATCATCGTGCTGGTCTTCGTGCCGCTCTTTGCCCTGACCGGGATCGAGGGCCGGCTCTTCGCGCCGCTCGGCAAGGCCTACATCATCTCGATCCTGATGAGCCTCGTTGTTTCGATCACGCTCACCCCGGTCATGGCCTATTACCTGCTGCCGGGGCTGAAGCGCTTCGATCATGGCGACAGCGCACTGGTGCGCAGTCTCAAGAGGGCCAATGCGGCCCTGCTGGCCCTCGCCTTCCGGGTGCCCCGCCTGCTGATGCTGGTCGTGCTGCTGATGGTCGGAGGCGCGGCCTGGCTGGCGCTCCAGCTGCCGCGGGCCTTCCTGCCGCCGTTCAACGAGGGGACGTTGACCATCAACACCCTGTTCAACCCGGGCATCTCGCTGGCCGAAAGCCAGCGGATCGGCCTGATTGCCGAGCGGCTGATCCTCGATGTCCCGGAAGTTCGACAGGTCGGCCGCCGCACCGGCCGGGCCGAACTCGACGAACATGCCGAGGGGGTGCATTCCTCCGAGATCGAGGTTGACCTGAAGCCATCCGCCCGCAGCAAGGATGTGATCATCGCTGATATCCGCGAGAGGCTGGCTGTGCTGCCGCTGGTGACCAATGTCGGGCAGCCGATCTCGCACCGGCTGGACCATATGCTCTCGGGCGTACGGGCGCAGATCGCGCTCAAGATCTTTGGCGAGGATCTCGATCAGTTGCGCCGCGTGGCGGAGGAACTGCGGGCCAGGATGGCCGGCATTCCCGGTATCGTCGACCTTCAGGTCGAAAAGCAGGTGAGAATCCCGCATCTGGACATCACCGTTGATTATGCGCGGGCTGCACTCTACGGCATCACGCCCGCCACGGTGACGGAGCAACTCGAACGACTCTCGAACGGCCGCGTCATGTCCCGCCTTGTGGACGGCACCCGTCGCTTCGACCTGGTGCTTCGTCTTGATGACCGGGCCCGGACAACCGGCTCGCTGGCTTCCCTGCTGATCGAAACACCGCGCGGATGGGTGCCGCTTTCGGCTTTGGCCGATGTCCGCGAGACTGATGGCCCCAACCAGATCCTCCGCGAGAACGGCAAGCGCCGCATCGTGGTTCTCGCGAACAGCGATGGCCGGACGGATATGGCAGCGATCATCGCCGAAATCCGGAAGGTCGTGCGCGAGCATGCGTTGCCGACCGGCACGTTCACGATGCTCGAGGGCACGTTCCAGGCGCAGGAAGAGGCCAGCCGCACAATCGGTCTGCTCTCGCTGGTGTCGCTGGCGATGATCTTCGCGCTCCTGTATTCGCGTTACCGCTCGGTCCGGCTTGCGCTGATCATCATGGGTTCTGTCCCGCTGGCCCTGATCGGCTCGGTTGCCGCGCTCTGGCTGGCCGGGCAACCTCTGTCCATTGCCTCGATGATCGGGTTCATTACCCTCACTGGCATCGCCGCACGGAACGGCATCCTCAAGATCAGCCATTACATCAATCTGTCGCTGCACGAGGGCATGCCCTTCGGGCGCGACCTCGTGCTGCGCGGCAGCCTCGAACGGCTGACACCGGTGCTGATGACAGCGCTCTCGGCCGGAATCGCGCTCGTTCCGCTGATGATCGATGCCCATGCCCCCGGGAAGGAGATCCTCCATCCTGTCGCGATCACGATTTTCGGCGGGCTGGTCACGGCCACCCTGCTCGACATGCTGCTGACGCCGGTCCTGTTCCTCCGCTATGGCGCAGGGCCGCTGGCCCGACTCCAGGCCCTGCACCGGCAAGACCTCGCCTCAGACCCCGCCGCCTCCCGCGCATCGATGCGCGAAGCCTATTGAAGGAACACGATCATGCGCTCCCTGCTTGCCGGCCTTGCTGTCGCCTGCCTCTCTTTCCTTTCAAGCCTCCCCCTCGCCGAGGCCCACGAGCAGCGGACAGGACCGCGCGGGGGTGCACTGGTCGATGCCGGGAGTTATCATGTCGAGCTGATCACGCGTGACAAGGCGGTCGAGATCTTCGTCAGCGATGCTCAGGACAAGCCGCTGCCGGCCAACGGCTTCAAGGCCCTCGCCATTCTCGCGGTCTCGGGCAAGTCTGTCCGGGTGACGCTGGAGCCGGCCCCGGACGGGAGCAAGCTGATCGGCGCGGCAGCGGAATCCCTGCCTGCCCGCGTCAAGGGCGCTGTCCAGCTGACCGGTGCTGACGGCAAGACCTCGACCGGCCGCATCAACTGACGGCGGCTCCCGCTGCACAGGCATCGGATCCAACTCCGATCACGGATCGGTCGGGACATTCTGGCAGCAGCTCCCGGGCGATGGGCTGCGGGAGGGTCAGCCCCGCCAGCGTACAGGCATGGGCGACCACGTTGCATGCGGTGCGAAGACCTCAGGCGGACCGGCAAGCCCGGTATCGGTATTGGCCTTGCTCAGCAGGTCGGGTTGTCCGGGGTGCAACCGCCCGGGCTGCCACCGCCGCTCCCGGGGCGATTGGACCCGACAGGCGCGGCAGCGGGGCTGCGGGAGGGTGTGGTGGATGCCGTGCCATCATCCCGGACCGGGTTCACGACGGAGGGGCTGACCCGGAAACTCGCCGCGAGGGGCCGCATACCCAGCTCCCGGAGATCTTCAAGCCGCTGATCCTTGTCGTTCGGCAGCGTGATCTTCCGGTTCCGCTTTTCCTTTTCCGCGAACGGATCAAAGGGCGCAGTGCCAGTATTGACCAGCGAAGCCGGGCGCGTCGGGTTGGTGGTGTCATCCTGGTCAGGCGTCGGGCGGCCGCGCCCGGGCATGCCCACCGTGTCGCGATTATTGCTGCGCCAGCAACCATGGTCGCAATTTGGCTGCGGGACTTGCCGGGTAACAATGGAGTTCAGGATCCTGCCAACCGTCATTTCCCTCTCGCGCGGCTCTTCCGGACGCGGCCGGTAATTTTCTCGCGCGGTGTTGTACTGGCTGCGCTGCAGGTTAGACATGTTCTTCAATTGATCGGCCGAAGCATGGACGAAGGTCCCGTCCTTCTGGAGGCCCGGCTTGGGTTTCGCCTTGGACTCGCCTTCGCTGGATTGCTGGCTCTGCCGCGACGGCCGCGTCCGCGGGTTCAGGCCATTCTTGCGGCTCTGCCAACCATCGATGAGGGCCTGCCCGGATTTGTTACCCGGGGCGTTCTGGTTGCGGGCATTAGCCTGCTCGCTGATCCGCCGTGAACGACCATTGACCAGCGTATCGAGTTGCCGCTGCCGGCCGAACTCGTCGGGAGTGATGGGGTTCGTCTTGCCACTGCCGGCATTGGCGACGCCGCCCGGGCGTTTCTTGTCCGGCGCCGAGGCCGGCTTTCCGGAACCACCCGTCGTCTGCCCGCCAATCTTGAGGCTGCCCCCGAGCGAGGGAATTGCGGTATCGCGGCCGATATTGGAGCTCGTATTGGGCGCGGCAGCAGGCGCATCTCCCGCACGGCGCCCGGGGGCGCGAACCCCCTGCGGCAGGGTGTTGGTGGTGCCGATGCGCTCACCCGGGGTAACCCTGCGCTCCATCATCGTGCCGGGTTGATTCTGGATGACACGCGGCGACTGGGCGAACCCCGGCGCGGAAAGGGCAAGGACCAGAAGCGTGACCCCTGACAAACCGACAAAGAAACTGCGTGTGAAAAGGGTCATGATCGGCACCTTTCGCTTCAGGGCCCCCAAATTCGATGCAAGATTACCACAATGATAAAATTTTGAAAGCCGGAACCCGAATTGCCACGGCTTGGCAAGAATTCGCGTTGTCCACCCGCCTCCCCCCCGGTACTTTCCGGAGCACGAAACTTGAGCGGGAGGCGTGGATGCTGTCTGGCCATCAGCGTTCCGGGGCGTTTGTTGCGGCCACCCTGTTCCTGACCGGGCTCATCTCCGCGTCGTCGGCGCAAGCACAATCCGGCAAGACCGGCATTTTCAGCCAGTTC
This sequence comes from Beijerinckiaceae bacterium, assembly GCA_027533425.1. Classification (GTDB taxonomy): domain Bacteria; phylum Pseudomonadota; class Alphaproteobacteria; order Rhizobiales; family Beijerinckiaceae; genus Rhabdaerophilum. The sequence goes on along the minus strand of JAPZUD010000001.1, from coordinate 225,454 downwards.
GTTGATTTCGAAACCAGGCTGACAAGCTGGAGCGGCGGTCGCGGCTTTCCGACGACCCTCGCCCTCACCCCGGGCAGCCGCGCACGCGGACATCTCTGGTATACGAGCGCCGGCGGGCGGGCGACCTACGAGCGCCCCGGCCATTACCTGATCGAGCTGACCGGCCGGTTCGGCTATTACTCGGCCCGGCAGAGCCTGCCCGGCATCGCCACCAGTACCTTTGCCGCCCCATCAGACTCGGTGCTCGGCGCCCGCATGACCCTGCAGAACCTTCAGGGCTGGCAGCCCTTTATCGGGATCTCCGTCAATGTGCCGACGGGCGACGCCGTGCTCAGCCGCGCGCAGCGTTATGCCCGGATGGAGCGCGATCTCGTTGGCGTGGGAAGTTACGGCGAGGGCCTGAATGTCGCGGTGACCGGGGGCGCAGGCTTTCCGATCACCGAATCGATCGCCGGCTCGCTGGCTGCCACCGTGACCTGGGCGGACAGCTACCGACGCGATGCGTCGAGCGCCATCGGCATCCAGGTCGCGCCGGTTGTCCAGCGATTCAACCCCGGCGAGAGCCTGTCGCTCGCCGCGAACCTCAACGGACAGCACGGCGCTTTCTCCTGGTCGCTCGGCGGAAGCTACACGATCGAGGATTCCAACAAGGTCAACGGCCAGGTGGTCACGCGGATCGGGCACTCGCTGGGGGTTTCCGCCACCGGCGGCTGGCGCTGGGCCGAGAATGCCCTCGCGAATATCTCACTCTCTTACCAGATGACCAATCGGAACGAGACTGTCCCGATCCCGCCGGGCGCGCTGATCCGCGAGACATCAAACTCGAATGCCGATGTCTTCTCGGTCAGCCTCGACCAATGGTTCGGCTACGAAGACTGGACCTTCGGCGGCGGCTTCAGCTACCGGCGCCGCTTCGACAATGGATGGCCCCCTGGTGACCAGCGCTTCATCGCCGGGCATGACCGGATCGGCCTTTCCCTGGCGGCAAAGCGGCAGATTTCGTCAGCCCTTGATGTCACCTTGCGCGCGGAACGGATCTGGATGCGGTATGATGCTCAGCCGGTGGCCAATGCCGGACCCGGCACCGTGCCGAACTCCTCAGCGCCACGCCTGCTCATCCATGGCTGGCAGGTCGCCCTCGGGGCAGGCATGAAATTCTGAAGGGAAAGCGCCGATGTCGAGACGCATTGCCTGCATTGCCGCGCTCCTGGCATTTTCAGCCAGCGCTCCACCCGCCGTCGCGCAGGAAGCCTGTCCGGGCGGACGTGCCTGGAATGGTGGATGCGCCAATCCCGCGCTTGTCGGGGCTGCTGGAACCACGGCCTATCTCCGCTCGCTGGGGCGGCTTTCGGACAGCGCCCTTCCGATCCTGCCGCGCGAAGAATGGCTCCCGGGCCACCCGGCCGGCGGTCTTCCGAGATTTGGCCTGCCCAACCGGGACCGAGTGATCCCGCCGACGCTCACGCCCTGATCATTCGAATTCCAGCAGGCCACATGCCACGTCAGGCTGACGAGCGTGCGGTTGCAGCCCTCAAGCCGCCTGATCGATGTTCTGGCCAATCGGGCTTCCGATCTGAAGAATAGTCTGGCCGCCGAAGGTCAGATTCGTCGGGTTCAGGCTGAGCGTGCCATCCTCGTTCTCGCGGATCAGTGACCATGGCGAAAGTCCGAAGGCGTGCCCCAGCGAGCCAAGGACAGAGCGGATGGCGCCGGCGTCGAACTTGCCCTCGCGCAGGAGATAGCCCTTGAGGTTGCTGTCGGCAAAGGCAATTGCCTCGTCTTCGGTGGCTTCCGTCCGGTTGGCCTTGAAGTCCGTGTAGACCTGCGTCCATATTTCCGCGCGGATCTCCTTCGCCTTGTCTTCCGTCCAGCCGTGAATGCTCTGGTTATACGTGGCGATGCCCTTGTTCAGTTCGGCCAGTTTCTCGAGCGCAAAGGCCTTGGCATCCTGCGGGCCGGCAAAAGCGAGCTCAACACGGATTGGCGGCGAGTTATCCGAAGCCCGGCCGCCAAGCTGCTTTTCGAGCCGCTGGTAGCCGGCATCGTAGTGTCCGATCGCCGTTTGCTCATGCATCCCTGAATAGGTCTCGCGAAGCTTCGCCACGACTTCCGCCTGCGTCATGCCGGAACGGATCAGCGTCGCAGCGACGTTCCGGATGGCGTTCTTTTCGTCATGAACCCGCCCCGGCTGCTGGAGTCCATACAGTTGCGGCTCTGTTGCGGAGGAGAACACCGTGCTGTTTGCAGCAGCGAATGTGGTGGCGTCGGGCATGGCACCCTGGCCGGCAATGATGATCGACATCGACACTCTCCTCGTTCCGGGGAAGGCGGCAGGTGCCTTTTTCCTGCTGGATGGCCGAAGGCCTGTTCTTGGTGAACGAATATCAATCCGCGCCGTCAAAAGTGGTTAACGCGCCCAATCGGTAATTAGATCATGGTTAAACAACTGTTAGGCAGGCCTATACTACATTGATCACCAAACGATCCCCTCGTCGATCGCGTAAATATTTCGAAGTTCCGATCTTGTGGAGTCATCCATGCCCGTTACTGTTATTGGAAATACCGTTATCGGAACATCGGCCGGAGAGCAGATCACTCTGAATCCAGCCCTGCACGGCGCAAACGCCGTCAACATCGAAGGAAATGGCGGCGACGACGACCTGACCGGCGATGCCCGCGCCAATGTAATCCGCGGCGGAGACGGCAATGACCGCCTTTATGGCGGCAGCGGGATGGATTCGCTGTTCGGGGATGCCGGGAATGACCGCTTCTTTATCCGGGGGGAATGGAGCAGCAGCTACAACCTGCCGGGCGGGCTTACGCATTTCTACGCCGGCACAGGGCCGGGCGAAACGAACCTCCATGATGGTGGCACGGGCTTCGACCGACTGGTTGCTGACGAGGATAACCTGACGCTTGTCTTCAACTCGGTCGGCGACCTTGTCGGCGACTCGATCGAAGGGCTTTCGGGTGGCGATTCCGCGAACTTCCGTGCCTTCTTCCTGGGCGAAGGATTGCAGGATTTCACACGGGTCAGCGTCGAGGATGTGCGACTGGAATTCAGCCTAGCCAATAACATGATCATCGGGTCATCGGCGAACCAGCGGTTTGACAGCGACAATGACGGCGATATCGATGCCGCAGACAGCTTCAATGAGGCCTCCGGCAACGATGTGATCGATGGCAATGCCGGTATCGACACCGTCATCTATGGCGGTACGCTGTCGCGCTATACGATCACCGTCGAAGGCCCGGGCCAGATCCGCGTGATCGACAGCCTCGGCATAGAGACCGGGACGGCCCTGTCCGGCGGCGGAGATGTCCTCATTGACGTCGAACGCCTTCAGTTTTCCGACCAGACCCTCGATTTCACACCGACCAACTGGCAGGACAGCGATGCGGCGGCGGGCAACGCAGTGAATGGCGTGGCCGGTACCGTTTCGGAGGACGCCGCGAACGGCGCGAGTGTCGGGATCGATATCAGCGCCGATCCGAGCAGCCTCCTGGCCGGGCAATCCGTCAGCTACGCTCTGGTCGACACACTTGGCGGGATGTTTGCGATCAATGGGGCAACCGGTGTTGTGACGATCGGCAATGCAGCCCTCGTGAACTATCAGACCGCGCCGGAGATCAATGGCGGGCCGGATCGGGGCTACACCATCACGGTCGAGGCCACATCCCACGGCTTTTCGTCAACGCGGACGTTCACTGTTCTCGTTACCGAGGGCAACCGCGCCCCGGAAGCCCCCTCGGACGCCAATGGCGCGTTGGATCACGTGACCGAGGGTGCGGCAACAGGCACACTTGTCGGCATTACCGCGCAATCGACAGACCCCAATGGCGATACCGTCACCTACAGCCTCGCCAATAATGACGGCGGGCGGTTCCAGATCGATGCTGTCACAGGCGTGGTCAGCGTGCTCAATGGTGCGCTGCTGGACTACGAGACCGCGTCCCTGCGTTACATCACCGTGCGTGCGACGGACAGCCTCGGGGCCCATACCGACAGCATCTTTGCGATCAGCCTCGATGACTTCACCGGTGACCAGCCGGTCGACAGCGATGCCGCTTTCGATGCCGTCAACGAGAATGCCGCAGCCGGAACCTATACCGGCGTGACGGCCTCTTCCATCTCACCGACCGGCGCGCCCCTCACCTACAGCCTCGTTGACAATGCCGGCGGGCGGTTCCAGATCAACGCCACCAGCGGTGCGATCACGGTGCTGAATGGCACCCTGCTCGATGTCGAGACACAGAGCGCATGGAATGTCACAGTCCGCGCAACGGATGGCATTTCGACGGGCGACCAGACCTTCACGATCTACATTAACGATGTCGTCACCGAAACCTGGACCGGAACGGGCAGCGCCAACACCTACACCGTGACCGGCCAGGGAGACTGGGTTGTCAACGGGCTCGGCGGTCATGACACGCTGAGTGCGATCGACGGCGCCAATGTCACCTTCATCGGCGGCACCGGCAACGACATTCTGACCGGGCGAAACGGGAATGACGTCTTCCTGTTCTCCGGCACGTCAAGCGGGCTCGACGCGGTATCGGGCGGCGACGGCTATGACATAATCCGGGCCACGGCCGACAACACGAAAATCGGTCTTTCGGCGATCAGCGGCATCGAAGAGATCGACAGCGGCGGTTTCGCCAATATAAGCATCCAGCTGGGCACCGGCAATGACATCATCGACTCGAACGCCTTGATGCTGACGGGCATCACGGCCATCCGCGCCGGGGCCGGGAATGACACGATCATCGGCACCAATGCCGATGAAACGCTGATGGGTGAGGATGGCAATGACTTCATCCATGGCGGCGCCGGAGCCGATATCCTCAGTGGAGGCAACGGTGTCGATACAGTCTCCTATGCCGGGAGCTGGGATAGCCTGACGATCGATCTCGCCCTCAACACCGTCAGTGGCGGCGAGGCGACCGGGGATACAATCACCGCATTCGAAAATGTCATCGGAACCGACTATAACGACGTGATCACCGGATCTTCTGCCGCCAATATCCTCACTGGAGGCAGCGGTGACGACACAATGAATGGCGGCAGCGGCAATGATACGTTCCTGATCGGTGTGAATTCAGGCACCGACTCGATCAACGGCAGCAGCGGGACCGACACCGTTCTCTTCACGGAAGACAATGCCATCCTCTCCGTTTCGGCGCTGACATCTATCGAGATCTTCAATGCCGCCGGCATCGTCAACGCAACGATTGCCGGGAATGGGCTGAACAACAGCCTGAACTTTAGTTCCGCGACCCTGACCAACATTGCCGGCATTTATGGCATGGCCGGCAATGACACGATCACCGGCTCTGCAGTTGCGGATATCATCATCGGTGGCGACGGCAACGATACGCTCAATGGTGGCAACGGGGATGACATTTTCCGCTACCAGGATGCGAGCGAAGGCTTCGACAATGTCAACGGTGGCGCCGGACATGATATTCTCGAGGCCACGGCTCCGGGTGTGACGATCGGGCTTTCCGCCATTGCCGGAATCGAGGCGATCAACGGCTTCGGCGATACCGTGATCCTCGGCAGTTCGGCAGCGAATACGTTCGATTTCTCGGCAGTCACGATCAGCGGCGCGGCCATCAACGGCGGCGGTGGAAATGACACAATCACCGGCACGGCCGATTACGACGTGATTTATGGCGGCACCGGCAATGACCGCCTTTCGGGCTATCTCGGTTCGGACATGCTGCAGGGCGATACCGGTGCAGACATTTTCGACTACAATTCAGTCAGCGACAGCAACGCGACCTATGGCGAGGATGTCATCCTCGACTTCCTCCGCGGCATCGACAAGATCGATGTCAGCACGATCGATGCCAATTCAGCTGTCGCCGGTGATCAGACTTTCGCTTTCCTCGGAACCGGCAGCTTCAGCGGCCATGCCGGCGAGTTGAGGTACCAGAACGATCTCGGTGATGGCTACACGCATGTCTATGCCGATATCGACGGTGATCAGGTCATCGATTTCCATGTCTGGCTGCAGGGCAACCACACCCTGTCTGCATCGGACTTCATCCTGTAGTCGCCACGGCATCACGGGGAGCGGTCGCGAGGCCGCCCCTCCCCTTCAACTCAGCCTTCCGGAAACCGATCGGCTATCGCCGGCGATTGGATGCGCCTGCCAGGACGGCCCGGCATTCAGAGCAAGAAGCCTCGCCGAATTCAGGATGAAGGCCAGTTCCGAACCGACATGAATCCCCGCTGCCAGAAGCGGGTCGAGGAGCCCGAACGCGGCAAGCCCGATGCCGATTGCATCGACGAGCAGGGTCCCGGCGAAATTCTGCCAGATGATGGCGCGTGTTTTCCGCGCGATGAGGATCGTCTCGACCAGCTTGTCGAGGTCATTGCCGATCAGGACGATATCGGCACTTTCCTGTGCGATATCCGTGCCGGACCCCATGGCAATGCCGACACTGGCCACCGCCAGAGCCGGAGCGTCATTGACGCCATCGCCGATCATGGCAACGACGCGCTTTTTCCCGGTCATGGCGGAGACGAGGCGGTGCTTGTCCTCGGGCATCAGGTCGGATTTCACTTCGGCAATGCCGAGCCGCTCCCCGACAAGACGGCCGACACGATCGACATCCCCGGTGAGCAGCATCGTATGCAGGCCGAGTTCATTGAGGCGTGCAACAGCAGGAACAGCCTCCTCCCGGATCGGATCGGCTACTGTCACGGCGCCGAGATAGCGTCCATCGGCCGCAACAAGGATCTCCGATCCCTCGCCTGATCCGGCCTCGCCCGACAGGTCAATGCCGGCTTCGACCAGGAGCTTCCGGTTACCGACAAGAAGCGTGCGGCCGGCATGGTTCGCGGTGATGCCGCGCGCGACGGTGTAGCGGAACGTGTCGGGTTCGGCGACGGCAATGCCGCGCTTTTCGGCCTCGGCCACCACAGCGCGGGCGAGCGGATGCTCCGAACGGCATTCGGCAATCGCGGCAAGCCGGAGCAGTTCCTCATCAGGAACGCCCGGCACAGGCTCAAGCCGGGTCACGACGGGTTCGCCGACGGTCAATGTGCCTGTCTTGTCGAAGACGATCGTGTCGACCCGCCCCAGCGTTTCCAGATGGATGCCACCCTTGATGATCGAGCCGAGCCGTGCGGCGCGCCCGATTCCGCCAAGAATGGCCAGAGGCGTGCCGGCGGCAATGCCACAGGCTCCGGCCACGATCACAACCGAAATTGTATCGCGGATATTCTGCGAGATGAGCCAGGTTACCGCCGCGCAGGCCAGCGCGACATAGACCAGGTAGCCTGCGAGCAGGTCGGCCAGCTTTTCGACCGGGGCGCGGGTCTGCTCCGCCGCCTCGACGGCCTGGATGATCCGGCCGTAGCTGGTGTCGACCCCGACCTGCCGTGTCGCGATTTCGAGAAGCCCGAACTGATTGATCGAGCCGGCATAGACATTTGCCCCCGCATCTTTCAGGGCCGGCATGGATTCGCCGGTCAGTCTTGATTGGTCGACATAGGATTGACCGGCCACGACCTCGCCATCGACCGGCACCTTTTCGCCGGGGCTGACCACCACCAGATCACCGGGCCTGATCTGCGTGAGAGGAAGCGTCACGACTCCGCCGTCGCGACGGACGCGTGCTTCCTTCGGGACAAAATTCACGAGGTCGAGGATGGCGAGACGTCCGCGCGCCACGGTCATGTGTTCGAGTTCCTCCGCGAGGAGCACGAAGAGCGTGACCACAAGGGCTGTGAACCATTCGGAGATCGCCGCGGCAGCCAGGATCGCGATGGTCATGGAGAGTTCCATCGTCATCCGGCGCGCGAGCAGGTTGCTGAGCGCCTCCCGGAAGATCGGCCAACCCGCAAAGGCGAGGGCCAGCGCGCCGATCGGGCTGAAGGTCACGAAAGGCTCCCACAGCCGGAGCCAGACGGAAGCCGCCGCCAGGATCGCGATGCCGATCCGGAGAACCGCCATGCGCTCGAAGGCGGCATGGCCATGGACAGCCCCTTGTGAAGCAACCGGACTCATCGGGATCTTCTCCTCGTCATCCGGCCAGTTGACCCGAATGCTGATGCCGCACCTTGGAATGAATCAAACGCGAGACCGGATCGTCGATCTCCGCTGGTGCCGGTCACACCTGCTTCGAGGGCCCTTCAGGCCAGACGATGTCATGGAATCTCCGGGGAACCGTCTGCTGTCATCAAACCGAGACAATGCTGCGGCAGGCGAAAGAAAGCTCAATTTCAGGAGAGACACATGCTCATCCGGACCGTTTTTCTTGGCCTGCTTGCGATCGTGGCTACCGGTGCGCCCGTTGCCGCACAGAGCGGGAAGCTGGTGCTTTACACCAGCCAGCCCAGCCAGGACGCGCAGCAGACGATCGACGCGTTCAGAGCCAAGCACCCGGATGTGGAGATCTCGTTTGTCCGCGACGGCACACCCCGCCTCATGGCGAAGCTGCGGGCCGAGTTCCAGGCGGGTGCGCCGCAAGCCGACCTCCTGCTGATCGCGGACAGCGTCACGATGGAAAGCCTGAAATCCGAGGGGCGCTTGCTCGCCCATCCCTCGGCTGACCTTTCGCCCTACCCGGCAGGTATCCATGACCCGGCGAAATTCTGGTTCGCTACCAAGTTGATCACCACCGGCATCATCTACAATACGAAGGCTCCCATCCGACCCGAAAGCTGGCAGGACCTGCTGCGCCCCGAACTGCGTGGCCAGCTCGTCATGCCGAGCCCGCTGAATTCCGGCGCAGCGCTGATTCATGCCGCAACCCTGACCGGCTCTCTTCCGGGAGGGTGGGACTTCTACAAGCAATTGAAAGCCAGCAATGCCTTGGCGGGAGGCGCCAACGGGGATGTGCTCCGTCAGGTTGCCGGTGGTGAAAAGCTGGTCGGGATGATCGTTGACTTCATGCCGATCCGCGAGAAGGCCAAGGGCGCGCCTGTGGAGTTCGTCTTCCCGAAGGAGGGCGTTTCTGCCGTCAGCGAACCGGTTGCCATCCTCGCGAACACCAGGAACGAGAAGGCAGCGAAGGCGTTTGTTGATTTCCTCCTCTCGCGTGACGGGCAGATGCTGGCCGCCCGGCAGGGATATCTGGCGGCGCATCCCGACGTGCCGGTTCCGGCCGGCTTCCCTGACCGCAAGGGCATCCGGCTGATGCCGTTTGACCCCGCCCGGACGCTGGCTGACGAGACCCGGATCCGCAAGACCTTCGCCGACATCTTCGGACAGTGAGCCGCGTGGGTCCGGCGATCAGCCGCTCTTTCCTTGAAAAGGAAGGGCGCAGTCTCCTCATTCCGGTCATCGGATGGGTCGGGCTGGTCGCAGTCCTTCCCCTTGCCGTGCTCGCCTCGATGGCCCTCTCGATCGGGGGGACAGCGGCGCTGTCTCCCCTGCTCGACGAATGGGCACGCCCCGGGACGATGCGCGCCGTGCGCAACAGCCTGGTGACGAGCAGCGGCGCCATGATCCTTTCGCTGCTGATCGGCGGAGCGGCTGCCATGGTCATTGGCATGGCAAGGCTTCCCGGGCGGCGGAATTTCGCGCTCCTGTTCACGCTCTCGATGCTGATCGCCCCGCATGTCGTGGCGCTGGCCTTCAAGACCCTGCTGGGACCAGCATCACCGGTGCTGCAGGCGCTTGGTCTGGCGCCGCCGCCGGGCAGCGCCAATCCGCTGGTCAGCCTCGGCGGGATTGTGGTGGTCCTCGGTCTCCATCACGCGCCGATCGTCATGCTGACATTGCTGGCCGGCATGCGCCAGGTGCCACACCAGCTGGTCGAGGCAGCCCAGATGGATGGTGCGAGAGCATGGAGCATCTTCCGGGACATCCTCCTCCCCCTGCTCTCGGGCCATTGGGTTGCGGCCGGCCTGCTGGCCTTCGTGGCTGCGTTCGGCAATTTCGGGATTCCGGCGTTGCTGGGCCTGCCTGTCAATGTCCTGACCCTGCCGACGCTGATCTACCGGGAACTCACAAGTTTCGGCCCGTCCGTGCTGCCAGGCGTCGCGGGACTGGCGCTTCTGACCATGCTGATCGGCGGTGCGATCCTCCTGATGGTCGGCCGGTTCCAGAACCGGGGCGCAGCGCAGCCGGATGCGGAACAACCATTGCGGGCCTTCTGGCAGCCGGGCCCGGCCTCGACCGCGATCCTTCTCGCACTCGGCGCCACGCTGCTGCTGATCGCGCTGGTTCTGCCTGTTCTCTCCCTGCTGGCAGCGTCGCTGGTGCCCAGTTACGGGGTTCCCCTGACATCCCAGACCCTGACCGGCCAAGCCTATGCGGAAGTCCTGTTCCGTCAGCAGGCCACCCGGGAAGCGTTCCTGAACTCGTTCCGGCTGGCCGGGCTCGCCGCCCTCCTCCTCGGCGTCATCTCCATCCCCATGGCGTTTGCGATCCATCGCTATGCGGGGCGGATGCGCCCTGTCCTCCTGCTCCTTGCCGACCTGCCTTATGCCCTGCCCGGCATCGTGGTTGCGATTGCGATGATCCTGGTTTTCCTCAAACCGTTGCCGCTGGTTGGCTTCAGCCTCTACGCGACGCCGTGGATCATCCTCCTCGCCTATCTGGTCCGGTTCCTGCCGCTTGCGCTGAAGCCGACACTGGCCTCGATGGCCATGCTGCCGCCCTCGATCGAAGAAGCCGGCGCGCTGTGCGGCGCCCGCGCCAGGCGACGCCTCGTCGATCTCGTCGCGCCCGGGTTGATGCCAGCCGTCGGGGCCGGAATCCTGATGATCTTCCTCATGGCGTTTACGGAACTGACCGTCTCCGCGCTGCTCTGGAGCGCTGGCAGCCGGACTATCGGTGTTGTCATGTATGGGCTGGAAGAAGCCGGACAGACAACCGAAGCTTCGGCCATCGGGATCGCGACGATCGGTGTGGTTGGCGTGGCGATGCTGCTGATCGACCGCCTCGCGCCGCTTTTGCCGGCGGGTGCCGTGCCCTGGAAGCCGGTGGAGGGGTAGGCGCCGCGCACCCGGCAACCGGTGGGAATGACGTATTCCGGCCATTGCGTCGGGCAAGGTCAAAGCAACTCTGCAAATCGGCTGCCCGCAGCCAAATCGAGAATGGCCGGGCGTTGCCTCAAGCCTGCCGGTCCCATTATCCGGGCAGCGCCAATTCGCTCGCCAGCCATTCCGAAAAGATCCTGAGCAGGCCGCCCTGCCGCGTCTCGCGAGGATAGACCAGGGTGTGGCCGACATAGGTGATGTCAACGGATTTTCCAGCCAGAGGTGCCACGAGGCGGCCGCTTGCCAGTTCCCTGCTGGCCAGCAGCGTCGATTCAAGCGCCACCCCGAGCCCGTCGGCTGCGACGCCGAGCGCGAGGAAACTCCGGTCAAACCGGAGCGTGTGATTCAGCGCCGGATTCAAGCCGTTGGCATCAAACCAATGCGGCCACCGGACCTGCTTGTTGTCACTCAGGATCAGGTTGCATTCCAGCAGGTCACGGGGCGACGTGATGTACCGGGCGATTTCCGGTGCACAAAGCGGCGTCACGGTCTCGGTGACCAACGGAAGGGCGACCACGCCCGGCGCATGCACCGGTCCGTAGACGATGTCAGCATCGAAATCATCTGTCGTGAAGCGGGTGTAGTCGGCACCGGCCGACAAACGCACCTCGATGCCGGGATGGGCCGCCAGAAACCGCGGCAGGCGCGGTGCGAGCCAGGCATAGGCAATCGACGGGGCCGAGTGAAGGCGCAGCACCCGCTTGCCCTGACGCGTCGCCACCATGTCAAACCCGCGCCTGAGCTCATCGAAAGCCGCGATGACATGGCGCATGAAGACTTCGCCGCTCACTGTCAGCCGAACGTTCCGCCCGGCTTTCTCCAGGAGCTGGACATTCATGGACTGTTCGAGAGACTTGATCGCATGGGAAATCGCGCTTTGAGACAGGTTGAGTTCGGCCGCAGCGGCCTTGTGGGATCCCCGCCGGGCAACGGCCTCGAAGATGCGAAGGGCCGGAAGTGAAATCCTGTTGAGCATCACGATTGATTCCTGCTCACGTTTAGGCCCGGATGCCGCAGTGTTTCAGACGGGCAAGCCCCATCGATTGAACAATTGAGGAAATTTCCCGACGCACATGAGAAATACTTGAATGTTTTTCATGTCAAAATGAAAAATCACCGTTTGTAAAGACGGCCGGATCGCGGTTTCCTGACGGACAATGAAATCCTGCGCCGGAAGCGGGATCGGCAAGGGAAACGCTCCATGCCCGGCAATGGATTGTCCGCCTCCGTCACCGGCACGCTCATCGACAGCAACCGAGACACGATGATCCATGGCTGAACTCCCGAACAAATCATTGGCCGACCGGGCCTATCACATCCGCCGCAACGCCGTGCTGATGGGCGAAGTTCAGGGTCAGGGCTATATCGCGCAGGCGCTGGACATCGCGGATGTGCTCGCCGTTGCCTATTTCCATGCGATGCACTACCGCCCGGAGGAGCCGGAATGGGAAGGACGCGACCGCTTCCTCCTCTCCAACGGTCATTATGCGATCGCGCTCTATGCCGCCCTGATCGAGGCCGGGATCATCCCCGAGAACGAGCTGGAAACCTATGGTTCGGATGACAGCCGCCTGCCGATGAGCGGCATGGCGCAATATACGCCGGGCATGGAAATGTCCGGCGGGTCGCTGGGCATCGGTCTGTCCATCGCTGTCGGGAAATGTCTCGGCCTGAAGCGCAAGGGTTCGTCGAGCTTCGTTTATACGCTGTTCTCGGATGGCGAGCTGGATGAAGGCTCGGTCTGGGAGGCCATCCTGTCGGCCGCCCATTACAAGCTCGACAACCTGATCGCGATTGTCGATATCAACAACATGCAGGCTGATGGCCCCTCTACGCAGATGATGGGTTTCGAACCCCTCAAGGAGAAGCTCGAGGCGTTTGGCTGGTTCACCCAGCGCATTGACGGGAATGATCTCGACGCGGTGGTGGCGGCCTTCGACGCGGCGAAAGCCCATCAGGGTCCGCAGCCCCGCATGATCATCGCCGATACGCTGATGGGCAAGGGCGTGCCCTTCCTCGAAACCCGCGACAAGAGCCATTTCATCCGCGTCGATGCCCATGAATGGCAGCTTGCCCTGCAGGCGCTGGACGCCGGGAGGTCGGCATGAAACCGAAATTCACGCCGCCGGCGCCCGGCAAGCCGCGCCTCACCACCTCGGCGATGATCGCCTCGATTGCTGCCGAAGGCGAGGCGACCAAGCCGGCGCCGTTCGGGCATGCGCTGGTTGAACTCGCGCGGACCCGCCCGGAGATCGTGGGGATGACGGCGGATCTCGGCAAATACACCGATCTGCATGTTTTTGCGCAGGCCTATCCGGATCGGTTCTACCAGATGGGCATGGCGGAACAGTTGCTCTTCGGCGCGGCCGGCGGGCTGGCCTCGGAAGGGTTCACGCCGTTTGCGACCACCTATGCCGTGTTTGCCTCGCGCCGCGCCTATGACTTCATCCACCAGACCATCGCCGAGGAAGATCGCGATGTGAAGATCGTGGCGGCCCTGCCCGGTCTCACCTCCGGCTATGGCCCGAGTCATCAGGCCGCCGAAGACCTCGCCCTGTTCCGGGCCATGCCAAACATGGTGGTGGTCGATCCCTGTGACGCCCTCGATACCGAGCAGGCAACGGCCGCCATCGCTGCCCACAAGGGGCCGGCCTATATGCGCCTGCTCCGGGGGAACGTGCCGCTGGTGCTGGACGCGTACGATTATCGTTTCGAACTGGGAAAGGCCAAGCTCATCCGTGATGGGCGGGATGTGCTTGTGATCGCGTCCGGCATCCTGACCATGCGGGCGCTGGAAGCCGCCAAGCGGCTCGACCAGGAGAATGTCAGCGTCGGCGTGCTGCATTGCCCCACCATCAAGCCGCTGGATGTCGAGACGATCCGCCGTGAGGCCGCAAAATCCGGTCGCCTTGTGATCGTGGCCGAAAACCACACGGAAATCGGCGGGCTGGGCGAGGCGGTCGCGCGGGACCTGATGCTGTCGGGCATCCACCCGGCCTTCCGCCATATCGCCCTGCCGGACGAATTCCTCGGGGCGGGGGCGCTGCCCACCCTGCATGACCGCTATGGCATCTCCACCGAGGCCATCACCGCCTCCATCAAGGGCTGGCTTGGCTGAAAGCCGGGCATTTACTGCTGGGTCAGATCAGCAATTTCCACCGCCTTGCCTCCGGCCGGCCCTTGCGCCGGCACGCGTTGACGACGACAATCGCTCATGGCCATTCCACCCGAACAGACCGTCACCGGGATTGCAGCCCTGTGCGGAACAGGCGCGCGTTCCAGCCGGGACATTCTCGAGCAATACCTTGCCGCCATCGCTGCGGAGAACGAGGCGCTCCATGCCTTTGTGGAGGTGTTCGACGCGCCGGCGCGGCAACGGGCGGATGCGCTCGACCGGGCTGCGGCTCGGGGTGGCCCGGTCGGGCCGCTCCATGGCGTGCCGATTGCCATCAAGGATCTTGCCCGCCTCGAAGACCGCCTGCCCGGATTTGGCTCGAAATGCTACCGTGGAATGGAGGCCGGCCCGACGGCTCCCGCGATCCAGCGCCTTGTGGATGCCGGCGCGATCCTCCTCGGCATGACCCATATGGTGGAATTCGCCAGCGGCGGCTGGGGCACAAACTACGCCATGGGCACGCCCTGGAACCCGATCGACCGGCGCGTTCACCGGGTGCCGGGCGGTTCCAGCAGCGGTTCGGCGGTGGCGGTTGCCGCGGGGCTGGCCCCGGCGGCCATCGGCTCCGATACGGGCGGATCGATCCGGATTCCGGCTTCCCTCTGCGGGCTGGTTGGCTTCCGGCCCGGATTCGGGCTTGTTCCTCTCGACGGCATCGCGCCGTTGAGCCCGACCTTCGACACGCTGGGGCCCCTCACCCGTACGGTGGCCGATGCCCGGCTGCTCTTCTCTGTTCTCGGCCGGATCCCGCTCCCGCCTGCCATCCAGCCTCGCCCCGTCCGGATCGGTGTTCCCGCCCCGGACCAGCTCCAGCCCTGCGATCCGGAGATTCTCGAGGCTTTCCTGCGCTCGCTGGAGACCTTGCGCGCGCGCGGACACCGCGTCGAGACATTCACCCTGCCGATGGAACTCTCTGCCTATCAGGCCATCAATGGCCAGATTGCTGCCTATGAAGGCTACCGGCACCATCAGCCCGTCCTCGAGGACAGCCAGTCTCCGCTTGATCCGTTTGTCCGCCAGCGCCTGTTGGCAGGCGGGAAAACCGACGATGTGGCCTATGCGGCCGTCAAGGCTGCCTTGCACACGGCCATCTCCGAATTCCGGAAGCAAGCCGGGCATTTCGACATGTTTGCCATGCCAAGCACGCCGCTTCCCGCCCTTCCGGTGAGCGAAGTCGATGACAATGCGATCCCGATGTCGCGCTATACCCGGTTCGGCAATTGCCTCGACCTCTGCGGGATCAGCCTGCCGAACGGAAGCACGGCAGCCGGGTTGCCGACAGGGTTGCAGCTGATGTCCTGGGCTGGACAGGAAGCACCGCTTCTCGACCTTGCCGAGACCCTGCACGCGGCCTGACCCGGCAAGGCTGCTTTACTGCCGTCCGTCGGGCCACAGGGAATCCGCAGCGAGGGGGTCACTCGCCGGTCGGCGCCATTTGATCCGGGAGGCCACGCCTCTGCCAGTCCCGGCCGGGCACGGAGGCCAGGAGGGTCCGGGTGTAATCGTGCTGCGGATTGGCGAAAATGTCCGCCGTCAAGCCGCGCTCGACGATCGTGCCATTCTTCAGGACGACAATATCCTCGCAGACATGAGCGGCCACGCGCAGGTCATGCGTGATGAACAGCATCGTCAGCCCGAATTGCCGACGGAGATCATCCAAAAGGTCGAGCACCTGCTTCTGGACCGACACATCCAGCGCGGAGACCGGCTCGTCGGCGATGAGGATGTCCGGCTTGACCGCCAGAGCCCGGGCAATGCCGATGCGCTGGCGCTGCCCTCCGGAAAACTCATGCGGGAATCGCTCCGCAGCCTTGGCATCCAGCCCGACAAGGTCCAGCAGCCTGCGGGCCTGCTCCATGGCCGCAGCCGGGTTCACACCCTGGAGGATCGCCCCGCGGGCAATGATGTCGCCAACCTTCGTCCGGGGATTGAGCGAGGCAAACGGATCCTGGAACACCATCTGGACGCGTGAACGCAGTGGCCGCCAGTCTGCGCGGCTCCGCCCGACAATCTCGTCTCCCGCAATCAACGCAGATCCTGAATCCGCTTGCTCCAGGCCGATCAGGCAGCGCGCCAGCGTGGATTTGCCGGATCCGGATTCGCCGACCAAAGCCACCGCGCTGCCGCGCCGGATGTCGAGATCGACCTTGTTGACCGCCTTCACGGCGCTGCGCCGGCCGCGGGCAAGGCGCGGCATCATGCGGGCCAGCCATTTCGGGCCGGCGGAGGGGCGACCATAGGTCTTTTCGAGGGCCCGGACGGTCAGGATCGGCTCTGCCGTCGACGATGGTTCGGGATGCTTGCGCGGCACCAGGCTCGGCACTGCATCGATCAGCGCCCTCGTGTAGGGGTGCTGCGGATGTTCGAGCACGTCCTTCGCCGAGCCGTATTCAACAAGTTCCCCGGACCGCATGACGGCGACGCGGTCCGCGATTTCGGCGACCACCCCGAAATTATGGGTGATGAACAAAAGGGCCGTCCCGTGCTTGACCTGCAACTCCTTGAGCAGCGTCAGGACCTGTGCTTCGGTCGTCACATCCAGTGCGGTTGTCGGCTCGTCGGCGATGATCAGCTTCGGCTCGAGCACGAGACTCATCGCGATCATCACGCGCTGGCGCTGGCCGCCCGACAGCTCATGCGGGTAGGCGCCGACAATGAGTTCGGGCTCGGGCAACCGGACATCCTCGAAGGTCGCGATCACCCGACGCCGCCGCTCGGCCTTGCTCCAGCCGGTATGGACCTCGAGGATCTCGTCGATCTGGCGGCCCACGGTCATGAGCGGGTTGAGCGAAACCATGGGCTCCTGGAACACCATGGAGATCTCGCCGCCCCGGATCTGGCGCATGCGCCGGTCATCGGCCCGCGCGAGATCCTCCCCGTCGAGCAGGATCTGCCCGCCGGCAATGCGAAGATGCGGTTCCGGCAGCAGCCGGAGGATGGACCGTGCCATGACGGATTTCCCGGAACCGGATTCTCCGACGACACAGAGGGTTTCGCCTCGGCCGACGGTCAGTGACACCGCGTTTACGGCCAGCCGCCTGTCCGCCCAGGCCGGCAGGGCGACCGAGAGGTCGCGGATTTCCAGCACGGGGTCGAGGCTGCCGGCGGCAGATGTCCTGGTCGAGGAACCGGTCATGGTGTGCGCAACCTCGGGTTGAGAGCATCATTCAGGCCTTCGCCCACCAGATTGATGCTGAGGACCGTCAGCAGGATGGCAATGCCCGGAATGGCGACCAGCCACCAGGCATCGCGCAGGAAGCTGCGCCCTGCCCCGATCATGAAGCCCCAGCTCATGAAATTCGGCGCTCCGAGACCGAGGAAGGACAGCGCCGACTCGGTCAGGATCGCCGTCGCAACGAGAAGCGACCCGGTGACGATCAGCGGCGAGAGGGCATTGGGCAGGATCTGCCGGAACAGGATCACGAAATCACGCTCGCCGAGCGTGACGGCAGCCTGGATGAATTCCCGCGAGCGGAGTGACATGACCTCCGCACGGACGATGCGGGCAATCGGCGGCCAGCTGACCGTCGCGATCGCCACGACGACACTGGTCGCCGACGGGGAAAGAACAGCGACCAGGAGGATCGCGAAAATGAAGGAGGGGATGGTCTGGAAGAACTCCGTGATCCGCATCAGCAGGTTGTCGGTCCGCCCGCCATAGAAACCCGACAGGGCCCCGAGCAGGCCGCCGAAGGCCACAGCCGCGAGGGTGGCGATGATGGCGATCAGCAACGTGGTCCGGGCGCCATGGACAAGACCCGACCAGACGCTCCGACCCAGCGAATCCGTACCGAACAGGAAGCCGTCCATCGGCCGCACGAACGGCTTGCCGGAAATCGCGAAAGGATCGAGCGGCGCGATCAACGGTGCCGCCAGCGCGCCGATCACGACGAGTGCAAGCCAGATGAGCCCCAGCAGCACGCGCGGATTGCCGAGAAAGCGGATCCAGAACGATGAGGTCATGTCTTGCCTCCGACCCGGATCCGGGGGTCAAGCAGGACATAGACCACATCAACGATGATGTTCACGATCACCACGAGGCATGCCGACAGGAAGAAGATCCCCAGCAGCAGGTTGAAATCGCGCGCAAAAAGCGACTGGTAGGCGAGCTGGCCAAGGCCCGGCCAGGCGAAGACCGTCTCGACGACGACCGAACCGCCCAGCAGCGCGCCGACCTGCACGCCCGCCATGGTGATGACCGGCAGGAGGGCATTTCTGAGCACATGGCGCAACGTGATGGCCCGTTCGGTCAAGCCCTTGGCACGCGCCGTGGTGGCATATTCCGCTCCGCGCTGTTCCAGCACCGTTGCACGCATCAGCCGCGTATAGAGCGCCAGGTAGAACAGCGAAAGCGTGATCGTCGGCAGAACAAGGTGATGGGCGATGTCGACAACCCGCGCCCAGCCTTCATGGAAGGCCACGACATCTTCCATGCCGGACGTCGGAAACCAGTCGAGACGGATGGAAAAGACAAGGATCAGCATCAGCCCGATCCAGAAGAGCGGGGTGGCATAGGCGATCACGGCAGCGACGGAAATGAGGTGGTCGCGCCAGGTCCGCACGCCAAGGGCGGCGATCACGCCCAGCATCACGCCGCCGCCAACCGATACCAGAAGTGTTGCACCCATAAGCAGAAGGGTCGGCCAGAGGCGATCGAGGATCAGCCCGAGAACCGGGGCATTGTTCCGGAACGAAAATCCGAGATCCAGCAGGAGGATGTTCTTCAGGTAGAGGCCGAGCTGGACAAGGACCGGCTTGTCGAGGCCAAAGCGGGCCCGGAGTTGCTCGACATATTCGGGGGGTGCACCGCCAGCCTCGCCCGCCAGCACGGTGGCCGCATCACCGGGGGCCAGCTGCAGAAGCAGGAAGTTGAGCACGACGACTCCGAGAACGACGGGGATCGCCTGCAGGAGCCTGGTCATGATGAAGCGGATCAGTCGCAGTCCCCGCATGTCGTCCCTCCCCGCAAGCCGGCGGCGCCCGGAAGGACGCCGCCCCGTTCCTCACGGCTCCTATTCGCGCCAGGCCCGGTCAAAGGACGAGAACAGGCCGAGCGGGCTCACGATCACGTCCCGGTAGCGTTTGTCGAGAACTGTCGCGAAGCTGATTTCGTGGGTCCAGGCCAGAGGAGCCTGGTCCACGACGATTTTCTGCACCTCGGCGTAGAGCGCTGCCCGCTTCTTCGCATCCGGTTCGATCGTCGCTTGATCCATCAGCTGATCGGTATGCGGGGTGCTCCAGCGAACGCCGTTCACGAACACCGTGCCGGGGCGGATGAAGCGTGAATGGAAAGCCCTGTGCACACCGAGAACGGGGTCTGCCAGGTTGAACAGATGGTTCGACGACATGTCGTAGTCGTAGTCGGTGTAGATGCGCTTCAGCCAGGTCGCGACATCCTCGTAGCGGAGGTTCGCCTTGATCCCGATCCGGGCCAGAGCCTGCTGGGTATATTCGCCGAAGCGACGCCATTCCTCGCCATAGGGCGTGATGTCATGCGTGATCTCGAAGCGGATGCCGTCGGCCTTCCGCGGGAAGCCGGCCTCGTCGAGGAGCTTGTTGGCGCGCTCGACACCGTCCGGCACGTTGTAATTGGTGACATCCGCGCTGTAGAGGCCAGTCGGCGCGAAGTTCGAGCTGATCGGGCCGTTGGTTGGCTTGCCGAAGCCGAACCAGATATTGTCGATGACGAATTTCCGGTCGATCGCATAGGAGATCGCCTGCCGGACCTTCACATTGTCAAACGGCGCCTTCTTCGTGTTGAACATCAGCTCGACCACGGGCGAGAGCATCTCGTAGCCCCTGGTGACGATCTGGATATTCGGCAGCTTTTCGAGCTTCTTCACATCGTTGTAGGGCACGGCACCGAAGCCGGCGATATGGGCCTCGCCCTTCTCGAGTGCGGCCGCGCGGGTGCCGGTATCGCCGATGAAGCGCACCACAATCCGGTCGAGATAGGGCAAGCCCGGCTTCCAGTAATCCGCATTGCGATCCAGCCGGACGAACTCGCCACGCCGCCATTCAACGAACTTGAACGGGCCGGTGCCGACCGGCGAATTGGCGTTCTGGTGGGTGCGGATATCACCCTGACTGAAGACATGCTTCGGAAGGATGGGAGATTCATAGCCCGAGAGTGCCGCCATCATGTAGGGCGCCGGCCGGTTGAGGCGGAAGATCGCGGTCTGCGGATCCGGCGTCTCGACTGCTGTGACCTCGGCGAAGGTATTGATGCCGCGCGGATGAACCTTCTTCAGCACTTCCATGAAGGTGAACTGGACATCGGCGCTGGTGAAGGGCTTGCCATCATGGAACTTCACGCCGGAACGCAGCTTGAAGGTGACGGTCTTGCCATCCTCGGCAACCGTCCAGGATTCGGCAAGGCTCGGCAGCGGCTTCAGGTCGAAATCATATTCGAGGAGACCGTCATAGATCTTGGACGCTACCTGGCCGACCGGATTGGCGGTCGAGACATAGGAGCCAAGCGTCGGCGGCTCGGGCTGGGTGATCTGGACAAGGGTGCCGCCGCGCTTCTGGGCGAGGGCCGGCACGGCAGCAAGGCTCAGGGCGGTCAACCCGAGTCCGGCGACAACAACAAGACTTCTGACTAGGCGCATCACAATCCTCCCGGTGAACCTGAACGCCCGTCTGGATAACGGGACAGTCATCCTGAGCCTGCAAGCTAGCGGCAGGTCCGGCATTCCTGCCATTGCTCATTTTCGATACGTTATGCAGGATGCGCATGAAGGCTGTCGGCGCCCGAAACGCCCCGACTCCGGAAATCTGCGAGGGACCCATGGAAATCGGCTGGCTGGAAGACTTCATCAGTCTCGCATCGACCGGGAATTTCTCGCGCTCGGCCGAGGAGCGGAACATCAGCCAATCCGCCTTCAGCCGCCGCATCCGCGCGCTTGAGCATTGGCTGGGCGCAGACCTGATCGACCGATCGCGCTTTCCGACCACGCTCACCCCGGCGGGGCATTCCTTCTACCAGACCGCGCTCGATGTCGTGCGCATCCTGCAGCGGGAGCGGGCGGAATTCCGTGGCCTGGTGAAGCGAGACGCGCGGACGATCCGGATCTGCGCCACACACACCCTCGCCATCCATTTCGCGCCAGCATGGATCGCCGCCCTTCGCCACGCCGAAGGGACCGGCGAACTCAATGTGAAGATGATGGCCGCCGACCTGCACGATTGCGGCCAGGCCCTTATGGAAGGCGCCTGTGACCTTGTTCTCGCCTACAATACCAGCGCAGCGCCCTCGATGTTCGGCATGTCGCGTTTCGAGGCTGCGAGCATCGGCGCGGACACCGTCATGCCGGTCTCGGCCACCGACAGCGACGGCGCCCCGCGCCATGTGACGGACGCCCTTTCAGATGATCCGTTCCCGCTCCTGGCCTATTCCAACAACTCCTATCTCGGCCGCCTGGTCGGCTCCGCGCTGGACAGCTGGGATCTCAGCCGGAGGGCCCGCCCTTCTTATGAAAGCTCGCTGGTCGAAGCCCTGAAAGGCATGGCCCTCGCCGGCGAGGGGGTGGCCTGGCTGCCCCGGTCAGCCATCCTTGCGGAACTGGCGACGGGTCGGCTTGTCGCCTGTGCGCGGCATGCCGATTATGGTGTCGCCGTCGAGATCAAGGCCTACCGGCGCGCCGAGCGCGAGCGCTCGATTGTCGAGCATGTCTGGCGCGCCGTTACCGAATTGCCTAAAGATCATGCAATTTCTGCATAAGCATTGTGCAATTCGAATTTCAATCTGCAGGGTCCCGGCGCTAGCCTTGCCGGAATTCCTTTGCAACAGGGCGGTTCCCCATGCTCCTCGAACGATTTCCCCGTGTCAGCCTTTCGCATGCGCCGACGCCGCTCGAGCCGCTTGACCGGTTGCGGCAGGCGATCGGCGGGCCTCGGCTCTGGATCAAGCGTGACGATTGCACCGGCCTCGCACAGGGTGGCAACAAGGCCCGCAAACTCGAATTTCTCGTGGCGGATGCCATCGCGAAGGGCAGCGACCTGCTGATCACGCCCGGGGCAGTCCAATCGAACCACGTGCGCATGACGGCTGCTGCGGCAGCGCGGTTCGGGATGAAATGCCATGCCGTCCTCGAGCGCCGGGTGACAGAGACCGACGCCGATTACGAGGAAAACGGGAACGTCCTTCTCGACGAAGTCCTGGGGTGCACGCGGAGCTATGTGCCCGGCGGCAGCGATGTGGCGGCGGCCTGTGCAGCAGCCGCCGAGGAGTTCAAGGCAAAGGGTGCCAAGCCCTATGTCATTCCCGGTGGCGGCTCGAACCCGATCGGCGCCCTTGGCTATGTTGCCTGCGCGATGGAGTTGATGGCGCAGGCCAGCCAGATCGGGGTCAATGTGAGCCGCCTCGTCCATGGAACCGGAAGTTCCGGTACCCAGGCGGGCCTCGTGGCCGGCTTCGCGGCCATGCGGAGCCCGATCTCAGTCTACGGGGTTTCCGTTCGCCATCCGCGCCAGAAGCAGGAAGAGATGGTGTTCGACCTCGCTTGCCGCACGGCTGACCATCTCGGGCATTCCGGGATCGTCAAGCGCGAGCAGGTTTTCGCGGATGATGGCTATGTCGGCCCGGGCTACGGCCAGCCAACCCCCGGCATGGTGGAAGCGCTGACCCTGGTGGCGAGGACCGAGGGCATCCTGCTTGACCCGGTCTATAGCGGCAAGGCGATGGCCGGCATGATCGACGCCATCCGGAAGGGCAAGTTCGCCGCCGACGAGGATATCGTCTTCCTGCATACCGGGGGGTCGACAGCGCTGTTCGGCTACAAGCACGTTTTCCTGAAGGCCTGAAAGAGCGGCCGTCGTCGCGGCTAGGCCGCCGCTTCGGCTGACTTTCAGGGTTCAGCCATGCGGTTGTCCGTGGAAGCTCCCCTCAGCGGCCCCTCGGTCCACGCAGCACGAGATAGATCGCCGGGATGACCAGCACAGTCAGCAAGGTCGACGAGGCGAGCCCGAAGAGCAGCGAGATCGCAAGGCCCTGGAAGATCGGGTCTGTCAGGATGGTGATCGCACCGATCATCGCGGCGAGCGCCGTGAGCAGGATCGGCTTGAAGCGGATCGCGCCGGCCTCGATCAACGTGTCCACCAGCGGCACTTCGGGCCGCCGCGCATGGCGGATGAAATCCACGAGCAGGATGGAATTGCGCACGATGATCCCGGCCAGAGCGATGAAGCCGATCATCGATGTGGCAGAGAACGGCGCGCCAAACGCCCAATGCCCGAAAAGAATGCCGATGAAGGTGAGCGGAATCGGAGTCAGGATCACCAGCGGAACCTTGAAGGAGCCGAACTGGGCGACAACGAGAATATAGATGCCGAGCAACGCCACGGCGAAGGCCGCGCCCATGTCGCGGAAGGTCACCCAGGTGACTTCCCACTCGCCTTCCCAGAGCAATGTGGGCTTGGAGAGGTCATCCGGCTGGCCATTGAGGCGGATCACCGGTTTGGGCAAAGCGCCCCAATCGGCCCTGTCAATCGCCCGCTGGACGGCAAGGATGCCATAGAGCGGGGCCTCGAAACTGCCGGCAAGTTCCGCCGTCACCATCTCCGCAGGGCGGCCATTGCGCCGGAAGATCGGGAAAGACGCCTTCTCGCTCACGATGCGCGTGACATCGCCGAGTTCCACGGTCGAGCGATCACCGGGCAGGAGGTTCGCCGGCACGGGAATGGCGAGCGCACGCTCATCCAGCACCATATTGCCCTTGGCCAGCCCGAGGCGGATCGGGATGGGCTGCCGGCCCTGCCCGCGATGCGAATACCCGACGACCTGCCCGCCGAAATAGAGGCGGATCGTCTCGTAGATGTCGCGCTGCTCGACCTTGAAGAACTCGAGCTGGTCCTCCGCGATGGCGAGGCGACGCTGCTCGGCGCGGATGCCGAAGCTGTCATCGATATCGACAATGAAGGGCACGCTCTGGAAGATTTCGCGCAGCTTCGTGGCCACCGCCCGGCGCGTCTCAGGGTCGGGGCCGTAGATTTCCGCCAGAAGCGTGGCGAGAACCGGCGGTCCGGGCGGGGGCTCGACAACCTTCACCCGCGCGCCCTCGGGCAGTCCAGCCTGTACGATGCGCTGGCGCAATTCCAGCGCAATGGCATGGCTCGCGCGGTTGCGCTGCGTCTTTGGCTTCAGGTTCACCTGCAGATCGCCCATCTGCGGCTCGGTGCGCAGGTAGGAATGGCGGACGAGGCCGTTGAAGTTGAAGGGTGCGGCGGTACCGGCATGGCTTTGCAGGCTCTCCACCTCGGCGACGGGCCGGATGGCCTCGGCGATGCGCATCAGAACCCGGTCGGTTTCCTCTACGGAAGCGCCACGCGGCAGATCGAGTTGCACGGCGAGTTCAGGCTTGTCGTCGAAGGGGAGCAGCTTCACGGTGACGTGCTGGGTATAGAACAGGGCCAGCGAACCCAGGGTTGCCACACCCACCATCAGCAGGAAGACCCACGCCTTGCGCCTTGTCGCCAGAATGGGCGCGGCCATCGCGGTATAGAGTGCGCCAAGCCGGCCACCTTCCGCATGGCCCTCGGCAGCAGGCGCATGATGCGAAGCCCCGAGCTTCATCATCAGCCAGGGCGTGACCATTACCGCGACAAAGAACGAGAAGATCATCGCTGCCGACGCATTGGCCGGAATGGGGCTCATATACGGACCCATCAGGCCGGACACGAACAACATCGGCAACAGCGCCGCGACCACGGTGAGCGTGGCCACAATCGTGGGATTGCCCACCTCCGCCACGGCATCCACCGCCGCTTCCGCGCGGGAGCGGCCATCCCCCATCGCCCAATGGCGCGCGATGTTCTCGATCACGACAATCGCGTCATCGACCAGAATGCCGATGGAGAAGATCAGCGCGAACAGGCTCACGCGGTTGAGCGTGTAGCCCATGATCCAGGCGGCGAAGAGCGTCAGCAGGATCGTGACGGGAATGACAATCGCCACCACCATGGCCTCGCGCCGACCAATGGCGAACCAGACGAGCGCGACAATGGAGAGCGTTGCAAGCCCGAGGTGGAAGAGCAGCTCATCCGCCTTTTCCTTGGCCGTTTCGCCGTAATCCCGCGTGATGTGCAGCGCGAGTTCAGCCGGAATGACGTTGCCTTTCAGCTTTTCGGCAGCATCAATCACCGCATGGGCGATTGTCACCGCATTGGCACCCGCACGCTTCGCAATGGCGAGTGAAACCGCCGGCGCGCGCTCGAAGCTGCCATCGGCCTTCCGGGCGAGATGCGCCACACGCGCTTCCTTCGTGTCGGTCGCAAGTGAAACGTCGGCGACATCGCGCAAGTAGACCGGGCGGCCATCGCGGGTGGTGATGGTGAGGTTGCCGATCTCCTCGATCGAAGCGAGGGTCTGTCCGGCCATGAGTGCGATCTGCTGGCCCTTTTCGCGGATCTGCCCGGCAGGAAAGGCGCGGTTCGCGCCTTCGATCTTTGCCGCCAGAGCTTGCAAGGTGAGGCCTGCTTTCGCCAGCCGCTCCGGATCCGGCGCGATGCGGATCTCCTCGGGCTGTTCGCCCACGAGATAGGTGAGCCCGACATTCTCGACACGGGCGATTTCCACGCGCATCTCGCGCATGACACGCGAGAGGTCATTGGGTGTCCAGCGATGCGCGGCTTCCGGCTTGGGCGCAAGCGTGAGGACCACGATGGCCACATCATCGATGCCGCGCCCGACAACCAGCGGTTCAGGGATGCCAACGGGGATCCGGTCCATATTGGCGCGGATCTTCTCGTGCACCCGAAGGATTGCGGCATCTGACGGCGTTCCGACGAGAAAGCGGGCCGTGACCATCGCGCCATTGTCGCGGGTCTGGCTGTAGACATGCTCCACCCCCGCGATCGACTTCACGATGGTTTCGAGCGGCTCTGTCACGAGCTTCACAGCATCTTCAGCGGAAAGCCCTTCGGCGCGCAGGTGGATATCCACCATCGGCACGGAGATCTGCGGCTCCTCCTCGCGCGGAAGGGCGCCGAGCGCCACAAGCCCGAGCGCCAGGGCCGCCACCAGGAAAAGCGGCGTCAGCGGCGACGCGATGAAGGCGCGGGTGAGAAGGCCGGCAAGGCCCGGAGATGCAGGATTCACGGCAACACCACACGGTCGCCCGGCTGAAGGCCGGTCAGCACCTCAACCCGGCTGCCGGGCATGTCCTGCCCGAGAACCACCAGCACCTGCCGCAGGCCATCCGGACCCTTCACGGTAATGAAATCAAGGCCAGAGCGGGTATTCACCGCGGCTCTGGGCACCAGAAGCGCCATGCGCTCGCCGACGGGCACATCCGCCAGAACGCGCGCGCCGACGAAGAAATCCCCGATACTGGCGAGTTCCACATCCGCAATCACGCGGCCGTTCTCGATCTGCGGGAAAATCTTCACCAGCTTGCCCTCGGTGCGGGTACCGCCTTCGAGCGTGATCGGCACGGCGGCACCAACGCGCAATTGCGCGGCATGCCGTTCAGGCAAGGCGAGCCGCAGGAAGAACCCGCCGCCGGCGATCAGGGCGACCTGTTCGCCGGGCATCACGACGGCGCCACGCGTCACGGGTACTTTCAGAATCCGACCGGCGACGGGAGCGAGCACCTCGCCCTCCGAGGCCTGCTGGATGATGACGGCCTTGTCGGCTTCTGCCGCTGTGATCTGGTTGCGGATCACATCCTGCTGCGTGCGCAGGGAATCGACCCGCTGCTGCGTGCCTGCACCGCGTTCCAGCAGCGTGCGGGCCCGCTCATACTCCGCCTGGACATTGGCCTGTTCGGAGCCAAGCGCCCGGATCCGTGCCTCGGCCGCGCGCAATTGCAGCGCCAGCTTGTCGTCGATCACGGTTGCGATGGATTGACCCTCGATGATGCGGTCTCCCTCCGAGACCGACAGACGCACAAGGGTGCCACCGATGCGCGGGCGCGCCGGAATGATATCGCGCGCCTCGATCCGCCCGACCACCGCTTTTGTTTCGGTGATGCGCTGAGGCGCCAGTTCCAGCTCGGCCGCCATGGCGGGCGCCACAGCGAGGCAGAACAGCGAGGCCTGGAGGAGGAGACGACCGACCGGCATGTGTACGTGATCCTTGTTCAGCGGAAGACGCTGCCGGCCTTGAGCCCCAGTTTCTTCAGGATGATTGCCGCCGGGCAGAAGCCGGTAAAGGCCGTCTGGAACAGATTGGCGCCAACGAACACCGTCAGCAACAGGAACCAGGGGGAGACGAAATGGGCCAGCGCAACCGAAGCCATGATCATCAGGCCGGCAAAGGCCATCACTGCGTTTTCGACCTGCATGGAATTCTCCTCTGGTGTCATTCAACAGATCCTACATATTCCATTTTTTATATATATTCAAGACTGAATTTGTGCCCTCCGGGAGGTATCCCTGCGAAGCCGGCCGGACAATCCCGCATGTCCCGTTCCACAGACGTTGCCCGATTCCTGGCCAGACGCCCTGCCCCTTGAACAGGCCGCTTTTCCCCTTGTCGCGCCCCGGCTCAGGCCTCGGGCTTCAGGCCGGCCCGCTTCAGCCGCACGATCGCCAGATCAAGAGCGGACAGGAAGTTCGAGCGATCCTGCTTCGCGAAGGCACGCGGACCACCGGTGATTTGCCCGGCAGAGCGCAAGTCATCATCAGGTTGCGCGTTGCCAGCACCATCCCGATTGATTGCTCGGTATGGGCGCGGCCATTGGGCGCAATGACATCCGCTCCGGCCTTGATGCAGCGTGCCGCAAGCGGAATATCGGCCGTGATCACGACAATGCCGCGCCGGGCTCGCTCGGCGATATAGTCGTCGGCGACATCGAGCCCCGCGCCCACCACCACCCGCTCGATGAGTGGATCACGCGGGAGTTGCATATAGCTGTTCGAGACCACGATGGTCTTCACGCCATGGCGGCCGGCAACCTTGTAGGCCTCATCCTTGACCGGGCAGGCATCGGCATCGATAACGACGAGAATGGTCGAAGGCGCGCTCATCCCTTCCCGATGCGGGCTGAACTGTGCTGCGTCAAGCGGCTTGACCGCTCTTCCAGTCACCGTTTTCGAATGCCCGTTATGACCGACCTCGCCTCCGTTCGGACGTGACGCAGTGGTCGAAATCGGCGGCAGCACCGGGCCGGCGGCCTTGCCCTCCGCGAGATCAATGCCGAACCCCTGTTCAAGGCTTTCGCGTTTGCGCCCAACTCGGGGCGCAGCATCATGCCGGTTGCATCGGGTGGACGGCCTCAGCAGCTTGCGCCTGCCAGTTGCGGGCGGCGCCAATATCGAAGAGCCGTTGCGCCACGAGGACAGCCGCTGGCGCATTGACGGCCGTGGCATCGGCGCCGACCTCTGCCACGCGTTCGGGATGGTCCGAGAACGGCGGACCGCCGACCATGATGCCTATGGCAGGATTGCAGGATTGCGCCCGGATCGCGCGGATCGCCGAAACCAGCTGGGGAAGGTGGCCGGTCGAGCCGACAGTGAGGCCGGCAACCGCGAACCATTCATGGGAAACCATCGTCACCACCTGGTCGATCGACGCGCGATGGAGCGGAGTAACAGCCCATCCGCCGGCGTGGAGGAAGGTTTCAACCATCGTGATCCCCAGCGAATGCTTCTCATCGGCCAGCGTGACCATGAACACGCTTCGCTTCTGGCTGAACTCGGGAACCGAATGGGAATGGCTGCCCAAGGCGAGCAATTGCTGCAACCGCGCCACACCGTAGGTCACGTCGACGAAGCTGCATTCGTCATTGTCCCACATGGTTCCGAGGCACCGCGCGGCGGGCTCGAGCAAGGTGACGAACAGGTCTTCGACGGAATGGCCAGCCTGTTCGAGCTTGCGGATGAAATCCGACGAAAGCTGGATGTTCGGATCCAGGACAAGGCGCGCCAGGTTTGCGATGTCGCCGACAGACGGATTCCGGTGAGGATCGGGCTTCCCTCCGGCAGGGCGGGAATGCCGCTCGATCAGGCGCGGCACGATGTTGGTGTGGATGAGCGAGGCCAGTCGCTCATGCGTCGACGGCACATCAATTTCCGACAGCAGTTCTGCCGCGATAAACGGAGGCATGACCATGGACGCATCCCCCACCCATGAAGCGCCCCTGTTTGCCAAGGGTCATCGTTCCAAGGAAGAAGTTGAATGCATGACCTGAGTTGCGTCAATCGAATGGGTACGGTCAAAACGCCGCAGGGACCCTTCGCCCCGGATCCGGCAAGGCCCGGGGAGTTGAGGGTACAGGCCTGATCAGGACACGAGCGGCGGCAAGCAAAAAAGGCCGGGCTGATGCCCGGCCTTTACGTTCGTGTGTACCCGATCCAGCCACACGAGGTCGCTGGCAGGGACGAAATCGTTACGCAGCGGCGAGGCGGTCGGCCGCCAGCTTGCCCGAACGATTGTCACGCATGGTTTCAAAGGCAATCTTCTGGCCTTCGTTGAGGCCATGCATGCCGGCGCGTTCAACCGCCGAAATATGGACGAACACGTCAGCGCCGCCATCATCCGGCTGGATGAAGCCGAAACCCTTGGTGGCATTGAACCATTTCACTGTGCCGGTGGTCATTGGAAACCCTCCTTGTTGGCAATAGAGATCCGCTCACACGAATGTGTGTCGGGGCAGCGATTTTCGAAAGGGAGGAGTTCGTCGGAAGCGCGCCGAAGCGGCAGAAAACAAAGACCGGCCGAGCAAATATCGATGATTGCTCCTACAGACTTTTCAAGACCGTGGCAAGCGTATTTACATTTTTGACCGAAGATCCTTATTTGACGTCGATTTTCGACAATTTATCGCGGCCAGTTTCCAGAGCTTGGCAATTTCTGAAATTATTTTCCCGATGCGCCCCGTGATCTGGATTGAACAGCCCCAGACTGCCGTTGGCCTTGCGAACAGGCAGACCGGTCGATTGACGGTGAACAAACTGCATCCTACCTTACTGGGGTCGGTGCGCCATGCGGGAAGACGAGGCGACGGGATGAAGTGGCTTTTCCTCGGGGCCGGCATGTTCCTGTTCTTCAACGGCATGATGGCGCGCACGGTCAGCTATGCCAGCCCGCCCCGTCATTGCTGGATCATGGATTATGTCCACCTCAATGGCTGCTTCGCCAGTTCTGCCGGGCCCCAGATTGTTGTCTGGGGGACAACCCTGCTTGGCGCCGCCTTGATCGTCGGATGCGTCTTCTCCAGCCGGCGCCGGAGCCGCTAGGACGCAACTTGCAAGCCAAAGCGTGAATTCATGCCCGGCTCAAGAAGATCAGGCCTCGCCGTGGTCTCTTGCCTCGCGCCCGAGCTCGATCGGTTCGCCATGCGGCGTTGCGCGTGCGGCGCGGTCCCATGCGTCGCGTCGGTCGTCGAGTTCGACCCGGGACGCGACGCCCTTTTCGGCAACGAGTGTTTCCAATGTGGCGAGCCAATGCTCGTAATAGCGCGAGCCATCATCGGCGGGACCGGCTTCGGCGATGGTCGCGCCGAGGCGGGTGGCCCATTCGTCCCAGGTGAAGGCACCACGCTCGTGGAGCGCCAGCGTCATGGCAAACGCCTGGGCTTGC
This sequence comes from Beijerinckiaceae bacterium, assembly GCA_027533425.1. Lineage (GTDB taxonomy): Bacteria > Pseudomonadota > Alphaproteobacteria > Rhizobiales > Beijerinckiaceae > Rhabdaerophilum. The sequence goes on along the minus strand of JAPZUD010000001.1, from coordinate 194,755 downwards.
CAGGGCGCGGAAAAGACCGGCTCGTCCTTTGGAGGAAATGATCTGGCGGTCGTCATGGTGCGGGCTCCAGATAGCTCTCCCAGCAATTCAGCGAGACCGTGGTGGCAGACGTCGTCTTCCCCCAGAGATCACCGGCCTCGAAGGTGACCGTATACATGTGCATGGCGCCATCCTCGCCGCCATGGGCACGGACATCCGGGAAGACATGCGCGCCGTGGTGATCGGTCACGGTGCCGGTCCGCCCGCGCGCGTAACGCGGCAGGCGCGTATGCCCCGCAGGATTGGCGAGACTGGTGATCACCCGGTCGCCGGGGGCGAAACGAGGTGCAACGGCGACAGGCCTGTCAGCGGGCGCGCCACGGAGCAGGACAGGGGCAACGTCATCTGCCGCCAGCTTGCGTGGCAGGAGCATCCCCGGTTGGGAAAGCTGCCCGGAATGCGCCTCATCCAGCGACGCCAGCCCTTTTTCGACCAGAAGGCGCTCGAGACCCGCGAGCCAGATCTCGTAGTAGCTCAGCGAGAGATATTCACCGGGCGGGCGGTCTTCCCGCGCGAACCGGGACATGTCGATGTTCCAGGCTCCGGTCGCCCCCATGGCGACGCTCATCGCGAGCACGCGCTTTTCCCAGTCGCCATGGAAAACCGGCTCGTCACATTCCGGGTTCACTGCACCGAAGCCGGCCATCCCGCCAAGATCATGCACGCCATTCATGCGCGGCGCCCCGGCGGGAGCGGCAGGCCGGTGCCGATCATGCTGTCCCGCGTGACCAGCCCGGCGAGTTGCTCCTCGGTCCAGCCTTCCGTGCCCTCCGGGCGCATCGGCAGCACGATGTAGCGCAGTTCGGAATTGGAATCCCAGACATGGATCCGCGTGGCTTCCGGCAGGCTCACCCCGAATTCCGAGAGAACGCCGCGCGGATCGATCACCGCCCGCGAGCGATACGGTGCCGACTTGTACCAGACAGGCGGCAGGCCGAGGACCGGCCACGGATAGCAGGAACACAAGGTACAGACGATCATGTGATGGTCGTCCGGCGTGTTTGCCTTCACGACCATATGCTCCCCGCCCCGGCCGGAATAGCCGAGTTCGGCAATCGCCGCCGTGCCATCGGCCAAGAGGCGCGCGCGATAATCCGGATCGGACCAGGCTTTCGCGACAACCCGCGCGCCGTTGCGGGGGCCGACGCGGGTTTCATAGGTTTCGACGATGGCGTCGAGCGCGGAAGGATCAACATAGCCTTTCTCGACCAGCAGTGATTCCAGCGCGCGGACGCGCAGTTCGAGCGGAGTCAGTTCCGAGCCATGGTCATGGTGATGGTGGTGATGGCCATGATGGTGGTGATCATCATGATCGTGGTCATGTTCTCCGGACATGCCTGGCCGCCCCTCCTCTGCATCCTCACCGAATACCCAAGCTAGCCCGCCATGTCGACGAAAGCCAAGGGGCCATCTCGACCGCTGGTTGGCAGACACCAGATCGGGCTTTCGGAGGCACAGGCGGTCGAACTGTCTTTCCGCTGCCAGCCCTGTCGATTGGGGCCGGGCATTGGGCAAGGCAATACACGACCCGCCGTGCAGATCTCGATACCGACGCCTCTCCCTCGACGTGGACGTCTGAAAAAAGCGGCAAACCGCGCCAAAAGCCGAAGGACAGGCAGCACAACCGGTGGCTAGAACCCCGATGCTGCGCCATCGCTGCGTGGATCGGTCGCGCCTTCCAGCACGCCATCCGGGTGGCGGACAATCGCGCCGGCATGGCCCATCGTGCTGGTGAAGGGCTCCAGCACTTCGATATCGTGGCCGGCAGCGCGGAGCTGTGCCACGAGATCCGGGTCGAACCGGCTTTCCAGTTTCAGCGTCACCGAATTCTCGCCCCAGGTCTTGCCCAGCAGCCAGCGCGGCGCGGTGATCGCGGCCTGCAGGCCCTGTCCGAACATCGCGTAGCGCGAGAACAGGGCGCTCTGTGTCTGCGGCTGGCCCTCACCGCCCATCGTGCCATAAACCATGAGCCGGCCGTCATCGAAACGCGCCATGGCCGGGTTGAGCGTGTGGAAGGGCTTCTTTCCGGGGCCGATCCGGCGCGGACCATCGCCTTTCAGCAGGAAGCTGGCGCCGCGATTCTGCCAGACGAAGCCGGTCTGCGGCATGACGCAGCCCGAGCCGAATTCGAAATAGATGCTCTGGATGAAGCTTGCAGCGTTGCCCTGGCCGTCGATGGCGCCGAGCCAGACCGTATCGCCGGCCTCGGAGGGGCGCGGCCAGGCGAGGGCCCGCTGGCGGTCGATCCGGGCGGCCAGCGCGTCCAGCTGTTCCGGCTGAAGCCAATGAGCCGGATCTTCGGTCATCGATCCGGGATCGCCGATAATGCGGTCGCGCACAAGGAAGGCCTGCTTCGTCGCCTCGACAAGGCCATGGATATGGTCGAAGCCCTCGGCCTCCATCACGCCCAGCCGGTCGAAAAGCGCGAGGATCATCAGCGAGGCAAGCCCCTGCGTCGGCGGCGGAAAGTTGAACAGTGACGCCCCCTTGACCGGCACGGAAAGAGCCTCCCGCCGGCTCGCCCGGTGGCGGGCGAGATCCTCCGCCGAAACCGGCGCGCCCACGGCGGCGAGATCGGCCGCGATGTCGCGTGCCAGGGCGCCCCGATAGAAACTGTCCGGCCCTTCGGTCCCGATGCGCTTCAACGTCGCTGCAAGCGCCGGGAAGACCATCAGGCTGCCTTCGCGCGGCGCAGCCCCCCCCGGCATGAACGTGCCAGCAAAACCGGGCGATGCAAGGAGTTCAGGTGCCTTGGCTGCCGTGAGTTCCTGCTGGCTGCGCGTTACCGCAAAGCCATGTTCGGCATGCCACGCAGCCTCTTCCACCAGGCGGCTCATCGGCAGCGTGCCGCCCCATTCGCCCGAGATGGCATGGGCCTCGCCCCAGCCGGAAATCGTGCCGGCCACGGTGTTGGCGGCCATCGGACCCCGCCACGGCACAGCATCGAGGCCGCCAGCGGCATAGCGTTCAGGCGTTGCCGCCGCTGCAGCACCGCCGCAGGCATCGATGGCCACCGGCGCCCTGCCCGGCTGCGCGACAAGCCAGAAGCCGTCGCCGCCAATCGCGGTCATATGCGGATAGACCACTGCCAATGTGGCAGCCATGGCGATCGTCGCCTCGATCGCGTTGCCGCCCTCGCGCAGGATGCGCAAGCCGGCTTCGGAAGCGAGATGATGGGGGGAGGTAACCATCCCCCGGCGGGCACGCGGCGTGTTCAGCATTGAATTCCCCTGTCGGTCCTGAAGCCAAGCACGATCCGAGCCAACTAATCTCGCGATCGCATTCCGGCGATGGGCGGCAAGGGCAAGAACTCCGTTCCGTTTCGAAAAGAAAGACAGGCGCCGGACAGGGCGGCAGCCGGCCCGCCTATCTCAAAGACGGCCGGTTCAGGCGCGGTCTTTCGCGCTCGAAGGTCACCCGTCCCTGCCGGAATCCCATCAATGCAGGAGCAATCTCGGCCAGAGCGGTTGTCACGTCCGGCGCATCGAGCACAACAAGATCCGCCGGATTGCCGACTTCAACCCCGTAATCGGCGAGATTCATCAACCGGGCCGGCAAGGTCGTCACCATATCGATGCAGCGCCCGAACTCTGCGGGCGGCACCTGCGCGACATGGGCGTAGAAATTGGCCATCCGCAGAAGCGAGACATCGCCGAACGGCGTGAACGGGTTGAGCACATTGTTTGTCGCAACCGAGCAAACCACTCCCGTATCGAGCAGCGCATGGGCTGGCACAAGGCCGCGCGGTGGCGCATGTGCTCCCGTCTGGCGGGCCAGATAGAGATCCGTGGCCGGCAGCACCGTGAGCGCCACCCCACAATCCGCCATCCGCTTCGCGATCGCCTGCCGTTCGGCCTCCGGCATCACTGACAGCTTCGTCACATGCCCAACGGCGACACGCCCCTGCCAGCCCTGCCGTTCGGTCAGGCGACAGATCGTCGGCAGATGCATCCAGCTCGGATCGAGATCGAAATCGAGGTGGAAGTCCAGATCGACATCGAAGCGCCGGGCGAGATCGAACAGGCGCGTCATCTGCGCGTCGGGATCCCTGTCTGTATAGGGGCAGCCCCCAAGGGAATCCGCGCCATTCTGCAGGGCCTCGACCAGAAGCTCCTCTGCTCCGGGATCGTTGGTCAGCCCCTCCTGGGGGAAAACGCAGATCGAAAGGTCAATCGCCCAGGCATAGTCGCGCTTCAGGGCCTGGACAGCTTCGAAGCTCCGCAGGCCGGCCCTTGGATCGACCTCGACATGGGTCCGCATGCGCGTCGTGCCATGCTGGATGGCCTTTTCCAGCACTTTGGCGCCACGGGCATAGACATCCTCGACGGTAAATTCGCGCTTCATCTGGCTGACAGCCCGGATCGCGACATCGAGCCCACCATGGATATGCGCGCACCGCCCCAGCAGGCACGCCTTGTCGAGATGGATATGGGTATCGACAAAGCCCGGAAGGACCGCGCGCCCCTGAAGGTCGACAACAGGGGCATCCGCCACGATCCAGCGCTCGATGGCCATGATGCGCCCCCGGGATACCGCGATATCCATGGGCTCGGCGTGGTCAGGGAGGGTAGCCTGGCGGAAAAGTTGATCGATCGATGACATCGGGTGCTTTATCTGTATGCAATTTGGATCAGGATCTTGCACGAATTGCATGCATTTTGCATGCCGCGTAGTGTCGATTCACAGGAGATTCCCATGGCCGTCCCCTCGCTCGCTGCGCCCCTCACCCAAACCGACCCTGCGGAGATCGTCCGCGCCTATCTCGAGGCGTCGATGGTTCCCGATCCGGAGAGAGCGGCGATGTTCATGCGCCCGGACACCATCATCACCTTCACCGGTGGCCGCGAATTTTCGCATCCGCGCGAGCCTGCCGGCTTCAATGCCATGCGCTATCGCTGGGTCAAGAAGCGGATGGAGCGTTTCGATGTCTGCCCGGGCGAAGAGGAAACCATCGTCTACAGCCTCGGAACGCTCTATGGCGAATGGCACGACGGCACAGCTTTCGAAGGCAACCGCTATGTCGATCGCTTCGTGGTGCGCGAGGGCCAGATCGTGAAGATGGATGTCTGGAACGACAGCGCCGAGCGCATTCTCGTCAGGATGGAAATCACCGCATGATGGCGCGCACGCGCGGCTGGCCTGCCGGCGCAACCGGAGCAGGCTCCGCATAGGGTGCGAGGATATCCATGATGTCCCGCCCTCTCGGCTTGGCGGGCGCCACCAGCGCCCTGTCCGCAACAGCTTCGAGATGGTGGTGCATCAGGTTCATGACCTCGTCGACCCGCCCGGCCTCCAGCGCATCGATCAGGGCACGATGCTCGGAAACTGCACAATCCGATGAATGGGGCCGGCTGAATGTGGCGAGGATCAGGCAGCAGCGATACGAGATTTCGCTGACATAGCGGATCAGGATCGGGCTCTCCGTCATCTCCGCGAGAAGGATGTGGAATTCGGTCGCGAGGCGGATCGACACCGTATCCGGACCGCCGCGCGCGCCCTCCTCCGCGTCGACATGCGCACGAAGCCGCGCGATCTGGCCGGCATCGAGCTGTCCTGCGAGCTGGCGGACAACCAGCCGTTCCAGCTCCATGCGGATATCGAACGTATCCCGCGCCTCCTGCCAGCTCGGCGTGGCGACCACGGCAATCCGGTTGCGCCGGAGTTCGACCAACCCTTCGGCAGCCAACTGGCCGAGGGCATGCCGGGCGATGGTGCGGCTGGCGCCGAAACGTTCGCCCAGAGCGTCTTCCGGCAGCTTTGTCCCGGGTTTCAGCGCCTGTTCGATGATCGCGCGCCGCAGGGCCTGGCAGATGATGGCCGCCTTGTCCGGCTTGCTGGTCCTGGTCGGTGCCATGACGGTGCTATGCCTCTGTTTGCCCCGTCATACTCTCCTCCGGGCAGCGCATGCAATCCATGCTTCGCTCTGTCGCTATCGTGCATCCGAAGGAATACAGATTGGCATTCCGATTGCATGCAGTTTGAGCATGACAATGATTGCCTCGATGGCCCCTTCTGCTGTGCTGCCCGCCGGGGACCTGATGGAGCCTTTGGCCGGCCGGACTGTCCCCGCTGTCGAGTTATCGAAGGTTTCGGTGACATTCGGCCAGGCCGGCGACAGCGTTGCCGCGCTGGCAGAGACAAACCTTCGCATCCATGAGGGGGAATTCCTCGCGCTGGTCGGCCCCTCCGGCTGTGGCAAGTCGACCATCCTGCGGCTGGTCGGCGGGCTGATCCAGCCAACGGAGGGTGTGGTTATCCTTGGCGGGCGCGAGGTGGCCGCGCGGGCGCTGCGGATCGGGATGGCGTTCCAGAACCCGACCATGCTGCCCTGGCTGACGATCGAGCAGAACATCATGCTGCCGCTCAAGATTGTCGAGCCGTTCCGGTCGCAGTTCCGGAAGGAGAAGCGTGGCGCCTTCCGGGACAAGGCCCATGACCTGCTGGCGCAGGTCGGGCTGAAGGGTTTCGCCGGCAAGTTCCCGTGGCAATTGTCCGGCGGCATGCTCCAGCGTGCCAATCTCTGCCGCGCGCTGATCCACGAGCCGCGCATGCTGATGCTGGATGAGCCCTTCGGCGCACTGGACCAGTTCACGCGCGAGGAACTCTGGGCGATCATGCAGAAGATGTGGCTTGCCCATCGGCCAACGGTCCTGCTGGTCACCCATGATTTGCGCGAGGCCGCCTTCCTCGGCACCCGCATCTGCGTGATGAGCGCGCGGCCCGGCCGCATTGTCGACGATGCGCCTGTCCCCTTCGCGCGACCGCGCACGATCGCCATGACCTTCGAGCCGGATTTCGTGGCGCTCAACCAGCGCCTGCGCAGCCTGATCGTCGAGGCCCGCGGCGGCGCCACAGCTTCGGAAGACCCCCCATGAGGAAGATCTTCAATCGCCAGAGAGCCCGGTCCTTCGGGCTCATCGTGCTGTTCTTCGTCGGATGGGAAGTGGCATGCCTCGTCTCCGGCATGTCGGATCTGATTTTGCCCCGACCGAGCCAGGTCTTCACGACCATGTTCCAGCGGATGCCGATCCTCTGGCCGCATATTCTCCAGACCTTGATGACGACGATGATCGGCTTCGCGCTCGGCGTGGCTCTCGGTGTGGTGCTGGGCGCCGTGATCGGGGTGTCGCGGACCGCCTATGAAACGGCCTATCCGTTGCTGATCGGCTTTTCATCCATTCCCAAGGTCGCGGTGGTACCGATCTTCGTGCTCTGGTTCGGCTCGGGTACGGTGCCGGCCGTGCTGACGGCCTTGTCGATCTGTTTCTTCCCGATCGTCGTGAACATCGCGACCGGGCTCGCCACGACCGAGCCGGAACTGGAGGATGTCCTGAAGGCGCTGGGCGCCAGCAAGCTGGACATCCTCTGGAATGTCGGGCTGCCCCGGACAATGCCCTTCTTCTTCGCGTCGCTCAAAGTCGCCGTCACCTATGCCTTTGTCGGCACTGTCCTTTCAGAGACAGTCGCGTCGAACCGCGGCATCGGCAACGTGATGATGACGGCATCGTCCAACTTCAACGTCCCGATGGTTTTCGCCGGGCTGTTCATCCTCGCGGGGATGGGCGTCGCCCTCTATGTCGTCTTCTCGTTGATCGAAAGCCGGGTCACCGGCTGGGCCAACCGGAAGAATGATTTCGCCGCCGCCTGATCCATCCCATCTCCGGAGGTTCCCCGACCATGATGAAAACGTTGTCCGCCCTGCTCGTTGCCGGCCTGGCCCTGACCCATCCCGCAACCGCGCAGGACACCACCATTCGCTTCACCCTTGGCTGGAAGACGCAAGGGTCGGATGCTGCCTTCTTCGTTGCCCGCGACAAGGGCTACTTCAAGGCCGAGGGGCTGAATGTGGTGATTGACCAGGGCGAAGGCTCCGGCGCGACGGTCACCCGCATCATGGGCGGCGCCTATGATGCCGGCTTCGGCGATGTGAATGCCATCATCCAGAACGCCGCCGCCAAGCCCGGCGAAGCGCCGGTCATGGTCTATATGCTCTGGAACCGGCCGCCCTTCGCGATTTCCTCGAAGAAGTCGGCAGGGATCACCAAGCCATCGGACCTTGAAGGCAAGAAGCTCGGCGGGGCGCAGGGCACACCGACCACGCGCCTGCTGCAGGTTTTCGCCCGCAAGAACAATGTTGATGTCAGCAAGATCTCGATCTCCAACATGGCGCCCAATCTGCAGGAGCCGTTGCTGATCAAGGGGGATATCGACGGCGCGCTCGTCTTCAACATCACCGGCTATTTCAACCTGCTGCTGAACCGCCAGGACCCGGACAAGGACTTCAACTGGCTGACCTTCAGCGATTTCGGCCTCGATCTCTATTCCAACGGGCTGATGGTTTCGCAGAAGCTGCTCAAGGACAACCCCAAGGCGGTTGCCGGCCTCGTCCGCGCCACCAACAAGGCGATGATCGAGATCGCAAGGGACCAGAATGTCGCCATGAAAGCCGTGATGAATTTCGACAACCTCGTCAACGAGGCGATCGAGAAGCGCCGTCTGCAATACTCCTTCACCACTCTCATCGTTTCCCCGGAAATGAAGGAAATCGGCATTGGCGACATCAAGGATGATCGCATGGCCCTCGCCATCGATATCGTGGTGGAAGGCTATGGCCTGACGCGCACCCCGAAGCCCGACGAGATCTTCTCGCGCGCCTTCCTGCCGCCGCGTGCCGAACGCGAACTCGTCTATACTGCCAATTGAGGGACGCCAGCCTCCCCTGACCAGCGGTTGCGTCCGACTCCGTCAGGACTTGCATGGGCGCTTTCCGGGACAGTGAACATCCCGGGAAGCGCCCTGTTCGATCTGGATCAGGAAAAGGGCCCCGATGCGGTTGTTCGTTCATGCTCAAGCATGCATTCAAAGGCCGGTAACCCGGTATCCTACCGTTTCGTCGCCCCCTTTGGTGAGACATGCCTCTGTCGGAATCCGCGCCCGGTCCGGTTGAACCAAAGGGCAGAGCGGGCAACATTGTGCTTCGTTGCCACGCGAATTCATGCTCGCCTGGCCGGGTGTTTCGACTGATCTGCGTCCTGCCCGCCGGCATCGGGTGTTCTGTCGCTTGCCGGCTCTGCCAGCGCCAGCAGCGCCCGTTCACCATCGGGTGAGACATGCACGGCGCGTGATGCCGCCTCGCGCCGGCACCATCCGCGTTCGATCGCCAGCCGTGCGATGGCCGCGCCAAGGCTCCCGGCGAGATGCGGCCGGCGTTCGGACCAGTCGAGGCAGGCACGGCAAAGCGGACGCGGCTTTGCCTCGAGCGCGGCGATGTCGATCCCTTCCGCCAGAAAGCGCAAGCGCCCGCCGGGCGAGAGGCCGAGGCCATCGGCTTGCGCGACGAGCATCCCGTTATCGACCAGCCGCGCGAAGAGTGCCGTTGCCGCATCCCCCGCGAGGTGATCGTAGCAGAAGCGCGCTTTCCGCATGGCGGCCTCCCGCGGGCCGGGACGTGTCCGCCGGAGGCCAACGCGCGCAGCGAGGCCCATCAGCGTTTCAACGGCCTCGGCAATATCGGGACCGGCGAGGTTGTAGTAGCGGTGACGGCCCTGCACCAGGACGACCAGGAGCCCTGCATCGAGCAGCTTTGCCAGATGCCCGGAGGCGGCGGGTGCTGAAATGCCGGCCTCCGCGGCGCATTCGCCGGCCGTCAGCGCCTTGCCGCCCATGAGTGCGGCAAGAATGTTGGCCCTCGCGGGATCGCCGATCAGCGACGCGAGCGCAGCGATGTCAGGACCATTCTTCATGGCGGACATCCTAACCCATTCGCGGGGAACAATGCTTCACTCTTCGCCAAAACATCAACGTCGCGAACAGCGCTACCAAGGCGCTCCCGAAACACGGAGCGCCCCTGATGATAACCTGCTTCATCCGCTATGATATCGAGCCCTTCCGGCAGGCTGAGTTTGCCACCTATGCCCGGATGTGGGGACAGGCGATCCCGGCCTGCGGGGCCGATCTCGTCGGATATTTCGGCCCGCATGAGGGTTCGCTCACAACCGCCTATGGCGTCTATTCCCTGGAAAGCCTCGCGGCCTACGAGGCTTATCGCGCCCGGCTGAAGGCCAGCGAGGCAGGCCGGGAAGCCTTTGAATTCGCGCGGAAGGAAGGGTTCATCCGCCGGGAAGATCGTATCTTCCTGGCGAAGGTCTCTGAACCCCATGCCCGGCTGATCCGGCCATGATCGCCGTGATTTTCGAAGTCTGGCCCGCGACGGGCGAACGCCGGACCTATCTCGATCTCGCCGCCGCCTTGCGCGACGAGCTGTTCGAGATCGACGGCTTCCTCACGATCGAGCGGTTCCAGTCGCTGGCCGAGCCCGGCAAGCTCCTCTCGCTGTCCTTCTGGCGCGACGAGGAGGCCGTCAGGGCCTGGCGCAACGGCCATGCCCATCGCGCCACGCAAGCCAGAGGTCGAGGCGGTGTATTCCGGGATTACCGGCTGCGGGTGGCCGAGGTCATCCGCGATTACGGGCTGAACGAGCGCGCGGAGGCGCCGGAAGACAGTCGTCTTGCACATGATGCCTCCAGCCAACCCGCCGGCCGGATTTCACGGTCCGACGATTGACTAGGCGGCGCGAAGCTGGCGGATGAAACTCTCGACATTCTCGCGCAAGGCAGCAGCCTCCCCGAGCAGCCCGTCGGCTGAGCCACGCACTTTGGCGGCATTGTCGCGCGTGGTGGCGGCGCCCTGCATCACGCTCATCACATTGACCGAGACATCGTCGGTGCCCTTGGCGGCTTCAGCCACATTGACCGCGATCTCCCGTGTCGAACCGCCCTGAAGTTCCACGGCGGTCGAGATCTGGGTCGAAATCGACCCGAGTTCGCCGATGATGGTCGCGATGCTGCGAATGGCTTCCACAGCGGAATCCGATGCCGTGCGCATCTCGGCGATCTGCGCGGCGATCTCCTCGGTCGCCTTCGCAGTCTGGGAGGCGAGGGATTTCACCTCGGTGGCGACCACGGCGAAGCCGCGTCCGGCATCCCCGGCGCGGGCGGCCTCGATTGTCGCGTTAAGGGCCAGCAGATTGGTCTGGTCGGCGATCGAATTGATAAGGCCGACGATCTGGCTGATGCTGCCGGTTGTCTCGGCAAGGCTCTGCACCATCCCGTCCGTATCCGCCGCAGCGGTGGTCGCGCGTTCGGTAACTTGGCGAGACGCGGTGACCATCTGCGTGATGCGGTCGATCGCCTCGGCCAGCGTATCCGAAGCATGGGCCACGCTCTGGACATTGGCTGCCGCCTGCTCGGCAGCCGCAGCGACTGTCGTTGCGTTGAGCGTGCTCTCCTCCGCCGTGGCATTGAGCGTCCGCGCCGTTTCCGCCAGCGTTCCGGCCGAGCCGGATACGGCTGAAATCGACCGTGTCAGCCCCTGCTCGAATTCGGAGATCAGGCGGTTCATGGTGTCGAGGCGCTGCTCGCGCTGCGCGAATTCGCGGTTGCGCTCTTCCGCCAGAGCGCGGCGCTCCAAGGCATTGGTCTTGAAGACCTCGACGGCCGCAGCCATCGCGCCGATCTCGTCCGCGCGGCCGAGTTCCGGCACCGCGGTCTCGAGTTTCTCGGCGGCGAGATCGCCCATGGCGGCGGTCATGCGCTGGATCGGCTGCGCCACCGTATGCCGCAACAGCATCAGCAGCACTGCGACCATGACGAGTGCCGCCACGAGCGAGGCCGCCATGGCGATGTATTGCAGCTCGCGCACGCTGCGAAGCGCCTTGTCGGCGTCGATGGCCACCGCGACATACCAATCCGTCCGGTCGCGCAGGCGGATCGGCAGATAGGAGACGAACATGCGGTCCTTGCCGATCATCGCCTCCTTCACGCCCGAAGCCGTGACATTCACATCGCCGGTAATGATATCGGAAACCGGCTTGCCAATGCGCGCCGCTTCGGGATGGACGAGGATCTTGCCCTCCCGGCTGACGATGAAGCCCTGCCCCATGCCGCCGAAATCGAGATCGGCCATCATCTTGACCAGCGCACTCACTTCGAGGTCACCGCCGGCGACGCCGACAATGCGGTCATTCTTCCGGACCGGCTCTGCCAGGGTGACGATCAGCTTGCCGGTGGAGGCGCTGAGATACGGCTCGGTCACGACCGGCGCCTGTGCCTCGACAGCCTTGCCATACCAGGGCCGCTTGCGCGGATCGTAATCCGGCGGCATCTGGCGCGGCGGGGAAATGGTGAACTGCCCTTCGGCCGTACCGAAATAGGCGAGAAAGAACTCCTTCATCACCGTCTTGTTGGCGAGAACTTCTTCCGTGCCGACGACGCCTTTCGAGAGCATGTCGACCATGCTGCCGAGCAGGATCAGCCGTCCATCAACCCAGCGCTCCACCGTTTCCGCCGATTGCGCCCCGACAGTCTGGATGTTGCGGGTGATTTCGGATTGCATCGACTGGGCAAGGCGTTCGCGGATGATCGCGGCGAACAGGGCGAAGACCACGAAAACGGCCAGAGATGCCATCAGGACGATGCGCCGCATGATGCTCCTGGAGGGAACCGTCTTCTTGTGATCGGGAGTCATGACATCAGTCCGTATGGGTGCGGGTGCCGGGCGGGGAAAGAGATTCGCCGGATGAGGACCTAACGGTGACGGAAACCCATAAAGATTTCGCAAAATGCGCACGGACGTTGCGTGGTCGGGGGCGAGAGGGGGAGCGCGGGAACGCGCCCTACGTCATCGAGGGTTGCGGCGCTTGCCCCATTGGCGGGACGCCATTTTATTTATTTGACGCCCCTGTTTCCGCGGCCTCCCTCAAGACCTGATCTATTTTTTCTAGATCATACTCCTTGAATTTCTTGCAGTATATAAAAATAATAAAAACTATTACTAATGCCGCAGCCGGGAATGATAACAATGTAAATAATGTTGATATCAAAAAATACGTCGGCAACCCAATATAATATCTATATATAGAGACAAACGCACCGCATATAACAAAAAATATCGTTATTCCAGCGAATTTTCTAATATATAATTCGAGTGATCGACCAATAATTATATTGATTGATTTGTTTCTGATCATTACAGGAGCCCGTATCGTCGATTTTTCTGCATTGGTCATCTCGAACTTTCGCTTGCGCCCGACAGTGTAACGCCATTGAGGAACGCTGCGTCAACGTAAGCAACAATCATATGACATGTCGATTTGACGATCAGGCACTTTCAGACGAACGCATGCTAGCCCGAGAAGCACCGTGCCCGTTTATAAATACGGCAGCGAGACGTTAAAACAGAAACCACCGCATGTCAGGCCTCTCGGCGCGCACCCTCAATAACCGGTATCGAATGTCCAGCGAACGCTCGAACCAAGGCTGAACTGGTTCGCCGAGCCCTTCTGTTTCACCAGCGGCGAATTCGCAGCATCGCCGGCGAGCCTCGTGGCCTGGACGAAGGCACTGGTTTCGAGGCGGGGCGTCCATTGATAGGTGACCTGTGCTGCCGCGCCATAGGAGAGCAGGCCATGGCCAGCCTTGAAGGCCGGCAGGCCCGATGCCGCGGATTGCTGCGCCGTGACCCCGAGATAGGTCTGGGTGAAATCACGACCGGCAAAGGACATGCGCGGACCGGCCGACACGATCCAGCGTTCGCCAAGCCGGGTGAAGGCATCGAGCTTGATATCCCCCATCAGCGCATCATGCGCGAAGAGGCCCTGACGGATCTCGCCGCGCGCCCGCAGCCACGGCAACGGGTAGAACTCGGCAAAGCCGCCGATTTCCCCGCCGAAACGCACATTGCCGAGGCCGCGCAATTCGGAATGATCCGAAGCGCGCCGTTCCCAGAGGAGCTTGCCCGCGACGCCGGCGCGCCAGTTGTCGCCCTCGATCAGGCCGATGCCGATATTGTCATCGGCGACCGACAGCCACCGACTGCCAAGGCCACGCCCGATCGAGACGATCGGCCGGAAGGCGACCGCCCCCCGTTTCGAGCCCAGAAAGGCCGGAGCCACACCGACGCCGAGGCCGAGCGAGACATTCCAGGTGCGCGGCGCATTCCTCGCTTCGGGGCTTCTGAGGTCAATCTGCTGCGCAACGGCAGGCAAGGCTGGAACCGCGAGGCTCGCCAGGGCGATGGTGGCAGGAACAAGAGATAGGCGCATCGACAATACTCTCCGGGGCCAAGGGCACGCCCCCGATCAGGGAAAACCATTCGGATTGCTGTTACGTTTGATTCATCAAAACGGTGCTGCCTTTTCCCCGACAAGCTGAACAAAAACTTTCGCAGCCATAGCCGCGATGTGTCGCATCAGTGTGGCAGTCCGTCGAACATGGATCCGCTTCGGAACGGCGATGTGGGATCCGCCAGGACATCTCCGGATCGCTCGCCAACCCGGCAACGATCCGGCCGCGCAGGATTGACCTTGCGGGTCGGTCCTCCTGCGCGGCCTGTCTCGAATGTCAGTTCAGCGCCCCATGCCGAGCCCCATCACGAGGAAGGTCTTGGCGATGATCGCCAGATCCGTGCGCAGCCAGGCCCAGGGCGACTGCACCTTGAGCGCATAGCTGTGGTCGAACAGGATCTTGAGCCGGACATCGTCGATCGTGGCATCATAGCCGGTCGAGACCTGCGCGAGTCCGGTCACGCCCGGTTTCAGGCCGAAGGTCCGCTCGACATAGAAGGGGATTTCCGCCTCGAGCTTGCTGAAAAAGACCGGCCGTTCCGGACGCGGGCCGACAATCGACATTTCGCCGCGCAGGACATTGAGGCATTGCGGCAACTCATCGAGCCGCGTCTTGCGCAGGAACCGCCCGAGCCGGGTGACGCGCGGATCGCCCTTGGCCGCCCAGACCGCCCCGGTTCCCGCCTCGGCATCGACGCGCATGGTGCGGAACTTGATCAGGTGGAACAGGTCGGTCCGGTCGGGCAGCGCGCGCCCGACCCGCAACTGCCGATAGAAGATCGGCCCCGGGGAATCGAGGCGGATCGCCAGGGCGATCAGCGGGCCGATCACCAGCAGGCCAAGAAACGCCAACAGCGCGATCAGGATATCGAAGAGGCGCTTCAAGCCGCGCGTGAGCGGGCTGAGCACCAGTGCGCCGCCGGGTTCACGCCGGTCGGCCAGGCGGCGGTCATCGTCAAAGCGCCCCATCGCGAGGTCGAGAATGCCGCGGGCCATGGCCAGATAGCTGCCGAGGGCATAACGGAGGGCCTGCCCGAGGGCCCGGAGGCGCCCCCGGGGCAGGCGATTTGCCAGCAGGGCTAGGACGGCGACGCCTTCCACCGCGACGAGCGGCAGGATATCCAGCGGGCCTGTGGCGGTGAGGGCCAGCCCGATCGTGCTGGCCAAGAGCATCAGCACGAGGAGTGGTGCGACGGCACGCAGGGCCTTGCCGGAGGCGAAAAGCAGGCCCATCCGCCAGCCCGAGGCCCAGAGCAGCTGATGGCAGAGCAGGACCTGCTGGAGGTTGCCGGCTCCGAGACGGCGCCGACGGCGCCGGTCAATGCCCGCGCGGGCGATCTCACGGTCGCCGATGACGATATCGGGTCGATCGACCAGCCGGAACCCGGCCGCAACGATGCGCATCGGCAGGACGAAATCATCATTGATCGTCTCGGCCGGCAGCGGCGCCCAGGCCGCCTTCCGGAAGGCATAGCCCGCGCCATGCGCACCCATCGGAGCCGCGAAGGCGGCCTCGCGGCGGCGGATGCCCTGCTGATAGCGCCAATAGGCGGTTTCGCCGGGGGCCGACCCTTCGGCGAGGCCATAGGCAGGGCAGACCACGCCGGTTGCGGGGTCACGGAATTCCGGCGCCAGGCGCCGGAGGGTATCCGCCGGCACGATGCTCGACGCGTCGAACAGGACGACGATCTCCGCCCGCAAGGCCGCGATGGCATCGTTGAGGACGGCGACCTTGCCGCGATTGACCGGGTGGTCGATCAGCCGGATCGCATGGTCCTGCCCGGCCAGACCGGCCAGCGCCTGCCGGGCCCGTTCGGGCGTGTCATCCGGCGACCCGTCGCATACGACGAGGATTTCCAGCCGGTCTTTCGGGTAGTCGAGGGCGGCGAGCTGGTGGATCATCGCCTCGATATGCCCGGCCTCGCGATAGGCCGGCACGACAACGCCGAGGCTCGGCCAGGGCCCTTCCGCCGGGGCGGGCTGCGGGGGCCGCGGCGGCACGGCCCGCAACCAGAGCGGGTAGACGAGATGGTGATAGGCCAGCAGTGCGAGACTGACGGCGAAGAGGAACCAGAAGACAGACATCGGAAACTCCGGAACGGTCAGGCGGCGAGCAGCGCGCGGTATTGCGCGGCCATCTCGCGATGGGAAAAACGGGGATCGACAAAGGAACGCGGGCTCGTGACCGGGGGCATCTCGCCGACGCAACGGATGCAGTCGGCAAGCGCTTCGGGCTGTTCCGGCGGCACGAGATAGCCGGTGCGCGGGCAGACGGCCTCGGCGACGCCGCCGACCTTCGTGGCGACGACCGGCAGGCCGGCCGCCTGCGCTTCGATCAGCACGCGGGGAAAGCCTTCGGCCCGCGAGGGCAGGACGAGCATCTCGAAGGCCGGAAAGAGGCTTTCCGGTGCCTCGACATGGCCGAGGAAATGGACGCGGCCGCCAAGGCCCAGCGCCTCGGCCCGGGTGCGCAAGGCCTCGGCCTGGCTGCCCTGCCCTGCCAGCGCGGCATGCCATTCGCCCGGAAGATGGGCCAGCGCATCGATCAGGACGTCCTGGCCCTTCACGGTCTCAAGCCGACCGATACAGCCGATCAGCCGGGCCTCCAGCGGCAAGCCGAAACGGAGCCGCGCATACCGGGCCGAGCCGGGCTGGAAGCGGTCGAGATCGACGCCATTGGCGATGATGACCTGATGCACCACGCCGATCGCCTCGGCGACCTGGCTGGCCGTGGCATGCGAGACGGCCACGCGCTTCGGCGCGACCAGCCATTCGAGCGCCCGGGCCAGGCGGCGGCGGCGACCATTGGCATAGTGCCAGCCATCATGCTCGACATGGACGCGGCGGCTGATGCCCGCCAGCCGGGCGGCAAGACCACCATAAAGCAGCGGACCGATATGGTGGGTGACCACAGCCTGTGCACGCCGCTTCCGCATGAGCGCAGCCAGGGCCGGCACCAGCAGCCAGGCCTGGCCGGCCGGTTTGCCGAGGCCGACCAGCTGCCGGCCAAGCCCGGCAAGGGCCGGCCAATGCGCGACAAGGCTCTCGCGCGTACCTTCGAGAGAGACGATCACCAGTTCGGGGTCCATCCGGGCGAGATCGAGCACGACAGTCTCGATCCCGCCGGGGGCCATGCGCTGGACGATATGGAAATGGGTCGACATCGGGGGGCCTTTCTTGAGTCAGGGTCTGGCCCGGACCAGCAAGGCCCATGCCCGGCGCTGCGGCCGGGATTCTTTCGAATTCGCAACGGAAATCGCGGCAGCGGGCGTTGCTTTTTGCAATTCCGGATTTGCGAACTGGGCGAGTCCGCCCCGGAAACCGGCGGAAATCGCCGGATTGCAGGCCGAACGCGGCTGGCACCGGCCTTGCTGCCTTCCATCCCGGATCGGCCGCTCTGGCCGGAAGAAGGAGCCTATCATGACCCGTAGATTGCGCATTCAGGACGACCTCGATGCCGGCACGATGACCACCGTGCGGGTGCTGTTCGAGGAACTGGCCGCCGCCGAGGAAGACGTCGCGCTTGATGTCTCCAATGTCAGCTTCATCGATTCCAGCGGCGTGGGCGGCCTCGTCTTCCTGTACAAGCGGCTCAATGCCCGCGGACGCCGGCTGGAAATTGCCGGGCTGAGCGGCCAGCCGCGCCAGTTGCTTGACCATCTGAAGCTGACGCCGATCCTGGCGCCGGACCTGGCCCGGAGCGCGTGATGCCCCGGCTGGCCATCCTCGTGCTCGTCGCTGCCCTGGCCGGCGGCTGCGCTACCTGGCCGGAACCCGGCACGGGCGGCTTTGCCGAACGGCGCGCCGTCGAGGATCCCGGCCTGCAGGGCCTGACCACGCGCTACGAAAGCCTGCGCCAGCGCGGCGCGGAACGCTGGGCGGCCGGCCTCGCCGACGAGGCCCGGCTGCTGCTGATCCGCGCGCAGCGCAACCACCAGGCCGGTCTTGTCGACGATCTCGCCGATGACCGGCTCCGCCTTGCCCGCGTGCTTGATGCAATCGAGCCCCACCTGCCGAGCCCGAAGCCATGACGATCTCCGCGACCGCCCTGCCCCCGTTCCACCGCCTTGCCGCCCTCGCGCTTGCGCTCGCGGCGCTGCTCTTCGCATTGACGGCGGCGGCTTCCGCCGCGACTGCGCGCGACGCACTGCGGATCGGCGACACGGTCGCCCTGCGGGTGCCGGGCGAAGCGGCTTTGTCGCAGGATTTCAAGATCGACCGGCAGGGGCAGATCATCCTGCCGGAGGTTGGCGCGGTGATCGTCGCCGGACTGACGACACGGGAAGCGGAGGCTGCCATCCGGACAAGCCTGTCGCGCGTCTATCGGGATCTCGACCGGCTGACTCTGGCGCTGAAGGAGCGCCGGCTGCTGGTGACCGTGCTCGGCTATGTGAAGAATCCCGGGCCGGTGGAGATTCCCGGCGATGCCTCGGTGCAGATGGCGATTGCCGCGGCCGGCGGCCTCAATCAGGGCGCGCAACTCGACCGGTTCCAGCTGCGCCGGAAGGATCGCGAGATCAGCTTCGACTACAAGAAATATCTCGATACCGGCGATCCCGGCCTGCT
This sequence comes from Beijerinckiaceae bacterium, assembly GCA_027533425.1. Lineage (GTDB taxonomy): Bacteria > Pseudomonadota > Alphaproteobacteria > Rhizobiales > Beijerinckiaceae > Rhabdaerophilum. The sequence goes on along the minus strand of JAPZUD010000001.1, from coordinate 176,028 downwards.
GCCGGCGCTGGAGCCGCTCGATACGCTGTTCGTGCCGGCCTCGCCGCGAACCGGGAATGTCCAGATCGATTTCGACGGGCGGACCCTGGCGGAAGCCGGGGATGGCGGCGAGGACCGGTCCTCCATCAAGGTGTTCGGCGAGGTCAACAAGCCCGGCATCTTCGCCTACAAGGCCGGGTCCAACGCGATCGACATGATCATGCGGGCCGGCGGCGTGACGCGCTATGCCTCGGTCGAGCAGATCCGCATCATCGCGAAGGGCCAGCCGACCATCTTCAACCTGCAGACCTTCCTCGACAGCGGCAAGGCGCATCTCCTGCCCGATCTTGCCGAAGGTGCAACGATCTTCGTGCCGAAGCAGCTCGAGGAGATCCGCGCCGGCAAGAACACGGTCTATGTCATGGGCGAGGTGGCCAAGCCCGGCGCCTTCGATTCCAAGCCCGGGGCCGGCTTCATCGACATTCTCGCCAATGCCGGCGGGCCAACGCGCTTCGCCGATACCCGCCAGATCCGCCTGATCCGGGCCGATGGCACCGTGGCCTTGGTCGACCTGCCGCTCTTCACCGAGGGCAAGGGCGGAGCCCTGCCGCCAGTCGGCGCGGGCGACGCGATCTTCGTGCCGGAAAAGACCGATACCAAGGAACCCTCCTGGCTCAAGATCGCGCCGGACCGGGCCGTCAAGCTGATGGGCGCCGTGACGCGCCCCGGCCGCTTCGAATGGTCGGACGAAATGTCCCTGCTCGACCTGCTGGCGCAGGCCGGCGGCCCGACGCACAAGGCCGATCTCGCGCGGATCCAGATCCGGCTCGGCGAGAATGACAAGGGCAAGCCCGTCCTGTTCGACATGACGGCCTATCTCAACGGCCAGGCCACTGCCCTGCCCCGCCTGCGGGCCGGCGCGGTGATCATGGTGCCGGACCTGCCCTCGAGCCCCGTCGACATGAAGGGGCAATGGGTCCAGCAGGCGCCGGAAGCCTCGATCTATGTGATGGGCCAGGTCGGCTCGCCCGGCCGCTATGCCTTCAACACGCAGATGAACTTTCTCGACATCATCGCGGCCGCCAACGGCCCGACCGGCGCGGCGGATCTGCGCAATGTCCGGGTGTCGCATCGCCACGGCAAGGGCTCGCGGATCAGCAAGGTCAACCTAGCGCGCTATTTCGAGACCGGCGACGACAAGCTGCTGCCGCGCGTCAAGCCGGGCGATGTCATCTTCATTCCGGACCGAAACAAGGAATGGCTCGACGACCCGAAGGAACGCACGGTGCGCGTGATCGGCGCCGTCGGCAAGCCCGGGCGCTACCGCTTTTCGGATGACATGACCCTGCTCGACCTGCTCGCCGAGGCGGGCGGCCCGACCAGTGACGCGCTCCAGTCGAAGATCGTCGTGATCAACATCACGGCACAGACCGAAGGCGCCCGCCTGTTCGACCTCGTCCGCTTTGCCAAATCGGGCGATATCTCGCGCCTCCCCGCCGTGCGGGCGGGCGACACGGTCTATGTGCCGAACATGGCACAGAGCGACTGGAAGATCTTCATGGATGGCGTCCGCGACGTGATCCCGCTGATCTCGCTGGTTGCCCTGATCGGAGCGCTGTGATGGGCCAGTCCACTTCCGGCGGCCTTGCCGCCCATCTGCACACGCTGCTCGAGCGGATGCGTCATGCCACCTTCACGCAGGGCGCGCGCGTGATTGCCCTCACCGCGCCGCATGCCAATGCCGGCAATTCGCTGATCGCGGCCCTGTTCGCGCGGCGGCTGCACGAGACGGGCCTGAATGTGCTGCTGGTCGATGCCTCGCTGCCGCCGGATCCGCGCACGACCCCGGGCCGCTGGGCCCCCGGCGATGGCACCGGCCCCGCCCTTGTCTCGCATGAGGCCGACGGGCCGGACCGGCTCTGGATCGCCATCCACCCGGATGATGCCGGACGCTTCAACGATCCGGCGCGGCTGCGGATCCTGTTCGAGACGGAGCTCGCGGCCTATGACGCCGTAATCGTCGATTGCGCTCCGGCGCGGATCGGGTCCGGCGCGGCGATCGAGGCGATGACCATCGCCGCGATTTCCGGGGCGACGCTGGTGATCGGCAAGGCCAACCGGACCTTCGGCCACGAGCGGGATGCCGCGTTGGCGCTTCTGGCCGAATGCCGCGCCCCCCTGGCCGGTTTCGTGATCAACGACACGATCGCCCCCAGCCTTGGCTCGGAAATCGCCCGCGAGGTCCGGCGGTTCCGACGGTTCCATCCACGCTGGGCTGACCGGCTGGCCCGATGGGCCGAGTCCCTCCCGCTTTTCAACCTCCCGGCCTGACATGACACGCATCCTGCTTTTCCTCGACAGTTCCGGCCCCGGCGGCATCGAATCCCATGTCGCGACCCTCGCCGAGGCGCTGCCCGAGGCCGGCTTTCCGGCGGAAATCGTGTTCTGGCGACATTATCCCGGCAATGCTTTCGAGGATCGGCTCCGCGCTGCGGGCCTGCCCTTCAGCGTGCTCGGCGGGCGAATCGACCGTCTGCTGAAGCTCCTGCGGCAACGAGAGCCCCTGCTGTTGCACAGCCATGGCTACAAGGCGGGAATTCTCGGCCGGCTGGCTGCAAGGATCTGCCGCATTCCCGTGGTCTCGACCTATCATGCCGGCGAGACCGGCCCGTTTCCTGTCAGTCTCTACCAAGCGCTCGATGCCTGGACGGGCTGGATGGCGGAGGGATTGTCTGTCTCGGCGGCCATTGCCGAACGCCTGCCCTTCCGCACGGCGATTGTCCCGAATTTCCTGCGTTTCCCGCCGCTCGGCCTGTCCAAACGGCGCCAGCCGCAGATCGGCTTTGTCGGCCGCCTCTCGTCCGAAAAAGCCCCGGATCGCTTCATCGCGCTGGCGGTACGTCTCCGGGGTGAAGCCTCCTTCCATGTCTTCGGGGATGGCCCGATGCGGGCCGAGCTTGCCGCCCGGGCCGGATCCAGCGTGATCTGGCACGGCATGGTACGCGATCCGGGCGCGATCTGGCCCGGACTGGACCTTCTGGTGATCCCCTCCCGGGCTGAAGGCCTGCCCATGGCAGCTTTGGAAGCACTGGCCCAGGGCATTCCGGTGATCGCGACGCCGGTCGGCGCCATGGCCAGCGTGATTGGCGGCGGGGATGCAGGCTGGCTGGTCGAGACGGGCCCGGAAGACCGGATCATCGATGGGCTTGCCGGCGCAACGCGGCAATGGCTTGCCCTTCCGGCCTCCGGGCGCGACGCCCTGCGTGAAAGCGCGTATCGCCACGGAAAGGCGCAATTCGGGCTGGAGCGCGGCCTTGGCCGCGTCATCGACGCCTATCGCCGCGCCGGCGCCTGATCGTTCAGGCTGCCGGCTCCAGCATCACCAGCGTCCAGTCATCTTCCGGCGCGCGGGACAGGGTCGCGCGGATCTCCGCATCCAGGCTGTCGCCGGCTTCGGCGAAGGGCGCCTCGCGCTGGCCAAGCACCGCCCCGGCAAGCCAGTCCGGCAGCTCGCGTCCGACCTGTTCGGAGCGGGCATCCAGCCCGTCCGTCGGCAGGTAGAGGCGCTGGCCCGGGTTGAGCCGCAGCTGGAGCATCGGGTACTCGACCTCCTCGAACAGGCCGAGGAACGGGCCATCCACCTCCACCATCGTGATGCCATGGGCATCGCTGACGAAGGGCCGGGGATGGCCGGCGGCGGAAAGGGAGATCAGACCGTCCTCGTCGATATCCGCCACGACGAGCGAGAAAAACGCCTCCGGAAGGAGAAGGTCCTTCGCCATGGCGCGCGAGAGGGCCGAAAGGAAGAGATGGCAGGGCACGTGCGGCATCGCGCCATGGACGCCGGCCATGGCGGCGCGGAACCGCATCGCGGCGAGCTGCGCGGCAAGGCCATGGCCCATCACATCCGCGAGGACCAGCCGGTGCCCGCCCGGACGGCGGAACAGGCAGAGGAAATCGCCCCGGCCGAAGCCGGCCCGGGCATGGCGGGACTGGGCGAGGACCGGCCCGATCCGGGCCGGCAGGTCATCCTGGCCCTCGCGGTCGATGGTGGCACTGAAGAAGCGGAACATGCGGGCATTGTTGCGGGCATTGCGCGTCAGCATCGCCGCCACGGCATTGCGGAGCGCATCCGGGCTGACCGGCTTGCTCAGAACCTGCTCGACGCCGGCATTGAAGACCGCGCGAAGCCGGTCCGGATCACGTTCGCCCGTCAGGACGAGCACGGGCACGGGCGGACGATCCGCCTTCCATTCGAGCGCGTCGATCAGGGCGCTGCCATCATGGCCCTCGAGATGGAGATCGGTCACGATCCCGTCGATGGCATGGCTGCCGGCGATGCCGATCGCCGCATCGAAACCCGGCGCGCGGAGGATGTCGTAGCTGCCGCTGAGCATGGCGGCATAGGTTTCCAGCAGGATCGGGCTGTCCTCGACGATGAGCAGTGTCGGCCGCTCTCCGGCCAGGCGCTTGGTCGCCCGGAGGCGGTTAGGCGCGCCAGGCACATAGGAGAGGCCGTCGACCATCGACTGGATGATGGCGAGGCCGCGACCGCTTTCCGCGAAGAGATGATCCTGCTTCACGATCGAGCGCGCACAGGCACCGTCGAAATCATGAAAGCCGCCGCCATCATCCTCGATCTCGATCGACAGCGAGGCGCCCTGCAGGCTGAGACGGACTGTCACCGTTTCCGGAGCCGGATCGGCATGAAGGATGGTGTTGGCGCCGATTTCGGACAGGGTCAGCAGGATCGCCTGCCGGACGGGATCGGCCGGGCAGAGCGTGTCCAGCCGGGCCGAGAGGTCCTTGCGCAGGGCACTCAGGGCCAGGAGGTCGGGCGGGATGGAAGCCTCGAACAGGATCATGGTCGCCCCGGATGTCAGATCTGTGCCGGCGCGGGCTGCAAGCCACGGACGAGATCGGCCGCGGCCGCGCGGAGGCCCGGGCGCGAGGGCTCGGCACAACAGGCGCGCAGCTCCGCCATGGCCGCCGTGAGATGCCGGGCATCCTTCCGGGCGATTTCGGCCCGGGCGCGGGCGAGGCGCGCATCGACCTTGCGCAGGGCCTGACGGATCGGCCGCTCGGACCGGGTCCGGTAGCGGCCGGCAATCGTCTCGATGGCGGCGAGCCGGTCATTCAGCCGCGAGGTCAAGCTGCCGGGCCGCATGAGATAATCGGTCATGATCATCGTGCTGGCCGCGACCGGCGCCATCGCAGCCAGGCGAAGCCAGAGATCCCAGTCCTCGGCCGAGGCGAGGTCCGTTGCGAAGCCATTTGCATTCTGCAACAGCGATTTGCGAACCGCGACGGTCGAGGTGCCGACAAGATTGTGCCCGAGCAGCAGGGCCTCGGCCTCGTCGAGCGCGAAGAAATGGGTCGGCGGCTGGTTCCGGAAGGCCGGGCGCCAATAGTCGAAACAGGTGCCACGATCCTCGCCCGCCGGGCCGACATGCCGGTAATCGGTGAAGCTCATGCCGATGGCCGGGTTCCGCTCGAGATGCTCGACCTGCACGCGCAGTTTGCCGCGCAGCCAGAGATCATCGGAATCGAGGAAGGCGATGATCGGGGCAGAAGCCTCTGAAATTCCGACGTTTCTTGCGCCGGCAGGACCGAGGGATTCCGTTTCCAGCACCCGCAGCTGCGGCATCTCGCGGGCCATGGCCGACAGCCATTCGCGGGAGCCGTCGGTGGAGCCGTCATCGATGACGAGGATCTCGACGGCGTCGACCTGCTGCAGGCCGATCGAATGGATCGCGGCCGGGAGCGTATCGAGGTTGTTGCGGTTCGGCATGATGACGCTGACGCGCGCATCGAAAAGGGGGCGGGACATCACAAACTCCACTGCTTGGGGCGGGTCTCGGCCCGCATGGCATCTCCCTTGCTGAAATCGTGCCGAGACCGGCGGTCCAGCCGCCCTTGCCTGTCCGGAGTTGCCATGAAGCGCCTTGCCTATGTCCTTGCCGAGTTTCCCGTGCTGTCGGAAACGTTTGTCGGAAACGAGATCCGCGCGATGCAGCGGCAGGGGCATGCCGTGCTGCCGCTGATCATGCGGCGCGGCGCGGGCATGGCCCAGCCGGAAGATGTCGGGCTGGCGGACCGATCGACCTGCCTGCGCGACCTGCCGCGCGGCCAGCAAGCGGCGTTCCGTCCCTCGGCCCGCGCCCTGGCACGCGGGATTGGCTTTGCCTTCCGACAGACGCGGTTGCCGCGCGCCTCGCTGGTCTACCAAGGCTGGCGCATCGCAAACTGGCTGCGCCGCGAGCGGATCGACCATGTCCATGCCCATTTTGCCGGCGGCGGCGCGGCCCATGCCATTCTCGGTGCGCGGCTGGCGGGGGTCAGCGTGTCCTTCGTCTGCCATGGCCATGATGTCTATGCCGAGGCAGAGGACCTGCCGGAGAAGCTCGCGGCGGCCGACCGGGTCATCGCGGTCTGCGGCGACCTCGCCGAGGATCTGCGCCGGACGGAGCCGGGTTGCAATCTCCGGATCGTGCCCTGTGGCATCGATCCGGAGCGCTATGCCTACCGGCCGAAAGCGCAATCCAACGGGCGGCTGCTCTTTATCGGCCGGCTTGTGCCGCAGAAAGGGCTCGATGATCTCTTCGCCGCCTTGGGCCGGATGCCGGCCGGGCAACGCCCCGGGCTCGACCTTGTCGGTGACGGGCCGCTCCGCCCGATTCTTGAGGCCGAGGCCAGCCGCCTGGGTGGCGGGCCGGAGGCGATCCGCTTCCTCGGTGCGCAGACGGCGAGCTGGTATGCCGGAAACGGGCCGGACTATCTCGCCCTTGTCGCACCTTTCAAGACCGCGCCCGACGGCGCGCGCGATACCGGGCCGCTGGTGGTCAAGGAAGCCATGGCCATGGGCCTGCCGGTCATCTCCACCGCCTATATGGGCGTCAAGGAAATGATCCTGCCGGACATGGGAACCCTGGTCGCGCCGGGCGATGTCGATGCGCTGGCCCTGGCCATCACACGGATCGGAGCCCTGCCGGAGGCTGTGCGGCTCGCGCAGCTGGAAGCGGCGCGGCAGCATGTGGTGCGGGCCTTCTCGCTCGATCAATGCGCGGCCCGGCTCTCGGCCACATTCGAGACTCTGGACCTGCCATGAAAAGCCCGGTCTCCGCCGTCCTGCTCTATGCGGCCAGCGTCGCCTTCGGGAAGGGGCTGGTGCTGTTTACCCTGCCGTTCCTGACGCGGACCCTGCCGCCGGAGGATTTCATCCGGCTCGACATGGCCGCTGCCCTGATCGAGCCGATCGGCCTGATCGGCTGCCTCGCCATTGCCGAAACGCTGTTCCGCTTTGCCAAGGGCGGAGCGGAAGACCAGGCCCGGCTGACCCGGATCCTTGCCGGCCTTGCCGCAGGGCTCGGCCTGCCGCTGGCGTTGCTGTGCCAGGTCCTGCTCGTGCCCATGATCATGGGCTGGCCGAATATGCCGGGCGAAACGGCGTTGCGGCTGGCGCTCCTCTCGGCCTGTCTCGGTGCCTTCATCGAACTTCCCCTTGCCTATTGGCGGCTGACGGGGCATCCGCTGCGCTTCACGGCGTTCGTCATCGGCCGCGCCCTCGCGCAAGCCGCGATGCTGATCGGCGGGCTCCATGCCGGGTTCGGCGTCGATGGCGTGCTGATCGGGAATGCCGCCATCGATGCGCTGGTCATCCTGCTGCTCTGGCGCCTGATGCCCGGCCGGGGGCTGCCCCGGCTCGACCCGGCGCTTCTGCCCGCGCATCTGCGCTATGCCGGGCCAATCATCGGCGGCGGACTCGCCATGTTTGCCCTCGGGGCGATGGATCGCTGGTTCCTGGCGGGCGCCGTGGCGCCGGCGGCCCTCGCCCATTATGCGCTGGCTGCGAAGCTGGCCATGGCGCTGGCGCTGGCCATCCAGCCTTTCGGCCTGTGGTGGTATCCGCGCCGTCTTGCGGTGCTGGCCGGGCCCGATGGCCCCGCGGAAACGGCCCGGTTCTGGCTGGCGGGCCTGGCCCTGCTCTGCCTCGGCGCCTTGGCCGTTACCGGCCTGGCCCGGCTTTTCGTGCTGGGCCTCTTCCCGATCGCCTATCATGGCGCGCTGGCCTATCTGCCCTGGCTCATCCTGCTGGTCCTGCTCAACGAACTGGCGTCGCTCTCGAATGGCCCGGCCTATGCGCGGGCCGCGGGATGGCGCGTGCTCGCGGTCAATCTCGCCGGCGCGCTGGTCGCGCTCGTGCTCTATGCGCTGCTGATCCCCCGCCTCGGGCTCGCCGGCGCCATCGTGGCCACCGCCGCCGGGCAGACCTGCCGGCTGGTCCTGTTCTGGGCCGAGACCGAGGCGCGCGGACGCATTCCCTATCCGCTGCCGCTCGGGATTGCCATGATCGGCGCGACACTCGTTGCCATGATGGCACTGGCCGACGGCCCGCACGCCGGCTGGGCCTGGCCGGCCGTGACGGGCGCGATGCTCCTGCTCGTTCTCGGCCGCGCCTTCCTGCCGCCAAAGGGCCGGCAGGCCCTTGTTCCCGGGCAGGGCTAGGATGCGCCCGGTCTCGCATCGCATCCCGGTCGAGGGACGGCAGGACAGCTCGGTCTTCGCGCTGGTCATCTGCCTGCTGGTCTTTGTCATCGGCACGGCGAGCGGGTTCCCGCTCGGCGTGGCCCTGGTGGCGCTGGCGGTCGGGCTGGCGCCTTTTGCGATCCGGTTCTGCATGAACCATCCGTTCCTGCTCTGCCTCGGCTTCGTCGCGTTCTCCTTCTTCCGGCTGCACGAGGTCTTTCCCGTGCTGCTGCCGCTGCGGATCCCGCAATTGCTGGCGATCCCGACGCTTGGCGTCATCGCCTGGCATGCCCTCGGCTCGAAGGCGCTCAAGCCCTTCCTCTCGCGCGAGCTGGTCTGGTTCGGCGCCTTCTTCCTGCTGGTGACGATCGGCGTGCCCTTTGCCACCGATCGGCCGACCGCCATTGCCTATTGGACCGCCACCTATGTGAAGATCGGCATCATGACGCTGGCCATTGCGTGGCTTGTCCGCAAGCCGGGCGATTTCCTGCTCTTCATGCGCGTGATGGTCATGGCGGGCATGGCGGTCGCGATCGTGGCCCTGCAGAACAAGGCCCAGGGGATCGGGCTGGTCGAGGGGACGCGCGTCACGATCGGGCGCGATATCGGCTCGGTGCTGGGCGATCCGAATGATCTCTCTCTCGTGCTGCTCTTCCCGCTCAGCTTCGCGGTTGGGCTTGCCGTCTCGCCGACGGGGCGGCTGGACCGCCTGATCGGCGCGGTGGGTTCGCTGACGATCATTGCCGCGATCATCGCCACGCAGAGCCGTGGCGGGCTTCTGGGCATGGTCGCTGTCTTCGGCACGGTCGGGTGGCGGATGGTCAAGAACAAGATGCTGCTTGTCATGGCCGGACTGATCGGCCTCGCGATCCTGTTCGCCGTGGCCGGTATTTCCTCGCGCGCATCGGGTGGCGCCCATGAAGAGGGCATCGACGAAAGCGCGATGGGCCGGATCTATGCCTGGGAGGCGGCTATCCGGATGGCAACCCGGAGGCCGCTGACCGGCGTGGGGCTCGACAATTTCGTGCCCAATTACTTCTTCTATTCCGATCATTGGGACGGCATGAACCACGCCGTGCACTCGACCTGGTTCGGCGTGCTCGGCGAGACGGGCCTGCCGGGCCTGATCGTCTTTATCACGATGATTGCCGTCACGGTTCGGAGCCTGCTGCGGGCGCTGCCCCGCATCGCCCCCGGCCCGGAAACAGCCCCGGTGCGGGCGGCAGGGCTTGGCCTGCTCTCGGGTGCGGCGGGGTTCTGCCTGTCCGGCACCTTCCTGACGCAGGGGTTCACGTGGCCGGTCTATGTGCTTGTCGCATTGAGCGCAGCGCTGTCGCGTTCTGCGAATCCGGTTCGGGATTTGCAAATCCGCATCCTCGCAACTCCTATAAAAAATCCTGAAAAATCTGACACTTAGTCAATCCCGCCATCTGGCAAGCGCCATGCAGGTTCTCCCGCAGGACCCTCGAGGGGTCGCCAAAGCTGGAGAAAGCCATGTGCGGGATTTTTGCTCGAATTGCCAATGAACCGGTTGCCCCGGCCCTGATCGAAGGGCTGCGTCGCCTCGAATATCGCGGATATGATTCCGCCGGGATCGCCACGATCGAGGAAAGCGGCATCGAGCGCCGCTGTGCCGTCGGCAAGGTCGATGCGCTTGAGGCCGTCGTCCGGTCCGGCCCGCCAGCCGGCACCGTGGGCATCGCCCATACCCGCTGGGCGACCCATGGTTCGCCCAGCGAACGCAACGCCCATCCGCATGTCGCGCCGGGTCTGGCCATCGCCCATAACGGCATCATCGAGAACCATCGCGAACTCCGCCATGCGCTGAGCGATCGTGGCGCGCGGTTCCGGTCCGAGACCGACAGCGAGGTCATCCCCTGGCTGATGCACCAGCATATGGCAGCTGGCGCGAGCGCCAAGGATGCGATGCACCGCGTCGGCGAGGAATTGCACGGCGCCTTTGCGATCGCGGCGATTTCCGAGCGCGAACCGGATATCCTTCGCGCCTATCGCCGGGGATCGCCGCTGGCGGTCGGGTTCGGCGAAGGGGGTGGCGTGCTGGCTTCCGATCCCCACGCGCTGGCCGGCTATGCCCGCGAGGCGATGATCCTCGAGGATGGCGACAGCGCCGAAATCACGCGCGACGGCGTCGCCCTGTTCAACCGCGCCGGCGAGCGTGTCCATCGCCAGACGATCGCAGTCGATCCGTCAATCTTCGCCCGCGAGGACAATCCCTACGCGCATCACATGTTGCGCGAGATCCACGAGCAGCCGGAGGTGATTGCCCGGATCCTCTCTCGATACCGGGTGCCGGCCGATGTGCTGGCCATGGTGCCGGTTGATTTCCGCCGGGTCTCGCGGATCACGCTCGTGGCCTGCGGCACCTCCTATTATGCGGCGGCACTGGCCCGGCGCTGGTTCCAGGAATTCGCCCGCGTGCCGGCGGAAGTCGCGATTGCCTCGGAATTCCGCTATGAATCTTTCGCCCCGCCGCTGCCGGGCGAGCTGGCGATTGTCATCTCGCAATCGGGCGAAACCGCCGATACGATCGGGGCGATGGAAGTGATGCGCGCCCGGGGCATCCCGGTCATCGCGCTGGTCAACCAGACCGGCAGCACCATTGCCCGCGAGGCCGATGGCACGATCCCGCTGCTGGCCGGACCGGAAATCGGCGTTGCCTCGACCAAGGCCTTCTCGGCCCAGCTGACCGTTCTCGCCCTGCTTGCCCTGGCGGCTGGCCAGCGCCGCAACCAGCCGGGCATCGCCCAGTTCCATGCCCGCCTGCAGAAGCTCGGCGATATGGTGACGGCGGCGCTGCATAACGAGCCCGCGGTCATTGCCGTGGCGGAGCGCATCCATTCGGCGCATAGCATGATCTATGTCGGCCGCGGCCCGCTCTTCCCCGTTGCCATGGAAGGAGCGCTGAAGCTCAAGGAAATCAGCTATATCCATGCCGAAGGCTTTGCCGCCGGCGAGCTGAAACATGGCCCGATCGCGCTTGTCGATCCGCAGACGCCGATCATCGCGCTGGTCGCCTCCGGCCCGCTTTTCGAGAAGAGCGCGTCGAATATCCGCGAGATCGCGGCCCGGAACGGCCGGATCGTGCTGGTTGGCGACCGGGCATCCCTGCTCTCGCTGTCGGATGTCTCGACCCATTCGCTGACCGTGCCGCAGGGCTGCGACCTGCTCCAGCCGATCGTCTCGACGGTGCCGCTGCAGCTGCTTGCCTATCATGTGGCCCGGCTGCGCGGCCTCGATGTGGACCGGCCGCGCAATCTCGCCAAGTCGGTGACCGTGGAATGAGCACGACCCTCTCGCTCCGCCAATGGGTGAAGGCGCGGCGGCATCCCGTCGCGCGGGTCCTCCATGCCGGCTTCCATACCCTGCGGACCAGCCGCCTTCCGGTGGTGCCAGGGCTGCATGCCGCGCTCTACCGGGCGCGGCAGGGCTGCCTCGGCCTCTGGCATCATCTGCGCCGCGTGCTGTGGGATACGCCGCTCTTCCTGTCGCAGACGGAAACGCCGCCGGCCCGCCTCTTTCTCTATGGCGGGATCCCGCTGATCCTTGGCCCCCTGCGGCTCCGCATTGGCGAGGATTGCCGGATTTCCGGCCAGGTGACGCTCACGGCCCGGCCCTCCTCGGCCGCGCCGATGCTGGTTGTCGGCCGGAATTGCGATATCGGCTGGCAGACGACGATCGCCGTCGGCACCCGGGTGGTGCTGGGCGACAATGTCCGCATTGCCGGCCGCGCCTTTCTCGCAGGCTATCCCGGCCATCCGCTCGATCCGGAAGCCCGGGCCCTCGGCCTGCCTGACCAGGATGCGCAATGCGGCGACATCATCCTCGAACCGGATGTGTGGCTGGCGACGGGCGTGACCGTCAGCGCCGGCGTCCGGATCGGGCGTGGAACAATCGTCGCCGCCGGATCGGTGGTGACGCAGGACCTTCCCCCTCTCGTCCTGGCCGGCGGTGTGCCGGCCCGGGTGATCCGTTCCCTTGCAGCCCAGGAGGCTGACTATGGCCCATGACCTGATTGTCTTCGGCGAGGATTGGGGTGCGCATCCCAGTTCGACGCAACATCTCATCCGCGCCATGCTGCCCGAGCGGCGCATCATCTGGGTGAATTCGCTCGGCCTCCGGGCGCCGCGCCTGACCGGCAAGGACGGGGCCCGGCTGCTCCGGAAATTCGGCAGCCTCGTCTCCTCGACGTTCGGCCTTTCCGATCCCTCCCCCGAGGATGGCCTGCGCAAGCCGGACATCATCATCTCGCCTGCCGCCATTCCCCTGCCCGGCAATCCGGCCGCCGCCGCAGTGACGCGGCGCATGGTCGCCCGGCAGGTTCGCCGGGCCATGTCCGCGCTGGGTGTGCGCCGGCCAGTCGTCTGGTCGTCACTGCCGACCTCGGAACCGCTGCTCGGCGCCTTCGACGAGCGGGCCGTGGTCTTCTATGCGGGCGATGATTTCAGCGCACTGGACGGGGTCGATCACGAGCCGGTGGTGGCGCTCGAACAGCGGCTCGTCGAGAAGGCCCAGCTCGTGCTGGCCGCCAGCCCGGAAATCGCCGGCCGGTTCCCGGAAAGCAAGACGATGATCGTGCCGCATGGCGTCGATATCGACCTGTTCGCCCGGCCCCAGCCCCGGCCTGCCGACCTGCCGGATGGCCGCGCGATTGTCGGCTTCTATGGCTCGTTGTCGGGCTGGATCGATATCGAACTGCTGATCAAGGCCGCCAAAGCCCTGCCGGCGGTGAATTTCGTGTTTATCGGCCCGGTCAACACCGATACCCAAGGACTGGACGCCTTGCCGAATGTCTTCATGCTCGGGCCGAAACCGCACGAGCAACTTCCGGCCTATGTCCAGCATTTCCGCGTGGCCATGCTGCCCTTCCGCGACACGCCGCAGATCCGGGCCTGCAACCCGCTCAAGCTGCGCGAATACCTTGCGTCGGGTGTGGCAATCGCCTCGACGGAGTTCCCGGCGCTGGACCCCTATCGCAGTCTCATCCATGTCGGGACGACACCGGCCTCCTTCGTCGAGGCGCTGCGGCAGGCCCTGAAGGATCATGGGCGGAAGTCCCTCCGCCAGCGCGCCGTCGCGAACGAGACCTGGCAGCGGCGGGCCGAGGATCTGGCCGCGGTGATCGACCTGCTCTGACATTGCAAATCGCGAGGCCGTTTCGCCGCGGCCTCGCGATGCAGCCTTGCAATTCGCGAAAGCGCCGATCACTCCCCCTCTCCAATTCAAACAATTTCAAAGCGTTAGAACACAAAACCTCCTGCCGGAGCCATGGCATGAAACTTGGTGGTTCGACAGCAGACCTCGTCAGGAGTGCCCCATGAAGATCCATCGCCTCGCCCTTGGCCTCGCCCTGCTGCCGATGATGGCAGGCTGTTCGACCCTGTTGCGGCCGTCGGTTGAATTCCCGGCCCTTGCCGAACCTCTGGGCCAGCTGACCGCACGCACGAAGGCGACAATGCCGCAGGACGAGGCGCTGGAACGGGCGCTCCAGGCCAAGGCTGCCGCCATGCTTGCCCGGCGCGAGTCGGGCCCCGCCATTCCTCCCGCAACCCCGGCGACGGCTCCCCCCTCCTCCGCCGGGACTTTGCCGGCTGCTCCTCCCGCAGGGCCCAGAACCCCTGCTGTCGCCCCGCCGGGCGGAGCAGCCGGATCCTCCCGCCCCGATGCCGTGGCCGCGATGCTGGCCCGGGCCCGCCAGAGCGCCCCCGCGCCGGCACCGGCACCGGCGAAAGCCAAGCCGGTGCAGGCGGAAGCGCCGCCGGCCAAGGTCGAGGCGCGCCTGTCCGATCCGCCGCCGGCTCCTTCCGGGCAGAAGGTGACGATCCGCTTTTCGGCCGGCGCCGACGAGCTCGATAGCGAGGGCAACCGCCATCTTGCCGATCTCTCGCGCCGGACCGGCCTCGAAACCGGCCGGACCCTGATCCTGACCGCCGGCCTGTCCGGCTCGGCGCCTGCCTGGGAGCGGCTGCAGCTGGCCAGCCGGCGGCTCGAGACCGTGGCGCGCCATGTGCCGCCGCCGCTGGCGGTGGACCGGCGCTTCGACCCGGCGCTTGATGGCAATGTCATTCTCGTGACGGTTGCGGGAGCCGGCTCGTGATCCGCACCCCTTTCGAGGTCCTGGCGCTGCTTCTGGCGGCGGCGTGGCGCCGGCGCTATCTGATCTGCGTGCCGATCGCCGCCATGCCCTTCCTCGCGCTGGCGGGCGGGATGATCGCGCCGAAGCGCTACGAGGCCCGCACGACCTTGCTTGTGCAGGAGCCGGCCAAGCTCAATCCGTTCCTCAATGATCTCGCCGTCGGGACCAATGTGAAGGATCGCATGCCGGCCCTGTCCGCCCTGCTCCATTCGCAGCACGTGCTTGACAAGGTGCTGACCGATACCGGGCAGATCACCGACGCGACGTCGCCGGGCGAGCGCCAGCACATGATCGCAACGCTTTCCGCGGCGATTTCGGTCAAGCTGACCGGTTCGGACCTGATCGAGATCAAGATCAGCGGTCGCCGCCCGGCCGGCCTGCTGCAGAGCCTTACAGCCGTCACCAACCGCTTCATCGAGCGGCTTGTCTCGCCCGAGCAGGGCGCAATCGTCGCCAGCCAGAACTTTCTCGAGATCCAGTTGGGCCAACGGCGCGAGGCTTTGGCCCGGGCCGAGCAGAATTTCGCGGCCTTCAAGGTGCGCAATGCCGACAAGCTGCCGGCGCTCTATGCCGCCAACGTGACACGCCTCGGGCAATTGCAGCAGAAGCTGCAGGAGCGCGAGATGGAACTGGCCACGGCGCAGGCCGGATTCGAGGATATCCGCGGCCGGATCGCCGGGGCCAATCCGGTGATCGGCAAGCTCGAGGACGAGATTGTCCGGCTGACGAGCGAGCTGACCTCGCTTCGCTCCCGCTATACCGACGAGCACAGCGAGGTACAGGGGGCCGAACGCCGGCTGCGGCGCACGCAGGCCGAGCGTGTCGCCCTGCTTGAGGCCAGTGCGGCGCTGAAATCGATGGATCTGGACCGGCTCTGGCATATTGCCGCCAACATGGCGACCGGCGAGGAGGGCAAGCCCCCGACCACCCTGCTGATGTCGCAGCTGCAACGTCTGCAGGATGCGCAGGCCCGTCGCGTCACCATCGAAAATGATGTTCAGGAATTGCGGCGGATGATTGCCGACCTGCAGCGGACCATCGGCACCTTCGCCCCCATCGAGCAGGAGCAGCAGCAGCTCGAGCGCGAGATTACCGCCGCCCGCGACATGTATGACACGCTGCTCAAGCGCAGCGAGATGGCCCGCGTGACCGGTGCGCTGGGGCGCTACGAGGCGCCGGAGCGGATCAAGATCATCGATCCGCCTTCCGCCCCGACCATTCCGGTGGGGCCCGGTTTGCTGATCTTCCTGCTGGCGGGGTTTGTCGGCGGGATCGTGCTCGGGCTCGGACTCGCGGCGATCACCGAATTCGCCGACCAGCGCCTTCGTTCAGAAGAGGATTTCACGCGGGAATCGGGCCTGCCGGTGCTGGGCCGGGTACCGCCGAAGACGGCGGCCATCTGGTAGGGCTCAAGCTTCGCCGTTTTCCCAGGCCTGCAGCCGGCGGTACAGCGTCGAAGGGGCGACATCCAATGCCGCGGCTGCGCGGGGCACCGAGCCGCCGCATTGGGCGATCGCGGCCTCGATGGCACGGCGGATGGTGGTTTCCAGCGGCTCGATCACCCCCGGCGCAACCTCGGCGACCGCAGCCGCCATGACAGGCGCCGTCATGGCCGGCGTGACCGCTGGCTGCGGCGCGAGGCTGGCCATGGGTCGCGGCGTCGACCACGAGGGCAGGACCTCGCGCGGCAGGTCCGGCAGCTCGACCATCGGCCCCTGGCTCAGCACCACGATGTTGCGGATCACGTTCTGGAGCTGACGGACATTGCCCGGCCACGAATAGTTCCGGAACGCCAGTTCCACATCCGGGCTGAACCCGGTGAAAACCTTTCCGTCCTCCTTGGCGAAGCGGGCGAGAAAATCCCGCGCGATGAGCAGGACGTCATCCTCGCGCTCACGCAGAGGCGGCAATTCGACCGGCACGACATGGAGGCGGTAGAACAGGTCCTCGCGGAAGCGTCCGGCGGCCACTTCGGCCTGCGGGTCGCGGTTGGTGGCGCAAACGATGCGGATATCGACCGGTCGCACCTGGTCCTCGCCGACACGCTGGACGGTCATGGTCTGCAGGAACCGCAGCATCTTGGCCTGCAGCGAGAGGTCCATCTCGCAGATTTCGTCGAGAAAGAGCGTGCCGCCATTGGCCTGCAGGACCGCACCCTTGCGATCCGCGACAGCGCCGGTAAAGGCGCCCTTGGCATGGCCGAAAATCTCGCTCTCCAGCATGTCCCGCGGGATGGCGGCACAATTGATCGCCACGAAGGGTGCCTTGGCACGGCGGCTCAGCCGGTGCAGGGCATCGGCGCAAAGTTCCTTGCCGGTGCCGCTCTCGCCGGTGACGAAGACGGTGGCGTTGGACGAGGCCGCGCTCTGGATGATGCGATAGGTGGCCTGCATCGGCAGCGAACGGCCGATGAAGCTGGCGAAACGCTCGCGATCGAAGGACTCCGAAATGGCGGCAATGGTATTGGCGAGGCTGCGCCGCTCATGCGCATTCCGCACCGTCACGCGGAGGCGATCGGACGAAAAGGGCTTCATGACGAAATCGAAGGCACCCTGCCGCATCGCCTCGACGGCGAGCTGGACGGAGCCCTGCGCCGTCATCATCACCACCTCGACCGGCATCTGCTTCTGCCGGACATGCTGGAGGATCTCGAGGCCATTGCGGTCCGGCAGGTTCACATCGACCAGCAGCACGGTCGGGAGGAAAACCTCGAGCCGGGCCAGAGCCTCGTCGACACGGGTCACGAGCTCGACCTGATGGTCATCGCCCAGCAGCATGGCCTTGTAGGCCTCGCCAAGGGAGGTTGAATCCTCGACGATCAGGACCTTCGCATTCTTTGACAAAACCCGCCCTCTCCTCGCAACCGGAGCCTTGTCTAGGACAAAAAGCTTGTGATTCCGTTGTCCCGGCCCGGGCAATTCGGTGCTGTCGGGTGAGAGTCCGTTGGCACCAGCGTCAGGCGGCGAGGCGATCCAGGCGGGCCTTCAGCTCCGCCAGGACCGCGCGGATAACCGGTTCGAGCGTAGCAAGCCTCTCGTCCAGTTCGGCGGTCCCCGCAATTTCCACGGTAGTGGCAATCTGACCGGCGCGGAAGCTGTGATACTGGCCCAGAATACCAGCCAACTTGTGCGCCGCGCGGCGCAGCAGAACATCATCTCCCGAAGCCCGCGCGGCGGCGAGGCGCTCTGTTTCCTCGCGGATATTGTCGATGGCAGTTTCCAGCAACGGACGGAAGACATCCGGGGTGCAGAGTGATTCCAGCTCGGCGAGCGGATCATGGTCGTTCTCGTGCCAATCGGCCGGCAACGATTCCTGCAGCGGGTTCACAGCCATGGGCACCTCCTCGGCTTCAGCCTCGCGCGGCGGGCGGCCGACAAGGCCCTGCGCAACGCGCTCCAGCAGGTCGTTCAGTTCGGCCGGCCGGATCGGCTTGGCCAGGTGATCGTCGAATCCCGATTCGAACGCCTTCTGCCTGTCGGTCTGGAAAGCCTGGGCGGAAAGGGCGACAGCCGGAATACGGCCCGCCGACCCGGACATCCCGCGGAGACGGGCGACGGTTTCGTAGCCGGTCATGCCCGGCATCTGGATATCGAACAGGGCGAGGTCGAACCCACCCTTTTCGGCCTCGACCAGAGCCATGCAGCCATCCTCGGTGGCGATGACCTCATGGCCGCGTTTCTCGAGCATGGTCTGGATCACGAGGCGGCTCGCGGGGGTATCCTCGGCGACAAGGATCCGCATCCGGCGCTGGGACGTGGCAGAGGTGCCCCGTTCGTTCCGGCGTGTCTCGCTGCGGGCCGGAGCATCGACAACCGGGACCGTGAGACTGAAAGCAAACGTCGTTCCGCCTTCATCCTGTGGCAGGAGACGGATCTCGCCCCCCATTTCCGCGACGAGCCGCTGGGTGATGGCAAGGCCGAGGCCCGTGCCGGCCGCCTTCTGGCTCTCGGGCAGACTGGCCCGTTCAAAGGGTTCGAAGATGGTCGGACGCAGCGCCGCGGGGATGCCGATCCCTGTATCGGAAACGCGAAAATGCAGCGTTACCATGCCGGCCTGCCCGGATGGCCGGGCCTCGACCCCCAGGCGGACGGAGCCGGACGGGGTGAACTTGATGGCGTTGCCCATCAGGTTGATCAGAACCTGACGCAGATGGCCCGGATCGAGCTGGACATGCTGCGGCACGTCCTCTGCCAAGGTCGCGGCAAGAGCCAGCCCCTTGTTGCGGGCCAGCACGCCCAGCATCTGCTCGACGGCGCCGACCACGCCGCGGATCTCGCACGGCACCGGGGCCATCTCGACCTTGCCCGCCTCCAGCCGCGAGAAATCGAGGATATTGTTGATCAGGTCGAGCAGATGAGCGCCGGATTCGCCGATCCCGGAAACAAAGCGGGATTGCTCGGAATCGAGGCGGGTGTCCTCGAGCAGGCTCGACAGCCCGAGAATGGCATTCATCGGCGTCCGGATCTCGTGGCTGATCATGGCCAGAAAGTCCGATTTCGCCCGGTTGGCCGCCTCGGCAACCTCTATCAGCGAGCGCATGCGCTCAGCCTGCGCCTGGAGGTCGGCCCGGGCCGCCATCAGCGCCAGCTCGCGCGATTTCAGTTCGGTGATGTCGTTGAAGACGGTCACGACGCCCAGCGAGGCGGTCAGGCGGTTCGAGACCTGAAGCCAGCGCCCATCACCGAGCTGCTCGACGAAAGTGGCCTCCTTACGCTGGCGCCGCCGCTTCTTGCGGAGGTTGATCGCCTCGTCGACATCGCCCTCGACCGGAAGAGCGCCGGTCTCGAAGGCCTTGCGCAGGAAATCGTCAAAGAGAAGCCCCTTTCGGATAGCGGGCGCGACATCGCTGAAGAAGGAACGGTAGCGGGAATTGCACAGGACCAGCCGGTCATCGGAATCGTAAAGGACAAAGCCCTCCCCGATGCTCTCGATCGCATCCCGCAGAACTTCGCGGGCCCGCTTGTTCTCGTTGGCGAGATCAGCCATCCGCTCGGCTTGCTGGCGCATGCTCTCGCGCGCCGTCTCGAGATCGGCAAGGTGCTTCTTGAGATCGGTAATGTCAGTCCGGATGCCGACCCGCGCACCATTGCTGGTAATACGGTCGGAAACCATCAGCCAGCGCCCGTCACCGAGCGCCTGCTCGAACGGCGCCGAGGGATTGCGATGCCGGTCCAGGCGGTCCGCGATCCAGCCTTCCGGATCGTCCTTGGCCGACGGAATCTGTCCTCTTTCCACACCAAAGCGCAGGATCTCTACGAAGGAGGCGCCCGGACGAAGCTTCTCGGCGGAAAGGGCATAGAGCTCGCGATATTTCCGGTTGCAGCGGACAAGCCGGTCCTCGGAATCGAACAGGACGAACCCCTCGTTGATGCTCTCGATCGCCTCGTCAAGCTGCCACCATGCGGCATCGGCCTCCTTGCGGGCGGCCACGGCCTGCCGCAGCAAATGGTTGGCGCGGCGCTCCGCGCGCATGAGATAGATGACGACACCGCAAATGGTCATCAGAAAACCCGCAACCAGCAGGCCCAGTTCCCCCTTGATGGAAGCCTGCGAAGCAACGATTTCCTGCCGCTCGAGCCGGTCCGAATCCAGTGCAGAGGTCGTGATGTCGCGGATCGGCGCGATATGCTGCTGCATCCGGCTACGGATGGCGCGGATCGCCTCCGACGTCAGCGGCTGCTGCAATTCGGGATCTGTCCGGACCAGATCGGCCTTGAGCCGGGCTACCGTGTCCCGCAGGCTTGGTCGCTTGTCGAGCGTTCTGGCCAGCACGCCGGCCTGGTAGAGGTCAACGCGGCTCCAGAGCAGGTCAAACCGCTCGTCCAACTTCGCCTTCGCGGCGGGGTCGGGCTGGTCGGCCATTTCTGTCAACGCGTTGAGGAACTGGAGCAGCTCGATCTCCGTCTGGGCTGCAGCCCAGAGCACGTTTTCCGAAATGGCATAATCAAGCCGCCGCTCGATGCTGTGATAGCGCGACACGGCAAGGCCCGTCATGACGATGAAGGCCGCCACGAGCGCGGCGACCAGCACGCGAACCCTGCGGTTCGAACGGGGGGGATCGAGGGCCATGCCGGAAGTCTAGCCGGAAGGCGAAAAGGAAGCCTTACTGGATCTCGAGGCTCCTGAGCTGCCAGATCCACTTGAAATTGTGCTTCTCGTCAGCCAGTTCCGGGAAGCTGTCGCGTGGATAGACGACCCAGAGCGGCCCACGGTCCCGGCGACGCAGCTCCTGGCCATCGGCCTTCATGGCGAGAATGACCGGATATTTCCGGACTTCCGCCACGTCGAGCTCGACGGCGTAGTTATTGATGGCGACAGCGCGGATCTTCGTGCCCTGCGCGCCAACGGCGTCAAGGATAGCGGCCAGCGAAACACCCTCGAAGGTCGTGACGCCATCCGCCCAGGAATGCCGGGTCTTTGTCTGCCGGACACCGAGCGCGACGAGCATGTCGCGGTCGAAATCGGCGCGTCCGGCCTGGTTGGTCGTCTTCACCTTGCCGGTCACCGACAGGATCACCTCGCCCTTCGGCGCAGCCAGGCTCTGGGCCTGAGCCATCCCGAGGCCCGTCACCATCATTCCCATCACGATCAGGGCCTTCAGAATGCGCATCTTCTACCTCCTGCGTCACAATGCCCCGATCTCTTTGCAAGAACCGGGCAAGGCCGGATGCCGTGTTATGCGCGAGAAAACGCCGCCAAACCCGTCTCGATTTGCAAATTGCAACGAAGGCGATTGCAATTCGCGACGCCGGATCATGCTTTTTGCAATCCTGCGCCGCTGGCGGACAATCCGGTGCGTGCTGCCAGACCAAGCAAAGACGCTCCGGAATATCGTGGATTCCGATGTGGATCGGGCGGAACAAGGCTGACACCACTCTGCGACGGCGGCCGCGCACGAGGGCCCGCGTTTGACCCCGTCGATCCTTACGAGACGCCCGTTGACGGACCCGCAGCGATGCCGGCGCACCGCATGTCCTCGACGTTCCGCAGCAAGCGCGGGAACGGACCAAAATCACGCATGCCACGCGGATCATCTTGGGGGCCGGTCATGAAGCAACGGAAAATGCGCGCGTGGTTCATCCGGCCCAGCCAGACGTCCTCCCCTGTCCGTGCCAAGCCGAGTTTTCCCCGAAAGCATCGCCCTCCCTCTGACACTGCTGTTTAACAGCATTTTAATGATGATTTTCTATATCAATTCGCACGTGGTCTTCATGCGACCGGGACAGGTGCTGCGCTTCGTGGCGTGATTCTGGTGACGGCCCTCCCGTTTCAATCGTGCGTTTGTGCATTTCCGTTCAGGGCCCTGCAGCCCGCCCGGAACCCGGCGTCGAGATGAAAGATTTCAAGGGTAGGCCATGGTCACGCAATCGGTTGATCGCCGGATAATCCGTCACCCTGTCGTATCGTCCCTCGCGATTGCGATTTGCCTCGCGGCATCCGGACGCGAGTCCGCGGCGAATACATGGGACGGATCGGTCAGCAATCTCTGGGCGGCGGGCAACAACTGGGTGGAAAACCGGCTCCCCAAAAACACGTCGACCGTCATCATCAATGATGGCGCCAATCCGCGGCAGCCACTCCTGACCGTCGACTACCCGGTCTTCGAGACGCTGATCAGCGCCGGCACGCTGACCCTGCAGGCCATCCTGACCTCGCCGATCTATCTCTCGGGAACCGGCAGCCTGCTTGTCGACAGCATCGGCGGTGTGACCGGCCAGATCGACCTGACCGGAGGCTCGGTGTCGAATTCCGGCACGATCGACGGCGGGATCAGCATGAATGCCGGGACCGTCACCAACCAGATCGGCGGATCCATCACCGGAACGCTCAGCTTTTCGGGCGGGACCTTCACCAATCTCGGCACGCTCGGCGGGCTGAACCTGACCACCGGCACTGTGACCAATTCGGGAACGGTCACCGGGGCCATCACGATAACCGGCGGTACGTTCACGCATCAGGCCGGCAGCATCGCGCAGGGCACCATCACCAATGGCGCCCAGTTCAACGTCACCGGCACCTCCACGGCGACCAGCTCCTTCCTCAACAACACGACCGGGACGCTGGCGGTGACCGGCGGCAATTTCACCGGGCTGACCGCGCTGACGAACCAGGGCACGATCACCATCGGTGCAGGGCTGACCCTCTCGGCCGGCACGATCAGCAACCAGGGCGGGTCGATCACGCTGGGCAACGGCGCCACCCTTCAGGGCACCGGCAACACGCTCAACAACTCGGCCGCAGTCACGATCGGGGCCGGCGGCTCGATCGTCGATGCCGGCGCCATCAACAATCTCGCGGCCGGGCAGATCACGTTCTCGAATGGCGGCACGCTGTCGAGCGGGACTGGCGCGATCAACAATGCCGGGACCATCACCCTGTCGGCCGGCACGCTCAACGTGCAGGGCACGCTGGCCAATACCGGCCAGCTCAATCTCCAGAACGGGGCGACGAACAATATCGTGAACATCTCAGGCGGCTTTGGTGGCGGCGGGACATTGGCGGTCGATATCGATCTCGCCGCCCGGACGGCGGATCGCGTGGTCGTTTCGGCAGGGACAAGCGGCCGAACAACGGTCACGCTCAACCGCATCGGGGGAGCGGCCGTCCATGGCGGCAATGTCAACGTTGTCCAGGGCACCGGAACGGCGACCTATACCATCAATGGCATCACGATCGCGCAGGGCGGGGCTGTCGTGGTGGACAGCGTCGGCCTCTATCAGCAGACCGCGGAAAACATCGGTGGCTCGCTTCAACTGGTTTCGGGCATCAACGTGCCGAATGTCGGCGGCGTGCTGGGCGCGGTGGGGAGCCTGATCGACCTGCGGCAATCGCTCACCGAGCCGGCCAGCCCCTATGTGACCGGCCCGAAAAGGCCGGCGCCGAATACCTTCTCGATCGGCAGCTGGTCCCGCGCGCTCGGCGCAACCTACAGCTATCGTGTGCCGACCGAGTTTCCTGGCGGGACCAGCACAACGCTCATGCAGACACGTCTGGGCGGTTTCGAGACCGCGCTCGATGCCGGGCTCTACAATCTCGGCGGGACCGGCTGGGATGCCGTTCTCGGTGCCATGGGCGGGCAGGTCTTTGGCTCGGCCGGCAACGGCGATGCCCGGGGCACGCTGGATGCGCCCTTCGGCGGGGCCTATCTCGTTCTGCGCAATGACCGTTTCACCTTCGATGCGCTCGTCCGGCGCGATACGCATACCCTGAAGCTGGGTTCTACTTCGCTCGGCTTCCAGAATACCCGCCTCGCCGGTGCGGGCTGGACCGGCCTGGTCAACGCCCAGTATCGCTGGCAGCTGGCAAATGGCATGACCGTGGCGCCCTCGGCAGGCCTGGTTTTCGCGCGGACCGAGCTCGATTCGCTGTCCTTTGCCGGCACGACGACCAGCTGGTCGGCGATCCAGACCACGACGGCCCGGTTCGGCCTTGACCTGTCGAAGACGCATGTCCTGGCGGATGGCACCCGGCTCCGTCCCTTTGCCAGCCTGCGGGTCTCGCAGGATCTCGGCCCGAAGATCCGCTCGCTTACGGCTGGTTATACCGGAGCGACATTACGGCCCGGGCTCTACGGGCAGGCGAGCCTTGGCCTCGAGGCCCAATCGGCGAAAACCGGACTTGCCGGCTTTCTTCGCGGCGATGCGCGTCTCGGCCAGCAGATCCATGGGTTCGGGATCAATGCCGGCATGCGCTGGCAGTTCTGAACGCAGTCCAGCGGGTCGTGCAGGCCAACCAGCACAGTCCCGGAATGTGCCCTGCCTGGACTTGGATCGGTCGGCGGAAAACCGAGGCCATTCCTTGAGAGCGACGGCGCGGGTCACGACTGTGCATCCGCGCCGCCAGATGGGCAAATTCCGCACCGGTCATGCAGCAACGGACAAGGCCGGCATTGCCTGTTCTGGCGGGTTCACCGCCCGCCCCGCCAGCGGAAAGCCGATCCACCTCTGGCAGCGCTCATTAATGCGCCTTCAACGTGATGCTTGTAGCTTCCGGTCAGGAGGAATGTGGATGGCTGCATTTCAGAACGACCCAGGGGCGGCGCGATCGGCGGGGCACCACGTCCTGTCCTCGGTTTTCGTCTCCATCTACGGCTACAGCGTCTGCAACTTCATCAATGGCCTCGAGGTTTCGGTCTGGGCTGCGACCCTTTTGCCTGTGCTCGTCGCGCAATGGATGCTGCGCAGCGTGGTTGCCAGACATATCTCGACCCTACCCTCAGCAAGACGGCCGCGTCTCGCCTTCTGGGGTGAATTGAGTGCTTTCATTGTCGGCGGTGCGGTGATCGGCATCGTGAATACGATGTTTCACGGGTTTCCCGCCGCGAGCGGCCTTAAGGCGATGCTGGGCTTCGTGACAATCGGCGTTTTTGCCGGGGTCGACCAGGCTTTCGTGCAGACCCGTATCCGCTTCGAGGAAGGCGGGATGCACGCCTTTCCAACCAAGCCGCGCTCGCCCTTTGCGGTCCGGCTTGGATTGAGCTTTGGCCTCGTGACCGCCCTGGTGATCGGCATCATCTCATTGCTGCTCTTGCGCGGGATCGAAGATGGCACAATTCGCGACCCCCGGAGCTTCTCTCAGCTGGCCATCGAGTTTGCCTTCGTTTTCGCGGTAATCCTTTGCTATGTGGCCAATGCTGCCCGTGGCGCCGAGAAGCTGCTCGCGAAGGCCGTGTCTGAACAGGTCCAGACTCTCGGTGAAGCACGGGAAGGCCGGGTGCAGCGGCGTGCTGTGATTGGCACACACGACGAGATTGGCTTCGTCTCGGCAGAGATCAATCACCTGCTCGATGAGCTCGATCGGGCGCGCGCGACGACAACGCGGACCAACGACGCCATCATGAAGGCTCTGATCGGGCTTGCCGGCACCCGAGACAATGAAACGGGGGGCCACCTTCAGCGCACCCAGCATTATACTTGGGTACTTTGCAAGCAATTGGCGTTGCATCCGGATTATGCAGACGTGCTTACACAAGCCGCCATTGCGGATATTGTCAGCGCCGCGCCGCTCCATGACATCGGCAAGGTAGCGGTGCCCGACGCGATCCTGCGCAAGCCCGGCCGCCTGACCAGCGATGAGTTCGAAGTGATGAAGACCCATGTCAGCCATGGCCTTGCGGTCATCGACAAGGTGATCGCCGATGTGGGCATTACGCCGTATCTCGCTGCGGCAAGGGATGTCATCGCAGGCCATCATGAACACTGGAACGGCGCGGGTTATCCGTTCGGCCTGAAGGGGGCGGAGATCCCGCTCGCCGGGCGTGTCATGGCACTGGCCGATGTTTATGATGCCCTGCGCACGGAGCGCGTCTACAAGGCCGCCATGCCACATGCGGAAGCACGGCAGATCCTGGTCAACGGCGCCGGAACACAGTTTGATCCGCTGGTCGTCGCGGCCTTCCTCGTCGTCGAGCCAGAATTCGAACGCATCGCGACCAGCTTTGCAGATCAGGCGCAGGACCGGGCAGTTGCGGCGGCTTGACCGGGTTTGTTCCGAAGGTCCGTGAGCGGTTACGAGGCCGGATCGGAATGTTTCCCGCGACCCCGACAGGCTCGGCGGATCAATTCTTCGGCTCCAGACAGTTCGAGATCACGAGGGTATCAAGGTTCGATCTGTCTACGACGTTGCTCACCCCAAAGCAGCGAAGGCCGGCTCACGGCACGTGCATTGGTTCACTCGACAAGGTCGATCAACAGAACGCCGGACAATGTCGTCAGCCTCGCGCGGAAACCCTGTTCGATCCGCAAGCCATCGATCCGGGCGTTGATTGTCCATTGTCTGACGATGCGTGGATTCGCATCGTCAAAGCTGACCAAGGCGAGCGCATGCCGATCGCGTGTCGGAAGCAGGACCAGCGGAGATTTGCGGCGCGACAGCCGGACAATGCGCCCGAGATCAAGGTCGCGGCTGCCAAGGATATGGTTGGTATATCCATCAATCCGTGCCACTTCCTCAAGTGCGCCTGCCTTCAGGCGGTACAGCCGCAGTGATCCGGCAAGATGCGGGGTAATCACCGCGGCAATCATCGGTTCGCCCGAGCCGGTGAAGTCGGCAATGCCAACCGGATTGAGCCAGCGATTGCGAATGCCGATCGCCGGGCTTTCCGCAAGCGGCTCGATACGATCCTCGAGGATGCGATAGACCGCGATTGCAGCACCTCGCTCCAGATAGGCCTTGACGATGATCGCCTCCGGGACGCCATCGCCATCAAGATCAGCAAGCCGGACCCGCCGGTCCTCGAACACCGCATCCGGTGGAAGTGTGAAGACCAGGCGTTTTCGACTTTGCTCGACCACGAAGCCGCCAGCCTCCACGCTGTCACCGAGCACCGCATGATTGTATCGGGTCGTCGGCTGGATCAGCCATGCCTTGAATGGGCCGGAAACGCTGATCTCGGTATCCGGCAACGGGGGATGGGCCTCCCCGCGCCGGGATTGCGCCTGCGTCTCTCCTTGCTGGGCCCAGGCGGCGATCACCGCCACCAACCACGCCAGACAGAGGCTCAAGGTTCGAACGCGCCGGCACGATCGAGCCGGAGACAATCCGGAAGACCGGTCAGACAAGGGACGCGACCTCGCCCCGCGCCGGGTATGATTTCGCGACCACGAAATCGATCGCCCCGAGAATGTCGGTAAAATGGGGGCGAGCGAAGGGCATCGACTGGACGGAGGCGAAATAGACCGTGTGATCCGGGCGGATGAGGAAAAGGCCCGGTTCCGAGAACAGGGCCGGCTCCTCGACACCAATCGAGGTTGCGCCCCGTCCCGCCGAGACATAGAGGCCCCAGCGCCGGGCCATGTTCAGGTCAAGGCCATAGCCAAGGCGCAAGTGCGGCAAGTTCCATTCTGTCTTTGCCTTGGCAGCCCTCTCTCCGGAATCGGAGGAAACCGCCACGACAGAAACGCCACGCTTCTCGAACTCCGGAAGGTTGGCCTCGAGCTCTCTCAGCTGGGTGCGGCAGATCGGGCAGTGATAGCCCCGATAGAAGACAACCAGGGTGAAGGTTTCGGGCGCCTCATCGGCCAGCGAGAAATGCGCCCCGCCGGCTCCGGACAGGACAACCTCGAGATCCGGTGCCGGCAGTCGCGGCATGACGGGGATGATATCGGACATGGCAAGGGCCTTTTGATGTCGATTGGAACCGGACGACTGATGGCTCAAAGAGAGCCGCCGTCACTCATACGAGGCAATGGGCTCCAATTCCCAATCAACTGTCCTGCCCCAAAGCGCACTTTACCGTGATGGAAGGCAACCCTGTCGGATCACAAAAAAGCAATTTGTTGGGTTGTCCCGCTATCCTGTAACGGATGAGGGTCTGGGTCCGAATATCAGGAAGTCGCGTGCAGAAACGACCGACAGGAAAAGAAGAGGAATGGAGCACCCTGATGCGTCTGGCCCTTGAAGGTGATATGGGCGCCTACAAGACGCTTCTTGCTGCAGTTGCGCCGCATCTTCGGGGCATCGTGCGCCCCCTGCTCATGCGTTCCGGGCGGGGCCTGGCGGACCTTGAAGACATCGTGCAGGAAACGATGCTGGCCGTTCATCTCAAGCGTGCGACGTGGGACCCTGCCCTTCCCTTCCTGCCCTGGCTCAATGCCGTCGCGCGTTACAAGGCGATCGACGCCCTTCGCAGGTCCGGCTTCAGGGTAGACGTTGATATCGACACGATGAGTGAATCGCTGGCCGCCCCGGATGAGAGGCCTGACAGCACACTCGACAGCGTGACGATCCTCAATGCGCTGGATGCAAAGCAGCGTAAACTTGTCGAACAGATCATCATGGTCGGCCGTTCTTCTGCCGAAGTCGGTGCCGAACTGGGCATGACGGATGGTGCCGTGCGGGTTGCACTTCACCGTTCCCTGAAACGGCTTGGGAAAATGTTCGGGAAGAGCCGACATGCAGACTGAGAAACTGATCGACTGGCTGGCCGAGGATCTTGCCGTCAAGCCCCCGAAGGCCCGCACACACATCCTGATCTGGCTGCCTGTCGCAGCCCTTGTCACAGGGATCATGTTTCTCGGCCTGGTGGGGATCAGGACCGATCTGACATCGACAGGCGCCATGCCGACACTCGTCAAGACCGGGCTTGGCCTCGTCATCGCGGTTTCTGCGGTTCGTTGCGCCCGCACGCTGCTCCGCCCGGAGGCTTCGATCGATCAGGGGCTTGTTGCCATTTTTGCTGTTCTTCTGCCCCTGTTTCTACTCGTGGCGCTTGATCTTGCATCATGGGGGCAGAACGGGTTCTTCATGCGACTGCTGGGCAAGAGCATCCTTTCATGCCTGACCGTCATTCCGCTTCTGGCAGCCATCCCGCTGGTCACATCCCTGTGGATCTTGCGAGCGGGTGCACCATCCCATCCGGCGGTAACCGGAGCGCTCGCCGGTCTTGCCTCCGGTGGATTGGCCATCATGGCCTATGGCCTGTATTGCACGGAAGACAGCACGAGCTTCGTTGCCGTCTGGTACTCGCTTGCCGCCATCATCGTGGCTCTTGGCGGCTCCTTGGCGGGCCACCGTTGGCTTCGCTGGTAGAACTCGGATCCAGCAACGGCTTCGACCACGCCGTTTACACCCGGAAATACAAGGACAATCCCATGACGGCTCGGCTTGGCGTGATCGGTGGTTCAGGTCTCTATGACCTGCCGGGACTGGAAGATCGACGGGAGGAGATGGTCCAGACGCCGTGGGGGAACCCCTCGGCTCCATTGCGGTTCGGGCGGATCGGCTCGACCGAATTGGTCTTCCTGCCCCGCCATGGCGACGGGCACCGCCTTTCCCCCGGCGGGATCAACTATCGTGCGAATATCGATGCGCTCAAGCGGGTTGGCGTCACGGATATTGTCAGCTTTTCGGCGGTTGGCTCGTACAGGGAAGATCTGGCACCGGGCATGTTTGTTGTGCCCGATCAACTGGTTGACCGCACATTTTCCCGCGAGAGCAGCTTTTTCGGCAATGGCTGCGTCGCGCATGTCGCTTTCGGGGATCCTTTCGGGCCCAGACTCCGCCACCGTGTAGCCGAGGCTGCACGAAGGGCCGGGATCACCATTCGCGAGGGGGGAACCGCCGTCTGCATGGAAGGTCCGCAATTCTCGACCCGTGCCGAGAGCCTCTTCTACAAGGGCCTCGGCTACGACATCATCGGCATGACATCGATGCCCGAAGCCAAGCTCGCCCGGGAAGCCGAGATCACCTATGCCATGTGCGCCATGGTCACTGATTTTGACTGCTGGCACCCCGATCATGCGCATGTCAGCGTCGAACTGGTCATCCATCAGGTGCATGAAAACACGCTGGCAGCGCGGCGTGTTCTGGCTGAACTGGCGGCAGATTTCCCGGCAGAGCGGGAAGAATGCCCGGCTGGCTCGCACAGGGCGCTCGATTATGCCATTATCACCGCACCGGATGCGCGCGATCCGGCCCTGGTCGCAAAACTGGATGCCGTTGCCGGGCGTGTCCTGCGATAACCGAAGGACCTGAATCCCGGTCAGGGACGTGCCACCCGATCAACGCCGGAAATCGGAGAAAAGCCGCATGAAGCGGCGGTCAATCCAGTCCTTCCAGCGCCAGACCCAGGCCCCCTCAAGCGCGAACCAACCACCGCGGCCTGCGATTGCGGATCCATCACCGGTCATCAGGATCGCGAGAAAGTTCCGATCCGGATGGTGCGGAAGAAGCGGCATGCTCCGGCATGTCCGACGGATGTTCTCCGTAAGAGCTGCACCTTGCCGGACCGCGAATACCCCTGCTTTCGGCATCGGGTTGTCAATGACCGTGGCGCAATCGCCGACCGCAAAGATCGCAGGATCATCCACGACCGTCAGGGTTTGGGCGATCTTCACAAAGCCACTGGAATCGGTCGGCAGGCCGGTTTCCCGAAGCCAGGTCGGCGCCCGAGCAGCCGTTGACAGGAGCACCGCATCGGCGGCGACAAAGCGGCCATCCTGCGACCGGATCCCATCAAAGTTGATCTCGGCGACGCGGAAACCATCCAGCACCGTGACACCATGGCGAGCCAGCGCCGCGCCCGTCCGGCGCTGAACGCCGCCATTCAAGCTCGGCACGAGGCCGTTGCCTGTCGCAATCGCGATCCAGAAGGGCCGCCCGGCGGCATCCATCGAACGGAGCCGTGCCTTCAGCGCAAGCGCGAGTTCAATTCCGGCTGCCCCTCCACCTACCAGAATGATCCGGCGTGGCCCATCCGGGCGGGACGCGTCGTCCAGCACCCTCTCCAGCCTTCCGAGGAAGCTGCTGATCGGCTTGACGGCGATGCCATGCCTGTCCGCGCCTGCAATCCCTGAAAGATCCGGCGTAATGCCGACATTGAGCGACAGGAGGTCGAAGGGAACAACGGTGCCCTCTTCCGTCATCACCGACCGGCTCTGGCGGTCAATGCGGCAAGCAGCCGAGCGGACCAACGCCATGCCGGATACCCGGGCCAGCCTTTCGAGGTCGATATGCATGTCGTCGTGGCTGTAGAAACCCGCGACATGCCCGGGCAGCATGCCCGAATAGGGCGTGAGCAGCCGATCAGTCACCAAGGTCACCCGCAAGCCGGGCTCGGGGCGTTCTGCTAGGGCACGGATAACCTGGACATGCGCATGCCCGCCACCGACGAGGACGAGGTGACGGTCCATCACGGTGCCCTTGCTTCGAGCGCAGTGACAGCGCGCCGTGTGGCAGGCGCCGCAGCTTCATCGCGAGCCAGTTCGGCTTTCAACCAGTCAAGATCGGCCTGCTCGTCAATGTCCCGCTGTTCGGCAAGGCTCTGGACAACGAGGTCGGCGCTATCGGCACGGCGGCATGTCTCCGCGAGAACGGTTGGCGTGCTCCAGGCCATGGGCGCGCAGAGGGCCCTTGCAGCGGCGAGCGAACGAACACCGAGCAGGCAATAACCGCCATCTGCACTCGGAACGATGACCACGCCATCGGGGTCGCTGGCGCGCAGGGCCTCTGCCGCTTCCGCAATCACGGCCTTGCCCATGAGTGGCAGATCCGCTCCCATGATCATGGCGCCGGCGGGACATTCCTCGAGCAACTGTGCCAGCCCCTCGATCATGGTGGCGCCGAGATCCCCGGCATCGGCAAAGGTCAAGGGCCAGGCCGGACCGAGAATGTCGGCGAGTTCCTGCCGGCCATCCTCGGGCCGGAAAAAGGCGCGGGGCTTCAGGCGGGCAATCGCGGCCGCCTCCGCCGCCGACCGTGCGCAATCCTCCAGAAACGCCCGTGACAGGCGCGCTGCCGCATCAGCCCCGATCGTTCTTGCCAGCCTGGTCTTGCTGGTTCCTGGTCTCGGTGGCTTGCACATCAAGCCGAGACCGATCCAGTCCGATCCTGTCCGGGCCGCGCTCATGAAGGACGCCTCCGGAAGCGGCCTGAACCCATAGCTTCGCGGCCGATCACCCACAGGATCTTGCTGCCGGCGCGAAGGGTGCCGTTCAGGGTGCCCGAGACCTTTGAAACCCCGATCCGCCGCCTGTAATCGACCGGGATCTCGCGCGTGAGAAGCCCCTCCCTTGCCGCCTTGACCTGCATTTCAACGGTCCAGCCATAGTTCATATCGGCCATTGCAAGACTGTCGAAAGCTGTTCGGGTGATCGCCCGGAAGGGCCCCAGATCGGTAAAGCGTTTGCCCCAGATCCACCTGATCAGGGTGCAGGCCAGCCAGTTCCCGAGAATCTGTTGCGGAGTCAGCGCACCGCGTTCCCGCTGGCCAAGCACCCGCGAACCGAGCGTCAAGACCGCTTCACCCTTCAGAATCGGCTCCACAAGACGCGCCATGGCCGAAAGGTCATCCGCAGCATCGCCATCGACGAAAACGAGGATATCGATGGGCGGCAGCGCCCGGATCGCCTCGAGGCAGGCCCGGCCATAACCCGGCCCGGACACGTCCACCACAATGGCTCCGGCCCGGCGCCCGATTTCCGGCGTGCCATCGCTTGACTGAAAGTCGCCGATGGCAACGGCATCAACGAAACCGGGCATGCCGCCCAGAACCGTCGGCAGGGCTCCGGCTTCATTCCGTGTCGGGATCACAACCCCGATCCTCATCCCGTTCAAACCCATGACACCCCACCTTGCCGTGACGATCTGTGCACCAGAACGCTGACCATCAGAACGGGCATCACGTGCAGGGCAGCGAGGCCATAGGTGTGAATGTCACGTTGGCCCTCCGCTGCCAGGGGGAAGAACAGGAAATAGACCGGCAATCCGATGGTCGCGGCGGCAAGCGCCCATCTGCCCCCAGCGAGAGCCAAGGGCAGGAACCAGACTGCGTACCATGGGAATTGAGCGGGCGAGAGGTAGAACACGGAAGCGGCCAGCAGCGCTGCCGACCCGAACAGCCTCCCGGGATCTTCCGGCCTCTTCAATGCGACCAGCAAGCTCAGGCTGATGCCGAGGGCTGCCAGCGTCAGGCGCAGGGCTTGCTCGCCGGTGGTCGGCCCGATCAGGTGCAAGGCCCCGTAGGAGAGCCAGGCGAACGGGGCGTTATTGACACTCCAGCCGCCGGCATAGGCAGCCAGCCCGGCATGCGGAGACAGGCTCGCCAGAACCAGAGGGGCGCAAAGGATCGCGCTCGTGATCGCAAGCCCAAGCGCGAACACGACAAGCGCCTGCCTGTTCGGCCAGAGCACCCGAGCCAGAAGCGGTGCCAGCAGAATGGGCCAGAGCTTCACCCCGACAGCCATTCCCAGCGCCATACCTGCAACAAGGCTTCTGCCATACCAACCCGCAAGAAGCGCGACGAAAACCGCCGGCACGAGAGCCGCATCGATATGGCCCTGCCCTGTAAGGGAGAAGGCCATCAACGGATTGCACCAGTAAAGCATGACGCCGTGGGCCGGGCGTCCCGAAATCTTCAGGACATGCCAGACCAGGAGCGCGGTGATTCCTTCCGCGCAGAGAACAATGAGCCTGATGCCATCCACATCCCATGGCATCACCGCATGGGCGATCGCAAAAAGAAGCTGTGCCGTCCCGGGATAGACCGAGCGCAGATCCGGAAAATTGATTGCCTCGATCACCTGGCGCCCGGCAGCAACCAGTCCGGCACTGGCACCATGAGACCCATTGAGAAGATCCTGCGGGGACAGGGCGTAGGGGCTGAACCCGTTTGCGACCATCGCACCGTCGAGGAGATAGCGGAAATGATCATCCTCCAGCATGGGGCCGGTGCCGAAATAGGGCAGCCGCATCAGAAGCCCTGCAAGGACAATCGCCATCCATACCCGCGGCGAAAAGGCCAGCGCGCGAGCGTGCCAGACAGTCCAGAGGACAAAGCCACCCGAGCTGGCCAGCAGCACGAACAGCGGCATGGACACAATCCATGAATCCCGCGCAGAGCCCGCCATCGAGCCGAAGACGAGAGCGATGGCAATCTGCGCGATGACAGCGCCGGCCAGCGCCGCCAAGAGAAGGACGAAGCGAGAATCACCCGAAGAGCGGTCGCGAGCGGCGGCAGCTGGAAATTCCATGCTCATGGACCAGGCACGGTCCTTGAAAGGAGCTGTCCCCAATCCTCGTTATAGGGATGAGCCTTTCCCGGCTTGTTTCCACTGACCAGCGGGCGCCCCTCGGCAACCCAACGGAAGACACCGCCGCGAAGATTGTAAAGGCGACCGTCGGTATGGGGGGTGAGTTCCCGTAAAGACTGCATCAAGACCTGCGATGAACGCACGCCGACGGCACAATAGAACACAACAGGGCGGCCCTTCAGGTGGGCCCGATGCTGTCGCAGGATCTCTTCCGCTGAGCTCCCCGGCTCAACCCGGATCGCGCCGGCAAGGTGGCCCGACGCGAACTCTTCTTCCGTGCGCACATCAAGAAGGGTGACATCGCCTTTGGCGACCATCGCCGCCAGTGTCGAAGGCAGCACATCGTCAACGGGGTAACGTTGGATGACTTCGCGCTCGACATCCTCCAGCGTGATGCGGGGATCGGTTGGATCCAATGTCCATGGGCGGAGGTTCGGCGCAAGGACAAACAGCAGGCCAAATGCAGCAGCAGCCATCAAGAGCGTGCCCGCCCCCAATCCGATTGCCAGTGTTCCTGGTTTCATGCCGAGCCTCGTCAACTCCTTGCGGCCTCGCCTTTACGCGCCGACCGGTCAGGATATCGGGCGGACGCTGTTGAGCGACCAGTCGTAATCGTCTTCTGCGATCCGCGGCGATGTCGAAAGGTGCCGTTTCAGCGCCGGTTCGGCATAGGCCTGGAAATGGGCGATGAGGCCGGCATCATTGCCCCCGAAATCCTCGATGAACCATTTGTAGATCGACGACACTTTCAGCGCTCCCGAAGGAAGGATGGTTACGCCACGGGGATGGTTGATGAAGGCGCGCGCTCCGGCTTCAAGGTCTGCTTCGAGGGTCGAGGCGCGCCATGCCCGGTTCATCAGATTGGGACAGCCATAGGACGCGCAATTGACGATGTAGTGGATGCGCGGATCCTTGAATGCAGGGCGCATGATGGCATGCTCGATATCATCGAGCGACAGGCGGCGCCCTTCGACGGTCACCCTCGGCTGGCGCCACGGACCGGTATAGGCCTTGGGGTCGAGCCAGGAATCGCTCTTGATGTCGCGGATCGAGGCGACGGGATAGCGGTCGATGATGACCTTGAGTGTGATGGCATTATAGAGATTACCCCAGTAGGCCATGGCTTCGCCACGCGCCATCCCGGAAGGACGGCGCTGCGCCATCTCGGTGATGTAGCTCTCCAGAGCAGCCCGATCAGCCGCATTGGCGCGCCAGGCCGCATAGTCGACACGCGCAATGCCATCCGGGCTCGGTTTCACATAGCGCTTCAGCAGACCGTCATAAGGCGCGTCGGGATCGGTCTGGGCCCTTGCAAAGGATCCCGGTGAACAAACAAGTGCGACGGCGAGGCCAACGATGCGGCGGCGATCAAGCGGGAAAGACAGGGTGGTCATCAGGAATGCCTCCGGAACAGGTGTCGGCAAGAGCATCGTCAGGTTGCTTGCCCGCTTCGAGCTTCGAACCGTTTGCGCAGGGGGATTGCCGCGAGTGAAAGGGCTGCCAGCCCGACAAGCCCGGCAATGATCTCGGGCGTCAGGATCGATCCCGGCGTGATGGCACCGCCCTGATCAAGGACAGAGCCAAGGCCGGCTCCTGCAAGCGAGAAAACAGCTGTTCCGGGAATGATGCCGAAAAAGGTGGTCGCCACATAGGTCGGGATCTTCACGCCGACAAAGGCTGGTACGAGATTGACGAGGAAGAAGGGAAACAGCGGGACAAGGCGCAGAACGAGCAGATAAGCCCCGGCATTGCGCCGGATTCCTTCAGCCAGCCTCGCAGCCGGAGCCCCGAAGCGATCCAGTGCGTTCTCACCAAAAATGGCCTTGGCGAAGATGAAGATCACCGTTGCGCCGATCGTCGCACCTGTCACCGTCAACAGCGTGCCCAACGCCGCGCCGAAGAGAAAACCGCCGGACAGGGTCAGGAACACCGCGCCCGGGAAAGAAAAGGCGACGGCAACGACATAGACCGCGACATAGGAGAGACCCGCGACGAGGAGGCTCCCCTGGACCCAGGCTGTGAGCGCTTCCCGATGCGTCTTCAGCGTGTCGAGCGACAGATAGGAGGCGAGGCCCGACCAGCGGAGCAGAAGGAAGGCCACAAGAGCAACGAGCCCCAGCCAGAGCCGGCGATCCTTCAGAAGGGATGAGAGCGACATGATGGCCTCGTTCAGGGCAGGATGCGTTGGACAAGGCCGACGACGCGGCGGGTGAAGGCGCCAAAGAGCTTCGGGGTGTAGTAGCTGCCCGCGGCCCGTTTCGAGATTTCGGAGAGGGTTGGATAGGGGAGCACAGCCCCCGCGATCGCTCCGATTTTCAGCCTCGCGCTGATGGCCAATGCCCAGGTGCCAATCAGTTCGCCGGCCCGTGGGCCAACAATGGTCGCGCCAAGGATCGTGCCTTTTGGCCCGAGGATGACTTTGGCGAGCCCTTCGGTTGCCCGTTCCGCCTGCGCCCGGTCATTCAGGGCAAAAGTCCAGTTCAGAACCTCGACCGTGCGGCCCGCCTTGCGCGCCTCGGCTTCGGTGAGCCCGGCATGGGCGAGTTCGGGATCCGTATAGGTGACCCAGGGCAAGGCGCGATAATCCACCTTGGCCGGCAGCCCGAACAGGGCGTTCCGGATGACGATCCCTGCATGATAGCCGGCGATATGCGTGAATTGCGGGCCACCGGCGACATCGCCGATCGCGAAGACCTTGCGGTTGCTGGTGATCAGCCGCGCATCGACGGTGATCCCCTTCGCCGTCGCGGCAATGCCGGCCTTGTCGAGCCCAAGGCTCTCGATATTCGGACGCCGCCCAGCCGCAACAAGGATATGTGTGCCGGAGAGTGTCCGGCCAAATGGGCTGTCGGCATCAAGGGTCACGGTAACCGCGCCATCGTCCTGTCGGACCTCGCTGACGCCAAGGCCTTCGACAAGACGCACTCCGTCGCCTGAAAGCGATGCCCGCACGACCTCGACAGCCTCCGGCTCGTCCCTCGCGAGGATCCCGAACTTCTCGATGACGGTCACTTCCGATCCAAGACGGCGAAAGGACTGCGCCATCTCGATCCCGATCGGTCCACCACCGATCACAATCAGATGCGCGGGACGTTCCTTCAGTTCGAAAACCGTTTCATTGGTAAGATAACCAGCTTCTGCGAGGCCTGGAATCGGTGGTACGGCCGCCCGCGAGCCCGTCGCCACCACGAAGCGGCGAGCCTTGATCCGGCGGCCACCGGCCTCGACCGTTTCTCCGTCAACAAACTGACCGGCGGCCTTGATGACCATGACGCCCAGGCCTTCGAACCGCTCGACACTGTCATGCGGGGCAATCGCGCCGATGACGCCGTGGACATGGTCATGCACCTCGTGAAACCGGATTTCCGGTTCTGCCCCATGGATGCCGAACCGGCCGCCGATCCGATGCGTGTGGGCCACATGGGCTGCTGCAATCAGGGCCTTTGACGGCACGCACCCGGTATTGAGGCAATCGCCGCCCATCTCGCCTTTTTCGATCAGGACAACAGATGCACCCATCTGGACGGCACCCGCTGCGACGGAAAGCCCTCCGGAACCTGCACCGAGAATGCAAAGATCTGCATGCAGGGTGTTGCCGCGGATTTCGGGGCGCTTGGGCGGCAGCGATGGAGTGGTTGCACCGGCCATCAGGTTTCCTGTGAACTCGTGTTTCTTGCGAGTATATTCGTGCCTGGCGGAATTCCCGTTACAGCCAAAGCGCTTCACGCCTTCGTCAGACAATCGTGAACGCGCTGGACCTGGCCCCGCCGCTATTGCGAACCCGTGATCGAGAGAACGTGAATTGCGCGACACCCATGAGCCGGCATCGTTGCTGTCCAGGCAGGGAGAGGTCAATTCATGTCATTCAATCGCCGCGACCTTTTTGGCTTGGGCACCGGATTCGTTGTCTGCGCCAGCCATCCGGCTTGGGCCGAGGTCACGAAGCGCTACCATTCCGACTATTTTTCCTTTGTGGGATCGGATGCGGAGGGCTCGGTCTATCTTGCCCATGACAATAATCGCGGACAGACCGGCGACCAGTTTTTCGCCGATCACTGGATCATGATGTATGCCGAAGGCACCGGGATCGTGCCGATTGTCGGTAGCGCGCATTATCCCAATCTCGGGCGCGAACTTCTGGTCATTCCCGATTCCGAGCATTTCCGGTTTCGCGGGACGATCGAGAGCGGCCTCCACATGTCCAGCGCTACCAACGGAATCGAGTTGTCAGTCGACAGGCTCGTTCCGGTCTTGCGCCGGCAGACCGAGGATCGCGATTACTGGATCGGCGCGGCGCCGGCCACTATGCGTTGGCGTGGGAGAACCTTGAAGGGGCGTGTTCTCTTCGAGTTCATTGCGCAGACAGGATATAACCGCTTCACCAGTGATTTCGGCGCCAACTGGTCCAATTTCAATGGTCTCTACCTGATGACGGACGATCACCAGGACCTTTACATCCGCTACCACGAACGGATCCAGCCCGGTACGCCTCGTGAAAGCGGGATGGCCACCTTCGAAGGTGCTGGCGTTCTCTCCGCGATCCGTTTTTCCATCAAGGAGATGCAGGCCTTGGTGGATCGCGACTATCGTTGGCCGACCCGCTGGGAGGTCGGATTCACGCATGCCGGCGGACAATGGCAACTGGAAGCCTCGACGGTGCATCTCGAGGCTGTGGCGGATTGGACAAAGGGCGGCTTCGCCATGTCGGTGATCGAGGGCGAGGTTCGACGATCGGATGGTTCCGGCAGGCGCAGGTTAAAGGGCTGGGCCGAATTGTTGATCTGATCTTGCGTTGGCCAATCATTGTCCAGGGCCAGCGAGATTCTGGTGCAGCGTGTCGATCCTTCCTGCTGGTTGCACGGTGTCTGTTACAAAACGTCTGAGCATTGCGTATTGGGGAACGGAGCCAGATCAACGGAAGGTCCAACCGTCACCGCATCTGCGTCAGACGGCTCAGGCTTGGGGCATCGCGGGTTCACCGGCCCGAGTGGCTCACGGATAGAGGCAAGGATGATCGATGTGATCAATGCGCCTGCCAGGATGGAGCATCCGGTCGAACTCGAACGATGCCAGCCGAGCGCGCGGAAGGAGCCCGCCGTAAGCGTGATCATCCCGCTCGCCACTGGAGAAGTGCGTCCTGTCTGGCTGCTGGAAAGTCTGCCGCAAGACTTCGAGATCATCCTGGCTCGCGGCGGAACACGCGCCTCCAGCATGAATCGTGCGGCGGAAATGGCCTCCGGCCGGCATTTCTGGTTCGTTCACGCGGATACGATCCTGTCATCCGATGCGGTCGAGGCGCTTCAGGCCTGCCTGAAAAATGGGGAGGCCCTCTCCTATTTTGACCTCCGTTTCGATGGTGGCTTCCTCATGCGCCTGACCGAACTCGGTGTGCATTTCCGGTCCCGCTGCCTCGGCATCCCGTTCGGTGATCAGGCGCTCTGCCTTTCGCGTCAGGCTTTTACCCGCCTCGGAGGCTATGATGAGCGGACACCAACGGGCGAGGATCATCTCCTGGTCCGGAAGGCGCACCGCCTGGGTCTGCCAGTTCGCCCGGTCGGCGCGACGATCCAGACCAGCGCCCGGAAATACGCGCAGAACGGCTGGTTCCGGACGACATGGCACCACCTCCGCCTGACGGTCAGCCAGGCGCTCCTTCATCGATGAAAGTGCGATCAGGTCGCGGCTTCAACCTGCGAGACATGGTCTTTCCCGGAGGCTGGCCCGCTTGTCCCGTTCCGGGGGACCCGAGCAGACGGATGCATTGATGGAATTCGCCAAGTCTTGGATGGCCATGCGTTTCCTGCGGCCGGACCTGCCGGCCGCATTCTGCTGATGCATTCCGGCCGGCTCGCCGTGCCTGACGCGTCGTGCTCCGCGAAGGGGTGATCGCCAACCGGGCAGAAATCAGCCCTTGGTGGCACCACAGGCCGCCCCGCCGAGGACACAGAAGGTTGCGCAATACCGGTGGTTCAGGGCGACGGGCGCGCTCGCCTCGCCAAGGGTATGCCCCAGCTCAAATCGGGGGTCATAGGCAATCAGCGTGCAGGCCAGGACCGAGGGGCGATCCGCCCCCTTCCGGCGCACGACCATCCGCGAGGTTGCACACATCACATCCTCCGGGCTCTTGTGCAGAATGCTCCAGCAGGCCTCGGTGATTTCGGGCGGATCGGCATCCGGGAGCATTTCGGGAAAGATGACGAGCTGTACCGGATCATCACAATCAATGCCGATCCCTTCTTCCGCGAAGAGGGTGCGATAGCCGGCACGGGCGATTTCGTCCGGTTCAGCACCGAGACGCCGTCCGGCAACCTCGATCTGAAACCCTTCGCGGGAAAGGAACCGAAGTCCCTCCATCGCTTTCCGGAACGAGCCCCTGCCCCGCTCGAGATCATGAATTTCAGCCCGGTGATCATCCAGAGACACCCGAAACCGGATCAACCCGCCATGCGCTTCGCGGATCTGCTTCAAAGCCTTCTGATAGCGCATCATCGGCCGCATCGCGTTGGTGAGGACGAGAACCTCGAAGCCGCGATCAAGGGTCTCCTCGAGGATCGCGATCATCTCGCGGTTCATGAAAGGCTCGCCGCCTGTGAAACCGATCATCTTGACCGGCAGGTTCCCGGTGCGGATCTCGTCCAGGTAGCTCCGCACATCCGCAAGGGTCAGATAGACCAGCCGGTCGTTTTTCGGCGAACTCTCGATATAGCAATTCTGGCAGGTAATGTTGCACAAGGTGCCGGTGTTGAACCAAAGGGTTTCCAACGCTTTCAGGCCGACCTTTGCCCGGCGCTCGCCCTTTGCTGTCAGAACGGGATCAACAAATTTGGTTCGGGCGAGCGTTCCAAGGTCCATGGCATCACTTCCAGAATGCAGAGAGGGCTATGTGGTTCATTTCGGCCCAGGAGATCGGTTCGTTACACCCTGCCATTGGGCAGCCCGGCGGGTGCTGTCAGGGCGCCGCCAGACTAACCAGAAGAATCCCGGAATGTCCCCTGCCCCGGCAAGGATGAGGCTGCGCAAAGCTGATGCCACTCGGAGCGTACGGCGGCGCGGGTGGCAGGTACCCATCAATGCCGCCCGGTGGCTGGTCTCGGAGCTGGTCTTGAAGGAGCGAAAAACCCGCGCGTGGCTCATGCCATCGAGGGTTGCCGCACCCGCGCCGGCGGCAACGCGATTTTGTTCTGGAAGAGCTGTCCATACCGGATAGCGCCGGTTCACCCCCTTACGGGCCCGGAGGATAGGCTCCCGTGGCGATGATCGGCTGGTCGATCAGGTCGACCCCGAAGACGAGAAGGCGGTGGGCATCAATCAGCATCACGCTGTAATTCGGCCCGCCCGATTTCCAAGCGCAGTCGCGGGTGGCTGCATCGAAGCGCATGTGGTGATTGGAACCACGCCCGGCATGGAAGGGCAGGCCGCCCGGCAGCGTGCCGGAAATCGGAAGATGCACGTGGCCGACCACGATCATCCGTATGCCGCCGGGATGGGCTGAAAGCATAGCCATGAGCGGCGCCGGGTCTTCGAGATTGATCTTCTCGAAATGGGTCACGCCGAGATCCGCCGGCGGATGATGCATGAAAACCGTCACCGGCTCATCCGATACCTCCTCGAGGCGTGCTTCCAGCCAGGCCAGACGGGCCGGGCATAGCCTGCCGCCGCTCCATCCCGCCTCGTTCGTGTCGAGGAAGACGAGGCGCCCGATCCCGCCAGGGAGGTCCATCACCGACTGGACAAAGCCGTTCGGATCAACCGGGTGATCAATGAAGACATCGCGGAAGGCCCGGCGGTCGTCATGGTTGCCGAGCAGAAGCCGCACCGGCATGGGCAGGCGCGCAATCTCGTCCCGGAACAGGCGGAAGGCTTCCCGCTCGCCGCGATCCGTCATGTCGCCGGTCACCACGACCAGATCGGCATCGGCATGGCAGAGCAGAATGTCATCGACCACTGCCCGCAGCCGGGCGGCCGGGTCAAGTCCGTAGATCGTCTCGCCCGGTCGGACGAGATGGGTGTCTGTGATCTGGATGATCTTCATGGGCTCGGTCCTTGGAAAACAGGAGATGGGCAGGCAATGGGGCGCATTGCCTGCCCGCCACGGTGCTCAGGCACCCTTCATCATGTCGCGCGTGGTCTTGACGATCTCGCCGAGGCCCTGCTCCGGCGTCTTCTCGCCGCGCATCACCTGGCCGATAATGTCGCGCTGGGCACGCCAGATCCGGACGGTGTTGCCGCCGGGATAGGCGCCCCACGGGCCGGCACGGTCGATCTGGAGCACCGGCGTCTTGTAGTTCGGGTTCTTCTCATAGAACGGACCAAGGAAATCCGGGCCGGAAGCACGGGCATTGGTCGGAAGATAGCCGGTCATCTCGACCACGATCTTCTGGGCTTCCGGGCCCGTCACGAACTTGATGAATTCCCAGGCGGCCTTCTGCTTCGCGGCATCCTGGGTGAGCATCACGACAGCGTTGCCGCCGGTCGGGATATAGCCGTTCTTCACGTCGTCCATCGGGAAAGTCGAGGTTTTCAGGTCGAACTTGTTGCCGACAAGGCCCGTCACCTGCGTCAGATGGGCCGGCGTGGTGAAGAGGATGCCGATCTTGCCGGCGCCGAACTGCTGGCGGCTCTGGTCCCAGTCGATC
Source organism: Beijerinckiaceae bacterium (assembly GCA_027533425.1). Taxonomy (GTDB): domain Bacteria; phylum Pseudomonadota; class Alphaproteobacteria; order Rhizobiales; family Beijerinckiaceae; genus Rhabdaerophilum. Next base: position 133,204 of record JAPZUD010000001.1, on the reverse strand, counting down.
AGCTGCATCCCGCCTTCGGTCACGAAGCGGCGGAAGGTCTTCAAGGCGTTCAGCCCGGCAGGGCCGTCAAAGGCGATATCGGTGCCCTCGGCATTGAGCAGTCGGCCGCCAGCCTGGCCGATCGCAGCCTCGAAGAGCCAGCTGTCCGGCCAGCCATGGACATCATAGGCCATGCCGTTGATGCCATTGGCCGGATCGTTGATCTTCGCGGCAAGCTGGATGATGCCATCGAACGTCTTCGGGAAATTGTTCGGATCGCCCCCGGCCTTCTTCACAAGATCGGCATTGAAATAGACGATCGGGTTCGAGGCATTGAAGGCAATGCCGTAGGTCTTCTTGTTGAAGACCGCGAGCGACATCAGGCTCTGCGGATAGTTCGCCTTGGCAAACTCGGGACCTTCGGCCGCAAGCATGCCGTCAAGCACCGTCACCTGGCCACGGGCATCGAGCGTGCGGACCAGTTCCGGGAGGAGGTGGAAGCCGGAATAGAAGAGATCGGGCAGCTGGCGCGTCAGCGCCGAACGCAGGATCACCTGATGCCCGTCATCATAGGTCGGGGCCGGCGCACGGAAATTGATCTTGATGTTGGGGTTCTTCTTCATGAATTCGGCGGCAACCGGCTCATGGAAGCGCGCGAAGCTCGGGAAGCAGTAGAGCACGTCGAGCGTGATCTGCTGCGCATGGGCGGGCAGGATAGCGGCTGCCGAGAGGGCAGCGGCCAGCAGGTTTCGTTTGGTGAGGAACATGGAGACGCCTCCTGTTGGTGTCGGCTTCGGGTGCATTCGGGGAGACGGCTCCGTCCGGCGCACCCTGCCGGCCGGCGCCGGAAGGGCTACTTGATGCCGGTCATGGTGATGCCCTGCACGAAACGGCGGCGTGCGAGCAGGAACACGAGGACGAGCGGGGCAGTGATGATCGTGGCGCCCGCCATCAGCACGCCATACGAGGCGCCGGTCTCGGAATTGGCAAAGAACAGCATGCCGAGCGGCGGCGGGGCATAATCCATCCGCTGGATCACGATCATGGGCCAGTAGAGATCGTTCCAGTGGGCAACGATCGAGAAGATCGAGAAGGCGGCGATGGCCGGAAGCGCGCTCGGCACAACAATGCGCCAGAGGATCTCGAACTCGCCGAGACCATCGACACGCGCAGCCTGAAGGATCTCGTCCGGAAAGCCGCGGAAAGTCTGGCGGAACAGGAAAATAGCGAAAACCGAGAGGAAAAACGGCACCATCATCGCGAAGTAGCTGTCGAGCAGCCCGAACTCGGCCAATGCGAGGTAGATCGGCAAAGCCGGCACCTGGATCGGGATACAGAGCCCGCCGATTACTGCCGCGAACAGGAGTCCCCGGCCGGGAAACCGGAGCTTCGCAAGGGCATAGGCCGCAGGGATGGCAACGATAAGCTGGATGATCAGGATCCCGCCGCAGATGATCACGCCGTTGACCATGAAGCGAAGAAGGGGCGCCTGTTGCAGGGCTGCGCTGAAATTCTCGACGGCATGGAAGCTGCGCGGGATCGGGTTCAGCCCGCCGAGGAGAATTTCGTCCGGGGCACGGACCGCCGTGAGCAGCATCCACAGGAAGGGCAGCAGCATGAAGGCCGCGCCGAGGAGCAGGACGGCATGGGCACCCGCAAAGCGCAGCAAACGCCCGGCCGGCATCGGGAAATGGGCGGGCTTCATCAGTAATGCACCCTGCGGTCGAGCTGGAAGGCCTGGAAAACCGAGAAGGCCAGCATGAAGGCGAGGAAAATGACCGTGAGGGCAGCGGAATAGCCGATCTTGAAATACTGGAACCCTTCCAGATAGATCGCGTAGAGCAGCACCTCCGAGCCGTCGCGGCCGCGGGTCAGCACGGCAACGGTGTCGAACACCTTGAACGCGGTGATCGAGGTGGTTACGGCAACGAACATCGTCGTGGGCGCCAGCTGGGGCCAGGTCACCGTCAGGAAGCGGTCGATCGGCCCACCGGCGCCGTCGATCTCGGCGGCATCGTAGAGATCGCGCGGGATCGCCGTCAGCCCGGCCAGAAACAGGATCATGTTGAACCCGATCAGGTTCCAGAGCCCGATCACAGCAAGGGTCGGGATCAGCAGCGATGGCTCCGAAATGAAGCCCATTTCAGGGAAGCCAGCGGCCTTGAGCAGGCCATTGACCGGCCCGAGTTTCGGATGGAGCAGGAATTGCCAGACAGCCGCCATCGCGATCAATGTGGCCGTCACGGGGAGGAAATAGGCCACTTCGTAGAAGGCCCGGGAACGCGTCCGCCCGTGAACAAGCAGAGCCACCAGCAGGCCGAGGATGACGCCGCCGGGCAGGACGAGCGCCACATAGAGCAGGGTATTGCCCATGGCCCTGCGGAAGACCGGGTCAGACAGCGCCTTCTCGAAATTCCCCAGCCCGAGCCAGCGGATCTGCATCGCGCCGATTTCGTAATCGGTCATGCTGAGGATCAGGAGGCAAAGCAGCGGCGCGATAATGATCGCCAGAAGCAGCATTGTGGCGGGCACAACGAAAAGTGTTCCGGCCAGCCACTCCCGGACCGGGCGGGAACGCTGCGGCACGCGGTCGATGGCCGGTGCAAGGGCAAGGGTCGTCATGCCGCAGCACCGATCCGGGCCGGAAGGGGCCGGGTGCCCAGACGTTGGCCGGACGAGTTGAAGAGATGCGCCTTTTCGGGCGCAAAGCCGATGCCATACGTCTCGCCAGGCTGGAAATGGCCCGTCTCGTCCTGCGGGATCCGCACGATCAGTCCGGTCTGCCGGTCCTCCGCAAGGTCGAGATGCAGAAGGCGATCCGCGCCGTGATGTTCGCTACGACGAAGCGTCGCCATGGGCATGGCACGGTCACAGGACGAATGGAGCCGGATATGCTCCGGCCGCAAGCCGAGCGAGACCGGCCCTGCCATGCCCTCGGGCGCTGCAAGCCCTGTCGGCAGGGTGCCGAGAATGACATGGCCCTGCGGATCAACGCGTGCGGGCAGGATGTTGATGGCGGGCGACCCGATGAACCGAGCCACCGTCAACGAGGCCGGACGCTCGTAGAGATCGGCCGGGCTGCCGATCTGCGCGAGCCGGCCACCATCGAGCATGGCGATGCGGGTGGACATCGTCATCGCTTCGATCTGGTCATGCGTGACATAAATGAAGGTTGCGCCGAGGCGACGGTGCAGTTCGGTCAACTCGTCGCGCATATGGACGCGCAACTGGGCGTCGAGATTGGAAAGCGGTTCGTCCATCAGGAACAGGCTCGGCTGACGGACCATCGCGCGCGCCAGAGCCACACGCTGGCGCTGGCCGCCTGAAAGCTGACCGGGCTTTCGGGCCAGCAGGGGTTCGATCTGCAACGCCTCGGCCACCTTGCCGATCTCGCTGGAGATGGCGGCCTCGATCCGCTTTCGCCGCAGGGAGAGATGCCGGATCAGCGGCAGCCTTTCAGGCAGCGAGAGCCGGTCCACCATCAGCGGAAGAGCGATGTTTTCCGCTGCGCTCATATGGGGATACAGCGCATAATTCTGGAAAACCATGGCGATGTTGCGCGCCCGCGGTGACAGGTCGTCGACAGGGCGGCCACCGATGCGGACCTGCCCGGCATCCTGCCGTTCCAGCCCTGCTATGATGCGGAGCAGGGTCGACTTTCCACAGCCTGAAGGGCCAACCAGCGAAAGGAATTCGCCCGGCTCGACCGTCAGATCGATCTCGGAGAGCACGCCGGCCTTCCCGAATGCCTTCGAAATCCTTGTCAGTTCCAGACTATGTTCCACGCCGCGCCCTCCGCAGCGGCGGCTTAGGGTCCAGACTTGACGCTGATATGACGTAGCCGGCTCGGTTTTTCAGCGGAGCCGGTCATCCGTCAGGGAGCCCGGCTAGCGGGCCAGTCCCAGGCCAATGAGATGGTCGGCGCCCCGGCGCAGGTTGGGCTGGTCTTTGACCTCGAGAATGAGGCGGGGGGACTGGGTCAAGGAATTCAAGGCCCGAAACACGGCTGGCCAGTTCACGCTGCCCTCCCCCGGATGCCAGTGCCGGTCGGCATAGCCATCCATGTCCTGGAGGTGGACATGGGCCAGCGCCGGCCCGGCCTTGTGGACATAGACATCGACCGGCGGTGCGCCTGTCGAGACATGGGCGTAATGGGCATGGCCGGTATCGATGGACACACGGACCGGATCACCAAGGGCCTCCGCCAGGCGCACGCGCGCCGAAGGATCCTTGTCCTCGATGTTCTCGATCACCAGTTCGCAGCCGATCTCCCGCGCCCGGACAATCACGGGAGCGAGGCAATCCGCAACCCGCTCGACCAGTTTCTCTTCGGACCCCGGAAAGGCATCGAGATTGTTGTAATCCCATGTCGTGAACGGCGAATGGATTACCATCTGCGTGGCACCCAGCCGCTCCGCAACGCCCAGCGCCTGCAGGAAGCGCTTCTGGACGACTGCCCGGACCAGCGGATCCTCGGTCGAGATCCGGAACCCCCAGAACGGACCATGCAGCCCAAGGCGGCCGCGATACCCGTCCAGCAGACCGGCGATCTCATCTGCAACTGCCTCGGCATCGCCATCGAGAAGGGTGTGCTCGATGAAATCCTGAATCTCGAGATCGCGCTGATGATCAAGCAGCCATTGCCGGTGAAGCGGCAGCGTGCGTCGGTTGAGGGCTGCCCCGAGGAGCGGCAGGTCCGACGAGGACGGAACAGGAATGGTCATTGTGATTCTCCGGTCAGGTTTCCGCCGCCTCGGTGACTCCTCTCCATGACAGGCTGATGATGGCGACAGACTGACATTGGCCGCTTTCCGTTCCGGACAAGGAGAAGCGGACATCCAGGGGCCTTGTGTACGCGTGTCATAAGACTGTCGTGGCGCTGCGCTAGCGGTCGCGGAAGTGCTTTCCAACCCGCCAAGAGGGCTTCCATGATCCCGCGCCGCCTTTTCCTTGCCACCGCCATTGCCCTGACCGCTGGCCTTCCTGCCCTCGCTCAGGAGAAGATCCGCTTCGCGGTGACCGATGTCGATGGCCTTGAAAGCCTCCAGCGCGAATTCGGGCCTTTCAAGGAGGCGTTCGAGAAGGTTTCGGGCCTCAAGGTCGATTTTTTCGCCGTCTCGGGCCGGACCGCCGCCGTTGAAGCCATGGCGGCCGATCAGGTCGATTTCGTGCTGACTGGCCCGGCGGAATATGTCGTGTTCAATGCCCGCATGAAGGCGCAGCCGGTTGTTGTCTGGGAACGGCCGAACTATCGCTCGTCGATCGTCGTTCCTGACAACAGCCCGATCAAGACGCTCGCTGACCTCAAAGGCAAGAAAGTTTCGTTCGGCGAGATCGGCTCGACCTCACAGCATCTGGCGCCGGCGACCATCCTCGCCGATGGCGGCCTTGCCTATGGCAAGGACTACGAGCCTGTTTTCCTGAAGCTCAATGTCGCAGCGGAAGCGATGCTGCGGAATGACGTTGCGGCGATCGGGATGAACCAGACGCATCTTGAGCGCATCACCAAGGCTTTCCCCAACCAGAAGTTTCGTACCCTCGGGGATGGCGCGAACCTGCCGAACGACTTGATCGTCGTCTCGTCGAAGGTGAAGCCGGAAACCGTCGCGAAGTTCCGCGCCGCCTTCCGTGATCATGGCCCGATGCTGCTCGGCGCAATCACGACAACGAAGGAGAATGCCAAGTTTGTCGGCGGCAAGTTCCTCTGGGACGTGCAGGACAAGGACTATGACCCGGTTCGCAAGATGTTCGTGAATGTCGGCGTGCGCGAATTCACCAAGTTCATCGGCGGCTGAACCATGGCGCTCGCTCTTGCCTTGCCGGACGAGTCCCTGATCGAAGCGCCTGCTCCGGCGCTCCGGATCCAGGGGCTCCGCAAGGCATTCGGTGTCCGGACCATTCTGGACGGGCTTGATCTCCAGGTCGAGCCGGGCACAGCTGTGGCCCTGATCGGGGCCAACGGAGCGGGCAAATCCACCTTGTTGCGGATGCTGGTCCGGCTGATCGAGCCGGATGGCGGGCACATGACGTTGCTCGGCGAGGCCGTGACGGATCTGGCTCCCGGCCCGCTCCGCGCGTTCCGGCGTCGGGTCGGCATCGTTTTCCAGCGCCACAACCTTGTCGGGCGGCTTTCGGCGTTGAGCAACGTGCTCCACGGCGTGCAGGCGCGGAAAAGCGGTCCGCGGACATGGCTACATGCGCTCGCCCCGGCGGCGGACAGGGCCGAGGCCCTCGCCTGCCTGGCCGAGGTTGGACTGGCCGACCGGGCGCTCCAGCGGGCAGACTCGCTCTCGGGTGGCCAATCCCAACGCGTAGCCATCGCCCGCATGCTGATGCAGCGACCTGAATTCATCCTCGCTGACGAACCGGATGCCAGCCTCGACCCGCGCTCCGGCGAGGAGATCATGGATCTGCTCTACCGGCTGGCCAAAGACAAAGGCCTGACCCTGATCGTCATTTCGCATCGTCTCGAACATACCCTGCGCTACTCGGACCGGATCGTCGGGCTTGCAGACGGGCGCATCACGCTGGACCGCCCCTCGCGACAGGCCGATCCGCGCCATCTCCGGCAATTCTTCACCGGAAGGGACCACGAGGGATGAGCCTGCATGCTCCGGCTGTCGCCGTGCCCCGCTGGGACCGGCCCAATGCCCTCACCTTCATTCTCACTGTCGTTGCCCTGGCCTTCCTTGTCTGGTCCTTCTCGAATGTCGGCCTTTCCTGGGAGCGGATGCAGCGCGGATTTCCGGCGCTGGGTTCGATCCTCGACCGGATGTTCCCGCCCGATCTCGAACGGCTGCCGCAGATTTTGCGTTCCCTGCTCGTGACCTTCCAGATGGCACTTGTCGGCTGCGTCCTCGGCCTGATCCTCGCCTTCCCGCTGGCCATCCTTGCTGCGGACGGGCTTTCGCCCCATCCCGTCATCAAGCAAATGGCGCGCGGGCTGATCGCCTTTTTCCGCACCGTCCCGGACCTCGTCTGGGCGTTGCTTTTCGTGATCGCGGTCGGGCTCGGGCCGGCAGCCGGAGTCATGGCGATCATGGTCGACAAGATCGGCTTTGCCGGGCGATTCTTCGCCGAGGCAATGGAGGAGGTCGACAAGGGACCGCAGGAGGCTCTTGCGGCGATCGGTGCCACCCGCTCCGGGCTGATCTTCTCCGCTGTTGTGCCGCAGGCGCTGCCTTCCTTCATCGCCACGTCGCTGTTCAGCCTCTAAAAGGCGGTCCGAGGCTCGGTGATCCTCGGGCTCGTCGGGGCCGGCGGCATCGGCGTCGAGCTGAAGGTGGCGTTCGACCTCTTCGACTATGACACCGCTGCAACGATCATCATCGCGGTGTTCCTGCTGGTCGTACTGGTCGAGCAGGTCTCGAACCGCATCCGCAAGCGACTGCTCTGACCGCGCATCGGGCCTTAGCCGGCACGACGACAAAGTGACATCAGGCCATCACCGGCATGTCATCGCAACCCGATAGGGGGTTCCCGAGCCGGCATCAAGGCGATGACCGGCAGCAGCCGCGCCCGACGCGGTCACATCACGGGGAAGCCGATGTCCAGACGCATTCTTGCCGCCGCAGCGCTTGCGGTCACCTCCCTAGGCCTCGCCGGTCCGGCCCAGGCCCAGCAGCGCATCCAGTTCGAGTTCTGGTATGGTCTGACCGGTCGCCTCGGCGAAATCATGGAAGAGCACTGCAAGCGCTTCAATGACAGCCAGACCAAGTACGAAGCCAAGTGCGTTGGCCAGGGTGGCTATGACAAGGCCGAGCAGAACACGATCGCCGCCTTCCGCTCGAAGCAGCACCCGACGCTCGTCCAGATCTATGATGCCGGCACCGTGAATTTCATGCTCTCCGGCGCGACCTACAATGCGCCGGATCTTGCCCGCGACTTCAACATGAAGATCGACTGGTCGGGCTATTTTCCCGGTATCTCGAACTATTACGCCACATCGAAGGGCCAGATGTGGTCCTTCCCGTACAACTCCTCGACCGCCCTGCTCTACTGGAACAAGGATGCCTGGGCGAAAATCGGCAAGACGAAGGCGCCGGAGACGATCGAGGAATGGTGGGACGATATCCGCGCCATGAAGAAGGCCGGCATCGAGTGCGGCTTCGCCTTCGACTATGACACCTGGATGCCGCTGGAACAGTTCTCGGCGATCCACAACCTTCCGATCGCGACCAAGAACAACGGCTATGACGGCCTCGACGCCGAAGTCATGTTCAACAAGACCAAGTTCGCCGATTACATGAAGGACTGGAAGAAGCTGCTCGACGAAGGTGTCGCGCGGATCCAGACCGCGCAGACCGGCAAGACCATCCTCCAGGCCTTCACCGACGGCTCGTGCGCTTCGATGCTGAGCTCTGTCGCCAACCATGGCGTCGTTGGTTCGACCGCCAAGCCAGGCCTTAACTGGGGCGTTGCCAAGCTGCCGGTCTACAAGGATTTCAAGCGTCATAACAGCCTTGTCGGCGGGGCCTCGCTCTGGGTGCTCCAGGGCAAGTCGAAGCCGGAATACGAAGCCGCGGCCGCCTATATCCAGTTCCTGCTCCAGCCGAAGGAAGAGCAGTGGTTTGCCGATGTGACCGGCTATATCCCGGTCACGCAGGCGGGCTACAAGGCGATGGTGGATGCTGGCTTCTATGCCGATCCGAAGCGCCAGGGCCGCGAGATCGCCATTGAATCCCTGACCTTCACGCCGCCGACCGCCGTCTCGCGAGGCATCCGCCTGGGCAACTTCACCCAGATCCGCGCCGAGATCCGCTCGGAGCTCGAAGCTGCCTTTACCGGCAAGAAGGATGTGCAGACCGCGCTGGATGATGCCGCCCAGCGGTCGAACCAGATCCTCCGCCGGTTCGAGCAGACCTTCAAGGGCAAGCAGCTGCCCTGATCGCCATACACATCCATCATCGTCCCGGGCCGGCCGGCCCGGGACATCTCGTTTCGGGGAAGCCACATGGACAGGCGCGCCACCTTCAGCAATCTCTGGCTCGCCGGCGCGCTCGTGGCGCCGCAGATCCTGCTGGTTGTCGTGTTCTTCTACTGGCCGACGCTGCAGGCGCTGTACTGGGCGTTCTCGACACAGCCGCCCTTCGGCGGAACCAATCAATGGGTGGGCTGGCAGAATTTCCAGCAGATCTTCGCCGATGCCGTCTACTGGAACTCCGTCCGGGTTTCGATCATCTTCGCGATCCTTTCGACGGCCCTGTCTATCGGTATGGCGCTGCTTCTGGCGCTGATGATCGACAGGCAGCTCGCGGGGCACAAGGCCTACCGTTTCGTCTATTTCTGGCCTTATGCCATCGCAGCGCCAGCCGTGGGCCTCGCCTTCCGATTCATCTTCGCACCGGATGCCGGCTTCGTCTCGGCCATCAACCAGCTGGCGCCGAACCTGTGGAATCCCGCCCTCAAGGGCTGGGATGCGATGATCCTGATCGTGATCGCGAATTCCTGGAAGATGATGGCCTACAATTTCATCTTCTTCCTCGCCGCATTGCAAAGCATCCCGAGGGGCCTCATCGAAGCGGCCGCGATGGATGGCTCCGGCGTGCTTCGCCGCGCGCGCGATATCCAGATCCCGCTGCTCGCGCCGACCCTGTTCTTCCTGCTGGTCATCAACGTCACCGAAAGCTTTGTCGACAGCTTCGGCATTGTCGACATTACCACCGGCGGCGGCCCGGCCCGAGCAACGGACCTTATGGTCTTCAAGATCTATTCCGACGGGTTCAAGGGCCTCGATTACTCGATGGCCGCAGCCCAATCGATCGTGCTGATGCTCCTCGTGATCGGCCTTACCTTCGTCCAGTTCCGCTACATCGAGAAACGGGTGCATTATGCGTGATGCCGGCCTGATTGAACGCGCGCCTGTCCTTAACGCCATCACGCATGTGCTGATGATTGCCGGGCTGCTGATCGCGGCCTTTCCGATCTATGTGGTCTTCATTGCCTCGACGCATGACCTGCCGACGGTGAACCGGGTCCCCATGCCGCTGTGGCCGGGCGATCATCTCGTCCAGAATTACACGACCGTGTGGAACAAGTCCGATTTCGGCGCCAAGATGATCAACTCGCTGATCGTTGCAACCGGTGTGACGATCGGCAAGATCACGCTCGCCGCGCTGACCGCCTTCTCCATCGTCTTCTTCCGCTACCGCGCGCGGATGCTGATCTTCTGGGCGATCTTCATTACGCTCATGCTGCCGCTGGAAGTGCGCATTGTCCCGACCTATGCGGTTGCCGCCGATGTGGCAGAGCCGCTGCGCTGGCTGGTCTGGCTGTTCGGGTTCGAACTTGGCATCGCCCCGATCAACCTGCTGAACACCTATACCGGCCTGATCCTTCCGCTGGTCGCCACGGCAACCGGCACCTTCCTGTACCGCCAGTTCTTCCTGACGATCCCCGATACGCTGGTGGAAGCTGCCCGCATGGATGGCGCCGGGCCATTGCGGTTCTTCCGGGAACATCTCATCCCGCTCTCGCGCAACAACATGGCTGCCCTCGCGACGATCATGTTCGTCTATGCCTGGAACCAGTATCTCTGGCCCCTGCTGATCACGACCGATGCCCGAATGGCCACCGCGACGATGCAGTTGCAGAAGATTGTGCCCGGCCCGCTTTTCGGGCAGCCGCCGGTCTGGAACGAGGCCATGGCTGCCACGCTGCTCGTGATGGTGCCCCCGCTTCTCGTTGTCATCTTCATGCAAGGCGCGTTCGTGCGCGGCCTCGTCGCCACTGACAAGTAAACCCGAACTGGAGGCTGACCATGGCCGATATCGCGATCCGGAATGTCGAGAAATCCTACAGCAAGACTGCTGTCCTGCATGGAATCAACCTTGAGATCATCGATGGTGAATTCCTTGTCATCCTCGGGCCTTCGGGTTGCGGAAAATCCACATTGTTACGGATGATCGCAGGGCTGGAAGGCATAACCCGGGGCGAGATCGCCATTGGCGGGCGCGTCGTCAATGCCCTCGAGCCGCGCGAGCGGGGCTGCGCCATGGTGTTCCAGAACTATGCGCTGTATCCGCACATGACGGTCGGGGAGAATATCGGCTACGCGCTCAAGGTCGCGGGCCTTCCCAAGGTCGAGCGCGAGCGCCGCGTGGCCGAGATCGCGCAGATTGTCGGGCTGGAGGCTTTTCTCGCGCGGCGGCCCAGTGAATTGTCCGGTGGGCAGCGCCAGCGCGTCGCCATGGGCCGCGCCATGATCCGCGAGCCCAAAGTCTTCCTGTTCGATGAGCCGCTGTCGAACCTCGATGCCAAGTTGCGTGTCCAGATGCGCCTCGAGATCCGGCGCCTCCATCAGCGACTGAAAGCGACCTCGGTCTTTGTGACCCATGACCAGATCGAAGCCATGTCGCTGGCGGACAGGATCGTCGTGATGAATCAGGGGCGGATCGAGCAGGCAGGCCCTCCCCGCCAGCTCTATGCCGAGCCCGCCACGCGGTTCGTGGCCTCCTTCCTTGGCGCGCCGGCCATGAACCTGCTGCCCGCAACCATCGTGGCCAAGGATCGGGCCCGCATGGCGGACGGGACCGAGATAGCCCTTGATCCGGGCCGCTTCGTTGTCGAGATCGGACAGGCTGTGGAAATCGGTATCCGGCCCGAGGATGTCATGATCGTCTGGCCAGGGAGCGAGGGTGCCCATGCGCTGGAGGTCGAATTCACCGAGGATATGGGATCGAGCCGCCTCATTCATACCCGGCTGGGCGGCATGGAATTCACCGTCCTCCAGCCCACCGCGCAGATCGAGGCGCAGAGCACCCTCCATATCAACCTGCCGGAAAACGTGATCCACCTTTTCGATGCCAGGACTGGATCGCGGCTGATCCGTGCCGGCGCGACAATCGGCACGCTTGCCTCGGCCGCCGCGTGACAGGCGACCCCGGTTCGCCGCAGGCCAGATTACGCCCGATCTCCGCCGCGAAAATCACCCCGAACCGGTTCCACCAGAACCGCACCGTCTCATGGGCAATGTCGATCGCCCGCTCGTGGAGCAGGACCTCGACGTTCCGCAGAAAAAGCGGTTAGCGAACAACCATCATGACCGCGAGACGGATGATCTCGGTGCTCGTTTTGAAATACCGAAAAATGCGGGCGTTGCTCATCCGGACCGGCTAGCCGCCACACCCATCAGCGGCAAGCCGATTTTCCTCTGACAGTGCCGCCGCGCGCGTTCCGGCGGGACCCCGATTTTCCACTGTCACTGTCGCGCGGACCAGGAAGGCGGACCGCGCGTATCATCCCGCATTACACCCAGCCGCCATCGACAATCATCGTTTGGGCGGTTATGGCCGCGCTGAGATCCGAGGCGAGGAACAAAGCCGGCCCGGCAATGTCCTCCGGTACAAGGCGTCGCTTGATGCATTGCTGGCGAAGCAGCTCTTCCTCACTTTCGGGCGTAAGCCACAGGTGCACCTGTCGCTCGGTCATGATCCAGCCGGGGATCACGCAATTGACGCGGATCCTGTGTTCCCCCAGTTCGCGCGCAAGGGCCCGCGTGAGGCCGACCACTGCGCTTTTCGCGGTTTTGTAAGCGGCAAAGGAATCCTTGGATTGCATGTAGCTCGTCGAGCCCATGCAGATCATGGCCCCGCCGCCAAGGCTGATCATGTCCTTGTAGACCGCCTGCGCCGCAAAGAACTGGTGGTCGATATTCGTTGCGAAACGCTCGCGCCAATAGGCAGGGGTCACCTCGTCGATGGTGTGGCGATCATCGCGCGCGGCGTTGTTGACGAGCACGCCGAACGGGCCGGTCTTTTCACGCAGACGGCTGATGGCCTGAGGGAGGGCATCGAGATCACGCAGGTCTGCGGTCTCGAAGGCCGCACGGGCTCCAAGTTCGGCCGCAAGACGCTCGCCATTCGCACGGTCGAGATCGAGGAAACCGACATGCGCCCCCTCACGATGGAACGCGCGCACCAGCGCTTCGCCAATGCCGGTCGCTCCGCCGGTGACAAGAACAGCCTTGCCCTGAAGATCGGAAAATCGCGTCATGTCGTCCTCACAGGCTTGCGCCAGGGCCGGGAATGGCGCCGGGCGGGCATTTGCCACCGATGATCATGCCGAGCACCTCATCGCGCGTCACGGCGCCGATAGGCGCCGTGCCCACCACCTTTCCGTTCTTCATGACGGCGATGCGATCTGCGAGATCGAACACATCATGCAGATCATGACTGATGAGAAAGATGCCGATCCCCTCGGCCTTGAGCTGCTTGGTCAGTTCACCTACCTGCGCGGTCTCGGCCGGGCCAAGTGCCGCGGTGGGTTCGTCCATGATGAGCACGCGCGCGTTGAAATGGATGGCGCGGCCAATCGCGACGGATTGGCGCTGCCCGCCCGAAAGCGCACTGACCGGCTCGTTGAAGCGGCGGAAATGCGGGTTCAGGCGCGCCATCACCTTTCGGGTTTCGCTTTCCATTGCGGCATCATCGAGCGTCCCCCAGCGCGTGAGCTTCTCGCGGCCAAGGAAAATGTTCGCTGCGGCATCGACGTTATCCGCGAGCGCCAGCGTCTGGTAGATTGTCTCGATGCCCAGCGCCTTCGCGTCGCGCGGCGAGTTGATTTCGGCCTTCTGGCCATCAACATGGATCTCTCCGGAATCCGCCCGATAGGCCCCGGAAAGGATCTTGATCAGGGTTGATTTGCCTGCGCCATTGTGGCCAAGCAGGCCAACGACCTCGCCGGGATAAAGATCGACGCTCGCCTCTTCCACGGCCTTGATGCCGCCGAAGGCGATGGAGATAGAGCGCATCTCGACGAGTGGTGTCCGGGTTTCGGCCATTTCTCCCTCCCCTCAGCGGATTCGGCGGCGGTAGAGGCCGTCGAGCCAGATCGCCGCTACCAACACGATGCCCACCACGATGTTCTGGAGCGGCGTATCCAAACCCAGCAGCACCATGCCGGATTGCAGCGACTGCATGATAAGCGCGCCCAGCATGGCGCCGACAATCGTGCCCACCCCACCCGCAAGGCTCGTGCCCCCGATAACCGCTGCGGCAATGACATACAGCTCATCGAGCGTGCCGGCTGAGTTCGTCGCGGCATTGAGGCGCGCTGTGGTGATACAGGCGGCAAGGCCTGTCAGCATGCCCATCAGGCCAAAGACCTGCATGGTCACGGCCCTGGTCTTGATGCCGGAGAGCGAAGCAGCGTCCGGATTGCCGCCGATCGAGAAGACATAGCGTCCAAAGCGCAGGCGTTTGGTCACGAAGGTCATCACCACGCCGACCAGCACGGCAATCAGCACGGGAACAGCAAATCCGTGCGCGATATGCACGCCCCCTTGCGGCCAGGCGAGGCCCTGCGCCTCGATGAGGCGCCGCGCAATGCCAGGCGGAAGCGGATAGGCGTTCACCACCAGGGTTACCGCAACCACGCTTGCCGCCGCGAGGATGATCACCAGCGCTTCGGCCCAGGCCGGACGCAGGCTGAATCCGAATTCGGCGCGCCGCCGCCGCCGCGCGAGCATGGACATCACAATGGCGAGAATGGCGCTGGCAGCGATCACCCAGCTGGCCGTCGAGCCGATCGCACCCTCGATGCCCCCCCCGATCGCGCGGAAACGCCCGTCCATGGGCGCGACTGTCTGTCCTGTGGTGACCCACCAGGCTGCGCCGCGCCAGACAAGCAACCCACCCAGCGTGACAATGAAGGACGGGATGGCGAGATAGGCGATCAGCACGCCATGAAAGAGGCCGATGATGCCGCCGCAGAGCATAGCGAAGACCAGCGTCGTCGGTGCAGTGAGCGGGTTTTCGAGGCCCCAGAGTTCAGGAAGCCAGCGCGCCTGGAAGACGCCGATGGCCATGCCGACAAAGCCCAGCACCGACCCGACGGACAGATCGATGTTGCGCGTCACGATCACCAGCACCATGCCGCAAGCCATCACAGCAATGGCAGAGGTCTGGACTGACAGGTTCCACAGGTTGCGCGGGGTGAGGAATGCGCCCTGCGAGAGGATGTGGAAACCCAGCCAGATGACAGCCAGGGCCGAGAGCATGCCGATCAGACGAGCATCGATCTCGAGCTTGCGCAAAAGCTCCATGGCACTCTCCCGAAGGTATGGTCCATGACTGAATGGAGGGGCATAAGACCCGGAACCTGCATCTGGATGACCAGCGACGCCACGCGCGCCGCAGGTCATCCGGGGATGCGTTCATGCGGGATCAGTTGCAGGCTGCGACCTTGCCGGCCGGAACGCCCTGACACACGGCCGATTTCGGCGCCCAACCGGCGTCAATCACGACATTGAGATTGTCTTTGGTGATGGCGACCGGCTTGAGGAAGATGGCGTTCATCTGGGCCTTGGTGGGACCCTCGTTCCACTTCACCGCCCCGGCCACTTCATCGACTTTTTTGCCCCCGGCAAGCTGGATGGCGATTTCGGCCGCTGTCTTGCCAAGCTCACGCGCATCCTTCCAGACCGTCATGGTCTGGGTTCCGAGCGCGACACGGTTCAGCGCCGCGCGGTCAGCATCCTGGCCGGAAACCAGCACCGAGCCGGCCAGACCCTGGGCGGCCAGGGCGGCGATCGCACCGCCAGCCGTGCCATCATTGGCAGCCACGACTGCATCAACCTTGTTGTTGTTCCGGGTCAGGAACTGCTCCATGTTTCGCTGGGCATTGGCGGGAAGCCAGCCGTCGGTGAATGCCTCCCCGACATTCTTGATCTTGCCTGCATCAATAGCCGGCTTCAGCACTTCCATGGAGCCCTTGAACAGGAAAGCGGCATTGGGATCCGCGCCCGAGCCCTTGATGAAAACGTAATTGCCCTCCGGCTTCGTCTTCTGGATCTCGCGGGCCATCATGCGGCCCACCTCGACGTTGTCGAAGGTGAGGTAAAAAGCCTTGGGATTTTCGATCAGCCGGTCATATCCGACTACGGAAACGCCCTCGTTCAAGGCCTTTTCGATGGCAGGACGGATCGCATTCGCATCTTGCGCGAGAACGATCAGTGCCTTGGCGCCGCGCGCAATGAGGCTCTCGACATCCGTCAGCTGCTTCGCGGGCGAAGACTGTGCATCCGCGGACAGATAGGTTCCACCGGCCTTCTCAATGGCAGCCTTGATGGCGGCCTCATCGGTCTTCCAACGCTCTTCCTGGAAATTCGACCAACTGACGCCGATCACCGGCCCCTTGGCCTGTGCAAACGCTGCGGGCGAAAAGGCTACAAAAGCGGCCAGAGCGGCCGCGCCAAGCAACTTGTTCATATCATCCTCCCGAACCGCGTCCGGGCGGGGACAAGAGACCTGTCCACTTCCATGCCTTTCCCGGATGCTGGGCATCAGAACACAGCGACAATCGCCGAGAGTCAACTGGAATAAGTTTATTCATCGAAAAAATTATTCTCCCGGAAGCTCCTTCGCATGTGCAAAAATTTTCATACCCTCGATTTTCTCTCCATAATTGCCGATTATGCCCTCTCTCCTGGCCTTGCGGGCTTGGCTTCGTCGGCATATTATTTCGATTTATGAACATATCATCGGCGACCCGCGACAATCGATCCGGCAGACGCGACGACGCGCGCGCCCGTCTTCTCGAAGCCTTGCGGCGCAATGGATCGCAGAGCCGGGCCACGATCGGCCGCATGCTGGGCATGAGCCCCTCTTCCATCTCGGGGCTGACCAGCAAACTGATCGAAGAAGGGCTGCTTGCGGATATCGGCACCGATACCGCAGACCTCCAATCAGGACCGGGGCGACCGGGTGCTCTGATCGGCTTCAATCCGGCACGCGGGCAGATCATCGGCCTCTGGGTGGGGTTGGATCGGATTGCGCTGCACCTGGCTGATTTTGCCGGGAATACATTGGCGCTGGCCCATGAGGCCATCGCAATATCGCGCCTCGAACCCGCGGCGCTTGTGGCCGCCCTGGCCGAACGAATTGAGTCCTTCCGGCAGATTCATGCCCCGGCGGGACGGGTGCTGGCCATCGCGGTTGCATTCCAGGGCTTCGTGGATCGCGGACAGGGCATCGTGACCTGGAGCCCGGTGACCCCGCATGCCGACCTGCCTCTGGCACGATCGCTGGAGCAGGCAACAGGCCTGATGGTCGTCATTGATAACGATGCCAGCGCCATGGCGCATGCGATCCTGGTCGAAGAAAAGGAGTTGCGTGCGGGTGTAACCGCCTGCGTGATGATCGGCGATGGCGTTGGCCTCGGCGTCTTCATCGACGGCGAGCCCTTGGGCGGTCGGCGCGGTGGCGGGATCGAATTCGGGCATATTCCGCTTGATCCCGATGGCCCGCAATGCCGTTGCGGCGCGCGCGGCTGCGTCGAGAGTTACCTCGCTGACTATGCGCTGTTGCGTGATGCCATGGCGATCTCTGCCTTCGCCGACCCGATCCGGCGGCTCTACCCGGGCGAGAGCGAGATGCAGGCCCTGGCGTCGCGCGCTGATGAAGGCGACCGCGCCATTCTCGGGCTCCTGCAGAATGCCGGCCGGGTGCTTTCGCAGGGCGTTGCCACGCTGATCCATCTGTTCCAGCCGCGCGCGGTTGTCTTCTGTGGCCCGGGCATGCGCGCCTGGCCACATCTCGAGCGCGGACTTCTGGAAGGTCTCAAGCGATATGCCATCCCCGGATTGTCGCGGGATGTGACGATCAGCGCACGCGCCTTTCGGGCCGAGATGCTGACGCGCGGAATCGTGCTCAGCGTGCTGGCGGAGATCGACCGCACATTGTAATCGCACCCATGGCAGCAAGGGCGGATGCTGTCAGTCCAACCCAAATCGGCTTGGAAAGCCTCCTGCCCCGGCATGGATCAGACCGTTCAAAGCTGATGCCACCCGGTGGGCGCGGCAAGGCGGCGTCTCTTCGTTGCCGCCAGGCGGAAGTTGACGGGGCTCGTCCTGAAGCAGCGGACGATGCGGGCGTTGCGCATCCAGTCCGGCCAGCCGCCCTCCCCGCGAACGGCGAGCCATCCTTCCTCTGAAAGCACGCCTCAAAATATTCTGCATTTTGAATGCAAACTGCCTATTTTTTAGTCAGTTATTAAACGCAACATTCTAGGCATGGTTGAACAGGTGGCCGCAAGGTTGCACGACACCGGGGTAGGGAATATGCGCGCGTTTCGGATCCAAAGCCTGAAAATCCAATATGCAGCAGCAGCAGCGTTCGTGTTCGTGGTCGGTTTCGCGGTCGCGACCACCGTTTCCACCACCGTAGTCGACAGTTCAGTGCGATCGGAGCATGCAGCGCAAGCGATTGCTGCGGCACGCGAAGCCCTGCGGGCGATGGAGGCGGTCCAGGCGCGATCCGCGATCTACGCGGATCTGATTTCCCGGAAGCGGGATTTCGCCCTTCTGATGCAAAAGGGCGAGGACAACGAGCGGCTCAATGCCATCATCATGGAATACGAGGAGCTGAAAAAGCGAGATCCCGCCGTCTCGACATTCGAGGTGACCAATGCGGCCGGGATCATTCTCGGACGGGGCCACAACCCGGGCGTGAAGGGCGACGACAAGGGCAAGCTCAAGGACATCCAGGCCGCCACCGACGGGAAGCTGGTTTCGGGTCTGGTTGTTTCGCCGACATCGGGCGATGCGACAATTGGCGCTGTCGCACCCGTGAAGACCGGATCTGGCGTGATCGGCACGTTACGCGTGGGCTCGCGCCCGACACGCGCAATCGTTGCCGAGGTCAAGGCGCGGACGGGTGCGGACATCGCCTTGTACTACAAGCGAAAAGCTACAGCCTCGACCTTTGAGGAAAAGGAAGTGCCCGTCATTGCCGAGTCGGATTACGCCCGTTCCCTGGATGGTGAAACCGACCCGGTTGCGATCCAGATTAACGATCGGATGTATCTGTCGCGCCTGCATCATCTGCCGAGCGATCTCGGTGAAGGGCTGGTGCTGGCCGTTTTTGTCGATGGCGCTCCTTTCGCTGCCCGGATTGCGGAGTTCCGGCAGTCCATGGTGCTCTACGGGCTCATGGCTTTGCCCATTGTCATTTTCCTCGGCTTCCTGACAGGGCGTTGGTTTGCGCGCCCGCTGGTGAAAACCGCTGGCGCCATGGACCGCCTGACAGCAGGGCAGGATGCCACGCTTACGTCTCTTGCGCGACGCGGTGACGAAGTTGGCGATATTGCCCGGTCGTTCGGAATGCTGGCCATCGAGGTCGAGAATGCAGTCCGGCTGCACCAGACTGTTGCCGGCATGCCGACGGGGCTTATGACCATTCATCGCGGCACGGGCTGGGTGATCGACTACATCAATCCGGCCCTCATCGGGGTTCTTGGCGAGGTCGGAAATCTCCTGCCTGCAGCGCCCGATCAACTGGAAGGGATGAAGGCAGATGTCCTCTTCGGCGGCGTCGGCCTGACAACTGCGAGCCTCGAGGCTTTGCCTGAGGACGGCTTGCGGCATCGCGCCCGCTTCGGCCATCTGACCTTCCTGCTCACGCTGGCCAATATTCGTTCAAAACAGGGCGAAAAGGTTGGCGTCATGGTGGCGTGGGAGAACATGACGGATCGGCAGGAACTGGCGGCGAACTTTGAGTCAGCGGTCCTGTCCCTCGCCGGCTCCGTCGAAGTCGCCGCGGTCACCCTGCGCGAGCGCATTGATGAAGTTCGCGCGAGTGCCACCGCCACGCAGATGCAGGCGGAAGCGGTCGCAAGGGCCTCGGAAGAAAGTTCGGCCTCCGTCACCACGGTGGCTTCGGCTGCCGAACAATTGCGTACATCAATCGGCGATATCGGCCACCATATCGAAGCTTCCTCTGCGATTGCCAGTCAGGCGACGCAGGATTCGCAGCGCCTTGTCGGCGTAGTCCGCGATTTGTCTGCCGCATCCGAAAAGATCGGGGCCATCGTGCAGGTCATTGGGTCGATCGCAAGCCAGACCAATCTGCTGGCACTCAACGCCACGATTGAGGCCGCCCGTGCAGGCGAAGCCGGGCGTGGTTTTGCTGTTGTCGCCTCGGAGGTGAAAGCGCTCGCCAGCCAGACCACGCAAGCCGCCGATCAGGTCGTCGCGCAGATCGGTTCAATCCAGCAAAAGACAGGTGAAGTGGTCAACGCTCTCCAATCCGTGGCGTCAACGATCGAGGCAATTGGCGGCAATGCGAGCGGCGTTTCGGCCGCGGTCGAGCAACAGCGATCCGCGACCGAGGACATTGCCGCAAGTGCCCAGCAGACAGCGGCCAGCACAAACGAAGTGGCAACCAGCATGACCGAGGTTTCTGTTGCCACAAGCAGGACCGAACATGCGACCGAGAGCATGCTCGCTCAAGCCGACTTGCTGACGGCGGACATTGCCCGGTTGCGTCAGGAAGTGAACGGCTTTCTGAAATCGCTCGCGGCCTGAACAGGGCCAAGGTGTTGTCAGACTAACCCAAATCGGCGCGGAAAGACCCCTGCCCCGGCTTGGAACAGGCCGTTCAAGGCTGGCGCCACTCGGTGAGTGCGGCAACGCGACGTCTCAAGAATGCCGGTCCGGACACGAGTGTTGTTCCGTTGCAGCAGTGGATACCGGACAGCCATCCTTGCCGCCAGGGGGGCATTGCCGGAGGAAAGCACGCGATCCACGGCTTGCGGCGCCCAGCGCAATCAATTCGGACAGAATACCGCGCCTCGAGGGTAAACCCTTCAGAAGATGGCAAAGCGCTGGCGATCCGGAACACAAAACATACAGCCCTGATCCGATGATCCACGAGCCGACTTTCGGTCTGACTGTACCTTGACGGTGCGTTCAACCATGAAGACGATCGCCGATGGAGGCGCATGGCGCTCATTTTGAGCAGATCGGAGATTGAGATGTCGCCCCGGCCTGATACTCATTGAAGCGCAGCAGGTATCGCCCTTCTGGAGACGTTCATTGACCTGCCCAACCAGATCACGAACCAGAACGAGCGCTCTAGGCTTTCTGACTCTTTGCAGCCTTGTGGCTGCTGGCGCTCTGATGGCAACCCTTTGGCCACGCGAGTCGACGGCCTTCGGCGAAGGCCGTTGCAGCGCTTACGCCGGGCTTCCGCAGGGATTTGGCCCGTCGAGCCGCACCGGCATGCTCAAGATCGGTGGCGGCCGGTTCCTGATGGGATCCGACCGGCATTTCCCTGAGGAGCGACCCGCCCGATCGATGGAAGTCGGCCCCTTCTGGATCGACCGCCATGAAGTGACCAACGCCCAGTTCAAGCGCTTTGTCGATGCCACCGGCTACGTCACAATTGCCGAACAGCCTGTCGATGCGTCGCGCTATCCCGGGGCACCGCCCGAACTGCTGCAACCCGGCGGATTTGTCTTCCATCAGCCCGAAGGGCCGGTATCACCTGCCGATTTCCGCGCATGGTGGCGTTACCGGCCGGGTGCTTCGTGGCGGCAGCCGGAAGGGCCGGGCAGCAGCATCGTGGACCGGATGAACCATCCGGTTGTCCATGTCACGCGGGACGACGCATTGGCCTATGCGCGCTGGCTCGGCCGGGACCTGCCGACCGAGGCCGAATGGGAGTTTGCCGCACGCGGTGGCCTCGAGGGCAAGGACTATGTCTGGGGCGAGGAAAAGACGCCATCCGGTCAATGGCAGGCCAATGTCTGGCAGGGACGCTTTCCGGTTTCCAACCAGATGCTCGACGGCTTCGCGGGGACAGCGCCGGTCGGATGCTTTGACCAGAATGGCTTCGGCCTCAGTGACGTGGCCGGCAATGTCTGGGAGTTGACCAAGGACGATTACCGCGATCTCCGCGGCCCGCAGGCCGGCATGGCCGTGGTCAAGGGGGGCTCGCATCTGTGTTCGGACAATTACTGTTTCCGGTATCGCCCGAGCGCGCGGCAGCCGGCAGCCCTGGATTCGGGCACAGCGCATATCGGGTTCCGCACCGTGATCCGCGAGGGCGGTTGACCACTGCGGGATTGGCCGAAACGTAACAACAAAGGGAGGCGACAGATGGGCTACAGACTTCCAGGGATGCTGGCACTGGCCGGCACAGCCATGCTGGGGCTTGCTGCACAGCCAGCTTTGGCCCAGCAGAGCCAACGGCCAAACATCATCATGATCATGCCGGATGATGTCGGCATCACGAATGTCGGTGCCTATTCCCACGGCATGATGGTGCCAACGCCGAACATCGACCGGCTTGCCAAGGAAGGCATGCTGTTCACGGATCATTATGCCGAACCCACCTGCACGCCGGGCCGCGCAGCCTTTATCACCGGACAGATGCCAATCCGGACAGGGCTGACGACAGTTGGCTTGCCGGGCTCTCCCGTGGGGCTGGACAAGCGTGATCCCACCCTGGCGACCGTGCTGAAGCGCGTCGGGTATCGCACTGGGCAGTTCGGGAAGAACCATCTGGGCGATCGCAACGAGCATCTCCCGACCGTCCATGGGTTCGACCAGTTCTTCGGCAACCTCTACCATCTCAACTCGGAGGATGAGCCGGAGGATCCGGATTGGCCCAAGGACAAGGGCTTCAATGATCGATACCGCCCGCGCGGGGTTCTGGACTGCGTGGCAACGGCACAGGATAATCCCGCTCCGGCGGATGCGCGCTTTGGCGCATGGGGCAAGCAACGCTGCACCGATACGGGCCCGCTGACGCGCAAGCGCATGGAGACGGTCGATGACGAGTTCCTCGCTCGGACGCTGGCCTTCATCGACGATGCGGCCAAGGCGAAGGAGCCGTTCTTCATCTGGCATGCGCCCTCCCGCATGCACATCTACACCTATCTCCGTCCCGAGAGCCGGCTGCTCGCACTGCCCTATTCTTCCGCCGATGATATCTATGGCTCGGGAATGATCGAGCTCGATCGGCAGGTCGCGGCCATTCTCAAGAAGCTGGACGATACCGGTCAACGCGAGAACACGATCGTTCTCTTCACCTCGGATAACGGCGCCATGGCCGCGTGGTGGCCGGATGGCGGGACGACGCCCTTCCGGTCGGAGAAAGCGACGACCTGGGAAGGCGGGGTCCGTGCGCCGATGCTGATCCGCTGGCCGGCAGCCATCAAGCCGGGCTCGGTCTCCAACGGGATCCAGAGTCACATGGACCTGTTCACAACGCTGGCAAAGGCCGCCGGCGTGGCCGATGTGCGCAAGGAACTTCTGGAGAGCCACAAGGTCAGGATCGACGGGCTCGACAATCTCGCCCATTGGCGTGGCGAGGCTCCTTCCAGCCGCGATCATTTCATCATGTACAACGAACAACAGCTCACTGCGCTGCGGTTCGGCCCCTGGAAATCGCATTTCAAGACGCGCAACGGGTTCTTTGACCCGTTCGTTGACAGCTCGCTGATCTTCAATCTCCGCATGGATCCCTTCGAACAGCGCGACGGTCATCGCTCGAACCTTGTCGCGATGCGGAAGGCTTTCCTGGGGGGCATGATCCGCGACATTCTCGGAGAGCATTATCTGTCGCTCGAGCAATTCCCGCCCCGACAGAAGGGCGGCGATCTCCGGCCGCGGTAGGAGCGCGTGGTGTCGGAAGGAAAAATCCAACCAAAAGACGAGACTGACGATCAGTTCCTGAGGACCCAATACGCCTTCGTCCACATGCTCACGGAGCATCTGGTGGATTGCCGCAGAGTCTTCAATGGCGATCTCGATGCGATGCTGGTTCTGGCCATTCTTGGCCAGAACCATCTCAAGGTCCTGATGACTGGCGAAACCGATGGAGATACCCGAAGTCAGTGCCTCCGGATGACCGCCTCGCGCATCGCCGATGTCACGGAGATGTCGCGGCAGACCGTCCGGCGGAAGCTTCAGGATCTGGAAAAGCAGGGCTGGGTCGAGCAGCGAGATGACGCCTCCTGGAGCCTGGCCGGCCCGCCGGATGACACGCAGGCCGGACGTGATCTCCTCGAGCTTTCAAATCGCGGCCTCGCCCGTGCAACGCGATTGCAGGACGACCTGAACCGGATCCTGGGGGTCCGCAACAACAGATAAAAGACGAGTCAGGCCGCGGAAACGGCAACGGCCATCCGGCTTGTGCAGGGAGTGGGGCAGGAATGAAAAGAAGCACAAGAAATACCGGCCTCGCGGCGGTCTTGCTTGCCCTCGCTGCGGCGGGGCTGGCCGAGGCGGAAGAGATCAAGGCGCGCGGCGTCAATCCGGCCGAGAATGACACCCGTGCGGATGTGATCCTCAAATACAACTGGCTGACCCGCTCGTCCGGAATTTTCACAACCACTCTGAAGTTCGACTACCGGCTTTCGCAGGAAGCCGGGTTCAACATCGAGATGCCGGTTCTCGGTCATTTCCGGCAATCATCCACGGCGGCGGGTGTGCCGGGGCTGAACGATACCGGGATCGGCGATATCTTCCTGCGCCTGCGCTATGTCGCCAGCCTCGGGGCCAGCCCGATCGGCCAGACCTCGGTCGGCGGCGCCGTGGAGACTGTGCTGCCGACCGCGACGGAACGCACTTTGGGAAGCGGCACGTACCAGTTCAATGCGAGCGCCCTGTTGGTTCAGGCCTGGAATGCGAGCCTGATCACCGCCTTCGTGGTGAAGAGCGCCCATTCGGTTCATGAACTCAACGGGCGGCGGGGCGTTCAGGAGCAAAGCGCGCGGATCGTCCAGGCGTTTATCCTTCCGCGCGGCATGTTTTTCACCCTCGACGCCAAGTACACCTGGGAGACAATCAACCGGCGCGACACCTGGGTCGAGGGCCAGATCGAATTCGGCATGATGCTCGACGCCCGGACCGCCGCCTCGGTGGGCTACGGACGGAAATGGGGTGACCGCGAGGATCGCGGCTCCGTGACAGCGGCTGTCAAACGGTTCTTCTGAGGGCATCATGCAGACATCGAGAACATCGCCCCGCACGCGCCTCACTCTTTTGACCCGCAGCGTCCTTGCCTCCATCGCCATGCTCCTGGCACTGGGGAACATGCTCCTGGCACTGGGAAATGCGATGGCGCAGACGCCGCCCAAGGACCCGTTGCGGTACGAGTTTCCTGACGGGCATATCAAGCTGGGGATCGAGGCTGGCATCCAGGTCGTCGGGGAAAACCGGGCCTTCTGGGAGCTGTCGAAAGTCTTTGCCCCGACCTCGAATTTCAAGACAACCTTCGGATGGGGCGAGGCCTATCTCAAGCCCAGCCTCAGCTTTGAACGCCAGATCGGACAGCAGGTCAGACTTTATGGCGGCCTCAGCACGGTTGGTGCGCGAACGCTCGGCTCCGACATTTTCGACATCAACAACCGGGGGCGCATTCTTCTCGAGAATGGCTTTCTGGGCCTGCGCTTCGGGCAGCCGGGGACTGGTTTCTTCGCCGACCTCTCTGCCGGGCCCCAGCCCTACCGGATCGGCAGCGGCATGCTCATTGCTGACGGAGCACAGGATGGCTTTGAACGGGGCGGCCTTATCTTCGGACCGCGACAGGCCTGGTCAATGACAGGAATCGCGAAGGTCGGCCACGGGGCCTTCTCGGCCGAAGCCTTCTATCTCGATGCGAACGAATATGCGTCCAACAACATGAAAACAGAGCTGGCCGGGGTGAACCTGCTCTACGCGCCCGCCCCGGGCCGGATGCTGGGCCTGACCTATGGCAAGGTTCTGGATTCGCTTGCGCCCTATCCGAAAGCGGCACCCGGAGGGGTTGGCGTGCCGACCGTGCTCACGGGGGCCCGGAAGGACCTGTCCTTCCTGCATGGCTACGGCCGATGGAACCCGGTTCCATCTCTTGCTGGCCTCTGGGTAGCCGGTGACTTTGCCTATCAGTGGAATGACCGGATCAACCAGCGCGCCTGGGCCGCGCGCGCCGAGATCGGCTACGCATTCACCACGCTGCCCTTCGCGCCGACCCTGTCCTACACCTTCCAGACGTTCTCGGGCGACAACCCGAATACGGCCCGCCTCGAACGGTTCGATCCGCTTTTCTATGATGGCAGCCCGACAGGCTGGGCGACCGGCTATAATGGCTCGTTCGTCTTCATCAACTCCAACGTCAACGCCCACCGCGTGACCTTGGCGATGTATCTGACCCAGCGCGATATCCTGACCCTCCGTTATGCTCATGTCCGAGCCAACGAGCTCAACAGTCCGATCCAGTTCGGACAAGGCACGCGCCTGACGGTTGTCGGAGGGGCGCCGGGCTTGGTCGCAGGCGTCAGCAAGGCCCATCTCTCCGATGACTTCCTCGTGGAGTATACCCGCGTCCTGACCCAGAACGCGTTCCTGACCCTCGGCGTTGGCTATTCGGAACCCGGCGCCGGCCAGAAGGCCCTTTCACCCGGCCGCATCAAGGGTTGGACCGGCGCATTCGCCAACCTGGTCGTGAAATATTGACGCAGCGGAGCAGCTGTTGCGGGAGGATGAGTGCATGAAAACATGGATTGCGGCGGTCTCGATCGGTCTGGGGTTGCTGGCCGGCTTGCCAGCATCGGCTGCCCCATGGGAAGCAAGCCCGAATTCTGAACGGGCGAGGAATGAAGCAACCATCCAGCTCGCGCAGATGCGCCCACGTCCTCGCCCTGGCTTGGCCGGCAGGCCAGGTATCGGAAACCGCCCGGGTATTGGCAACCGCCCGGGTATCGGAAACCGCCCGGGTATTGGCAACCGCCCGGGTATTGGAAACCGCCCGGGTATTGGAAACCGGCCGCCGGCATGGCGGCCGCCGGGCGTTCGCCCACCGGGCTGGCGGCCGCCTCGCCCTGTTGCCCGTCCGCCGATCTGGCGCCCATGGCGGCCGGGTTTGCGCTATCGGATCTATGCCGGAGTTGTCAGTGCCGCCATCGCGAGGGATCTGAGCTGGTGTCACGTGCACCGGTATCGCGTCGCCGGTATGACCTTTCATTCCAGCATCCGGTGCCACCAGCACCCCCGGTGGAATCATCCGAGCATCCGCTACGTCTACACATACTGACCCGGTTCAGCCCGGCGGGGGCAAACTCACAAATTGCCGGGTTTGCTCCCGCAGCCTTGCCCGCATCAGTCAGCGAGCTTGTCGAGCAGCGAATAGGCCACGTAGTATTTGTAGATGTTCGAAACGTACTGCACGGTTTCCCGGCCGATGATCTTGGCCGCAGCCTGTTCCGTGTGGTTGAACCATCGATTCGGATCCAGCCCCATCTTCTGGGCTTCTCGCCGGAATTTCCGCAAATTTCCGGGGCCTGCATTATAGGCCGCAAGGGTCATGAGCAGGCGATTGCGCTCGTCCAGCACCGGATCATTGACATAGGTGTCCATCAGGTGGCGCATGTAACGGGCCCCTGCGAGGATATTGATGTCTGCGCTCGAGGCCACATCGCGCAGACTCACCGGCGGCGCCGCTGCGGTCCGAGGCAGCAATTGCATGACGCCGACAGCGCCGCGTGGTGACCGGCGGGATTGGACCAGTTGGGATTCCTGATAGCCTTGCGCTGCCAGCATCAAGGCATCGAAGCGATGAAGCTGACCATGGCTCTTGAAGGAGTCCCAGAGTCCATTGAACCTTGTGAGCTCATTGTCGTCCAGTGCGCCGCGGGTTGCGCGCTGTCCGCCGAAATAGCGCCGCCGGATTGTGTTGCCGAAGCTTGTTCCGCTCGCATGTTCGGCCAGGAAGGCATTGATGACGTCTTTCAATTGCGGCGAATCCTTGCGGATTGCCCAGGCAATGTCGCCACCGGCATGAACAACAAGGTCCCGGCGAATGGTCAACGCCGGAAACACGGGCTGCCAGGCGTTTGCCTTGTGGCCATCGACGACAGCCAAGGGCAAGAGGCCCGCATTGACCATCTCGAGCAAGTCCTCGTCCTCAAGATCCTCGTCTGCCGGCAGGATGCGGATCGCAGACTTTCCGCGCTCGACCAGAGTGCGGCTCAGAGAAGCGAGATGCGTGGCATAGCTGCTGCTCATCCGAACCCGGATGTCCTGTCCTGCAAGGTCATCGAGGGAAGCAAGCGGACGGGCCTTGGGCCCCGTCACGACGAGCTCCTGCACATTGCGTAGCCAGGGATCCGCGAAATCGACCAGCAATTGTCGCTCGGGCGTGATCGTCAGGTTGGCCGCGACGATATCGCCAAGGCCATCGCGAAGCGCAGTCAGCAATTCATCGCGGGGCGTGGGGATAAAGGCGACATGGATGCGTAAATGCCCGCGGGCATGACGCTTGTTCAGCCATGCCTCGAAGGCCTGCCCGAATTCCGCAACGACCCCAAGTTGACGGCCACGATCAAGGAAGAACAGGGTCTTGCTGTACGGCACAAGAATACGCACCGTTCTGCGCTTGACCATGCCATCGAAATCACCACGCCATGCCCGGTTCGCGCCGCTGGCGAGGTCAGCCGGGGCGTGCGTTTTCCCTTCCGCCACCCCGGGACTGATCTGCGAGATGAGCACCAGGACACCCAACAGAAGGGATCCGAACCGATTGACAAACCAGATCATAACATGGGCACCGTTGCAGACTGGCGATGGGCCACTATTCAGCCGAACAACTCCACCCGCAACTCGGCATTGGCACGCCAGGCTGCTTTCTCACGGGAAACGACCGGTTCCAGAAAATCTGCCAACGGCCCCCGGCATGTGGCAGCGCCTCCACATTCCGCAGTGACAGCGGCGAGCGGAAATGCAGATCACCGCGAGGCAGATGATGCCGGGCGAAGTGTTGCACTTGCGGAAGAGGCGCATGGAGCTGATCCCGACCGGCTTGCCGTTCGCCCTCGCAACGGCGAGTCGATCTCCGTCTGGTCCTGCGCCTTCAGATCGGCCTGTCGCCCGCCTGCACCCGTAATGTGCGGTTATCGACACCTGGCAGCATCCGTGCTGGGTCGCGGGTGACAACGACATCAATCACGGTTGGGCTGGCTGTGTGGTTCAGCCCCTCGATGAAGGCGGCGCCAAGCGCCGAGGGATCATCCACACGGATGCCCCTGCACCCCATCGCATTGGCGATATTGGCGTAGTTCATTTCAACGAGATCTGAGGACTGATAACTCCCCTCGCCATAGACAGCGTGCTGCAGCGCCTTCACATAGCCGGAAGCAGCATTGTTGAAGACAATGGTGACGAAATTGGCCCCCAATCGTTTCGCGGTTTCGAGATCGCCCATCGTCATGTTGAATCCGCCATCGCCGGTCATCGAAACAACCCGGCGCTGATGGCCGACACCCAACTGGCAGCCGAGCCCGCCGGGCACGCCGTACCCGATGGAGGCGAAGCCGCGATCCGCCACGAAATGCCTGCCGGCCCGCTTGGTATCGAAGAGCAGAGCGCCCCAATGGGCAGCGAAGCCGCCATCGGCAACGAGCACAGCATCGGCCGGCATGAGACGGTTCAATTCGCCCAGGATACGACCGATATTGATTGGTGCCTCATCGGATTCGAGGCGATCCGCAGCACCCTGCCGCCAGGCCGCCATCCGCTCCAGAACCTCTGCGCAATAGGCTGCGCGAGACCGCATCCGCTGGCCGCCATCGGCAAGGGCGGCGGTGAAGGCCTCGAGAGTGAGGCGGGCATCGCCCACCAGCGCCACATCGGTACGGGTGGTCCGACCGATTTCCTCGGCAAGGATGTCGACATGAATGACCGGCTTCCCGGCGCCAATCAATGCGAAGCGGCGCGTGGCAATCTCGCCGAGCTTGCACCCCACAACAACAAGGCAATCGCTCTTTTCGACGAGATCATTCGCAATCCGGGAATAGCGGCCGAACACGCCGGCAGAAAGGGGATGCGTGCACGCAATGGCGCCCTTGCCGGACATGGTATGGGCAACCGGAATGCCCTGCCCTTCCGCAAGGGCAAGCAATGCTTCGTAGGCTTCCGAGAGATGAATGCCACCGCCGACAAGCAGAAGCGGCCGGCTGGCCTTCGCCATGCGCTGAACGGCTCGCTCCAGCTCCGCTGGATCTGGCAGGGAGCGGCGGGACTGTGCTTTCAGAACGCCGGGATCCACCCAGAAATCTGCCGCATCGAAATCGTGTTCGGCATGCGCCACATCCTCCGGAACGTCGATCAGAACCGGACCGGGTCGCCCCGATGTCGCAACCGCATAGGCGCGCCGCACCGCCTCGGGGATGCGCTGGACCATTTCGACGCGGATGACCTCCTTGACAACAGGGCGAAGGATATCAACCTGCCGCGCCTCCTGGGTCATGTTCTTCCAGGAGTGCTCGCGATTGGTGTTGCCGGTGATCGCGATGATCGGGATTCCGGCGTTGAACGATTCCGCCAGCGCCGTGACAAGGTTTGTCGCGCCCGGCCCAAGGGTTGCGTCCACGACACCCGGACGGTTTGTGACCCGGGCATAGGCGTCCGCGGCGAAGGCGCCACAACGCTCGTCATTGATGAGCGCATGCTTCAACTTCAGCGTACGACATGCTTCGTAGAAGGGCAGCAACTGGAAGCCGCCCATGCCGAAGAGCGGTCCAACCTCATGCAGCTTCAGCATTTCGCCGATGGCGCGGCCGCCCTGCATGGAGCGGCTCACTTTCGTGGGAGAAAAATCAGTCACAACGGGTTCCATGAAGTTGGGGGCCTGCGCCCCGGAGTGGCAAGAGCGGCCCTGGTTCATTGCACCGAGGCGCCGGAAGCTCGGACAACATCGCCCCACAGCCGGATCTCGTCGGCGATAAAGGCGACGAGCGCCGGTCCTGCCAGCGGACGCGGCGTCATCCCGATGGCGGCGAAGCGTTCGTTCAGTGCAGGCTTGGCCAGCGCTTCGTTGATCTCGCCGGCGAGGCGCTCGATAACTGCAGGCGGTGTTCCGGCCAGGGCAAACAGGGCAAACCAGCTCTCTCCGCCCATCCCCGGGAATCCCACCTCGCGCAGGGTCGGAACCGCCGGCAGTTGCGGGGCGCGCTCGTCAGAGGTCACGCCCAGGGCACGCAGCGTCCCGGACTGGATGAGAGGAAGGGCGGATGGCAGATTGTCGAACATCAGATCAACCGCGCCACCGACCAGATCCGCCATGGCGGGCCCCGAGCCGCGATAGGGCACATGGGTCATGGTCAAGGCGCTCTTGCTTCGGAACAGCTCGCCGCTGAGATGCACCGAAGTGCCGTTGCCCGAAGAGGCGAATGTCAGGCCCTCCTTGCGAGCCTTCCCTTCGGCAACGAGTTCGGCAACGGTGGTGGCCTTGATCCGTCTTGGGGAAACCACCAGCACGTTCGGCACGCCGGCGATCCGGCTGATCGGCGCAAAATCTTTCACGGCATCATAGGGCAAGGCCTTGTAAAGGGTCGGGTTGATGCCGTGCGTGCTGACCGTTCCCAGAAACAGGGTATGTCCGTCCGCCCCGGCCTGCTTCAGCGCACCCGCCGCAATCGACCCGCCTGCACCTGGCTTGTTCTCGACAATGACGCCAACGCCCAGTTGTGAAGAAAGCTGCTGGGCCATGAGACGCGCGAGGGTATCGGTGGCGCCACCGGCGGCGAAGGGAACGATGATGGAGAGGGTGCGGGCAGGATATCCGGTCTGCCCACGCGCATTGAAGCTTCCGCCTGCAATCGCTGCAGCCGCAAGGCCAAGCAGGGAACGCCTGTCAAGAGCTGGGCCGGCCTTCGATGGATCGCGCATGTCTTTCCTCCTGTTCGTTTCCGGTTGTGGTCACGCGGCCTGCCAGAATCCCGACAGGGACTGCGATGCCTGAAGCCCGCCTTCGGTGCCTTTCACGGCGGCTTCTTCACTCCACCGCACAGAGGAGCACCCCTTTCGTCGTCTGGGCGAAGCGGAGCCATGAGCCTCTTGAGAATGTTCTGTATATCAGAATTATTTGTATCGCAATACAGAACTCTTGGTCAGGCATCAGGCCTGACAGGCGTGCCATGGCATGCTAGGGATGGGTAACGGTGGATCGCTGAGCCAGATGAGGTATGCGGGGCGATGAGCGATGCGCAGCAACAGGACGATGAGGCGCCGTCAGAAGCCTCGATCACGACGATTGATCGCGCTGCCCGCCTTCTGAGCATTCTCGCCGCTGGCGAAGCCATGGGCATGATGCTGACCGAAATCGCCCGCCAGGCCGGATTTGGCAAAGGCACCACACATCGCGTGCTGGCTGCACTGGTGGAAGTCGGGTTTGTGTTCCAGAGCCCGGAGAACCGCCGCTACCGGCTTGGCTCTCGGTTGACCCTGATGGCACAGCATGCCCGGACGCAGGAGCTGGCCTTCCGGGTTCAGCCGGTTCTGGATCGCCTTGCCGAACAGACCGGCGATACAGCTTTTTGCTCGATCCGGGAGGGGCTTAGCGCCGTCTGTATCGCGCGGGCCATCGGAGAGTTTCCGATCCGTACGCTCACGCTGGATGTTGGCTCGCGGCGCCCCCTGGGGATCGGCGCCGGGAGTCTTGCCCTGCTGGCTGCCCTGCCGGATTCCCTGGTCCAGGACAGTCTGGCAAAGAATGCGCGCCTGCTCGCCGCCTACCCGGTCTATACTCCGGAATGGCTGTTGGGCCGGGTGAAGGAGGCGCGCCAATGCGGCTATGCGGAAAACCCGGGTGACATTCTCCCCGGCATGGGCGCACTTGGCATGGCGGTTGGAGACCCCATGGTCCAGCCCCTGGCCGCACTTTCGATTGCCGCGATCAGCGAGCGCGTGGCGCCGCCGCGTAAAGCTGTGCTGATCGAGAAGCTCCGCGACGCCACCGAGGAACTCCTTACGCTGATGCGCTGATGCGACGAGGCGCTGTCAGAACGGCGCTGCCAGACCGGCCAACCCATCTCGGAAAGCCCCTGACCCCGGGCATGGATCAGGCCGCGCAGCGTTGATGCAACGCGGTCAGCGTGGCGGCGCGTCTGTCCCAGATTGCGAGGCTGGATGACAGGTGTCGTTCCTCAAGAGATCAAAGGCACGCGCCGCCAATTCCCGACACGAATGTTCAGCCAGCGCCCGGCATCTTGAGCGCCGCATCCAGGAAACATGAGACGCTTCCGATCCATGACGCTGGCGCACAAGATCCGGGCGCTTAGATCGTCCGGAACCGAACGCCTGTCAGTTGTCATCAGATGATGATCTTCCGCACTTTTGCCGTGATCCACTCGCTGATGACGACAGTGACGAGAATGATCAGCAGGATCAGCGAGACTTGCGGCCAGGCCAGCGTGTTCAGCGATCCTTCGAGGGCGAGTCCGAGACCGCCTGCACCGACGAGACCGAGGACAGTCGATTCCCGGATATTGATGTCCCAGCGGAATACGCTGATCGTGGCGAAGGCCGGCAGGATCTGCGGCCAGATGCCATAACTCATCACCTGCGCCTGCCCGGCGCCGGTGGCGCGGATCGCTTCAACCTGCGTCTCGTCGATTTCCTCGATGGCCTCATAGAGCAGCTTGCCGATGAAGCCGATCGAGCGCAGGGCGATCGCGATGATGCCGGCGAGAACGCCGGGGCCCAGCACGGCAACCAGCAGCAACCCCCAGATCAGCGCATTGATCGAGCGGGATGCGACGATGATGAACAGCGCGACCGGGCGAATGAAGAGCGCGCTCGGCGTCGTGTTGCGTGCGGCCAGAAACGCCAGCGGCGTCGCCAGCACGATCGCGATCAGCGTACCGAGGGTTGCGATGTTGATCGTATCCCAGATCGCCTTCCACAGCTGGTTGATATAAACCCAGCGCGGCGGGAGCAT
The DNA here is from genome assembly GCA_027533425.1 of Beijerinckiaceae bacterium. Classification (GTDB taxonomy): domain Bacteria; phylum Pseudomonadota; class Alphaproteobacteria; order Rhizobiales; family Beijerinckiaceae; genus Rhabdaerophilum. Next base: position 99,746 of record JAPZUD010000001.1, on the reverse strand, counting down.
CCGCCCGAAAATGTCCTGCGCCTGTCGCGGCGCGTCGGACACGAAGGCCCAGATCGTATCGGCTGTCATGATGCGCCAGCAGAAGACGGTCAGCGCGACAAGGGCCAGCCATGCCATCCAGCGCCAGCGCTGCTGCCCGGGGGTCAGAAGGCGCCAATGGCGAGCACCGTCCGGGTTGATCAGGATCGCCATTACGCCATCGCCTTCCTGATCCAGCCCGACGCATACTCGCAGAGCATCACGATGCCGATGATGATCAGCAATATGGCGGCGGCGCTGTCGAATTCATACCGATCGAGCGCCGTGTTCAGGGTGGCGCCGATCCCGCCGGCACCCACGATGCCGATCACCGAGCTTTCGCGGAAATTGATATCGACCTTGTAGGCTGTCAGGCCGACAAAGCGCGGCATGACCTGCGATGCAACGGCGTAATCCATCACCTGCCAGAATCCACCGCCGGTGGCCCGGATGGCCTCGACCTGCGCCGGATCGATCTCCTCGATGTCGTCGGCAATCAGCTTGGACAGGAAACCGATCGTGGACACGGAGAGCGTGAGAAACCCGGCGAACGTGCCGAAACCGAACATCGCGACAAAGAGGATCGCAACGATAATCTCCTGGAAAGCACGCGCCAGGGCGATGATGGCGCGGCATATTCCGTACAGCCAGAAAGGCGCGACATTGCGAGCGGCCCCGAGGCCGATGGGAAGTGCAAGGATCAGCCCGAATACCGTGGCGCAGACTGTCATCGTCAGGCTCTCGATAAGACCCTGCTGGATATCCCCCCATCGAGATTTGAAATCCGGCTGCAGAAATCCCGAGAACAGCCGCGCGGCACGCACGAGCCCCTCGGACACGCGGGTCCAGTTCACATCGATGCTGCCGAAAGCCAGCCCGAGATAAAGCAGCACAGAGAGGCTGATGGCCCAGCGCAGCCAGGTCTGTTCCACGAGGCGCGGGCGCTTCCAGATGCGCGCGGGGCCAGCGGTCGCGGTCATCTGGCTGCTGCCACAGCTCGGGATTCCGGCAACACCAACGATGCCGGCGGGTCATCATCCAGTTCATCGGATTGACTGTTTGATGTCTTTGTCCAGTCTTCCTCGCCATAGATGCGTGTGAGCACCTCGGCATTCAGGCCGCTGGCCGGGCCATCATAGACGATCTCGCCGGCGCGAAGCCCGACAATCCTCGGGAGAAACATCTGGGCCAGGGCAACATCATGGATGTTGACGATGGCGGCAAGCTTCCGCTCGGTGCAGAGCTCAAGGATCAGCCGCATCACCTGACGTGACGTTTTCGGATCGAGGCTGGCTGTCGGTTCGTCGATCAGAAGGAGTTCCGGATCCTGGGCAAGCGCCCGGGCAATGCCAACGCGCTGGCGCTGCCCGCCCGACAGGGCATCGGCCCGCTTGTCGACATGGTCGATCAGCCCGACGCGCTCGAGCAGGGAGAATGCACGCTGGACATCGGCTTCCGGGAAACGCCGGAACCAACTCTGCCAGAAGCCGACATAACCAAGCCGGCCGGAAAGGACATTTTCCATGACGGTCAGGCGCTCGACGAGGGCATATTCCTGAAAGATCATGCCGATCCGGCGACGGGCCTTGCGCAGGGCCGGGCCGTCAAGTGTGGTAAGGTCGATGTTGCCCAGACGGATCGAACCCGCTGTCGGATCGACCAGCCGGTTCACGCAACGGATCAGCGTCGATTTTCCGGCACCAGAAGGCCCGATCAGGCCAACAATATCACCGGGCGCCAACGTCATCGAAACGCCCTTGAGGGCCCGGTCGCCCGCCTTGTAGCGCTTTTCGAGATTGGTGATCGTCAGCAACGGGATATCCTCAGTGCCAAAAGCCGCACGCTGACGCGGCTATGTCAAGCAAAGATCGCCCGGTCTTCACCGGGCGATCCGATATGGAACTCCAACTAACCGCCGCCGATCACTTGCAGGTATATTTGATGTCCATAGCCTGATCGATCTGGCGGACCACCTGCCACTTGTCCTTGTAGGAGATCGGCATGAACTTTTCCTGCGGCGGTTCCGACTTCTCGAACTCCTTCAGGAGATCGGAGCCTTCCCAATTGAAGCTGAAGAAGGCTTGCTTGATCTTTTCCTGCAATTCCGGCTTCAGATTGTAGACCGTGCCATAACCCGAGGTCGGGAACGATTGCGAGGCATAGATCACCTTCAGCTGATCAGCCTTGACGACACCGCGGGCGATCATGCGGTCCTTGACGGAAGACGCGATAGCCGCTGCCGGGTAATCCTTGTTGGCAACGCCAAGGATCGAATTGTCGTGCTTGCCGGAGAAAACGGGTTCAAAGTCGCGCTTGGCTTCCATCTTGAACTGGTCGCGCATCAGGGCCGACGGAGCCTTGAAACCAGAATTCGAGGTTTCGGCCGTGAAGGCCATCTTCTTGCCCTTGATGTCCTCGATCTTCTCGATCCCGGACCCGGGATGAGTGATGAACTCCATCTTGTAGCCGAACTCGTCCTTCTTCGAGGCCATCATGGCGAAGGGGCGGAAGCCGGCGCAGTTCACCGCGATCGGGTTGGAACCCGTGTTGAACGCAGCAACGTGCAGGCGGCCCGCACGCATCGCTTCGATCTGAGCAGCATTCGACTGGACCGGGAAGAACTGGACCTTCTTGCCCGTCACCTTTTCCATATGGCGCAGGAAGCCATCCCAGACCTTCGCGTAGACCGCCGGATCTTCGACAGGGGTATAGGCAAAGATCAGGACCGGTGGATCGATCTGTTCGGCCGGATTGGTCGGGATGTCCGCGAGCAGGTCGCCATCAGCATCCTTGAAGCGGCTGTCGAGCGCCATCACCGATGCACTCAGCGCCACGGACAACGCGAAAGACAGTGCAGTCACCTTGATCGAAGTGTTCATGCCAACGCTCCATGCGAAAATGCGGGAGTGGTTCGGTTATCACACGCAAGATGACAGTTCCGTGACAGGACGGGCGGCCCGGGCCTTTCGCGCTGCGACACGATGCCTGCCTGTCCCGGCAGGCGCTATTGACGAGCCTGACCGGCCCCGTTTGGCAGCGCCTGGGTTGCGAGCCAGCAGGTTGCCAGCATGACCGCCGAGCCGATGAGGCAGGCAGGAAGGCCACCAAGCTGGAAAAGCAGTCCCGATAGCAAGGTTCCGAGAAAGCGCCCCAGAGCATTGGCGGCGTAGTAGAACCCGACATCCTCCGCCGCCTTCTCCGAGCCGGCATAGGCCAGGATAAGGTAGGAATGCACCGAGGAGTTCACGGCGAAGATTATGCCAAACAGGCAGAGCCCCGCAACGAGGACAAAGTCAGGGCGGGCAAGATCCAGCGCGAGAATGCCGGTAAGGCCTGCGGGGACCAGCAGCAGCAGGAGAGACCATAACCGCGCGGCGGGAACCTCGCTGGAAAGCCCGTCCTCGCTGCGCTTGACAACGGCAGGCGCTGCCGCCTGAACCACGCCATAGCCGATGGTCCAGAGCGCGAGGAACGCACCGACCATGGGAAAGGTCCAACCATTGGCGTAAAGGAAGACCGGCACACCGACGACGAACCAGACATCGCGGGCACCGAACAGGCCGATCCTGGCCAGAGCGAGCAGGTTGACGCCCCGGCTCTTGCCGAACAATTCGCGGGCGCTCCTGCTCGCTTTCGCCTTGCCCTGCAGCGGCGGGAGCGAAAACACAACGCCGGCCAGGATCAGGCTCAACGTACCCGCCATCAGCCAGAGTGCCGGCGAAAAGCCAAAGGCCTCGAGCAGCACGCCGCCAAGAAAGAAGCCGAAGCCCTTCATCGCGTTCTTCGATCCGGTGAACCAGGCCACCCATTTGAAGAGACGCCCCTCGCCATGGCCTCTGGCCTCCGCAGCGGTGAGCTTGATCGCGGATTTGGAGGCTGTCTTGGTCAGGTCCTTCGCGATCCCGCAAATGCCCTGTGCAAGCACGACCCAGGTCACGAGGAACGCAGATGGCCAGCCCGGCTGCATGGCGGAGAGTGTCAGAAATCCAAGGATCTGGGTTGCCAGCCCGACGATCAGCATCCGCCTTATACCGTATCGCGCGGCCAGCCAGCCGCCGATCATGTTCGCAAGAATGCCAGCCGCCTCATAGAGCAGGAACAGGAAGGCCAGCGTGAACGGCGAATAGCCGAGCTTGAAAAAGGTGAACAGCACCAGCATCCGCAGGGCGCCGTCGGTCAGCGTGAAGCCCCAATAGGCAGCCGTGACGATGGCATAGTTGCGCAGCCCGCCGGATCTCGGGGTGTTGGCTGGCGATTGCATCTCAGAGCCCGGTGGCTTCGAGATGGCAGGCGAGATCAACCATGCGGCAGGCATAGCCCATCTCGTTATCGTACCAGGCATAGACCTTGAGCATGGTGCCATTGGTGACCAGCGTCGAAAGACCGTCGACAATCGCGGACCGGGTATCTCCCTGGTAGTCGATGGAGACGAGCGGCCGGCCTTCGAACCCCAGAATCCCGGCCAGCGGCCCGGCGGCGGCGGCGCGGAACAGCGCATTGACATCTTCGGCCGTGACCGGGTGCGCCATTTCGAACACGCAGTCCGTCAGTGAGGCATTGAGAACGGGCGCCCGGACGGCGTGTCCATCCAGCTTGCCCTTGAGCTCGGGGTAGATCAGGCCGATCGCCGTCGCGCTGCCGGTTGTGGTGGGCTGGAGCGACAGCATGGCCGAGCGGGCCCGCCGGAGGTCCTTGTGCGGCGCATCCACAACAACATTGGTGTTTGTGGGATCATGAATCGTCGTGATCTGCCCGTGCCGGATGCCAATCTCGCCATGCAGCACCTTCACCACTGGCGCGAGGCAATTCGTGGTGCAGGAAGCCGCGGTTACAATGTCGTGGCTGGCGGGATCATAGAGATGTTCGTTCACGCCCACGACAATGTTGAGGACGCCGTCCACCTTGACCGGCGCGGCCACGATCACCCGCTTGGCCCCGCGCCGGAGATGGCCTTCGATGGTCTTGCGGTCAAGAAACTTGCCGGTGCATTCCAGCACGAGGTCCACACCGAGATCAGCCCAAGGAATCTCTGCCGAAGTCTTGCATTCGGTGAACCGGACGATCCGGTCGTCGATGCGCAATGCCCCCTCGCCATCCGCGGCAATGGCGGCATGCCAGCGGCCCTGCATCGAATCGAACTCAAGGAGATGAGCCGTTGCCGCTGCGCCTCCCTTGATCTCGTTGACATGAACGACCTCCAGCCGATTGGCCCGGCGCGGATCATCCGCCGGCCTGCGGGCGCTTCCGAACGCCGCCCGGAAAGCCAGCCGGCCAATGCGTCCCATGCCATTGATGCCTACCCTCATCGAACGCCCTTTCCCTGCCTCCGAATGTCTCTCTGCTTGCCCGCCAGGAGGCCACCGGATCAGCCGGTTCCTTTGCGCGGCGCGCCTTGCTCTTCCGCCTCTAAATGAGATATTTCGATTTGTCGACGAGCATCGAAATAATAGAGACCGGGTGACACGGGCCGGTGCTTTCATTTCCTGCCCGTGCAGGGTTGACCGCTCTGGCTGCGAGGGGAGATAGCTGAAGGCATGGCATCGGCACCGTTCAACCCCGAAACGCTTGTTGAACAGCTTCAGGCTGTTGCCCAATCGTCTCGGTTCGCCGTCCTTCGGCTTCTTGCACGCCACCAGCCCTTTGGCCTCGGCGCCGGAGATATCGCCCGGCTGATCGCGGTTCCGCACAACACCCTCTCGACCCACCTGGCCCAGCTCGAGAGTGCCGGCCTCGTTCGATCACGAAAGGAGGGACGCCGCGTTGTCTATGCAGTCGATCGCGCAGCAACGGACAGCATGCTTGCAACGCTGGGCCGATGCCTCGATCCGGTCGACATGGACCGGCCGTCAATGGCGATCCCCGCACTCAGGGAACAGGAAGAAGGAAGGCCCCGTTACTCGGTCCTCGTCCTGTGCACCCATAATTCGGCACGCTCCATCATGGCCGAAGCCCTGATCAACCGCGAGGGCCAGGGTCGAATCCGGGCCTATTCGGCCGGATCACGTCCCAGAGGTGTTGTTGATCCCGAAGTGCTCCGTCTTCTGTCCGGCCTTGGCTATGAGACCGACGGCCTGCAATCCAAGACGTGGCAAGCCTTTGCCGAAGCCGGGGCCCCCGGCATGGATTTCGTCATCACCGTCTGTGACAACGCTGCCGGAGAGAAATGCCCGAACTGGCCAGGACATCCCCTTGTTGTCCATTGGGGCATTGCCGATCCGCTGGAAGCAGGGACAAGCAATGCCGAACGGCGAGAGGCCTTTCGCATCGCCTACCGACAGTTGAGTGCCCGTGTCGCAGCGTTCGTCAACCTCCCGATCGACCAGATGGGCCCGGAGACGCTGAGGTCCGAGCTTGCCCAGATCGGGCGGCTCGAGGGGGCAACAGCCTTGGCCCTTGGACAGGACGTTGCGTGAACTACCGGTCAGGAATGGGACCGCTTGATCGCCGGTGCATTCTCGATCACTCTGGAGAAAGCCACGCGGAAGACGGGGCATCAGGGGAGGCTTCCATGCGTTCAGCAAAGCCCCGGCCGAAGACTGTATCCCGCCGCCATGTGCTCGCCGCAGGACTTGCGACGGCCGCCTTGGCGACACCGAACCTCGTGCAAGCAGCGCGACCCGTTCTGTTCGGCCTGACGCCTGTCTTCCTCGATTCGGATATCCAGCTGATCGCCGATCTCGAGCGCTATCTGTCGAGGCAGATCGGGCGGCCGGTCCAACTGGTCAAGCGAAGAACCTATCAGGAGATCACGTCTCTTCTGGTGGCAAACCAGCTTGATGCCGCATGGATCTGCGGCTTCCCCTTTGTCCAGAACCGCGAGCAACTCAGGCTTGTTGCCGTTCCACTCTACAAGCAGGCCCCCCTGTACCGGGCCTACATCGTCACCCGGGCCGGACGGGACAGCGACAGCATCGCTGCCTTGCGCGGCGATATTCACGCCTTTTCGGATCCGGACAGCAATTCAGGCTTTCTGGCAACCCGATCCCTGCTGGCGGGCCTGCGCGAAAGCCCGGCGACCTTCTTTTCCCGGACATTTTTTACTTTCGGACATCGCAATGTCATCCGTGCCGTGGCCTCCGGTCTCGCCCATTCGGGCTCGGTTGACGGTTATGTCTGGGATGTCATGCGCGAGATCGAGCCCGCCCTCGTTTCCGGGACGAGAATCCAGCATGTTTCGGAGCCTATGGGCTTCCCCCCGATCGCGGCAGCCCGCGGCGTAGACCCGGCCCTGCGAACCGCCATCAGAGACGCGCTGGTCGGCATGCCCAACGACCCGAACGGAAGGATGATCCTTGGCATGCTGAGGCTCGACGGGTTTGTTGCCGGGGACTCAAGCCTGTTCGATGGCATCGCTGAACATTGGAAGCGCGCGCAGGAATTCGGATGACTGCTGTTTTCCATCCCCAAAGATGGCCATTGGCCATCCGGGCACCGCTGATAGTGGCCCTGCTGATGATCGGCATTGCTGCGGCCATGTCGAAGGTGGTTCTTGATCGCCTTGCGCGGGATCAGGCCCAGAGCTTCCGGCAATTGACGGGCGCATATCTCGATGGCCTTTCCACCGCGCTCCACTCGCCGGTCATCCGCCAGGAGCCCTGGGAGGCTTTCGATGTCCTCGACCGCGCGCGCCACAAGTATTCCGGCGTGAACCCGAGGATCGTGCTCGTCATCCTCCCGAATGACACGATCCTGGCTGCCCTGGATCCGGCGACCTATCCGGTGGGCGTCAAGGCGCCAGACAAGGCGCACGATAACCGCGGCGATCCGGATCTTGCCGATCCCGGCGGACGGGTATGGGTGCATCGCATGCTTCGCGAGGGTGGCAAGCAGATCGGGCGGATCGCGGCGGAGATCGACATTTCAAACATCCAGCAGGTGCGACAGGAAACATTCTGGACCCTTCTCGGGGTGAATGGCGCGCTGACGCTCCTCTTTGCCGGGCTGGGCTGGCTGGTTGTCCACCGCACATTGCGCCCGCTCCTTCGGTTGTCGTCCTATCTGGCCCGCGCCGGCGATGGGCGGCTCGAACCCATTCCGGAGCGCAAGCTGCCACCGCCGGATACAGAGGCCGGGAAGGCCTATCGCCGCTACAATGCCGCTGCCCTTGCCATTAGCGAGCGCGAAGCGTTGCTTCACCGTCTCGCCGACCAGGAGCGGCGTGCGCTGCTCGGGCGCTATGCATCGGCCATCGCTCATGAGGTCAACAATCCGCTGGGTGGTCTGTTCAACGCGGTCAGAATGATCCAGCGGCATGGCGATGACCCCGAGCGGCGAGAGCGCGCGGCAACCCTCCTCGAGCGAGGACTGACCGGAATCCGGAACATCGTCCGGGCTTCGCTGGTTGTCTGGAGGGGCGACAGCGATGACCGGAATCTGACATCGGCCGACATCGATGACCTCCGCTTCCTGATCGAGAGCGAAGCCCATCGACGGGAGCTGGCGCTCGTCTGGAACAACGCGCTTGGCGAAGGTGTCCGCGTTCCGGCGCAGGCCTTCCGCCAGCTTGCCCTCAACCTTGCCCTGAATGCCTGCGCGGCATCGCCGCCCGGCACCCAGGTTGTGTTCGATGTCCGGTCGGACGAGGCGGCGGTGCTCCTTTCCGTTTCGGATCAGGGACCCGGACTCCCCGATGAAGCCCGGGCATCGCTGCAGACGCCTGGGATTCGGGACGAGCGCGCCACAACCGGACTGGGGCTTTGGATTGTCTCCAGGATCCTCGAGGAACAATCCGCCACCCTTGCCATCCACGGTCCGCCAGGGACCGCCATAACCATCAGGATTCCGCATGCTGAGCCAGGTCTTCAACGCGCCGCCTAGGTTTCCGGGCGGGATTCCTGCACCGCTCATCGCCCTGATCGAGGATGATCCGGTCATGGGCGAGTCACTGGTGGAATGGTTCGGCGTGGAAGGGTTCAGGACCCATTGGTTCCGGACAGGGCGCGATGCCATTCGGGAACTCGGGCATATCCAGCCTGATGCCATCCTTTGCGACATTCGCTTGCCGGACATGTCTGGCGAGGAGATCTACCGGGCGATCGCACCGGCAATCTACGGGACGCCGATCCTTTTCATTACCGGTTTCGGCGATATCGATCAGGCCGTTCGGCTCATGAAGGCCGGTGCAGCCGACTACATGACCAAACCGTTCGAGATCGATGCCTTGCTGGCCCGGATCGAGAAACTTCTCGCGCCCCGCTGGGCCCTGACCGACGGTTCGGAACTCGGCCGATCGCCGGCGATCGCCATGGTGGAGGGGCAATTGCGGCGCCTTTCCGGAATCCATTCGACCGTGCTTCTGACGGGCCCGAGTGGTGCCGGCAAGGAAGTGGCTGCCCGTCTTCTCCATGCCAGGGGCGATCGCAGCCATGAACCCTTCGTTGCGCTGAATTGCGCAGCCATCCCGCCGGAACTTCTGGAAAGCGAGTTCTTTGGCCATGAGAAAGGTGCCTTTACCGGCGCGGCAAATCGACGGATCGGTTTTGTCGAGCAGGCCGGCAACGGCATCCTGTTTCTCGATGAGATCGCGGAAATGCCCCTGCCCATGCAGGCCAAGCTGCTTCGCCTGCTCCAGGATCGAACCTTCATGCGTGTCGGTGGCGATCGGCAGATTGCATCCCGTGCCCGCATCGTTGCTGCCACCAATGCCGACCTTACCCAACGCGTAAAGGACGGTCGCTTCCGGGAGGATCTCTATTACCGACTGGCCGTCATCATTGTGAACGTTCCCCCGCTGAGCGCCCGCGGCGACGACATTCTCATGCTGGCGAACCGGTTTCTGGGCGAATTCACGATGAGCTTCGGGACGGGCCCGAAGACATTCACCTCGCTCGCCGAGGATGCCCTGCTCGCACATGATTATCCGGGCAATATCCGTGAATTGCGGAACCGGGTCGAGCGTGCCGTGGCCCTCTCTGACGACGAGCTGATCCAGCCGGCGGATCTTTTCCCCGAGCGCATGCAACGCAGGGCTGGTGTCGAGCCACCGGTCTCGCTCCAGCACAGCCGGGATTCGGCCGAACGCCGAGCCATCCAGGCTGCGCTGGCGGCAACGGGCGGTGACGTCACGCTCGCCGCCCAGCGCCTCGACATCTCTCGATCAACCCTGTTCGAGAAAATCAGGAAGCTCGAGATCAGGTCCGGCGAATAACGCAGTCCGGAATTCCGGACCGCGCCGAAGGGGAATTCCGGCCTTTCGGACAGGGCTCCGCGCCGCTTGTTGATATAATTGAGATAATTCGACGTTTTCTCGCAATGCAGCATGGCATGGCCACTGCATCCACACGGTCTGGAGCGTCTCGATGGAACGCTTCACGAAAAGACCGGGAGGAAACCGATGTCCGAGACACGCCAGCGCGCCCAAGCCGAGGCGCTAGTGAACGACGTTCTCAAGAACGGGACCAATATGGATCGCCGCAGCCTGTTCGTGGCCGCAAGCGCCTTTGGCGCGGCCGCGATGGTGGGCTCCGAAGCGGCAGCACAGCAGGCCCCCGCCCCTGCCGCACCGGCGCCGGCGGCAGCGCCTGCCGCTCCCCCTCGCCGGATCCTGATCAAGGATGACAGCCGCGTCCTGAATATCGGGGCCACCGTCCGTTCCGGCAATTACTGGAACTTCTCAACCTTCATGACCCCGGTGGAGGAATTCTACGTTCGCAACCATTACCCGACCCCGACCGCCGAGCAGAAGCCGGTTCTGGAACGGGCAAACTGGAAGCTCAAGATTCACGGATCCTCCGTCGAGAGGCCGATGGAGATCTCCTACGAGGATCTCCTCAAGATGCCGTCGAAGACGATCATCGCCACCATGGAATGCCATGGCAATGGCCGCACCCTTTTCTGGGAACAGGGCGGCTTTACCGGCCAGCAGGTTGGCGGTGGCAACTGGGTCATGGGCGCAGTCGGCCAGGCCGAATGGCAGTATGTCTCGATGGCGGAGATCTTCTCCCGCTGCGGGATCAAGCCGAACGCCAGGACTGTTCTTTTCTGGTCCGGCGTCGACGGCAACGATATGGGCCGGCCGATGCCTTATGCCGATGTTGCAGCCCAGCAGCACGATATGGGCATCTGCTTTGCCATGAACGGCAATCCGCTTACGCCGGATCATGGCGCGCCCGTCCGTGTGGTCGTCCCCGGATGGGGTGGCACGGCATCGATCAAGTGGGTGACCGAAATCAGGGTTTCCGACAAGCGGATCTGGACCCGCCTCAACACCAAAGGCGAGGTTTATCTCGGGCCGGATTACCAGGCGCCGGAATTCGATGCGGCAAATGACGAATTCCTCGCCGGCATTACCGCTGCCGATATCAAGGGGCCGATGGTCACCTGGATGCCGCCGAAATCCCTGATCACGGTTCCCCTCGTTCTTGAACAATCGCCCTCCATTCCCGCGAATTATCCGCTGAAGAAGGGCGAAGTGCCCCGGATGACGGCAGGCCAGCATGTCATGCGCGGTTACGCCTGGGCGCCCCAGCATGGTGTGAAACATGTCGAGTACCGGATCGATGGCGGGGCCTGGCAGATGGCGACGATCCGGCCGCCCAATCTCGGCAAGTATACCTGGGTGCGGTTCGACTTCCCATGGGATGCCAAGGCTGGCCAGCACGTGATCGAAACACGCACGACGGACAACGCCGGTACGTCACAACCTGAGAAGGTGCCGCTCAACACGCTTGGCATGGCCAACTGGTCGATCCCGAAATTCAAGATCGAGATCGTCTGACCCTGTTACCTGCCTAGGGCGCATCCTCGCCGGATGCGCCCGCCTTTCCACCCTCTTCGACGTGTCAAAAGCCCATGAAAAAATCACTCAGCATCGTTGCACTGGTTGCCCTTGCAATAACCGCTTATGGCACCGCAAGCCGCGCGACCGGCCCCTCCAAACAGGTTCTCGAAGGCAAGGCTCTCTATGAGCAGGCCTGCGTCCTGTGCCATGGTGCCGATGGGAAACGCGGTCAGGGGTTCCAGACGCCGATCTGGGGCGAAGGTTCGCTGATTGCCTCGAAGTTTGGCAACGCGCAGGGGTTGCTCGACTACATGCAGCTTATGCCGTTCAACAACCCGGCTCAGTTGACCGACGAGGAAAAGCTCTCGGTTGTCGCTTTCATGCTGTCCAATCACGGGGCGATCCCCGCCTCCGGAACGCTCGAACCGGCGAAGGCCGCCAGCATTCCCATCAAATGACGAGCGGTGGCGATCTCCGCCGATTATTCACTTAATTTCAATAACTTATGATCATCATGCACCATGTTTCAAACGGTAAGCGGGGTGTTCTGATGATCAAGAGTGCTGCCGTGACGGGGCTGGCGCCTAAATATGCAGCAGGGTCGACGGCGATCTTCGCCGTCGCATTCGGGATTTGCGCCGCGCTGTCGTTCAACTCGGTTCAACGGATCAATACGGACGCGCAGCAGGCGGATGTCGCGGCCGCCGCCGCGCAGGTCCGGGAATCCCTGCGGGGAGTCAACCAGCGCATTCTGGCCTATACCGAGATCATCGCCCGGAAGCCGAATGTCGGCGTGACCTTGCAGATCGCAAACGAGGCCCAGCTGACCTCCCTCGCCACAAGTGAGTTCGAGGCGCTTAAGCGGGTCGACAAGGTTGTCTCGACCTTCGAACTGACGGATGCGAACGGCATCGTTGTGATGCGCGGGCACAATCCGGGTCAGCGCGGAGACAACAAGTCCCAGGCCAGGGAAATCCGGGATGCTCTCAACGGCAAAGCCACGCAAGGGCTCGCGGTTTCCCCGACATCCGGGCAGGCTGCTCTCGATGGCGTGGCACCGGTGCATACAAACCGGGGGCTGGTCGGAACCCTGAAGATCGGCGCCCGGGCCAGCGATGCCCTTCTCCAGGAGATCAAGGAGAAGACGGGGGCGGATATTGCGCTGTTCTTCGGTGGAAAAATGACCGTTTCCACCCTCGGTGCCGGCAAAGCGGTCAGCATCGACAGCGACGGCCTGAAGGCGGCGATCGCGAGCACGCATGCACTGCGCGCGGTGGACATTGCCGGCGAGAGCTATCTCGCCCATCTCCAGCATCTGCCGTCGATTACCGGCGCGGAAGGAATTGTGATTGCTACCCTGAGGCCAGACCGGCTCTTCAAGGGCAGAAGCGAGGAATTCCTCAATCAGCTCTGGATCTATGCCCTGATCTGCCTGCCGCTTGCCCTTCTGCTCGGGCTGGCCATCGGCCGCTTCATGGCCCGCCCCCTGGTCAGGACATCCAGTGCGCTGAAGGATCTTGCCCGCGGAGAAAGCAGCACGCTCGTCGAATACGAGGCCAAAAGGGACGAAATCGGCGACATGGCGCGCGCATTTTCCGCCTTGCGGCAGGACGTGCTCAATTCCTTCAAGCTGCGCCAGACAGTCAGCGGCATGCCGATCGGCGTGATGACGATTGATGGCAGCAATGACTGGCGGATCGACTACCTCAACCCTGCACTTGCGGGGCTTCTGTCCACCAGCGGCATGAACAGCGAGATTGCCGGCGTCAAGGCATCGGATCTCATCGGCTCGGCCGGCCTTGATGACCATCGCCTTCAGACCCTGCCCGCCGAAGGTGTCCGGACGACATTCAAGCACGGAGGGCGCGTGTTCACGCTTACCGCGGCAAGCATCCTCTCGCCGGATGGCAGCAGGCTTGGAGCGATGGTGGCTTGGGAAGACATTTCCGGTCAGCAGAATCTCGCGACCCGGTTCGAAAGCACGGTCAAAGGGGTGGTCGAGTCGGTCAAGCGCATGTCAGGAGAGTTGCGCAGCCATGCCGAGTCGGTCCGGCAGTCAGCCGCCGCAACGCTCGTCCGGGCCGAAGGGGTCGCCCGCTCATCGGAAGAGAATTCCGCATCTGTGACAACAGTGGCGTCTGCCGCCGAACAACTCGCGGCATCTGTCGAGGAAATCGCCAACCAGATCGGGCAGTCAACCGAGATCTCCCGGGAAGCTGCGGAGCAATCCCGACTGATGGTCGATGTTGTCCGCGACCTCCAGGAGGCTGCAACCCGGATCGGCGTGGTGGTCCAGCTTATCGGCAGCATTGCCAGCCAGACCAATCTGCTTGCGCTCAATGCGACAATCGAGGCGGCGCGCGCGGGAGAAGCCGGTCGTGGTTTCGCCGTGGTTGCCAGCGAGGTGAAAGCCCTTGCCAACCAGACAGCCAGTGCTGCCGAGGAAGTCGTGACACAGGTCGCCGGAATCCAGTCCAAGACCGGCGAGGCCGTCACGGCGATCGACCGGATCAATGCCATCGTCAAGAGTATTTCCAACCTCTCGACCGGTGTTGCAGCGGCTGTCGAGCAGCAGCGCAACGCAACCGGCGAGATCGCCAGAAATACCCAGCAGACGGCTTCCGGCACCCACGAAGTTGCCCAGACCATTACCCAGGTCAGTGCCGCGACACAGGAAACCGAACAGGCCTCGCAGGCGATGCTGACCCAGGCCGATCATCTTCAATCGGTCATCGACAGCCTGAACCGGGAGGTCGATGACTTCCTGAAATCGCTCGCTGCATAGCGCCTTGTCGCCAACCCGGTGAGGAGACGAGCGCCCGCTTTGCAGACTGACGCCCTGCCCTTGGCGCTCGCACATTGATCGGGAGCGTCGACGCTGGCCTTCGCGCTTTCAGATCGCAGGCTTTGGCCGGGGTGAATTCATCCGGCTGAAGCCGGCAAGAACTGAAGCACGATCACGGCACCACCATCGTGCCGGTCCCGTATCTCCAGCGTAGCTCCATGCGCTTCGGCAATCCGCTGGACAATCGCAAGACCAAGTCCCGTGCCGCCCAGATCGGATGCACTGGCGCGCCAGAACCGCTTCGTGACCAAAGGCTTCTGCTCATCGGGAATTCCTGGCCCGCGATCGAGCACCATGAGAACACCCGGCTCGGCGACGCGCACGAGAACCTCCTCGCCGGGCGGAGAGAAGCGCAGGGCGTTCTCGATGAGATTGCGCAGGGCATGTGCGATACCGTCGGCATCGCCACGAACCATGATCGGCGCACCGCCCTCGAGCGCGAGTCCCCGCCCCTCGCGGATTGCCAGCGGCGCCATCGCGCTGACAACACCTCCGGCCACAGCCACGAGATCGCATTGACGCGCTGGATCCACGACCAGCGTATCGGCCTGCGCAGCCGAAAGAAGCTGATTCACCAAGCGGCGAAGTGCTGTGATATCCGCGCGAACGGCATTGATTTCAGCGCTTTTCGGCAGCGTTTCGATACGTGCGGACAGCACCGCCAATGGCGTGCGCAAGGCATGCGCGGCTTCCGCGGTAAAGGCACGCTCGGCTTCAAGCGCCTCGCCCAACCGGCGAAGTGCGTCGTTGATGGCCTCGACGAGGATCAGCACTTCGGTCGGGAGCCCGCGCGTGGGCAGGGCAGCAATGCCATGGCTGGGGCCGGCTTTCCGCGCGGCATCCGCGGCATGAACCAGCGAGCGCAACGATTGACGCACGGTCACTGCATTCACGATCATCAGACAGATCGCGAAGGGCAACAGCGACACGATGACATGCACGAAAAGCTCGTCGAAATAAACGAAGAGCAGCAGGTTCGAGGGGTCTCCCGCTGCCGCGAAGGCAATGCGGACAGGCTCGCCTGCAATATTCGCCCGACGTGAACCCACGAGAACGGATCGACCATTGACCTGGACATCGCTCCACCAGGCATCCGGGCCATTGGCTACGCTCCAGCGGTCTGCCGGCACGAGAGATGCATTTGCCTCGCCCAGAACAGCACCTGCATGATCCTCGATGCGGAAGGCATAGGCATCCGGGTAGCGCGTGAAGGTGCCAGCCAACCGCTCCGAGGGCATGAAGGCAAGACGGCCATCCGGCCCCGCCTTCAGGGCAGCTGCCAGTCGGTCAATCTGGTGGCTCACCTTCTCGCGGCGCAAACCCTCCGGATCGGAGCTGTAATAGGCCGTGACAAACACGATGTTGAGCAGGGTGAGCAACCCGCCGGCCAGCAGGAGCCGGCGAATGAGCGTGGTGACCAGGGACCGGCTCATGCTCCCCCCGCCTCGGTGATGAGATAGCCGATGCCCCGGATGGTATGGATTTCCACATTTGCCCCGGCTTCGGCCAGTTGCCGCCGAAGGCGCGACACGGACGCTTCCAGAGCATTGGGGCCGGGCGCTTCGTCCAGCGTGTAGATCGCATCTTCGATCACCCGCCGCGGGACGGATTGCCCCAGCTTGCGCAGGAGTACCTCCAGCACGTCGATTTCGCGGCGCGCGAGCGCAACCGGTCGTCCAGCAGCCGTCACGCTTCGTGATGCCGTGTCGAACGCGAGATTGCCGAGTTGCAGCTTCCGCCCCAACACGCCTCCGGGGCGGCGCAGAAGCGCCCTGCAACGTGCGGCAATCTCGGCCGGAGCTGCAGGCTTCACGATGTAATCATCGGCACCACGATCGAGGCCGTCGATCCGGTCATTGAGGCCTGCTCGCGCGGTGACGACGAGCACGGGAATGCCATTGCCGGCATTCCGCAGGCCATGGAGCAGGTCGAGGCCGTCGCCATCCGGCAGCCCGAGATCGAGAACGATCACATCCGGTGGGGCAACAGAAAGGATGGCGCGCGCGGCTTCCAGATCGGGTGCATGGTCAACCGTGAAACCTTCGGCCTCCAGAGCCTCCCGGGTGAGCTGGGCCAAAGGCGGCACATCCTCGATCAGCAGCAGTTTCATCCATCAGGTTCCCGTCAGGCTCGGCCCCTATAGCTCGGCGCTCATCCTCGCGAGGTCAAGTCGATGCCGAAGCTTCTCGCCACCATCCGAAACCAGATCCCGCTTACGCCTTACGCCTATCGCGGCGAGGACGTGGCGTGCAATCTCTGCGGCTCGCATCACAAGCTCACAATTGGCCAGACGGATCGGCGGCTGAAGACCTTGAAAACCGTGGCTTGCGAGCAATGCGGGCTGATCCGCACCGACCCCATGCCCACGGAAGCCGAGCTCGACGCCTATTATGCGGGTGAATATCGGCTGGATTACCAGTTCGCGTTCTCGAAGAAGCCGCCGCGCTTCCACATCACACGCAGCCAGCGCGATGCCGAGAGGCGGCTCGCGCTGCTCGAACCCGCGCTGTCAGGGCCGAAGCGGCTGCTCGATTTCGGCTCAGGCTCCGGTGAGTTTCTCGCGCTCGCGGCCAAGGCCGGGCACGAGGTTCAGGGCATCGAGCCAGGCGAGAGTTTTGCAACCTTCGCGCGCGAGGAATATGGCGTGAACGTGCAAAGCGCGGTGTGGCAGCAGGTGGCATTCGCGCCGGGTAGCTTTGATATCATCACGTCCAACCACGTGCTGGAGCATCTGCGAGAACCGGTCAGCGCGCTGAAGCGCATGGCCGAGTGGTTGGCCGAAGACGGAGTCCTGTTCGTGTCCGTGCCAAATGCTCTGGGAAAGCGCCGGCACAGCTTCCAGCATTTCCATTTCGCGCATGTCTACAATTTCACACCGCAGGCGCTGGTCTGGGCTGGCCTCGTTGCAGGGCTGGAGCCCGATCCGCGCTACCGGAATGACGGCACGACCATTGTCTTCCGCAAGCGGAAAGAAGGCGCGGCGGTTCCGGCCTGGGGCGAAGGACAGGGGCGTTGGGTCGCCGCTCATTTCGAGCCAGCCTCGCCGCTGCGCTTCCTGCTCTCCGGGCGCTGGGCCCTTGATGCGCTGCGGCGCTTCCGCAAGGTCGCGGGCGACAGCCTCGCCAGAGCGTGAGCGATCCGTCGGCCTTGATGAATGTTCTGGGGAGTTGCCAGTCTCGCGCTCCTTGCGGTCAATCGGGGCTTTGACGACATTACCCGAAGGCTGTCATTCGCTCGCGTTCAACGGGGCGGCCCGCCTAGCCCATAAAAAGCATCCAGAGAACGCGACGGCTTCCGGCAAATGACGGTCCGCGCAAAAGGGCAATGTCGGTTCTGCGACGATCATTTTCGGAACCTGAGCTCGCAATTTCAATCCTGCCGGTTTTCGGCTGCATCCACGATGCGGCCGTCTTCCATGGCGACGATACGGTCCGCGATACCGAGAATCCGCGGATCATGCGTCACAAGCAGGATCGAAGCACCACGTTCCCGGGCGAGGCGCTCGATCAGCGTCGCCACCTCGTGCCCGGTGACCTTGTCGAGCGAGGCGGTCGGCTCGTCGGCCAGCACGAGGTCGGGATTGCCGACCAGTGCCCGTGCGACGGCCACGCGCTGCTTCTGCCCCCCGGACAGCTTCGATGGCAGGTGATCAAGCCGCTCCCCCAACCCGACCTTGGCCAGCATAACGGTCGCCAGGTCGCGCCGTTCACTGGCCTGGAGTGCCGGATCGAGTTCGAGGGCCATCTCGACATTCTGGCGGGCAGAAAGAAAACCGAGGAGATTGTGCTGCTGAAAGATGAAGCCGATGCGGCGCCGCAATGCGATGCGGTCGTCATCACTGGCACCGTGCAGTTCACGCCCGAACAGGCGGAGGCTTCCCTGCTCCACGGCGCGAAGGGCGCCGATCAGCGTCAGCAGGGTTGTCTTCCCGGAGCCGGACGGGCCGGTGAGGATGACGATCTCCCCCGGCGCGATCGCGAGATCGAGGTCGAACAGGATCTGTCGCCGGAGATCGCCGTTGCCGAACCAATGTCCCAGGCCTTTGATCTTGATAGCAGGCATCATGGCGCAGCCCTCAGAACATGTCGGCAGGGTTGGCATCGCGCAGCTTGCGAACGGCAACCGCCCCGGATGCGGCGCACATGGCAAAGATCAGTGCAAAGACGAAGGCAGCCATGTCGGGCCGCAGCAGCATCGGCAAGAACGTGGCCTCGGCCGAGACTCCGAACAGCCACCAGGAGAAGGCAAGTCCTGGCAGGAAACCGAGCACAGCGAGCATCAGCGCCTCGCTGAAGACCACCGCGAGGAGATACTGGTCAGTATAGCCCATCGCCTTCAGCGTCGCGTATTCGGACAGGTGGTTGGCGACATCCGTGAAAAGGATCTGGTAGACAATCACAAAGCCGACGATGAGGCCCATGCCGACGCCGAAGAGAAAGATGAACCCGATGGCGGCCGAATTCGCCCAGTAAGCACGCTCGCTCGCAATGAACTCGTCACGCGTCATCACCCGGACATCATCAGGAAGAAGCTGCTGAAGCCGCGCCTGCACCTGGCCGATGTTCGCGCCAGCCTTCAGGAACACAGCCCCGACGTCCAGCATGTCCGGCGTCCGATCGCGTACAAGGCGATGAAAATTGACGTCGCTGGTAAGCAGGTTGCCATCGGCTGCGAAGGAGGCTCCGAGGCGGAACAGGCCGACCACTTCCGTGGTGCGGTTGGCGACCTCAACCGTCGTTGCGCCGCGGGCCACTCGCTCCCCGATCGGACCGTATTCGGGCCGGGACTGGATATCGAAGAGCAGCGTGTCGCGCTGGCGCAGCCGCTCGGCAGCCACGCTGACACCGTCGAGCGCGAACACCCCTGAATCAGGGTCTGCTCCGAGAACCATGATGGAGCGGCGCACAGCCGTCTCCGGGTTCTTCCAGATGACCTGGCCGAGATAGACCGGCGTGACATTCGTGACATCGGGATCGGCAAGCGCCTGCATCAGCCGCGCGCGAGGCAAGCCGGAAGTTCGCGAGGTCGTTTCCGACTGGCGGCTGAACACGATGATGTCGCCGCGGATCGCCCGGGCCGTCGAGGTCGCGCTGTCGAACAGCGCATCATGGAAGCCCAGCTGCATGAAAACGAGGAGGCTTGCGAAGACAACACCGGCGACAGCGCTCGCAAGCCGCGTCGGCTGGTGGGTCAGTTGTCGCCAGGCAAGGCGGGATGCGAGCCAGACAGGGCGCATTATCGGGCACCCGAGGCTGCGGGCATCTCTTCGGCATGGATGCGCACCGCCACCTGCATGTTGGAAAGCCGCGTGACGCGATGGCTCGCCTCTGGTTCGAGGCGAAGGCGCACCTCGATGACGCGCGCATCGATACGGGCGACGGGGTCCGTCCCGATCGCATCGTTGCGGCGCACAAGCCAGCCGATCTCGCTGACATGAGCCGGGAGCGGCGCGTCGATTCCCGGCAGCCGTATCTCGGCCGGCAGACCGATCCGGACGCGGAGTGCGTCGCTCTCATAGATCTCGGCGACGACGTCCATTGAACGGAGGTCTGCAAGCGAGAGCAAACCGTCCGCGCCCGCCCGCTCGCCCTCGCGGGCATTTACCGCCAGAACCGTACCGTCGATCGGCGCGCGGATCTGGCTCAGTTCGAGCTCGGCACGCCGCTGTGCAAGGTCGGCACGCGCCCGGTTGAGCGCAGCCTCAGACACCGCGATGTCCTCGGCCCTGGCATGCGCCAAGGTCTCGTAGACCGCTTCGGCGGCGGCCAGCTCTGCCATCAGGCGCGCGAGCGTGGCCTTCGCATCGTCGAACTGTGCGGCGGAGGCGGCGTCCGACCGCATGAGCGCTCCTCGCCGATCGAGCGTTGTGCGGGCGAACTGGACCTGAACCGCAAGGGCGTCAATCCGCGCCCGTTGTGCAGCCAGCTCCGATGGCCGCGCACCGGCGCGGATCCGAGCAAGTTCGGTCTCTGCGATCCTGACCTGCGCCTCCGCGCTTGCGACGACAGCGGTTCGAACACCATGATCAGCCATCACCGCCAGAACCTGCCCGGCCGGGACAGTGTCGCCGGCGCGGACAAGGATCCGTTCGATACGTGGCGGCTCGGCGCCGAATGGGGCACTGATCCGGAGGATCCGCGATGCCGGTTCAATGCGACCGAGCGCACCGACACCCATGACTGGCGGAGCCGCCTGCGCGGTTGCGATGAGGGAAGGATCCGCATTCCGGACATTGGTGCCGGTAAGGTGCTGATACCCGACAAAGAGAGCACCGGCAGCCAGCAGCGTGCCTGCGATGAACGAGAGCCGGTCGCCAGCGACAATGGTCAACGTGTTGGCCCTTGCCGACAGCGGATCGAGTTCACGCAGGCCACCGAGGAACGGCGCGAGCACAGCCAGGCCGCCGGCCATCACCGCGATCACCCCCGCGATGGCCTCGGCTCCGAACGCCGCGACTGCCGGCCCGGTCACCAGAGACGAAGCCGGTTGAGCCAACAACGCCACTGCGGACAGAGCGCCGATGACGCCACCAAGCTCGGCGCGCGGCACGCGGGACTGGATTGCAGTGAGCAGCACCGGCCACAACGGGCCGACACCGCAACCGATCAGCACCGGTGCGATAAAGAAAGCCTCGCGCGCGGGCACAGCGGCGAGCACAAGGAAGCCCATGGCCGAGATGGCCACGCCGCAGATCACAAGCTTTCGTTTTGAGATCCTGTGGCCGGCCTTGGCAAAGGCCGCCGCCGAGGTGAACGCTGCAAGGCCGGTCAGCGCCAGGAAAATTGTCAGCGCCGTCCCGCCCCAACCTGCCGAAAGGGCGAGGGTTGGCGCGAGAATCTCGTCGAGTGACGTGAAAATCGCCACAAGCGGCAAGGCGAGAAGGACCACTGCACTCAGCGTACGATCCGCCAGGATCCGCCTGAACGGATTGGCTCCAGCTGATGACGTGGCTACCGATTGCCGACCTTCACGGAAGCGCGGGAAGAACAAGGCATCGAGGATGGCGATGATGGCCAGCAAAGCGACGGCAATGACCAGCGCGCCCGCCAAGCCCGCGAACTCGACAGCCAGCACGCCGATTGCCGGGCCGCCAATCATGCCGATCTGGTTCGCGAGGTCACGCAGGCCGTTTGCCCGTTCGAGTCTCAGGCCCGAGAGCTTTGCCAGCTGAGGCAGGCGCGCATCCTGGGCGACCAGGCCCGGCGCGCCGAGCCCGTTAGAAACCGCCAGAAGTGCCACGATGGCGACAAGGGCGCCAGGCTGCGTTGCAATCAGCACCATCGCCGCCAAGGCCACGCCCAGCGTCAGCAGGTTCGAGATCAGCAGAACCAGCCTTGCTCCGAAGCGGTCGACCAACCGTCCGCCCACAAACATGCCGATCGAGACCGGCAGCGCGAGGCAAGCCGCTGCGAAGCCCGCATGGGCGGCACTCACACCGCCCGACAGCAGGGACCATGTCACCGCCATGGTGAGGATGCCGCTGACGACAGTAGAGCCGGCAGCCGTAGCGACCGAGGACCAGAACGCTGCCTTCTTTTTTATAAGCGATGACTTATTCATAGAAAAAGCGAGCCTTTGTTGGACACAGCGTCATCACTCAGATGCGAAACATGGCACGAATGGCGCGCATGAGTTCCCGGGCTGCGGAATCTGGTGGCAAGACCCCCGTCGCGACGCGTGCGAAGGCGCCGTCGATCAGACAGAGCAGGGCGAAAGCGGACGTTTCCGGGTCGATGTCGGCGGACATTTCGCCGCGCGCCTGGCTTTGCCGGATCCAATCCTCCAGCGCCGCGCGTTGCATCTGCTCGGCACGACGCACAACTTTGGCCACGCCGGGGTTGCGCGTTGCCTCGGTCGAGACTTCCAGGCGCAAGCGCGATACGGAAGGGTCCCTCGCCTCGTGGGTGATGGCGTCAACTGCGAGCTCCATCGCCTTCTCGATGGAGCCCGCAGACTTGATCATCGCGAGGAGCGCGAGGTCGGCGTTCAGATCTTCCTCGGCGATCGCAATGACCAATTCGTCCTTGCTCGGAAAATACTGGTAGAGGTTGGCTACGCTGACTTTTGCAGCAGCCGCAATCTCTGCCGTTCCCGCAGCATGGAAACCATGCTGGTGGAAACAGCTGCGGGCGCCGTCCATGATCTGCTGGCGCCTCGCAGCGCGTGCGGAATGGTCAACGGGACGGCCAGGGCGGGAGCGGACAGGATCATTCATGCAGCATATATATATCAGTGAGCGCTCACTTTCAATATGCAGAGACATCCTTTTGGGGTTGCTGTCGAACCAACCGAAAAAGTCTCGGAAAGTCCCCCACCCCGCCATGGATCAGGCCGCGCAAGGTTGACCCCCTTCATTGAGGGCGGCGGCGCGCCGGAGCTGATATTTCATCCCGTTGATCTTCACGACGACCTCGTTGAGATACCAGCGCAGATGCGGGAAGAACCGGATCGCCCGGGCCCGGCTGCGACGGATCTCGGACGCAAAAGTCGCGCTGAACCGGTTCCATCGGAACCGCGCCGTCTCGTGCGTGATGTCGATGTCTGGCTTGTGCAACAGGTCCTCGACGCTCCCGAGCGCTGGCGGTCAGCGGACAACCATATTCCCGCCTGGCGGATGATCACAGGACGGGTCTTGAAATGGCAGAAAATGCGGGCGTCGCTCCTCCGGTCCGGCCAGCCGCGCTCCCGCTCGCGGCAGGCCGATTTCCCTCTGACAGGGTTCTTGCGACAGCTCCATCGAACACCACCTGTCCGGTAGCTCTGGCTGCCAGCGCGGTCATTCCCGCGCGCAGCACGGGACCGGACCTGCTCAGGTATTGTCTGCGGCGATGGCGCCAATCACCGCGTCCGTCACCTGCCGTGTACTGGCCTTGCCGCCGAGATCCGGCGTATGCAGGTCAGGGTTGGCGGTGACGCGCTCGATTGCCCGCATCAGCCGGTCAGCTGCCGGTTTCTCACCGAGATGTTCGAGCATCATCACGGCGGACCAGAAGGTGCCGATCGGGTTGGCGATCCCCTTGCCCATAATGTCGAAGGCCGAGCCGTGGATCGGCTCAAACATCGAGGGGAAAAGTCCTTCCGGGTTCAGGTTCGCGGTCGGCGCGATCCCGAGCGAACCGGCCAGTGCCGCTGCGAGGTCGGAGAGGATATCAGCGTGGAGGTTTGTCGCCACC
The DNA here is from genome assembly GCA_027533425.1 of Beijerinckiaceae bacterium. GTDB lineage: Bacteria > Pseudomonadota > Alphaproteobacteria > Rhizobiales > Beijerinckiaceae > Rhabdaerophilum. The sequence continues at coordinate 75,991 of JAPZUD010000001.1, read as the reverse complement.
ACCGTGTCGATGCTCCAGGGTTTGAGTGTCATCCTCATGGTCATGGCATCGACGATGGCCTTGTCCCACGTCACATCCGGGAATTCCTTGGCCACTTCGGCGGCCACTTCATCCCACATCACCATGGCATAGCGCTGGGCGTTCGACTTGGTAACAACTGTGAGGAGCTTGCGCGGACGACCCTGCGCCAGTTGGAACGCGAAGCGCATGATGCGGGTGACGCCGGCGCGCGTCATTATCGATACATCGGTCGCCGCCTCGATCGCGTGGCCCTGGTGCACGCGCCCGCCGACGCCGGAATACTCCCCTTCCGAGTTCTCGCGCACGATCACCCAATCCAGTTCCGGTCCGCTGACGTGGCGCAGCGGCGAGGTGATCCCGGGTAGAACGCGCGTCGGACGCACATTCGCGTATTGATCGAAAGGTTGGCAAATGGCGAGCCGGAGGCCCCAGAGCGTGATATGATCCGGGATATCCGGATGCCCCGCAGAGCCGAACAGGATCGCATGGTGGTTCCTGATCTGGTCGCGCCCATCTTCCGGCATCATGCGGCCATGCTTCTGGTAGTATTCGCCGCCCCAATCGAAATGGTCGAACTGAAAATCGAAACTGCCCGCGCGCTGCGCCAACGCCTTCAGCACCTCGACGCCTGCATCAACAACTTCCGTGCCAATGCCGTCGCCGGGGATGGCGGCGATACGATAGGTCTTCATGGTGACTCTCCGGATTTTGAACGGGGCCCGGCGACAAGCGGTGCCGGGCCTTTTAGCATCAATTGGCCGCGATGCCCTTGAGTGCTGCACCCCACGCCTTCACTTCCGCGGCGAGATGCGTCCTCAGAGCCTCGGGCCTTGCAGTTTCTGCCGAAACCGGTGCAGTACCGAGCGCCGCGAAGCGCTCAACAACCTTGGCATCCTTCAACGCAACGAGAAGCGCTGCGTTGAGCTTTGTCGCCACGTCGGCAGGCAGACCCTTCGGCGCCCACATGGCGTGCCAGGCTGAAACATCGAAGCCTTTGATTCCAGCGGAATCGAGCGTCGGCAGGTCAGGCAGCGAGGAAACCCGTGCCTTTGTCGTGACTGCAAAGCCCTTGATCTTTTGGTTGGCAATCTGGTTCGTGGTGTTGGTGGTCTGGTCGCACATGATATCGAACTTGCCACTCAGCAGGTCGTTCATCGCAGGACCAGTGCCGCGATACGGAATGCCAGTGAGTTGAATTCCAAGCTGGTGGGTCAACATCACCATGCACAAATGCGATGCCGAGCCGGTGCCGGCGTGCCCGTAACTGATCTTGTCCTTTTCCCGGCGCATCCAGTTGATGAGATCCTCAACCTTGCCGACAGGAAGATCAGCACGTGAAACCAGCGTCATCGGAACATCGGTGATGCGACCGATATGGTCGAAATCCTCGACGACATTGTAGGGAAGTTTGTTGTAGAGCGAGGGCGCTGTTGCATGCGCAATGTGCCACACTCCCACGGTATAGCCGTCCGGAGCTGCCTTGGCCAGGCGTCTCATGCCTATGGTGCCGCCTGCACCGCCGAGGTTCTCGACAAGGACCGTCTGGCCCAGCGTCTTGCTCATCGATTCCGCAACGAGACGGGCAACCGTATCGGTCGGGCCACCGGCGGCCGCCGGCACGATCAGCGTGATCGGCTTTGCTGGAAAGGATTGCGCGAGAGCTGCACCGGCGCCAGAGGCAAGCGCGAAGACACAAGCTGCAGCAAGAAGCGTCCGGCGTTGAATCGTCATGAGTTCCTCCTGATGGCGACCGACCTTCGTGGTCCGTTCTGGATTGGCAGCAGCCCTGAACAGGGCTTTTCATTGGCGCTGTTCACGCTAGCCACTCGCCGGTTTGGCGCACAACTTCACCTTGATTATATAATTTATTGAAATAATTCTCGAGGACCTCGCGCCCTCCGGTGACAAGACGAGCGATCAGTATGGATCTGGAACGACTCCGATGCTTTGTGGCTGTCGCGGAGGAATTGCATTTCGGGCGCGCTGCCCAGTCCATCGGCCTGCTACCGGCCTCGCTCGGTCGACATATTCGCCTGCTGGAGGAAGATGTCGGAGTGCCGCTTTTTCATCGGACGACCCGCAATGTGGAATTGACCCCCGAGGGTTTTGAGTTGCTGGATGAGGTGCGAACCTTCCTTGCGCAGGCAGATGCGATCGAGACACGGCTCCGCAGCCATGGCAGGCAAAAATCGGCTCTGCTCCGGATCGGTGCGATCGATAGTGCTGCCGCGGGGTTATTGCCGCGCCTGCTCCACGATATTCGCCAAAGTCTCCCGGGAGTTGCAGTCCAGATTGTCGAGGATCGCAGTATCCGTCTCCTGCCACGACTGCTTTCAGGCCGAATTGATCTGGCTTTCGTCCGCCCCCCTGATCAGCGCAACGCCGCTTTGCAGTTTGACCATCTCGTCTACGAAACAGCGGTTGTCGCGATGCCAGCCCAGCACCCGCTCGCCAGTCACGCCATGATCAGCATTGCCGATCTTTCAGGCGCATCGCTGATTGTCCCTGATCGGCGCACGCGGCCGCATAGCTATGATCTGACGATGCGTCTCTTCTCGGATTCCGGCGTCACCCCGCAAATCGGCCAGATGGCAAACGAGAAGCAGACCATCATCAATCTCGTCGCGGGTTGTCTGGGAGTCGCAATTGTGCCGCGCTGGACATCGCAGCTTGGTGCAACCGGCGTCGCGTTCAAGCCGATCGTGCTTGTGGAAGGTGCGGTTCTGAAAAGCCTTCCGCTGTCGGTCGCTTATCTTCGGAATGTTCGCAACCCGGCGCGCGATGCCGTTCTGGCCATGCTCCGAGAACGATCGGAAGACTATCTGAAGTCTGCATAGGCGGGCCGGTGCTGTCCAACTCACCAGAAAGGTCTCGGCACGTCCCCTATTCCGGCATGGACTTGGCGGCCCTGTCATCGGAACATTTGCGGCTCACGCCTCGCCGCCCCCAACGCTGTCGGTCGGGCAGAACGTGCCGCGCTTTGAGCCCCTCCGAAGGGGCAAAACGCTGGTGACCAGGCGATCAAAAGGTACAGCTCCGACCCGATCGTCCGTGAGCCCCTTGTTCTGACAGTCCCCATGGAGCACGGCCTCTGCCAGAGGCCCTTCGAATTCAAGGCCATGCACGACATCGCCAAGTGCCTCCACCCGGATGCCTTTGCCGATGCGGACCCCGAGGAGAGCTTCCGCGATGACCACGCCGGATACCTGCCGGTTGCCTGTTCCGGTCAGCGGTTCCTGCCGCTGAAGCCGTGAATCTGCACAAAGGATGTGGCTCGGCGCATGGCCGGAAGCGAAGGTTTTGGCCTCCGCTCCTTGCCCTTGGCCGTGGATGGCAAAGATCCGGGGCTTTTGCCCGGATTGACTCGACAAGATCACCTGACCTAACTGATATGTTACAACGTTACACTTTACGATCTGCAACCCGAGGTGGTCCCATGCGTCTCATCGCCTTTTTCATTGTCCTCATCGGATGGATTGTTCCTGCCCTTGCGGAGCCCGTTCGCATCACCGATGCCCTCGGCCGGGTGATCGAACTGCCAATGCGTCCCAAGCGCCTTGTGGTGACACTTCATTATGAGGAAATCACCGCTGTGGCCGGCGCGGAGGGCTGGAAGAAGGTGGTCGCGATGTCGCGCGCGCCATGGGAAAGCTGGCGACCGGCGATCTATGCGGAATACCTAAAGGCCATCCCGGCTCTCGCCTCCATTCCGGATACCGGCGATATCGAAGACCAGAGCTTCGCCGCTGAGAAGGTGATCGCCGTTCGGCCCGATGTGCTCGTGCTCTCGAACTGGGGGTTCGAGACCGCAAAGGCGCAAGTCGAGCGGATCCAGCAGGCCGGCATTCCAGTGGTGGTGCTTGATTACCACGCGCAGGATCTGGAGAAGCACCTCGCTTCCACGCGCGCTTTGGGTCGCCTGTTCGGGACCGAAGCGCGCGCGGAAGAACTCGCGCGCTTCTACGAACGCGAGTATAAGGGCCTTCTTGCGCGCATCCCTGTGGCCCAGGCCGGAAAGCCGAAACCCAAGGCCTATATCGAATTCGGCCGCGAAGGGGCCGAAACCGTGGGTAATTCCTACAACAAGGCGATGTGGGGGCGGATTCTGACCGTATTGGGGGCAAAGAATCTTGCCGACGGACGCATTCCCGGCGCCTGGGGGCCGCTCAATGCGGAGACCGTGATTGCGGAAAATCCGGATGCGATCTTCCTTGCGTCATCTTCCTGGATGACCCGCCCGAAGGCGGTGAAGACCGGCTATGGCGTTGATGCCGCGCTGACGCGCGCAACCCTTATGCCTTATCTCGACCGGCCAGGCTGGAAGAACCTGAAGGCAGTGCGCAGCGGCAATGTCAATGCCGTGGAGCATGGTCTGAGCCGCACCTTGTTTGACATCGTGGCGATGCAATTCATTGCCAAGCGCCTCTATCCCGAGGCTCTGGCAGATCTCGATCCGGAAAAGACCTTCCGCGAGATCCACGCGAAATACCTGCCTGTCGCATTCTCAGGCACCTGGTTCCTGACGATCGGGGAGACAAAATGAGCCTCGCCGCGGAGCCCGTCCCTGCGCTTGCCATCCGCTATCGTGCCCTCGTCAATCGGCGCCTAGTGGTGCTGGCACTGGCCGCGGCGAGCCTGCTGCTGAGCTTCCTGCTGGATGTTGCAACCGGCCCGGCGCGATTGCCGCTGGGTCAGGTCGCGGCCTCGGTCTTCCGGCTGGCGGAGGATACCACGATCGATGCGATCGTCTGGAACATCCGCCTGCCCGTGGCGGTCATCGCGGCTCTTGTGGGGGCCTGCCTCGGGCTCTCGGGCGTTATCATGCAAACGATCCTCAACAATCCGCTGGCATCGTCCTATACGCTGGGCGTTTCGGCGGGGGCAGGCTTTGGTGCGGGCCTCGTGATCCTCATGGGCTCGGCGATCCCATTGCCAGAGGCCTATGCCATTCCGCTGAATGCCTTTCTCTTCGCCGGCATCGCCTGCGCTGGCGTCTATTTCATCGGGAAGGCGCGCGGAGCGACGCCGGAAATGCTCGTCCTCGCGGGCATTGCGATGCTTTTTCTCTTTCAGGCGCTCCTGGCGCTTCTGCAATTCATGGCCTCGCCTGAAGCCCTTCAATCCATCGTCTTCTGGTTGTTCGGCAGCCTGCAAAAGGCGACTTGGGCCAAGACTGCGATCATCGCGATCGTGCTCGCCGGGACCATCCCTGTGATGATGCAGGATCTCTGGAAGCTCACCGCCCTGAAGCTTGGCGACGAGCGCGCGGCGGGGCTCGGCGTGCGGGTGGGCTCCTTTCGCCTGAGGGCCTTCGTGGTGATCTCGATCCTCACGGGCGTGGCGGTGGCGTTCGTCGGCACCATCGGTTTCATCGGGCTCGTCGCGCCGCATATCGCGCGCATCTTCCTGGGCGAGGACCAGCGCGCCTTGCTGCCGGGCTCGGCCCTGTTTGGCGCGCTCACGCTGTCGCTCGCATCGGTCGCGAGCAAGATGATCATGCCCGGAGCGATTTTTCCCATCGGTATCGTGACGGCCTTGATCGGGGTGCCCTTCTTTGTCTGGCTCATCCTCGCGAACCGGAGGGCCTTCTGGTGAAGGTGGAGGTCGAGGCTCTGGACATCCGCTATGGCCGGCAGATCGCGGTGGCTGGCGTGAGCCTTGCGGCGATGCCTGGCGAGATCCTCGGCGTGCTCGGTCCGAATGGCTCGGGTAAATCCTCGCTGGTGAAGGCGATCGCAGGCATTCTTCCACATCGCGGCGCGGTGCGGTTCGATGGCGCTCTCGAGCGGCCATCCGTGATCGGCTACATGCCGCAGGATAACCAGAGCCGTGCGGCGTTGACCGTGCTCGAAACCGTGCTGCTCGGCCGGCTGGGACGGCTCGGATTACGCGTCACCGATGAGGATCTTGCTTCAGCCGAACGTGTGCTCCACGAGATTGGTATCGCGCATCTCGCGATGCGGGATCTCGCGGCGCTCTCCGGCGGGCAGCGGCAGCTCGTGTTTCTCGCGCAGGCCCTGGCGAGTGCCCCACGCGTTCTGCTGCTCGACGAGCCTTTCAGCGCGCTCGATATCCGGCATCAGCTCGAAGTGGCTGAACTGCTCGCGCGGCTTACGCGGGAGATGCGGCTGACGACCATCCTCGTGCTGCATGATCTACCGATGGCTGCGCGTCTGGCAGACAGGATTGCCCTGCTTCAGCACGGTCGCCTCATGGCGATGGGCGAAAGCGCCGATGTTCTTGGCTCCCGGACCATGCGCGATGTGTTTCAAGTCAGGTTCATGACGGAGCGGTTGACGGGTGACCGCATTGAAATCCGCAGCATGCAACTGGCCACAGGGGAGTGACTGCGCTGGATCGTTTGGGCCGCTTCGTGCCGCCCTTGGAGACCTTGCGTAAAACATGACTCTGCCCCGAAGCCGGCCGCTCCGGCTCTTGGCAGGTCTTCTGCGTGTCAGGATGCCCGCCTCCCCGGCCTTTGAGGCAGATCATAGATGGAAGCCGGCCATTCTTGCACATTTGCCTCCTCAACGAAGGAGGTTGAAGAATGACCGCGCGAATGCGCTCTCTATCTTCCGTCAGTTGCATCATCCAGGTTTCGGAGGAAGCCCGATCGGCAGCCCTGCCGCTTGCAGCCGGTCTCGCCAACACATCCGGAGCCTATCTGGGCGTCACGGTCGATCTCAGACAAATGGCCTGCCGGCCGCTGCTGATGGCGAACTGACGAACGATGTTGAGGCAGCTGCAAACCGCAGCTGCCTTCGCCATTTTTCACCGGAAATCGATTGCCGGTATCGGGGTTCCATGGTCTCCACAGCCTTTCTTGCGGGTCTCATCGCGCTGCTGGCGACACCGGGGCCGACCAACACGCTGCTGTTCGTGGCTGGCGCGTCCGGCGCAATGCGTTTAGCGCCATGCCTTCTCGGAGCCGAATCGCTGGCCTATCTATTGGCCGTCACGCTGCTCGGGTTTGCCTTGCAGCCGGTGCTGGCAGCTGAACCCGGCTTCACCCTGGGTCTGCAATTGCTGGCAGCCTTGTACCTGCTACATGCCGCCTGGCGGATGTGGCACCGGCCGCTCTCGCTTGCGGCCTCGACGGCCGCTCCGGTAACCCCTCGGATGATTGCGACCACGACAATGCTCAATCCGAAGACACTGATCATTGCCTTCGGCCTGATGCCGGCCGGCTGGAATGGGCAGGCCTCCTTGGCCTTCGCACATCTCGCACTGCTAGCTGTGACGGTTCCGGTTGTCGGCGGCCTTTGGTTTCTCGCGGGCCATCTCGGCGCGAGGAAAGCCAGCCCTCGCACGACGCAAACGATTGTGCCGCGCTTCTCGGCACTGGTCCTGACCGGATTCGCCGTGCTGCTCGCCCGTTCCGCCCTTGCAGGGTTGTGAGCGATGACGCGGGTGGAGAACAGGGGGCCGGGCGGTCTCGCGGCGGCACCTGGCCTTGCCCGGTCGCTCGGGTTGACCCATGCCGTGCTCTACGGGCTGGGGATCACCATCGGCGCGGGGATTTATGTTCTCGTAGGGCTGGCCGCCGGACGCGCCGGCATTCATGCACCACTGGCCTTCCTGATGGCCGCAACGGTGATGGCCTTCTCTGCTGCGACCTTCGCCGAACTTGGCACACGCATGCCTGTTGCGGCGAGCGAGGCCGCCTATGTCGACGCGGCGTTCCGACGACAACGGGCGGCATTGGCGGTCGGGTTACTGGCTGTCGTCACCTCGGCGATTTCCGCTGCCACGATTGCCGTCGGGGCAGCAGGCTATGTCAGTGTGTTCCTGCCTCTGCCGAAGCCAGTGCTGGTTACCGGGATCGTCCTGATTCTCGGCGCGATTGCCACGCGCGCCACGCTTCAGGCCGTGAGTATCGCAGGGCTGATGACCCTGATCGAGATTGCCGGCCTTGCGATCATCATCGCAGCCGGTCTGTGGGTGCTCGATCTCGGGGCCCCTATCCGCGCCATGGCCCCGGGCCTGGCCGATGCCTCGGCCTGGCCGGGCGTGGCATCTGCGGCCTTGCTCGCCGTTTTCGCTTTCATCGGGTTTGAGCATCTCGTGAACATCTCGGAGGAGATGAAGGACCAGCGCCGCACCTTGCCGCGGGCCTTGTTCATCACGCTCGGGCTGACCGGCGTGATCTATGCACTTGTCGTGCTGATCGCGGTCGCCGCTGTCCCGCCGGCCGAACTCGCGGGATCATCTGCGCCGCTCGCTCTGGTCTTCGAGCGGCTCACCGGCTGGCCTCTGGGCGTGATGAGCGGCATTGCGGTAGCCGCCACGCTGAACGGCATCCTTGTGAACATGATCATTATCGCACGGGTGCTCTATGGCCTGGCGGATCGTGGGCAGTTGCCAAAAGGATTGGCTCAGGTCGACCTCGAAACGCGCGCGCCGGTGCGGGCGACCCTGCTGGCCGTGACTGCGATCCTTCTGCTGGCGCTGGCGGTGCCGCTTGCCGGGCTGGCCGATCTCGCCTCCATCGGTACCCTCCTCATCTTCGTGCTCGTGAACCTCGCGCTGATCGTGATCAAATGGCGCGAGAAAAGCCCGCCACTGGATGTGTTCCTTTGCCCCATCTGGGTGCCTTTCGCCGGCGTCGCGACCAGCAGTGCCCTGCTGGCTGTCGATATCGTCCGCCGAACCGGCGCGTTCTAGCCACGATGACGCCAGCGACGATCAGTTGTACGGCACGGAAATCCGGGCAGGCCCAGATGGCTTTTGCCGGGATATCCCGCTAGTGAAACCATCGGAAGCCGCCCCAAAGCCGGACCGGGCGCGGTATTGATGGGAGCCATCTTGTTACTTGAGATCTCGATTGTAGTCGCCCTGACCATCATCAATGGTCTGCTGGCGATGTCGGAACTGGCGGTGGTGTCGTCACGGCCAGCTCGCTTGAAGGTTCTCGAGGAACAGGGAAGCCGCGGTGCCGGCATTGCCCGCGAACTCTCGGAACAACCCGGCCGCTTTTTGTCGACGGTTCAGATCGGCATCACGCTGGTCGGCGTCCTGTCAGGAGCGTTTTCCGGGGCCACTTTGGGCGCAAGGCTTACAGCCTGGCTGGAGGCGCAAGGCATCTCAAACGGTGTCGCTGACGCGATCGGTGTCGGCTTCGTCGTCATCGGCATCACCTACCTCTCGCTGATCCTCGGTGAGTTGGTGCCCAAGCAGGTTGCGCTTCGCGATCCCGAAAAGGTGGCCGCGAAAGTCGCCCCGGCGATGAAGCTCCTGTCTCGTCTTGCTGCGCCCCTGGTCTGGCTGCTCGATGGATCGGGCAAGTTTGTTCTCGGAGTTCTGGGCCAGAAGGGCGAGACCGAGGAGAAAATGACGGAAGAGGAGATCAAGACGATCATCGCGGAGGCGGAAAGTGCCGGCATCCTCGAAAGCGACGAGAAAGCCATGATCTCCGGTGTGATGCGCCTTTCCGATCGTACTGCACGCGCGTTGATGACGCCCCGGCGCGAAGTGGAGATTGTCGACCTGGCCGATGATCGTGAGGAAATCCGCCGCCATTTGCGTTCAACCCGCCGGTCACGCGTGCCGATCCAGGACGGCGAGGCCGATGACATTGTCGGGGTCGCCTATGTCAAGGATCTCATCGAAACCATGTCGGCTGACCCAAATGCCGACCTTCGCCCCCATATCCAGTCTGTTCCCGTAGTGCTTGACGGGACGAAGGCGCTGGATGTTGTCCGATTCATCCGGTCGTCCAACATGCATATGGCTCTCGTGGTCGACGAACACGGACATTTTGAAGGCGTCGTCACCTCGGGCGATGTCCTCGAGGCGATTGCCGGTGCCTTCAAGGACGAGATCGAAACCGAGCCCGCGATTTTGGAGCGGGAGGATGGCTCTTTTCTCGTATCAGGTTGGATGCCAATCGACGAGGCCTCGGAACGGCTCTCGTTGGGGCTGGCGCGCACACGCGAATACGAGACGGTCGCGGGCTTCGCGCTTTCCGCACTGGGACGGATTCCGCGAACCGGCGAAACATTCGCGTATCGCAACTGGACGTTCGAGATCGTCGACATGGACGGTCGCCGGATCGACAAGCTGATCGCTTCCCGGGGATCGCCCCCGGAGACCGGATCAGGCCCGTGATGGACGGTGAGCGCGACAGCAATTCCGGCTGGAGCCTCAAGAAAGCCTGACTTGGCATCAATCCAGCATGCGTGCCCCGTTGCGGCCACGAGCCTGTGCCGTTTCGTTGCAAAATGGGAAAGCCTGTTCGATAGAGGTCCATGATGGAAGAGCTGGTCAGGAGTGCAACTACGTTCGTCACGGAATACGGGGCATGGGCAGGGCCCGTCATTGGCATTCTCGCCTTCGGAGAGTCCCTTGCCGTCGTGGGGCTACTGATCCCGGCGACAGCCCTGATGATTGCCGTTGGCGGCCTGATTGGCTCCGGTGTGATTGATCCGCTGCCGGTGATTGCCTGTGGCGTCGCAGGTGCCGTTCTGGGCGATTGGGTCTCCTATGCCCTGGGGCGATCGATCGGGCCGTCGATTTATCGGCGCTGGCCGCTCAACAGGCATCGCACCAGCGTTGCGCGAGCGAGGCTCTTTTTCCGGCATTACGGGTTCATGTCGATTTTTGTCGGACGCTTTCTGGGGCCCCTGCGCTCAACGATCCCTCTCGTTGCGGGTGTCATGGATATGCAACATCGTCGCTTTCAGCTCGCCAATGTCACATCGGCACTGCTTTGGGTTCCTCTGATGTTTGCTCCCGGCTATTTTGCCGCGAAAAGCTTGGGCTCGGTCGAGCAGATCACCGAAGCACATCTGCTGGGTATCGGCTTGCTGGTTGCTGTTGTCACGCTCGGCGCGACCTATCTCGGATCGCGAATCCTGGGGCGGGTAGAGGGTTCCACGCGCCGGCCGAGCACACGCGCCCTGCGTTCCTCCTAAAACGATGCTGTCAGACAAACCAAAAGGGTCTCGGCAGGCACCCTGCCCCGGCATGGATCAGGCTCAGCAAAGTTGACGCCATGTTCCTGGAGAGCGGCGGCGTGGCGTTCCTTGAATGCTGGCCCGGATGAAAGATGTCGTTCCGGGTTGAACCGGATGTCCATGTCGGGAATTCCGGACGCGCTTGTTCAGCCAGCGGCCGACCTCGCGCGTGTCGATAGCGCCCAAATTCCAGAGCGCGCCGCCAAATGAGGCCAATCGATCCGTGACGATCGTTGCGACCAAACCGTGCCTGCAAAGCGATTTCCTGAGGAATTGCGCTGCGCGGACCAGCGGCTCAACGCTGCTTTCTTGTCTCGGCGCTGCGTGTCGAAGCTCTCGAGCACCTCGCCCTCGTGGAGCAGGTCCTCGACATTCCGCAACGAAAGCGGGTTGCGCATACCCGTTCTCACCGCCAGGCGGATGATCTCAGGCGAGGGTTTGACGGAACGGAAGAATCCGGCGTTGCGCGCGGCACAAAGACTGGCGGTAACCGAACCTGCCGGACGATGACTTTCCTTTGACAGTGCCGAGCGGTCATCCGAAGCTGCATCGGTCAAGACCATGAGGCAGGAGCATTGCCGATGTCCGCTTTGCCCGGAGGCATTTCCAGCCTGATCCGGCGATTGCCCGATCTGGACGGGAAACCCTTCAAGGTCGCCAATGCGTCCGGAGCGCATCTGACGGACACGTTTGGCTCAATCTATATCGACTACGCCATGGCCATGGGGGCCACAATCCTGGGCCACGCGTCACCGCCGGTCGTCGAGGCCTGCATCAGGGCACTGAGGAACGGCTCGATGCCCGGTTTCTCGCACGATGGCGAAATGCTGGCCGCAGAGGCTCTCACGAGCCTGGCGCCTGCCCTGACCCGCGCAACGTTCCTGACCACCGGAAGCGAAGCGGTTCATCTCGCCTGCCGGATCGCGCGCCGCTCCACAGGGCGGCCCGTGATCGCCAAGATCGCAGGCGGGTTCGACGGCTGGTACGATGACTTGGCCATCGGATGGAGCGGCAGCCCGGAGGCGGATCTTTCCGGCCGACGGCCGGTTATCCGCGATATGACCCTGCTGCGTTTCAATGATCTGGCGGATGTCGAGGCCCTTTTCGGCGAACGGAACGATATTGCGGCGGTGATCGTCGAACCCATGCTTGCCAATGCGGGATCGCTCCAGCCTGACCCGGACTATTTCAAAGAGCTGCAACGCATTGCTCGAAAGAACGGTGCGATGGTCATCGCGGACGAGGTCCTGATGGGCTTGCGACTGGGCTGCGGTGTCAGCTGCTACAGCGTCGGGCTGGAGCCCGATCTCGTGACGCTCGGCAAGGCGATTGGCAGCGGCCTCCCGGTTGCAGCCGTTCTCGGCACGTCGGAGGCGTTCGCCGTGGTCGAGGATGGCCGGGCGCCGCGCGCCGGCACCTATCACGGCAACCCGCTGGTCACAGCGGCAGTAAAGGCGACGATCGACACCCTGCAAACGATGGACTACCCGGCATTCCTGACGCGCGGCGCGACGCTGCGTCGCGCGATCGAGGCTGCCATGAGGAAGATCGGACCAGCCTGCACGTCAGGCTATGGAAGCGTCTTCAGCCTATGGTTCAGCGAAAGGCCGCCAACCACCTATGACGAAGCCAAGGCTGCCCTTCGACCCGATCTGTCGGCCCGGCTGCATCTGGAACTGCGCCGCCGGGGCGTCGTGACGATTCCCGGGGGCTGGGGACGCGTGTTCCTGTCCTTCGCGCACAGCGACGAGGATCTTGCTGCAACGGCTGCGGCGTTCGACGATGCCGCAGCGGCCCTGCACTTTTGAGGACGCGGCTGGCTGACGTCCTGCTGTGAGTGCCAAGAGATCGAAACCAGGCGTTCAATGGGCCCGGAAAACCGGGGCAGGAAACAAGGGTGCTTTCAGACGAGCCCAAAAAGCCTCGGAATCTGCCTTGGCCCGGCCTGGAGCAGGCCGCGCCGTTTGAAGCAAGGCGATCCGTGAGGCGCTGTCAGAGGAAAACATGCGGCATGGGTCCTCAACCCGATCTCCACGCTTGATTTTGACGCCTCCCGACCCAGGCCGCTCTGTGCGCTGCCATGGCGGTCACTCACGCCGCGCAAGGCGAATACCAAAAGCGGACAAGCTCGCCGGCTGCCGCGACCCGGTTCATCGTGCGCTCGATCATGGGATGACGCGAGCATCGCCTCAGGATAGACCGTCTGCACCGAGGCAGGTCGATCGTGGATTATCCGTTGCTAAAATTCGTCCATGTGCTGGGTGCCGTCGTCCTGCTCGGCACCGGAACGGGAATCGCGTTCTTTATGCTGATCGCGCATCGCACGGCCGAGCCCGCCTTCATTGCCCGGACGGCCCGTGTCGTCGTGATGGCGGATGCGATCTTCACGGCTACGGCAGCTATTCTCCAGCCTGTGACAGGGTATTTGCTGGTTCTTGCAACAGGGCGCTCGCTCGCGGAACCCTGGATTCTCGCTTCGCTCGCCCTCTATATCGGAGCAGGGGTTTTCTGGTTGCCCGTGGTCTGGATCCAAATGAAATTGCGCGATTTGGCAACGTTGGCCGCCGAGACCGGCACACCCCTGCCAGATGCGTATCATCGCTATTTCCGCATCTGGTTCGCTTTCGGAATTCCAGGCTTCGGCTTCACGATGGCGATCCTGTGGCTGATGATCGCGAAACCGTTCTGAGGCGCTGGGCAACGAGATGATCGGGAGCGGGCTGATATGCTGACCGGACAGGAAACGGGTGAAATCTGGTTCGCCTATGATGGCGAATGCCCGATCTGCACCTACGCGGCCCATGCGCTCCGGATCCGTGAGCACGTCGGGCAGCTTCATCTAGTGGATGCGCGTGTCGACAAGGAGCATCCCCTGATCCAACGGATCAATGCCGAACGGCTCGACCTTGACGAAGGCATGGTCATCCAGTTCGGCGACCAGCTCTATCACGGTGCGGAAGCACTTCAGGTCATGGCCCTGCTTGGTTCGAGATATGGCTGGTTCAACCGGGCGAATGCGCTGCTGTTCCGTTCGCCGAGGTTGGCGAAGCTGGCCTATCCACTGATGCGCGGCACCCGGAACCTGCTGATCCGGATGCTTGGCGTGGCCCCGATCGACAATCTGAAGACGCGATGAGCGAACATGACCCCATTTTCCGGAACATTTTCGGCGCGGGCTGGAACCAGCTGCCGGCGGTATTCCGGCGGCATTACGCGAATCGACCGTTTTCGCAGGATGAGGTCGTGGTCGAGGGCGTGATGGCGGTCCAGCTTTCCCGGCTGGCGCGCCTGTTTGCCCCGCTTCTGCGCATTTCGGGCGCTCTTGTGCCAATTGCAGGGCGCGACGTGCCGGTGACGGTGACCTTTCGCAGCGAGCCGGGAAGCGCGGCCTTTGTTCTTGATCGGGAATTCCGCTTCCCCAATCGCAAGCCCTACCATTTCCGCTCCGCAATGGTGCCGGTGGGTGGCAATGAGGTGATCGAGTGGATGGCGATCGGGTTTGGCTGGCGCGCGGCTTTTTCCTATGCCGAGGGGCAAGTCCGGCTTGACCATCGGGGCTACGCCCTGCGGTGTTTCGGCAGGGTGATCCCGATGCCGCTGGAATGGCTGTTCGGGCGCGGGGAAGCGTGGGAGCGCGCGATCGACGACACCCGCTTCGCGATGGAGATGACGATCCGGCACCGGCTGTTTGGAATGCTGTATGGCTACAGCGGAACCTTCCGCATCGGGGAGATGCGCCTTGACGGGTAGTGTCCTCATCCTCGGTGGCTATGGCAATTTCGGGAAGCGGATCGCCCGTGCGCTCACGGCCAGCAACACGCCGGTCGTTCTTGCTGGCCGCGATGAAGGACGTGCCAAGGCGGAAGCCGCCGCGCTTCCCCATGGGCTCGCGACGCCAGTTGCGTTCGATGTTCGACATGATCTGCGCCGGCATCTCGATCAGGTTCAGCCCTCTGTTGTCGTGAATACCTGCGGGCCGTTCCAGAACAGCGATTACGGGGTTGCGCAGGCCTGCATCGAAGCCGGCACCCATTACATCGATCTGGCGGATGGCCGCGATTTCGTGACCGGGATCAGCGCGCTCGATGCGCAGGCGCGAGACCGGGGTGTAGCCGTGATCAGTGGAGCCAGCACGGTTCCCGCGCTTTCGTCGGCTGTGATCGAGTATCTGCGACCGCAATTCTCGCAGCTCCACACCCTGCGCTTCGGCATCAGCCCCGGCCAGAAGGCCGAGCGTGGCCTCGCTACCACGCAGGGGATCCTGTCCTATGTCGGCAAGTCCTTGCGTCCCTTTGCCGGGGATGACGGTCCTTCCTACGGCTGGCAGAACGTCCATCGACAGCTTTTCCCTGTGCTGGGCCAGCGCTGGATGGCCAATTGCGACATTCCGGATCTCGATCTCCTGCCGCGGGCCTATGAGCTGCGCGCCATCCGTTTTTCCGCCGGGCTCGAACTCGCTCCACTGCATCTCGGGCTTTGGGCGCTTTCTTGGCTCGTCAGGATCGGGTTGCCGCTCGACCTGCCGCGCCATGCCGGATGGCTGCTCAAGGCCAGCAACCTTTTTGATCCGCTGGGCAGCGCCGATGGCGGGATGTTCGTGATTCTTGGCGGGCTGGATCTTGATGGTCGCCCACAAGAGCGTCGCTGGTTCATCGTGGCCCGGCGGGGCGAAGGCCCGCAAATCCCAACCATCCCGGCAATCATCCTGGCGCGGAAGGCTGCTTGCGGGGAACTGGATTTCCGCGGCGCAACGCCCTGCATCGGCCTTGTTACACTCTCCGAGTATCTCGCCGAGCTGAGACCTTATCCGATCGAGACCTTTCTCGAATAAGTCTCGCGGCTGCTGTCAGACTCGCCAAAAAAGTCTCGGAAAGCACCCTGCCCCGGCAAGATCAGGCCATGCCAAGCTGACGCCACGCGGTGAGTGCGGCGGTTGGACTTGAAGTAGAAAAAACGCGCAAATGGCTCATGCGACCGAGGGTAGCTATGCCCGCTAAGGCGGGAACCCGATTTTTGATCTGACGCGCCCGCGCTGCTCGTTTCAGGTCTGGCGTTCGATGATCTGGTGAGCCAGCACGATGGTCGCGCAGCGGTCGCCCCCCAACAGAGCCTCCACAATGGCCCGCCCATAAGCCTCGTAAGGAATGCGCACCGAGTTGAGGTTTGGCGCAAGCCACTCGTTCATCGGTGAATCGTCAAAGCCGATCAGTCTCGGTGCTTGCTGCCCTGGCAGAGCCTCCCGCCAGGCCCGCGCAACACCAAAGGCGATGAGATCGCTCGTGCAAATTACAAGGTCGGGTCTGTCACAGCCGCGGATCAGGTCAAGTGCGGCATCCCTTCCGATCCGGAGATGGTCGGGAGCCTGCGGGGCGAGCACACGGCTCGTGCCGAGAGGCGTTCCGGCCGCTGCAAAGCCGGCAAGGATGCCCTGGACACGCTCGCGGGTTGCGGAAGAGGCGGTTGGTGCATGAATGAGCACCGCGTTCTGCAGGCCGCGTGCGAGAGCCCAGCGCGCAACATCCTCGCCTGCCCGTTGATTATCGATCCCGATGAAGCCGCGCATCGGCCCGTCAGGTGCGCGTCGGTTCACAAAGACGAGGGGAATGGAACTCTCCTGCGCACGGCGCAGCATGAAGCTGTCCACAGCACCCAGCAGCACGATCGCACGGGCCTGCTGGGCCAGCATCTCGCGGATATACTCGTCCTGGAGTTCCGGCTGATCATGCGTATCGCACAACACCATCACGAGGCCATTCTCACGCAGAGCCGCTTCGGCCGAGGCCGCGATCGCTGTCATTGCCGGGTTCGCGAGATTGGCGGCCAGTACCGCGACAAGGCGGCTCGTCCGCCTGCGCAGGTCACGTCCGGCGCTGGTCGGGCGGTAATCCAGCGTGGCAATGGCCTTGCGCACCCGCTCCACCGTCTCGTCGGACGCCTTGTTCGCGACACCGTTCACTACCCGTGAAACGGTCGCGATGGAGACGCCCGCGAGGGCTGCGACCTCCTTGATGGAACTTGCCTGCATCATGCGCTTCGTCATCTGGCTTGCAGTTTTCCCCATCGGTGGTACTGTCACAACAGGGAAAACGTTTTCCTTCGTTTTCCCACCAAGTCAAGAGCCGGAAATCCGGCCAAGAAAACAGCCCTGGGAGGAACAGATGGGCATCCTACGCAAAGTCGCATGTGCCGCCTTCGCGGCCGCCGCCTCCATCCTGCCGGCCAAAGCCCAGCAGCTGACCGTCTGGCATGATCTCGGCGATAACGGGATCAAGTGGTTCGAGGCGCTTTCGGCCGAATTCGCCAAGCAGAAGCCGGGCGTCACGATCCGCTCGCAGAGCTTCCCGACCGACCAATGGTTCGGCCGCGTCATCAGCGCGCTGAATACCGATACGGCGCCGGATCTGATCTTCAACAATTACGAGCGCGTCATCCGCATCCAGCAGCAGACCAACAAGGTCATGGACCTGAAGGCACTGACGGGCACGGTCCCTGACAAGGGCTTCCTTTCCGAGGACGACATGCGCGTCGCGACCTTCAAGGGCCGGCAGATCATCATCCCGATCCAGCGCGTGCAGATGGCCTTCGGCGTCCGCAAGAGCTGGCTCGACAAGAACGGCGGCAAGTTCCCCGACACATGGGAAGAGGTGAAGGCCCTCGCCACCGCCTTCCGTGACAAGGACCCGGACGGCAATGGCCAGGCCGACACGTTCGGCATGGCGCTGCAGGCCGCCAAGCCGCGTGACCTGATCCACATGCTTGACCTCTTCACCTTCGGCTCGGGGCTGCGGCACACGCTTATCGACCCGGAAGGGAAGATCACCATCGATCAGCCGGGCCATGCCGAGGTGCTGGAGGAATTCCTCAAGACCTATTCGAGCTACCGCTTCGTGGCACCGGACACGATCAACCATTCCTTTGCGGAAATGTATCAAGTGATCGAGGGCGGCCGCGGCGGCATGTTCCGCGTGGGTGACTGGAATGTGCGCAAATGGGATGGCGCGCAGGTGCTCAACGGCGATTTCGTCTCGGGGCCCTGGCCGAAATTCGCGCCGAACCGGCCGAATGCGGTCGTGATCGGCGGGATGCGCGGCATTGCCGTTCCGGAGAATTCGCCGAACAAGGCGCTGGCGCAGGAATTCGCGGCCTTCATGCTGTCGAAGCCGGCCCAGCAGGCCTCGCTGGAGAATATCGGCGCCGGGGTCCGCAAGGATCTCGACATTTCGAAGCTCTCGCCGCGCCAGCAATATTTCGCCAAGGCGGAGCATCGGCTGGTGGCCTATGACTTCCCGGAATCGATCCATGCCTTCTATCCGGAGCTGGAAGCGGCCTTCCACCGCAAGCTCCTGTCCGGCATTGCCCGGCCGCCGGCGGACTGGAAGGCCTTCATCGCGGAAACCGCCAAGGAAATGCGCGATCTCGCCGCCAAGCTCCGGGGCTGAAGCCCGGGGAATGACAGGGCCGCCGGCCAGACGGGCCGGCGGAAGGCGTGAGGCGGACCGGCCCCGATGACAGATGTCCTTGCAACCCTCTCGCGTGACAGGATCTTCTACCTGTTCGTCGCGCCCTTCGCCGCCCTGACCATCCTGTTCGGGGTCTGGCCGATCCTGCTCTCGATGCAGGTCTCCTTCACCGCCTCGGCCACGGCGCTAAGGCCGAACCCGACCTATGTGGGGCTCGCGAACTACGCGGCCGTGCTGGCCGATCCGATCTTTCTCGCCTCGCTGGCGCGGACCCTGCTCTACACCGTACTCTCGGTGGTCGCGAACCTCGCCTTTGCACTGGGTTTCGCGATCCTGCTCGATTCGCGCCTGCTGAAGCGGGGCAGCCTGTTCTTCCGGCTGGCGATCTTCCTGCCGGTCATCACGCCGGACGTGGCGGGCTATGTCGTCTGGCGCTGGCTCTATGACCGCTCCTTCGGCGCGCTCAATGCCTTCCTGACCCTGCTCGGCCTGCCGCCCTTCGGCGGGCTGTCCAGCGTCGATACCGCGATGCTGGCCATTCTGATTGCCGAACTCTGGCACCATGCCGGCTTCTACATGATCATCTTTCTCGCCAATCTCTCGATCCGCGACCGGGCGCTCGAGGAGGCCGCGCATCTCGACGGGGCAACGACCTGGCAGCGCTGGCGCTATGTGATCCTGCCGCAATTGCGGCCGGCTCTGGTGATCAACACGGTCTATGCGCTGATCCAGTTCCTCAAGACCTTCACCGTCGTCGTGGTGATGACGAAGGGCGGGCCGAACGACCAGACCAATTTCGTCAGCTATTATGCCTACCAGCTGTTCGACCAGGCCCGCTATGGCGAGGCCACCGCCATGGCGACGATCCTGTTCGCCATCGTGATCGGGCTGTCGCTGACCGCCTACCGGCTCGGCGACCGGGAGCCGGGCCAATGAATGACGATATCCGCCCCAACCGGCTGCTGCAGGCGCTGGCCTATCTCGTGGCCATCGGCACCAGCGTGCTGTTTCTCTATCCCTATTGGTGGATGCTGGTCTCGGCCTTCCGGCCGACGCGGAACATCCTCTCGTCGCCGCTCCGCCCCTGGCCGGAGACGTTGAACTTCCAGATCTTCACCGAGATCGGCCGGATCGGCGGGGTCAATCTCTCGACCTATGTCGTGAACTCGCTGGTCATCACCACGCTCTCGACGGTGCTGGGGGTGATCGTGACGGCGCTCGGCGCCTATGCGCTGGTGCGCCGGCCGAAGGCGCCGGGCTTCAGCCTTGTGCGTTACGGCTTCCTCGTCACGATCATGTATCCCTACATGCTGCTGGTGATCCCGGTCTATCTCGTCATGTTCAAGCTCGGGCTGCTGGGCTCCTATGCCGGGATCATCCTGTTCCTCGCGCTCGGACCGCTGCAATTCTTCCTGTTCGAGCAGTTCTTCCGGAAAATCCCGAACGAGGTGATCGAGGCCGCGGTCATCGACGGCGCCAGCGAATGGCAGATCCTGACACGCGTGGTGCTGCCCATGGCGGCGCCGATCACCGCGACGGTGGCGCTGATCACCTTTCTGCTGAACTGGGCACAATGGTTCCCGATCATGGTGATCTCGCGCTCGCCCGATACCTACACCCTGCCCGTGGCGCTGCTTTCGATGAACAGCGAACTGGGCTCCAATTTCCAGGGAATCATGGCCCTGGCCGTGCTGACCACCCTGCCAGTGGCTTTGCTGTTCCTCATCGCCCAGAAGCGGGTGATGGAGGGCATGGCGGCCGGCGCGGTGAAAGGATGAGACGATGCTGAAGACGATCGACAGCCGGGAGGCGCTGGCCATCGGCATCGAGGCCGCCCGGAGCCGGACGCTGGACTGGCTCGCGGCGCAGCAGGTTCCCGGTGCCCCGAAAGGCTGCATGCGGATCAGCGTGCATCATGATCCCGCCCGCTGGCCGGGCGTTCTTCTGCCGGGCACCTATAACGGGATCCTCTGCCTGGACCTGCTGGGCGGGCTCGAAAACTGGAGCGCGTCCGAACGCGAGGATCTGGCCGGCTGGCTCGAGCAGAGCCGGCTGCCCGATGGCCGGTTCCGGATCGCCGGCATGGCGGATGCGGAGGTGTTCAAGAAGCCCGATCCGGTCGAAACCTGGGGCTATATCGATTTCCATGTCAGCAATTACACCCTCGGCGCGATCGAGGCGCTGCTGCCGGCGCGGACGCCACGGCTCGATTTCGCCCTACCCTATCTCGACGAGAAAACGCTCGGGCACTGGCTCAGCCTGCGTGACCTGCGCGACCCATGGCAGGAGGGGAACAATATCGTCAACCTCGCGAGCTTCCTGCTCCTGCTGCGGCAGCATGGCGGGGCGCCGGCCGGAGCGGTGAACCGGGCGCTGGACCAGCTCTTCGCCTGGCATGACCGGCTGCGCGAACCAACGACCGGCTTCTGGGGTGTCGGACAGCTGTCCGATGCCACACGGATGCTGCATGCTTTTGCCGGGTCGATGCACAATTTCCACCTCTGGTATCATGAGAACCGGGCTCTCGAGGGCCAGGACCGCGCGGTGGATTACTGCCTGTCCCTGCCCCCGCGGATCGACAGTGCCTGCATCGATGTCGATGCGGTGGATGTGCTGGTCCATGGCTGGCACCTTCTCGATTATCGCCGGAGCGAGATCGAAGCCTGGCTGGCGGCGCTCCTGCCCGAGTTGCTCGCCTTCCAGAATCCGGATGGCGGCTTCTGCGATATCCGGCAGGGCCTGCGCCGGCAGGATGGCTGGGTGCGTGGCTATGAGGAGCCGCAGGGGCTGTCGAACACCTTCGCCACCTGGTTCCGCTGGATCGCCATCGCGATGATCGCCGATACGCTCTGGCCAGGCCGCTGGCGCTGGACCTTCCGGCGCATGATCGGGATCGGCTATCGCCTTGCGGATTGGAACAAGACGCCATGACCGCAGACGATCCCTTCCACCATCTGCATGATGAGGATTACGCGCGCCCGTTCCTGCACAATATGGCAAGGGCGGAAACGCTGGTGACCCTGGCAGGCCGCGAGACCACTTCGCTCGACGGCGAATGGCGCCTTACCCTCGACCTTTTCGATGAGGGGCTGCGTCAACGTTGGTTCGCGCTTGACGAGGATCCGTCGTCGCAATGGGCGACCCCGCGTGACTATGAGATCGAAGCAGGGGATCTGGTACCCGTTCCCTCCTGCTGGAATGTGCTGAAGCCGGAATGGACGCATTTCGAGGGCGGCACCTGGTATACGCGCTGGTTTGATTGGCACCCGGGCCAGCCCGGCGAGCGGGTGATGCTCCATTTCGGCGCGGCCAATCATGTGGCGCTCGTCTTCCTCAATGGCACGCCTCTCGGCGGACATCAGGGTGGCTCGACGCCCTTTTGCCTCGAAGCGACGGGGCATCTGAAGCCGGGCCGCAACCGGCTGCAGGTCTATGTCGAGAACCGGCGCCGCGCCGACCGTGTGCCGATGCACCATATCGACTGGTTCAATTACGGGGGTCTGTATCGGGAAGTGGCATTGGTGCGCCTTCCGACCATCTTCATCCGGAACGCCAGCGCTACGCTGACCGCCGATGGTACCGCCATCCGCTTCACGATCGAATTGTCCGACAAAGTTGATGGCGAGGCGACAGTCGAAATCGCCGAAATCGGCCTTCGTGCTTCCCTGCCTGTGATGGCTGGGCGGGGGGAATTGACCGTGCCGGCCTCGCCCAAGCGCTGGACGCCGTCTTCGCCCCGTCTCCACACCGTGCACTTCAACTTCGGCCGCGATATCGTGACCGAACGCATCGGCTTCCGCACCATCGAGACGCGCGGCACGACAATCCTTCTCAATGGTCAGCCTATATGGCTCAAGGGTGTTTGCGTCCACGAAGATGATCTCGAGCTTGGCAAGGTCACCAGCGACGCCGATATCCGCCGCCGTTTCCGCCATGCCCGCGAACTCGGCTGCAATTTCCTGCGCCTCGCACATTACCCGCATCATGAACGGGTCGCGAGGATCGCCGATGAGGAGGGGTTGCTCCTCTGGGCGGAGGTTCCGGTTTACTGGGCGATCGATTTCGCGAACCCCGCGACGCTCGCCGATGCAAGTAACCAGCTTTCGGAGCTGATCCTGCGCGACATCAACCGGGCGAGCGTGATCCTGTGGGGGATAGGCAACGAGAACGCCGATACCGATGCCCGGCTGGCCTTCATGGTGGAACTCGCCCGGACCGCGAAAAGGCTGGATCCATCCCGCCTCACGGCGGCGGCCTGCCTCATCAACCGCGAGCGCTTCGCCATCGAGGACCGACTGGCCGAGCATCTCGATGTCATCGGTCTCAACGAGTATTTCGGCTGGTATGAGCCGGATTTTTCAGGCCTGGACCGCCTGCTTGCCAATTCCCGGCCCGGCAAGCCGGTCATCATCAGCGAAACGGGCGCCGATGCTGCACCCGGCCATCGGGGGTCAGGCCGTGTTCTCTTCACGGAAGACTGGCAGGCGGCGTTCTACCGCGAGCAGTTCAGGCGCATTGCCACCACGCCCTACATTGCCGGGCTTGCCGCCTGGTTGCTTTACGATTTCCGGACGGAGCGGCGGCAGACGGGTTTCCAGCGCGGGTTCAACCGCAAGGGCCTCATTGCCGAGGACAAGATGACCAGAAAGCTTGGCTTTTTCAGCCTTGCCCAGCTTTTTGCAGCGCTGGATGCAGGAAGCGGGGAGGGTCATCTACCGCCAACGTGATGACCAAGCGGCAGATACGGGCCTGGCGCCTGCCGCCCTTCTAGGCGGCCTCCCCTCTGCTGGCAGCAACGTTGGCCGCTGGTCTTTCCGCATGGGTAGTGCCCGGTGCTGTCAGACTAGCCAAAACAGGCTCAGGAAGCGCCCCACCCGGCATGGATCAGGCCACGCAAAGCTGGTGCCACTCAGCAAGAGCGGCGGCGCGGCGTTCCTTGAATGTTGGCCGGGATGAGAGGTGTCGTTGCTGGTTGACGTGGTTGTGGATCGAGCCGTGAACCGCGGCGAGTTACTCCAGCATTCGCTTCGCGGACCTGCGATTCAATGCAGCCTTTTTGTTGTGGCGCTTCATGACGAAGCACTTCACTGTGCCTTGACGGTCTCCGGCAGCATGCGAAATTCAGCGACATGAGCCTGATTCCTTTTGCAAAAATCGAGCAGATTGCCCCGGATCAAGGTTCGCTTGATGCCGCCCGCAAGCTGCTGAAGCCCACGATCTGGCCGACGCTTGCCACTGATGACGCTGGCCTGGTCTGGGGAGAATGTCAGGGATCCGGCTCTTCGCCCTATCGCGTCGTGATTTCGGAGGAAGATGCGGGGTATAAATGCTCTTGTCCGAGCCGGAAATTTCCATGCAAGCACTGCCTCGCCCTGATGTGGATGCGCGCGGAGGGCAAGACGGCTTTCTCCACCGGAACACGCCCGGATTGGGTGGCGGATTGGCTATCCCGGCGGCGCGCCTCGGGGTCCAAGCCCGCCGAGACGGATGAGAAGCGCCCGCAGGCCTCGATCCGGGCCACGGATGCCATCGCTGAGGAAGACATCGACCCGAAGGCCGAAGCGCGGGCGGCCGCGCAGCGCGAGCGGATCCGGATCGAGCGCGAAGCCTCCATCCTGATGGGTCTTGATGAACTTGATCTTTGGCTGTCGGACCAGCTGAGCCAGGGGCTTGCCAGCTTTCCCTCCGTCGCCATAGAGCGATGCCGGATGGTTGCCCGACGCTTGGTCGATGCGAAGGCTGGCGGGCTCGCCAGCCGCGTCGAAGCGTTGATGGCGGATCTCTTCACCGTGCCGGATCAGGAACGCGCGGAATGGCTGATGACCGCGTTTGGCAAGCTGCATCTCATCGGCGAGGCCTATCGTCGCCAGGACCTTCTGCCGGAGGATCTGCGGGCCGATGTCCGGCAAGCAACGGGCTGGAC
Organism: Beijerinckiaceae bacterium; assembly: GCA_027533425.1. Lineage (GTDB taxonomy): Bacteria > Pseudomonadota > Alphaproteobacteria > Rhizobiales > Beijerinckiaceae > Rhabdaerophilum. Next base: position 51,632 of record JAPZUD010000001.1, on the reverse strand, counting down.
GCTCGCCCGGGAGGCCCTGCTGGCCAACCCGCAGGCGCCGAGGGTCACGGGGCGCTGGCTTGTCCTCGCCGCAACGCAGGTGGTGCAGCCGGACAAGGTGCGCCGCATGGAAACCTGGCTGGCCCGCTGCACGCCGGGTGACGGTCCGGCTTTCGCCCTGCTGATGGATTTCATTCCGGTCTCGGCCGGCGCGGTCGGCAAGAGCTACGCCGTGGGCGAGAATTTCGAGGCGGAGCTCGTCTTCTATCCGTCGGCGGCGCCTCTGCGCGCGCTGATCGGCACACAGACGAGCGCGCTGAATGTCGATCCGGTTCCCTGGATACCACCCCATGACCTTACCGCCGCGATCGAGGCCTTCGAACGGTCAATGGCCCGCCGACCCTGGCTCGACATGGCCCCGTTCGGCGTCTCGGATGCCGTTGTGAGGACGCATGGCGAGGCGTTCTGGCTGACTGACCCTGCTGGAAAGGCAGGTGTCAGGTTGAAGGGCGGAGAGTTTGAGCGGCCACTTACCGAGACCACGATCAATGCCGCCTTCGGGCTTTTTGACGGTCGGGAACTTCGCCTAAAATTCGCTGCAACGCCAATCGGCACCTGGATCGCCGCATGATCGTCGATCAGGGCTTTGTCCAGCGCGTCACCCATCACCTGTCCCTTGGGCTTGCGCGGGCACCCCTGCCGGCCGAGGGAGCCGGCCCGGTCGCGGCCGATGCGCCGCTGGCCCTTCTGGCGATGGCCGGCCAAGCCCGACGCTTCATCCGGTCAGCCCTGCCGGACCGCTTCGATCCGCCCCGGGAAAGCCGGGATGACCGGCCCCTTGTGTCGGATGCCGCGCGCGGGCTCCTGCAGGCGATCAAGCCGACGACCGGGACAACCGAACTCGCCATTGCCGATCTGATGGAGAAGCGGCGGCTTCGCCTGCACCCGTTCGATCTTCCCGCCCTGGCCAGCTTCGTGAAGGCCTATGCCGAGCAGCTTGGAGAGAGTGCCATCGCCTTCGCCTCGAGTGAAGGCGAGAGAGAACTGCAGACGATCGATTTTTTCGAGGCCAGCATCATCGACGAAACCAACTGGATCGCCGCATCGCCGGCCCGAAAGTCCAGCTTCATCCGGACCCTTCGGACGCAGGATCCGGCCCGCGCGCGGGACATCGTGCAGGCCGGCTTTGCCGGCCAGCATGCGCCGGCGCGGGTCAAAGTGCTGCAGGCCTTTGTCGTCGGGCTTGCCCGCGATGACATCCCGTTCCTGGAATCCCTTGCCGGAGACCGTGCGCCCAGCGTCAGAACGCTGGCCGAACAGCTGCTCAGCCGCCTGCCCGGCACGCCAGCTTATGCCGCGCGCCTGACCGACGTGATGTCGCGCCTCTCGCTCGTCTATAATGGGTTGCTGAGGCGGCGGGCGGAGATCAGGATCGAGTATCCGGCCACGATCAACGAATGGCAGCGACCGGGCTGGCTTTTCGAGATTCTGGAAGGCCTGCCCCTCGACGGGCTTGCCAAGGGGCTTGGCCTTTCCGTCGACGAGATGGCGGCGGCCGCCCAGAAGGTCGACAGGCTGTCGATCGCGCTGGCGCGCCAGGCCATTGTCGAACAGCGGTTTTCCCTCGCCGCCAGCCTTCTCGCCACCGATGGCGAGGACCTTGAGCTCCTGCTCTCCGGCGAGGGGCCGGATCTCGATCTGCTCACCGATCCGGCTATCGGGGGCCGCTTTGCCGAAGCCGTGCTCCGCCCGGAAACCTGGCAGACCCTGCCTCAGGCTGGCTTCTTTGACCGGCTCTATCGGCGGCTGCGGCGCCCGTTGCCGGAAACCACTCTGGCAGGACTCGCGCGTCTGCCGGTCTGGCAGGTGCCGGTTCCAGCCACGCGGGCCGATGACGCGGCGGCGATCCTGCTGGCGCTGGTCCCCCTGGTCACGCCGGGCTACCGGCCCCTGCTGCGCCAGGCGCTCGCCGGGTTGCCTCTTGCGTCCAGCCACCGCCCAAAACTCGTTGTCGATCTTTTCGACGAACTCGCCCCCCCGTGAAACCAGAGGCTGCATAATGTCCGGACGAGATTTGCGACAGGGCGCGGAAGAAACCTATGCGGCCGAACTGGCGGCACTCGCATCGGGCGATGACCGCCCGCGACCGGACAACTGGCGGCTGTCTCCGCAGGCGGTCGTGACCTATCTGGTTGGCGGCAAGGCGCGGGATGGCACCGCGATCACGCCGAAATATGTCGGCAATCGCCGCTTGATCGAAACGGCGGTCGCAACCCTGGCTACGGATCGCGCCCTGCTGCTTCTCGGCGTGCCCGGCACAGCCAAGTCCTGGGTATCGGAGCATATGGCCGCGGCGATTTCGGGGACATCGCGGCGCATCGTGCAATGCACGGCCGGCACCGACGAAACGCAGATCCGGTATGGCTGGAACTACGCGCAGCTTCTGGCCAAGGGACCATCCCGCGAGGCGCTGGTGCCAACGCCGCTGATGCGCGCGATGGAGGACGGCACGCTCGTGCGGTTCGAGGAACTTACCCGCATGGGCTCGGATGTCCAGGACACGCTGATCACGGTGCTGTCCGAAAAGACCATGCCGATCCCGGAACTGAATTCGGCCGTCGAGGCGAGGCGCGGGTTCAATGTGATCGCCACGGCCAACAACCGCGACAAGGGCGTCAATGAACTGTCTTCCGCGCTGAAGCGGCGCTTCAACGTGGTCGTGCTGCCGTTGCCGGCCACGCTGGAGGAAGAGACCGCGATCGTGGTCAAGCGGGTGCAGGAGATCGGGACCGGCCTCGCGCTGCCGCCGATCAAGCCCGCAGACCAGGAGATTGCGCGGATTGTCGTGATGTTCCGCGAGCTTCGCGAAGGGCAGACGCTGAATGGCAAGACGAAGCTGAAGACCTCGACCGGCTCGCTCTCGACCGCGGAGGCGATTTCCGTCGGCATCGGAGCCTGGGCCGAGGCGGGCCATTTCGGGAATGGCCGGCTGGATGCCCAGGCCATGGCGGCCAATCTCGTCGGGGCCGTGGTCAAGGACCCGGTCCAAGACCGGGTAGCCCTGCAGGAATATCTCGAAACGGTGGTCCGCAACCGGGATGGCTGGTCCGATCTCTACTCGGCCATCCGGGAGGTGATGTAGGCCTGTGGACACGCGCCTTCACCTTCTCGGCATCCGCCATCACGGCCCGGGTTCGGCCGCCAGCGTCCTCCAGGCGCTGGATCTGATCGACCCCGATATCGTGTTGATCGAGGGCGTGCCCGAGGCGGACGACCTGATCCACTACGCGGCGCTGCCGGGAATGCAGCCGCCCCTGGCGCTGCTGGTCCATGGCGTCGAGGATCCGTCTCTGGCGATCTTCCTGCCCTATGCCGAGTTCTCGCCCGAATGGCAGGCCATGCTCTGGGCAATCCGCAAGCGGCGCCCGGTGCGGTTCATCGACCTTCCGGCGGCGGTATCGCTGGCGGTGGCGGCGCAGGAGCGCGATTTCGTTCTCCCCTTTGTCGAGGTTGACGGGCCGGGATTGGCCGATACGGAGACATCCGGACCGGAGACCTCCGCCGATGTGGCCCGGCCGGATGATGATCGTTCCTCCCTTCCCGGCCCGATCGATCCGCTCGATCGGCTCGCGGAACTCACGGGCTATCCGGACGGGGAATCATGGTGGAACGCGCTGGTCGAAACGCGCGGCGCCTCGACGGAGCTGTTCCGGTCCATCGAGGATGCAATGACGGCGCTGCGCGGCGCGGAGCCCGACCGTTTCGCCGATGATCCCGCCCGAAGGCTGCGCGAGGAGCGGCGCGAGGCGCAGATGCGGCTCGCGATCCGGGACGCGCTGAAACAGAGCCCCGGCCCCGTCGCTGTCATCTGCGGTGCCTGGCACGTTCCCGCCCTGCGCCAGCCTGTTCCGGTCACCACCGACAAGGCCGTGCTACGCGACCTGCCCAGAATCAAGGTCAATGCGACCTGGATTCCCTGGACGGATGAGCGGCTCGCGGCCCAATCCGGCTATGGCGCCGGGGTGATCTCGCCGGGCTGGTACCGGCATCTCTGGACGACCTATGGCGGAACGGGCCTCGCCTCGGCAGAGGCCTTTGCGGCGGGCTGGCAGACCAAGGTCGCGCAGGCGCTGCGGGATGCCGGGCATTCCGGCGCAACCGCCTCGGCCATCGATGCGGCGCGGCTGTCCATCAGTCTTGCCGCGCTGCGCGGCCATGCGACGCCGGGGCTCGACGAAATGCGCGACGCCACGCTGGCCGCGCTCTGCCACGGTGACGAGATCCCCTACCGGCTGATCGAACGCAGGCTCTTCATCGGCGAGAGCATCGGCTCGATCGACGAGAGCACCCCGCAAATGCCGCTGGCGGCGGATCTTGCCCGCTGGCAGAAGCGGCTCCGCCTGAAGCCGCAGGCCCTCGCGGAGCAGATTTCCCTCGATCTGCGCAGCGAGGCGGGCCTGCAGAAATCGACGCTGCTGCACCGGCTGTTGATCATCGCCGTTCCCTGGGGGGTCCTCGTCGATGCCGGCAGGCAACGCGGCACCTTCCGGGAAGTCTGGACCTTGTCCTGGGCGCCGGAACTCTCGGTCAAGCTGGCCGAAGCACTTGTTTACGGCGTGACGATCGAGCAGGCCGCAGCGAACCGTTCGGTCGCGCTGGCGAAGGAGCGGCGATCGGTGGGCGAACTGGCCGGCCTTGTCCGGCAATGCCTCCTTGCCGACCTTCCGGAGGCCGCTGAACTCTGCATCGGGGCGCTCCAGGCTGCCGCCGTCAACGCCGGCGACATGGCCGGATTGATGCAGGCGGTGCCACCGCTTGTCTCCGTCCTGCGTTACGGGACAGCGCGCCCCTATCCTGAATCCGCGCTCAGGGCGCTGGTTTCCGCTTTGTGCGTCGAGGTGAATGCCGGGCTATACGGAGCAACCCAGAACCTGGCCGATGATGCAGCACGGAACATCCACGCGGCGATCCGGGCCTATGACGAGGCGCTGCAGCTTCAGGGCGACAGCCGCTTCACGGAGGCCTTCCTGCTTGAACTGGAAAGGATCGCCCACGGCGCGTCAACGGTTGCGCTCCTCGCGGGCTTTGCCCTGCGTCGGCTGCATGATCGTGGCGCCCTCGCCGGCGGCATGACGGCTTCCCTCTTCTCGCGCCGGCTTTCGCCGAGTGTCCCGCCCAAGGAATGCGCGGACTTCCTGGAGGGATTCCTTGATGGCGCCGCCCAGATCGTGGCGCAGGACCGCACCCTGCTTGGCCTTGTCGATGAATGGCTGATGGCGCAGGACGAAGCAGCCTTTGTCGAGATCCTGCCGATGCTTCGGCGTTCCTTCTCCAGCGTCGAGGCCGCCGGCCGTCGCCTTCTGCTGCAGGCCCTCGATACGCCGGCGGCCGGCACGGCAAAGGGCGCGCCCGAGGGTACGCTCTCCCCGGCTTTTGACGAGGCCCTGCCTTTGCTTCTGACCATTCTGGGACTCGACGGAAAGGGGCTCCCATGACCACGGACACCCCTTTTCCAACCGCTGACGAGCGCAGACGGCGCTGGCTCCTGGCGCTGGGCGCGGACGATCGTTCCGGTCTTTCGCCGCGCGACATGCGGATCGATGCGGCCCTTTCCGCACTCTACGGGCGCGGAGACGACGGGGAAAAGGAAAGCGGCAATCGCAGGGGCGGGCTCAATGCATCGGCGCCGCGGGTTGCAAAATGGCTCGGCGATATCCGGGAGTTCTTCCCGACACCGGTGGTCCAGGTCATCCAGCGCGATGCTTTCGAGCGGCTGAATCTCAAGGCCATGATGCTGGAGCCGGAATTCCTGGCGACGCTGGAGGCCGATGTCCATCTCGTGGCCGATCTCATCAGCCTCCGGTCGGCGATCCCGGAAAAGGCCAAGGACGCCGCCCGGACCGTCGTCAGGACGGTGGTCGCGGCCCTGATGGAACGGCTCGCCCATCGGACGGCCGAAACCATCCGCGGCGCCGTCAACCGCTCAAAGCGGACATCGCGGCCGCGTTTTGCCGATATTGACTGGCCCAGGACCCTTCGTGCCAATCTGCGCCACTGGCAGGAGGAGTATCGCACTGTCGTGCCGGAAAGGCTGGTTGGGGCAGCGCGCCATTCCCGGACCAAGGCGGATCTCGATCATGTCATCCTGTGCGTCGACCAATCCGGCTCGATGGCCACTTCGGTTGTCTATTCGTCGATCTTTGCCGCCGTCATGGCGTCGCTGCCCGTGATCGAAACCCGACTTGTCTGTTTCGATACCGCGATAGTCGATCTATCCGAAGAGCTGAAAGATCCCGTCGAGGTGCTGTTTGGTGTCCAGCTCGGCGGCGGAACCGATATCAACGCGGCTCTTGCTTATTGCCAGACCCTCGTTCAGCAGCCGGCCAAGACCCATCTTGTCCTGATCACCGACCTCTATGAAGGCGGCAATGCTGAGGAAATGCTGGCGCGTGCGGCTGCGATGGTTGCCTCCGGGATCAATGTCATCGTGTTGCTCGCCCTCTCCGATGAAGGGAGGCCGGGCTATGACGATGCCCATGCCCGCGTGCTCGCGACCTTGGGCTGTCCGGTTTTTGCCTGCACGCCGGACCAGTTCCCCGACCTCATGGCTGCTGCGCTGAAGCGCGAAGATATCCATGCCTGGGCCGCCGCCCGCGACATCCAGACGATCCGCGGCGGGGCCTGAGCGGCGGGAGGAACAGGCGAAGCCGCTCCCCCAGTCGCCGTCAACGCGCGCCGCCAATGTCCAGATGGACCCCGCCCGGGGAGTGCTGTCAGACTGAAAAAAGGTCTCGGAAAGTCCCCTGCCCCGGCATGGATCAGGCCGCGCAAAGTTGACGCCATTCAAGGAGAGCGGCGGTGCGCCAGAGGTAATGCTTCACGCCGTTGATCTTCACGAAGACCTCGTCGAGGTGCCACCGCCGATGCCGGAAATTCCGCATCGCCTGAACGCGGCTCCGCCGGATCTCGGACGCAAAAATCGTCCCAAACCGGTTCCACCAGAACCGCACCGTCTCATGGGTGATGTCGATGCCGCGTTCATGAAGCAGGTCCTCGACGTTCCGGAGCGAGAGCGGGTAGCGGACAACCATCATCACCGCGAGGCGGATGATCTCGGGCGAGGTCTTGAAGTAGCGGAAAATGCGGGCGCTGCTCATCCGGTCCGGCTAGCCGCCCTCCCCGTCAGCGGCAAGCCGATTTTCCTCTGACAGTGCCCTCTACTCCTTCGACCAAAATCCGGACCAATGTCTACAATTGGAACGCCACGCTGCATAGCGTCTTCAAGCCATCCTCGGTTGTGTTGCAAGGCTTCTCTTGCCAATTTAGCTCGATCTTCGGGAGTCTTTGCTAGCGCTGCTCGCTGTCTATAGCCAGACATCACCGCGGGCGGTGCTGTCAGACTAACCAAAAAAGTCTCGGAAAGCACCCTACCCCGGAATGGATCAGGTCACGCAAAGCTGGCGCCACTCAGCAAGAGCGGCGGTGCGGCGTTCCTTGAATGCTGGTCTGGATGAGAGGTGTCGTTCCTGGTTGAAGTGGTTGTGGATCGAGCCGTGAACCGCGGCGAATTTCTGCAGATTTCGCATGCGCCGGAACCGGAGCATCGCCCGTTCCCTTCGTCGGAATGGCTGGTGCGAATTCTCGATACGATTGTTCAGCCAGCGGCCAACCTCGCGCTTGTCGATGGCGCCCAAACTCTTGAGCGCGGCGCCATATGAGGCCAATCGATCCGTAACGATCGTCTCGGTCGGGCCATGCATGCGCAGCGATTTCCTGAGGAACTTCAATGCCGCCTTCTTATCTCGGCGCTTCGTGACGAAGCTCTCGAGCACCTCGCCCTCGTGATCAACGGCGCGCCAGAGATAGTGCTTCACGCCGTTGATCTTCACGAAGACCTCATCGAGATGCCACCGACGATGCCGGAAATTCCGCATCGCCTGGACCCGACTCCGGCGGATCTCCGCCGCAAAAATCGTCCCGAAGCGGTTCCACCAGAACCGCACCGTCTCATGCGTGATGTCGATGCCCCGCTCGTGCAGAAGGTCCTCGACGTTCCGGAGCGACAGCGGATACCGGACATACATCATCACTGCGAGGCGGATGATCTCGGGGCTCGTTTTGAAATACCGGAAAATGCGGGCGTTGCTCATGCCATCGAGGGTAGCCGCACCCGCTCGGGCGGCAACCCGATTTTTATCTGACAGAGCCCTTCTTGATTGTTATTCTTTGGCAACATTTATGGAGCGAATTCGATCATCCTCCCCTACATATTGGGCACGACCTTGAATGAAGTAACTAGTAGCATCTTGAACCCTCCTGTATAAAGACAGACTCAATTTTGCAAACAATAGTGCATTTTCTCCGCAAATTTTCTGGAATTCATCAATATAATTCATCGATAGATTGTTCATAATTACAGTTGCTTGCTTGACAAGATATTCTTGATTGCTAGGTGCCTTTGCGTATTCCTCAGGGCGCATAGAAATATATTTATACTTTTTTAGAAATTCTCTTAGCTCTGTTGCCTCCCTAGCTGATGATTTCCTGGCATGCATAAATGTTCGAATTACTCTTGATACGCTTTCAAACGTTTCCATGTCGCCGGCGACAACGACCTTGCCCGGAGAGGCATATGAAATTCTCTTCAGAGCAAGCCTGTCATTTGCCGGAATTTTCTCAGACGTTTCGCGGAACATATGCACATAGCTAAATCCTCCCTGATAGGGTCTAGACACGATACCATCGAAAATCTGACCCGTGACCGCAGCGCGGACATGCGCGAGGTAGTCGTCATGCCCAGCAGCGATTTTCTTTAGAGAGTACATCAATGAATAAATATCCGAATAGCGCTTCTGAAAACTCCCGAATTCAGTTAGCTCCCACTCGCCATCGACAATCAATGTTTGTTCGCTGTTAGAAGTATCTTTCTTGTCCGCAGGTTTGGTATGCAGACGAGCAAAGGAATGCGGGCCGGGCAGCAGCTCCTCCGGAATGGCCTCCTCTCGCTGCAGCATAGTAATCTTATTTTCTTTCATGGTCGCTAGGTCAAATTCGTAGTAAACATTCGATTTTGTTTCAGTAAAAATGTACAAAAGATCTACACTTTCATTCAGATAGGCATCCCAATCCCTTTCAGAGACGCTTGTCCCAAGAAACATATAAGCATCCGGATCATCAGACGGAATTGCTGTCGCAATTATCCTTGATTTGCCTGAGCGTAGCGTAATTAGATAGGGCTCATCAAATTCAATGAGCACTTCATCTAATGTTGCATTTCTTTTTTGGCGCCTAATTGTGTTTTCATTCGCTGGATTCATGACGAAGAATTCCCAGAATTAGGGCCTGCATTGATGCCGCCAATTGCAACTACATTTTTGACCGCTTGAACAAAATCAAAGCCTTCATATGCCCAGAAATTGAAATGGGTTTTTTTGTCTATCTTCGATGATCTTCCCGATCCTTTTGTAATCTCTATTTCGGCAATATACTTAAATTTTTTGCGTAATTTAGGATTGCTTCTTTGGTATTCTACAATCTCTTTAAAATCAGAAAAAAAGGAACACCCAGACCACTCGCAATGCGTGTAACGTTCAAGTCGCTTCTTGCCCTTTTTTGCGTGGGAATGAAAGTCTTCATCGCTGACAACGCTGCTCTCGGGCATGCGATATGCTTTAGGATGATATATATCTTCACTGTCACTAGTTGGACAATTTTCAGGAAGGACTTCTTTATACATCCGAGGCTTGCCAGTTGCGGAGTGATGTTTGCAAAGGCCACACTAATTGTTTGTTTTGCCTTTTTCTAGGTTGTTTATGCAGCTTCGCATAAATTTTATTGTAGGCCTCGAGAGGGCCTTAAAAATGTCTGGCAAAGTGCGATTCAGTACTGAATGCGGCTTCAGGCGAGGTAGATTGAGCGTGGTAATCCCTAGGTTGAATCTATACCCCAACGCAGCGCAGCCCTTCGCCGTGGGGCTTTCCGCCTTCATCATTGCTGAAGCCGATCAGGCGACAGGCTCACGCCAACCTCTTTCGCAGCACCCATTCCCTATTCGCTAGAACAAACGGCGCCGCTTCTTAACAGCGCCCGCGCTGGTAGGCGCCCTCAATACCTTGCACGATATGGGCAAGCGCCATTTCCGCGAGATGGTTTTTGTGTTCGGTCTCTTCCGATGCCCAATGGCGGAGCGAAGAGCGTGGACACTGGCTGGAGAGTAGGCGCTTCGCATACACGCAGAAAATATGCCGTAGGGAGAGACGTGGCCCAGCGGCACCGTGGAGTATTTGGTAGGTCTGATCTCACCATTTCCGGCTTTCCAGGAGATCAAGCGGAAAATGCCCTTTGGTAATCCCCTAAGCCGTGATGCGTCGGACATGGAAGGCCCATCACGGGCAACCGAAAGGGCGGCGGCGGTTCCCCCTCGGAACCGCTTCGGCCGGCGATATGCGGCGGTTTGGATCCCCACCGCCTGAAAAGCCGAGCTTGCTCATTTTCGGCCCCTTTTCCCGACCAAAATTCGATCTTTCAAAATTTTCTTCGCGCGATTTCAACGCATTAAGCCAATAGGCGGAGGAACCCCCCTAGGAACGAAAAACTTGCGTCTGACCCGGGGGGTCGGTGCCCCACCACCCGCGCAAGGCGGTATACGGTCCCTAGACGTGTTTTTGCTGGGGCGAGGTGCTCCGGAGACGGGCGCGGGCCGCTTTGGGCTACCTCACCAGCCAAGCCAGCGAGCGCCCGTCCTGCGCTCTAACAGTGCGCCTGTTGCGTAGCTCTCGCGGTCCTGATGCGGTCAAGGCCGATGCGCCATGCCGGGCGCCTGCATCTGTCGCCAGTTGGGCCGGACCTGGGCTGACCGAGCGCCGCACCTCGAGCAGACCAGCCGCCGGGCGATCGACGGCACGGGCACGTCATCGGCAAAGCGCTCGCCCGATACGTCTCCCGCATGATGGCAGCCGAGCGCGGTGCAATAGGCCTCGAGATCACGAACCCCAAGGTCGCGCATGTTGCCAATCGTCATGGGCTGGAATCGTTGCCGCCGTGCCATCGCCCGAGCATCGCGGGAAAAAAGAACGAGGCAAGAACGTCGATCGCGCATTGAGGCCCTTTCGAGCGGGACCTCCGGCGCGTCAACCGTCTTCAAGCGGACTGCTGCTTAAGGCCGCCTGCTGCAACAGCCTAACCCCATTCAGGGGCTTTCACGGCATGATGATTGGCTTAACAGGGATCGGGATTCCGATCCCGTTCATGGCTGCAAACAATCCGATGATGATTAAAAGTACCGCAAACACGACGCTCGACACGAAAGAAGGCCAGAAAGCCTGCATGAAGCTACCGCGGAGGGCTTCTTCCACGATTCGAGGCTTCTCATCTGCAATTACTGATTGGGCGAATGTGCCTAGAACCTGATCCGCTCGTGAGCGAAGGTTACCTAACTGGGTCTCAGTTTGCATTGCCTCGGCGTAACCGCGCACCTCCTCAGGAGTGGGGCGGCGGCCTTTTTCGGCAACAAAACTTTGGATCCACTCCCGCTTCCCGAGCTTGTATATCCCATATGCGACCATGCCACGGGTCAAGCTGAAATGTTCGCCTTCGGCGTCTACAAGCCTTTGGAATACCGGATTGTAATAGCCGTCTACGACGGGTTCAGGCTGCGTTGCCTTTTCGCCGTCCGACATATTGTACACCCGGGATCGTCTTCATGACGTCAGTTAGTTTTTTATCAGCCGCAATGAGCGCCTTGCGATAGGTCCTTCCACTCATCGGTGTTGGGCTTTCCGCTTCAAGATCGAATAGGATATGCCGAGTGGAACCCTTTGACTGGTCAACCTTACCGGTTGCCGAGTTTGCTTTATCACTCATGATTGTTCTCTGCATTCGACTGCATACGCAGATTGAACTCCCGCAGTTAACGATTCATGCTCGGACTGCGGTGAACAATAAGTGACTACGGGAAACACTGGCGTCAACACAAAAGCGAACATTCGTCACAGGCATCGGTCGATTGTGCCCCCCAGAAGCGGCCATTTTGCTCAGGTTGAGAGCCTCACCCCAGCACCGCCACCCCCTGACGGCTGGCCATCCTCAATGAACTGGATCCCGGCCGCCTCGAGCGCCGAGCGGATGGCCTGCCGGGTTTTCTCGTAACCCGCCACCGGGCCGGATTGCGCCTCGAGGCGCTTGATAGTCGGAAGCGCGATGCCGGACGCCTCAGCGAGCTTGTCCTGATTCCAGCCTAGGAGCGCGCGGGCGGCCTTAACCTGCTCGACTGTCATTCTTCCCCAACTTGATACTTTTTGTATTGACTTGATCAGAACCAAACCATATACTTTTAGCATCAAGTGAGCAAGAGGTTTGCTGATGCCCGCCCCGATCTCCAAATCCAGCGTGATGCGCAATGCCTGGGCAACCTATCGCCAGCTGATCGCCTGGGGCCAGGGCAAACCGGGCCGGGCGCTCTTCCGGGCAGCTCTCCGCCGCGCCTGGGCCGATGCGAAGCAAAACCTCGCCATGATGGAAATCATTCGCTCGCTGCCGAAGATCCAGCCGGCGGCGCGCCCCGACTACGGCTCGCCAATCGTATGGACCGGATCGCGCGCGATGCGCGGCCGTTCTTTCGCCTGGTGATGAAAAATGCTCGAATCCCTGAATGCGCTGCCCGTTTTTGGCCATCCTGGCAGCGCTGGCCCGGCCCCCTCTGTGACGCATGGTGCGGCATTGGGGCCGGGCCATTGGACTTCCAACCTCAACCGCAACGGAGACCGCACCATGACGAAGAAGCCTGAGACTCACCCTTCGGACCCGGCCATCGCTGACAAGGGCCTCGACCGGCAGGAATACGAATTGGCCGAAGCAATCATCGGCATTCGGCGCGACGCAGTCGCGCTCCGGGCGCTGCTGATGGCGCAGTATTACGAAGTGCACGGCATCGAGCTTTCGCCGACGCAAGACGCCACGCTCTCGACGGCCGACCGGATCGCCGAGCGCTCGCAACAGTTTCTGAAGGGGCGCTTCCCGGATTCCGTCCTGGACTTCGCCAACTTCTGAAGACCGGCGCCGGCCCCCAGGCCGGCACCATCACCCACCAACCGAAAGGAAGACCAATGTCTGCCAGTTACCTCTCCCCCCAGGCCCTCGCCGAAGCGACCGAAGCCGCCAAGCGCGAAGTGGAAGCCCGGATCCAGGGGATTTACGGCCACGAAAGCGCGAAGGCACTGCCGGCGCTCGCCCACCATCTCGCGTTCAAGACCGATCTGACGGTTTCCGAAGCCCGGGAGATTTTCGCCCACGCGATGGCCGACCGGCGCAAGGCGATCAACTGAGGCCGACTTCGCCCCCGAAAGTGGGGCCTGAAGTGGGGCCGATTCAAGGCTTTCGAGAATTCGCAAGCCTTATCAGCTGTTTGAAAAGGTTGCTGGCGGAGACGGAGGGATTCGAACCCTCGATACCCCTTTCGAGGTATGCTCATTTAGCAAACGAGTGCCTTCAGCCTCTCGGCCACGTCTCCGGCGCTGCCGAAGCAGCGAGGACGCTCTATGCCCGAGGGCGGGCTGGAGTTCAAGCCGCAATCCGAGGCGGAAGGATTGGTCCGCACAGCAAAAGGGGCATACGGACACACCCCTGTTGCAGGCTTCAGACCCCCGGCATCAATGGATAGACAGCCATTCCCGGGCGCGGCGCTGTGCAGCCGCAATCTCAGTTGCGCTCAGCTCGGCGGCGATTTCCTGCCGGCGCCGGGCGGCCTCCGCATCACCGCGCAATGCGGCGATGTTGAACCACTTATGCGCCTCGACCAGATCGCAAATGCCGGTCCGGCCGCAGGCATAGTTCACGCCCATTTCGAAAAAGTTCAGTTCCGGTTCGCCGGCTGCTTTGATCTGCTGCGCCATACCCATGTTAGCCCCCTGTCTCACTTCTGTTGACGATCACCCTGACCGAAGGATCTGCTGGCCTGGAGCCATGTCGTTGCCTTCGATGCGTCAAATTTGAAGCAAACTTTCAAAGAACCCCTGAATCGATGTGACTAATAACAGATTGCCGGAACCCCACCCCCTGCCAGGCCTTCATGCCCCGGTAAGGCTGGAATCCTGAATTCCCTTTTGGAATCAAGGATTCAGATTCAGGCAAGATTCCTTTCCGGAAGCTTCTCTCAACCATTCCCCGGATTGGCTCTCCGACACGCCATCGCACAGGACCCTTGACGTGTTTTAGTTTATATGTGAACTGATTGCATAAGAACAAAACTCAACCGGGAGGATCTGACAATGCGAAACACTCACGCTATGCTGCTGGCTGCTGCCATGGCTTCGGGCCTCGGCCTGATGACCACCCCTGTCATGGCCAATGAGCTCCAGGGCACCTGGCAGCGCACGGATACGAATGCGAGCCGGGTCCGCTTTTCGAAATGCGGTGATGCATCCTGCGGGTCGATCATCTGGCTGAAGGAGACATCAGGTGCCGCGAAGGTGGGCCAGCGCGTCTTCTTCGACATGAAGCCGAATGGTGACAATCGCTGGGTCGGCAAGGCCTTCAACCCGGAAGACGGCAAAAGCTATTCCGGGAAGGTGCTGATAAACGGCAAGCAGATGGTTACCGAGGGTTGCGCGCTGGCAGGCCTCGTCTGCCGCAGCGTCAACTGGGTCCGCGTGGACTGAGACCCCGGGGGACCCCCATTCCCGAATCGGGCTGAACGGCTATAGAGGCGGGATGGAGTTCAGCCCGCAGCAGGATCGCGCGCTTGCCGCGATTTCCGATTGGCACAAGGCGGCCCGCCGGAAGCGCGGCGAGCCGGTTTTCCGGCTGTTCGGCTATGCGGGCACCGGGAAGACCACCCTTGCGCGCCATATTGCCGAGGGCATCGACGGTGATGTGCTGTTCGCCGCCTTCACCGGCAAGGCCGCCGCCGTCATGCGCGACCGCGGTTGCGGTGATGCCCAGACGTTGCATTCGCTGATCTACCGCTCGAAAGACAGCGAGAACGAGGAGCCGACCTTCGTCCTCAACCGGCAATCCGACGTGAAGAAGGCGGAACTGGTCATCGTCGATGAATGCTCGATGGTCGATGCCGAACTGGGGACGGACCTTCTGTCCTTCGGCGTGCCCGTTCTGGTCCTTGGCGATCCTGCGCAGCTGCCCCCCGTGAAAGGTGGCGGCTTCTTCACCGAGGCCGAGCCGGATGTGATGCTGACGGACGTGCACCGGCAGGCTGCCGGCGATCCGATCATCCATCTGTCGATGCTCGCGCGGAACGGCGAGCGGCTGCCGGCCGGCGATTATGGCGAGAGCCGGGTCATCCGCCGCGAGCAGATCGACGCGCAGCAGATCCTTGCGGCCGACCAGGTGCTGGTGGGCCGGAACGAGACCCGGCGGAAATACAATGCGCGGATCCGCACCCTGCTGGGCAAGGTCGATGCCCTGCCGGAAAAGGACGAGAAGCTCGTCTGCCTCCGCAACAACCGCCAGAAGGGCCTGCTCAACGGCTCGACCTGGACCGTCAAGCTGGTCGGTGAGCGCGTAGGTGAATTCGTCCATATGCGCGTGGCCCCGGATGACGGGAATGGACCGACGGTCAAGGTCGTTGTACCGCGCGGCTTTTTCGACGGTATCGGCGAGGAGATCCCGTGGGAAATCCGGCGGCATGTCGAGGAATTCGATTACGGTTATGCGCTCACCGTGCACAAGGCGCAGGGTTCGCAATGGGACCGGGTGGTGCTGTTCGACGAGAGCTTTGCCTTCCGCGAGCACCGCACGCGGTGGCTTTATACCGCCATCACCCGCGCGGCGAAGGCGCTGACTGTCGTCATCTGATGCCGGGGCAGTTCGGCACCACGGTCAGCCAGTCCGGGCTGGCTGAGGCATCATAGACATAGAGATGGACGTAGCGGTCCGGCTGGCCGGCGCAGCCAGGGACCGGCCCGACCAGCCGCCCGACCAGCCGCCCGGTACGCGCCTGACGGCTCTGTGGCTCTCCGGCATGGTCGGCCACGTCGCAGAGTGGCTCGCAATGCGGGAATTTCGGCTCGGGCCCGGTCTGCACATAGAGCATCGACTGGGTGCGCGAGAAGCGGATTCGATAATGATGGCGGGCGGGATCCGAGGCTACCGCCATGAAGGCCTCGCGCGATTCCAGGCAGAAATCGCCGAAACAGGACCGGGTGATCTCGATGGATGCGGCCCTTGCCTCGATTGCCCAGGGCAGCAAGACGAGGACCGCAAACCGCATCGATCAGGATTTCGGCTTGTTTCCGAACAGGATCTCCTGGACCTTGGGATCCTTCATGTTCTGCGAGGACGGGTCCCGCTTCTCCGACCCGACGGCGAGGCCCCGCTGCACGGCCGGCCGCGCGAGGAAGGCATCGAGCCAGCGCTTCACATGCGGAAACTCGGCAATGTCCTGGCCCTGCCGTTCCCAGAGCTTCGCCCAGGGACCAATGGCAATGTCGGCGATCGAGTAGTCGCCGGCAACCCATTCACGGTCCTTCAGCCGCTTGTCGAGCACGCCATAGAGCCGCTTGGTCTCGTTGGTGTAGCGATTGATGGCGTATTCAATCTTCTCGGGTGCATAGATCCGGAAATGATGTGTCTGGCCAAGCATCGGGCCGAAGCCGCCCATCTGCCAGAACAGCCACTGGTCAACTTCGACGCGCTTGCGCTCGTTGACAGGATAGAGCTGGCCGGTCTTGCGGCCGAGATACTGGAGAATGGCGCCGCTCTCGAAGAGCGAGATCGGCTCACCGCCGACCGTGTCGTAATCGACAATGGCCGGCATCTTGTTGTTCGGCGCGATTTTCAGGAAGTCGGGCTGGAACTGCTCGCCCTTCGTGATGTCCACGAGATGGACCTGATAGGGAAGGCCCAGTTCCTCGAGGACGATGGAAATCTTCCAGCCATTGGGGGTCGGCCAGTAGTGAAGATCGATCGGCTGCATGAAGCGCTCCAGCTTTCGGAATGTGACCTGTCATATCGTGATGCGCCACGCCCCAACAAGAGGGACACGCCGAGAAGGCCGGGCACAAAAACGTGACAGCGGCGGGAATACAACGTCCGCTTGCTTTACGGGCAGAGCAAAGCGGCGCAGCATGTCGCTGTTCTTTCAGTCATATTTCAGGGATTACGCATGCATCGGCGTTTCCGGGCGGTCCTTGTGGGCCTTTCCCTGCTTGTCCCGCTGTCTCCCTCGTCCGGCCTGTCTGCCCAGATGCCCGGCCAGCATCCGCTTCGGCCCGCAGACAATGCCAGCCAGGCGGATCCCGCCGGGCCCTTCCTCCGACCCGAGCGAAAGGCCAGCGATCGGCAGCGAGCGAGCCTGGCCCGCACGCGGCAATGCGGGCAGGAATGGCGTGCCCTGAAAGCGGGCGGGCGCAAGGGCGAGCAGGATTGGCGCGTCTTCAGCCGGGAATGCCGGGAACGGCTGAAGGCGTGGGGTCACTGACCGGGGAGCGCCTTGCCGAAGCCCTCATGGCGCTGCTCGTAGCCGAGGTTGCGATAGAAACGATGGGCATCCACGCGCTTCTTGCTCGATGTCAGGGTTACCTCCGTGGCGCCGCCCTGCCGGGCGATGGCCTCGGCCGCGGCCACCAGCCGGGCGCCGACCCCCATACCCCGGGCTGCAGCGGCAACGAACACGGAGTTCAGCACAACCTTGAGCCGGCCATGCGCGGGCAGGCCGTGAAGGAAATAGAGATGCACGAAGCCAAGAACCCGGCCTTCATGGCGCGCGACGATCACACGATGATCCGGGTTGGCGAGGATGGCCTCGAAGGCTGCGCGATAGCGCGGTGCACAATCGTCCGTCCAGGCATCGCCTTTGCCGCCGACCTCGTCCTCCGCGAGAATCTGCACCAGCGCCTGCAAATCGGCGGCCGCAGCCCCCTCCACAATGCCGATCGCCTGCACCATGTCTGTCCTGCCTTTCAATACCCGTTCTTTTGCCCCGATTACCCATAACTTGGTGCAGCCGCTAGACGGGGCCTTCCCGCCCCGCTAACACACCCTGCCCCGCCGCCTCTCGAACCCCGGTTCCCATGGCCATTGAGATCGAAACGTCCCGGATCCTCGCGTTCGTCCAGGCCAACCAGTCCATGGCACCGCTTGCCATCTTCCTGATGGCCATGGGAGAGACCATCGTGATTGTCTCGGTCTTCATTCCCTCGACCTTCCTGCTCTTCGCCATTGGCGGCATCATGGCGGCTGCCGGCGTGCCATTATGGCCCTCGCTGCTTGCCGGCTGGCTCGGCGCCTCGCTTGGCTTCTCGATCATGTATCTGATCAGCGCTTCGACGGGCGACAGGATCCTGACCTTATGGCCGTTCCGCACCTACACGGAGACGGTCTCCAAAACGATCGCGTTCTCGCGCAAATGGGGCGTCTGGGGGGTGATGATCGGCCATTTCGCCGGGCCGTTGCGCGTCCTGATTCCGATCGTCGCCGGAATCTCGCGTATGCGGCCAATCCCCTTCATGGCTGCGAACCTGCTCGGTGCCCTGGGGTGGATTCTCACCTTCTTCGCGCCGGGACATCTCGTCGTCTCGTCGGAATGGTTCCGGACGTTCTTCTCCGGCTTCCTCAAATTCACCTGAAACGAAAAACCCCGCCTTTTCGGGGCGGGGTCTCGAATTCATTCCGGTCAGCCCGGCGTGCCCGTCATTCGCAGACGCGGCGGGTCACACGCACCCAACGGCCGCGATAATCGTCCCAGACGCGTTCACGGACACGGTAGCAAACCGGCTCTTCGACATAGACCGGGCCAGGGGCGTGGTAAACCGGCGCGCCATAGGCGCGCGGGGCCAGCAGCGCACCGCCGATCAGGGCGCCGCCGATCAGGCCGGCTGCCAGAGCGGCATTGCGGCCGCGACGGGCTTCGGCTTCCTGCACCGGCAGGGCCGCAAAGGTCAGCGCGAGCGCTGCGGCGGCGAGAGCCGAGGTCTTCCTGAAAGAGATCGCGTTGATCATGATCATTCTCCGCTGTTGGTCGAAGCCTGCGGGGCACCGCCCCTTCCTGCCATCGGCTTCGTCGATATACCCATATCCTTGCCGCCTGGATGCGAAAGTGCGCTTTCGCACCTGTAGGGAAGCTGAATGAACCGGGGCAAGATCGAGGCAGAACACGATCAAGGGCAAGCCCCATGTTCTTCAAAGCATCTTGATGAAGTGATACTCCGACGTCCGCGAAATGTCACCCAAATCGCGGGTCTGCCCGGTGGCCTGATAGCCAAGGCGCCCATACAGGCCGTGGGCGGAGGTGAAGCGCGTATCGGACCAGAGGATCATCCGGCGCGCCTCGTCGGAGCGCGCGAGAGCCTCGACATGCAGGACAAGCCGCGCAGCGATGCCTTGCCGCCGGCAATCCGGCCGGACATAGAGACGATGCAGTTCGGCGATGCCCGGCTCCGGCAGGTCATAGGCCACGGAGGCGCAGACGCGGCCGCGCAGATCCTCCAGCACAAGGAAGGCCCCGCCCAGCGGGATAGCGCGCCCGTCCGGACCGGGGCGCGTGCGTTCGAGCCAATGGCCCGGCCGGACGAGATCGGGCAGGTCATCATGCGGATCGACGAAGCAGCCCGGATATTCGGCAAAGCACAGCGCGAGCAGGCCGAAAAGGTCCTGCGCATCCTCGTCCCGGGCCGGGCGCAGCGTCCAGAGCGGCAAGGCGGCCTCGAGGACAAGATGCGCAATCCCCGCTTGGGCATCGCCGCCACAGGCAACACCCGAGGAAACGGGCAGGAAGCCGTGCCGCCGGTAGAAGCCGAGCGCGCGGGCATTGCGCGGCTCGACCTCGAGCCGCGCATGGCTGGCCGCCGGAAAGGTTGCGAGCAGATTCTGCAAAAGCCGCCGCCCGAGGCCGCCGCGCTGGAATTCGGGCAGGATGTAGATGCGGCTGATCTCGATCCGGCTTTCGGCGACGAGATGCGCAGAGGCCGTGGCAATCACCCGGCCATCCTGTTCGGCCACAAGGAAGGTGCGGAGGCCGGGCTGGGCCAGCATATCCTCCATCTGGCGCTGCAAGGCTTCGGGCGAATGCCAGCGCGCGGTCATCTCGGCGACCTTCGCCGCGCCGAGCGCCTCGTCATAGGTGGCGTGCCAGGTCCGGATCAGCACATCCCGGACCGCAGCCAGATCGTCCTGCCGGACGGGCCGGATGAGCGGCGCGTTCACTCGATCCCCAGTTTCGATTTGAGCAGGTCGTTGACAGCTGCCGGGTTGGCCTTGCCGCCGGAGGATTTCATCACCTGCCCGACGAACCAGCCCAGAAGGGTCGGCTTGGCCTTGGCCTGCTCGACCTTGTCGGGATTGGCGGCGATGATCTCGTCCACCACCTTCTCGATCGCGCCGGTATCGGTGACCTGTTTCATGCCACGCGCCTCGACGATGGCGGCAGGATCTCCGCCTTCCGTCCAGACGATCTCGAACAGGTCTTTCGCAATCTTGCCCGAAATGGTGCCGGCGCCGATCAGATCGATGATGCCGCCGAGCTGGGCCGCGCTGACCGGGCTCTCGGTGACGCCGAGGCCTTCCTTGTTCAGGCGGCCGAACAACTCGTTGATGACCCAGTTCGCCGCGATCTTGCCATCGCGACCGACTGCAACGGCCTCGAAAAAGTCGGCGCTCTCGCGCTCCATGACCAGCACGGAAGCGTCATAAGCCGTCAGCCCGTACTGCCGGACGAAGCGGGCCTTCTTCTCGTCGGGCAATTCCGGCAGCTCCGCCTTCAGCCCGGTGACGAATTCCTCCTCAAGGACCAGCGGCAGGAGGTCCGGATCGGGGAAGTAGCGGTAATCATGCGCTTCTTCCTTCGAGCGCATCGACCGGGTTTCCCGGTTGCCCGGATCATAAAGGCGGGTTTCCTGGTCGATCGAGCCACCATCCTCGAGAATGGCGATCTGGCGCCGGGCCTCCACCTCGATGGCCTGACCGATGAAGCGGATGGAATTGACGTTCTTGATCTCGCAGCGCGTGCCGAAAGGCTCGCCAGGCCGGCGGACGGAAACGTTGACGTCGGCGCGGAGATTGCCCTTCTCCATGTCGCCGTCGCAGGTGCCGAGGTAGCGGAGGATCTGGCGCAGCTTGGTGACATAGGCCTGTGCCTCCTCGGCCGAGCGCAGGTCCGGCTTCGAGACGATCTCCATCAGCGCAACGCCGGCGCGGTTAAGATCGACGAAGGAGTTATTCGGGTCCTGGTCATGGATCGACTTGCCGGCATCCTGCTCGAGATGCAGGCGCTCGATCCGCACCATGATCGGCTCGGCTTCGCCGGGCACATCGACGATAACCTCGCCCTCACCGACGATCGGTTCGGCGAACTGGCTGATCTGGTAGCCCTGCGGCAGGTCCGGATAGAAATAGTTCTTCCGGTCGAACCGGGACTTGCGGTTGATCTGCGCTTTCAGCCCGAGGCCGGTGCGGACTGCCTGCGCCACGCATTCCCTATTGATGACCGGCAGCATGCCCGGCATGGCCGCATCGACGAAGCTCACATGGGCGTTGGGCTCGCCGCCAAAGGCCGTCGAGGCGCCCGAGAAGAGCTTGGCCTTCGAATTCACCTGGGCGTGGATCTCCATGCCGATGATGATTTCCCAATCGGCCTTGGCCCCCTTAATCCAGTATTTCGGCGGGGCGGAACGGATATCGAGCGACATGGTGCGGCTTTCACGATCGGTGGAGGATTCGCTTTTCGCGAGGCTCGCGGCCAGCGTCAAGGGTTTAGGACGTCCTGGGCGTTCGGGCTAGCGCGTATGTCGGGCGAGAGCCTTGCGCAACAGGCCAGCAGCGAGGCCTGTCGCGAGGAAGATACCCGCTCCGATGAGGCCCTGCCACCAGCGGATCGTCAGGTCGGCATCGAACAAGCTGCGCAGGGCCACCATCACGAAAAGGGCTGCGATCGCGAAGCAGAGTACCCGCATCGCGATCAGCACCGCCAGCATGATCATGGTGGAAACAGGCATTTCAGGGGGCCAGCCAGCGTTTCAGGCGGGCCACGCCCTCGAGGATATCCGACTCGCTGCCCGCATAGGAGAGCCGGACATAGCGATGGCCCTCGCTCCGGTCGAAATCGAGCCCCGGCGTGATGGCAAGGCCGGCCTCGTGCAGGGCCTTTTTCGAGAAAGCCATGGAATCGTTCGAGAACCGGCCGATATCGCAATAGGCGTAGAAGGCGCCGTCCATCGGCAGCGGCTTCAGGCCGAGCGCCGGCAGTGCCTCCATCAGCACGGCACGGTTGCGGGCATAGCCGGCCTTGATCGCTTCCAGCTCCTCCTCGGCCTCGAAGGCCGCGATCGCGG
The DNA here is from genome assembly GCA_027533425.1 of Beijerinckiaceae bacterium. Classification (GTDB taxonomy): domain Bacteria; phylum Pseudomonadota; class Alphaproteobacteria; order Rhizobiales; family Beijerinckiaceae; genus Rhabdaerophilum. The sequence goes on along the minus strand of JAPZUD010000001.1, from coordinate 29,376 downwards.
CAACTTGGCTGAGATAGGGCACCGAGATGGCGAGGTTCTGGGCGAGGCATTCCAGCGCCCGCACCATCCGTTCCGGCACGACCAGCCAGCCGATGCGCCAGCCGGTCATGCAGAAATACTTGGAGAAGGAATTGACGATGATCGCCTCGTCCGAGCTGGCAAGGGCCGTCGCTTCCTCGCCCTCATAGGTCAGGCCATGGTAGATCTCGTCGGAAACCAGCCAGAGCCCGAGCTCGCGGCATGTTGACGCGATGGCGGCCACCTCGGCGGCCGGCGTCAGCACGCCCGTCGGATTGGCAGGGCTCATGATGAGCACGGCATCGAGCGGCGTGCTTTCATGCGCGGCACGGATCGCCGCGGCGGACAGGACAAAGCCGGTCTCCGGCCCGGTCGGGATCTCGACCGCCTCGATCCCCAATGCCTGAAGGATGTTGCGATAGGCGGGGTAGCCCGGCGAGGGAATGCCGATGCGCCCGCCCTGATCCAGCATGGCGAGAAAGGCAAGGATGAACCCGCCGGACGAGCCGGTGGTCACCGCGATCCGGCCGGCGGGGACGTCAATGCCATAGCGGCGGCGATAATGCCCGGCAATCGCCTCGCGCAACGCGGGCAAGCCGAGCGCCTCGGTATAGGCGATTCGGCCGGCCGCGAGCGCCTGCGTGGCCGCCTCGCGCACCGGGCGCGGGGATGGCGCGCCGGGCTCGCCGATTTCGAGATGGATGATGCCGGGTTTGCCGGTCCGGACGGCCTCGCGGCCAAGATCCCGAGCCTCACGGAGCACGTCCATGGCGATGAACGCGGCAATCTGCGAGCGGCGGGAAAGGGTCGGGCTCGGCATGGCGGCTCCTCGGCTCAGGCGCCGGGCCTTCTCCGCCGTTCCTCGCCGCGAGTCAATCATCCCCGGCCTGCCGGACAGGTGTCATGCCCTCCATCACAAGACCGCGACCCCGGCCTGCCCAGAATTGACCGCATTGCTCCGTTTAGCCTATGCCGGATCGATCTGCGGAGAAATCATGGTGGTGGACGCGCTGCCCTCACATCCCGAAGCCCGGCGCCGCCCGCTGGCCCGTACGATTCTCTCGCTCGTCATGGCGGGCGCGGTCGCCCTTGGGTCGCTTGTCCCGGCCGAGGCGCAGCAACGGCGCATCAGCTTCATCCGCGATGCCGAGATCGAGCAGGTCATGCGCGACTATCTCGACCCGATCCTCGGGGCGGCAGGCCTGCGGAAAGGCTTCATCCGCGTCGTGCTCGTCAATGACCGGAGTTTCAACGCCTTCGTGGCCGACGGGAAGCGGGTCTTCGTCAATATCGGCGCGATCATGGATTCGCAGACGCCGAACCAGATCATCGGCGTGCTGGCCCATGAGGCCGGGCATATCGCCGGCGGCCATCTCGCCCGGCTGCGCAACGAGCTGGAAAAGGCGCAGGCCATCGCGATTATCGGGACATTGCTCGGCGGCGCCGCCCTGATCGGCGCGGCGCAATCGCGGCAGGTCGGCAGCAATCCGGCCGGGGCGATGGGGGCGCTGCTCACCGGTCCAGAAATGGCGCGCCGTTCGCTGCTGGCCTACCAGCGCGGCGAGGAACAGGCGGCGGACCGCGCCGCCCTGACCTTCCTGGAGAAAACGCGGCAATCGCCGAAAGGCATGCTCGAGACCTTCGAGCGGATGTCGAATGACATGCTGTTCTCCTCGACGCGGCTCGACAAATATACCCAGAGCCACCCGCTGCCGCAGGAACGTGTCGCCGCCCTGCGCGAGGCGGCGGTGAAATCGCCGTTCTTCAACGAGAAGGATCCGCCGGCCCGGCTGATGAAGCACGAGATGATCCGGGCGAAGCTCTTTGCCTTCACCGGCAATGCCGGCGAGATCGCGCGGCGCTATCCTGGCCACAACACATCCCTGCCGGCCCGCTATGCAAGGGCGATTATCGATTACCGGTTCGGCCGGCCCGATGCCGCCCTGAAGGCGATCGACGCCCTGATCGCCGAACAGCCGGGCAATGCCTATTTCTGGGAGCTCAAGGGCCAGGCCCTTCTCGAAGCCGGGCGGGCCAGCCAGGCCGTGGCGCCTTTGCGGCGGGCTGTCGCGCTGGCGCCGAACCAGCCGCTGATCCGCACCATGCTCGGCCATGCGCTGGTGGCAACGGACACGCCGCAATCGATCGCCGAGGCCATCAAGGAACTGACGAACGCCACCAGCCGGGACCCGGACAATTTCGAGGGTTTCCGCTACCTCGCACAGGCCTATGGCCGCAAGGGCGACGAGGGCAACGCCGCGCTCGCCGCCGCGCGCGGGGCCCTGATCGAGGGGCAATTCCAGGATGCGCAGCGTTTCGCACGGCGGGCCATGCCCCTGCTGCCACCGAATTCCGCCGCCTATCTCGCCGCCCGGGACATTGCCGAGGCGAAACCCGAGAAGACCAATTGAACCCCCGATTCCGCAGACCAGAAGGAACGACCATGCGCCGCCTCCCCCTCTCCGCCCGCATCCGGATGCTCGCGGCAGCCAGCATCCTTCTGGTCGCCAGCCAGGGCACGAGCTTCGCGCAGGGCACACCGCCAGCCGCCCCGCCCGTCGATCGGGGCGCCATCGAGGCCATCGTGAAGGAATACCTCCTCAAGCATCCCGAGGTGATCCAGGAGGCGATGGTCGAACTGGAGCGCCGGCAGAAGGAGGAGGAGCAGAAGGCGATCCGGCGCCTGACGGCTGATCCGCAGAGCCCGCTTTACATGTCGGAGCACCACACGGTGGTCGGCAATCCGAATGGCGATGTGACGATTGTCGAGTTCTTCGACTTCAATTGCGGCTTCTGCAAGCGAGGGCTCGCGGACATCCAGAAGATCCTTGATACCGACAAGAATGTCCGCGTCGTGATCAAGGAATTCCCGATCCTCTCTCCCGGCTCGCGGGATGCGGCCGTGGTGGCCCTGGCGCTCCGCCAGCAATTCGACAAGGACAAGCTCTGGAAGTTCCATGCCAACCTGCTGAACACGCGTGGCAATATCGGCCGCGAGCAGGCGCTCGCCGTGGCGAAGGATCTCGGTGCCGACCTGAAGAAGCTGGAGACGGCGATGGCCTCGCCGGCCATTCCGCTGGCCCTCGAGGAAGCGCGCGGGCTCGCGGATGCGCTCGGCATCAACGGGACACCGAGCTACGTTGTGGCCGAGGAGCTGATCATCGGCGCCCGTGGCTATGACGAGCTGGTCAAGCGGGTGCAGGCCTGGCGCCAGTGCAAGAAGGCGGAATGCTGAGGCCAGATTCCCGGCCGGCCCGGACTTCTCAACAGAGGGCGTTTCCGTTTTGCGATCTTTTGGGCTAGAGAAGGCGCCCTTGCGTAACGCAAACGTGGCGGGCGGGCAGAAGCATGCGTCAGATTCACGTCCTGAATGGACCTAATCTCAATCTCCTGGGCAAACGCGAGCCGGGCATCTACGGCTCGAAGACACTCGAGGATATCGAGGCTTCGCTCCAGTCCATCGCCCAGCGCGAGCAAATCCAGCTCGTATTCCGGCAGACGAATTTCGAGGGCGGACTGGTGACGCATATCCATGAGGCCGGCGAGGTCATGGCCGACGTCATCCTCAATGCCGGGGCCTATACCCACACATCCGTGGCTGTCCGCGATGCAATCAAGGCGGCCAAGGTCCGGGCCATCGAGGTGCATCTCTCCAACGTGCATGCCCGCGAGGAGTTCCGGCACCATTCCTACATCGCACCGGTAGCCATCGGGGTGATTGCGGGGTTCGGCGCGAACAGCTATGTGCTCGCCCTCCGCGCATTGCTCGATATGCCGCCTGCGGTCTGACACAGCGAGACGACGAATTCATGAAAGCCCCATCCATGGCCAAAGACCTGACCATTGATCCCGATCTGGTGCGCCAGATCGCCCTGCTGATCTCGGAAACCGACCTGACCGAGATCGAGGTGGAGAAAGGGGATCTGCGGATTCGCGTTGCCCGTCAGGTGACCATGGCCCCGGTTGTCCAGACGATTGCCGCACCGGCGGCGCCTGTTGCGGCGGCACCGGTGGCGGCAGCCCCGGTCGCTCCCGCTGCCGCCGACAAGCCGGCGGATCTCGGCGCCCATCCGGGTGCGGTGCGGTCGCCGATGGTGGGAACCGCCTATCGCCGGCCCTCGCCGGGCGCTACCGCCTTCATCGAGCTCGGCAGCCAGGTCAAGCAGGGCGAAAAGCTGCTGCTCGTCGAGGCCATGAAGACCTTCAACGAAATCGTCGCGCCGCGCGCCGGCACGGTGACGCATATCCTTGTCGAGGATGGCCAGCCGGTCGAGTATGGCGAACCGCTGGTGGTGATCGAATAACATGTTCGACAAGGTCCTCATCGCCAATCGCGGCGAGATCGCGCTCCGCATCCTCCGCGCCTGCAAGGAACTCGGGATCGCCACGGTTGCGGTCCATTCGACAGCCGATGCGGATGCGATGCATGTGAAGCTGGCCGATGAGAGCGTCTGCATCGGCCCGCCCTCGCCGCGCGATTCCTATCTCAACATTCCCTCGCTGATCGCGGCCTGTGAAATCACGGGCGCGGATGCCGTTCATCCCGGCTACGGGTTCCTGTCGGAGAATGCCCGGTTCGCCGAGGTGCTGGAACAGCACAAGATCGGCTTTATCGGCCCGAAATCGCAGCATATCCGCACGATGGGTGACAAGATCGAGGCGAAGAAGACCGCCGTCCGTCTCGGCATTCCCGTCGTGCCGGGCTCGGATGGCGGCATCACCGACGATGACGAGGCCAAGCGTGTCGCGGCCAGGATCGGCTTCCCGGTGATCATCAAGGCGGCGGCCGGCGGCGGCGGGCGCGGCATGAAGGTGGCGCGGACGGAAGACGATCTTTCCTATGCATTGGCTGCGGCGCGAACCGAGGCCAAGGCCGCTTTCGGGGATGATGCGGTCTATATCGAGAAGTATCTCGAGAAGCCGAGGCATATCGAGATCCAGGTTCTGGGCGATGGCAAGGGCGGGGCGATCCATCTCGCCGAGCGCGATTGCTCGCTCCAGCGCCGCCACCAGAAGGTATGGGAGGAAGGCCCCTCGCCCGCCCTCAATGCCGAGCAACGCGAGAAGATCGGCGGCGTCGTGGCGAAGGCCATGTCGGAACTCGGCTATCTCGGCGCCGGCACGATCGAGTTCCTTTACGAGAACGGCGAATTCTATTTCATCGAAATGAACACGCGTATCCAGGTCGAGCATCCGGTGACCGAGATGATCACCGGAATTGACCTCGTGAACGAGCAGATCAAGGTGGCGGCGGGCTCGCCGCTCTCGGTCAGCCAGAGTGACATCAAGGTCTCCGGCCACGCGATCGAATGCCGCGTCAATGCCGAGCATCCGGCCACGTTCCGACCCTCGCCCGGCATGGTCACCTATTTCCATCCACCCGGGGGCCTCGGCGTGCGGGTGGATTCGGCGGTTTATCAGGGCTACCGGATCCCGCCGCATTACGATTCGCTTGTAGCAAAGCTGATCGTCCACGGGCGGACGCGGAATGAATGCCTGATGCGCCTGCGCCGCGCGCTGGACGAGTTTGTCGTCGACGGGATCGAGACGACACTGCCACTCTTCCGGACGTTGGTCCGGAACCAGGACATCCAGAATGGACTCTATGATATCCATTGGCTGGAGAAGTTCCTGCGCGATGGCGGGATGGGCGAGCAGGCCTGACAACACGCGCCGCCCCGGTGGCGCGGAACCATGCCAGCCCCTTTCAGGAAACGGGCCGTAGCCATGCAGGATGCCGACCAGGATCTCCCGATCACGCCGGATATCCTGCTGCGCGCCTATGCGGCCGGCATCTTCCCCATGGCGGAGAGCGCCGAGGATCCCGGCCTTCACTGGGTCGAGCCGCAGAAGCGCGGCATCCTGCCCCTCGACACGTTCCATGTCGGCTCCCGCCTGATGCGACTGGTGCGGCAGGAACGCTATCGCGTGGTGGTGGACCGTGATTTCGCGGCCGTGATCGAAGCCTGCGCCGCACCCCGGCAGGAAGAAGGTGCGACCTGGATCAACCGGCCGATCCGACGGCTCTATGGCGCGCTCTTCGAGCAGGGATTCTGCCACACGGTGGAGGTCTATGACGGGGAGGCGCTGGTCGGCGGTCTCTACGGGATCGCGCTCGGATCGGCCTTTTTCGGCGAAAGCATGTTCCACCGTGCGCGGGATTGCTCGAAAATCGCCCTGGTCCATCTGGTTGCGCGGCTCCGGGCGGGAGGCTTCACGCTGCTCGACACGCAGTTCGTGACGAGCCATCTCCAGCAATTCGGCGCGACCGAAATTCCGAGGAAGGCCTATCGCACCCTGCTCGATGCAGCTCTGGACCGGCAGGCCGATTTCCATGTCTGGCCGCCCGAGGGGCCCGGCGATATCGGCGCCGTGATTGCAGCGCTCGGGTTGGCAAAGCCGCCGTCACCCTGAGGCGGGCCGGAGGAATTCAGTTTCTCGGGCCGGGATCATAGGCCGCGCCGCCCCGCGCCGGGCCGGTATTGGTCGGGAAGAAGCGCTGCTGCGGCTGGGCGCGCGGCGCGACTCCCGCAGGCGGGACCGGCGCGCCGATGCCGGCGCTATCCGGCAAGCGCAACGGGGCATTGGTGGCGGCCTGGCCCGGGCCACGCTGGACCGGAGAGACCGGCCGCGGCGGCTGTTTGCGATCGGCGGCGAGCGGCGGCGGCGTTTCCTCGACCTCGTCGGCTTCCGGCGGCGTCTTGATGATCTCCGTCCCGCCCTTGCAGTCGGTCAGCCAGACGTCATAAACGGGGTGCTCGATGGCGTTCAGGCCCGGGCTGGCCGCGAACATCCAGCCCGCGAAGATCTTCTTGTACTGGTTGTCGGTGCTGACCTCCTCAACCTCGAGGAAGGTGGTGGTCTGCGGATTCTCGTAATCCGGCCGGGAATAGCAGATGCGCGGCGTCAATTGCAGCGAGCCGAACTGCACCGTCTCGTCCACGGCCGCCTCGAAGGCGATGATCCGTCCGGTGATCTTGTCGAGACCGGCAAAGACCGCAGTGGGGTTCTTGATCTTGTCGGCAAGGGCCGGAGCCGCCATGAGGCCTGCAAGGCTCAGGCCGACAAGCGGAAGCAACCGAAAATGCCGGATCATGGTGTTCCTTCGAATCCCTTCCCGCGCCAGCGCGGTACCGGCGCCTGCCCTATCATTGAAATCCGGACGAAAAAAGGGCGTTACGGGCGCCAGGGCTCGTATTCGCCGCGCGCGCCGGCCGGCTGCCCCTGCGCCAGGATGGACCCGGCCGGGCGATAGGCACCGGCCGTGCCGGTCGGATTGCCCTGATGTGGCAATTCCCATTCCTTTGCGGCGTAATCCTCCTGCGAGGGCGGCATCGCCACGCGGTGATGAATCCAGCCGTGCCAGCCCGGCGGGATCATCGAGGCATCGGCCTCGCCGTTATAGATGACCCAGCGGCGCTCGTGGCCGAGGGCCGGATCCTTCGCGCCGCCGCGCGTGCGGTAATAGGTGTTGCCGAACTGGTCGGTGCCGACCTTCTCGCCCTTGCGCCAGGTCCAGAAGCGGGTGCCGAGGGTCTGGCCGTTCCACCAGGTGAAAATCTGCAGGAGAAGGGTCTTCATCGTGGTCTTCCGGTTTTGCGAATCGCTGTCAGGCGGAATGTGATTCGTCCGCTTGCGCCAGCAAGCGCCGCATGCCGCTGCTTCTCGCAAATTTGCTGGCCGAGGTCCAGCGATTCCAAGGGCGGAGACCAGGATTCCCGCGTGATTTCAGGGCCCGAGACTGGCAGCGCGCCTTGTGCCTCGCCTGCCGTGAGCCCCTACATCTGGTATCAGCCTCGCGGGAGCGGTTTGGGAATCACCCCCCGGAATCTTTGCCGGCTGACCCGGCGAATGCGGCAAAATTCGCCGAAGATTCCGCTTGATTTTTTGCCGGTTCAGGAGGCCGTCGAGTCACCCGCCAAGAAAAATCCTGACTCATCATATCGTTGCAAAGAATCGCCGAATTGTCCCCACGATTCACAAGTTAGTCACCAGATGTTGCGACCATCATGTGGATACCCAACTAGATGTTGACGGCCTCGAAGCGGCTGTCCTAGCTTGGGCATCTTCGCGACAGAGGCCGCCGGGCCAGATCCGGCGTCAGAAAAACGGGGTTCGGGATGCGGCCGGGGGGCCGATTTTCCGGGGCACCCAAAGTCTCTTCCGCGGACAGGGTCGGGGGTTCTGGCACGTCAAACGGAGCAGGTGGGGGCCGTGAGTTTTCACGGCTCGATGCGTATTCGCCTCTCCATCGCGGTTCGGGCGCTTCGCAAGAGCAAGGTCAGTGGTGCCGAGGCACCCAAAAGGGGACGAGAGATGAAGTTCGAACGGCTTTACACCCAGGCGGGCCAGACACCCTATGCGGGGCTGGCCTTCCACGAGACGCGGTCGGAGATCAAGAATCCCGACGGCTCGGTGGTGTTCCGACTCGAGAAGCTGGAGGTTCCCGAGAGCTGGAGCCAGGTGGCTGCCGATGTGCTGGCGCAGAAGTATTTCCGCAAGGCCGGCGTGCCGGCGGTGCTGAAGCGTGTCGAGGAGAACGATGTCCCCTCGTTCCTCTGGCGCTCGGTGCCGGACGAGGCTGCCCTCGCCAAGCTGCCCGAGAAGGAGCGCTATGGCTCGGAAACCTCCGCCAAGCAGGTCTTCAACCGGCTGGCCGGCTGCTGGACCTACTGGGGCTGGAAGGGCGGCTATTTCACCTCCGAGGATGATGCCCAGACCTTCTATGACGAGCTGTGCTTCATGCTCGCGACGCAGCGCGTCGCGCCGAATTCGCCGCAATGGTTCAATACCGGCCTGCACTGGGCCTATGGCATCGACGGCCCGGGCCAGGGCCATTTCTATGTCGATTACAAGACCGGCAAGCTGACCCGCTCGAAATCCTCCTACGAGCATCCGCAGCCGCATGCCTGCTTCATCCAGGGCGTGCAGGACGACCTCGTCAACGAGGGCGGGATCATGGATCTCTGGGTGCGCGAGGCGCGCCTGTTCAAATATGGCTCGGGCACCGGCTCGAACTTCTCCGCCCTGCGCGGCGAAGGCGAGAAGCTGTCCGGCGGTGGCCGCTCCTCCGGGCTGATGAGCTTCCTGAAGATCGGGGACCGCGCTGCCGGCGCCATCAAGTCGGGCGGCACGACGCGCCGCGCGGCGAAGATGGTGGTCGTCAATGCCGACCATCCGGATATCGAGGCCTATATCGACTGGAAGGTGAAGGAAGAGCAGAAGGTTGCTGCGCTCGTCACCGGTTCGAAGATCAATGCCAAGGCCATGAAGGCGATCATGCGCGCCTGCCTCAACTGTGAGGGCGATGGCGATTCCTGCTTCGATCCGGAGAAGAATCCGGCCCTGAAGCGCGAGATCAAGGCCGCGCGCCGGGTGATGGTGCCGGACAATTACATCAAGCGCGTGATCCAGTTCGCCAAGCAGGGCTACAAGGATCTTGAATTCGACATCTATGATACCGACTGGGATTCCGAGGCCTATCTGACCGTTGCCGGCCAGAACTCGAACAATTCCGTGTCGCTGACCGATGATTTCCTCCGCGCGGTCGAGGCGGATGGCGAGTGGAACCTGATCCGCCGGATCGACGGCAAGGTCGCCAAGACGCTCAAGGCCCGCGACCTCTGGGAGAAGATCGGCTATGCGGCCTGGGCCTCGGCCGATCCGGGCCTGCATTTCAACACGACCATGAATGACTGGCATACCTGCCCGGCTTCCGGGCGGATCAATGCCTCGAATCCGTGCTCGGAATACATGTTCCTCGACGATACGGCGTGCAACCTCGCCTCGATGAACCTGCTCCAGTATTACAATGCGGAAGGGCGCGAATTCGACATCCGGGCCTATGAACACACGATCCGCGTCTGGACGCTGGTCCTCGAGATCTCGGTGCTGATGGCGCAGTTCCCGTCGAAGGAAATCGCGGAGCTGTCGTACGAATTCCGCACGCTCGGCCTCGGCTATGCCAATATCGGCGGCCTGCTGATGACGATGGGCCTCTCTTACGATTCCGATGCCGGCCGTGCGCTCTGCGGCGCGCTGACGGCGCTGATGACCGGGATGAGCTACCGCACCTCGGCGGAAATCGCCTCGGAGCTAGGCCCCTTCCCAGGCTACAAGAAGAACGCGGCGCATATGCTGCGCGTCATCCGGAACCATGCCCGCGCGGCGCGCGGCGAGGCCACCGGCTATGAGGCGCTCTCGGTCAATCCGGTGCCGCTCGACCATGCGAATTGCCCGATCCCGGCGCTGGTCACGCATGCCGTGGCCTCGTGGGATGGAGCCCTCGCGCTCGGCGAGAAGCACGGCTACCGCAATGCCCAGGTCACCGTGATTGCCCCGACGGGCACGATTGGCCTCGTCATGGATTGCGACACGACGGGCATCGAGCCGGATTTCGCGCTGGTGAAGTTCAAGAAACTGGCCGGTGGCGGCTATTTCAAGATCATCAACCGCGCGGTTCCGGCGGCCCTGCGCACGCTCGGCTACAGCGAGGCGCAGATCGGCGAGATCGAGGCCTATGCGGTGGGCCATGGTTCGCTCCGGCAGGCGCCGGGCATCAACCACACCACCCTCCGGGCGAAGGGCTTCTCCGACGAGATGCTCGAGAAACTCGAGAAGGGCCTGCCCTCGGCCTTCGACATCAAGTTCGCCTTCAACCGCTGGACCTTCGGCGACGAGGCGATGAAGGCGATGGGCATCACCGACGAGCAGCTCAATGACATGAGCTTCGAGCTGCTGCCCTTCCTCGGCTTCTCCAAGAAGGAGATCGAGGCCGCCAATATCCATGTCTGCGGGGCGATGACGCTGGAAGGCGCGCCGCATCTCAGGCAGGAGCATTATGCGGTCTTCGATTGCGCCAATCCCTGCGGCCGGCTCGGCAAGCGCTATCTCTCGGTCGAGAGCCACATCACCATGATGGCGGCGGCGCAGCCCTTCATCTCGGGGGCGATCTCCAAGACGATCAACATGCCGAACGAGGCGACCGTCGAGGATTGCAAGAGCGCCTATCTGCTCTCCTGGCGCCTGGCGCTGAAGGCCAATGCGCTCTACCGCGATGGCTCCAAGCTCAGCCAGCCGCTCAACTCCGCGCTGATCGAGGACGAGGCCGAGGAAGCCGACGAGGCGGTCGAGGCGCTGGTGGCGATGCCGAATGCGGCGCGCGTTGCCCAGATCTCGGAGAAGATCGTCGAGCGCGTGATCGAGCGGATCGAGAAGGTGCGCGAGCGCGAGAAGCTGCCGGGTCGCCGCAAGGGCTATACCCAGAAGGCGATTGTCGGCGGGCACAAGGTCTATCTGCGGACCGGCGAATACGAGGATGGCCGCCTCGGCGAGATCTTCATCGACATGCACAAGGAAGGCGCCGCCTTCCGGGCCATGATGAACAATTTCGCCATCGCCATCTCGCTCGGCCTGCAATATGGCGTGCCGCTCGAGGAATATGTCGATGCCTTCACCTTCACCCGGTTCGAGCCGGCGGGCTTCGTGCAGGGCAATGATGCCATCAAGTCGGCCACGTCGATCCTCGATTACGTGTTCCGCGAGCTGGCCATTTCCTATCTCGGCCGCGAAGACCTTGCCCATGTGACGCCGGATGATCTCGGTGCCACGACCCTGGGCCGGGGCGACGATGCCGAGGGCCTGCCCTCGGGCTCGACGCCGGCGGCGCGGGTGGTCTCCAAAGGCCTCGTCCGCGGCCGCGCCACCAACTATCTCGGCGTGGTCGAGGGCGGTGCCGGCGGCGGCGCGATGGCGGCCACGGCCACCAGCACCACCACGGTCTATGCCATGGCGGGCGCGACGGCGCTGAAGGCGGATACCTCGATCGCGGAAGCCATCGAGAGCCTCGGCTTCGTGGCGCCGGCCGCGCGGCCGGCCAGCGCCGCTGCGGCTGACGATATTGCCACCAAGCGCTCCATCGCCAAGATGAAGGGCTATGTCGGCGAGGCCTGCCCGGAATGCATGAACTTCACCTTGGTGCGGAACGGCACCTGTCTGAAATGTGATACATGCGGCTCGACGACGGGCTGTTCGTGATCAACTGCTTGATTGTCTGATCCATAAGACAGAAAGCCCGGCTCCGGCCGGGCTTTTCCGTTTCCGGGCCCTCCCCGTCATGGCCGAGGCGCCTCCCCGTCATGGCCGGGCCTGGCCCGGCCATCCACGACTTGGCGATCCTCCACGGGCCGGGCGGGTGGAAAAGTCATGGATGCCCGCCCCAAGGGCGGGCATGACGGCTGTGAAGGGCGCAACCGGGTTTCGCGTGCGCAACCCTGCATCGCTTCCACGACGGGCTCGCCTCCGGCACGATCAAGAGATCGTTGAGGAGATGCGACTTCATGCCCGGCTATGTCTACATGATGACCAATCGGCCAAACGGAACCCTGTATTGTGGAGTTACGAATGATATCGCCAGACGAAGCTACGAGCACCGGAATGGCGAAGGCGGCTTCACCCGGCGCTATGGCCTGAAACGGCTTGTCTGGTTTGAATGCCATGACAGCATTGCCGAGGCGATCCAGCGAGAGACATCCATCAAGCGGTGGCCAAGAGCCTGGAAGGTCAGGCTTATTGTAGAGGGTAATCCGGACTGGGCCGATCTGCATGAGGATCTGAACAACTAGCCAATCCCCAAGTCATGGATGCCCGCCCCATGGGCGGGCATGACGGTGGAGCAATAGACGACCCATGCCCCTTGCCCGTTGCCCGCTGCCCCTTTTCCACTCCCCTGCTCCCCCCGCCCTTTGATCCCGATCATGGCGGGGCTTGTCCCTCTGGCGCATCCTCCCTCCATCAGGCCCGGAACGGGCCGAGGAGGAGACCAGCATGAGTGTGTTTGCCAAGAGCGCGGTGGAGTTCTTCTACAATACCGGCCGGCCGAGCCGGAACGTGACCGGGGCGGTGCGGCTCGAGCGCGACGAGATCACGGTCGAATATCCCGGCGAGCACGGGCAGGAGCGCTATTTCGGCAAGGCGCTGGCGCCCGGGCATTACGAGCTGCGCTGTGTCGAGGTTGGCGGGCGCGCCACGCTCCATCGCTTCCCGGAGAGCGATTATCTCGAAGGATACTGGAGCCAGGACCATCATTACGGCATGTGGCGGATCCAGCTGATCAACGAGGAGTGACCGCCCGGATCGCCGCGAGGGCGAGCAGGCCGAGAACCGTGGCATTGAGGAGATGCCAGAGGAAATGCAGCCCCCAGGGCCAGACGCTGCAGAGCGGCTGGTCCAGCGTGCGCAAGGCCAGCGACAGCGTGAAAAGCCCGCCGGCGAGCAGCAAGGCGCGGGCGATGGGCCGGGCGGCATCGCCGGTGAGGCCCGGCCTTGCCGGTCCGGACCGTCGACTGCGCGCGGCGAGCGCAAGACCGAAGCCATAGAGCGCCAGCAAGGCCGGGACATAGCCGATGCCGCCGCGCAAGGCGCTGGCACCAGCAAGCTGCACCAGACCGGCCGAGGCAACGAAGAACAGGACAGGGCCGGCCAGGGCCAGCCAGAGCGGCGCGCCGAGGTAACGTCGGATCGCGAGGCCGAGATAGAGCAGGATGAAGCCCTGGATCGGCAGGACATCCATCAGCACCGTCCGCCGGTTGGGGATGGTGTGGAAGAGGAAACTGCCGATGCCGATCGCCACCATCAGCAGGATCAGCACGAGGCTGGCCGTATCGCGCGGGTGGCGCTGGCGCCAGAGCCAGAGCGCCATGCCCGCCGCCAGCACGAAGCCGGCATTGGTGAGCGCGTTCAGCGGCTCGGCCCAGAAGGCGGGCGAACCGAGGCGCTCGCAATAGGCCATCAGGAAGCGGGATTCCGGCTGCATCCGAGAACTCCTGTGGGCGGCGGCTTTGCACTGTCGCGGCGCGGACGATTCGCGCTACAACAGCGCACATGATCATTGCGACCTACAACGTCAATTCCGTGCGGCAGCGTGAAGCGCATCTGCTGCGCTGGCTGCAGGCCCGCCAGCCGGATATCGTCTGCCTGCAGGAACTCAAATGCCTCGACGAGGCCTTCCCGCGCGAGGGTATCGAAGCGCTGGGCTACAACGTCGAGACGCATGGCCAGAAGACCTTCAACGGTGTCGCCATCCTGTCGAAACACCCGATCGAGGTGGAGAATCGTGGCCTGCCCGGCTTCGATGACGAGCAGGCGCGCTATATCGAGGCGGTGGTCTCGGTGCCCGGCGAGGCCCTGCGGATCTGCGGGGTCTATTTCCCGAACGGCAACCCGGCGCCCGGGCCGAAATATGACTACAAGCTCGCCTTCATGGACGCGCTGACCCACCATGCCCGCACCTTGCTGGCGCTGGAGGAAAAGCTCGTCATTGCCGGCGATTACAACATCATCCCCGATGCACGCGATGCGCGCGAGCCCGCCGCCTGGGCGCAGGATGCGCTGTTCCTGCCGGAAAGCCGGGCTGCCCTGCGCCGGCTGCTCCATCTCGGCTTCACGGAAGCCCTCCGCGCCACCACCGATGCCGCCGGCCTCTACACGTTCTGGGATTACCAGGCCGGAGCATGGCAGCGGAACAACGGCATCCGCATCGACCATCTCCTGCTCTCGCCACGCGCGGCGGACAGGCTGGCCGAGGTCGGGATCGACAAGGATCTCCGGGCCGAGGACAAGCCGTCGGACCATGTGCCCGTCTGGGCGCGGCTCACCTGAGCAGGGCCGCGCCGGCCATTACTGGAACATCCGCCCTTTCGGGCCCTGCGGCACACGGCCGGGATAGCGGCCGCCGGAACCGGGGAAGCTCGGCCGCCCGAAGCCGGGCCCGATGATCAGGCCAGGAATGACCGGGACCAGCGCCGGATAGGACGGCCGCCGATAGATCGGTTCATCGATGATTTCCTCCTCCTCGATCACCACGCGGCGGGGACGCTGCGGGCGGGGGGGCGGCGATTTCGGCGGCGTCGCGCGCGGCGGCCGGGCGGCTGGCGGAACTGTCCCACCCTGCCCCTTGATCTGCGGGGTGCAGCGGTCAACCACGCAGAAATCGCCGGTGCATTGCGCAGAATAGACCGGCAGGCGCGAGGACAGACGCTGCGGCAGCGTCACGCCCCGTCCATCGACCGAGACATAGGTGCAGGCCTGGGTCAGCTCCATGCAGCGGCCCGAGCGGGTGCAGACCTGGGCGGCGCCCTCATGCAGCGAGACATAGGTGCGGTTGTTGATGACGCTGACCTCGACCGTGGTGCCGCGCAGGCCAACCGTCGCGACCGGCGTGCGGATGATGTAGCTGCCTTTCGGGCCATTGCCCGACACGAAGCGCATCGCCCCGGCGGAGAGTTCCATCGCGGCGTTCTTCTCGCCCGAATAGACGAAGGCATCGAGCTTGATGCTGGCTTTCGGCCCGAGGCGGAGATCCGTCTCATCCTTGAAGCGGAGGCGGGCCTGCGCCTTGTCCTCGGTCGTCACGCGTTCGTTGCGGTGGACCGGATCCGGAACAGCCAGCGGCCGCGGGGTCTCGCCCTGCTGGCCCAGCACGCGGTTTTCGATCGTCTCCGCCTTGCCGATCACGTCATTCGCGAATGCGGGCAGGGACAGGGTAACGGGCAGGAGGACGAGAAAGGCCGCAAGGGTAGTGCGGGCCGGACCTCCGGAGGAGCGCCGGTCAGGCGAGAAGGGCGGGCAGGACTGGACCAGAACCATGGCAGGAACTCCGTTTGCGCCACCCTAGCGCGGAATCCGCCACTTGCCGTGCGAAACAGCACAAGACATCGCGTCCAGCGTTATCTGCCCTTGCCGCCGCCGGAAGCACCGCCCCCGGCGGAGCCGCCGCTGTCAGACCCCCCCGCCGGGTCGTAGCCACCGGGCGAAGGCGCAGCCGGACCGGGCGTTCCCGGCGTGCCGGTTGCGCTGGCCGTGCAGCCGCCGCCGCCGCAAGCCGCTCCGCGGCATGCGGTGTTGAAGGTGGGGACGTTCGGTGTGAGCCGCTGGGCGGGGCGGACCTGCCCGCCGCCAGCCTCGACATAATCGCAGCGATTGGTCAGCAGGCTGCAGCGGTTGCCGATGCAGACCTGTGCCGCACCATCGACCAGCGTGACGAAGGCCCTCCCCTGCCGGAGCACTACATCGACCGTGGTGCCGCGCAGGCCGATCGTCGCGACGGGCGTACGGATCTGGTAGGTGCCGACGGGGCCGTTGCCGGACACAAAACGCAGCGCGCCGCGGGTGAGCGTGACGGCAGTGCCCGCCTGCCCGGTATAGATCGCGGAATCCAGCCGGATTTGAGCCGATGGGCCGAGGCGGAGATCCGATCGGTCGGAAAAGCGCAGCCGGGTGCTGGAGGCAGCTTCGGTTCGGATCAGCTCGCTGCGGTAGATCTCGGCCTCGGGGGCCAGCTGGCGACGGATGCCGGAAATCTCGCCGGAAACGCGGTTCTCGACAATCTCGGCCGCGCCGATGATCTGCGCCGGCTGAGCGGCAAGCGGGCCAGCGACCAGCGCGACGAAAACGACGAACAGTGCCTGAAAGGACCGGATAGGATCGAGCAGAGGCTTCAAGGACGGCATGGTCATCTCCCCCAGCGGGAAAGACCTATCCGAGATTGGCGGGCGAATCCAGCCGGCGTGTCAGCGGATGCCCTTGCCCCGCTTGCGCAGGAAGGCTTCCGACAGTTTCCGCTCGTCCTCGGTGGCGATTTCCCGCGCCCGCTCGTTCAGTTCGACCACCCATGGGTCACGGGTCGGATCTACCTGCTCGCGGGCCAATTGCATCCACATCAGGCCACGCGGTGCCTGGCGAGGCACACCGTCGCCGTTGAACAGCATCTGCCCGAACCGGGCCTGAGCGAAAGCATGCCCCTGCTCCGCCGCAAGGTAGAACCAGCGCGCTGCCTGCTGGAGATCCTTGGTGCCATTCAGGCCATCGGCCAACACCCGGCCGAGATGATATTGTGCATCGGCATCGTTGTAATAGGAGGCCGCGTAATGGAACATTTCCGTGGCACGGCCGGGATCGCGGCGGACGCGGGTATTCGGGATGCCGGTCAGGTGGTAGCTGCCCAAGGCCACGAAAGCCTGCGCCACCATGCGGGCATGGGGCGAATCCGGGCTTTCATCGGCGCGCAGGTTCACGATCTGCGAGAAATTCTGGTAGGCCTTGTAGTCATCGCGGCGAACGCCCTCACCTTCGCGATACATCTGACCGAGCTTCCACTGGGCGGCGACATTGCCTTCGCGGGCGGCAAAGGTCAGCGGCTCGACGGCGGAACCAGGATCGCCGCTGGACAGCGCACGCAAGCCGGCGCGCAGGGATTCACCCACCGACTTGAACAGCGTGCCCTTTTCGGCCGGGGCAGGCGGCGCTTCCTTGACATCGAAGGCCCAGGCCGCGGGAATGGCCATGGCCAGCGCCATCAACGCGCCAAGCACGCTGCCCGACCAGCGGGCGCCGACCGGGGCGAGGCCGGTGCCCCGGCTCAGGGTGTGCTCACAGATCTGCATAGCAATGCTTCTCGGCAACGCCGCCCGGATGGGTCACCGCGCCATCGCGCGCAGACCCGACCGTTTGGGCGTATTTCCACAATGCACCAGAGGCGTAATCCGTCTCTCGCGGCTTCCAGTTCTTACGACGCGCTTCAAGTTGGGCATCGGTAAGGCGAGTTTGCAGCACCCCCGTGACAGCGTCGATTTCGATGATATCGCCGTCCTCGAGCAGGGCGATCGGGCCGCCGACGGCCGCTTCGGGGCCGACATGCCCGATGCAGAAACCGCGCGTCGCGCCGGAGAACCGGCCATCGGTGATGAGGGCGACCTTGTCACCCATCCCCTGTCCATAGAGGGCGGCGGTGGTGGACAGCATCTCGCGCATGCCGGGGCCGCCTTTCGGACCCTCATAGCGGATGACCAGCACTTCGCCCTCGCGATATTCGCGCTTCTTCACAGCTTCGAAACAGGCTTCCTCGCTGTCGAAGCAGCGGGCCGGGCCGGTGAACCGCAGGCGGTCCGGCGCCATGCCGGCGATCTTCACAATGGCCCCGTCGGGCGCGAGATTGCCGGACAGGCCCACCACGCCACCGGTGACGGTGATCGGATCATTGGCCGGGCGGACGACATCCTGCTCGTCATTCCATTTCACGGAAGCAAGGTTCTCCGCCATGGTACGGCCTGTCACGGTCAGGCAATCGCCGTGCAGGAAGCCATGATCGAGCAGGGTCTTCATCATCAGCGGGATGCCACCAACCTCGAACATGTCCTTTGCGACATAACGGCCACCGGGCTTCAGATCGGCGATATACGGCGTTTTCCTGAAAATTTCGGCAACATCGAACAGATCGAACTTGATGCCGATCTCATGCGCGATAGCCGGCAGATGCAGGGCGGCATTGGTGGAGCCCCCCGAAGCCGCCACCACGGTGGCTGCATTCTCGAGCGCCTTGCGCGTCACGATATCGCGCGGGCGGATGTTCCGGGCGATGAGTTCCATGATCATCTCGCCGGCCGTCATGCAGAACTGGTCGCGGATCTCGTAGGGCGCCGGGGCGCCGGCGGAATAGGGCAAGGCGAGGCCGATGGCTTCGGACACGGTTGCCATCGTATTCGCGGTGAACTGCGCGCCGCAGGCCCCGGCAGAGGGGCAGGCCACGGATTCGAGCGTTGCGAGATCCTCGTCCGACATGGCGCCGACGGAATGCTTGCCGACCGCCTCGAACACATCCTGCACCGTCACGGGCTTGCCCTTGAAGGAACCCGGCAGGATGGAGCCGCCATAGATGAAGATCGACGGCACATTGAGGCGCACCATCGCCATCATCATGCCGGGGAGCGACTTGTCGCAGCCGGCGAGGCCGACCAGGGCATCATAGCAATGGCCGCGCATCGTCAGCTCGACGGAATCGGCGATGACATCGCGGCTGACCAGCGAGGATTTCATGCCCTGATGGCCCATGGCGATGCCATCGGTGACGGTGATGGTGCAGAATTCGCGCGGCGTGCCACCGGCGCTCGCAACGCCCTTCTTGACGGCCTGGGCCTGGCGCATCAGCGC
Source organism: Beijerinckiaceae bacterium (assembly GCA_027533425.1). Taxonomy (GTDB): domain Bacteria; phylum Pseudomonadota; class Alphaproteobacteria; order Rhizobiales; family Beijerinckiaceae; genus Rhabdaerophilum. The sequence goes on along the minus strand of JAPZUD010000001.1, from coordinate 10,374 downwards.
GATGTTGCAGGGGGCAGCCTCGTTCCAGCAGGAGGCCACGCCCACGAAGGGCTGGCGCATCTGGTTCCGGGTCAGGCCCATCGCGTAGTAATAGGAGCGGTGCGGTGCACGTTCCGGCCCTTCCGTCACATGGCGGCTGGGCAGTTTCGTCTTGTCGAATACGCGATGATCCATGACCCGACCTTGTGCGACCCGTGGGGCTCCCGATCCGGGCGCCGTCCGGGATGCCATGCGAGGCCCCGATCGACAATCCGTCCGGCCGGATGACTTCCCGACATGGTTGACGGGAAACCCGCCTGCCCTGCCCTGGGAAAACACCCATTTTCGAAAGCGTTAGCACCCTGACGCTACACGCCTCTTTGTGGCGCAAAAGCGGCGCATCGGGGCATGGCTCATGGCCGATCCGGAATCATTCCGTGTTGTTGCGAAACAGACACAATGATGCGCTCAGGCCATGTGCAGGACCGGCCTTCCGGCCTCGACCACGCAACGCTGGCGCAGGATGTCCGGCCGGTCCGGACGGGACACGCTGTCGAGCACGCGGTATTCCGCCTGCCAGCGGCGGGCATCGACCTCGTGCAGCACATAGCCGCGCTGGCTGTTGAAGAATTTGAGATGCGGATTGGCGGCCAGCAGTTTCGGCGTCGTGGCCGGCCGGTCCTCGCCATCCCCGGCCGAACTGATCGACGTGGCCACGAATTCCACGCCGATCCGGGCCGAAGCGGGATCATCGAAATCCCGGCACAACTCGGCGGCCCGGTTGTGGTGGACGTCGCCGGACAGGACGACGAGATTGCCCAGCCGGGCCGCACCGGCCGCGTCGAACAGGCGCTGGCGCGCCGCTTCCGCGCCGTCCCATTTGTCCATATGCGTCTCGACCAGAGCCGGGTCAGGATCGCGGTCGAAGCGCATCATCGGCACCTGCTGCGCCAGCAGGTTCCAGCGCGCCGGGGGCCCGCGCCAGCCGGCCTCCAGCCACGCTTCCTGCTGGCGGCCGAGCATGGTGCGCCGTGCCTCCCTGGCTTCGGGGCAGGTTTTCCAGCCATCCCCGCAGGGTTGCGGATCGCGGTATTGCCGGGTGTCGAGGATGTCGACCTGCAGCAGATCGCCGAAGCGAAGGCGGCGATAGGCGAGAATATCCGGCCCGTTCGGCCGCTGGGCGCGCCGCACCGGCATATGCTCGTACCACGCCTTGAAGGCAGCCGCCCGGCGCTGGGCGAAAGCGGCCCGCGTGACACCCTCGATCTCGCTCGCATAGCCGGCCCAGTTATTCTCGACCTCGTGATCGTCGAAACTCGCGAGGAACGGCGCGGCGCGATGGGCGGCCTGCAGATCCGCATCGAGCTTGTAGAGCGCATAGCGATGGCGGTAATCGGCCAGGGTCAGGCATTTACCCGGCAGGTCAGGCATTTCGCGGACTACCGGCACACGGCGATCGGCGCCCTTGCGCAAGGCTTTGTATTCATAGATGTAATCGCCGTAATGGACGATGAAATCGGGGTTGCGGGCGGCAATATGGCGCCAAGCAGTGAAATAGCCATCCTCGTAGCGCTGGCAGCCCGCCGACACGAAGCGGATCGTGCCCTCCTGCCCCGGCTCCGGAACGGTGCGGGCCCGACCGACCGGCGAGCGCAGGCCGCCGCTCTCGAAACGGTAGAAATACTCGCGCCCGGGCTGAAGGCCGTCGACCTCGACATGGACGGTATGGGCCTGTTCGGGCCGGGCCACGGCCTGCCCCTGCCGGAGGATGATCCGCGCCTCCGGATCCGAGGCGACGATCCACGACAATTCGACCGGATTGCCGGGCATGCCCCCGCCGGGTTCGAGCGGCTTCGGCGCCAGCCGCGTCCAGATCACGAAGCCGCTGCGGTCCGGATCGCCGGACGCCACACCCAGCGCAAACGGATCCTCGCGAAAGGCATGACCTCCGACCGGGGCCGCCCGGACAAAGGGGGCGGGAAGGCAGAGGCCGGCGCCGAGGCCCAGCAGCACATGGCGACGGTCAAGCGGGAGAAAGCCGGACGGTTCGGGGCTTTTCGGCATGGCGCGGTCCTTTCGGGAACCGCAGCCTAGCAGCAAAACCTAACCGCCGGTTGCATCACCCGAGGCGGGCAAGCGCCTCGTCGATCTTGGCCATCCGGGCTTCCGCCTCGGCGACGCGTTCGCGGTTTTCCTCGACAACCTCTTCCGGCGCGCGGGCGAGAAAATCCGGGTTGGTCAGCTTGCGCATCGTGCCCTCGACATCCTTGACCAGCTTGTCGCGCTCGGTCGTCAGGCGCTTGCGCTCGGCGGCAAAGTCGATGATCCCCGCCAGCGGCAGGCAGGCCACGAGGCCGCGCACCACGAGCTGGACGCTCTGGCCCGGCGCAGCGGGCGCGAACTGCACCTCGGAGACGCGGGCGAGGCGCTTGAGGACATCCGTCGCCCGGCCGACGCGCGCCTCGGCCATGGCATCGAGCCCGACAAAGACCAGCGGCGCCAGCGTGGCGACCGGCACATTCATTTCGGCCCGGGCGGAGCGGATTTCGGTGATGAGATCGACGACGAAGCCGATTTCGGCCTCGGCAGCAGCGGAATCGCGGCCGACCGGCGCAGGCCAGGCCTCGACGCAGAGCAGGCCGGGCTTCTGCCCCGCCCATTCCCCGAAGACCTGCCACAATTCCTCGGTGATGAAGGGCATGAACGGATGCAGCATCATCACGATGCGATCGAGCAGGAAGGCCGTCGTCGCCTGCGTCTCGGCCTTGAGCGGCCCGTCCTCGCCCTGAAGGACCGGTTTGGCCAGCTCGAGATACCAGTCGCAGAACGTGTTCCAGGTGAATTTGTAGGCCGCCAGCGCGGCCTCGTTGAAGCGATAGCCCTCGATGCCCGCCACGATGCCGGCCAGGGCCTTGTCCGCCTCGCCGATCGCCCAGATATTGAGGGCACCGGTCACGGCAGCCGGGTCGAAGCCGGGCGCGCGCCGGCAGGCATACATCTCGGCGAGGCGCGAGGCGTTCCAGAGCTTCGTGCAGAAGTTGCGATAGCCCTCGGCCGTCTTCAGGCCGAGCTTGGGGTCGCGCCCCTGTGCGGCGAAGCTCGCGATGGTGAAGCGCAACGCATCGGCGCCCATCGCCTCGATGACCTCGAGCGGATCGAGCACATTGCCCACACTCTTGGACATTTTCCGGCCCTTCTCGTCCCGGACGAGACCATGGAGATAGACGGTCCGGAACGGCACATCGAGCGGCTTGCCCTCATGCTCGAGCGCGGCGGAGGCCATCATCATCCGGGCGACCCAGAAGAACAGGATGTCCGCGCCGGTAACGAGAACCGAAGTCGGGTAGTATTTCGCCAGTTCGGCCGTCGAATCCGGCCAGCCGAGGGTCGAGAACGGCCAGAGTGCGGAGGAGAACCAGGTGTCGAGCACGTCGGGATCGCGCGTCAGCGTGACGCCGGCGCCCCATTTCGCCTCGGCCTGGCGCCGGGCCTCCGCTTCGCTCTCGGCCACAACATAGCCGCCATCGGGCCCGTACCAGGCCGGAAGCTGATGGCCCCACCAGAGCTGGCGCGAGACGCACCACGGCTCGATATTCTCCATCCAGCGGAAGAAATCCGCCTCCTTGTTCGCCGGCAGGATGGTGATCGCGCCGGAGCGCACCCAATCCATCGCCCTCGCGGCCAACGGCTTCACATTGACATACCATTGCTCGGTCAGGAACGGCTCGATCGGCACGCCGGAGCGATCGCCATGCGGCACCTGCTGGGCATGCGGCTCGACCTGCCGGAGCACACCGGCGGCCTCGAGGAAGGCCACGATGGCCTTGCGCGCCTCAAAGCGCGGCCGGCCGGCCAGAGCCTGCGCTTCCGGCGAGAGGCCCGAGGCGAAAGCGGGGTCCGAAAGGTCGATCCGGCCTTCCTTGTCGAGCATGTTGACCATGGCGAGGCCATGGCGCTTGCCGACATCGAAATCGTTGAAATCATGGGCCGGTGTGATTTTCACCGCGCCCGTACCCTTTTCCGGATCGGCATAATCATCGGCGATGATCGGGATTCGCCGGCCGACCAGCGGCAGGATAGCCTGGCGGCCAATCAGATGGCCGAGGCGCTCGTTCTTCGGATGCACGGCGATGGCGGTATCGCCCAGCATCGTCTCGGGGCGCGTTGTCGCCACGGTGATGAAGGTTGCCGGATCAGCCGGGTCGAATGCCATCCCCTCGATGGCATAGTCGAGATAGTAGAGATGCCCCCCCGGCTCGCGGTCGAGGATCTTGCCGAGGGCGGACGCATCGAAGCCGCGCGGATTGCCCTCCTTGTCGGTCTCGCCGCGCTTCCAGGCGTAGCTGCCCTTCACTTCCTTCTGCTCGACCTCGAGATCGGAGATGGCCGTCAGGAGTTTGGGGTCCCAGTTGACGAGGCGCTTGTCCTTGTAGAGCAGGCCTTTCTCATGCAGACGCACGAAGAAGGCGAGAACGGCCCGGGACAGGCCTTCATCCATGGTGAACCGCTCACGCGACCAGTCACACGATGCGCCGAGGCGCTTGAGCTGGTTGATGATCGTGCCACCGGATTGCGCCTTCCAGTCCCAGACTTCCTGCAGGAAGGCCTCACGACCGAGGGTCCGACGATCCGGCTTGCCATCGGAAGCCAGCTTGCGCTCCACCACCATCTGCGTCGCGATGCCGGCATGGTCGGTGCCCGGCTGCCAGAGGACGTCGCGGCCCTTCATGCGCCAGTAGCGGCAGAGAATATCCTGCAACGTGTTGTTGAGCGCATGCCCCATATGGAGCGAGCCGGTGACATTCGGCGGCGGGATGACAATGGTGAAGGGCTCGGCATTGGCCCGGCCGGTCGCCTGGGCCCGGAAGGCATCGGACTGATCCCAGGCGCGGGCAATGCGCGCCTCGATCTGCTTCGGGTCAAACGTCTTTTCCATCGTCCATCACCGGCTGCGGTCCACATCCCGGGGGACGGGCCATTGAAAAAGGGCGCCGGTTCGCGCCCTTGTCTCTGGTTCCTGTAATTCGATGCACGCGCGGGTTCAAGCTCCCGCATGGCAGCGTGAAAGGGGCCTAAGCCCCTCAGCCGCGGGCGACGCGCTCGATCTCGGCCTTGACCATCTTCTCGACGATGCCCGGCAGATGCTGGTCCATCCAGTCGCGCAGCATGGGACGAAGGATCTCGACCACGACATCCTCGATCGAGCGGCCGATCGCCGGCATGGCCGTATGGCGGGCCAGCGTCTGGAACGCCTGGCCGACCAGCATGCCGGTATTGTCGGAGACGATCCGCTCCTCGAGGGCAGCGACCGTATTCATCGGCGCGCGCTGGGGCTCCGGCATGACCGGGGCGGGCTCGAACATCACTTCCGGCATCGGCTCCATCTCCGGTTCCGGCTCGACTTCAACGACCTGCGGCGCACTCGCAACCTTGGCCACCTCGGCGAGATCGAGCACTTCGGGCTCTTCCTCGACAACCGGCACGGGTTCGGGCGCGGGCGGCTCCTTCTTTGCAGCCGCCTTTTTCTGGACCGGCTCGTCCTTTTTCATCCCGAGGCTGTCATCCGCGATGATCTTGCGGATGGAGGCGAGGATTTCTTCCATCGACGGTTCGTTTTCGTCCCGGTTCTCCGGCAGGGAAGCGGATTTCGAGGACATGACAGACGCTCCATCGTTGGGAATACAAAGCCTTCCGGGCTGCGCACAGAGGGCACCCCGCCCTCCAGAATCACACCGGACACGCTTGAGTATGGCAGCGCCAGCCTTGCGATCAAGCCAGCGTTGTCAGACAGTTGTGCTTGGATGGGGACAACCCGGCCACCGGCCTCGCGGCCGGCGCGGGATATCACTCGCCGCCCGGCGTGCGCAGGCCGAGCCAGCTGTCCTTGACCTGCTCGAAATGCACTTTCGGATCATAGGTCGCAACCTTGAGGCCGAGCGACCGTGCCGAAAGCTGCCCGGTTGCCGAGAGCAGGGCATAGGAGGCCACAACCCGGTCACGCTGGGCTGTGACCTGCGAGACCCGCGCATTCAGCAGTTCCTGCTGGGCATTCAGCACATCCAGGGTGGTCCGCTGACCGACGCGGGCTTCCTCGCGGACGCCGTTCAGCGCGATTTCCGCAGCGGCGACCTGCGCATTCGCGCCCTCGATCTGGAAGCCGGTGGCCTCCATCAGGGCCCAGGAAGCGACCACCGCCTGGATCACCCGGTCACGGGCCGAATCAACCTGAAGCCGCCGCTCGCCGAGGGTTTCCTTGGCCGCGCGGGTCCGGGAATAGGTCGAGCCGCCATCATAGATCGGGATCGACACGGTGCCGAGCACAGAGCCGACATTTCGACTGTCGCCCTGCGTATTGGAATCATAACGACGCGCCAGCGAGCCAGTGAGCGAGACTGTCGGGTAGAGTTCACCCTCGACAATCTTCACCTGGAGGGATTGCGCATCGACACCGTGCAGGGCCGCGGCAATCGCCGGATGATCCTTGATCGCACGGTTGACGGCCTCGCCCTGGTTCTTCGGAAGCCGGGCAGCCGGGACCGGCTTCACTGCGCCGAGCCGCTTGGGCTCCATCCCGATGATCTGCTTGAACCGGGCCACCGAGCCGCGCAGGTTGGACTGCGACAGCGCGAGGTCAGACCGCGCGCCGGCGAGCCGTGCTTCGGCCTGGGCGACGTCTGTCCGGGTCACTTCGCCGACATTGAAGCGGTCCTTTGTCTGCCGGACCTGCTCGATAAGGACATTCACGTTGTTCTGACGCAGCTGCAGGATCGCCTGGTCACGGACAACGTTCATATAGGCCGTAACCCCGTCGAGCAGCGTGTTCTGCTCGGTATTCCGCAACGTTTCGCGGGAAGCGAAGATGCTCGACTCCGCCTGGCGGATCGAATTGGTGGTCCGGTTGCCGTTATAGATCGTCTGGGAGGCCGACAGCGTGACACTGCGCGGCATCAGTTCCGTCTGCGAACGATTGCCCCCGGACTTGCCGTCGATGCTCGTATAGCCGGCATCGCCCTGCAGGGTGATGCGCGGGCGGTTGCCCGACTTCGCCGTGGGCACGCCTTCGTCGACGCTGCGGGTATTGGCACGCTGGGCGTTGAGATCCGGATTGGCCATATAGGCATGCGCGAGGGCAGCGTTCAGATCCTGAGCGCGGAGCGGAGCGGCCACAACAAGACTTCCGGCCACAAGGGCAGCCGTCGCAACGCTTCGAAACACCTGACTTTTCATGCTCAAGCTACCCAGAAAATGACCACATGCCCGGTCGAGGGCAGAAGGCTGCCTGCCGACCGGGTAGAGCCCATCCGGGCCATCGCGCTGATAGAGACACGAAATTGCATCGCTTGCGACTCCGCATTCCCGCCACCGGAACGATTACTAGCGGCACCCGGGCGGATGTAAACCTCGGGTTAACCCGTGGCCCGCGGTGGGCAACATAATAGCGTGCGGGTGAGACGAAAAGGTAACACTGCTGACCAATTGACAGGGTTCGTCAGCAACACCCCTCCAGCCTCGCCGGCCTTGCTTCAGAATTCGAAGACCGGCTTCCGGTCAAAGCCCGGCAGGATCGCCGCCTGGACATCGAAAATCCGCCGGCGGCCGATCGTTCCACCCGACTTGACATAGAGCATCGCACGGGAAACGCCGTTCTCGCGCAGGATGACCGCAAGACGCCCGCCTTCGGCAAGAAGCGGAAACAGGCCGGTCGGCTCGACTTCCGTCCCGCCGCTGAGAAGGATGCAGTCAAAGCTGCCCGCCGGCAGCGCCACACCCGATGTCGCCGTCAGCCCCGGCATGGGCGGCGCCAGGGCAACAGACGCGCCGGCAGCGGCAAGGGCCTTGCCGGCCGCCTCGAGATGGCCGGCTTCGGCTTCCAGCAGCGTCGCCTCCAGCCCCATCGCGGTGAGAAGGGCGGCGGCATAGCCTGTTCCGCCAAGGACATCGAGCGCCTTTTCGCCCGGACGGGCTTCAAGCGCCTGCAGCATGCGGGCGAGGATGAGCGGCGGCAGCATCGGCCGCGCTGCCAGTCCGGATCCGACCTGCAAGGGACGATCGGAATAGGCAATCCGGCGATCAGCCGGCGTGACGAACATGTCCCGCGGGACCGTCTCGAAAGCCAGCAGCACCGCCGGATCCGTGACGTCGAAAGTCCGGATCTGGTTGTCCACCATGACACGACGGGCGTTGCGCATCTCGTCCATTTCAGCCCCCCGGGAATCCTTCGCCGCCATGCGGCACCTCTCCCGCGCTTTTGCGCGAGACGCGGAGCGAAAGCAAGCCATCTCGAGCAATGCGGAGGACCCTGGGCCACCGCCTGTGGCATCGGCTTCGCAGGGCGGACCTGCGCATGCTGGAACGGGCCCCGGCTGGCCGGAGCGCATGTTGCGCGAAAGGCGGGCAGAGTGGACGACGGGCGGGAGAATTGGAGGCCTCGGAGGGAATCGAACCCCCGTACAAGGATTTGCAGTCCTCTGCGTAACCACTCCGCCACGAGGCCTCGCGGGAAGAGGAGCGGCTATAACCCTAGTTGCCCGCCCGAAGCAAGCGGCGGGGAGCGCTTGACGACGAAATTTGCGACCGCTTTGCGGCACGGGACCGGCGTTCAGAAAATTTTAGGACGAGCGCGCGAAAACAGGTTTGCGTTCCCTGCGGATTTTGCTACACGGCACGCCTCATTCCTCGATAGCTCAGTTGGTAGAGCGTTCGACTGTTAATCGAATGGTCGCTGGTTCGAGTCCAGCTCGAGGAGCCAAAACTTTCTTGAATCCGTTTGAGACACATTTGGGCTGATCGTTACGTTGAACGCGGATCGGCCGGGTGGCCTATGGTTCCTCTGATCCCGAGGGTTTCGCCAGCGGCGCACAGGTGCTGGTCGCGGCCGGCTTCGGGCTTAGCGGCGTCACGCCGGTCGACCAGTTCCGACATTCGCCGCATGTGGAGCTGGTTTCGAGCTTCAAGGGGCAGCATATCGCCGGGTCAATCTCCGCCGCCACCACCGCCGCCACCATCGCCGCCACCCCAAGCGGAATCGCCATCGCCGTCGCTCGCGCGGTTTTTGCCCCGCACCGCCACGTCGCCTGATGGGGAGTCGCCCCCAACACCGCCGCTGCCGCTGTCTTGACGGTCACGCCGGTCTTTTTGGCGCCTGTGCTTGCTGAGGAGCCAGAGCATGAAGATGACGAAGCCGGAACATATGAGAATGATAATGATCAGGACTTGATCAGTCATGGTCGGTCCTTGGAGTTCGCCGGCCCTTTCTGCTCGGCATGCCATTCCATTGACTTTAATTTGGCTGGCTGAACAACGGGTAAATCATGCCCAACCGCCGAGATCCGGTGCGCCCAGTCCGGAATAAAACGGAGCGCGAGCAATACCCCCCCAAAGCCTGCTCAATGCTCTATACAGTCCGTTCTTTGATCAACTAACGGCGGGTCTCCAGCTACAGCCCACAAAGCTTCCTCGTAATCCCCGCCGAAGGCGACCCTTGTAATGCTCGACGTCGGGTAGCGCTCCAGCTCGGGTTCCCATTTCGCGGCAGGCGTTACATTTCGCATCACGAGTTCGCCACCGAGGACCTCATGCACGTGGCCAATGTAGCAGACCTCCGGGTCTTCGGCCTCGCAATGGACAGTGATTAGCGGAAAGGCGCGTCCAGCCGTTTCCAACATATCTTCGATGTTCACAAGCGAGACCGGCGGTATGTCAGGGATGGTTTCGCCGCGTAGCGTCAGAGCCCTCTCTTGAAATTCGGCGTACGGATCGTTCTCAGCGCCGACAATGTCGTTCCGACGAAGACATTCGAAACCGTCGAGCCAGACCCTATCATTGACGACCAAGATCATTACAAAACCAGGGCCCAAGCCGACGACATAGCCAGAGATGAACCAGTTGTCGTATCGTGTCGTCAGCCGCATCAACCTACGCTCATCCTTGGCAGAGCTTAGGGCTTTTGCGATCTCGGTTGATTTCAAGCTGGCCATATCGCTTGCACTCACAATACGCGCGGGAACCCAGCCATACAGAACTCTGAGTTTAAACCGCCATTTCCCAAACAGGCGGCCCACCCGCCCTCTCGCGTTGCTCCGCAGGATAAACTTGCGACACTTGAAGCAGCCTTAATGGGATATCCGCGTGGGGAAGCGCGGAAATTCGCTATAGAATTCAGTGAGCGATCCCGTCCCGCAAAATCCGGTTAAGTCATTGATTTTCCTTCAATGTGGCTTGACAGCTCGAGGAGCCAAACTTTCTCGTCCAAGTTGACCTGAGACCCGACTTTCCTCCGGTTATGGGGAGAGTCCTTGGGTTGATTTAGGGCCTATGCGGCCCTGGTTTCCAGAGAGATTTGTGCGGCGAACTCGGCGGGCGTTCTGTTGCCGAGGGCCGAGTGGGGGCGGTGCT
>JAPZUD010000006.1 GCA_027533425.1 Beijerinckiaceae bacterium | reverse complement strand
CTGCTGGAGCAGGTTGCGGATCTGCTTCAGGGCGAGATCGGTCGACTCAAGGGTCTTGAGGGCCGTCGAGATGTTGTTGTTGACGCGGTTGAGGTTCGACGAGCGGCTCAGCATCGTCTCCGACATCGTGTACTTGGTGGCGTCATCGGCCGCGCCGAAGATCGCCTTGCCCGTGGCAACACGCTTCTGGGAGATCTGGAAGAGACGGTTGGTCGTCTGGAGGATATTGACGTTGGCCGCAGTGGCGGCATTGAAAACGACAGACATTGTGCGCTCCTTCTGAATGCACATAGATCAAAGTGTGAATTAAGCCACGTATAAATACGCAGGTAATTTCACGTTGCTTTTTCAGAAGCTTTCCTGCTGCTGATTTGTGCATCATTGAGAGCCAGAACAACTCAAATCTTAACGAGATTGTTTTTCGATGACTTGCGTTTTTTGATAGTAAACAGGCGGTAAAAATCTCCGGAAATCGCAGATTTGCGCTGCGTAAACTTTCGCAGAGGAAGGGAAGCGCTGGTCCGGGAGGCCGAAGCGATCATGGAATCCCGATGCGTCGGAGAGCCGATCAGGCGGTCCAAAAAACAACAGCGAGCAGCCGTATTCCCCTGCCAGGCGCGGGCAGAAGAACGGTCATGGCTGCCCGGCGACGATTCCGGACAAGCCACCCCCTTGCCGGAAGATGACCGACACAACGGGCAGGACGGGATGAAGAGGCCGAGAGCGCCGGGGCCGCGCCGATGGGCGTGCTCCCGCGTCAGGACGGGAGAACAATGACCTTCGTCTTGACGGGCGTCCGGTCATAAAGATCGATCATGTCCTGCGTCAGCAGGCCCGTGCAGCCACTGGTGACGCCGCTGCCGATCGATTCCGGGTCGCTGGTGCTGTAGATCGTGTACAGCGTGTAGACGCCGTTCTGATACAGGTACAGCGTGCGGGCACCGAGCGGGTTTTCGGGGCCGCCCGGCATGCCGCGGGCATATTTGGCGACTTCCGGCTGCCGCTTGATCATTTCCCTCGGCGGCGTCCAGGTCGGCCATTCCGCCTTGCGCCCGACATAGGCCTCGCCGCTCCAGAGGAAGCCTTCGCGGCCGACATTGGCGCCATAACGGGTGGCATTGCCCTCGCCCTCGATCCGGTAGACGTAAAAGTTTTTCGGATCGACGATGATCGTCCCCGGGGCCTCGTCGGTCTCGAGCCGCACGGTACGACGGAAATATTTCGGATCGACCTGGCTGATATCAACCGCGGGGATCGGGAACTTCTTGTCCGGCACCGCGCCGTAGAGTTTTTCCGCCTCGGCGAGGCTCATGCCGTCATTGGTGACGCAGCCGCCCAGAGCCAACGTGCCCAACCCGGCTGTTGCGCCAAGCAGAAAAGAGCGCCGATGGAGAGAGCCCGAGGGATGCATGCCCGCATCCTTGCTGTCCGTGCCCGTGATGATCATCGCGGAATTCCCCTGTCCTGTCTTCCGACCAGAGAAAACTCCGGTACACACGCCTGAACCCGGCCTTTCTGCCTGAGATTGGCGCGTTATGCCATAAATGGCAAGCCGATCAAGCGGGTATCGTTCCCGAACCGTTCCGGACCGGCTCAGTCCCGCCGGTCGGGGGGTGCCAGCCGCAGGACCAGCCAACCGATTGTTCCGGCCATGAGCGAACCTGCCAGGACGCCGATCTTGGTCTGATCCTGAAACCCGGGCGACCCGGGAAAGGCCAGCAGACCGATGAAAAGGCTCATTGTGAAGCCGATCCCGCAGAGCAGAGAGACACCGTAGAGCTGGAGCCAGGTCGCCCTGGCCGGCAGATCGGCGAGACCGGTCCGGATGGCCAGCCAGGCGAAGCCGAAGACACCGATCTGCTTGCCGACAAACAGGCCCAGCATGATCCCCAGCGGAACCGAGGCGAGCAGGGCCGACGGGCCGACGCCGGCCAGCGAGACGCCGGCATTGGCGAAACCGAAGACCGGAATGATCAGGAATGCGACCCAGGGATGAAGCGCATGTTCAAGCCGGTTCAGCGGTGGCTCTTCCTCGTCCGTTGCACCCGGCGGCGGTGTCAGCGGGATCGTCAGGGCAAGCATGACGCCGGCCAGCGTCGCGTGGACGCCCGACTTGAGGACGAAGGCCCAGAGCAGCACGCCAAGAAGCAGATAGGCCAGCAGGTTCCGGTGCCCGGACCGGTTGAGGACGACAAGCGCAACAAGCACGCCCAGCGCACCCAGCAGGGCGAGCAGGTTCAGTTTGGCCGTATAGAACAGGGCGATGATGATGACGGCGCCGAGGTCATCGAGAATGGCCAGTGCGGTCAGGAACACCTTGAGGGAAATCGGAACGCGCGATCCCAGCAGCGAAAGCACGCCGAGCGCGAAGGCAATGTCCGTCGCCGCCGGAATGGCCCAACCGCGCAAGGTTTCAGGCGAGTGGGCATTGAACGCCACATAGATCAGCCCGGGGACCACCATTCCGCCCAAGGCCGCAAGGCCGGGCAAGGCGCGACGTGGCCAGGTCGAGAGCTGGCCGACAAGGAATTCGCGTTTGATTTCCAGCCCGACCAGCAGGAAAAACACCGCCATCAGCGCGTCGTTGATCCAGTGCAGGATCGACAGCCCGCCAATGTAGCGGCCGAGGGTCGTGAAGTAGGCCGGCGCGAGGGGCGAATTTGCGATGATAATGGCAAGGAAGGCAACACCCATCAGGATGACGCCGCCTGCGGCTTCGCTCTTCAGGAAATGACGGATGGCAAAGGTCTGGCGCATGGACACGGGTTACCCGCGAAGGCGGCCCGACCTTCGTTAACCCTGCCTGCCCGACACCCGGACAGCGCACCCGCGAGGGGTTCTAGCGTGCAATCGTTAAATTTCAACTCCCTGCGGCAAGCATCGATCCTCGATGGATGACAGGGTCGGACAGGACGGGCCTTCCTGCCAACATCATTCTCTGCCGAGAAGCCAGCACAGGTTCGGAAACCCGGCGCGGACTTTCCGGTTGCGTTGGCGGAAACGCTTCGTGAAGTATACGAACGCCCCTTCAATACAGCCGACGAGGATATTCTTCATGTCCGGAGCAGAAAACACCGCCCCGCCGCCGTGGTTGCGTATCCTGCAATTGCCGCTCGTCCGTCTTTTTCTTCTCGGCGGCCCGATCTTCGTCATGATGGGCATCAGCAGTGGCTTCATGGTCTATTTCAAGGGAGAGCCGCTGAAAGCGATTGCGGCTGTGGTCGGTATGGCGAGTGCGGCGCTCGCCTTCTATGCCGGCTGGACCCGCTTCATCGAGCGGCGCCCGTTGAGCGAACTTTCCTTTTCAGGCGCAGGCCGGGAATGGGGAATCGGAATGGTGATCGGCGCCGGACTCTACACCGCTTGTATCCTCATCCTGATGGCGCTCGGGATGTACCGCATCGAGGGCCTGAACCCGTGGACCTTCGTGATTCCTGCCATCGCGATGGCGTTGAGTTCCGGATTCTTCGAGGAACTTTTCTTTCGGGGGTGTTCTCTTTCGCTCCGTCGAAGACATGCTCGGCAGCTGGATTTCGCTGGCTGTTTCTGCCCTCGTTTTCGGTCTTGTGCATCTGGCGAACCCGGCGGGTACGATAACCGGCGCGATCTACATCAGCATTGAAGCCGGAATCCTGCTTGCCGCCGCCTTTATGCTGACGCGCCGACTTTGGCTGAGCATCGGCTTCCACATGGCGTGGAACTACACCCAGTCAGCCATTTTCTCCGGCATCGTTTCCGGTTCGATTTCGGAGCCAGGGCTGATCCGCTCCAACATCCGCGGGCCAGAAGTGCTGACAGGTGGCAGTTTCGGGCTGGAATCGTCGGTCCTCGCCTTCGCATTCTGCACCGCCACGGGCCTTGTGCTGCTGATGATGGCGGTCAGACGCGGCCGCATCGTGCCGGCGCCCTGGAAACGCAGCACTTCCTGAGCGGGCGCTGTTGACCTGGTCTCCGGGCGATGGCGGACAGGGAGGGATTCGAACCCTCGATAGAGTTGCCCCTATACACGCGTTCCAGGCGTGCGCCTTCAACCACTCGGCCACCTGTCCACACGCACGCCGGGAAGGCGCACGCAATTTCCCTTACTCCGGACGCGATGCCCTCGGGCATCGCTGGTGCGCCTTCAACCACTCGGCCACCTGTCCACACGCACGCCGGGAAGGCGCGGGTATCGCGTCGCAGGGCGACGCAAGCCCGGCCTTATGGCGGGGTGCGGCGAAAAATGCAAGGCTTGCGAGGCTCTGGATCGCGATCGTTTCACGTTTGGTTGACAGGGGTTGCACGGCTGCGGGGACGGCCCCAGCTTGGAGCGAGCCATTGAAAGGGAAATCCGATGTTTTTCCGCAAGAAATCCGAAATGCCCAGCGCTGCCACCGCCCTGCCGGGACGGCCCGAGGCGATCGCCACGGCCAGCCGCCATCACGTGCTGGGGCAGCCGCTGAAGGGGCCCTATCCGGACGGGCTGGAGATGGCGATTTTCGGCCTGGGCTGCTTCTGGGGGGCAGAGCGCAAGTTCTGGCAGCTTGGGAAGGGGATCTGGACCACGGCCGTCGGCTATGCGGCCGGGTACACGCCGAACCCGACCTACGAGGAAGTCTGCTCCGGCCTGACAGGCCATAACGAGGTGGTGCTGGTGGTCCATAATCCGGCCGAGATCAGCTATGACATGCTGCTCAAGACCTTCTGGGAAAACCATGATCCCACCCAGGGCATGCGGCAGGGCAACGATGTCGGCACGCAATACCGCTCCGGCATCTACGTAACCTCGCCGGCGCAGCGCCAGGCGGCGGAAGCCTCGATGGCCGCCTTCCAGGCCGCGCTCGATGCCCGCGGCTACGGGCGGATCACCACGGAGATCCGCGAGGCCGGGCCGTTCTATTTTGCGGAAGGCTATCACCAGCAATATCTTGCCAAGAACCCGGGCGGCTATTGCGGGCTCGGTGGGACCGGCGTTTCCTGCCCGATCGGACTGGCAAAGGCCGCAGACTGAGTCCGCCGGCACCGGTATGGCGCTTCTCATCGGCCGTGCCGGATGCTAAAGGCTGCCGGTCCTTCTTCGGCCGGGTGCCCCCATGATCGAACGTGTGCTTGAACAATTCCTTTTCAGGAGCCGCTGGCTGCTGGCGCCGTTCTACGTGATGCTTGTCGTCTCGCTCTGCGTCCTGCTGCTCAAGGCCGGTCAGGAGACGGTTCATTTCGTCGTCCATGCCCTGACCGCCACCGAATCCGATGTCATTCTCGGGGTTCTTGCGCTGGTTGACCTGACATTGACCGGATCGCTGATCATCATCGTCATCTTCTCGGGCTACGAGAATTTCGTGTCCAAGATCGAGGTCGATGATGCGAAGGACTGGCCGGAATGGATGGGCAAGATCGATTTCTCGGGTCTGAAGCTCAAGCTCCTCTCCTCGATCGTCGCGATTTCCGGGATCCAGGTGCTCAAGGCCTTCATGAATGTGAAGAATGTCAGCGACCGGGACCTGATCTGGCTGGTCGTGATCCATCTCGTCTTCGTCGGTTCGGGATTGCTGATGGCACTGACCGACAAGATCTCGGGCGATGCCAAGAGCCATTAATGACCAAGAGCCATTGATGACCGAGAGCCCTTTATAGGCGAAGCGCTCCCGGGGTCCCACCCGGCCATGAATGGCTTCGCCCCCGGTCTGCTGCCTCCTCGCGGGCAGGCTCAGGCGGCGCGCGAGGTCGTCTCCGAAGTCAGAATCGCATAGATCGCCGCGGCATCATCCGTCTGGCGCAGCTTCTGCGGCACGCCGGGTGCGCGGAAAAGCCGCGCAATCCGCGCCAAGGCCTGGAGATGGTCCGCGCCCGCATCCTCGGGCGCAAGCAACACGAAGACGAGGTCCACCGGCTCGCCATCCAGCGCTTCGAAATCGACCGGTCGTGCAAGCTGGGCGAAAAACCCGACCAGCCGGCCGAGACCGGCTATGCGGCCATGCGGGATGGCAATGCCCTGCCCGATTGCCGTCGTGCCCAGCCGCTCGCGCTGGAGCAGCGTTTCGAAGACAAGACGCTCGTTCAGGCCGGCCACGCGCGCGATATGGCCGGCAAGATCCTGGAGGATCTGCTTCTTGCCGTTCCCCTTGAGGCCGGCCAGCACCGATTCGGGCGTGATCAGAGAGGTGATCGTCATGGGCACCCTCTAAGCAGAATGCGTGCCGGAAGGCCAGAGCCAACTCGGCCCTGGCCCCGGCGGGGCAAAGTCAACCGATATCAACCCAGCCGTAATGCCCGTCCTCGCGCCGGTACAGCACGTTGATCCGCTCGGTGCCGGCATTTCGGAAGACGAGAACAGGGGCCGTTCCCTTTTCGAAGGCGGCAACGGCACCGGTAATCGAGAGCCGCATCGCGCCGGCGAGAGGTTCGGCGATGATGGCTGCACCGGCACCCGTCACCTCGATCACGTCATCTTCGGCATCGTCATGGCCATTGACCATGGGCGCCGCCATCCCCGCGAAATCCGCCGCGTTGAGGCGGTCGGCACCGTGGCGGTCCCGTTTGCGCTTGAAGCGGCGGAGCTGCTTGGCGATCCGCTCCACCGCGATTCCGACGCTCTGGTAGGCATCCGTGGCTTCGCCGGTCACATGCATGACCGGCCCGTGATCGAAATGGACAGCGCATTCGGTCTTGAAGCCGATCCCGTCCTTCGCGACGGTGACATGGCCCGAATAGCCGGCATCGACATATTTGCGCACCGCATCGTTGAGCCGAATCTCGGCCTGTGCCCTTAGCACGTCGCCGAGATCGATGTTCTTGCCGGAAACACGTATCGCCATGGATTGAACCTCAAATAAGAGACGGGCCACCCCTGTGAGGGGAGCCGATTCGGGTGCGATGTGGCCAGGCCGGCCACAGGGTTCCGTGAGGGATGCTGCGCCTGATTCCTCCTCTGCTTCTGGAAGGAGAGGCTACGTCCGGGCTTCGCGCAAAGTCAACGAAAGCCCGTGCTGCCCTGCAACAGCGCGCTGCCCGGAATCCGGGCGGGCTGATGGCAAAACCGGCAGGGTTCAGCCGGCCCGGCTGCGGGGCAAGGCAGCCATCTTCTCGCGCCGACGCACGGAAGACGAGGCGATTCCCAGGCCTTCGCGGTATTTTGCCACAGTGCGGCGGGCGATATCGATGCCCATCTCGCGCAACTTGTCGACGATCGCGTCATCGGAGAGCACGGCCTGCGCTTCTTCCTGATCGATCAATTGCTTGATCCGGTATCGCACGGCCTCGGAGGAAACGGAGGCGCCACCATCGGAAGAAGCGATCGCCGTGGTAAAGAAATACTTCATTTCGAACAGGCCGCGCGGCGTCGACATGAACTTGTTGGCGGTCACGCGGCTGATGGTCGATTCGTGCAGCGACACGGCATCCGCAATCATCTTCAGGTTGAGCGGCCGGAGATGGGCGACACCGTAGGTGAAGAACGCATCCTGCTGACGGACGATCTCGCTGGCGACCTTGAGGATGGTGCGCGCCCGCTGCTCGAGGCTGCGGACGATCCAGTTCGCGTTGGTCCAGGCCTCGTCGATGAAGGCCCGGACTTCCTTCTCGGCGCCCTTGCCGGCCACGCGGGCATAGAAGGTCTTGTTGGCGACGACGCGGGGCAGCGCATCCGAGTTCAGGTCAACCTGCCAGCCGCCATCCGGTGTCGCACGCACGAAGACATCCGGCGTGACCGGATCGACGGGGTTCGCGCCGAAGATAAGGCCTGGCTTGGGATCGAGACGACGGATCTCGGCGATCATATCCGCGAGGTCTTCCTCGTCGACACCGCAGACACGCCGGAGCTGGCCGAATTCTCGCTTGGCCAACAGGTCGAGATGGTCGACCAGAGCCGCCATGGCGGGGTCAAGCCGGTCCTTCTCGCGCAGCTGGATCCGGAGGCATTCGGCGAGATTTCGGGCCCCGACCCCGACCGGATCGAAACCTTGCACGATTTCCAGCGCGAGCTGGCAGCGCGACTCGGGCACGCCGAGCCGCTGGCTGATATCGGCAAGCGATTCGAGCAGGTATCCGGTCTGGTCGATCTGGTCGATCATCTGAGCGGCGATCACGCGGGTCAGATCGTCGGTATCGGTGCAGCCGAGCTGGTTCTCGAGATGCTGGTGCAACGTCGTTGCGCTGGCGCAATAGGCCTCGAGATTGTGATCGTCATCATCCAGCGAGGCCCCTTTGCCGCTGCCGCCGGACAGGTTCCAGAAGGGGGAATCCGGCTGGGGCAGGGCCTGGTCGGGCACGGCCTCGTCCGGGAAGGCATTCTCGAAATCGGTTCCGGTCTCGCGTTCCAGCGTGGCGCGGTCGGCAGGCAGGTCCTCGCGGGCCCAGTCTCCCGGCTCGGCCGTCGTGGCGGTCGTATCCGGCCGCTCCTCCTGGCTGATCGGTGCTTCGTCGGCCCGGCCATCCCGCTCGAGCAGCGGGTTCTTCTCGAGCTCGGCCTCGACGTAATCCTGCAGCTCGACGGTGGAGAACTGAAGGAGCTTGATCGCCTGCAGCAGCTGCGGCGTCATGACCAGAGACTGGCTCTGGCGCATCATCAGTTTTTGACTGATCGACATCCCGCTTTACCGCCTGCCTGTCCCTGTCGTGCGGCGCGTCGAATCGACCCGCCTTCGTGATCGGCACAGATATTGCACACTCGCTTGTGCCTTCGTGAAGTGCAAGCGCGAAGTTGGGTTAATGTTGCGCTGCGTCAACGCATCGCTGCCGGCGCGCTCCGAATCGCAGCTAGAGGCGGAAATCCTCGCCGAGATAGAGACGGCGGACATCGGGTGAAGCGATGATCTCCTCGGGCGTGCCTTCCATCAGCACCTGGCCGGAATGGATGATATAGGCGCGATCGATCAGGCTCAGCGTCTCGCGGACATTGTGGTCGGTGATCAGCACGCCGATGCCGCGCGCCTTGAGATGGAGCACAAGGTCCTGGATGTCGCCGACGGCGATGGGGTCAATCCCGGCAAAGGGCTCGTCCAGCAGCATGAAATTCGGGCGGCCAGCCAGGGCGCGGGCAATCTCGCAGCGTCGCCTTTCGCCGCCTGACAGGGCAATCGACGGCGATTTCCGCAGGCGGGTGATCGAGAATTCGTCGAGCAGCGCGTCAAGCTGCTCCTCGCGCTTGCGCCGGTCCGGCTCGACCATCTCGAGCACGGCGCGGATATTGTCCTCAACGGTCAGGCCACGGAAGATCGAGGCTTCCTGTGGCAGATAGCCGATGCCGAGCCGCGCGCGGCGATACATCGGCAGGCGGGTGATGTCGAACCCGTCCAGCTGGATCTGGCCCTGATCGGCCGGGACAAGGCCGGTGATCATATAGAAGACGGTGGTCTTCCCGGCGCCGTTGGGGCCCAGAAGGCCCACGGCCTCGCCCCGGCGGACATTGAGACTGACATCGCGGACGACCTGCCGCTTGCCATAGCTCTTGCCGAGCGAATAGGCCGCCAGCATGGCCTCGCCGGGGTCGCGGCCGGATTCATCGGCCCGCTGCGGAAGCCGCGCGCCACGGATGGTCGGAGCGGCCGGCATGGCGGGCGCAGCCGGACGCGCCGCGTCCCCAGCCGTGCCCCGCCTTCGCTTCAGCCATCTGCCCAGCACGCCCTGCCCCTGTTACCCCTGCCGCCCGATTGCCTGCTTATGCCGGCCTTCGAGGGGCTGTGGCAATGCCCCTGTCTCAGTTCGTCCGCGGGCCGCATTCGCCCGCGGCCTTCTTCTTGTCGTCGCTGCCGGGCGTGAAGACACCCTGCACGCGGCCCTTCGCTCCGGCATCGACCGTGGCCCGGCCGGTCTTCACGTCATAGACCGCGCGCTCGCCGCGCTGGACATTGTCACAATCGGAAATGATGACATTGCCGGTCAGGGTCACGGTTTCGGCCTGCGCGTCATAGGTCATGAACTTGCCGGTGGCGGCCTGCGTGCCCGAACTGACGCTGACCGGACCTTCGAAATCGATCTTGCGGATCGAATTCTGGCCCGCCGGTGCCGCCTGGCTGCTGCCGCCCGCACTCTTGTTGGTGATGTAATGGACAATCATCTGTGACGAGCGGACCGTCGTCTGCCCCTGCACGACCACGACATCGCCGGAATAGACCGCGCGGTTCTCCTTGTCGAAGACCTCGAGGCGGTTGGAATCGATCCTGATCGGCTCCTTCGAGCTGGAGCCGAACCCGGCGAAGGGTGCGCCGGTGCCGCTCTTCGCCTTCTGCGCCAAGGCAGGGGCGGCGGCAGCAATGACCATCACGGCCGCGCCGAGCGCTGCCTTGCGAAACATGTCGATCATCATGGGTCCTTGCCGGGCGCGGGGGCTCCGGTCTCCTGCTTGTCCGGCCCGGACGAGGAACCGGGATTGACGAAGATGCTGCGGACGCGGCCCTCGAAGACCAGCTTGCGCCCGTTCTCGTGAACCTGCATGCGGTCAGCGGCCACATCTCCTTGATTGGTCTTCACCTCGACAGGCTTGTCGGTGACGATCAGCCCCGAGCGGAAATCGATCTGGGCATCCTTCAGGCGGGCGTCCATGCCCGTTTCGGTGCGGACCGAGACCCCGCCATCGACATCAAGCTTCTCGCCCTTGCTGTCATATGTGCCGCGCGCACCGGCGAGATCGGCCCAGCCCTCTTTTCCGGTCTGCAGCCGGGCCTTGAGGCCGTCGAGCTCGACCATGTTCGGGGTCTTGATATCCTGCGTGGCGGTGGTGGCATTCAGCTCATAGGAGCTGCCATCGCGCTTGAAGCCGGACAGGCGCGGCTTCTCCATCACGATCTTGCGGCCCTGGATGCCGACCGTGTCGGTCGAAACGTCAGGGACGGCCAGGATGCCGGCCACTGTCCGGACCACCAGGAATAGGATCGTCAGGAAGGCCAGAACGGGGATTGTCCGGCGCCAGAACCGGACGCGGCGGGAATGGCGCGCTGCAGCGCGGAAGGCGGGGTGATCCTGCAGATGCGGCGGAAGGTCGGACTCGGCAGCCGGGGCGAGCCAGCGGCCAAACCGGCCCGCTTCCCGTCCTGTTGCTATGCCGCCTGTCATGGCCATGGCCTGCCGCCGTCCTTCACCTTTTGTCGTTGCCCGAGGATATGAGGAACAAACACGCCAATTTCTTGTCGGCCCGCCTCAGCTATGCGCGAAGATATCCGTTTCCGGCCAGCCATCCAGATCCAGCTGGGACCGGGTCGGGAGAAAGTCGAAGCAGGATTGCGCCAGAGCCATGCGGTTCTCGCGTGCCAGCATGGTATCGAACTTCGCCTTGAGGCCGTGGAGATAGAGCACATCCGAGGCCGCATAGGCCAATTGGGCATCCGTGAGGGTCTCGGCGGCCCAGTCGGAGGATTGCTGCTGCTTGGACAGTTCGACGCCAAGCAGTTCCCGGGTGATGTCTTTCAGGCCATGCCGGTCGGTGTAGGTGCGCGTCAGTCGCGAGGCGATCTTGGTGCAATAGACCGGCGAGGGCATCACGCCGAAGGTCAGGCGCAGCACCGCCAGGTCAAAGCGCGCGAAATGGAAGAGTTTCAGCGTGCGCGGGTCCGACAGCATGGCCACAAGGTTGGGCGCGGATTTCTGCCCCGGCGCAATCTGGATCACGTCGGCGGTGCCGTCACCCGTGGAAAGCTGGACGACGCAGAGCCTGTCTCGATGCGGGACCAGACCGAGCGTCTCGGTGTCGATCGCCACGACGGCGCCGGAGGGGATGGGCTTGGCGAGGTCGCCGCGATGCACGCGAATGGTCATCTGTGATATTCCAAGGGGATGCAGCAAGGGAGATAGCTGTCCTTAGTTGAAAATCCCTTCCTTGCCAAATTGCAGGAGTCCGAACCCGACTCCCAAAGTGAAATTGTATTTATGCAATGGATTATCCAGGTCGCCGGACTATATATGCGTCAACGCAATGAATGCGGGGTCATCCCCCAGGAGTTCCCGATGCAACTGCATGGCATCCATCACCTCACCGCCATCACGGCCGATGCCCGGGCCAATCACCGATTCTACACCGAGATCCTCGGGCTGCGGCTGGTGAAGAAGACCGTCAACCAGGACGATGTCTCGGCCTATCACCTGTTCTATGCCGATGGCGAGGCGACGCCCGGCACCGACCTGACCTTCTTCGAATGGCCTGTCCCGCCGGAACGGCGCGGCACGCATTCGATCACGCGGACCGGCTTCCGCGTTGGCGACGAGGCGAGCCTCGCCTACTGGGAGGCCCGGTTCGAGGCACACAAGGTCCGGCATGGCGCGATCCATGTCCTGGACGGGCGCGCCTCGCTCGATTTCGAGGATCACGAGGGCCAGCGCTTCCGCCTCGTCGTGGATGGCGGGGCCGGCGAGGCCTTCCCGTGGTCGAGGAGCCCGGTCCCAGCCGGGCACCAGATCCGCGGCCTCGGTCCGATCGAGATCAGCGTGCCGGATATCACGCCGACCGAACGTTTCCTGACGCTGCTTTACGAGATGCGGCGGGAGCGGAGCTATGCCCGGACGGACGGGACCGAGGTCGTGGTCTTCGCGATGGGCGAAGGCGGGCCGGGTGCGGAATTCCACGTCGCGATCGAGCCGGGTGCGCCGACTGCCCGGCAAGGCGCCGGCGGCGTGCATCACGTGGCCTTCCGGGCACGGGACGAGCAGGAATATGCCTATTGGGTCGACCGCTACAAGCAGCTCGGCCTGCCCTCCTCCGGCCCGGTGGACCGGTTCTATTTCCGGTCGCTCTACGTGCGGGAGCCCAACGGCATCCTGATCGAGATCGCGACGGACGGGCCGGGCTTCGCTACGGACGAGCCAAAAGAGAGCATGGGCGAGAGCCTGTCCCTGCCGCCCTTCCTCGAGAAAAAGCGCGCCGAGATCGAGCGCAACCTCAAGCCGATTGCCTGAGGTTCAGCTGTCGAGGCCGGCGAGGATCCTGTCAATCAGCATCCTCGCCGGCTCGAGCTGGTTCAGCGGGTCCCGCAGGGCCTCCCAGTCGACAATCACCGGCGAGCGCTCTTCGAGCACCGCCAGCAGCGGACGGGTATCCTGGGCCATGGCCTGGATCCCCTCGCGCACGATCGCGGCCGCCTGGTTCCGGTCGGAGGCCGCTGCCAGCGCAAAGGTCGCGGCTTCCGCCATGACGAGTTCACGGGTCGCCGCCAGATTGGCCGCCATACGGCCGGTATCGATGCGGAGCCTCTCGATCGCCTCCTGCGCGAGGCGAAGGGCAGCGCCGGTCGTCGCCATCAGGGGCGGCAGGGTCAGCCATTCCAGTGTCCAGGCAGCCCCATCGCGTTCGGTGGCGTGAAGGGCGGCATGGGGCAGGCCCGAGCCCTGCCCCGCCGCTGCCCGGCCAAGCGCCACAAGCACCTCGGCGATCACCGGATTCTGCTTCTGCGGCAGGGTGGAGGAGCCGCCCGCGCCCTCGAAGCCGAGTTCGCCGGTTTCGGACTGCGCGAGGCTGACGAGATCGGCGCCGATCCGGCCGATCGAAGTGGCGATCAGCAGCAGCAGCAGGCCGAATTCGACAATCCGGTCGCGCCCGCCATGCCAGGGTTCCGCCCGGCCGAGACCGAGATCGTCGGCCAGGGCATCCATGATCTCGAGCCCGCGCGGCCCGAACGCGGAGAGATTGCCGGCCGCCCCGCCGAGCTGGACCACCAGCAGCCGGGGCCGGATCTCGCGCAGGCGCTGGCGATGGCGCTGCAGGGGCTGGAGCCAGTTTGCCACGCGGAGGCCAAACAGGGTCGGCGCGGCGATCTGGGTCCGCGTCCGGGCGAGACAGGGCGTCTCGCGGTGGGCACGGGCGAGTTCGGCCAAGGCTGCAACAAGGCGCTCGAGGCGGGAATCGAACAGGTCGATCACCGCGCGGAGCCGCAGCACCAGGGCAACATCGGCAATGTCCTGCGAGGTGGCCCCCCAATGGAGCCAGGGTGCGAGGTCCGGTTCGATCTGCTTGCGCAAGGCTGCCACAAGGCCGGGAGCCACGACACCATCGCGGGCGGTGGCGGCGCGGAGATCGCCCGGATCGATCATCACCCGATCGAGCGCTGCCTCGAGCGCGAGAGCCGCTTCGGCGGGAATCATCCCCGCCTTGCCCTGCACACGGGCCAATGCCTTCTCTGCCGCGATCATCGCGGCGATCTCGGCGGCATCGCTGAGCAAAGGCTGCAGCTCGGCATCGTCGAAGAGATCGCCATACAAAGCCGATTCAAGAGTGTGGATGGCCATCCGGATCCGTCCTCCGCCGGTTTGCTCGAACGAACCGGCTACATGTCGAAGAAGACGGTTTCATTCTCTCCCTGAAGGCGGATGTCAAAGCGATAGTGGCCCGGGCCCTGTTTCGCAGCCACCAGAGTCGCGCGGCGGGCGGCCGAATCGACCCGCTGGAGCGCCGGATCGGTGGCATGCAGCGCGGCATCTTCGGGGAAATACATCCGCGTATGCAGGTGGATGTTGATCCCGCGGGCGAAGATCAGAAGGCTGCAATGCGGCGCCTGGCTCTGGCCGTTGCGCCAGGGGAGGGCCGGCGGTCGAATGGTCTCGAACCGGTAGAGGCCGGTCTCGTGATCGGCGCCGGCACGGCCCCAGAGGCCCTTTTCGCCAAGCTCGCCTTTGGCATTGGGCTGCCACAGCTCGATCAGGGCATCCTTGACCGAATTCCCGAGGCCGTCAAAAACAGTGCCTTCGACGACAATTCGTTCGCCCTCGGCCGCAATGATGTTCAGAGCCTCGTTATGCCGCATGGCCAACCCGGCCTGGGCGGGCAGCAAGCCGATATGGACATAGGGACCCGCGGTCTGGGACGGGGTTTCCTTGAGATAGTCAACAGGCATCACATGCCCTCCGGACGGTTCTCGAAGAAGGTCTGCTGGCGCCCGCGCAGCACGATGTCGAAACGATAGACGAGGCAGTCAAAGGACCGCATCTCGCCCATATCGAGCTTTGCGACCAGCTGCTCGATCGCCCGGTCATCGCGGATTGTCCGGACAATGGGACAAAGCGGAATCAGCGGATCGCCCTCGAAATAGAGCTGGGTGATCAGCCTCTGCGCGAAGGCCTCGCCGAAAATCGAGACATGGATATGGGCTGGGCGCCAGTCCGAGCCGTGGTTCGGCCAGGGATAGGGGCCCGGCTTGACGGTGCGGAAGAAATAACGGCCCTCGTCATCGCTCATGCAGCGGCCGCAACCCCCGAAATTCGGATCGAGCGGGGCGAGATAGCGGTCATTCCGGTGGCGGTAGCGGCCGCCGGCATTGGCCTGCCAGACCTCGAGCAGGGTGCGCGGCACCGGCCGGCCGGTCTCGTCCATCACGCGGCCATGGACGATGATCCGCTCCCCGATCGCCTCGCCCTGCGAGCCGGTCGCGGCGGCGTAGTTGCGGATCAGGTCATTGTCGAGTTCGTGCAGCATATCGGCCTTGAAGACCGGGCCGGATTTCTCGGCCGGCCCCTGGTCCAGCGAGAGCAGGGCGCATTTCGGCGAGCGCAGCACCGAGGTCTTGTAACCGGGCGTATAGGCCGGCGGGTGCCAGCTCCTGTCACGGCGCATATAATCCGTCATGTCGCGTTTCCTGTCGTGTCTTTCCGGCCGGTCTCAGGCCGGCTTGGCTTCTGCCGCCATGGCGGCATAGGTCTGCTTGGCAATCTTGAAGGCGGTATTGGCGGCGGGAACGCCGGCATAGACAGCGACATGCATCAGTGCCTCGCGGACATCCTCCATCGTGGCGCCGGTATTGGCGGTGGCGCGCACATGCATCGCCACCTCATCGTGATGGCCGAGGGCCGCCAGCAGGGCGATGGTGATCATCGAGCGTTCGCGGCGGGTCAGGTGATCCCCGGCCCAGACCGTGCCCCAGGCCCCTTCGGTGATGAAGTCCTGGAACGGCGCGTCAAACGGGGTGGTATTGGCATTCGCGCGGTCGACATGGGCATCGCCCAGCACGCCCCGGCGGGTTTTCGTCCCGGTTTCTTTTCGGCTCATGGCACGTCTCCGATCGGCAGGATCATGGTCGGCGCCTTCCGGGTTTGTAAATCCGGAAAACCGGTGCCGGCTCTGCCTGCCGCACGAAGTTCGCATAGCGCATCATCCATCCGCTCGCTTGCGATGCCCGAAGGCGCTCTTTACCCTTTGGTCTGTTTGTCAGGAGTGATTCACGATGGGGCGCCTTTCTACACATGTCCTTGATACAGCGCATGGTTGCCCGGCTGCGGGAATGCGCATCGAGGTTCTGGAAGCGCGGGCCGGCGGCGGCTGGGACAAGATCGCGGATCTGGTTACGAATGCCGATGGCCGCACGGACGCGCCTGTTCTGTCCGGCGCCGCCTTCCGGACGGGGGCGTTCCAGCTCCGCTTTCATGTCGCTGCCTACTTCCGTGGACGGGGCGTAACCCTGCCCGATCCGCCTTTCCTTGACATCGTGCCGCTGCATTTCGGCATGGCGGAGCCGGACGGACATTATCACGTGCCGCTGCTCTGCTCGCCCTATGCCTATTCCACCTATCGCGGGAGCTGAGATCATGGCCGGAGACGGAACCTATCCGCGCGACCTGATCGGCTATGGCAGGCGGCCGCCGCATGCGCGCTGGCCAGGCGGGGCGCGGGTCGCCATCCAGTTCGTCATCAACTACGAGGAAGGCGGCGAGAACTGCATTCTCCATGGCGATGCAGCCTCCGAGGCCTTCCTGTCCGAGATTGTCGGCGCGCTGCCCTGGCCAGGGCAGCGGCACATGAACATGGAATCGATCTACGAATATGGGTCGCGTTCCGGATTCTGGCGGCTTTACCGGATGTTCACCGAACGCGGCATGCCCGTCACGGTGTTCGGCGTTGCCAGCGCCATGGCCCGGCATCCGGAGGCCGTGCGCGCGATGGCGGAAGCCGGGTGGGAGATCGCCACGCATGGCCTGAAATGGATCGATTACCGCGATTTCGCGCCTGAGGATGAGGCCCACCACATCGCCGAGGCGGTGCGGATCCAGCTGGGCATGACGGGCGAGCGGCCGCTCGGCATGTATCAGGGGCGCACTTCGGCGCAGACGCTCCGGCTGACCATGGCGGAGGGCGGCTTTCTCTATTCGGCCGACAGCTATGCCGACGAGCTGCCCTACTGGGTCAGCGGGCCGAATGGCCGCGGCGGGGAAGGGCCGTTCCTGATCGTACCCTACACGCTCGATGCGAATGACATGCGGTTTGCCACACCGCAGGGCTTCAACAGCGGCGACCAGTTCTTCAGCTATCTCAAGGACAGTTTCGACCTGCTCCATGCCGAGGGCGAGACCGTGCCGAAGATGATGTCGATCGGCCTGCATTGCCGGCTGGTCGGCCGGCCGGGCCGGGCCGCCGCCTTGGCGCGGTTTCTTGATTACGTGCTGGATCATGAGGGCGTCTGGGTAGCGACCCGGCTCGACATCG
The DNA here is from genome assembly GCA_027533425.1 of Beijerinckiaceae bacterium. Classification (GTDB taxonomy): domain Bacteria; phylum Pseudomonadota; class Alphaproteobacteria; order Rhizobiales; family Beijerinckiaceae; genus Rhabdaerophilum. The sequence continues at coordinate 644,665 of JAPZUD010000006.1, read as the reverse complement.
CGCGGCATTGGGTGATGAACCATCCGCCCGCCGGCGGCTGGCGGCCCTCCACGCTGTCACGGCCGCTCTTCGTGGCACGGTTCGGCGGGGTGTTCGAGCATTCGCCCTGGGTGGCCGAGGCGGCGTTTGCCAACGGGCTTGAGCCGCGCTGCGATACACTGGACGGTTTGCACGCCGCCATGGTCCGGGCCATGCAGGCTGGCAGCCGCGCGCAGCAGGAAGCCCTGATCCGCGCCCATCCGGACCTTGCCGGACGCCTTGCGCTCGCGGGGGAACTCACCCCGGAATCGACGCAGGAACAGGCCTCGGCCGGGCTCGACCGGCTTACGCCAGACGAACTTTCTGCCTTCACCGCCCTGAATTCGGCCTATCTCGAGCGGTTCGGCTTCCCCTTCATCATGGCGGTGAAGGGCCAGAACAAAACGACGATCCGCGCCGCATTCGAACGGCGGATCGGGCATGATCCGGCCACAGAATTCGCCACCGCCCTCGACGAGATCGGGAAAATCGCCCGGTTCCGCCTCTCCGATATCCTGGAAAGCCGCTGACCATGACTGATTCTCTCGCCGCCTGCTGGGCTGATCTCGACGCCCACAAGGCCCGCCTCGCTCAGGACCGGACAACCGACCTCTTCACCCGGGATTCGGAACGGTTCGTCCGTTTTGCCGCCGTGTTTGAGGACATGCTGCTCGACCTGTCGAAATGCCGGGTCGACGAGGCGGCGATGACGAGCCTTGTCACGCTGGCCCATCATGCCGGCCTCGCCCAGGCGCGGCAGGCCATGTTCGCCGGCGAGCCGATCAACGAGACAGAGGGTCGGGCTGTCCTGCATGTTGCCCTCCGGCAGCATGAGGGAACGCGGCTGACGGGGGGCGCCGACGTGATGCCCGATGTCCTGGCCACGCGGCAGGCCTGTTTCCGCTTTGCCGAGGGCGTCCGGAACGGCAGCATTGCTTCCATCACCGGCGCGCCGTTCACCGATATCGTCAATATCGGGATCGGTGGCTCCGATCTTGGCCCGGCCATGGCAGTCGAGGCCCTGCGCCCCTATCATGATGGGCCGACGGTGCATTTCGTCTCGAATGTCGACGGCGCTCATCTGGCCGACACGCTGCGCAGGCTCGAACCGGCGCGCACGCTGGTCATCGTGGCCTCGAAAACCTTCACCACGATCGAGACCATGACCAACGCCCGCTCGGCACGCGAATGGATGGCCGCGGCCCTTGGCGAGGCGGCGATCGGCCAGCATTTCGCGGCCGTCTCGACCGCGCTCGACAAGGTTGCCGCCTTCGGCATCCCGCCCGAGCGGGCTTTCGGTTTCTGGGACTGGGTCGGCGGGCGGTATTCAATCTGGTCCTCGATCGGGCTCCCGCTGATGATCGCGATCGGTCCGGCGCGGTTCAGCGCCTTCCTTGCCGGGGCAGAGGCGATGGACCGGCATTTCGAATCGGCCCCGCTGCGCCACAACCTGCCGGCCCTGCTGGGCCTGATCGGCGTCTGGCATCGCCGTGTCTGGGGCCATGCCAGCCGCGCCATCATTCCCTATGACCAACGGCTGCACCGGTTTCCGGCCTATCTGCAGCAGCTTGACATGGAGTCGAACGGCAAGTCGGTCCGGAAGGATGGCCTGGCGGTGGAGGGGGTGACGGGCCCCATCGTCTGGGGCGAGCCGGGCACGAACGGGCAGCACGCCTTTTTCCAGCTGCTGCACCAAGGCACCGATGTCATCCCGGTCGAGTTCCTGCTTGCGATCGAAGGGCACGAGCCGGCCTACACCCACCACCACCAGCTGCTGGTGGCCAATTGCCTCGCGCAGTCGCAGGCCCTGATGGTCGGGCGCAGCCTGGCCGAAGCGAAGGGGAACCCGCACCGCGTTTTCCCCGGGGACCGCCCCTCCATCACCCTGCTCTACCGCAAGCTCGATCCCTACACGCTGGGGAGGCTGATCGCACTTTACGAACACCGGGTCTTTGTCGAGGCCACGATCTACGGGATCAATGCCTTCGACCAATGGGGCGTGGAACTGGGCAAGGAACTGGCGACGCAACTGGCGGAACCGCTGGCGAGCGGCCGCAACCTCGGGTCGCTTGACGGCTCGACGGCGGGGCTTATAGCGAGGATCAGAGGGGATCACTAGAAACCGGAGGCCGTATGCTGGCGCTCTCTCCCCGGACTGTTCTTCTCCCCATCGATTTCCAGGAGGGCTTTTTCAGCCCGCGCATGCCGCCGCTCGGCCAGCCCGGCTTTGACCGCAACGCGCTGGCCCTCATTGCCGCCTGGCGCGCGAAAGGCTGGCCGATCCTCCATGTCCGGCATGATTCCGCCGAACCGGGCTCCTGCTTCCGCCCGGAGGATCCCGGCAATGCGCTCCGACCCGGCTTCTCGCCGGTCGAAGGCGAGGCGCTGGTGACGAAATCGGTCAACTCGGCCTTCCTCAACACCGATCTTGACCTGCGCCTGAAGCGGCTCGGGGCAGACGCCGTCCTCGCCTTCGGCATCTCGACCGACATGTGCGTCTCGACGACGGTGCGGACAGGCAACAATCTCGGCTGGCGGATGATCGTCGCCGGCGATGCCTGCGCCGCCTTCGAACAGAAGGACCTTGACGGCGCCGTCCTGCCGGCGGCGGAGATCCATCGCTTCCATCTCGCCACCTTGCGCAACGAATTCGCGACGGTGGCCAGCACGGCGGAGATTCTCGCCGCGATTCGGGGCTGAAGGCCAGGCCGTCGCCAACGAAAAGGGCCGCGCTTGCGGCGCGGCCCTGATTCATGGCTCTCCGGGAGAGCGCTTACTCGGCGGAGCCTTCGGCGGCACGGGCGGCATCGCGCTCGGCCTTTTGCTTGGCTTCGAGATCCTCGCCGGTTTCCTGGTCAACGATCTTCATCGAGAGCTTGGTCTTGCCGCGCTCGTCGAAGCCGAGGAACTTCACCTTCACCTTGTCGCCTTCTTTGACGACATCGGTGGTCTTGGCGACCTTGCGCGGGGCGAGCTGGGAGATATGGACCAGTCCGTCGCGCGCGCCGAAGAAGTTCACGAAGGCGCCGAAATCGGTCGTTTTCACAACCGTGCCGTCATAGATCTGGCCGACTTCCGGATCCGAGGCGATCGACTTGATCCAGTTGATCGCGGCCTTGATCTTCTCGCCTTCCGACGAGGCGACCTTGATCGTGCCGTCATCCTGAATGTCGATCTTGGTGCCGGTCTTCTCGGTGATCTCGCGGATCACCTTGCCGCCGGAGCCGATGACTTCGCGGATCTTGTCCGGGTTGATCTTGATGGTCTCGATGCGCGGGGCGTACTGGCCGAGCTGGCCACGCGGCTGGGTGAGGGCTTCCGCCATCTTGCCCAGGATGTGCATGCGCCCGCCCTTGGCCTGCGACAGCGCGACCTTCATGATCTCCTCGGTGATCCCGGCGATCTTGATGTCCATCTGCAGCGCGGTGATGCCGTTCTCGGTGCCCGCGACCTTGAAGTCCATGTCGCCGAGATGATCCTCGTCGCCCAGGATGTCCGACAGGACGGCGAAACGATCGCCCTCGAGGATCAAACCCATGGCAATGCCGGCCACCGGCGCCTTCAGCGGCACGCCGGCATCCATCATCGCAAGGCTCGAGCCGCAGACGGTCGCCATCGACGAGGAGCCGTTCGACTCGGTGATCTCCGAGACAATGCGCATCGTGTAGGGGAATTCGTGCTGGGCCGGCAGCATCGGGTGCAGCGCGCGCCAGGCGAGCTTGCCGTGGCCGATCTCGCGGCGGCCGGGCGAGCCCATGCGGCCGGTTTCACCGACGGAATAGGGCGGGAAGTTGTAATGCAGCAGGAAGCGTTCCTTGCGGGTGCCTTCCAGCTCGTCGATGAACTGCTCGTCATCGCCGGTGCCGAGCGTCGCGACCACAAGGGCCTGAGTCTCGCCGCGGGTGAAAAGCGCCGAACCATGGGTCCGCGGCAGCATGCCGACTTCCGAGACGATCTGGCGGACATCGGTCAGGCCGCGGCCATCGATGCGGCTCTTGGTGTCGAGGATGTTCCAGCGCACGATCTTGGCCTGGACTTCCTTGAACACGGTCTTGAGCTGTTCCTTGTCGAACTTCGCTTCGCCACCTTCCGGCGCGAGTGCGGCAAAGACTTTCGCCTTGGCAGCATCGACCGCCTTGTAGCGGCCCTGCTTGTCAATGATCTTGTAGGCTTCGCGGAGATCGGCCTCGGCGACCTCGAGCACGGCCTTCTCGATATGCGAGAGATCGGTCGGGGTGTAGTCGCGCGGCTCCTTGGCGGCCTTCTCGGCCAGGCCGATGATCGCGTCGATCACCGGCTGGAAACCGGCATGGCCGAACATCACAGCGCCGAGCATCACTTCCTCGGAGAGCTGCTGCGCTTCGGATTCCACCATCAGCACGGCATCGGCAGTGCCGGCCACGACGAGATCGAGGACCGTGTCCTTCATCTGGTCGAGCGTGGGGTTCAGCACGTATTCGCCGTTGATATAGCCGACGCGGGCGCCACCGACCGGGCCCATGAAGGGCACGCCCGAGAGGGTGAGCGCGGCCGAGGCGGCCACCATCGAGACGACATCCGGATCATTCTCGAGATCGTGGCTCAGAACGGTCACGACGACCTGCGTCTCGTTGCGGTAGCCGTCAACGAAAAGCGGGCGGATCGGGCGGTCGATCAGGCGGGAAACCAGCGTTTCCTTTTCCGAAGGGCGCCCTTCGCGCTTGAAATAGCCGCCGGGAATCCGGCCGGCCGCGAAGGCCTTTTCCTGATAATTCACGGTGAGCGGGAAGAAGTCGATGCCCGGCTTCGGCTCCTTCGCCGACACGACGGTGGCGAGAACGGTGGTCTCGCCATAGGTAGCGAGGACGGCGCCATCAGCCTGGCGGGCAATGCGGCCCGTCTCGAGCGTCAGGGTGCGGCCGCCCCACTGGATGGTCTTGCGTTGGATATCAAACATGGTCTGTCCTGTTCAGGCGCGCGCCGGAGGGCTGCTGCGCCGGTAGCGCGCATCTGCCCGGCCCGAAGCCGCGACGCGCGTGGTTTCAAAGGTTGCTGGGAAACCCTTCGAATCCATGAGCAAGACGGCGGGACGCTTCCCGAGGCCTTCGGGCCCGAAGCGTCCGGCGATCCTGCCATGGCCTTCGCCTGTTTCCCGCGCCGGGCCGGCCCCTGCCGGTCCGACGCGAGCAGAGGCGGCTGGCGCCCCTGCCCGTTCGGTTGCCCGCTTAGCGGCGGATGCCGAGACGCTCGATCAGCGTCCTGTAGCGGGCCTCGTCCTTCTTCTTGAGATAATCAAGGAGCGAACGACGCTGCGACACGAGCTTGAGCAGCCCGCGGCGCGAATGGTTGTCCTTCTTGTGCGTCTTGAAGTGCTCGGTCAGTGTCGAGATACGGCTCGTCAGGATGGCCACCTGCACTTCCGGCGAGCCGGTATCGCCCGCCTTGGTCGCATAGTCGGAAATCAGCGCAGACTTGCGCTCGGCTGTGATCGACATCGGATGCCTCCATGAGGTTCGAGAAACGGCCCGGCCGGGATGTCGTCCAGCAGGGTCAGGTCAGACGCATACAAAGCGTCATGGCAGGAACGCTGTCACTGCCATGGCCGCGTGCATAGCAGGAAATTCATGAAAAGCCAGCGAAAAGACCGGCCAGAACGTCAGGAGAGATTGAACACGCGGTGCGGGCGCAGCTCGCCCTTGTCGATTTCACCGATCGCGATCAGCTCATGGCCAGCCACAACGGCGACATGGCCGAGGATTGTCGGCGCGTCGCGCCCGCGCAGGATGACGCTCTGGCCGCGCTTGAGACGGGCAGCATCATGGCGCGAGACCTGGAGCTCGGACAGTTCGGCAAGGCCGCGATCGACCGGCGAGAGCAGGGCGGCAATATGGGCCTCCTGCTCGGCAGGATCGTCCAGCGTGCGGGTCAGATCCTCGGCCGGGATGAATTCCTGCTCGAGGAAAGGGCCGACGCGGGTGCGGCGCAAGGCCGTGACATGGCCGAAACAGCCCAGCGCACGGCCAAGATCGCGGGCAATGGCCCGGACATAGGTGCCTTTGCCGCATTCCGCCTCGAGCGTGGTCGAGTTGCCGTCATGGGCGACGATGGCGAGACTGTCGATCAGCACCTCGCGGGCCTCGAGCTCGACCTCCTCACCGTCGCGGGCGAGATCATAGGCGCGCTCGCCATCGACCTTGATGGCCGAGAATTTCGGCGGCACCTGCAGGATCGCGCCGGTAAAGCGCGGCAGCATCGCCGCCACTTCGGCCTGCGTGGGGCGAAGATCGGACGTGCGGGCCGGCTTGCCCTCGGTATCGTCGGTCGTCGTCTCGATGCCCCAGGTCACGGTGAAGCGATAGGCCTTCTTGCCATCCATGACGTAGGGGACGGTTTTCGTCGCCTCGCCGAGGGCGATCGGCAGGCAGCCGGAGGCCAGCGGGTCGAGCGTGCCGGCATGGCCGGCCTTCTTTGCGCGGAAGACGCGTTTCACAATGGCGACGGCATGGGTCGAGGTCATGCCGACCGGCTTGTCGAGGATCAGCCAGCCATGGACATCGCGCTTTTTCGGGCGCTGGCCCGGGGGGGAAAGGGTTTCGGTCATTCCGTCTCGGTTTTCTTGTCGTCGCCGGCGGCAAGGTCGCGGCGGACGCGGTCATCGTGGAAGATCTTCTCGATCCGGGCCGCCTCGTCATAGCGGTCATCGACACGGAATCGCAGTTCGGGGGAATATTTCAGCTCGCGCAGGCGGCGGGAGACTTCGAGGCGAAGCTCCTTCGCGTTGCGGTTGAGCGCGGCCACGGCCTCGGCCTCGCCAGCCTCGCCGAGGACGGCCTTGCCGCCCAAGGGCATGACCAGCACGGTGCCGTGGCGCAGATCCGGCGACATGCGCACTTCCAGCACGGAAATCAGCATGCCGGAGAGTTCCGGATCATGGATATCGCCGCGCGCCAGCACTTCCGCCAGGACATGGCGGACCTGCTCGCCGACACGGAGTTGGCGCTGCGAGGGCTGGCCGGGATTGGGATTGGGACGAACCATGTTCCGCTCCAAAAGAGAAAGGCCGGGTCAGCCCGGCCTCCCATAGATTCAAGAGGCCCGAAAGGTCACAGCGAGCGCTGGATTTCCTCGACGCGGAAGCATTCGATGATATCGCCCGCGCGCATGTCCTCGTAATTGGCGAAGGCCATGCCGCATTCCTGGCCGGACTGGACTTCCTTCACCTCGTCCTTGAAGCGCTTCAGCGTCTTCAGCGTGCCCTCATGGACCACGACACTATCACGGATCAGGCGCACCTTGGCCCCGCGCTCGACCTTGCCGTCGGTGACGATACAGCCCGCGATATTGCCGACCTTGGTGATGTTGAAGACCTGCTTGATCTCGGCATTGCCGAGCATCGTCTCGCGCAGGGTCGGGGCCAGCAGGCCGGACATCGCCGCCTTCACGTCATCCACCAGGTCGTAGATGATGTTGTAGTAGCGGATCTCCACGCCAGCCCGCTCGGCGGATTCCCGGGCTTCCTTGTGCGCACGCACATTGAAGGCCAGCACCACAGCGCCGGTGGCATTGGCGAGGGTGATGTCGGATTCGGTGATGCCGCCGACGCCCGTATGGAGCACGCGGGCGCGGACTTCATCATTGCCGAGCTTCTCGACCGAGGCCGCGATGGCTTCGACCGAGCCCTGCACGTCGCCCTTGATGACCAGCGGGAATTCCTTGCGGCCCGCAGCATCCTTGGCCTGCTTCATCATGTCGACCAGGCTGCGCGACTGGCCCGACCCGCGGGCGGCGGCCTGATCCCGCTTCTGGCGCTCGCGATAATTCGTGATCTCGCGGGCACGGGCCTCACTCTCGACCACGGCCACCCGGTCACCCGCTTCCGGCGCACCCTGGAAGCCGAGGATCTCGACCGGCAGGGACGGGCCGGCTTCGGCCACGTTCTCGCCCTTGTCGTTGATCAGGGCACGGACACGACCCCACTGGGCGCCGGCCACGACGATATCGCCGGTGCGCAGCGTGCCGCGCTGGACCAGCACCGTGGCGACGGGGCCACGACCGCGATCGAGCTTCGCTTCGATGACGGAGCCTTCGGCGGCCCGTTCCGGGTTTGCCCGGAGCTCGAGCACTTCGGCCTGCAGCTGGATGATTTCCAGCAGCTTGTCGAGATTGAGCTTCTGCTTGGCGGAAACCTCGATTTCCAGCGTGTCGCCGCCCATGCTCTCGACCTGCACATCGTGCTGGAGCAGTTCCGTGCGGACACGCTCGGGCTTGGCTTCCGGCTTGTCGATCTTGTTGATCGCCACGATCATCGGCACCTTGGCAGCCTTGGCGTGGTTGATGGCCTCGATCGTCTGCGGCATCACGCCGTCATCGGCAGCGACAACCAGAATGACGATATCCGTCACCTTGGCGCCACGGGCGCGCATGGCGGTGAAGGCCGCATGGCCCGGCGTGTCGATGAAGGTGATCTTGCCACCCAGCGGGCTGGTGACCTGATAGGCCCCGATATGCTGGGTAATGCCGCCCGCTTCGCCGGAGACCACATTGGTCTGGCGGATGGAGTCGAGCAGCGAGGTCTTGCCGTGGTCGACATGGCCCATGATCGTGACGACCGGGGCGCGGTAGACCATGGTGTCATCATCGTCCGGCGTATCGAAGAGACCCTCCTCGACATCCGCCTCGGCGACGCGCTTCACGGTATGGCCGAGATCCTCGGCGACGAGCTGGGCCGTATCCGCGTCGATCACATCGGTGATCTTGTGCATCTGGCCCTGCTTCATCAGGAAACGGATGACATCCACCGCGCGCTCCGACATGCGGTTCGCCAGTTCCTGAATGGTGATCGTTTCCGGAATGACGACTTCACGGATGATCTTTTCCTTGGGCTCGTTATTGGCCATGCCCTTCATGCGCTGCACACGGCGCTTGAAGGCGGCCACCGAGCGCTGACGCTCGTCCTCGTCCGATGTCACGGAGGTAACGGTCAGGCGGCCACGCGACTTCTCGGCGGCACCCTTGGTGCGCTCCGGCTTGGCCGGGGCGGGCACCTTGACGCCGCTGCCACGACGCACGCGGCCTTCCTCGTCCTCATCGGGCCGAGGCGCGCGGGGCGGCACATTGCCGACTTCGCGCTTGGGACGCATGTTCTCCAGTTCCTCGATCGGGGCTGCGCCACCGATCGGCGGACGGCCACCCGGCGGGCGTGAGCCCGGGGCAGGCGCCTGGCCCGGCCGGGGCGCGAAGCCGAGGCGGACCGTTCCGGCCGGGCGCTCGCCCTGCGGACGGTTGCCCTCGAAACGCTGGCCCTCCGGCCGGGGACCATCACGACGGATGCCGTCCCGCGGAGGGCCCCCCTCACGACGGAACCCGCCTTCACGCGGGGCACCATCCTGCGGGCGACGCTCGCCGCCTTCAGCCGGGCGTCCAAACCGCGGGCCATCAAGGCGCGGCGGGCGGGTGCCGAAATCACGGGCAGGCGCCCCCGAGCGCGGCTGGTCCTGACGCATGCCCGAATCCTGGCGCATGCCCGGAGCCGGGCGGGGCTCGTAACGGCGGGTTTCCAGGGCGGGGGCCACCGGCTGGGGCGCCGGAGCGGCCGCCTGCGGTGAAACCGACGCAGGGGCAGGCGCCGCAACAACCGGCGCCGGAGCGGCTACCGGCTCGACCTTCGGCGCAGCGGCCTGGCTCGCGGCCTCATCGGCGCGGCGGCGCTCTTCTTCCTCGCGGCGACGGGCTTCCGCCGCAGCACGATCGCGCTCCTCACGCTCACGGCGTTCTTCATCCTGGCGACGGCGATCCTCCTCCTCGCGGCGGCGAGCCTCCTGGAGGACCTGCGCCCGGGCATCGCGCTCATCGTCGGTGAGCGTGCGCTGCTGCGACGAGCCGAGCCCGAGCCGGACCGCATTCGCCTTGGCCTCGACGGCCGGCCGCTGCGGTGCCGGCGGGGCGCTCTTGGTCTCGACAACCGGAGGCTTGGTTTCCCGCGGTTCGAAGCCGCCGCCGGGACGACGCTTGACGGTCTCGACCACGACGGATTTCGTCCGACCATGGGAGAAGCTTTGCTTGACGACGCCCTGCTCCACGGGACGCTTCAGCGAAAGCGTCTTCGATACCGAGAGCGTCTTGTCGCCCGTGCCGTTATTCTCACTCATTCGTGTCGCAATCCTCGACGATCGATCTGCCGTTTTGCCTGCCCGGGTCATCCCCGGGCCGGCGGGTTCCCGGTTCCGCTTGATGCACCCAGCGAACTGGGATCCGGCGTGGCACCGCCTTCATCCTGCAAGGGAGATGCCGGAACGCCGTGAGGGCCGGCATCCGGAACCGCTTGCGGAACCGCCGGGCCATGCGCCTGAAATTCAATGAACCTCAGCGCCCTTTCGACAAAAACGGACGCTGCATCATGAACCGAGAGCGCCGCATGTATCACATGTTCACGCCCTATGGACAGACCTAATTCGTCGGAAGCAAAGGCAAGAATCACTTTTGGGTCGGTCCGGCGGGGTCCGCGGCCCCGGCAGAGCCCCTGGAGACGGAGCTTCTCGGCGTCGGACCCATCCCTTGCCTGGACCAGCGCAAGAAAAGGCGGCCGCATTCCCTCGATCTTGGCGAAGCCGGACGTCACCGCTCCGGCCTTGTTGCAGAGCGCGAGCATCTGCAGGGCATCCTGACGGAGCAGGTCAGCCGTCCTGTCGATCAGGTCAGTCGTCGCAATGACCGGCTGGCGGAAATGCCGAGTGAAGACCTTGCGCTCGATCGCCTGCCGCAGAGTCTCCCGCCGGGCCGTGATCCAGACCCCGCGGCCGGGCAGTCGGTTGCGGATATCCGGAACAACAAGGCCATCCGGCGCGCGGACGAAGCGCAGGAGCTGGTCTACGGGCCGGATTTCCCGCGTCGCCGCGCAAAGGCGGGTGCGGGTATTCCGGTCAGGACCGTCATCCAGCGCTTCCTCCATGGACAGGGCCTCTTCGCATCAGGCCTCTTCGGCCGGCTCTTCCTGGGCCGGCTCTTCCTCGGTCACCCAGCCGGCGGCTATGCGGGCAGCCATGATCATGGCCTCCGCCTCGTCGCGGGAGACATCAAGGCCCGAGAGGAAGCCGGTATAGCGCGTGGTCTCGCCGCCCTTCTTCTCGGTCCAGCCGACGAGATCATCGGTTGCACAACCCGCCAGATCCTCGACGGATTTCACGTCATTCTCGCCGAAGGCCACCAGCATGGCCGAGGTCACGCCCGGGATCTCGCCGAGCGCATCCTCGACGCCGAGTTCACGGCGGCGGGCCTGACGCTCGGATTCGATCCGCTCGAGATAGGAACGGGCGCGGTTCTGCAGCTCGTCAGCGGTCTCGCCGTCGAAACCCTCGATGGCCAGCACGTCCGAGCGGTCGACATAGGCGATTTCCTCGATCGTGGCGAAGCCTTCCGAGGCCAGGAGCTGGCCGACCATCTCGTCGACATCGAGAGCCTCGCAGAAGAGCTTCGAACGCTCGGCGAATTCCTTCTGGCGGCGCTCGGATTCCTCGGCCTCGGTCAGGATGTCGATATTCCAGCCGGTCAGCTGCGAAGCCAGACGGACATTCTGTCCGCGGCGGCCGATGGCCAGGCTGAGCTGATCATCGGGGACGACCACCTCGATGCGCTCGGATTCCTCGTCGAGGACGACTTTCGACACTTCGGCCGGCTGGAGCGCGTTGACGATGAAAGTCGCCACATTGTCCGACCACGGGATGATATCCACGCGCTCGCCCTGCAATTCCTGCACGACGGCCTGGACACGGCTGCCACGCATGCCGACGCAGGCGCCGACAGGGTCGATCGAGGAATCGCGGCTGATCACGGCGATCTTGGCACGCGAGCCCGGATCGCGCGCCACGGCCTTGATCTCGATGACCCCGTCATAGATTTCCGGCACTTCCTGCATGAACAGCTTCGCCATGAACATGGGATGCGTGCGCGACAGGAAGATCTGCGGGCCGCGCGTCTCGCGGCGGACATCGAACAGGTACGAGCGGATGCGGTCGCCAGGGCGGAAGACCTCGCGCGGGATCAACTCATCGCGGCGGATCACCGCTTCGCCCTTGCCGAGATCGACAATGACATTGCCGTATTCGACGCGCTTGACCACGCCGTTGATGATCTCGCCGATGCGGTCCTTGAACTCGTCATACTGGCGGTCACGCTCGGCCTCGCGGACCTTCTGCGTGATAACCTGCTTGGCGCTCTGGGCCGCCATGCGACCGAATTCCACCGGCGGCAGCGGCTCGGAGAGCGAATCGCCGACCTGCGCCGCCGGGCTCTTCTTGCGGGCATCGGCGAGGTTGATCTCGCGGGCATCGTTCTCGACCGCGTCGACCACATGCATGATCCGTGTCAGGCGGACCTCGCCGGTCTTCGGATGGATTTCGGCACGGATGTCGGTTTCCGAGCCATAGCGCGACCGGGCGATCTTCGCATAGGCATCTTCCATGGCCCCGAGCACGATCTCACGGTCGATCGATTTCTCGCGCGCGACGGCATCCGCGATCTGCAGAAGCTCAAGGCGATTGGCGCTGACTGACATCATGTCCTCCGTCGGGAATGGGAGAGCGGGGCTTGCCCGTTCTCAATGGCGCTTGTCTTTCTTCTTCGGCCCGGAGGCCGGGAATTTCTTCTGGGGCTTGGCCGGGCGCGGCGCGCGCGGCGGCAGGACGGCCATTTCCGGTTCGGCCACCGCATCGTCGTCACCGTTCTCGATCGCGTCCGCCAGGAGGGCTTCCTTGCCACGGCGGAGTGATTCCTCGATCACCGCATCGGTCAGGACGAGGCGAGCCTCCTGGATGTCACGGATCTCGAGCCAATGGCGCGGATCGGCGCCTTCCGGCACATCCGGCAGCAGGATGGCGACCTTCTCGCCCTCCACACCATCGATAAAGCCGCGAAAGCGCTTGCGGCCGTCAACCGGGACCGCCATCTCGATCCGCGCATCATAGCCGATCCAGCGCGAAAAGTCGCTGATCCGCACGAGCGGCCGGTCGATGCCGGGCGAGGAAATCTCGAGATGATAGGCGGTACTGATCGGGTCCTCGACATCGAGAACCGGTGCGACCGCGCGGCTGACGATCTCGCAATCATTGACGCCCATCGTCCCGTCCGGACGTTCGGCCATGATCTGCACCGTACAGCCGTTGAGGCCAGAGATCTTCACCCGGACCAGCCGGTAACCGAGGCTCCGGATGATCGGCTCGACGATCCGGCCCACGCGGCTGGCCATTCCGTTTTCGGTGATGAGCCGGGGCTCGTTCAGATCATCCATTCAGGCGGACCTCCGGGGCTCAAACAAAAAGAGCGGGTCCGTCGCCGGCCCACTCTGTTTTCGCGTGTAACCCCGCGTAAACTGAGATTGATGATGTCCCTATAGCTCGCCGGATGCCCGAAGGCAAGTCAGGGCTTTCGGAACCGGAAATAGTCGGGCACGCGGCCTTCGCGGATCGCCTTTTCCTCGTAGCGGGTGCGATGCCAGCCTGCCCATGGCTCCGACCAATCTGCCGCGATCTCCGCCAGCCAGACGAGATCCGTCCGTGGCAGGATCCGCGCCAGAGTCCAGCCGGCATAATCGTCGATATCGGTCGCGAAGCGGAATTCGCCGCCGGGGGCGAGTGCGCGGACCACCGCATCGAGAAAGGCGGGATCGACGATCCGGCGCTTGCGCTGGCGCCGCTTCGGCCAGGGATCAGGATACAGCAAGTCGATCCGCGCAAGGCAACCCGCCGGCAGGGCGGCCAGCACGTCGCGCCCATCGCCGCGCAACAGGCGGATGTTATCCAGCGAATCGGCCTCGATCGCGGCGAGCAGCTTGGCCACGCCATTGAGGAAGGGTTCGACGCCGAGATAGCCAATGCCGGGATTCTGCCGGGCCTGCGCCGCGAGATGCTCGCCGCCGCCGAAGCCGATCTCGAGCCGGAATTCCTTGATCGGACGAGGAAAGAGCGCACCGGGCCCTTCGGCCAGCCTGTCGAGCGGGATGGTCAGCGCGGGCAGCTGGCCTTCGATCCGGGCCGCCTGCGCCGCGCGCAGGGCCTTGCCTTTCGAACGGCCATAAAGCTGACGGCGAGGGGCCCTTCCGGGCTCCTCGCCATCGAGGTTTTGTGGATCCACCGGGTTCACGGGGAGGTCGATCAGGCAATCGCCTTCTTCAGGGCCGGCACAAGATCGGTCTTTTCCCACGAGAAGCCGCCATCGCGCGACGCCTTGCGGCCGAAATGGCCATAGGCCGAGGTGCGGGCATAGATCGGCTTGTTCAGGCTGAGATGGGTGCGGATACCGCGCGGCGAGAGATCCATGATCTCCGGCAGCACCTTTTCCAGCTTCGCTTCATCGGCCTTGCCATTGCCCGTGCCATGCAGGTCCACATAGACCGAGAGCGGCTTCGAGACGCCGATCGCATAGGAGAGCTGGATCGTGCAGCGATCGGCAAGGCCGGCTGCCACGACGTTTTTCGCCAGATAGCGCGCGGCATAGGCGGCCGAACGGTCGACCTTGGTCGGATCCTTGCCCGAGAAGGCACCGCCGCCATGGGGAGCGGCACCGCCATAGGTATCGACGATGATCTTGCGGCCTGTCAGGCCGGCATCGCCATCGGGGCCACCGATCACGAAGGCACCGGTCGGGTTGACGTGCCAGACGGTATCCTTGGAGATCCAGCCAGCCGGAAGGGTTTCGCGGATGATCGGCTCGACGATCTTCTGCACGTCCTTCGAGGTCAGCTTGGGATCGAGATGCTGGGTCGAGAGCACGATCTGCGTCACGCCGACCGGCTTGCCGTTCTCGTATTTCACCGTGACCTGGCTCTTGGCATCCGGCCCCAGCTTCTCGCAGCCGCGCTCGCCGGCCTTGCGGGCCGCGGTCAGGACTTCAAGGATCTTGTGGGAATAATAGATCGGGGCCGGCATCAGATCCGGCGTTTCCTTGCAGGCATACCCGAACATGATGCCCTGGTCACCCGCGCCCTCATCCTTGCCGGCACCGGCATCGACGCCCTGCGCGATATGCGCGGATTGCGGATGCAGCAGCACGTCGATCTTGGCCTTCTTCCAGTGGAAGCCGTCCTGCTCGTAGCCGATCGAGCGGATCGCCTTGCGGGCGGCTGACTTCACCTTCGACTTCATCGTCTTGTCGTCGAGGCTGGTGCGGACCTCGCCGGCGATCACGACGCGATTCGTGGTCGCCAGGGTCTCGCAGGCCACGCGGACCTGGGAGGCATCCATGCCAGCCTTGGCGGCTTCGCGGAAGAAGAGATCCACCACTTCGTCGGAAATGCGATCACAAACCTTGTCCGGATGGCCTTCCGATACCGATTCCGAGGTGAACAGATACGACGAGCGCGCCACGTGCGACTCCCTGCTGATGGGTTACGGCCAGCAATGGCCCGGGCTTGGCCGGGCGGATAGGCCGACGGGCGCGTTCCTTGTCGCAGAATGCCGGTCCGGTCAAGTCATTTTGGCGAACGAGTTCGCCAAAACGAACAATGCAGCCGGCATAGCAAACGCAAACGTGGCGAATCAGGGTCAGCCCTTGCGCTGGCCCTCGACCAGCGTCGTCACGAGATCAACAACGCGCCGCCGAACCTTCGGATCCTCGATCGAGGTGAAGGCCTTGGCCAGTGCAATGCCTTCCGGCGTGGACAGGATGTCGACACGGTATTCCGACTGGGCCGGCTCGGCAAAGCCGACGGCCATGGCCAATGTCTCGTCCCTCGGGGAGCCCTCGAAAAAATAGGCGACCGGCACGCCAAGGACCTGTGCAATGCTCTGCATCCGGCTGGCGCTGATGCGGTTCGCGCCCTTCTCGTATTTCTGGACCTGCTGGAACGTGACACCGAGGGCCTCACCCAGTTTCTCCTGGCTCATCCCGACGGTGATGCGGCGCATCCGGACCCGGCTACCGACATAGCGATCGACGGGGCTGGGCGCTTTCTTCATCCCGATATCGTCATTCATCATTGTGACCTCAACTAGGAATTCTTCCACCATCGACCGATGCATTCCCGGATATCAGGACAAACGATCCCTGCGATCCCTGAACCGCGACAAACCCGACAGCAGCAATAAACAAAACAAGATTGCGATAGAAACGCGCTCACCATACCGGCGATACACGGTGCTAGCTAGCCCCCTCGGCAACGGAGAATCAAGCACATCGGCAATGCCGAGCCCGATCCTGGCCAGGATCCGCCCGTGGGGATCAACCACCGCCGAGATCCCGCTGTTCGCAGCGCGGACGAGCGGCAGGCCGAACTCGATGGTCCGGAGCCGCGCCTGGGCAAAATGCTGGTGAGGCCCGGACGTCTGCCCGAACCAGGCATCGTTCGTCACGACGACCATGACTGCCTCGCCTGTCGGTGGCAGGGTGATCTCGCCCGGGAAGATGGCCTCGAAACAGATCAGCGGCAGGATCGCGGGGAGACCCGGAATGGCCAGCGGGCGCCGCTCGGGGCTGGCGGTGAACCCGCCGATCACCGAGACGAATTGCTGCAGCCCGATCGAACGCAGCCAGTCCTCGAAGGGGAGATATTCGCCGAACGGAACCAGGTGCACCTTGTCATAGCCGGCGATAATGCCGGTCTTGTCGAGAACCTGCATTGCATTGAAGTAGCGGAAGCGGGGCTGGGCTTGGCCGGTCTCCTCGGCGCGGATCGCGCCGGTGATCAGATGCGTACGCGCCGGCAGGAACCGGCCGATCGCCGCCAATGCCTCCTGATTGCGTTCAAGGACATAGGGAAACGGCGATTCCGGCCAGAAGAGATGCGTGACATCGGCAATACCGGTGGCATGGGCACCCCGGGCGGCATCGCTCAGTTCCAGATAGCGCCGCAGCAGGTCAGGGCCCAGCGTCTCGAAAGTCTTGGCATCCTGCGGGATGTTGGGCTGCATGATCCGGAGCCGGATCTCGGGCATCACCGGCAGCAGGGCAAAGTCAACGCCTTGTCCGCCCGTGGGCTTGAGCCGGAGCAGCCCGAACCCTGCCATCCCGGCAAGGACAAGGATCGCGACAGTGGACGGGCCCCAACGGCCCGCGCGGCCACGTCCGGTTGCGAGGGTTGCCGGCGTGGCAAAGACCATCAGCGCCAGCAAGCCGAGCCCGCTTGCCCCGATCCATGCCGCCGCTTGCGCCAGGACGATATGGTTGGCGAAAACCTGGCCGAAACTGTTCCAGGGAAAGCCGGTAAGAACCCAGGCCCTGAGGTTTTCCGCAACGCCCAGACCGAAGGCGAGCGCGAGGATCCGGCCTGCCCCGCGGGACCAGAGCAGGAAGGCAAGGCACAGGCCGAAAGCCGGAAACAGGGCGAGGAAAGCCGGCAGGCCGAGCACGCCGAAGGGCAGCAGCCAGATGAATTGCGGTCCGCCGGTGACGAAGGCCGCACCCAGCCACCACAATCCCGCTGTGAAGTAGGCAAGCCCGAAAGCCCATCCGACGAGCCAGACCTGGATCAGGCGGTTGCGGGTGCCGAGTTCTCCCTGAAAGACAGCATCGACCGACCAGACAAGAACAGGAAAGGCCACGGCGAGGGTCGGCAGCAGGTCCAGGGGTGGCAAGGCGAGGGCAGCGATCAGGCCTGCGAGGAGGGCAACGAGGAAACGCGTGCGCCGGCTGGCCAGCACGATCCCGTGGTAGAGGCCCTGCACCCGATCCACCATGCTGCGCCCCCCTGCCCCCGGGCCGTCACGGAATTCCGGACGATCTTCTCGGTGATTCGATGGTTACAGGACTTGTCACGGCGTCAGGCCAGCTGGCAAGTCTTTTCACACTCATTCTCCGGAAGCGTCAGCGACTTCCGGGGCCGGAGCGATGCGGAGGCGTCGGATCCGCCGCGAATCCCCGTCAAGGATGGTGAAGATCAAGCCATTGTCGGAGGCGATGCTTTCGCCGACGGCCGGTACACGCCCGAGGAAAGCCGTGACATAGCCGCCGATCGTCCCGATCTCGTGTTCATCGCTGATCGGCTCGAAAGGCACCTTAAGCAGGGCTGTCACTTCCTCCAGCGTGGCATAGGCATTGATCGCGATAGCGCCCCCCTCGAGAGGCTCGACACCGGAATCCTCGGCGATGTCGTGCTCATCCTCGATCTCCCCGACAATGATCTCGATAAGGTCCTCCATCGAGACAAGGCCGTCCGTGGCGCCGTATTCGTCGATGACCAGCGCCATATGGATACGCTTGGACTGCATCTCGAGGAGCAGATCGAGCGCCGGTTTCGAGCCTGGCGCGAACAGGACAGGGCGGATCAGGCCGATTTCCCGCACCCGGGCATCGAGCGGAATCGAATCCAGCCGGGCGAACATGTCGCGGATGTGGATCATTCCGCGCGGGTCATCGAGCGTCTCCGTGTAGACCGGCAGGCGCGAATGCGCGGCGGAGGCGAAAAGGGCCCGCAATTCCGCGAGGGTCGCGTCATCCGGCACAGCAATGATGGCGCTGCGGGGCACCATGACATCCTGGATGCGGATATCCCGCGCAGTGAGGAGATTGCGCAGGATACGCTTCTCCTCGACGGTGAAATCCTCGTCGCTGCCGGCTTCCCCTTCCTCCAGGGCGTCCTCGAGATCATCGCGGATCGAACCGGGCGCCTTGAGGCCAAGCGCGACCTTCAGGCGGTCGAACCAGCTGTCACCCTTGGCGCCCTCGCGGATCGTGCGATCGAGATCCTCCTGGCTCATCCCCGTGCCTCCGGACGGTCAGCATAGGGATTGGCAATGCCGAGGCCAGCCAGCAGCGCGATCTCGCGCGCTTCCATGGCCTCGGCCTCCTCGTCCTGCTGGTGATCATGGCCAAGCAGATGAAGGGTGCCGTGAATGACCAGATGGGAGACATGGTCGGCCAGCGACTTGCCCTCGGCCTCGGCTTCCGAGCGGCAGGTCTCGTAGGCGAGAATGATATCCCCGAGGATCTGTGCCGGCTGACCGGGGATCTGCGGCGCTGGAAAGGAAAGCACGTTGGTCGGCTGGTCCTTGCCGCGATACTGTGCGTTCAGTTCACGAACGGCGGCGTCATTGCCGAGCAGAACCGATAGGCCGGCTTCGCCCGCCTTCTCGGCAACAAGGGTGGCCAGAACGGCGCGTTCCACTACGGCTTCCACCCCCGGGATGGTGCTCCAGCCAGGGGATTCGATCAGGATGTCTATGTCGGGCATCAGCGCATTGCAGCGGGATTTCCAGCCCCGACCTCCTCATAGGCTTGCACGATCCGGCGCACGAGATCGTGCCGGACGACGTGCTGATGGCCGAACCGGACATGGCCGACCCCCTCGACATTCTGAAGGAGAGCGATGGCTTCGCCAAGCCCGGATTTCTGCCCGGGCGGCAGGTCAATCTGCGTCGGGTCTCCCGTGATGATCATCCGGGAACCCTCGCCAAGCCGGGTCAGGAACATCTTCATCTGCATCGAGGAGGTGTTCTGCGCCTCGTCCAGCAGGATCAGCGCGTTCGAAAGGGTGCGGCCGCGCATGAAAGCGAGCGGCGCGACCTCGATCACACCGGTCTGCAGCGCACGCTCGACCAGCCGCCCTTCCATGAAATCATAGAGGGCGTCGTAGATCGGCCGGAGATAGGGATCGACCTTGTCGCGCATGTCGCCCGGGAGGAAGCCGATCTTCTCGCCCGCCTCGACCGCCGGACGGGAGAGAATCAGCCGCTCGACATGGCCGGCCTCGAGCAATTGGACCGCGTGGCCCACGGCGAGCCATGTCTTGCCGGTGCCGGCGGGGCCTTCGGCAAAAACCAGTTCGTGCCGGGCCAGGACCCGCAGGTAGGAATCCTGCGCGGCATTCCGCGCCTTGGTGATGCCGCGCTTGCGGGTGGTGACATGGCCGAAGCCGGAATAGGCCTCGCGTGATTTCGCCACCGTTTCCGGCTCGGGTGCCGGCGGACGATCCGGGAAAAGCCCACGCTGGGTGGCCGTCTCCTCGATGGCGCCATCCACATCGCCGGTTCCCACCGCGCGGCCGCGCTTCACCGTGGCGTAGAGGGATTCCAGCACGCGGCGGGCATGCTCGACCTGCTCGCGCGGGCCGCGCAGCAGGATCTGGTTGCCATTGACATGGGCGACCACATTCAGCCGCCGCTCGAGATGGGCGATGTTCTGGTCGTAATTGCCGACGACAAGGCTCGCGGCCCGGTTATCGTTCAGGGTGAGAGATTCCTCTACCCCCTCGAGGGAGGCCTGTACGGAGGCCGCAAGGCGCGATGGCTCACTGAGGCGCATGGTCAAGCGGCTTGATCCTCCCGTTTGGGCTGCGATTCGGCGACAAGCCGGCCCTGCAGCGAATTGGACGTCACATCGAGCAGATCGACCGACCAGATCCGCCCGAGGACCGATTCGGCGGGCACCCCTTCCGGCAGGTCGACATGGACAGCCTGCAGCCAGGGCGATTTCCCGGTGAGCTGGCCGGGATGGCGCCCCGCCTTCTCGAAAAGCACATCGACCCGCCGGCCAAGGGTGGCGCGGTTGAACGCATGCTGCTGGTCCAGCAGGAGCGCCTGAAGCGCATGAAGGCGGGCGGTCTTTTCCGCCTCGGGTACGTCATCGACGCCTTCGGCGGATTTCGTGCCCGGCCGCGGGCTGTATTTGAACGAGAAGGCCGAAGCGAATCCGGTCTCCCGCACGAGCGCCATCGTGTCCTCGAAGTCAGCCTCGGTCTCGCCGGGAAAGCCGACAATGAAGTCCGATGAGACGGCAATATCGGGTCTTGCGGCGCGCATCCTGTCGATGATCCGGCGATACAGATCCCGATCATGCTTCCGATTCATCGCCTTGAGAATGCGGTTCGAACCGCTTTGCACCGGCAAATGCAGGTAGGGCATCACTTTCGGGTTGTCGCGATGGATGGCGTAGAGGTCCTCCGTCATGTCGCGCGGATGGCTGGTCGCGTAGCGGATCCGGTCGAGGCCCTCGATCTCCGACAGGGCCTCCATCAGCGCCGCGAGCGAAAGCGGCCGGCCTTCCGGCCCCTCGCCGTGATAGGCATTCACGTTCTGGCCCAGCAGCATGATCTCGCGGATACCCGCCGCGACCATCAGGCGGGCCTCGGCGAGAATCGCCGCAGCAGGACGTGAGGTTTCCGCACCCCGGGTAAACGGCACGACACAGAACGAGCAGAACTTGTCGCAGCCCTCCTGGACCGTGAGGAAAGCCGACGGCCCCTTGGCAGCGAGCCGTCCGGCGCCGGGAGGCGGCAAGGCGTCAAATTTGTCGACCGCCGGAAATTCCGTGTCGACCACGCGGCGGCGCCGGGCATCGGCCAGCAGGCCGGGCAGGTTCTGGTAGCTCTGCGGGCCGACAACGAGGTCGACCGCCGGCTGGCGCCGCATGATCTCGCGGCCCTCGGCCTGCGCAACACAGCCCGCCACGGCGATCAGCGTGGATTGCCCGGCTTCAGCCCGCTCGGATTTCAGCTGCCGGAGGCGGCCAAGCTCGGAATAGACCTTTTCCGACGCCTTCTCCCGGATATGGCAGGTATTGAGGATGACCAGATCTGCCTCCTCGACGACCTCCGTCGGGGCATAGCCTTCCAGCGCGAGGAGATCGGCCATGCGCTCGGCATCATGCACATTCATCTGGCAGCCGAACGACTTGATATGGACGCGCTTGGGCGCGTCGGGAATCGCGGTTTCGGGCGAAGTCGGTCGTTTGGACATGCCGCTTCTTTACCGCCCGCAACCGCATTCGAAAAGGGCGAGCGCTGTCATATTTCCTCGCCGCGCAAGGTGCGCGAATGGACCTGCCGGATCTCGCCCTCGATTTCGCGGGTAATCGCCTTGCGATCCGAACCGGGGCCAACCTCGCGCGCAGGGAGGAAGTTCACCCGGCATTCGATGCCGGGCAGGGTCAGCAGATCCGCAAGATGCGGCACAAGATCCATGTCGCCATGCCACGCGATATGGGGATGATCGCCACGCCCGATCGGCAGACCGCCGATCTTCGGATAGGCGATGTTGAGCGGCTGGATATAGGAGGCACCCTCGTTGCGGCCGGATGCCGCCTGCGCGGCACCGATCAGCGCCGATCGGAACGGCAGGACGCGCCGGCCGTCGCTGGTCGTGCCTTCGGCGAACAGCACAAGCGCGTCGCCGGATTCGAGCCGCGTCGCGATGGTGCGGTTCACCTCGGCCGTCTTGCCGCGGCGCTGGCGCTCGACAAAGACCGAGCGCTGCAACCGGGCCAGCGTGCCGAAGACCGGCCATTCGCCGACCTCGCTCTTGGCAATGAAGGAAACAGGCCGCAGCGAGGAAATCACGACGATATCAAGCCAGGAGAGGTGATTGGCGGTGATGAGGAGCGGGGAGCGCCGGTCTGCCTCGCCGCGCCGGACCACCTTCACCCCCAAAACCATCAGCAGATAGCGATGAAAATAGACCGGCATCCAACGGGCCAGAGGGGGGGCAAGGCGAAGGGCCAGCCATTGCGCGGGCAGGCCGAGGGCGAAAGCCGGTGCCAGCGCCAACAGCCGCAGCGTGATCAGGATGCGCCGGGTCAGCCCTGTCTCGATCATGCGCGTGCCGTTTCCCTTTCCGCTGGCGCGGCGATAGCAGGAACACCCGGCCAAGGGAACCGGGTTCAGCTGAAACGCGGGGTCGGGTCGAAACGGCCGAGATCGGCCTGCATGGTCAGCGCGTCGCGCCGGGCCGAGCCGGGCAACCCTGGATAATAGCCCTTGCGGCGGCCGATCTCGCCGAAGCCCGCCTGACGATACAGGGCAAGCGCGGCACCATTGTCCTCGGCCACCTCGAGGAACATCGTCCGGGCGCCAGCCTGGGCGGCATGGCCCATATGGCGGTCCAGCAAGGCCGGCGAGAGGCCGAGGCCGCGGACTTCGTGATCGAGCGCGATGGAGAGCAGCTCGGCTTCATCGGCGACCACCCGGCTGATGGCGAAACCGGTGACCACATGGCCCAACGGTGCCTGTGAGACCAGCACATCCGCGACCGCGCGTTCGAGGATCATCTGCTCGAATTCCTCGCGCGACCAGCCGATGGCGAAGCCTTCGGCATGGATGGCTGCCATCCGCCCGGCATCAAGCACGGAAGCGCGGCGGAGGCTGTGCCGGGCAAGGCCGGAGCGGAACCAGGGCCAGAGCCAGAACCACATGCCCGCGCCTCACGCCCGCTGGAGGCGGGCCTTGTCCTGCAAGGTTACGTTCGCCTCCCGCAGATAGAGCGGGCGGGCGGGCGAGGCGGCCGGGTCGGCCACGGCCCCGAGGCGCGCAACCCAGGCGATTTCCGGCGAAGGGCGTTGCTGGATGGCCGGCCGCTGGCCGGGTCGGGTCTCGAGGATGGCCCCCCGGCGGGCCTGGGCCAGTTTCTCGGCGGCATTGCCGACAAAAACGACGGCCCCGTCGCCGATCTTCCGGGCGGCTTCCTCGACCGGATAGACGCCGGGGCCGGCCATGGTGCGTCCGCCAATGGCGAGCGACTGGAAATAGACGAGGCCGTTCCGGGCATCGATCGCAGCGGCGACCGGCGAGCGATCACCCGAGAACAGGATCGGCGCTGCGAAAGCCGAGAGGGTCGAGACACCGACCACCGGGCGCTGGTGGATCAGGCCGAAGCCCCGCGCCGCGGAAATGCCGATCCGGAGGCCGGTGAAGCTTCCGGGCCCGATCGTGACGGCGAAGCGTGAGAGATCCGCAAAGGCGATGCCGGACCGGTCAAGGACCCGGCGGACCAAAGGCATCAGCGCCTCGGCATGGCCGCGCTCCATCGGTTCGGTTTCCTCGGCGAGGATACGGTCCTCGCCCGGCGCAAAGACGGCTGCCGAAGTAGCGCCGAGCGCCGTGTCGAGGGCCAGGAGATACACGCCGCCGCTCCGTGGCCGTCAGGCCGCCTCGACGGACTGGACATCCGGCAGGAAGTGACGAAGCAGGTTCTGGATGCCGTGCTTCAGCGTGGCAGTCGAGCTGGGGCAGCCCGAGCAGGAGCCCTTCATGGTCAGGTAGACCACACCGTCGCGGAAGCCGCGGAAGGTGATGTCACCACCATCGCCGGCCACTGCCGGGCGGACGCGGGTTTCGAGCAGTTCCTTGATCGTGGCCACCGTATCGGCATCTTCGGGCGCGAAGAATTCCTCGCCGGCCTGCTCCGCCGGGCCGCCCTCTGCAAGAATCGGCGCGCCTGAAAGGTAGTGCTCCATGATGGCGCCGAGAATGGCCGGCTTGAGATGCTGCCATTCACCGCCGCTCTTCGTCACGGTCACGAAATCCGAGCCGAAAAACACGCCCGTCACACCGGGAATGCCGAAAAGGGCAGCCGCCAGCGGCGAGGCGGCGGCTTCGTCCGGCGTACGGAATTCACGCGTGGAGCCGGCGAGGACATCGCGTCCGGGCAGGAATTTCAGCGTCGCGGGGTTCGGGGTGGCTTCCGTCTGGATGAACATGGGGGCCTCTTCGCGCGTGGTCGGAGCCGGAGGTCAAGGAACCGGTACGCCACGCTCCCGATATATGATGTCGATGAAACCGAGGGAAGGGGGCATCGGCCCGGCCTCAGGCCAGGGCCTCGAAATCCGCTTCCGCTAGCCCGCCCGGAACGATTGTGACCGGCACGGGGAAATTGGCGGCGACACGGCCGGCAATATGCGAGACCAGCGGCCCAGGCCCCTCCTTGCCAATACCGGCGGCGAGGACGAGCACGGCAATGTCCTCGTCCGACTCGATCAGCCCCATAACCTCCTGTGCCGGCTGGCCAGTCCGGATGATGCGCTCCGGCTCGAACCCCGCCTCGCGCCGGACAAGCTCCGAAGCCTTGTCGAGCCGCTGCTCGGCCTCGGCTTCCGCCTCGGCCCGCATGAGATCCCCCACGCCAAGCCAGGGCTGGCCTTCTTCCGGGATGACGATGGCCAGCATGATGATGCTGGCGCCGGAACGGCGGGCGCGGCGTGCTGCAAACAAAGCGGCACGCGCACATTCCGGCGTGTCATCGACCACGATGAGGATTTTCGGGCGATGGCCTGGCTCGTAAGCCCGTCGTCGAAACGGCATGCATGTCCCCGCCTGTGGCCGGCTTCACCCGCATGGTGCCAAAGCACCGGACCGGAGGCAAGCGCCGCTCAGCGGCCGAGGAAACCCATGATCTCGCGGACCTGACGGATAACCGGGTCTGCAAGGGCCCGTGCGCGGTCCGCACCGTCGAGGAGGATCGCATCGATGGCGGAGGCATCGTCGACAAGACGCCTCATTTCCTCGCCGATCGGCGACAGTTTCTCGACGGCGAGATCAACCAGCGCGTTCTTGAAGGTCGAGAACTGGCCCCCGCCAAACTCGCCGAGGATCGAGTCCGCCGCACGGCCGGAGAGCGCCGCAAAGATCGTCACGAGATTCTCGGCCTCGGGCCGGGCGGCCAGCCCGGCCACCTCGCCCGGCAGCGGTTCCGGATCGGTCTTGGCCTTGCGGACCTTCTGCGCGATCGCATCGGCATCGTCGGTCAGGTTGATTCGCGAATAATCCGAAGGGTCGGATTTCGACATTTTCTTCGTGCCGTCGCGCAGCGACATGACACGGGGAGCCGGCCCGGCGATCAGCGGTTCCGGCAGCGGGAAGAAGTCGCCTGATTCAAGGCCCAGCGCGCGGATCCGGTCGCCGAAATCGAAATTGAATTTCTGGGCGATGTCGCGCGTCAGCTCGAGATGCTGCTTCTGGTCCTCACCGACCGGGACATGGGTCGCCCGGTAGGCAAGGATGTCCGCCGCCATCAGGGTGGGATAGGCATAGAGGCCGACGCTGGCATTCTCGCGGTCCTTGCCGGCCTTTTCCTTGAACTGGGTCATCCGGTTCAGCCAGCCGATCCGTGCGATGCAGTTGAAGATCCAGGCCAGTTCGGCATGGGCCGAGACCTGGCTCTGGTTGAAGATGATCTGCTTCTTCGGGTCGATGCCGGCGGCGATGAAGGCGGCGGCGACCTCGCGCGTCGCGCGGCGCAGCTCCAGCGGATCCTGCGGCAGGGTGATGGCATGCATGTCCACCACGCAATAGACGCATTCATGCTCGTCCTGCAGGTCAACGAACCGCTTGATGGCGCCGAGATAATTGCCGAGATGAAGATTGCCGGTGGGCTGGACGCCGGAAAAGACGCGCGGCCGATAGGGCGTGAGCGGAGCGGCTTGTTTCGTCACGCGATCATCCTCGAATTGGTTTGCGTTGCGCCTCTATCAATCAGCGCGAAGCTCGACAAGCTGCGATTTCACGAGGAACGGGCCTGGCGGCGGATGGCGGCAAGGGAATAGACACCCAGCAGCCGGGTCAGCAGGCCGAACACGACAATCCCCCCGAGGCAGAGCGCGGCGAGGACGCCGACGCGGAGGCCGAAGCCGCGGCCAGGCGCGAGCAACGGCTCGGCATGCGGCAGCAGGGCATGGATGCACCAGCCCATGACCAAGGCGCAGAGCAACGTCGCTGCCACCCGCAAGCCTGCGCTGGGCTGGAAAGCCAGCCTGCCGCGCGCCATGGCGAGCAGCAGGAGCGTATTGGCCCAGACCCCCGCAACCACGCCGCCGGGCGCAGCCAGGACAGGATCCACTGTCCGGAGGAGCCAGGCCGCGAAGCCGTTCACGGCCAGCGCCAGCAATGCCGCCAGAACGGGCCGCCCCATTTCCTCACGGGCGAGGAAAGATGGCAGGACGACCTTGATCAGCACGAAAGCCGGCAGGGCCAGCACGAGGACCTTGAGAATCCGGGCCGTATGGAGAGCGTCCTCGGCGAGGAAAGCGCCGTGCCTGAACAGGATCGAGACGATCGGCTCGGCGAGGATCCAGAGGCCGATCGTGGCCGGGAAGATGAGCAGGGCGGCGAAAATCACAGACTCGGTCTGGGCCTGCGCCATCGCCGCGCCATCGCCTTGCTGGAACCCGCGCGAGACATGCGGGAGCAGAACCACGCCGATCGCCGAGGCGACGAAGCCGAGGGGCAACTGGAACAGCCGATCGGCAAAATAGAGCATCGAGAGGATCCGCGGCTCCAGCGAGGCGGTCTGGCTGGCCATGACCATGTGGACATGGCCTGACCCGGCAACGACCATGGCCGGCAGCATACGGACCAGCAGCGACCAGGCGCCCGGGTCAATCCGCCCGGCCAGCGCATCCCACGGGCGGGGCGACAGGGCGAGGCCGAGGCGACGCGCTGCCAGCCAGAGCATGACCAGCTGCACAAGGCCCGCGACCAGGACGGTCGTCACCAGTACAAGACCCGATTCGCGGGGGCCCGCCGTCGCGCCGCCGAGGATGACGGCCAGGACGAGAATCATCATCAGGTTGAGCGCGAGCGGCACAAGAGCCGCGAGGGCGAAACGGTCGAGCGCGTTGAGCAGGGCGGCAATCGCCGCGCCGAGAATGACGAAACCGACGAAGGGGAAGGCGATCCGCCCGAACAGCACCGCATTGTCGAGCTTTCCGGGATCCGCCGCGAAGCCATGCGCGAGCAGGGTCATGATCTGCGGCATGAAGAGTTCGGCCATGAGGACGAGCAGGATCGTCGCCACCAGCAGGATGGAGAGCAGGTCATCGAAGAAGCCCTGCATCGCCTGTTTTCCGCCCTCCCGCTCCAGGCGGGCAAGGCGCGGGACGAGCGAGGCGTTGAAAGCGCCCTCGCTCACCATCTTGCGGATCAGGTTGGGGATGAGGAAGGCCGCGACATAGATGTCGGCGATCGGCCCGGTGCCGAGAGCCGCTGCGATCATCACATCCCGCACGAACCCCGTCACGCGGGAGGCGAGAGTCGCCGAGCCGACAATCGTGAAGGGAAGGGCGAGCGACATGGCGGAAGGTTGGGCGAAACCGATGGGTGGCGTCAAGCGCCGGAGCCACCGAGGGCGGCCGGCATCCATCCGGAGCGCAAGGGGGCGGCCCAATCCGGCCGGCCATTTTCGTCGGCCCGACGCGCTGCCGCCTCGTTGTCATAGGGGAGGGCGCGGAAGGTGATATCGGGGTCGCCGGACGCAGTCAGCGTCAGCAGGGCATAGCAGGCGAGCGGCGTTCCCGCTTCGGAGACATGGGCCCGGCCGGTGGTATCCTGATAGCCCGCACAGCCGACGCTGCCGGGATTGAGGATCCAGCGGCCCTCCGGCAGACGGAGGAGGTCCGGCCGGTGGCTGTGGCCGAACAGGATGATCCTCGCATCGACCGGGCCGAGGCGTCGCGCGATTTTCGCGACAGGGGCCCGGACGAGCCGGCCCTCGACAATATCCTCCACAACATAGCGGTCATCATGCTGCGGGGTGGCGTGGAAGGCCCGGATACCCGGAGCCGGGCTGGCCTCGAAGGGCAAGGCGCGCAGCATTGCGCGGCTCTCCGGATCGAGTGCGTCGAAGGCGAAACGATCGGAAGGGCCCAACCCATCGGGTGATTCGCTGCCGGCGAGCCGGTCATGATTGCCCCGGACGCCGGGAATGGCGTGTTTCCGCATCAGATCGAGCGTCTCGCGTGGCCAGAGCGGCCCCGAAACCCGGTCGCCCAGATCGAAAAGCGCATCGGCACCCTGGTGCGCGGCATCGCGCAGGACCGCCTCGAGCGCGAGGACATTGCCATGGATATCGGCGAGAATGGCAAGCCTCATCGCAGTGTGCTCACAGGATGAAGCGGGAGAGATCGGCGTTGCGGGCGAGGTCGCCGACCTCGCGGCGAACCCAGTCGCCGTCGATCACGATCGTCTCGCCGCCACGATCCGTCGCAGTGAAACTGATCTCGTCGAGCACCCGCTCCAGCACCGTCTGCAAGCGGCGCGCGCCGATATTCTCGACATTGCTGTTCACCTCGAAGGCGGCGCGGGCGAGCGCAGCGATGGCATCCTCGGTGAAGGAGAGCGAGACCTGCTCGGTGGCCATCAGCGCCACGGATTGCTTGATGAGAGAGGCTTCGGTGTCGCTGAGGATGCGCCGGAAATCCTCCTCGCCCAGCGGCTTCAGCTCGACGCGGATCGGCAGCCGGCCCTGCAATTCGGGCAGGAGATCCGAGGGCTTGGCGACATGGAAGGCGCCCGAGGCGATGAAGAGGATATGGTCGGTCTTGACCGGACCATGCTTGGTGGCCACCGTCGTGCCCTCGATCAGCGGCAGCAGGTCGCGCTGGACACCCTCCCGCGAGACATCGCCGCCACCGCGGCCTTCGCGGACCGAGATCTTGTCGATCTCGTCCAGGAAGACGATGCCGTTTTCCTCGACCGAACGAATCGCCTCCGCAACGATCCGGTCCTGGTCGATCAGCTTGTCGCTCTCTTCGGCCAGCAATGGCTCGTAAGCCTCGCGGACCGTCATCCGGCGCGGCTTCCCGCGCGCGCCGAAGGCCTTGCCGAGCATGTCGCCCAGCGAAACCGCGCCGATCTGGCCGCCTGGCATCCCGGGAATGTCGAACATGGGCAGGCCGCCGGCGGGGCTGCCCTGAAGCTCGATCTCGATCTCCTTCTCGGCCATCTCACCATTGCGCAGTTTGCGGCGGAAGGCATCGCGCGTGGCGGGCGAGGCGGTCGAGCCGACCAGCGCGTCGAGCACGCGCTCCTCGGCGGCGACATGGGCCTTGGCCTCGACATCCTTGCGGCGGGCGTCCCGCTGGAGACCGATCCCGACCTCGACCAGATCGCGGACGATCTGCTCGACATCGCGGCCGACATAGCCGACCTCGGTGAATTTCGTCGCCTCGATCTTGAGGAAGGGCGCTCCGGCCAGTTTCGCGAGGCGGCGGGCAATCTCGGTCTTGCCGCAGCCGGTCGGGCCGATCATCAGGATGTTCTTCGGCAGGACCTCCTCGCGCATCGGGCCTTCCAGCTGCTGGCGGCGCCAGCGGTTGCGCAGGGCGATGGCGACAGCGCGCTTGGCCTCCTTCTGGCCGACAATGTAGCGATCCAGCTCCGAAACGATCTCGCGGGGAGAAAAAGCGGTCATGACGGGCTTCCTGGTTGGATCACGGGCAAAACGAGGCGCATTCGCGCGGGCACGAGGGCAAGGAAGATCCGGCGGATCGGCTGCCAGCCGGCGCTGAGGATCAGGATGAAGCCGCCGAGCACGAGCAAGGTGGCAGGAATGACGGCATTCGTCATTCCGGAGACCTTGAGGACCTGGCCGAAGGCAACTCCGGCATAGACAAGGCCGGAGACAAGGATGGCCCGGCGGTCGATGAGCAGGGCGACCAAAGCGAGTCCGAGGAACAGGGTGATCAGGCCGATCGCGGCCCCGGTCCGGATATTGCCGACACCGCCAAAGACCAGCGCGATCAGCGAATGCACGATCATCGGCGCCGCGAGAAGGTGGAGCCAGAAGGCGATATCAGTCCTGCGGGTCCGGCGTTCGAGATCGCGCGAGTCAAACCGCATGGCGAGCCCGAAGATCCCGATCCCCGCCACGAGAATCAGCGGCGCAAGAGCGGCCTGGGCGAAGTCAGGCGAAATGGCCGCGATCACGCCGAAAAGCGCCAGGACCAGCGCCGCAACGCCGGCGGCAATGGTGATTGGTACGCGGAAGCGCCAGTAATGGAGCGCGACGAGACCAGCCGTCGCAAGGGCTGCAATCGCCACCGGCACAGGCCGCTCGAAATCCAGCGCCGCCTTGCCCAACGCGACCGCTTTCGGACTGGTCAACCAGCCGATCAGACCGTTGATGGCGAGGAAGGCCGCCACCGCAAAGCCCAGCAGCAGCACGATGCTGGGGAGGGCCATGCGCCGGCGGCGGCTGAATTGCTCGGCCAGAAGCCATGCCGTGAGGGCGAGGCCGGCAAATCCGACAATCGCGCCATAGGCGTTGATCAGGAAATAGCCAAGGGCGGAAGCGAAAAGCCCGAGGCCGATGACCACGAAGATATCGCCGAAACCGGTGATGAAGCGGAGCTTTTCATGGTCCGGAGCCGGCTCGAATTCCGTCCGCAGCCGTTCCGCCTCGATCATGCGCAAGGCACTGGCCTGTTCGGGGCCGATCAGCCCCCGGGCAAGCGCCTTCTCCAGCGTTTCCTCCGAGATCATGCCTCGATGCTCTCGATGACGACATTCGCGTTCGTGTAGACGCAGATCTCGCCGGCAATGCGCATCGACCGGCGGACGATCTCCTCGGCGGGAAGTTCCGTTTCCGCCAGGGCGCGGGCGGCTGCGAGGGCGACAGCGCGCTTGGCCTCCTTCTGGCCAACGATACAGCGGTCCAGCTCCGAAACGATCTCGCGGGGAGAAAAATCGGTCATGTGTCTGTGGTTACCTTGTCCCAATCGTCCCATTCGTCGCTGGTGAGCCAATTGAAGGCACGATGCCTTTCAGCAACAACACCGGCAATCAGTCCTGCTGGAGCAGGTCGTTCCTTCAGCCAGGAATCCCTTACCGCCCAGTGGTATCGGTAATAGAGATCGCGTTGATCGAGAATGTCACCCAAGGGGCGCAGAGTTGTGCCGCTCCAGCTGGCTTCGCTGATGAGTGACCAGCCCAAAGCCAAAGAGTCTGGATCAATGCAATCCATCGGCGATGGTACGACATCGATCGCACCCAATGACCAAACGAGCGCCACCAGCGATTCACATCCCCAGCTGAGATCGGCCAAGTCTGCCTCGGTCAATAAGTCAAAAGTCAGGATCCCTTGTTCGCGGCGAGAAAGCCGCGAGTTCAAGTTATGCTTTTCGACAATCGCGCGCGCATGGGGCTGATCACCTCTATTCACAGCAAAAAAGACCGAGAAAAGGCATCTAATCCGTTCAACGATCTCTTCCGAATTTCGAAGAACTGCCTCTTCCTCGCTCTCAATCTCAGGCAGGTGCTGGATATACGGAATGCTCTGCTCCCGAAGGAGGGCAATCGACCTGCTTTTCCGGATTGACCATTCAGAGCTCATGTAGCCTGCGCAGCCTCGATGCTCTCGATCACGACATTCGCGTTCGTGTAGACGCAGATCTCGCCGGCAATGCGCATCGACCGGCGGACGATCTCCTCGGCGGGAAGTTCCGTTTCCGCCAGGGCCCGGGCAGCCGCGAGGGCATACATACCGCCGGAGCCGATGCCCATGATGCCGCCCTCGGGTTCGAGCACATCGCCCGTGCCGGAGAGGACGAGGCCGGTGGTGCGATCCGCCACCAGCATCATCGCCTCTAGCCGGCGGAGATAGCGGTCGGTGCGCCAGTCCTTCGCCAGTTCGACGCAGGCGCGCATCAATTGCCCGGGATATTGCTCGATCTTGGCCTCGAGGCGCTCGAACAAGGTGAAGGCATCCGCCGTGGCCCCGGCAAAGCCGGCGATCACTTCGCCCTTGCCGAGCCGCCGCACCTTGCGGGCATTGCCCTTGATGATGGTCGGGCCGAGGCTGACCTGACCATCCCCGCCGATCACCGTCGCGCCGGCCTTGCGGACCATCAGGATCGTCGTGGCATGCCAGCCTGTGGCGGGGTTGGACATATCGGACACGGGCGACTCCTGATTCAGCTCCCGCCAATGTAGGGATTGTCGCCGAGACTTGCCAAGGAGGGACTTGCCAAGGTCGGACAGGCGCATCGGCGGGAATCGGCAGGCCGGGGCGATCCGGAATTGCCGTCCGGAGCCTTTTTCGGTAAAGCCGGCAGCGAGGATCCGGGTCGAGGCCGGACAGGAGTGGAGTGAGCCATGCGTCGCGCCGACATCAAGCGGGAAACCGGTGAGACGAAGATCGAGGTTGGCCTTGACCTCGACGGGACCGGGCGGGCGGATATCGCCACCGGGATCGGCTTCCTCGATCATATGCTGACGCTGCTGGCCCGCCATTCGATGATCGACCTGATCGTCCGGGCCGAGGGCGATCTTCATGTCGATGATCACCACACGACGGAGGATGTCGGCATCGCGCTCGGGCAGGCCGTCGCCAAGGCGCTCGGCACGAAAGCCGGCATTACCCGCTATGCGGATTGCCTGATGCCGATGGACGAGACGCTGACGCGCATCGCGCTCGACATTTCCGGCCGGGCCTTCCTCGTCTTCAAGGTGGAGTTCCCGACCGAGAAGATCGGCACGTTCGATACCGAACTCGTGCGGGAATTTTTCCAGGCCTTCGCCTCCAATGCCGCGATCACCCTGCATGTCGAGTGCCTGCACGGGGCGAACAGCCACCATATCGCCGAGAGCGCCTTCAAGGGCCTGGCGCGGGTGCTGCGCCTTGCCACCGAGAAGGATGCGCGCGCCGCGGATCGCGTGCCTTCGACCAAGGGGACGCTGTCGGTCTGATGGCTTGCTACACCGTTCATCTCAAGAGCCGCATCGCCGATCCGGATCTGGCCCGCGAGAAGGCCGTTTTCGTGCGGGATGGCTGGAATTTCGGGGCTTTCGGGTTCGGGCCATTCTGGCTGATCGTCAAGGGGCATGCCGTGATGGGGTTCGTGGTCCTGCTGCTCCAGATGGCGCTGGTCGGAACCGTCGCCGTTCTCGGCCTGCTGCCGGCGATCCAGCTCGCCATCCTGATGCTGGTCTCGCTGTCCTGGGGCCTTGAGGGGCCCAGCCTGCGCCGGCTCGCGCTGCGCCTGTCGCGCCATCACGAGGCTGGCCTCGTGATCGCCCCGAGCGAGGATGAGGCCGAAAGGCGGTTCTTTGCCGGTGAGGAGCGTCTGGATGCCCCTCCCTCGGGGAAAGCCACCCCGGAGGGCTTCGTGCCCCATGGCCCGGGAAATCCGGTCATGGGGCTGTTCCCGCAGGCACGAGGTTCGATGTGAGGATCGCGCTGATCGATTACGGCGCGGGGAACCTGCATTCCGCCGCCAAGGCCCTGATGCGCGCCCTCGACGAGACGGGACAGCGCGGCGAGGTCATCATGGGCGCCGATCCCGAAGTGATCGCGAAAGCGGACCGGATCGTCCTGCCGGGCGATGGCGCTTTCCGCGATTGCCGGGAGAACCTTGCCATCGTCAATGGCCTTGAAGACGCGCTTGACCATGCTGTCCGGAGCAAGGGGCGGCCTTTCCTCGGCATCTGTGTTGGCATGCAGCTTCTGGCGACGCGCGGGCTCGAGCGCGGCATCACCGCCGGCCTTGGCTGGATTCCCGGCGACGTCGTGCCGTTGCAGCCCGCCGATCCGGTACTGAAGGTGCCGCATATGGGCTGGAACACGCTCTCGATGACGAGCGCGCATCCCGTGCTCGAGGGTATCGCCCTCGGGCCCCAGGGGCTGCATGCGTATTTCCTGCATTCCTTCCATCTTATTCCCGAGGGCACCGGCAATCTGATCGCCACGGCGGGGTATGGCGGGCCGGTCTCGGCCATTGTCGGCCGGGACACGGTGATCGGTACGCAATTCCACCCGGAGAAAAGCCAGGTGCTGGGTGTGAAACTGCTTGCCAATTTCCTCAAATGGGCGCCATAGCGGCGTTTTCGACCGGACAGGCCATGATCCTCTACCCCGCCATCGATCTCAAGAACGGGCAATGCGTCCGCCTCAAACAGGGCGACATGGCGCAGGCGACGATCTTCAACGATGATCCGGCTGCGCAGGCCGCCGCCTTCGAGGCGCAGGGCTTCGAGGCGCTCCATGTCGTCGATCTCGATGGCGCCTTTGCCGGCTCGCCCGTCAATGCCCGGGCCGTCGAAGGCATCATCGACCGTGTGCGCTTCCCGGTGCAGCTCGGCGGTGGCATCCGCGAGATGGCGCAGGTCGAGGCGTGGCTCTCGCGCGGGATCGCCCGCGTGATCATCGGGACGGCGGCGCTGAAAAACCCGGGTTTTGTCCGGGAGGCAGCGCGCGCCTTCCCGGGCAAGGTTGCCGTGGGCATCGATGCGCGCGATGGCCGCGTGGCCGTGGAGGGCTGGGCCGAAACCTCCGACCTGCTGGCGGTCGATCTCGGCCGGCGCTTCGAGGATGCCGGCGTGGCGGCGATCATCTACACCAATATCGCCCGCGACGGCATGCTGTCCGGGCTGGATTTCGAGGGCACGGTCGGGTTGGCCGAGGCGCTGTCGATCCCGGTCATCGCCTCGGGCGGCCTCGCCTCGATCGTCGATGTCGAGCGGCTGGTCTCCCCGGAATGCGCACGTCTGGCCGGCGCGATTACCGGCCGCGCCCTCTATGACGGCCGGCTCGACCCGGCTGCGGCGCTGGCCCTGGTCAGCCGGCGGAGGGCCGCCTGATGCTGAAGAAGCGGGTCATTCCCTGCCTCGACGTCAAGAACGGACGGGTGGTCAAGGGGATCAATTTCGTCGATCTCGCCGATGTCGGCGATCCGGTCGAAAGCGCAAAGGCCTATGACGCAGCCGGCGCGGATGAATTGTGCTTCCTCGATATCACGGCCAGCCACGAGAATCGCGGCACCTTGCTCGATGTCGTGCGGCGGACGGCCGAGAATTGCTTCATGCCGGTGACAGTGGGCGGCGGGGTGCGCGAGGTCGAGGATGTCCGCGCGCTGATGCTGGCCGGAGCGGACAAGGTGTCGATCAATACGGCCGCGGTGCGTGACCGGTCGATTGTCGGGCGGGCCGCAGAGAAATTCGGTGCGCAGGCCATTGTGGTGGCAATCGACGCCAAGAAGGTCAGCGGCGATGGACAATCCCCGCGCTGGGAGATTTTCACCCATGGTGGCCGCAACCCGACGGGGATCGACGCCATCGCGTATGCGCGGGAGGTCGCGGATCTCGGCGCCGGCGAGATCCTGCTGACCTCGATGGATCGCGACGGGACGAAGGCGGGGTTCGACCTTGCGCTGACGCGGGCCGTCAGTGACGCTGTCACGATCCCGGTCGTCGCCTCGGGGGGCGTCGGGACGCTGGATCACCTCGTCGAGGGCATCCGCGAGGGCGGTGCCAGCGCCGTGCTGGCCGCCTCGATCTTCCATTATGGCACTTTCTCGATTGCCGAGGCCAAGCGGCACATGGCTGAGGCCGGGTTGCCGATGCGGCTGGACGGGCTGGAGGGCATCGGATGAGCCGGTTCACGCTCGAAACGCTCGAGGCCATCGTGGCCGCCCGGGCCAGCGAGGATCCGACGCATTCCTACACGGCGCGCCTGGTCGCCGGCGGGCTTCCGCGCGCGACGAAGAAACTTGGCGAGGAAGCTGTCGAAAGCGTCATTGCCGCGCTGTCGGGTGATCGTCGGGAATTGACGAAAGAGAGTGCAGATCTTCTCTATCATCTGCTCGTCGTCCTCAGGATCGGCGGGGTGAGCCTGGACGAGGTCATGACCGAACTGGAGGCCCGGACCGCGCAATCCGGGCTTGCGGAGAAGGCCAGCCGGCCGGGCGGCCGGGATTAACGCCGCGTCAGACGGCGGGAAGGGGGCAAAACGCCATGGATGCCGAAATCTCGAAGCTGGCGCCCGACGTCGACCTGTCCCCGTTCCGATTGTTCAGCCGCGAGGAATGGGCGTCGCTGCGGGCGGATACGCCGCTCACCCTCAGCCTCGAGGAAATCAAGGGGCTGACCTCGATCAATGACCGGCTGGGTCTCGACGAGGTTGTCGATATCTACCTGCCGCTCTCGCGCCTTCTGGCCCTCTATGTCGCGGCCACGCAGGGCCTTTTCAAGGCGACGCAGCGCTTCCTCAATGCCGGAGGCGATGCCAAGGTTCCCTACATCATCGGGGTGGCGGGCTCGGTCGCGGTCGGGAAATCCACCACGGCCCGCGTACTCGAGAAGCTTCTGGCCCGCTGGCCGAACACGCCCAAGGTCAGCCTCGTGACGACGGATGGCTTCCTGCTGCCCAATGCCGAGTTGCGGCGGCTGGGGCTGATGGAACGCAAGGGCTTCCCCGAAAGCTATGACACGCCGGCGCTTTTGCATTTCCTTGCGCGGATCAAGGCCGGCGAACGCAATGTCACCGCGCCGCTCTATTCCCACCTCGTCTATGACGTGGTGCCCGGCGAGCAGATCGAGATTGACCGGCCGGACATCCTGATCGTCGAGGGGCTCAACGTGCTGCAACCGCCGAAGTTGCCGCGCGACGCCAAGCCGATCCCGTTCGTCTCGGATTTCTTTGATTTCTCGATCTATATCGACGCGGAAGAGGAACTGCTCCGGCGCTGGTATGTCGACCGGTTCATGACCCTGCGCAAGACCGCCTTCCGCAAGCCGGAAAGCTTCTTCCGGCGTTATGCCGAGATTTCCGAGGAAGAGGCACGGCAGACCGCTTTCGGCCTCTGGGACCGGATCAACCTGCCGAACCTGCGCGAGAACATCTTCCCGACGCGGCCGCGCGCGGATCTCATCCTGCGGAAGGGCAGCAACCACATGATCGAGGAAGTGGCGCTCCGGAAGCTCTGAGCGCCTTCTGCTTCGTCAGGCCAGCAGGCCCGCCTGCCGGGCAAGGCCCAGCAACGGCTCGGCCGGCCGAGCACCGATCTTCTGGATGACATGGCTCGCTGCCAGCGCGCCGAGCTGACCGGCCTTCTCGAAGCCCATGCCCTGCGTGTAACCGAACAGGAAGCCGGCCGCGAAAGCATCACCGGCACCAGTTGCATCCACCAGCTGATCGATCGGCCGGGCGGGAACCGTGACCGTGCGATTGCCCTCGATCATGACGGCGCCCTGTTCGGACCGCGTGACGGCTGCACGCTTGACATCGTTGCGGAGCGCCGAAAGGGCGGTGCCGAAATCGGCCGTTTCATACAGCGCCTTCAGCTCGCTCTCGTTGGCGAAGACAAGATCGACCTCGCCGCCGCGCATCAGGGCGATGAACTCGTCCCGGTAGCGGTTGACGCAGAAGGAATCCGACAGGGTCAGGGCGATTTCGCGCCCGGAAGCATGGGCCAGCTTCGCCGCCTTGCGGAAAGCGGCCTTCGCATGGGGCGGATCCCAGAGGTAGCCTTCGAGATAGGTGACTTTCGCCCGCGCCACCGTCGCAGGGTCGATTTCTGCCTCGGTGAGGTTCTGGCAAGCGCCGAGATAGGTGTTCATCGTACGCTCGCCATCCGGCGTCACCAGGATGAAGCTGCGTGCGGTTGCCGGGCCGTCCAGCGCGGCCGGGGTGCCGAAGGCGACACCCGAGGCGACGATGTCATGCGCGAAGACCTCGCCGACCGGATCAGCCTTGACCCGGCCGATGAAGGCAGCCGTGCCACCGAACGAGGCGAGCCCGACCACCGTGTTCGCGGCCGAACCGCCGGAAATGATGGTGGCGGGCCCCATGGCCGCATAGAGCCGCTCGGCCTGGGCCTCGTCGATCAGGGTCATCGACCCCTTGGCGACGCCCTGGGCCACGAGGAAATCCTCCTCGGCCCGGGCAATCACGTCGACAATCGCGTTGCCGAGGGCGAGAACGTCGAATTCGCGGTCCATCTGGAAATCCTTTGTGGCTCGGGACGTGTCGTCCACGGCCCCGGCGGGTGAATGGCCGAGCAGGGCCGGGAAATCAAGTGTCACGGCGGCGGCGAAGCCGGACATAAAGGGCGCCCTCGCCGCCATGCTGGCGCGCCGAGACCTCGAACCCGACCACCAAGGATCGAAGATCGGGGTCCGCCAGCCAGTGCGGCACGAGCCGACGCAGGATCCCGCGCTCGCCGCCGAAGGATTCGGAACCGCCGCCCTTGCCCGTTATGACGAGGAGAAGCTTCGAGCCGAGGGCATGATGCCGGTGCAGGAACATCCGGAGCGCCTGATGGGCTTCGGCCTGCCGCATCCCGTGGAGGTCAAGGCGGCCATCGACCTGCCGGCTCCCGCGGGAAAGATCCTTCAGGAGGCGGCGCTCCACGCCGGCCAGTGGAAGCAGGCGCGGGCGGGCCGGCGTCTTTGGGACCGGGACCAGCGGAGCCGCCGGAACCGGCTTCTCTTCCACCTCGGGCCGGGGCTCCGGAACCGGAAGGGTTCGGCCGGGCATCGGCTTGGCGTTCTGGACGACATGGGCCCAGAGCGTTCGCTCTTCTGCGGTCAGTCCGCGGCGGGGCCGCCGGGCAGGCTTCGGCGGAACATCGCCGTCCGGACGCCGCTTCACGGCACTACCCCGCAGGGTACGAGGATGATGAACCGCACCGGATCGCGAAAAAGACCCGCACTATCGCCTGCCGCCGAGCCGGACCCGACGAAAAAGTCGCCGCGCGCTGCCCCGACAATGGCGGAGCCGGTATCCTGCGCGATCATCAGGCGCGCGATACGCTGCCGTCCGCCCTCGGGAACCAGCGGCGACGCCTCGATGAAGACCGGGAGACCATAGGGCCAGATCGACCGGTCGACAGCGAGCGAACGGCCCGCCACGAGCGGAACGCCCGCACCGCCGATCGGCCCCTCTTCGGGAGAAAGGCTCTCGTCGAGCTGGAAGAACACATAGGAACGGTTCTCCTCCATGAGCGCACGGGCCTCGGCGGGATTGTCACGCAGCCAGCCCATCAGCTTCGCCAGCGTCATCGTCTCGAGCGCCATGATGCCGCGTTCGACCAGCTTCCGTCCGATCGAGGTATAGGGATGGCCATTCCGGCCGGCATAACGCAGGCGGCCGATGCCACCCTCGGCCCAGCGAAGTCGGGCGGAACCCTGGACCTGCGTGATGAACAGTTCCGGCTTGCCACGCAGCCACGCGATTTCCAGCCCCTGGCCGGACAGGGCACCTGCCCAGATCGCCTTGCGGTCGGGATAGGGTTCCGGCCCACCGGGCCCGCGGCGCCAGGCCTGGAGGCTGGCATCGAGCGGGGACGGAGCAGGCTCGCCCTGCGGCACTGTCACAAGATCCGCCGGGCGGCCAAGTACCGGCTCCGGAAAGCCGGGCCGCTGCTGCCGGGACGCCTCGAGTTCGGGCTCGTAATAGCCGGTCAGGAAGCCGGCGCCGCTGGCCGGGATGATCTCGACCGGCAGGAAATGACGCTCGAAGAAAAGCCGGGCTTGGCCACCATCGGCCAAAAGCGCGTCCCTTTCGGCAAAGGCATGGTCACAGGTCCGCTGGAGCGCGGGAGGGCGCGGTTGCCCCGCTCTCAGGGCCGGGATGCCGGCCGGACAGGTGCGAAGAAAGGCGGAGAAGGCTTCGGCATGGTTGTCGCCGGTCCAGCCCGGCACGTCAGCCCATTCGAGCACCCGGGTGCGGGTGCCTTCGGGAAGCGGGCCGGACAGGACCGATCCGGCAGGTTCAGCGGAGACCGACATGGAGGAGAGGGCCCCGATCATCGCGGCAAGGCAGCCCTGGGCAACCTTGCCGGCCGGCTTCATTGCGCCGATTCGGTTGCCACAAGCCGCCAGTTTGGATCACGGGCCGTGGTTTCGCGGGCGAATGTCCAGATATCCACCACGTCGGCCACCTTTTCCGCATTGCCGTCGATCACAGTGCCACCGGCATCCCGCGTGGCGGTGATCAGCTTGGACTGGAAGCGGACGGTAACCTGCGCCGTACGGGCCCGCAGCAACGCATCCGAGATCTCGGCCTTGTCGATGGAGACAAATTGCGTCTCCACCCGCTCGTTCCGGGCTTCGCGCTCGCGGATCGCGGCCTCGAAGCCTTCGAAGACATCCTTGGCCAGCAGATCCTTCAAGGTGCGGCGGTCACCGTTGGCAAAGGCGAGGACGATCATCTCGTAGGCCGAGCGGGCACCGCCGACAAACTCCTTCGGATCGAAGCTCGGATCGGCCTGCATGATCTCGATCAGGCCCTTCTGGGCCGGGCTGTCTTTCGCCACGACGCCTTCGAGGCGGGCTTCCGGGGGAAGCGGCTCGGTCGGCGCATCGCGACGGATGCCGGGCAACGGCACCACGTTCGAGCTGCCATTGGGGCCAGGGCTGTTGTCCTGCTGGGGCACATCGGCCGGCGGGCGTCGGTCAAACAGGTCACGCGGCGGCTTTTCCGTGCCGGTCCGCGTGCCCAGGACGGAGCGCAGCTTGTAGATCACGAAAACGGCCAGCCCCAAAAAGACCAGCGTGAGGATATCGAAATTCTGCATTGGTTCTTCCCGGCAAACCGCCATCGCATCCCGCATTGGCCAGGAAACGATGTTTCCCTGCATGTCATATAGGGCCTGTTCGCCCGCTTCGCTATCCTCTAGATGATCGCATGATTGCCGGAACTCGGCATCCCCCCTCAGGCAACGACGGCTCGTCATGCTCCGATCGTCTTTTCCAGCCCTGCGCCCCCTGCTGATCCTGGTTGCAGGCTGGATGCTGCTCGAATTCGTACTGCTGGAGCTGCTGGCCGCGCGGCTGGGCTGGGGCCTTGTGCTGGCGCTCGTGAGCCTGAAGGGCGGGCTTGGCCTGATCGCGCTCGTCCTGATCACGCTTCTCGCGAGGCGCGCGGCACGCGGTCGCCAGGGGCTGGATCGAATTGCCGCGCTCGGTTTCCCGATGGCATCCGGAATCCTGATTGCCCTGCCGGGACTGATTCCGATGCTGCTCGGCATCGCGCTCTTCTCGCCAAGCCTGCGGAAAGCTGTCATTGCAGGGTGGCAGCGACGCTCCGGCGGGGAAAAGGATCCGCGCTTTTTCGAGCTTCCGGCAACGGAATGGAAGGAAATCGGGGCGAAAAAAACCCGTCGCTCGGCAAAATCCGTGAAGCGCCCGCTTGAGAGGCAGCCACCATCCGTGTAAGCGGAGGCTCGGATCCATCCGGATTGAACGGCGCACCGGTGGCGGGGCGCATCGCGAAAACAGGACGAAAACAATGGCCGATGGCAATGGCGGCGCGCCGCATCTCGAAGCGCTTGCGCAATATGTGAAGGATCTCTCCTTCGAGAATCCGAACGCTCCGCAATCGCTTCGGCCCCAGGAAACCCCGCCGAACATTTCGATCCAGGTCAACGTCAACTCGAAGCCGCTGGGCGAAGAGGATTACGAGATCGAACTGATCCTCGAAGGCTCGGCCGGCGAAGGGGAAGGAATGCTGTTCCGCTTCGAGCTGAATTTCGGCGGGGTCTTCCGCCTGATGAACATCCCGAAGGAACATATCAACCAGGTGCTCATGATCGAGTGCCCGCGCCTGATGTTCCCGTTCGCCCGGGCCGTTCTCGCCAATGCAGTCCGCGATGGCGGGTTCCCGCCCTTCCTGCTCCAGCCGATCGATTTCGGCGGTCTCTACCAGGCGCGCATGCAGGAACTGCAGCGCGGTGGCATGAACAGCTGATCAGCCCATCTTGGCCGGGTCGCCCGACTGGTCGGGCGCTCCGGCAAGATACTCATTCCAGAGTGCCTTCGCGCCGATCTGTGCGATGAATTCCGCATGGAGCCTGCGCTCGTCCTGCGAAATCCGGGCATCGTGCCGGGTGAAGCTGCGTTTCCGGTCGGCTTCACGTACGGCCGCAACCGCTCCTGTCGCCGGCGCAGAGAGATCTGCGGTCAGCCCCAGGGAAGACTGCCGGCCGCCCGTCAATTCGGCATAGACCTCGGCCAGAATCTCCGAATCAAGCAAGGCGCCATGCTTTGTGCGCCGGGAATTGTCGATTCCGTAGCGCTGGCAAAGGGCATCCAGCGAGTTCTGCTGGCCGGGATGGCGCCGCCGCGCCAGCATCAGCGTGTCGATCACGCGCGTCTGGACGATGGGTGGGTGCCCAAGGCGCTTCAGCTCGTAATTCAGGAAGCCGATGTCAAAGGCCGCGTTGTGGATCACAAGGGCCGAATCGCCGATGAAGTCGAGGAATTCCTGTGCGACATCGCGAAAAACTGGCTTGTCGGCAAGAAATGCATCGGAAAGCCCGTGAATGGCGAAAGCATCGGGCGACATCGGTCGTTCCGGATTGAGATAGCGGTGGAAGACCCTGCCGGTCAGAAACCGGTTCACCATTTCAACGCAGCCGATCTCGACCAGCCGGTCACCCTTGAACGGGTCGAGGCCGGTCGTTTCGGTATCGAGCACGATCTCGCGCATTCAGGGTTCCTTCATCCGACCGTTGATGCCAGGGCGCGGATGAGCGCGTGGACATCCCGACGCGCGGCATCAAGGCCGAGACCGGTATCGATCATGGCATGGGCGCGGCGGCATTTCTCGGCCGGGGACATCTGGCGCGCGAGAATGGCGTGGAAAAGCGTCTCGCTCATGCCAGGCCTGGACAGGACACGTCGGGCCTGTTCCTCGGGCGAAACATGGACAACGAGAACAGCATCGCAGCGTCGCTCGGCCTTCGTTTCGAAAAGAAGCGGGATATCAAGGACGACCAGCCGGTGCCCGAGCCGGGACGCCTCTCCAAGGGCCTTCCGCTCGGCATCCCGGACCAGCGGGTGAACGATGGCTTCCAGTTCCGGAAACCGCTCCGGAGAAGCGCGCAGCACGGCCGACAAGGCTGCGCGATCAACTTTCCCGTTGCGCGTTGTGCCCGGGAAGGCAGCCTCGACCAGAGAGGCGGCCGGGCCGGCATAGAGGGCATGGACGGTCGCATCGGCATCATGCACGGGAACCCCGGCTTCCCGGAAAAAGGCTGCGGTGGTCGACTTGCCGCTGCCAATCGATCCTGTCAGGCCAAGCCGGAACATCCCTTGATCCCTTTTTTACTCATTGCCGGGCCAGCAGATCGGCGAAG
Source organism: Beijerinckiaceae bacterium (assembly GCA_027533425.1). Taxonomy (GTDB): domain Bacteria; phylum Pseudomonadota; class Alphaproteobacteria; order Rhizobiales; family Beijerinckiaceae; genus Rhabdaerophilum. The sequence continues at coordinate 601,345 of JAPZUD010000006.1, read as the reverse complement.
ACATGCTGCCGCAAGGCCGGGGTGACCGAAGGGCGCTGGCCGAACCAGCGCTCAAAGCCTGGCACCGCCTGGTGGAGCAGCATGCCCAGTCCGTCCAGTGTCCTCAGACCGAGGCGGCTGGCCATAGAGAGCAGAGGCGTTTCGAGCGGCACATAGACAATATCCGCCACGATGCCGGAGCGCTTCATGGCGGACAGATCGATGTCAAGCGGAGGCTGGCCATCCATTCCCATGCTGGTCGTATTGATCAGGAGATCGATAGATCCGAGGTGATCGCCGCGATGCGACCAGTCGAGGATCCCCAGCGGGGCATCCGGCAATACGGCCCGGATATCGCCGCACAGCGTTTCGGCTCGCTCCCGGGAACGATTCGACACCGAAATGGCTTTCACTTTCCGGTCAAGAAGGGGCGCAATCAGGCCGCGCGCAGCCCCGCCGGCTCCAATGATGCGGATTTCGGCGGGCTCGCGGTCCCAATCCGGCCATGTCTCCGAGAGATGTGCCACGAATCCGATCCCGTCAGTATTGTCACCGTTGAGTTCGGATCCCTCGAACCAGAAGGTATTGACTGCGCCGGCAATCCGGGCTCGCTCCGTTACCCGGTCGCAAGCCATGAAAGCCTCTTCCTTGTGCGGGACGGTGACGTTGCCGCCGGCATAACCCTCGGCCTGCAACTCTCGGAGCACCGCCGCCACGGCTCCGGGCATGACCTCGCGGCGGTCATAGGCGCCGTCGATTCCCAATTGGTCGAGCCAGTAGCCGTGGATCAGCGGCGAGCGGGCATGAGTGATGGGGCGGCCGATGATCACGGCCCTTGTTGCCGGATGTCCGGCACCGGCTTGATCCTTCATCGGGGAAACTCCTACGCAGCAAGACAATCGAGATCCCGCAGGGCATGCAGGACCGGGATCAAGGGTAGTCCAAGGATCGTACTCTGGTCACCCTCGATCGCCTCGAAGAGATGAATTCCCAGCGCCTCGAGCTGGTACCCGCCGACGGTGGTGGTCACGAGCGGCCCGATCCTGTCGAGATAGGCATCGAGAAAGGCCTCCGAGAAGTTCCGCATCACCAGAGAAGCCGAGGCGATGCCGGCCCAGAGCACTACGTCGCCCCGGCGGAGCACGGCGGCAGAATGGAGGAGATGCGTGGCCCCGCGCAAGGACAGGAGCTGCGCCCGGGCATGAGCAATGTCCGCAGGCTTCATCAGCAAGCGGCCCTGATGGTCCAGCGTCTGGTCTGCGGCGAGAAGCAGCCCGTCCGGATGCCGGCGTGCGGCGGCCTCTGCCTTGGCATGCGCCAAGGCGATAGCGATCTCTGCCGGAGTGCGCCGCGTTTCCAGCAGCGTGGCGGCGATGGCGCCCTCATCAACCGGTGCCCGGACCACCTCCAGCGGAATTCCGGCCGCTTCCAGCATTTGCCGCCGCGCGGCCGAACCGGAGGCGAGCAGCAGCGGCCGCCCGGCTTTCCAGAACGCTGCTGTGTTCATTGCGCGACCAGCCCCAGCCGATGGGTGCGGTAGAGATCGATGATCGCTGCCGCAGTTTCCTCGATCGATCGGCGCGTCACGTCGATGACCGGCCAGTTGTTGCGGTCGAACAGGCGGCGGGCCTGTGCGATTTCCTCGGTCACGGCCTGGCGGTCGATATAGGTCGAATCCTTGCCATCTGCCGCCAGCGCCAGCATGCGGTTCTGGCGGATCTGGACAATGCGTTCCGGCGAAGCAACGAGTCCAACAATCAGGGGTTTGACCAACGTCTCTATATTCGGGGGCAACGGTACATTCGGTACCAGCGGGACATTGGCTGTCTTGATGCCGCGATTGGCGAGATAGATGCTGGTCGGTGTCTTCGAGGTACGGCTGACACCGACAAGGACGACATCGGCCTGGTCGAGATTCTCGGTCAATTGGCCGTCATCATGCATCATCGTGAAATTGAGGGCGTCGATCCGGCGGAAATACTCGGCGTTCAGCATGTGCTGGGCGCCAGCTTTGGGGGTCGTCACCACGCCGAGATAGGATTGGAACAGGTTATGAACCGGTTCGAGGACCGAAAGGCTTGGACAGCCCTGCTCTTCGCAGGCCCGCTGGAGACGGGCAGCCAGATCCTGGTCGACCATCGTGTACAGGACGATGCCCGGCTCGTTCTCGATATCGAGGATGACCCGATCGAGCTGTCTTTCATTCCGGACAAGCGGATAGACATGCTCGATCGGCGAAATGCCGGCATAGAGCGCGGTTGCCGCCCGGGCCACGGTAATCAGAGTCTCGCCGGTCGAATCCGAGACCAGATGGAGATGAAAGAAGTTCCGGCCCATGATCCCTGTCCGAAATCCCGGCGCGATCACGATATCAACCGGGTTGTCCACATCCCTGTTTACGGCGCGGGACAGGCGAGTGCAATCAAGCGCGATCCTCGGAGACGGATGGGGCCCCTGTGGGAAAGGAGAAAATCCATCCCCAGGGACCAAGCTGGGGATCTCGGCCAACCCGGTCTGTGAAATTCGGGGAGAAGGGGCATATCGCCGGTTGAGGCTGCTCCAACCCGCTGAAATCCCTTGTGGAACCGGTAGCGTCACAATCTCCGGGTCCTTTATGTGTCCAGTCTGGTTGACATTCCTCTGTGGACGATCTTGCGGATGCCCTTTGAGGCGTGCCAGAAAGAGAAACAGAGAAGAATCCTCTTCCTTTCTTGTTGTCGGGAGCCTTCGTGAAGCCCTTCCTCGATGTTCTGGCCGGAAAGGCTGCCGCCCGTCCCCCCATCTGGCTCATGCGTCAAGCCGGTCGTTATCTTCCGGAATACCGCGCCATTCGTTCCCAGGCGCGGGACTTCCTGCATTTCTGCTATTCGCCGGAGCTGGCGATCGAAGCGACGATGCAGCCGATCCGCCGGTTCAGTTTCGATGCCGCAATTATCTTCTCGGATATTCTCGTCATCCCCGATGCTCTCGGACAGGGTGTTCGCTTCGCGGAAGGCGAGGGGCCACGTCTTGAAGCGATGGAGACGCCGGAAGCCCTCAGGGGTCTTGCGACAGCGCTCGACGAGGAGAAGCTGGAACCCGTCTATCAGGCCCTCCGCGGGGTGCGGGCTGCCCTGCCATCATCCGTGGCCTTGATCGGTTTCTGTGGCGCTCCGTGGACGCTGGCGACCTATATGATCGGAGGCCGTGGTACACCTGATCAGGCGCCGGCCCGTCATTTTGCCTACCAGCATCCGGAGGCGTTCCAGACGCTGATGGATTTGCTGGTGGAAGCCTGTACGCGCCATCTGTGCCTGCAGGCAGAAGCAGGCGCCGAGGCGCTTCAGATCTTCGATTCGTGGGCGGGAAACCTGCCCGAGCGGGAATTGCGGCGCTGGAGCGAAGCACCGATCCGGCGGATCATTTCGGGCGTCAGGGAGCGACATCCGTCAGTGCCGATCATTGCGTTTCCGAGAGGCATTGCGGGTGGTTTCGCGCGATTCGTCTCCGAAACGAACTCCGATGCGATCAGCCTTGATACCGCCTGTGCGATTTCCGAGATCCGGGAGCAGCTGCCCGCCGGCATGGTGACCCAGGGCAATCTGGATCCGCTGGTTTTGATCAATGGTGGCGGTGCCCTGGATGCGGCGGTCGACCATATTCTCGAATCAACGGCCGGATTGCCGCATATCTTCAATCTGGGCCACGGTATCCTGCCGCCGACGCCGATCGCCCATGTCGAGGCCATGTTGCGACGGGTTCGGGGCTGATGGATCTCTGGCTCAAGGCGCTGCATGTCCTGGCGATCATCTCGTGGATGGCGGGCCTTCTCTATCTACCCAGGCTGATGGTCTACCATTCGGAGGCACCGGCGCATTCCGATGCCAGCGAGCGCTTCAAGGTTATGGAGCGCAAGTTGTACCGCTACATCATGCGGCCCGCCATGATCGTGGCCTGGGGGACAGGGCTGTGGCTGGCCTGGTCCGGTTTCGGCTTCCGGGGCGGATGGTTGCACGGCAAGCTGTTGCTGGTCGTGCTGATGACCGCCCATCACCATATGCAGGGGGCCTGGGTTGCCGCTTTCGCCCGCGACGAACGGCGGCATGGCGGGCGGTTCTACCGAATCCAGAACGAGGTCCCGACGCTGTTGATGGTCGGCATTGTTGTGCTTGTCATCGTCAAGCCGTTCTGAACATCCTGCGGGGACGATCCCCCTGCGAAAGACGGCTTGCCGAATCCGGATAAAGCGTTTATCGGACTCGCATCGCTCGCCCCCTTCCTGCGGCTGAGCGGCTCCGGCTGTCAGTGTTCTGCCATGCCAGACTGGCCTTTCCCAAGAAGCGTAATGGCCCGTCCTCGCCTTTTTCCCTATTGACGATCCCAATCAAGGTTTGACCATGCCGGAGATCAAGCTCCACGACCTGAAACGCAAATCGCCCACCGAACTCCTCAGCTTTGCCGAGGAACTGGAGGTTGAGGGCGCCAGCACCATGCGTAAGCAGGAGCTGATGTTTGCCATCCTGAAGCAGCTCGCAGCCAATGACACCGAGATCATTGGCGAGGGCGTTGTCGAGGTCCTTCAGGACGGTTTCGCGTTCCTTCGTTCGCCTGATGCCAATTATCTGGCCGGGCCGGATGACATCTACATTTCTCCGGCGCAGATCCGGCGTTTCTCGCTACGGACCGGCGATACAGTCGAGGGACTGATCCGGTCCCCGCGGGACGGAGAGCGCTATTTCGCGCTGCTGAAGGTCAACACGATCAATTTCGAGGACCCGGAAAAAGCGCGCCACAAGGTCCATTTCGACAACCTGACGCCGCTTTATCCGGACCAGCGTCTGCGGCTGGAGAACCCCGATCCGACCAAGAAGGATATGTCGGCACGCGTGATCGACATTGTCTCGCCGATTGGCAAAGGCCAGCGTGCCTTGATCGTCGCGCCGCCCCGGACCGGCAAGACCGTCCTGTTGCAGAATGTTGCGCAATCGATCACGACGAACCATCCGGAATGCTATCTGATCGTCCTCCTGATCGATGAGCGCCCGGAAGAAGTGACAGACATGCAGCGCTCGGTCCGCGGGGAGGTTGTCTCGTCGACCTTCGACGAGCCGGCCACGCGTCATGTACAGGTCGCGGAAATGGTGATCGAGAAAGCCAAGCGCCTTGTCGAGCATGGCCGCGACGTGGTGATCCTCCTCGATTCGATCACCCGTCTCGGTCGGGCCTATAACACGGTCGTGCCGTCTTCCGGCAAGGTGCTCACAGGCGGCGTCGATGCGAATGCCTTGCAGCGACCGAAGCGGTTTTTCGGTGCGGCCCGCAATATCGAAGAAGGCGGCTCACTGACGATTATCGCCACCGCGTTGATTGATACCGGCAGCCGTATGGACGAAGTGATCTTCGAGGAATTCAAGGGTACCGGCAATTCGGAAATCGTGCTCGACCGGAAAGTGGCCGACAAGCGCGTTTTCCCGGCGCTCGATATTCTCAAGTCCGGCACCCGGAAAGAAGAACTCATTACGCCGCGCGACCAGCTCCAGAAGACTTACGTTCTGCGCCGGATTCTCAACCCGATGGGGCCGCAGGATGCGATCGAGTTCCTGCTCGACAAGCTCCGGCAGACCAAGCAGAACAGCGACTTCTTCGAATCGATGAATACCTGATCGCGCACCATTCGGGGCAGGGGTCCGGGACGGGGCAATGGATACGATCTATGCGCTCAGCACGGGCCCCTCGGTTGCCGGAATTGCGGTGATCCGCATTTCCGGCCCGGGGGCGTGGCAGGTCGGATCACATTTCGGTTTTGCGATGCCGAAGCCCAGGCAAGCGGCTTTGCGACAACTTCGCGAACCGGCTTCCGGTGAGCAGCTGGATGAAGGGCTGGTCCTTGCCTTTCGGGCGCCGCACAGTTTCACCGGGGAAGATCTGGTCGAGCTTCATGTCCATGGCAGTCGGGCGGTTGTGCGATCGGTGGTCCAGGTGCTGTCTGCCCAGCCGGGCTTCCGGCCAGCCGACCCTGGAGAATTCACCAGGCGCGCTTTCGTCAATGGCAAGATGGACCTCCTTGATGTGGAGGCACTCGGTGATGTCCTGCAGGCGGAGACGCGGGCGCAGGCCAGGCTGGCCGATTCCAACCGAACCTGGCTCCGGGACCGTATCGCCAAGTGGCGGGATGCGTTGGTTGAGTTACGGGGACTCACGGAGGCCCTGATTGATTTTGCCGATGAGGACGACGTTCTGCGGACATTCGATTCGAACCTGCAACAATCGATTCTCGATCTGAGGCAGAGCCTCCTTGAGGCCGCCGCCCCGGCGCGGGCGGCCGAGATCATCCGCGATGGCTATCGGGTCGCGTTACTCGGTCCGCCCAATGCCGGCAAGTCATCGTTGCTGAACGCGCTTGCCCGGCGTGACGTCGCGATTACCTCGGAAATAGCAGGAACGACGCGGGATGTCCTCGAGGTCAACCTCGATCTTGGAGGCCTATCCGTGGTTCTGATCGATACGGCCGGGCTGCGAGAGACCGAAGACCGTTTGGAGCAGGAGGGGATCTCGCGCACCAGACGTGCGGCAGGTTCGTCGGATCTGAGGCTTTGGCTTCGTCCGGCTGACGAGCCTCCTCAAGAACACGATCTTCGCGAGAGCGCCGAACTCCTGGTGGTAACCAAAGCCGACCTGATCGATTCTTCTACGAAACAAACTGAAGGTCTAGCTGTATCGACAATCACGGGGCAGGGTCTCGATACCCTGATCGGTGAACTTGGTTCACGCGCGCGCGGCGCTGCGTGGATGGGACTGGGCGAAGTTGCACTGGTTCATGAGCGCCAGCGCCAAGCCCTGTTGGAAGCGGGTATCGCTTTGGGCGAAGCCGCCGGGTTTGGGACGGATTCTTTGGAAATGAGGGCGGAAGCCCTGCGCCGTGCATCTGTCGCTCTGGACCGACTCGTTGGCCGGATAGAACCGGATCACGTTCTTGACGTGGTGTTCAAGCGATTCTGTATAGGGAAGTAGTGTTTCACGTGAAACAGCGGAGTCCGGATATGGATGAACGGAGCTACGATGTAGTTGTCGTCGGCGGTGGCCATGCCGGTACCGAGGCCGCTGCTGCTGCCGCTCGGGTGGGCGCTCGCGTCGCTTTGGTTACTTTGCGCCGGGATCGGATCGGAGAGATGTCCTGCAATCCGGCGATTGGGGGTCTCGGCAAGGGACACCTTGTCCGGGAGGTTGATGCCCTCGATGGCATCATGGGGCGTGCCATTGACCGCGCCGGTATCCATTTCAAGCTGCTGAACCGAAGCAAGGGCGCTGCAGTGCGTGGGCCGCGTGCCCAGGCGGATCGGGGGCTCTATCGTCAGGCCGTTCAAGAGCTGCTTGCGGCCCAGGAGCGGCTCGAGATTGTCGAGGGTGAGGTCAGTGATATTGATCTGGATTCGATTCGTGTCCGGTCTGTTTCTTTGTCCGATGGGCGGATTCTCCAGTGCGGGGCGGTGGTTGTCACGACCGGGACATTCCTTCGCGGCGTCATCCATATCGGCAAACGGCAGATACCCGCTGGCCGTGCCGATGAGCCTCCGGCACGACTCTTGGCCGAGCGTCTGCAGGCTCTGGGTTTCGTCCTCGGTCGCCTGAAGACCGGGACCCCTGCGAGGCTCGATGGGCGCACGATCGAGTGGCGTGAATGCGAAGAGCAGAAAGGCGATTCACCTCCGGAACCATTTTCCACCCTGACGGAACGGATCGATGTCCCTCAGATTTCCTGCTTTATCACCCGGACCACAGCCGAAACGCAGGTCATAATCGAAAAGAACCTTCACTTGTCGGCAATGTATTCGGGGGAAATTTCAGGCCGCGGTCCCCGTTATTGCCCGTCGATCGAAGACAAGATTGTCCGGTTCGCGGACCGTTCGTCGCACCAGATCTTCCTTGAACCGGAAGGGCTCAATGACCCTACGGTTTACCCAAACGGGTTGTCGACCTCGCTCCCGGAAGAGGTGCAGGATGCAATGATCGCCTCCATTCCCGGCCTCGAAAAGGCCCGTATCCTCCGACACGGCTACGCGATCGAATATGACTTCATCGATCCGCGCGAGCTGTCCCCGACACTTGAGAGCAAGCGGGTCGAAGGGTTGTTCTTTGCCGGTCAGATCAACGGAACAACCGGCTATGAGGAAGCTGCGGGACAGGGCCTCGTGGCTGGCCTGAATGCGGCCCGGCGAGCCAGCGGTTCAGATGGCGTCAGCTTTGACCGGAGCCGGAGCTATCTTGGCGTGATGATCGATGACCTCACTCGCATGGGGGTTACGGAGCCGTACCGCATGTTTACGTCGCGGGCCGAGTTTCGTCTTTCGCTCCGCGCAGATAATGCTGATGCGCGACTGACCAGCCAAGGGGTAGCGCTTGGGCTGGTCGGCGATGCGCGGCGCAGTGCCCATGAGGCGAAGATGGCCCTTCTCGACCAGTATCGCGGTGTTCTCAGATCAATGCGGCTTACTCCGAACGAGGCGCGGTCTGCGGGACTGGACGTCAATCTCGATGGCTTGCGGCGTGATGGCTTCTCGCTTCTCGCCTTGCCAGGCGTCAGTCTTGAACGGCTTATCCCTCTTATGCCGCAGTTGGGTGATTGTCCGTCTTGGGCGCAGGACCTGCTGGAAACGGAAGGAAAGTACAGCGTTTACCTTGCTCGGCAGGCCGAGGATCTCGAGCGTGTCGAACGCGATCGTGAGCTGCAGATCCCTGGAGATTTCCGATTCGATCATGTTGTCGGGCTTTCGAATGAGCTTCGGCACAAACTTGATTCGATTCGGCCACGTTCCATTCACGAAGCCGCGCAGATCGAGGGTATGACTCCGGCTGCGTTGGTGCTCTTGACCGCGATTGTGCGGAAGCGGGCCGCCTGATGCTGCCGGGCGATCGAGAACCGGGCGGAGCGTTGCTCGCAAAGGTCCGGACTGATGTTTCACGTGAAACATACGCGAGGCTCGAAATCTATGTCGCCATGCTGCGGGAATGGCAGTCGCGGATCAACCTCGTTTCTCCGACAACGCTTGGCTCGATCTGGGAACGACATGTCATCGATAGCCTCCAGTTGCATGCGCTGAAACCGAAGGCGCTCCGTTGGGCGGATATGGGGTCGGGCGGCGGCTTGCCCGGCCTTGTGATTGCCTGTGCCCTCGCCGAACAGGAGGGCGCGCAGGTTCATCTGATCGAGAGCAATCACAAGAAGGCGGCTTTTCTCAGAGCGGTTTCTGTGGCACTCGCATTGCCGACAACGATCCATGCCATGCGGATCGAAGAGGCCATTCCGCATCTCTCGTCTATCGATGTTGTCACTGCCCGCGCCCTGGCGCCCTTGGGGGATTTGATCGCTTACGGGAATCTCCTGTTGAAAAGCGGCGCAACAGGGCTCTTTCCAAAGGGACGTGACTATCAGTCCGAATTGACCGATGCCCTGCGAAACTGGCAATTCTCTTATCAGCTGCACAACAGCATGACTGAGCCGGCCTCGCGGATCATCGAAATCTCTTTCGACCCGCCGAGTCAGCCAGGTTAGGTTGCTTTCGTGTGGCAACAAGGAGGAGTTCCATGAAGCCACGCGTTCTTACGGTAGCCAATCAGAAGGGTGGTGTCGGCAAGACCACGACAGCCATCAATCTGGGTACTGCGCTCGCCGCCATCGGCGAACGTGTGTTGCTGATCGATCTCGACCCCCAAGGCAACGCCTCGACCGGTCTTGGCGTGGACATGCGCGATCGTGACATTTCCGCCTATGATGTCCTGCTTGGCGATGTGTCGCTGTCCGATGCTGCGCGGGCGACTGATGTGCCCCGTGTATCCATCGTACCTGCCACAATGGATCTGCTTGGTGCCGAAATAACCTTGGCTACGCAGAAGGACAGAACCGATCGTCTCAAGAAGGCGATTCAATCCCTTTCCAGCATCGGGCAATCTTCCCCCTTTACCTATATTCTGATTGATTGCCCTCCCTCGCTTAATTTGTTGACGATCAATGCGATGGCGGCCGCTGATGGCGTGCTTGTACCACTCCAGTGCGAGTTTTTTGCACTGGAAGGACTGAGCCAGTTGCTCAAGACTATCGATCAGGTCCGGAGTACCGTGAACCCCGATCTCGATATCCATGGTGTTGTGCTGACGATGTTCGATCCGCGCAACAACCTGGCCGGACAGGTCATCCGTGATGTCCGCCAATATCTCGGAAAGAAGGTGTTCGAGACGGTGATCCCGCGGAACGTCCGGGTGTCGGAAGCGCCGTCCTATGGCAAGCCCGTTCTGCTCTATGATCTGAAATGTGCCGGCAGCCAGGCCTATCTCAAGCTGGCCTCCGAGATCATCCAGCGCGAGCGGCTGCTCGCGGCGGCCGAGTGAAGGAGTACCGGTCATGGCGGATGAACAATCCAGGATGCGTCTTGGTCGTGGTCTGGCAGCGTTGCTCGGCGATGTCGGCAATGAGGCGACTGCCGAGACACGGAATCGGGCCCAGCGCCGGGTCCCGGTGGAGTTCCTGCGGCCTAACCCCCTGAACCCTCGACAGACATTCGGCGAGGAGGAGCTCGAGGAACTGGCCGCTTCGATTCGGGAGCGTGATATTATCCAGCCGATCATCGTCCGGGGTGTGCCGGGGTCGATCGACGCCTTCGAGATCATCGCGGGAGAGCGCCGCTGGCGCGCTGCACAGCGGGCAGGGCTTCGGGATGTCCCGATCGTGCTTGTCGAAGCGGATGACAAGCAGGCGCTGGAATTCGCGATTATCGAGAATATCCAACGGGCTGACCTGAATGCGCTGGATGAGGCGCGCGGTTACGAGAACCTGATCGCGCAACATGGTTACACGCAGTCCGACCTTGCCAAGGTCATGGGGAAGAGCCGCTCGCATGTTGCCAATACCCTCCGCCTGGCGCGATTGCCTGACTCCGTGAAGGAGAAGGTCGCAAGCGGGCAGGTCTCGGCAGGGCATGCGCGTGCCCTTCTGGCGGTTGCGGATCCCGAATTGATGGCCCGGAAGATCATCGATCAGGGGCTGACGGTCCGCGATATCGAGCGCGTTGCGCAGCGCGAGAGCCGCAGCGAAGATGCGCCGGCCCCGTCAACGAAAAAGGCCAGCGCCCGGGATGCCGATACGGCGGCGCTTGAGCTGCGCCTTGCCGAGATTCTCGGGTTGAGCGTGGAGATCGACCATCGTGGTGAAAAGGGCGGGGTTCTGAAAATCCGGTATCGCACGCTCGAGCAACTCGAATTGCTCAGCCACAAGCTCGCAAGCGGCGGCTTACCGGCGGCGTGACGCCAGGGCGATCGACCAGAGCGCACGAACGGTTACCGTTTCCTCGATGGCCGGGGTCTTGCGCATCTGCGCCTGGGTCTGGGCCAGGATGTCGATAGCCCGGCCCAGCTGATCGATGGGCCAGAGTTTTTGCTGGCCCCGGATGCGATCCTGCCGCTTGAAGAAGATGCGCTCGGTGCGGAAAGCGGCCTCCATATTGCCGCTCGCCATGGCAAGACGACGCAGCAAACCGGCATGGCCGAGGGCCATGGCAATCAGCCCGGACGGGGCGATGCCTTCCGCGAAGCATCGGAGCGTGGCGGATTCCACCTCCTCGAGCTTGCCTTCGAAGGCACGGTCAATGGCTTCAGCCGGGCCAAGTTCGGAGGTGTCGACCAGCATCGTGGCCACGTCATCGACCTCGATCGCCACGCGCCCGTGGCAATAGAGAATCAGCTTTTCGATTTCCCGGTCGGTGAGGCCAAGGTCGGAGCCGACAAGGTCGCTCAGGGCTGCGGAAGCCGCCGCGGTGATGCTCAGCCCGGAAGCCTTGACGCGCTCCTCGATCAGGGCCTGGATCTCCGAGCGGCTGGCAGGGTAGCAGGCAATGGCCGCTGCGCTTTCATGCTGCTCGAAGGCCATCCGGATCGGGGCATTCTTGGCGAGCTCGTCGGCGAGGAAGAGGATTGGCGTTTCGAGGCCAATTGTCTCCAGGACGAGTGTCCAGATCGGCTTCGAGAGTTTACCTGCCCCGCTGACCGTAATCAGCCGGCGGGCCGAGAACATGCTGAATGCCTGGGATTCGTCCATAAGCTTCCCGGGATCGCCATTGAGCGTCTCGGCATCGAAGTCGAGGCGCTCCAGCGAATCGCGGGATTGTCCGGCAAAGGACGTGATGATCTGGTCTGCCCGGATCCGGATACCGCCCTCATCCGGGCCGAAAATCAGGATCGCGCGTTTGGCAAGGCAATCCCTGCTTGTGAAACGCGGCAGTTCGGAGGGCCGGATGGCGACCATGCCGTCCGTCAGCTTTCGTCGCCGGGCTCTGCACTCGGCTGATCGGGATCCGGCGGGTTCAATTGCGGCACGGCATTGCCGGCGCCGGTGGCCGAATCGCGCGCCAAAGCGGCGCTGATGATGATCCGGAGCCGTTCGGCCAGCGATTTCGCGACCTTTTCCTCCGCATCCCGTTCCGCCCGGAGTGTCGCGAAGCGCAGCTGCGACCGGTCAAACGAGGCGGAGGCAAAGGTCTTGCCGGAGGCCCGGATACGGCCGCCTTGCTGCTGATCGACCAGGACATAGACCGCTTCGATCTGGAGCGTGGCGATCTGCGCGCGGCCGGTCGAAGCGTCGATGATGCTCGAGGCTTTCGATTGCTGCGTCTTGACCTTGAGGACATAGCGACCGCCGGCTGTAGGCGCGTTTCCGCCCGTGAGCAGGAAATCGAGCTCCGATTTCAGCTGGTAGCCCAGATAGCCATCGATCCGGTCAACCGATACCTGCGCCAGTTCCGTCGCGACGCGGGACTGACCGCCGATCGTGGGCTGGTGGACAGGCTGGATGCATCCCCCGAGCCCGAGCCCCAGAAGCCCGGTCAGCAGCAGGACGCGCGACGATGACCGAAGCATGGCGTTCTCCTCAGGCCACAATATTCACGATCCGCTTCGGGACGACAATCACCTTTCTGATTGCCTGGCCGCCAAGCCAATGCGCCAGATCAGGATGGGACCGCAGGATCGCTTCCACCGCGTCATTGGCGGCATCGGCGGGGATCTCGATCTCGCCGCGCTTCTTGCCATTGACCTGCACCGGGATCGAAATGACCGAATCCCGCGCGAGGGCCGGGTCCACATCTGGCCAGGGCGCATTCGCGATCAGGCCTTCGCCGCCGAGCAGGGTCCAGCATTCCTCGGCCAGATGCGGCATCATCGGCGCGAAAAGCTGTACCATCATCCGCGTGGCCTGACGGATATCCGCGCCCTTCTCGCCGGCCGCGAGCGCGGCGGCGATGGTGTTGGACAGGTCATGCACATGGGCGATGCAGCGGTTGAAGCGCAGGCGCTCCAGATCCTCGCCGACGGCCAGCACAGCCTTGTAGGCGGCCTTCAGGACCGGCGTGACGGCATTGCCGCTGCCACCCTCCGGCAGGCCCGCCGCCTCGCCAACAAGGCGCCAGACCTTCTGGACGAAGCGTGAGGCGCCCTGCACGCCCTCCTCGCTCCAGATGACATCGCGCTCGGGCGGTGAATCCGACAGCATGAACCAGCGGGCGGTATCGGCGCCGTAACTGGCGATGATGTCATCCGGATCGACGACGTTCTTCTTCGATTTCGACATCTTCTCGATCGAGCCGATGGCGACTTCTGCTCCCGTTGAGAGCAGGAAAGCCTTACGCTGACCCTCGATGCTCTCGACCCGGATCTCGGCCGGAGGGACCCAGGCCCCCTCCGGATCCCTGTAGGTCTCATGCACGACCATGCCCTGCGTGAACAGACCGGCAAAGGGCTCGGACAGGTTGGCATGGCCGGTCGCAGTCATGGCGCGGGTGAAGAAGCGCGAATAGAGCAGGTGAAGGATCGCATGCTCGATCCCGCCGATATACTGGTCGACCGGCAGCCATTTCGCGATGGCAGACATCGTGGTCGGCGCATCGGTATTGAACGGGTCCGTGAAACGGGCGAAATACCACGAGGAATCCACGAACGTGTCCATCGTGTCGGTTTCACGGCGCGCCGGCTTGCCGCAGGACGGGCAGGCGCATTGTTTCCAGGTCGGATGCCGGTCCAGCGGGTTGCCCGGCTGGTCGAACGTCACATCCTCGGGGAGCTTCACCGGCAGCTGTTCGTTCGGAACCGGAACGATTCCGCAATCATCGCAATGGATGACCGGGATCGGGCAACCCCAGTAGCGCTGGCGCGAAATGCCCCAGTCCCGCAGGCGGTAATTGACCGTGCGGGTGCCAGTCGATTCGGATTCGAAATGACGGATGATCCGGTCTTTCGCCTCGTTGACCGTCAGGCCATCGAGGAAGCCTGAATTGAACAGGATCCCCTCGCCATCCTGCGCTGGTGCTGCCGGATCAAACGCCGCATTGGCAGCGGCATCGGTCAGATCAGCCGGGCGGACGACCGGGAGGATCGGCAGGCCATATTTCGTCGCGAAGTCATGGTCGCGCTGGTCATGGGCCGGGCAGCCGAAAATCGCGCCGGTGCCGTAATCCATCAGGATGAAATTGGCGATATAGACCGGCAGCGTCTCGCCCGGCTTCAGCGGATGGGCAACGCGGATGCCGGTATCCATACCCTTCTTCTCGGCAGTATCGAGCGTGGCCTGCGAGGTGCCCATGCGGCGGCATTCCTCGATGAAGGCCTGGATTTCCGGGTCCTTCGCACCGGCTGCACGCGCGACCGGATGATCGGCTGCCACGGCGAGAAAGCTCGCGCCGAACAAGGTATCCGGGCGGGTGGTGTAGATTTCGATATCGGGCAGGCCGGAGGGCGCGGTTCCCGGAATGACCGACCAGCGCATGGTCAGACCTTCCGAGCGGCCGATCCAGTTCGCCTGCATCAGGCGCACCTTTTCCGGCCAGCGCTCCAGTGAGCCGAGCGCCTGCAGCAATTCCTCCGAATGATCGGAAATCCGCAGGAACCATTGCGTCAATTCGCGCTGCTCCACCAGCGCGCCCGACCGCCAGCCGCGGCCATCGATCACCTGCTCGTTGGCGAGCACGGTCTGGTCGACCGGGTCCCAGTTGACCTTCGAGGTTTTCCGCGCGACCAGCCCTGCCTTGAGGAAGTCGAGGAACATCCGCTGCTGGTGCTTGTAATAGGTCGGGTCGCAGGTCGCGAATTCGCGGCTCCAGTCGAGCGAAAGGCCCATCGACTTGAGCTGGCCTTTCATCGTGGCGATGTTCGCGTAGGTCCAGGCGGCGGGATGGGTTTTCTTCTCCATCGCCGCATTCTCGGCCGGCATGCCGAACGCATCCCAGCCCATCGGGTGGAGCACGGCAAAGCCCTTCGCGCGGCGGTAGCGGGCGACAACATCGCCCATGGCGTAGTTCCGGACATGCCCCATGTGGATCCGGCCGGACGGATAGGGAAACATTTCCAGGACATAGTATTTCGGCCGGGGATCGTCGGTCCGCGTTTCGAAGACCTTCTGATCCTCCCATACCGACTGCCAACGGCCTTCGGATTCACGGAAATTGTAGCGGCTTGTCTGGGTCATGGTTCCGGTACGGCTGGACAGGGGGCTATGTGCTTGAGGAATAGACGTCCGAAGCGTTGGGTATGGACATCATAACGGCTTTACGGTCAACGACGATTTCAGCGAAACGGCCCGGCGCCCGGGCGAAGAAAGGACTTTCCGATGACCGCGCATGACGATGTCGTCCCGCAACTGGCTCTCGTGCGCGATTCCATCCGCCGGGCGGAGCAGGATTTCGGCCGCCCCGCCGGATCGGTCGCGCTGGTGGCCGTGTCCAAAACCATGCCGTCAGAAAGGATCCGCCCGGCTCTGGAAGCTGGCCACCGCATCTTCGGCGAGAACCGCGTCCAGGAGGCGCAGTCGAAATGGCCGGCCCTGCGCGAGGCCTTCCCCGATCTCGAACTGCATCTGATCGGTCCGCTCCAGACCAACAAGGTCAAGGAGGCGGTGGCGCTGTTCGATGTGATCCAGACGCTGGACCGGCCATCCCTTGCCGAGGCGATCCGGAAGGAGATCCAGCGGCAAGGCCGGTCGCCGCGCCTTCTGGTGCAGGTGAATACCGGCGCCGAGCCGCAGAAGGCCGGGATCGACCCGCGCGAGGTGCCCGCTTTCCTGCAGGCCTGCCGCGAGATCCATGGCCTCGCGCCCGAGGGTCTGATGTGCATCCCCCCGGTCGATGCGCCCCCCTCGCCGCATTTCGGGTTGCTGGCCAGGCTGGCCCGATCGGAGGGCTTGCCGGTCCTGTCGATGGGCATGAGCGCGGATTACGAGGCGGCGATCCAGCTCGGCGCCACACATGTCCGTGTCGGCTCGGCGATTTTCGGCGCCCGAACCTGACCCGGCGCCGTCTCAGCGGATCACGAACCGCGACCCTGTGTCGAGCCGCAACATAAGCCTGTCGAGCCAGCGGCGCGGCAAGGCAAGGCAGCCGGCGGTCGGTCCGCCTTCCGGACGGGCCAGATGCAGGAAGATGGCGCTGCCGCGGCCCTGCCGCCGGGGAAGTCGGTTCCAGTCCAGCTCGACCACCACATCATAGAGTTCATCCTTCCGCATCATGTCCTCGTGGCTGGCAGCATAAGGTTTCCGGACGAGGCGGTTATAGGCGCGGTCGCCCGGCGTCTCGCACCAGCCGTCGCCCGGGCGGAGCGGCCGGATGGGAAGCCCGGTCTGCGGCCGGAACCGACGATCTGCCCGCCAGAAACCCCGCACAGGACGCAGGATCGCGGCCGGGGTGGCGCCATCGCCCTCGCGCTTGTCGTGGCGGATGCCAGTCCTGCCGATGCGGCACGGCCAGCGGATCATGCCGAATCGCAGCGTGGCCGCATGCGGGATTCGCCCGTTCCGCGTGAAGCCGGTTCGATCGATAAAGAACGTCCGGGGTCGCTTCCTGAGCATTTCGAGCCATTCTCCCTTCACATTGCCGCACAATCGCGTGAGTCACCGGAATTCCCTTTGATTCGAGGGAATAACTTGCCATCTCGTGGCGAAGTGAAGCAACGTGTCCGGGGCCTGCGCGGGGGATTGCCAAGGCAGGCCTCGATCTGGGGAAAACGATGAGCAATGTCCGCAAAATCCTGGTCTGCGATGATGACAACGAATTGCGGTCGGCGCTCGTCGAGCAGTTACAGCTTTATGACGAATTCCAGATCAAGCAGGTGGATACCGGCACCGCTGCCGTCCAGATGGCAAAAAGCGACCATTTCGACCTCGTTGTCATGGATGTGGGCCTGCCGGATATCGATGGCCGCGAGGCGGTGAAGATCCTGCGGAAGGCGGGGTTCCGGTCGCCGATCATCATGCTGACCGGCCATGACGGCGAGGCGGATACGATCCTCGGCCTTGAAGCCGGCGCCAATGATTATGTGACCAAGCCGTTCCGGTTCGCCGTGCTGCTGGCGCGCATCCGCGCCCATCTTCGGCAGCACGAGGCCAGCGACGATGCCATCTTCACGATCGGACCCTATTCCTTCCGGCCCGGCGCCAAGCTGCTGGTGACGGAAAAAGGCTCCAAGATCCGCCTGACGGAGAAGGAAACCGCGATCCTGCGCTTCCTCTACCGGGCGGGCCAGCGGGTCGTCGGCCGGGATGTGCTGCTGCAGGAAGTCTGGGGCTACAATTCCAACGTCACGACCCACACGCTCGAGACGCATATCTACCGCCTCCGCCAGAAGATCGAGGTCGATCCCGGCCGGGCACGGATCCTCGTCACGGAAAGCGGCGGCTATCGCCTTGTGCCCTGAGGATCGCGATGCGCCTCGATGATCTCATCCTCCTGCTGCGCGACCTCCCC
This sequence comes from Beijerinckiaceae bacterium, assembly GCA_027533425.1. GTDB lineage: Bacteria > Pseudomonadota > Alphaproteobacteria > Rhizobiales > Beijerinckiaceae > Rhabdaerophilum. Next base: position 583,616 of record JAPZUD010000006.1, on the reverse strand, counting down.
GTTTTCGAATCGGTGGATCCGGAGGCCTTGCGCCTGCTGGCCTTTTCAGCCATCCGGCGACAATTGCGGGCGGGTGACATCCTGTTCCGGCGCGGTGATCCGGCTGATGGCGGGTTCCTTGTGGTGAGCGGGGAGATCGTTCTCGACCGGAGCGATGACGGTGCGCCTTCGCCGCATGTTTTCGGACCGGGCTCGCTGATTGGCCAGCTTGCGCTCGTGGCCCCGATCCAGCGGCCGGCGACAGCTGTCGTCCGTGACGGGGCCACCGTGATGTATTTCTCGCGCGAGTTGATGACGAAGGTGCTCGAGGCCCATCCCGAAAGTGCGCTGGCCATGCGCAACTATCTTGCCCGCCAGACCCGGCAACTGGCGGACAGGCTTTCGCGCGTGACCGGGCTCTGATCCTCAGTCGATCTGGATCCGTGCCATGACGGGGACATGGTCCGAGGGTCGTTCCCAGCCGCGGGCCTCGCGGTGGATCGAGATTTCCGCCTCGCCGCCGGCCAGCCCGCGTCCGACCCAGACATGGTCGAGCCGCCGGCCCTTGTCGGCCTTGTCCCAGTCCGGCGAGCGGTAGCTCCACCAGGAATAGACCTTGCGGGGTTCGGGCCATTGCGCCCGGACCACATCATGCCAGTCGCCAGCGGCCAGAACCTCTGTCAGGCTGCGCGTTTCCACGGGCGTGTGGCTGACGACATCCAGCAATTGCTTGTGGCTCCACACATCGTGTTCCAGCGGGGCGATGTTGAAATCACCCACGATGACGCTGCGTGCATCTTCCGTCCGAAGGGATTCGGAGAATCGCTTCAGTTCCTCGACGAAAGCCAGTTTGTGCGCGAATTTCGGGTTTTCGTCAGGATCGGCGATGTCGCCGCCGGCCGGCACGTAGAAGTTATGCAGGGTGATGGCCCTGCTGCCCTCGCCGATCCGGGCCGCGATATGGCGGGCATCCTCGCGCCCGCACATCGCCTGCGCAGCCAGTGGCGTCAGCGGGAGCTTCGACAGGATCGCCACGCCGTTATAGCCCTTGATGCCGATATAGGTCTTGTGGCGGTAGCCGAGCTTGTCGAAGGCGGCGGTGGGGAACACGTCATTCGGGCATTTGGTTTCCTGCAGGCACAGGATATCGGGCGCCTGTTCCGTCAGGAAACGGCCGACGAGATCGATTCGCAGCCGGACCGAATTGATGTTCCAGGTGGCGATGGACAGGGTTTCGGGCATGGGGGCTCCCGCGATGAACGCATGGCCCTTCTTAGCCGAGCCGCCACGGGTGGCGAAAGGCATCCGTGCAGCGTTCGGGCGCGTTGATCCGGTTTTCCCCTGCGGCGATCCGGCTGAAAGTGCGGTGCTTCAGTTCTTCGGCTCAACCAGTCGCTGTTCGTCAATCACGAAAAGCGACTTGTCGGGCAGGACGGCCAGGTTGAGGTTCGACAAGGCCACGCGCGTGTCGCTGCCCTGCGGATCGGTCACGATCCATTCCTTCAGGGCGTAGGTCTCGCCATCGAAGATGACGCGGATGCGTGATGTGCCGCCGAGCGTGCTCTTGTCCTCGATCGTCAGGATGATTTCCGGACCAAAGCGCTTGAGATCGATGACCTTGGTATCCTTGGCGATGTCGATCTTCGGTTGCAGCAGGAACTTCAGCGGTGTCTGACCGATGAAATAGTCATCCCAGGTCTTCAGCTTGCGATCCAGGATCCGGACAGTCCGGCCATCGGCAACAATTTCCAGGGTAGCCGGCGGGGCATATTCGAAGCGCATCCGACCGGGCCGCAGCAGATAGAGCACGCCGTCAAACTTGCGGCCATCCGGGGCGGTTTGGATGAAATTGGCCTGCATACCGCGCATGCCGTTGAAATAGGCGTTGATGCGGTCAAGGCTCGGCGGCGGCTCGACCTTGGGCGGTTGGCCTGGCTGGCCGGCAGCGGGCGTGGCCGGCATGGCCGGGCGTTGCGGCGGCAGCGGAGCCTGCTGCGCGAGGCCGGTTGCCATGCCAGAGAGCCAGATCAGGCCAGCAAGAGACCAGGAGAGCGGTTTCGACATGGAGAGTCGCGATCCTTCGTGAAGTGTGGCGCCAGGCCCGAGCGTGACCGTCCTAGGATCCGCTTGTGGCGGAATGGAGACAGGACATCGGTATCCTAGTCTTCCCGCGCCGATTCGAGAAGGATTTCCCGCTTCCCGGCATGGTTGGCCGGGCCGACAATTCCCTCGCGTTCCATCCGCTCGATGATCGAGGCGGCACGGTTATAGCCGATCTGGAGGCGCCGCTGGACATAGGAGGTCGAGGCCTTCTTGTCCCGCAGGACGACCGCCACGGCCTGATCATAGAGATCGGCGCTCTCGTCGCCGAAATCGCCCTTGTCGAAGACGGGCGAATCCCCGCCGCCCTCGGCCGCGCCGCCCTCGTCGTCGAGATCGGTCGTGACGGCATCGACATAATCCGGCCGGCCCTGCGTCTTGAGATGGCTTACCACCTTCTCGACTTCCTGGTCGGCCACGAACGGGCCGTGCACGCGGCTGATGCGACCGCCACCGGCCATGTAGAGCATGTCACCCTGGCCGAGCAGCTGCTCGGCACCCATTTCACCGAGGATCGTCCGGCTGTCGATCTTCGACGTCACCTGGAAGGAGATCCGGGTCGGGAAGTTGGCCTTGATGGTCCCGGTGATGACATCGACCGAGGGACGCTGCGTTGCCATGACGATATGGATGCCGGCGGCGCGGGCCATCTGGGCGAGACGCTGTACCGCTCCTTCGATTTCCTTGCCGGCGACGAGCATCAGATCGGCCATCTCGTCGACGATCACGACGATATAGGGGAGCTTCTCCAGCTCCATGATCTCTTCCTCGTAAAGCGCCTCACCGGTTTCGCGGTCATAGCCGGTCTGGATCGTGCGGGTCAGGCACTCGCCACGTTCCCGCGCTTCCTCCATCCGGGCATTGAAGCCGTCGATGTTGCGGACGCCGATCTTCGACATCTTGCGGTAGCGCTCTTCCATTTCGCGCACGGCCCATTTCAGGGCGACGACCGCCTTTTTCGGATCGGTCACAACGGGCGAAAGCAGATGCGGGATCCCGTCATAGATCGAGAGTTCCAGCATTTTCGGATCGATCATGATCAGGCGGCATTCCTCCGGCTTCAGCCGGTAGAGGAGCGAGCAGATCATGGTGTTGATGGCTACGGACTTGCCCGAGCCGGTCGTGCCGGCAACAAGCAGATGCGGCATCCGGGCGAGATCGACGATGACCGGCTCGCCGCCGATCGTCTTGCCGAGACAGATCGGCAGGCGGAGCTTGGATTTCTCGAAATCCTCCGAGGCGAGCAATTCCCGCAGCAGCACGGTCTCGCGCTTGGCATTGGGCAATTCAATCCCGATGGCGTTGCGGCCGGGGACCACCGCGACGCGGGCCGCAACCGCGCTCATCGAGCGGGCAATGTCCTCGGCAAGCCCGATCACGCGCGAGGACTTGGTGCCCGGTGCCGGCTCAAGCTCGTAAAGGGTCACAACCGGCCCGGGCCGGACATTGATGATCTCGCCGCGGACGCCGAAATCGTCCAGCACGCCTTCCAGCAAGCGGGCATTCTGTTCGAGCGCATCGGTCGAGATCTGCGGCGTGGCATTTCGCTTCGGCTCTGCCAGCAGGGAGAGCGGCGGAAACTGGAACTCCATCTGGTCGAAGATCGAAGCCTGGGCCTCGCGGATCTCGCGCTTGCCTGCCTTCAGCGATCCGACCGGTGCTGTCACGCGGCCGGGACCGTCGGGAAGGTCCGGCAGGACATCGGCAGGCAGGGGGTTCTGCCGAGCAGCCGGCATCGGCCGGGGCTCGAGCGGGGCCATATCCTCGTCTTCGTCCTCGTCGAAATGGGCAACGGGGTCGAAGGGCGGGGCCGCTGGTTGACCGAAGCCCGGTTCGATTCGACGGGGTGCAACAGGCGCCATGGCCGGCTCCACCGACGCCATCGCGGCCGGCGGCCCGGTACGGCGGGCCTCGAAGCGCGCGCGTCCGCGGGTCCAGAGGGGGCCGAGGCGGGCAAGGAAGCCGCGCACCATGTAGAAACCGTGCAGGATCGCGCCGATCGACAGGATGGCAGCGGAAGGTTCGTCCGAGTCGCGTTCGTCCTCGGGCTCGTCGGCCTCTTCCTGGGCGCGGACCAGCCCGCGGCTCAGCAGGCTGAAGGCGAGGATGGTAAGCGCGCCGAAGGCGAGCCCGGCCATCAGCCGGCCGAAGCCCTGGCTGCCCAAGCCCAGAAAGGCGGTCAGGCCGAGAAGCACGTCACCGAGGGCACCGCCGAGACCGCTTGGCAACGGCCAGCGTTCAGTTGTCGGGAGGGCTGCGGCGAAAATCGCCGAGGACATCAGGCCAAGGATCGCGATCAGCAGGCGCCAATGCAGACCTGCCGTCTCGCGCGTCCACAGAAGGCGGCTGCCCACGAGGCCGAGCGCCGCCGAAAGCCCGACACTGCCGATTCCGAAGAGTTGCATCGCAAGATCCGCCGCGACAGCACCGGGAAAGCCGAGCCAGTTGCGGGCCTTCACCGTGGTGGCATTGGAGAGGCTGGGATCCGCCACCGACCAGGAGGCGAGAGCCAGCCCGAGCAGGATCGCGATGGTCAGAAGAACCAGCCCGGTCAGGTCGACCAGGCGGCGCGACAGACCCTCGCGCATGTCGTGGGAGAGCACATCCAGCGATGATGGAGCGAGGCGCGTGGTCCGCATCTCAGGGCCGTTCCTTACGCGAGACTGACAGATCGGGGCGCCCCGACCCGACCCTCCAGAAGGTTGACCGGGTCTGACCGCCACCCTTTGTTATTGCAGCGCCCGGTTAAGGTTCTGTTTGCACACGGGCGCGGCCTCGCGGCGGCGCATAAAAAAAGCGGGCTCCGGAGAGCCCGCTTCGAAGTCTGATCCGGCGAGAGGGAGGAGAATTCCCGCCGGATCGCTGAACTCATCAGGAGTTGTAGGCGCGCTCGCCATGCGAGGCGATATCGAGGCCTTCCCGTTCCTGCTCCTGCGGAACGCGCAGGCCGACCACGAGATCGACAACCTTGAACAGGATCGCCGAGCCGATGCCGGAGAAGAGCAGCGTGAAGACCACGGCCTTGATCTGGGCAAGCACGGCCGGACCGAATTCATAGGCCGCGATGGCGAGTTCGCCCGGCTTGGATTCGTAGTCCGGGATACCGGCTCCGCCGAGCGCCGGGTTCACGAGGATACCCGTGCCGATCGCACCGATGATGCCGCCGATGCAGTGGACGCCGAAGACATCGAGGCTGTCATCATAGCCGAGCGCGTTCTTGATCGTCGTGCAGGCGAAGAAGCAGACGGCGCCGGCAACAAGGCCAAGGACGATCGAGCCCATCGGGCCGGCAAAGCCGGAGGCCGGGGTGACGGCGACGAGGCCGGCAACCACGCCCGAGGCCAGGCCCAGCAGCGAGGGCTTGCCCTTGATGGCCCATTCCACGAAGAGCCAGGAGATGCCTGCCGCCGCGGTCGCGACGAAGGTGTTCACCATGGCGAGAACGGTGGTGCCGTTCGCTTCGAGGTTCGAACCGGCATTGAAGCCGAACCAACCCACCCAGAGCAGGGCCGCGCCGACCATGGTCAGCGTCAGCGAATGCGGGGCGAGGAGATCCTTGCCGTAGCCGATGCGCTTGCCGATCATGATCGCGCCGACAAGACCCGCAATCCCGGCATTGATGTGGACGACAGTACCGCCGGCGAAGTCGAGCGCGCCCCACTTGAAGAGCATGCCGGCATCGGCCTTGACTTCGTCAAGCTTCGCCTGGGCCGCCTTCTTGGCTGCTTCGTCGGTCGCCGCAGCAACAGCCTTGGCCGCATCGGCGATCGCATCCGGGCCCGCCCAGTACCAGACCATGTGGGCCATCGGGAAGTAGATGAAGGTCACCCAGAGGGCCACGAAGAGCATCAGGGCCGAGAATTTCACGCGCTCGGCAAAGGCACCGACGATCAGCGCCGGCGTGATGCAGGCGAAGGTCATCTGGAAGGCCATGTAGAGCATTTCCGGAATGACGACGCCGTTCGAGAAGGTCGCCGCCGGCGATTCCAGCGTCACGCCCGCCAGGAAGGCCTTCGAGAAGCCACCGACGAAATCGTTCAGGCCACCGCCATTGGTGAAGGCCATGGAGTAGCCGTAGAAGACCCAGAGCAGCGTCACGAGGCAGACAGTCGCGAGGATCTGCGTGAGGACCGACAGCATGTTCTTCGAGCGGACAAGGCCACCATAGAACAAGGCGAGGCCAGGGATCGTCATCATCAGCACGAGGATGGTGGCAACCAGCATCCAGGTGATGTCACCCTTGTTGAATGACGGCGCGGCGGCAAGAGCCGGCACCGCGGAAAGCGCAAGGACGGCACCCGCCGTCATGGAGCGCTTGAAGAAGGTCTCAAGCTTCGACATTTGGACAACCTTTTCTCTGGATACGGGATCAGAGCGCTTCGCCGTCGCGCTCGCCGGTGCGGATGCGCAGGGCGCGCTCGACCGGCTGGACGAAGATCTTGCCGTCGCCGATCTGGCCGGTGCGGGCCGACTGGGTGATGGCTTCGATCACCTTGTCTGCAAGAGCGGTGTCGATCGCGACTTCGAGTTTGATCTTCGGAAGAAAGCTCACGGCATATTCCGCGCCGCGATAGATCTCCGTATGGCCTTTCTGGCGGCCATAGCCCTTAACTTCCGTAACGGTCATCCCGTGCACGCCCAAGGATGTAAGCGCATCACGCACTTCCTCGAGCTTGAACGGCTTGATGATGGCGGTGACGAGCTTCATGCCTCTCTCCTTGCCGGGGTTTCGCCTCAACTGCCGCTGTTTCACGCCCCCAAGTTCCCCAGGGAAGCCAGCGATCAGGTGTGTAACAATTGGCGTGCCAGAATCCGGGGCCGAAAGGCTATGAGCGTGAATCCGCGTGAATTCCGGGTGCCATGTGGCAGAATCAGGTGCACCGGACAGGACGAGGGCCGCCAAAACGAGGGCATATCGCCACTCTTTCAGGCGGAATGGCCAAGAAGAGATCAAATCTGGTGCATTACGCCTAAAATATAGGCACAAAAGGCCCGTCACGCGCCTTTGTTCAGCCTTGCGAGGGGCCGGACAGGCGCAGCCGCATCAGCCCCTCCTGCATGACAGAGGCGACAAGCCGGCCATCCCGCGTGTAGATCAGCCCGCGGCCCAGCCCCCGCGAGGCGCCGGACCACGGACTGTCCTGCGCGTAGAGCAGCCAGTCATCCGTGCGGAACCGGTCATGGAACCACAATGCGTGATCGAGGCTGGCCGCCTGGATCTCCGGATCGATGACGCTGCGTCCATGCGCAACCGCCGCGCCATCGAGCAAGGTCATATCGGAGGCATAGGCGAGGATCGTGGAATGAAGGTCATCGCCATCCGGCAGTATTCCCGATGCCCGGAACCAGACATTCTGGTAGGGCGGGCCCGGTTTGCGCAAAAAATAGGCTTCCGGGCTTGTCGGCCGCAATTCGATGGCCCGCTGGCTTTTCCAGTAGCGCTGGCGGATTTCGGTCAGGTGCGGCACGAACCGGGCCCGGATCTCCTCCTCGTCAGGGAGTGCTTCAGGCGGCGGGACATCCGGCATCGGCATGGCGTGATGCAGGCCACCTTCCGGGCTCTGGAACGAGGCCATCATCGCGAAGATCGATTCGCCATTCTGGATCGCGCGGACCCGGCGCGTCGTGAAGCTGCGCCCGTCGCGGATCCGGTCAACCTCGTAGAGGATCGGGCGGGTCGGATCGCCGCCCAGCATGAAATAGCCATGCAGCGAATGGACCGGCCGGTTCTCGACCGAACGCATGGCGGCCACGAGCGACTGGGCGATGACCTGGCCGCCGAAGACGCGGTACCGGCTCGAGTCCGGCGAGATGCCACGCCAGAGATTGGTGTCGAGCTGTTCGAGATCCAGGATGTGAAGGAGGGTTGCAATCGGGGACATCGGCCTCGCCGGTTCTCGGGTTGCGCATTGTGCGGGCGCGAACGTGGCCGGCCCCATGCGGGGCGTCAAGCCTTGCGCGGCCAATCCCCACATCCCGCTTTTCCCGAAACGCCTCCGCGCCTATACAGGTGCCGATGAGGAGGCCGCATGTCTGATCCAATCATCGTCTATGGCGCAGGCCCGGCCGGCTCGTCGCTGGTCCTTGCCCTGCTCGGGGCGGGCATCCCGGCATTCCGGCTCGCATGGCTTGTCGAGGCCGGGCCGGACCAGGCCCGCCGGACGGCGCCGGAAGCCCGCTACATCGCGCTCCATGCCGGTTCGCGCCGGCTGCTCGAGCAGCTTGGCGTATGGCCTGCGCTGGCTCTCCTGGCCTTCCCGATGGAGACCATCCGGATCACCGATTCGGCGCTGGAGGAATCGATCCGGCCTGACCTTCTGGGTTTCAGTCCGGTGGAGCCGGATGCGCCGCTGGCCCATCTCGTGCCGCTCGACCGGCTGGCCGCGGTCCTTGCCGAAGCCTGTGCTGCTGCCGGCTGCAGGCCGCAGCCTGTCTCGCTGCGTGGCCTCGACCAGAAAGCCAGACAGGTCCGCCTGACGCTTCGCCATGCCGATGGCCGCGAAAGCCAGCAGGATGGCGCGCTCGTGGTGGCTGCCGATGGCGCCCGATCGCGCCTGCGGATGCTGGCCGGCATTCCCGTGCATGGCTGGCCCTATGACCAGACCGCCATCGTCGCCACGATCCGGCATTCACTGGACCACGAGGGCGAGGGCCTGCAGCATTTCCTGCCGGCGGGCCCTTTCGCCATGCTGCCGCTGGATACAGGCCGCTCCTCGATCGTGTGGTCAGAGCGCGCGGTGGAGGCGGAGCGGATCCTGCGCGGCGGCGAACGGGCCATCCTCGAGGGGATCCGCCAGCGGGCTGCCGGGCGCCGGGGTGAGATCACCGCACTCGAGGCCATGACCTCCCACCCGCTCCAGCTCCGCCTGGCCCGGCGCTTCCATGCGGGACGGGTGGTTCTGGCCGCCGATGCCGCGCATGTCGTCCATCCGCTGGCAGGGCAGGGGCTCAACCTCGGTCTGGCGGATGTCGCCATGCTGGCGGAGCAGATCGTGGACCGGATGCGGCTCGGGCTCGATCCGGGTGCGCCGGACATGCTGGAAGCCTATCAGGCAGCCCGCCGTCCGCCGGCTGTCGCGATGGCCATGACCACGGAAAGCCTCAACCGGCTGTTCTCGCGGGAATCCGGGCTGCTTCGCCTCGTCCGCGATGTCGGCGTGGGCCTGGTCGAACGCTGGCCGGGCCTGAAGGACCGGCTGGTCGAGAATGCGGCCGGGACGGCACAGGGCGCGCCGCGGCTGATGCGTGGCGAGGCGCTGTGACAGCGTTCAATCGTCGAGGCGGCGCGCTTCCTCGGGCAACATGATCGGAATGCCGTCGCGGATCGGGTAGGCCAGTCGCGCAGGACGGCTGACCAGCTCCTGATGAACAGCATCATAGTCGAGTGTCGACTTGGTGACCGGGCAGACCAGCAATTCGAGCAGTTTGGGGTCGATGCCCCGCTCGGTAGAGCCGGATGTCAGATTGGTGTTGGTCATCGCGAGGGCAGCCTGTTTTTCGGGTTCGTCAGCCATAGGTCACCTATTGCATGCGGGTTCCGCCGTCGCCGGCTTCACGGACCAGATCCATCTCGGTCAGCGCCACCAGCATGTCCGCGCGGGATTCGAGATCCGGCGCTTCCAGCAGGGCCTGTTTCTCCGCAACGCCAAAAGGCGCCATCATCGACAGGGCATTGACCAGCGCCTCGTTCGGCGCGGCATGGATGTTGTCCCAGTCGATTTCGAGCCTGTTGGCTTCCGAGAACCGGCGCAGCGCGTCGATCACCGCCTGCCGCCGAACCCGCTCCTCGCCGCGGCGCGCCTCGAGATCGGTTTCGAAAGCGCGAAAGTCGGCGCGGACCTGCCGGAACAGGGTATCGGCCTGGATTTCCTCAACCAGCCGGAAGCGGCAGATCCCTGTCAACTGGATCAGGTAGCGGCCGTCGCCGGTTTCCGCAAATTGTGTGATCCGGCCAGCGCAGCCGACCTGATAAAGCGGTGGCAGGCCGATCTGCGCTGCCTGCGAGACATCGGGCTGAATCATGCCGATCAGCCTGTCCCCGCGCAGCGCAGCGTCGATCATCGCGAGGTAGCGCGGCTCGAAGATGTTGAGCGGCATCTGTCCGCGCGGCAGCAGCAAGGCCCCCGGGAGCGGAAAAACCGGAAGCGTCTCCGGCAATTCGCCTGCATCGAGATACGCGACATTGCTGGGCATGACCGGGTCCGCCTCAGGAGAACAATGTGGCCGAGAGCATGCGGCGCCCGGCAAGCGTCGCCTCGTCCACCGGGCCCCACGCCTCGAAGAACTGGATGAGCTGTTTCCGGGCGCCATCATCGTTCCAGTTCCGGTCCTTGCGGAGGATGGCAATGAGGTGTTCGGCGGCCTCGAGGCGGCGGTTCTTGGCATTCAGCGCCAGCGCAAGGTCAAACCGCGCCTGATGATCAGCGGGGTTGGCCTCAACCTGCCGCACCAGGTTTGCGACATCGCCGAGGGATTCGACCTGTCGCGCAAGATCGAGCGCGGCGCGCGCGCCGGCAATCGCGGCATGGGAGGCCTGCGCCGCCGGAACAGCAGCGAGAATGCGGTCGGCCTGATCGAGATTTCCGGCGAGAACCTGGGCGCGAGCGAGGCCACCAAGGGCATCGGCATTCCCGGATTCCTCGGCCAGGATCCGCGCGAAGCACTCGGCCGCGCCGGCCGCATCGCCATCCTCCAGCAGGGCGTTGCCCTCGGCGACCAGCGTGGCGATGTCCGCGCCCAGCGGCCCGACAAGCCGTTCGATGAAGCCCCGGATCTGGCTTTCGGGCAGATTGCCGACAAAGCCGTCAACCGGCTGGCCGCGCGAGAAGGCAAAGACTGCCGGAATGGATTGCACGCCGAGCTGGCCGGCAATCTCGGGATACTGGTCGATATTCATCTTGACCAGCTTCACCTTGCCCTTGGCGGCCTTGATCACCTTCTCGATGGCGGGGCCCAGCTGCTTGCAGGGGCCGCACCACGGTGCCCAGAAATCGACAAGGACCGGCTGCTTCACGGATTCCTGCAGGACGTCCTGCCGGAAGGTCGCGGTTGTCGTGTCCTTGATCAGATCGGCTGCGTCGCTCATCAGCCCGGCTCCTTCTGCTGTCCGTCTCGTTCCTGCTTACATGGGGCCTTGGCCGGGTCCACGCAACTGCCTTGCTCCGTCAGGCCGGCGGTTCCGCCATTTCCCGGTAAGGAAGCGGGAGCACCGTGATCGCGTGGCCCGTCGCCTCGATGTAGCGGCGCAGATCGGCTGCAGCGATCGAGGTCGTCATCGTGTTGACCAGGGGATGCACGTTGATGACCGGCTCTTCCGCCAGCCTTTCCTCAAGGATGAAGCGCACCCGGCCGGTCCGGTCATTGACCAGCGCGAGCGGGCTGACCGACCCCGGCAGGATGCCGAGCGCGTCGAGCAGCTGTTCGGCGCTGGCGAAGGAGACACGGCCTTTCGCCCCGATGACCTTGTCGATCTGCTTGAGATCGAGCGGAGAGGATTCCTCGGCCGTCACGAGGAACAGGTTGCTGCCCTTGTCCTTGAGGAAAAGGTTCTTGGTATGCGCGCCGGCAATCTCTCCGCGCAGGGCGCGCGATTCCTCGACCGTATAGAGCGGCGGGTGTTCCACCGTGGCGGCGTGGATGCCGAGTTCCGCCAGCAAGGCGAGCGCGGCGTTGGTTGCGGGCGGGGCTGGGGAATCCGTCATGAGGGAAAATCTTTCGTCACCGAACCGAAAATTCGGACTTGTCAGGCCGAACAAGTTGGGGCATAGAGCCGTCCTCCGGCGATTTCAACCGGACACGGATGCGGGTGTAGCTCAGGGGTAGAGCACAACCTTGCCAAGGTTGGGGTCAAGGGTTCGAATCCCTTTACCCGCTCCAGTTTCCCGACCCCAGGAAACACAGTCCTCTCCGGACAAGTCATTCCCGACGCAGCAGGGTATCAGCCACGAGGCTGTGAAGCCGTTTGGGCCTGAAGCGCTTCTGCAGCGCGTCCGGATCGTAATCCTCACGGACCCAGTCCATGAATGTCTTGCCGCGTTTCTCGCCATTTTCGGCATAATCCTCGAGGAACGCGTCAAGGATGCCCGTCTTGGCATAGCGGAAATGGCCCTTGAGCAGCGACAATTCGCGCCGGGCCTCGCTGACTTTTGCGCCTTCGACGACCAGGAGGTACAAGGCTGCAAACAGGCCGGCGCGATCCGCACCCGATTTGCAATGGGCAAGGGCCGGATAGTCGAGCCCGGCGAAGAAGGCGGGGAGGGCCAGCAGGGATTCGCGGTCCGGTGCCTCGCGCGAGCGCAGCACGAAATCGACGATGGCGACGCCATGGCGCTCGGCCGCATCACGCTCGAGCTGCCAGGCTCCGTGCGAGCGGCCGCCCCGCAAATTCACGATGGTCTTCAGCCCTTCCCTCGCCATCCGTGCGATATCGCGCGGGGAAGGCTGCGCCGAGCGCAGAAGGTTCTGCCCGACACGGTGCCGGTTGAGATGCACCAGGCGGAGGATACCGTGATCGACGAAAAGCAGGTCCAGCCAGGCACGGATCCGCTCGCGCGCCGAGCCGATCGGCCGGTTCCAGCGGGCCTCGCGCTTGAGACGACGCCATTCGTAATACTCGTCGGAATGAACCGGCTTGGGCATAGTGGCGGGCTTAGCATCCCTTCCGCCGGTGTCAAACCGCGCGTCTTGGTCTTCTGGTGATATTGTGCATCGCAAACATTGCGATTAGAGCGTCAGGAAAGAACAGGAGTTGTCCCCATGCGCCTTGATGCCATCGCCATCGGCAAGAACCCGCCTTACGATATCAATGTGGTCGTCGAGGTCCCCATCGGCGGGGAGCCGATCAAGTACGAAATGGACAAGGAAGCCGGGACGCTGGTCGTCGACCGTTTCCTCTACACGCCGATGCGCTATCCGGGGAATTATGGCTTCGTGCCGCATACGCTGTCCGAGGATGGTGACCCGATCGACGTGCTGATCGCCAATACCCGGCCGATCATCCCCGGTGCCGTGATCAATGTGAAGCCGATCGGCGTGCTGCGGATGGAAGATGATGGCGGCGGTGACGAGAAGATCATTGCGGTTCCCTCGCCCAAGCTGACGCAGCGTTACGCCAAGGTGGAGAATTATTCTGACCTCCCGGAAATCACCTGGAAGCAGATCGAGCATTTCTTCCTGCACTACAAGGATCTCGAGCCGGGCAAATGGGTGAAGCTGCTTGGTTGGGGCGATGCGGCCGAGGCCCGGCGTTTCATTGTCGAGGCGATCGAGCGGGCGCGCCTCGCCTGAGGGAGCTCGCTAGCCGCGTGGCAGAACGCAACCGGCGAGGTCTCCGACCGCGAGGCTTCTCGCCGAAACCCGCCGTGCCGATGCGGAATCACGCCGCGGGTCCCGCCGCCGCGGATCCGGCAGGATGGCGACGAGCCTGGCTGCTTCCGTCGGACTGAGCCGCAGGGCCGGCTTGCCGAAATGATGGCGGGCCGCTGCCTCGATGCCGAAAATGCCTTCTCCCCATTCCGCGATGTTCAGATAGACTTCCATCACGCGGACCTTGCCCCAGGCGAGATCGACCAGAAGGGCCAGCGGAATCTCGAGTCCCTTCCGGATGTAGGAGCGACCGGGCCAGAGATAGACATTCTTGACGACCTGCATCGTGATCGTGGAGGCCCCGCGCGAGGGACCGTCCGGATCCTCCAGGACTTCGGCCAGTGCGCCGAAATCCACGCCGCGATGCAGGCAGTAGCGCTGGTCCTCCGAGGCGATCGCCGAACGGGTGACCGAAGGTGCAATGGCCTCAAGCGGCACCCATTGCCGCGTCACGGGCAATTGCCCCAGCCAGCGGCCCAGCATCAGTGTTGACGGGACCGGCAGGATACGGCCGAGCAGCAGGCTCAGCGCAAGGAGCGCGATCAGCCCGATCATGATGCCCATCAGGATCCGGCGCAGGCGGTGAAGCCGCTTCATCCTGCCATTCTAGGGCCATGTGGCGGGGGCCGCCACCCCGTATCTGTCCGCGGTCTCACGCGCTGGACCGCCGCGGCAGTCTCACTCGGCGAGGGCGAGGACCTGTTTCGCCACGCGGTAATGGAGATCTTCTACCATCCGGCCATTGACGACGAGTACGGCGCGCCCCGCATTGTCCGGGTTCTCGAAGGCTTTCACGATCGCTGCCGCTTCCGCCCGTTCGGCATCGGAGGGCGAGAAGGCCCGGTTGGCGATGTCGATCTGCGCGGGGTGGACCAGCGTCTTTCCGTCGAAGCCGAGGGCGCGGCCCTGATGGCACTCGCTCTCGAAGGCAGACGTCTCCTCGATTTTCCCGAATACGCCATCGAGGACAACCAGATCCCGCGCCCGCGCGGCGAGGACTGTCGAGGACAAGGCATGCAGCAACGGCAGCCGCGACGGCGAGGGCGGCAACCGCATCTCCTTGGCAAGGTCGTTCGTGCCCATGACCAGCGCTTCCAGCCGGCCGTGGCTTTCGTCCTGCGGTGTCACGATATCGCGGAGATTGAGGATGGCCTGCGGGGTCTCGATCATCAGCCAGAGCCGGAGCGAAGCGGGAGCGAAATGGTGATCGAGCAGGCCTTCTGCACGGGCGACATCGGCGCCCGTCCTGATCTTGGGGAACAGCACAGCATCCGCCCCGGCGGCGGCGATCTCGGCGAGATCATCGGCCAGCCATTCATGGGTCTGCTCCCCTTCCGGCAGGCCGTTCACCCGTACGATCACGGTTCTCGGCGCGAGGATCCGGCTTTCCAGCGCGGCCCGCGCCCGCAGCCGGGCCTCGGCCTTGGCCTCCGGCGCAACGGCGTCCTCGAGATCGAGGATGATGGCATCGGCCGGGAGTGTCGCCGCCTTGGCAATGGCGCGCTCGTTGATGGCAGGCACATACAGGACCGAACGAAACTTCCGGGGTGGGGGGTTTTCGATCATGGGGTACCTGCCAATATCGATGTGGAGCCTTGGGATTAACGCGGGAGGGCGGGCTTGCCAACCGGAAGCGAATGGATCGCCGGCATTGACGGCTGCCCGTCCGGCTGGGTGGTGGTGATCGGCCCGGTTTCCGGCCCGCTCGCGCCCAAGGCGGCCGTAGTGCCGCGACTGGCGGATCTGGTCCATGCCGTTCCGCCGCTGGCTGCTCTCGCCATCGACATGCCGATCGGGCTGCCGGACCGGATCGAGGGGTCGGGGCGGGGGGCGGAAAGGACGGTCCGTCCGCTGCTTGGCGCCCGCCAGTCGAGTGTCTTCTCCATTCCGGCACGTGCGGCGGTGGAGGCAAAGGATTACCGGCAGGCCTGCGATGCGGCCTTGTCCTCCTCCGATCCGCCGCGCAAGGTCGCGAAGCAGGCCTTTAATCTCTTCGGCAAGATCCGCGAGCTGGATTGCTGGCTGCGTGATCCCCGGCACCCGGGTTTTCCTGTGGTCGAGACGCATCCGGAGCTGGTTTTCCGCCGCTTGAAAGGCGATCCGCTGGTGCATCCGAAGAAGACGGAGCCGGGCAAGTCCGAGAGGCGGGCCTTGCTGCTGGCCGCCGGGATTCCTGCCGAATCCCTCGATGCCGCGCCGCCGAGAGGCGCCGGTTCGGATGACCTTCTGGATGCGCTTGCCTGCCTGCTGACTGCGCAGCGCGTGGTCTCAGGCCTCGCCAGGCCCCATCCTGATCCGTTCGAGCGCGACCGGTTCGGCCTGCCCATGGCGATCTTCGCGTGATTGACGGCGGAAAACTCCTCCGGCAAAGGGTGCGGCATGTCCGGACTTGATCTTGCCCTCGCCAATCTCACCTCGCCGATGGTGCTGTTCTTCGTGCTTGGTTTCGCTGCCGCCCTGGCGCGCAGCGACCTGACCGTGCCCGAGGCCATTGCAAAGGCGCTGGCGCTCTATCTGATGCTGGCGATCGGCTTCAAGGGAGGGGTCGAGATCCACAAGACCGGGATCGACAGCCGCATGCTGGGCGCGATCGCCGCCGGCGCATTGCTCTCGGCCGCTATCCCGCTGATCGGTTACGGGCTGCTTCGCCTGACCACGCGCCTCTCCGCGATCGATGCGGCCGCGGTGGCGGCGCATTATGGCTCGATCTCGATTGTCACCTTCGTTGCCGGTACCGAGGCCGTGCGTCTCGCCGGCTGGCCCTTCGAGGGCTATCTCGTCGCGGTGGCAGCGATCATGGAAACGCCAGCCATCATGGTTGCCCTGCTGCTGGCACGGCGTGCCGCACCTGATCGGCGGGGCGAACCCGTCGGTGCGTTGCTGCGCGAGATCGGCCTCAACGGTTCGATCGTCATGCTGATCGGCTCCTTCATCATCGGAGCCATCACCGGGCCAAAAGGCCTCGTGATGATCGATCCCTTCATCGGCGCACCGTTCCGGGGCATTCTCTGCCTTTTCCTGCTCGATATGGGGCTGGTTGCCGGGCGCGGTCTTCGCGAGGGCGGCAAACTGCTTTCGCTGCCGGTGGTGGCCTTCGGCCTCTACATGCCGCTCATCTCGGCGGGGCTCGCGGCCCTGTTCTGCCTCGTTTTGCCGCTCTCGCCCGGCGGGGCGGCCCTGCTGATCACGCTTTCGGCCTCGGCCTCCTATATCGCCGTGCCGGCGGCGATGCGCCTGGCCCTGCCGGAAGCCCGCCCGGCGATCTATCTCACGTTGTCGCTGGCGGTGACCTTCCCCTTCAACCTGACGCTCGGCCTGCCCTTCTATCTCTTCCTCGCCGCACGTGTTTCCGGAGGCGCCTGATGGACATGCATCCCAAGAAGCGGATCGAGATCATCCTCGAGGCCCCTGCCATCCACCGGCTGACAGCCGCGCTCGAGACGGCCGGTGTGACCGGCTACTCGATCCTGCCCGTGCTCGGGGGACGGGGCAGTACCGGGACCTGGTCGCGCGACGGGCTGGTCGGCGGGGCCGGGCAGATGGTCATGCTGATCTGCATCACCGATGCGGGCCGGGTGGACGCCGTCCTTGACCATGTCATGCGGCTGCTGTCGCGGCAGATCGGCATCGTGACCGTGGGCGACGTGGCGGTCGTGCGCGGCGAGCGCTTCTAGGGTTCTTGCGGCCGGCTTTCCCGGCCTCCGGCTTTAGCTGCAGTGCAGCACATTCCGCTTGCGGAAACGCGGGAACCCGCCATAACGGCGGCATGAATGCTCCTGCCCCGACCACGCCGTTTCCGCAGCGCCTGCTGGATGGATATGCCGCGTTCAAGAGCGGACGGCTCCCCCAGGAGCGCGAGCGCCTGTTCGACATGGCGGAAAACGGGCAGAAGCCCGAGATCATGATCATCGCCTGCTGTGACAGCCGCGTCTCGCCGGAAGTCATTTTCGATGCGCGGCCGGGCGAGGTCTTCGTCGTCCGCAACGTGGCCAATCTCGTGCCGCCCTATTCGCCGGATGGCGAGCTGCACGGCACGTCGGCGGCGCTGGAATTCGCCGTGCAGGCGCTCCGCGTGAAACATATCGTCGTGATGGGCCATGGCCGATGCGGCGGCGTGCATGCCTATGTCCGGCGCAGCCGCAATCCGGACAGCGAGGATGCGCTCTCCCCGGGCGATTTCATCGGCAAGTGGATGACGCTGATCTCGCCTGCGGCCGAAGCGCTTCCCGCGCAGGCCGAGGAAAGCGACCATGATTATGCCGAAAGGCTGGCCGTCGCCTCGATTCGCAACTCCATCGAGAACCTGCTCACCTTCCCCTGCGTGAATATCCTGCATGGACGTGGCAAGCTGAACATCCATGGCGCGATGTTCGATGTGAAGACCGGCCTTTTGCGAACGCTCTGACCCTGTTCAGTAGCCGGCCTGCTTGTCCACCGCGTTCGGCAGCGCCTCGCCCCGTTCGAACCGGGCGATATCGGCAAGGATGCCGCCCGCCAGTCCTTCCGGCGTTGAATCCGCCGCGACATGCGGCGTGATCACGATTTTCGGATGCCCCCAGAGCGGGCTCGTGGCCGGGAGCGGCTCGGTTTCGAAGACATCGAGGCTCGCCCCCGCGAGCAGGCCGGATTCGAGCGCGGCGAGGATATCCGCCTCGACCTGGAGCAGGCCACGGCCGGCATTGATCAGCACCGGGCCGCCGAGCACCCCGTCCTGTGCGAGACCGGCGAAGAGATCGCGGTTGAGCAGGCCCCGCGTTTCCGGCGTGAGCGGCAGGAGCACGACGAGCATATCCGTACGGGCGAGGAAAGCGGGCAGGGCGTCCTTCCCGACAAAGACCGGGCAATCGGCCTCAGGTTGCGGCCTGCGGGCCCAGACCGCGACATCGAAACCGAGGCGTTGCAACACCTCGGCGGAGTCGCGCCCGAGTACGCCATAGCCCATCAGGCCGACGCGCACCTCGCGCGCTGCGGGCTGTGCCAGCTGGCGCCATTCGCGGCGGGCCTGCTGGGCCTGGTAGGCCGGCATCTGGCGGAGATGAAACAGGGCCTGCAACACGATCCACTCGGTCATCCGGACGGTCAGGTCCGGGTTGACGATGCGGATGATCGGCACATCCGGCAAAGTCGTGTCTGCCAGCAGCGCATCGACTCCGGCGCCGAGATTGAAGATGGCCCGCAGGTTGGGCAGGCTGGCCAGAAGCCCGGGCCGGGGTTTCCAGACGGCAGCATACTGGATGGAGGCCGGGTCGAATTCCTGACCGACGGACACGACGGCACGCCGGCCCTCGCCGTGCCTTTCGAAGGCCTGGATCCAGGGTGAAGGGTCCCAGCCCTCGGCGGCAAAAAGGATCGTCATCGGTCACCTCATGTTTGAAGCGTGATAGGGGGTTTCGGGGTTCGAGGGCAACTGGTCCCGCCGCGCATTCCTGCGAAATTCCGACAAACAGGACGTTCGTTCGTCTTTACGAACGATTTTGACTGGGTTATGGGTCGGCATCCCGCCGACCCGGAGACCCGCCATGGCCGATCCGCATTCCAACCCGAAGCGCCATTTCGAAACGGAACTCGTGCACGGGGGCACCCTGCGCTCCCAGTTCGCCGAGACATCCGAGGCTTTGTTCCTGACGCAAGGGCATGTCTACGAGAGCGCGGAGCAATGCGAGAAGCGCTTCATCGGCGAGGATCCCGGCTATATCTATGCCCGCTTCTCGAACCCCACTGTGGCGATGTTCGAAAAGCGCATGGCGCTGCTGGAAGGGGCGGAGGCCGCGCGGGCCACGGCCACGGGGATGGCGGCGGTCACGGCGGCATTGATGGGCCTCCTCCGGGCAGGGGATCATATTGTTGCCGCGCGGGCGCTGTTCGGGTCCTGCCGTTACGTGGTCGAGGAGCATCTGCCGCGCTACGGGATCGAATCCACGCTGATCGACGGCACCGATCTTGCGGCCTGGCGCGCGGCAGTCCGGCCGAACACGAAAGTGTTTTTCCTCGAAAGCCCGGCCAACCCGACGCTGGAGGTCATCGATATCGAGGCCGTGGCGGCGATCGCGAAATCGGCCGGCGCGAAACTGGTGATCGATAATGTCTTCGCCACACCAGTCTGGCAGAAGCCGCTGGCCCTCGGGGCCGATTGTGTCACCTATTCCGCGACCAAGCATATTGATGGCCAGGGCCGCTGCCTTGGCGGCGTGATCCTCGCTTCCGAGGAGTTCATCAATACGCATATCCATACGCTGCTGCGGCAGACGGGGCCGGCCATGTCGCCGTTCAATGCGTGGGTGCTGCTGAAGGGCCTGGAGACGCTTTCGCTCCGGGTCGAGCGCCAGACCCGGACGGCGATCCTGCTGGCGGATTGGCTGGCGGAACAGAAGAAGGTCACCCGGCTGATCTTCCCGGGCCGCAAGGATCACCCCCAGGCCGAGATCATCGCCCGGCAGATGGGCGGTCCGTCGACGCTCATCGCGCTGGAGATTGAGGGCGGCAAGGCGGCCGCCTTCCGTTTCCTCAATGCCCTCCGGATTTTCCGGATCTCCAATAATCTGGGCGATGCCAAAAGCCTCGCGGTCCATCCGGCGACGACCACCCATCAGCGGTTCACGCCGGAGGTCCGCGCTTCGATGGGGGTCGGCGACGGGCTGGTGCGGCTTTCGGTCGGGCTGGAGCATCCGGACGACCTGAAGGCCGATCTCGCCGAAGCGCTCCGCCTCGCCTGAGGGCGCGGCGGCCTCAGGCGGTCGCCACCGGTCGCCCGGGATCCTGCGTCCACTCGGTCATCGAGCCGTCATAGAGACGGGCAGGTGCCCCGAGGATCTCGCTCAGGACGAACCAGTTCAGCGCGGCCGTATGGCCGGTATTGCAGTAATGAATGACCGGCTTGCCGCGGATCTCCGCGAAGGCAGCCTCCAGCGCCGCACGCGGCAGCAGGCGGCCTGTGCCGGGATCGAACAGGCTGGTGTAATCGCGCGGGTGGGCTCCGGGCACGTGGCCGGCTATCCGTGCTTCGGGAGCCTTTTCCCGCCCCGTGAAATAGGACGCATTCCGGGCATCGACCAACGGATCGCCCTGAACCAGCGCCTGCACTACATCCTCTGCCCGCGCGCGCAGGCCCTCCTGCCAGCGGATCGGATAGGGATCTGCCGGCGCAGGCACGGCTCCGGGCCCGCTTTCGACCGGGCGCCCGGCCGCAATCCAGCCGCGCGTGCCGCCATCGAGAAGGGCGACCTCGGCATGGCCAGCCAGCCGGAGCGTCCAGCAGGCGCGGGCGGCAGCAGCAAAGTCATTGGCGCTCGCCCCGAGCGGGACGAGGATGACGCGGCTTTCCGGGGTGATGCCGAGCCGTCCGAACAGACCGGCGAGATGAGCCGCCTCCGGCAGCAGACCCGGGACCTCACCGACCCGCCGGCGCCAGCCATCAGCGGCATAATCCGAGAAGACTGCCCCCGGAACATGGGCCTGCTCGAAAGCAATGCGGCCGCCATCGGCCGGCAGGCGGATATCAAGCAGAACCGTATCCGGCCTGCCCGCGAGGGCTTCCGCGGCCTCTGCCGAGACGAGCCCGGACAGGCGGGTCACTCCGAGGCCTCCACATGGAATTCGTGGGTGATCTTCGCGGTCTTGCCCAGCATGATCGAGGCGGAGCAGTATTTCTCCTTCGAGAGCGAGATCGCCCGCTCGACCTTGGCCGGCGAAAGGTTGCGGCCCTTCACGCGGTAGACGAGATGCAGCGTGGTGAAGACCTTGGGGTCTTCGTCGGCGCGGCTGGCGCTGACCTCGACCACGCAATCCGCCACGTCCTCCCGGCCCTTGCGCAGGATATTGACCACATCGAAGGCCGTGCAGCCGGCCATCCCGACCAGCAACAGCTCCATGGGCCGGAAGCCGAGATTGCGGCCGCCATATTCCGGCGCACCATCCATGATGACGCCATGGCCGGATCCGGCTTCCCCGAGGAATGCCATGCCCTCGATGAGCTTTGCGCGCGCTTTCATGGTGGTCCTGCCTTCCTGTCCGTCACGATCCTGCCGCCGGGTCAGCGGATGAACTGGTCGACGTAATCCTCGCCGAGGCCGTTCGCGGCGTAATGCCTGCGGCATTTGTCGATCCGCGTGAACACATCGTCATACCCGGTGCATTTGCCATCAGGGTCGCAATAGATCATCGCGCCATTGACCTGGAACATCGTGATCATCTCGTCGACATGTGGATCGACAACGAGGGTGTGGGTTTCGCCCGGCGCCTCGTAGACATAGGAGCCCTCGGTGGCAACCCAGTCATGCTCGAGATAGCGCCACTGGCCCTTGAGCACATAGCCATGCACCGGCTGTGGATGGCGATGGCGCGAAAGCACCCCGGCGCGTCGCACGCGCAGAAGGTTCATCCAGTAACCGCGGGTGGCGGAAAGGCAGAGCGGGCGGAACCAGACATTGTCGTCGACCGGCACCCAGATGCGCTCATCCTGCGGGATAACGTTGGGGACGACGAGCTCCGGCGGGCTCTCCTTTGGCATGGGATGGCGATAGGGCAGCCATTTTTCGGAATCGAGCGGAACAGGAGCGGTCATGGCGGGGTTCCCGGGAGGTCAGAGACTGAGATAGCCGCCATCCACCGGCAGGATGGCGCCGGTGATGAAGCGGGCAGCGTCGGAGGCCAGGAAGACGACCGCGCCGGCAACATCCTCGGGCTTGCCCCAGCGCTTCATCGGGGTGCGGTCGAGGATCGGGGCCGAGCGGACAGGATCTTCCACGAGCGGGCGGGTCAGTTCGGTATCGATCCAGCCGGGCGCGATGGCATTGACGCGGATTCCCTCCGGCGCCCAGGCCGCGGCGAGGCTCTTGGTCAGCTGGCCGACCCCACCCTTCGAGGCGGAATACCCCGGCACGAAGGGCGAGCCCTGGAAGGTCAGCATCGAGGCGGTATTGACGATGGACCCGCCGTTGCGGGCGAGGAGCGGCCGGGCGGCCAGGCAGCAGCGCATCGTCCCGACGAGATTGACCTCCAGTGTCAGCCGGAAGGCCTCGATCTCGAATTCCCTGCCGCCGCGCTGGATCGTGCCGGCGCAATTGACCAGCAGGTCCAGGCGGTCCAGACCGGAAAAGACCGCTGCGACCGATGAATCGGCGGTGACATCCATCATCGAGGTCCGGATGGCGGTATGGGGGGCGAAGGCTGCGCATTCCGCCTCGGTAAGGCCGGTCGCCACGACGGAATATCCCGAAGCCGCCAGAGCGCGGGCGATGCCCTCGCCGATCCCGCGCGTCCCCCCCGTCACGACGGCAACCGGCTGCATTGCCACCTCAATAGGTCCCGCGGCCGCCGGAAATGTCGAAGACCGCGCCGGTCGAGAAGGCGCAATCCTCGGAGGCGAGCCAGCAGGCCATGGCCGCGATCTCGTCGACCTGGACGAAACGGCCCATCGGGATCTTCGAGAGCATGAACTGGATGAATTCCGGCTTCATCTGGTCGAAGATCGCGGTTTTCGCTGCAGCTGGGGTAATGCAGTTCACGAGGATGTTCGACGTAGCCAGTTCCTTGCCGAGGGATTTCGTCAGCGCGATCAGGCCAGCTTTGGACGCCGAATAATGCGAGGCGTTCGGGTTGCCCTCCTTGCCGGCGATCGAGGCGATGTTGACGATCCGGCCGTAACCGCCCTTCAGCATTTCCGGCACAATCGCCCGGCAGACGAGATAAGGCGCCACGAGGTTCACCTCGACGACCTGCCGCCAGATGGCGGGCTCGAGCTCCCAGAGGCGGGCATTGCCGCCGGTGATCCCGGCATTGTTCACGGCAATGTCGATGCGGCCATGGCGCGCCATGACATGGGCTGTCGCCTGGGCCACGGAGGTCTCGTCCGTCAGCTGCACCAGATCGGTTGTGACCGGCCCGAGCGGGGCCAGCGAGCCCGCGGCCTCCGCAAGGGCCGCCCCGTCCATATCCCAGAGGACGGCCACGCCGCCCGAGCGCAGCACACGTTCCGCAATGGCATAGCCGATGCCGCGCGCACCACCTGTGATGATCGCTACGCGATCCCGAAGATCCAACTGGTTCATTTCACTCCCGCGAAAGGCTTTGGCGCGATGATCGCGTCTTGTCTGCCAAGGATAGCCCCAGCGCGGCCGAGGAAACAATCGGGAATCGGCATTCCCGCGCCGGCATGCACGCCCGGCAGACATCGGTTCGTGATTAACAAGGCCTTACCGCTGACCCCTAAATATCTACCTGACATTTAAGCGAATTTTCGCGCGGCAATGTTAGGAGTGACAAATGTAGACGTCGCGAAGGACGTCCGGTGAGGGGATGAGGTCCTGCATGTCCGGTCTTGTTAAGCTGTTTCGGGCGTTCCGGCGCGATACCAGCGGGAATTTTGTCAGCCTTTTTGCTTTAGGTGCGGTTTCCGTCATCGGCGTAACCGGGATGGCCGTTGATTACTCGCGGGCCGTCCAGATGCGCGCATCGATCTACGCCGCTGCGGATTCCGCCGCATTGGCGGCTGCCCGGACGATGGGCACCGCGGCCGAGCGTGAGAAAGTGGCCAAGGACGTATTTGCGGCCAACACGGTCAAGCTCACCGATGCCTTCTCGCTGACCATGTCTCCCGAGAACATCACCAAGGATGGCGCCAATTACGGCTATCGTGTCCGGGCGAGTGGCTCGGTAAAGACATTCTTCAGCGGCATGTTCGGGCTGGACCAGGTCAGCATGGACGTGCTGGCGGAGGCGATCAGCACGATCTCGTCGAAGACCGAGATCGCCCTTGTCCTCGACACGACCGGCTCGATGAGCGGCTGGAAGATGGACACGCTGAAGAAGGCGGCCGGAGACATGGTCGAGACTCTCAGCAAGCTGTCGGCCAAGCCAGACCAGCTGAAATTCTCTGTGGTTCCCTTCGCCGAATACGTCAATGTCGGCCTTGCGAACCGGAACAAGCCCTGGATGAACGTGCCGGCTGATTATCAGGATCCGCCTTCAAAGACGTGCTGGAAGCATAAGCCGGTGGTCGGCGAGAAGAATTGCACCCAGGTCTGGGTTCCGCCCAAGCCGGGCCAGCCGCCGGGCACGTGTTACAATGATGGCGTCCCGTATTCCTGTGGGGGCTCCCAGCCCAAGGCCGGGTATTACAAGCAGGTTTGCGAAAAGATCTACGGGCCGGAAGAGGAAAAGTGCAATACATCCCAGGGTGCATGGCACAAATGGCATGGCTGCGTCGGCTCGCGTAACCATCCCCTCGACACGCAGGATGGCAGCTATGGCAACAAGATTCCCGGCCTCATGGATACCTGGTGCAGCGACCCTTTGCTGGAACTGACTTCCGACTTTTCCAAGGTCAAGAATACGGTCAAGAATCTCAGCCCCAGCGGCAACACCTACATCCCGGCTGGCCTGATCTGGGGCTGGCGGACCTTGTCTGCGCAGGAACCCTTTTCGGCGGCAACAAGCACGCCGACCGAGCAGGTGCGCAAATTCCTTGTGCTCATGACCGATGGCATGAACACAAGGTCGCCCACCTATCCGCAGCATTGGGGCAGTGATACGGCCAAATCGAACGATCTGGTCAAGAAGATCTGCACCAACATCGCAGCCGACAAGACCAGCGAAATCCAGATCTACACGGTGGCATTCGATGTGTCCGATACAACGATCAAGACGCTGCTCAAGGATTGTGCGGCCAATACCAAAGGTCAGTTCTTCGACGCACAGAACAAGGACCAGTTCCTCGCCGCCTTCTCGAAGATCAGCGACATCATCGCCGAATTGCGCCTCAGCAAGTAACAGGCGTGGACAGGACAACGAAAGGCCGGGGTGACCCGGCCTTTTTTATTGCTTCCGGCAGTGCCGATGTCGTTACCAGTTCGGCTCCTTGCGGGTGGGATCGAAATGGCGTTCCAGCCCGGCCCAGCAGTCAAGATATTCCGAATCGATCGCCTTGAGGGTCGATGCATAGGCCGTCAGCCGCTGGGGCAGCCGGGTTTCCAGCATGAACGCCATCGTCCCCGCGAGTTTCACCGGCACCATCGGCTCGTTCGAGGCCTTGTCAAAGGCCGGGGCATCCGGCCCGTGCGGCAGCATCATGTTGTGCAGGCTCATCCCCCCCGGCACGAAACCCTTCGGCTTGGCATCATAGACGCCGTAGATCAGCCCCATGAACTCGCTCATGATGTTGCGGTGATACCAGGGCGGGCGGAAGGTATTCTCGGCCACCATCCAGCGTTCGGGGAAGATCACGAAATCGATATTGGCTGTGCCCGCCTCGCCGGAAGGAGAGGTCAGCACTGTGAAAATCGAGGGATCTGGATGGTCGAACTGGATCGCGCCGACGGGCGAGAAATGCCGGAGATCATATTTGTAGGGGTAGTAATTGCCGTGCCAGGCGACGACGTCGAGCGGTGACTGGCCGATATCGGTGACAAACATCTCGCCGCACCATTTCACATAGAGCTGGGCGGGGCCGACCCTGTCCTCGTAGGCAGCCACGGGCGCCTTGAAATCTCGGGCATTGGCGAGGCAGTTCGCGCCAATTGGGCCGCGTTCCGGCAGCGTGAAGGCGCCGCCGTAATTCTCGCAGACATAGGCCCGGGCCGGCCCGTCGACCAGTTCGCAGCGGAAGATCACGCCGCGCGGAATCACGCAGATTTCCCCGGGCTCGATCTCGATGATGCCGAACTCGGTGCAGAAGCGGAGCTGGCCTTCCTGCGCGACGACCATCAACTCGCCGTCGGCATTGAAGATATACTCATCCGTCATGGATTGTGTGACGAGGGCGATATGGGCCGCCATTCCGGTTTGCCCCTCCGCATCCCCTGCCGTGGTGATCGTGTGCAGGCCGGTGCGGAAATTCAGGCCTTCCGCCGGCAGAGGGATCGGCATCCAGCGCATCTGCCCGATCGGAAGCGCCGATTCCTCGCGGTTCGGCGCGCTGCGGAGCATGCCGAGGCCGGCCTTGCGGTAGCGCCCCTGGTGCTTCACGCCGGGCTGGATGCGGTAGAGCCAGGAGCGCTCGTTGGTCGAGCGCGGCGCCGTGAAGGGCGAGCCGGAAAGCTGCTCGGCATAGAGGCCGTAATTGCATTTCTGGGGCGAGTTCCGGCCCACCGGCAGGGCATCGGGCAGCGCCTCCGTCTCGAAGGAATTGCCGAAACCCGTCATGTAGCGAAGTCCGCTCCGGGTTTCTTCCCGGACCATGGCTCCGGCCCGTGCTTGCGCATGGATGTTCATGGATCTGCCTTCCTGCGATCATTTCCCCGCAGGCTAGCCGGACATGGCGATTCCCGCCCTTCGGCCACCTGTCCGCGCGAGAATGCCGGGCTTCGGGTGGATTGGCAAGAAATTTGTTGCATACGCAACTAATCAGCCCGTTGGCGCGGGCGCGCCGAGATGGCGGGCCAGGAAGCCAAGGCTGCGCTCCCAGGCCAGCTTTGCCGCAGCAGCATCGTAGCGCGCGGCATTGGTGTCATTGTTGAACGCGTGGTCGACGCCGTCATACAGATGAAGCTCGAAGGTTTTACCTGCCGCTTCAAGCGCTGCCCGGTAGGCGGGAATGCCGGCATTGATGCGCTCGTCCTTGCCGGCATAATGGAGCTGCAGCGCACCCCTGATGCCGGCCACCCGCTCGGCCGGGATCTGCCGGCCGTAGTAGCTGACGCCGGCGCCCAAAGCCGGCTCGATGGCGAGAACTGCGTTGACCATCCCGCCGCCCCAGCAGAAGCCCATCGCTCCGACCTTGCCGGTGGAGAGCGGATGCGAGGCGAGGAAACGTACGGCTGCTGCGATCCGGCGGGCGGCGGTCTCGGCATTGAGCTGGCCGATCATCTCGCGGGCCTTGTCCTCGTCGGTGGGCGTGCCGCCTTCGGGCGAGAGCGCGTCAACCCCCAGCGTGAGATAGCCCGCCACGGCGCCGCGTCGGGTCATGTCGCGGATATGCGGGTTGAGTCCGCGATTCTCGTGGATCATCACGAGGGCGGGGCGTTTCACCCGGTCCTTCGGTCCGACGAGATAGCCGGTCAGCCCGGCATCGGAGCCCGGAATGGCGACCTTCTCCTCGGCCACGAGGCGAGGATCATCCGGTCGCACCGTTTCCGCGCGGGCATAATCGTTCTGGAGCAACGGCAGCAAAGCCGTCGCCGCCGCGACCGACCCGGCGAGCCCCGTCAGGCGCTCGAAAAAGGCGCGGCGATCCATAGCGCCATGGGTGAACCGGTCATACAGGCGGATGACATCGTCAGACAGTTTCGGCGTGTTCGGATCGGACATGACGCATCTCCCCGGGGACCGGTCTCGTTCCAACCGGAGCATCGAACATGTCACATCCGGTCGGGGAGTCGAGACGGGCGCGCCATCAACCCTTCGTGAGGGGGCGGCCGACCCGGATTCCGGACAAGAAAAAAGCGGCCCGGAGGCCGCCTTGTTCCGTCAACCGGCCGGCGTTTCCTTCCGGTCGGTGCGCTCGGCGATACGCGCCGACTTGCCGCGGCGATCGCGCAGGTAATAGAGCTTTGCCCGGCGGACCTTGCCGCGGCGGACCAGCTTGATCGAATCGATGTTCGGCGAATAGAGCGGAAACACGCGCTCGACGCCCTCGCCATACGAGATCTTGCGGACGGTGAAGCTCTCGTTGAGGCCGCCGCCATTGCGGGCGATGCACACGCCTTCATAGGCCTGCACGCGGCTGCGTTCGCCTTCCTTGACCTTCACGTTCACGATGACCGTGTCGCCCGGGGCGAAATCCGGGATCTTCTTCTCGCCGAGAACGCGCTCGGCTTCTTCTTTTTCAAGCGTAGCAATGATGTCCATGGGACCAGACCTTTTCCGTTTCGCCTTATCCTGGCGGGCGTTTCGGGACGCTGTTGTGAGTTGAGTTGGGGGCGGTACACGATCCCGCAGGGAATGTCACCCCCCGAAGTCGAAAAAACGCAGTCAGCGGCGATATTTGGCCCAGAGATCCGGCCTGCGGGTCCGGGTGAGCGCTTCTGCCTGTTCCTGCCGCCACCGCGCGATGCCGGCATGGTTGCCCGAGGTCAGGATCGCGGGGATATCCTGTCCCTCCCAGCTCCGGGGCCGGGTGTAATGCGGGTATTCGAGCAGGCCTTTTTCGTGGCTCTCCTCGAGATCGGAGCCATCTCCGCCCATGACCCCGGGCAGCAGCCGGATGACCGCATCCAGCACGACCTGCGCCGCGATTTCGCCGCCCGAGAGGACATAGTCGCCGATCGACAGTTCCTGCAGGCCGCGCCCGGCAATCACCCGCTCGTCGACGCCTTCGAAGCGTCCGCAGACCAGCACCGCGCCCGGCCCACCCGCGAGATTCCGCGCGAGCGCCTGATCGAAGACGCGGCCGCGCGGCGAGAGCAGGAAGCGCGGGCGGGGATCTTCTGCGGGAATCTCGGCGTCGATCGCTGCGGCCAGAATATCGGCACGGATGACCATGCCCGGCCCGCCACCGGCCGGCGTATCATCCACCGCCCGATGCCGGCCGATGCCGTGGTCGCGTATATCCTTGACGGCCAGCGACCAGAGGCCGCGCTGGAGCGCATCCCCCGCCAGCGACAGACCGAGTGTGCCGGGAAACATGTCCGGCATCAGCGTCAGCACGGTGGCCCGGAAGCCGGCCATGATCAGCTCCGCGGTCCGAGCAGCGGCAGGGCGGCGGTGAAATCCCGCAAGGTCGCCACGACATTGTCAAAGCCGGCAAAGGCCGAGGCGTCCAGCATCGTCTCCACCGCGACGGCGCGCATGCCGGCCCGGCGCGCGGCCTCGACGCCGAGCGGGGCATCCTCGAAAACGATGCAGGTTTCCGGCGCGATGCCCATCCTTTCGGCAGCAGCGAGGAACATGTCCGGATGCGGCTTGCCCCGGAAGCCCTGGCTCGGCGAAACGATGGTGCGGAAGCGCGGCCGCAGGCCGAGCGTATCGAGCACCACGGCGATATTGTCGGGCGGGGCGGCGGTGCCGACGGCCATGGCGATGCCACCGGCATCGGCCGCGTCAAGCAGACCCTCCAGCCCGGTCATGGGCCGGACATGGGCTGCGTAGAGGCGGCGATAGGTCGCCTCCTTCTCCTCGCCACGGCGGATGATCTCCTCGGCGGGCAGGCCGGGGAACAATTCGGCTAGGATTTCCGGATTGGTGCGCCCTGCCGTCCGGGCGAAGAAGCCGGCCCGGTCGAAGGGGAGGGCATAGTCGCGGTGCCAGGCCTCCCAGGCATCGTCATGAAAGCGCATATTGTCGACGATGGTGCCGTCCATGTCGAAGATGAGGCCGTGAACCGGGGCGGGCATCAGCCCTCCTCGCCCATACCGGGAGGCCGGCGTTCGGGCTTTGCCAGAAAGGCAGGGTCGATCACGATCCGCCGGCCGGGGATATCGACAACCGGCGTGGCGACGCGTGTGAAGGGCTGAAGCCAGGTGCCGCCACCCGAGGCCGGGCGGATCTCCATCAGGTCTCCGGCGCCGAAATCATGCATCGCGAGGACGGTGCCAACCAGTGCGCCGGCCTGATCATAGACCGGCAGGCCAATCAGGTCCGCATGGTAGAACTCGTCCTCCTCGCCGGGAGGCGGGAGACTGGCGCGATCCACATAAAGGAGCGTGCCGGTCAGCGCCTTGATGCGATCGCGGTCATCCTCGCCGACGAATTTCACCACCAGCATGTCATCCTTGAGGAACCGGCCCTGCTCGATCTCGAACAGGCGCCCGTCTTCCGAGAAGAGCGGGCCATAATCGGCAATCGCCATCGGATCGGCCGTGTAGGCCTTGACCCGGCATTCGCCGCGGACGCCATGCGGGGCGCCGATCACCGCAAGGGCGACGCGGTTTTCCGGTGCGGGTGGCTTCGGCGCTGAGCGGGATCGGGGTTTCTTCATCGCCTGTCCTTGATCTGCCGGGCAACAATACCCGGCCGATACGAGAATGCCCGAGCAAGGCCCGGGCATGGAAGCTCGCCGCAGGGCGAGCCCGTTTCTCGATGGCGGCTGCCGGTCATCCGGCAGGGCCGGATGGGCTTACTCGGCTGCGCCAGCCTTGTTATTCGGCAGAGCCGGCCTTGGCGGCAGCGCGCTCGGCCATCTTCTTGCCCGGCTCGGCCTTCTTCGGGTTGTTGCGGGCTTCGCGCTTCACGAGGCCGGCCGCATCGAGGAAGCGCAGCACGCGATCGGTCGGCTGGGCGCCCTTGGCGATCCAGGACTTGGCCTTTTCGAGATCGATCACCACGCGCTCGGCCGAATCCTTGGCCAGCATCGGGTTGTAGGTGCCGATCTTCTCGAGGAAGCGGCCGTCACGCGGGGCGCGGGCATCCGCCACCACGATGCGATAGACCGGGCGCTTCTTGGCGCCGCCACGGGCGAGACGAATTTTCAGAGACATGGGTTACTCCTGTGATTGCTCTGGTGTTCGAAAAGGTTGTTACTTCTTGCGGAACGGGTTGAAGCCGCCGAGGCCGGGCAGGCCGCCGCCGGTTCCAAGGCCGGGAAGGCCGGGTTTGGCGAGGCCGGGGAGAGTCGGTTTGCCGCCGGGGCCCTGGAGCTGCTCAAGCTTTTTCTGTGCCTCGGCGAGGGCTTCCGGCGAGAGGCCGCCGCTGGCACCCGGAGGCGCCATCTTGGACAGGTCCGGCATGCCGCCGCCGAGCCCGAACATGCTGGCGAGGCCGGCCATCGGCCCACGCTTGCCCGAGCCCATGGATTTCATCATGTCGGCCATGGTCCGGTGCATCTTCAGCAGCTTGTTGATCTCCTCGGCACTGGTGCCGGAGCCGGCTGCGATGCGCTTCTTGCGCGAATGCTTGAGCAGATCGGGATTGGCGCGTTCGGACGGCGTCATCGAATTGATGATCGCGACCTGACGGCTCACCATCTTGTCGCCGATGCCGGCCTGGGCGATCTGGTCCTTCATCTTGGCGACGCCGGGCAGCATGCCCATCAGCCCGCCCATGCCGCCGAGCTTTTCCATCTGGCGGAGCTGCTCGCGCAGGTCGTTCAGATCGAACTTGCCCTTGCGCATGCGCTCGGCCATGGCCAGCGCCTTTTCCTGGTCGATATTCGCCGCCGCCTTCTCGACGAGGCTGACGATATCGCCCATGCCGAGGATGCGGTTGGCGATCCGGCCGGGATGGAAATCCTCGAGGGCGTCCATCTTCTCGCCCATGCCGATCAGCTTGATCGGCTTGCCGGTGACGGCACGCATCGACAGGGCCGCACCGCCGCGGCCATCGCCGTCGACGCGGGTCAGCACGATGCCGGTCACGCCGACGCGGCCATCGAAGGCGCGGGCGGTGTTGACCGCGTCCTGGCCGGTCAGCGCATCGGCGACGAGCAGGATCTCGTGCGGGCGGATGCGGTCGCGCACGCGGACCACTTCCTCCATCAGCTCGTCATCGAGGGTGACGCGGCCGGCGGTGTCGTAGATCACGACATCGAAGCCGCCGAGGCGGGCGGCCTGCTCGGCGCGTTCGGCGATCTGGATCGCGTTCTGGCCCGCCACGATGGGCAGGACCTCGATGCCATTGTCACGGCCGAGCACCGCCAGCTGCTCCATCGCCGCCGGGCGGCGGGTGTCGAGCGAAGCCAGCAGGACCTTCTTTTTCTCGCGCTCGGTCAGGCGCTTGGCGATCTTGGCGGTGGTCGTCGTCTTGCCGGAGCCCTGCAGGCCGACCATGAGGATGCCGACGGGGGGCGTCGCGGCGAGGTCGATCGGGCGGGCATCGGAGCCCAGCATCTCGACCAGCTGGTCATGGACGATCTTGACGACCATCTGGCCGGGCGTGACCGATTTGACGACATCCACGCCGACGGCGCGGCTGCGGACCTTTTCGGTGAAGTCGCGGACGACATCGAGCGAGACATCGGCCTCGAGCAGCGCCCGGCGCACCTCGCGCATGGCCTCGGCCACATCCGCCTCGCCGAGCGCGCCGCGGCGCGTCAGTTTGTCGAGAATGCCCGAGAGACGACCGGAAAGGCCTTCAAACATGCGTTTCACCCGTTTCGAACCGGCCCGTTCACCCGCAGCAAGACGGGGTTCCGGGCATGACCTTGCTCCAAACAGTTCCGCGCCCGGGGGCGCCTCGCGCTGCCGGACGTTGACCTCCGGGCCCATGGCCCGGTCGGCGGATCAAAGCTGATCTCACCAGATTGGAGGCTGCTCGATACAGCCAAAGGCGCCACTGGTCAAGGAAGGCGGCCGGGTCTAGCCTGAGCCGGTTGTTTCCCCGTGCGAGGATTCCCGATGACCTTCGAAACCTGGCTCGCCTTTTCCGGCGCCTCGATCGTGCTCCTGCTCATTCCGGGGCCGACGATCCTGCTCGTCATGTCCTATGCGCTGGGCCAGGGCTGGCGGGTGGCGCTGCCGATGGCTGCGGGCGTGGCGCTCGGCGATTTCACGGCGATGACGCTCTCCATGCTGGGGATCGGCGCGCTGCTGATGACTTCGGCCACGGTCTTCACCGTGCTGAAATGGGCGGGCGCGGCCTATCTCGTTTGGCTCGGCATCAAGCTGTTCCGGGCCGGCGGCACCCTCGAGGCGCGGGCGGAGACGAACCCGTCCTCGCGCCTGAAAATGCTCTCGCATGCCTGGCTGGTCACGGCACTCAACCCGAAGAGCATTACGTTCTTTGTGGCGTTCCTGCCGCAATTCCTCGATCCGACACTGCCGCTCCTGCCGCAGATGGTGATTTTCGAGACGACGTTCCTCGTTCTCGCTTTCGCCAATGCGTTCGGTTATGCGCTGGTCGCGGCACGGGCGCGGGACGTGTTCCGCCAGCCCTCGGCCATCCGCCTGTTCAACCGGGTCGGTGGCAGCCTGCTGGTCGGGGCCGGAATCGCCACGGCAGCAAGCCGGCAATAGGCCGCGGCCGCTTTACTTCAGGAAGATGATGATCTTTGCCTTCATGCCGGGATCATCGCCGCGTTCGGGCAGATTCTCGTATTCCTCGAGATAGCGCCCGGTGGAAACGAGGCCCTTGTCATCCAGCCAGGCGGTCAGCGCCTCGTAGGCATTGTCGATCTCGTCATTCGCGCCTTCATAGGGGAAGATCACCGAACGGCCGCCGGGGGAGAGCGTGGCGTCGATCCCCTCGCCAAAGGCCTTGCCGGGTTCGGGCGCGGCAGCGAGCGGCACCATCGCCTCGAAGGTGAAGCCGAGATCGTCGCTGTCGATGAAATGGGCCATCGGGTTGCCCTGCCGGGCGAGGCCCAGCCGCTTCGCCTCGGCCTCGAGACCGTCAATCGCCTTCCGGATCGAGACATGCGCCTCGTCCCAGGGGCTCTGGCCCCGGAAACGCAGGACGGGTTGCGGCACGATTTCCTTCATCTCGCCGCCGGCGGTTTCGGCCTGTGGTTTCGGCGCGTCGGTCACGGGCGGGTTGGCCGGAGCGGCGGGCGGTGCCACGGGCGCGGCGGCCGGGGGCGGGGCAGGGTTCTGCTGGGCCAGCACGATCGCACAGGAAAGGGCAATCGAGCTTGCGAGGATTATTGATCTCGCAAAGGGCTGGCCTGCCGCCGTCAGGACCGGAACAAACCCCTTGGCGCGAACCCCAGGCAACGACATGGCCCGACCTCATTCTGGCAATGGCTACCCGATACGGCGCAGGACAGGCGGCCTGTCAGCGCAGCACGGGTGCCGGCAATGTAACGCGGAACATCTGCGTGCGCACGCCGTCGATCCCGAAATCGTTGTCATTGACGAGAATCAGCTCGTCCGGTGCCATAACCGCAACACCCTCGATCTTTGCGGGAAGGCCAGGAACCGAGTCGGTATCGAGAGCGAGGATCTTGGGCAGCGGCTTGAGCCCGCGCAGGGCCAGGGCCTCGCCCGACAGCGCCTCGAGGCTCGGGTTCATCTCGGCCGAGTCGAATTCCGGCGGCACGCGGTTCGCCTCGTCCAGCGCGATGATGAAGAGACGCGAGGTCTTGTCGATCCGTTCGAGGATAAGCAACCGATCCGGGCCAAGCGCGACAATCTCGCTGACATGGACGTCCTGCTGGCTGCGTTCGCGCCCTTCCCGGTCGGCCCGGAAGGCCGCGGGCTCATCCAGCTGGTAGAAGAACTGGCCGGCGACCGCGCCGGTCTCGCGCTCGATCTTCCAGAGTCGGACATTGCGCGAGGATTGCAGGACCTGCGCGTCCGGGTTGGCGAGCGGAGACTGCATCATCACATAGAGGAACTTCTCGTCCGGCGAGACAGCGAGGCCCTCGAAGCCGCGATTCTGGCCTTTCTGGCGCATGATCGGCGGCAGGTTGGGGACAATCTCGTAATCCGCATCCTTGAAATCCGCCGCGGCGTTCGACGGCACCAGCCTCCGGCGGACCGTGCCGTCGGGAGCGACTTCGAGCAGCGAGGGGCCGAATTCCTCGGCGACCCAGTAAGACCCGTCCTGCAGGCGGATGAAGGCCTCGGGGTCGATACCGGAGGGATCCGGCGGCAGAGCCTTGCCATCGGTTGCGAAAACGCCCTCGGCGCGGCTATTGCCACTGGCGGCGTTCGGTCGGCCGGAAACCGGTCGTCCCGACTTGCCCTTGAAGGGCACAAAGACATTGATCCGGGCCACCTGATCCTGGCCGATATCGACGGCATAGATCGACGGTACGAACCCGGCCAGCGGGTAGATCCGGCCATTCCGGTCCGCTGGGCAGGCCTGTTCCGGCTCGATGCCGATCAGGCGCTTCGCGTCCGTGCAGGGAATACTCGGACCACGATCGGTCATCAGCCAGAGCCGGCCAGGCGGATCTTTCGGGTGCCGGAAAGCGGCCGAACCCAGCGCCACGGTCAGGTTCATGGCCTTTCCATTCGGGAAGGTCACCACACCGAGCGGGAGGTTGGCGATCTGGATTGCCGTGGCCACGGTCCGGGGCGGGGCGGGGGGCGTGTCGGGCTGGGCCCTGTCGCTCGACGGGCTCTGGCCGAAAGCTGCGGCAATGAGGGCAGGAAATCCGGCCAGAGCCGCCAAAGCGACAAAAGCCGTTGATCGCCTATCCAGAACCGCGCTATGGCGCCGCATCGATACTAGCCACCTTCCGAGGAGTGCGCGTGCGGCCGGCACGCGTCCCGACGCATAACGACCCATTGTAACGCTATCTGCATGCAGGCCCAAGGCAAGACAAGTCCTTCTTTGGTCCGGCCGGCAGAATCCTAGCGGCTCATATGGGAGAGGATCCCGCGATGACCAGCTCCGCCGCCCTCCCCGACAGCCTGCCCTTTCGCAAGATGCAGGGGCTTGGCAATGATTTCGTCGTGATCGATGCACGGAAGCTGTCCCTTGCGCTGACGCAGCCCCAGCTCGCCCGCATCGCCGATCGCCGGTTCGGCGTTGGCTGTGACCAGCTGATCCTGCTGGAGGATACCCCGCATGCGGATGTCCGGATGCGCATCTTCAACCCGGATGGGGGCGAGGTCGGTGCCTGCGGCAATGCCACGCGTTGCATCGCAGCGCTCGTCCATACCGAGGACGGGCGGGACCCGGTCCGGATCGAGACAAAGGCCGGAATCCTTGTCGGCCATGTCGAGGGTAGGGAGGTCGCAGTGGATATGGGATTGCCGGCCCTGGGCTGGGCGGAGATTCCCTTGGCCGGTTCCGGGCCGGACACCTTGCGCGTGCCCTTTGACGGAGCCGCGATCCATCCGCGGCTGCCGGGCTGGTTCAGTGCCGTCAATATGGGCAATCCGCATGGTATCTTCTTCGTCGAGGATGCCGAGGCCTTCCCCCTCGAGGCGATCGGACCGCGGCTCGAAACCCATCCGGTCTTTCCGGAAAAGGCCAATATCTCGCTTGTCTCGACCGAGGGGCCGAACCGCTTCCGCGTCCGGGTCTGGGAGCGCGCGGCCGGGATCACGCTGGCCTGCGGCACGGCGGCCTGCGCGGTCGGCGTGGCGACCTGGCGCCTCGGCCTTGCCGACGGAGCGGTTGCCATCCGCCTGCCGGGCGGGACCCTGCGCATTGACCGCGATTCGCGCGGCCATGTCATCATGACCGGGCCTGCGGCGACCAGCTTCACCGGGGCGCTCGACGGGGCCTGGCTGGCCGAGGCCCGGGGCTGAGCCATGCCGGTCGAGG
This sequence comes from Beijerinckiaceae bacterium, assembly GCA_027533425.1. Taxonomy (GTDB): domain Bacteria; phylum Pseudomonadota; class Alphaproteobacteria; order Rhizobiales; family Beijerinckiaceae; genus Rhabdaerophilum. The sequence continues at coordinate 547,148 of JAPZUD010000006.1, read as the reverse complement.
TCGTCACGCTGGGCTGCCGTCTCAATACCTTCGAGAGTGAGGGCATGCGCAAGGCTGCCCGCGAGGCGGGGCATGAGGATCTCGTTATCGTCAATACCTGCGCGGTCACGGCCGAGGCCGTGCGGCAGGCGCGACAGACCATCCGTCGCCTCCACCGCGAGAAGCCGGGCGCGCGGATCGTCGTTACCGGCTGTGCCGCCCAGACCGAGCCGGAAACCTTTGCCGGAATGGCGGAGGTGGCGCAGGTCATCGGCAACGATATCAAGCTGAAGGACGAGACCTGGGCCGAGGCGGTGCCGCCGAAGCCGGCAGGTTTCGGGCTCGATACTCTCGAGAGGGTCCGCGTCAACGATATCATGAGCGTCCGCGAAACGGCCGGCCATCTCGTCGATGGCATGGAGGGGCGGGCGCGGGCTTTCGTGCAGGTACAGAATGGCTGCGACCATCGCTGTACCTTCTGCATCATCCCGTTCGGGCGCGGGAATTCCCGCTCGGTCCCGATGGGCGAGGTGGTGGCGCAGATCAGCCGCCTGCTGGAGGGCGGCTATCGCGAGGTGGTGCTGACCGGTGTCGACCTGACCTCCTACGGAACGGACCTGCCGGGTACACCGCGGCTTGGCACCCTTGTCGAGGGGATTCTCGCGCATTGCCCGGGGCTTGAGCGGCTGCGGATCTCGTCGATCGATTCCATCGAGGCGGATGACACGCTCGTCCGGCTGCTGAAATCCGAGCCGCGCCTCATGCCGCATCTCCATCTCTCGCTGCAGGCAGGGGACAATCTCATCCTCAAGCGGATGAAGCGCCGGCATTCCCGCGAGGATGCGATCCGCTTCTGCTCCGAATTACGGGCCGAGCGGCCGGATTTCGTGTTCGGAGCGGATATCATCGCCGGCTTCCCGACCGAGACCGAGGCGATGTTCGCGAATTCGCTCGATCTCGTCGATGAATGCGGCCTTACCTTCCTCCATGTCTTTCCCTATTCGCCCCGGCCGGGAACGCCGGCTGCGCGCATGCCGCAACTGGGCAAGGCAACCATCAAGGACCGGGCCGCCCGGCTGCGGGAGAAAGGGGCGCAGGCCCTGGCCGCGCATCTCGCCCGGTCGGTCGGCCGGGTTGGCCCGATCCTGGTCGAGCGCGCCGGAACAGGCCGGCTGGATGATTTCACGCTGGTCCGTTTCGTTGGCGCGGCCGAACCGGGGACGCTTGCGCAGGTGCGGATCACCGGGCATGACGGTTCCGCGCTGAGCGGCACATTGATCGCCTGAGGCCGGAAGGGGCATCGCATGAGCGAGGACAGCAAGAAGCCCGGCTTTTTCGGCCGGCTGTTCGGCCGGGAGGCCGCGCCGGCCGCCGAGGCCGATCCCGCACCCAAGCTGTCCTGGTGGAAGCGGCTCCGTGCCGGGCTTGGCCGGACGGCCTCGCAGCTCGGTTCCGGCATCACCGCCATCTTCACGACCCGCAAGCTGGATGCGGACACGCTGCAGGATCTCGAGGATATCCTGATCCAGGCCGATCTCGGCGTCGAGGTCTCTGCCCGGATTGTATCGGCCATCGGCAAGGACCGATTCGACCGCACGGTCTCGCCGGAGGATATCAAGGCGGCGCTCGCGGCGGAGGTCGAATCCGTGCTGGTGCCGGTGGCCCGTCCGTTGGTGATCGATGCCGCGCGGAAACCCTTCGTCATTCTCATGGTCGGGGTGAACGGTTCGGGCAAGACGACCACGATCGGCAAGCTGGCGGCGAAATTCCGGGCAGAAGGCCGCTCGGTCATGCTTGCGGCCGGCGACACGTTCCGTGCTGCCGCCATCGACCAGCTCCGCGTCTGGTCCGAACGGACCGGCGCGGCGTTCCTCGCACGCGAGCAGGGCGGCGATGCGGCCGGCCTCGCCTTCGACGCGCTCACACAGGCCCGGGCCGAAGGACGGGACGTGGTGCTGATCGACACGGCCGGGCGGCTTCAGAACAAGCAGGGGCTGATGGACGAGCTGGCCAAGATCGTCCGCGTGATCCGCAAGGTCGATCCCGAGGCCCCGCATGCCTGCCTGTTGGTGCTGGATGCCACGGTTGGCCAGAATGCGATCTCGCAGGTCGAGGCGTTCCGGCAGATTGCCGGCGTGACGGGCCTTGTCATGACCAAGCTCGACGGCACGGCGCGGGGCGGGATCCTCGTCGCCCTCGCGGAGAAATTCGGCCTGCCGGTCCATTTCATCGGCGTCGGCGAAGGCGTGGACGATCTCGAGCCCTTCGAGGCGCGTGATTTTGCGCGGGCGATTGCGGGCCTCGACGAGGACGAGGCCCGGACCGGCTGATCAGACCACCGCGACGCGGATCCGCTCGAGCCCATCAACCGAGACCTCCATCGTGTCGCCGCGCATCACGGCATCCACGCCCTCGGGGGTGCCCGTGAAGATCAGATCGCCGGCATGGAGCTCGAAATAGCGCGAGATGATCGCGATCTGCTCAGGGATCGACCAGATCATCGCGGCCAGCGTCGAATCCTGCCGGACAGCGCCGTTCACGGCGAGGCGGATATGACCCTTGATGTCGAGCGTGGCTCCACGGGTGATCGGGCCGGCCGGGCCGGACTGATCCGCCGATTTTCCGATCTCCCACGGGCGGCCCAGTTTCTTGGCTTCGGCCTGTAGGTCACGGCGGGTCATGTCGAGGCCAACGGCATAGCCGAAGACATGCAGGAGCGCTTCCGATTCCGGAATGTCGCGGCCGCCGCGGCCGATCGCTACGATCAACTCTGCTTCGTGGTGATAGTCCCGTGTGCCGGAAGGATACGCGATCTCCGCCGTCTGGCCGGGCTCCACCGGAACGATGGCCTCGGCGGTCTTCATGAAGAAGAAGGGCGGTTCCCGATCCGGGTCGAAGCCCATTTCCCGGGCATGGGCCGCGTAGTTCCGGCCGATACAGAAAGCCCGGCGGACGGGGAAGCGCTCCTGCAGGCCGAGAACGGCAAGGCTGGGGCGCGGTGCGAGCGTGGGGACCGGAAGGGCCATGGGCAACTCCACAGGGGCTGGTGCCGGGCCGGGTGCCGGAGGCAGCCCCGATCGGCAAGATGCTGTTGTGCCGGGTGCGCGAAAGCACTATCGCGCGGCCCGATCGTGTCGTAACTGGTGTCGTAATCCTTGCCTGCCCTGTCGAAAAGCGAAATCCGAGCCGAATGGACAAATCCTCATCCGCCGCCAATCCCTGGCTGAAGCTCCTGCTCGAGATGGGGCCCCTCGTCCTGTTCTTTGCCGCCAATTCACGCCCGGACTGGTTCCGCGGGCCTGTCGGCGCGGTTTTCGGCCCCGCCGTGATCGAGGCCGAAAAGGCGCCGATCCTGATCGCGACGGCGGTTTTCATGGTGGCCATGTCGGCTTCGCTTGCCGCCGCCTGGTGGCTGCATCGCCGTCTTCCGATCATGCCGCTGGTTTCAGGCGCTGTCGTTCTGGTCTTCGGCGGGCTGACCCTGCTGCTGCAGGATGACCTCTTCATCAAACTGAAGCCGACCATCGTGAATTGCCTGTTCGGCGCGGTGCTTCTCGGCGGTCTCGCCTTTGGCAAGCCGCTGCTGCCCTACGTGCTGGACAGCGTGTTTCAGCTCGATGAAGAAGGCTGGCGCAAGCTGACCTTTCGCTGGGGTGTGTTCTTCTTCGTCCTGGCCGCGATCAACGAGCTTGTCTGGCGCACGCAGACCACCGATTTCTGGGTGGCGTTCAAGGTCTGGGGCGTGATGCCGCTCACCATCGCCTTCACGCTCGCGCAGACGCCGATGATGATGCGGCACGGTTTCGATCCGGAAGGCAAGCGCGACTGACGTTTCGCGGTCAGCCGCTGCGGCCGGCCAGGGCCTTCTCGATTTCCGGCAGGAGCCGGGCACGGATCGACTCCTCGGTCAGCGGACCGACATGCTTGAAGACGATCCGGCCATCGGCGACCACGAAGGTTTCCGGCACGCCGTACACACCCCATTCGATCGACATCCGGCCATCCTTGTCCGCGCCGACTGCACGATAGGGGTTGCCGAGCCGCCCGAGGAAGCGCCGGGCATTCTCGGGATTGTCCTTCTGGTTGATGCCGTAGATCGGGAATCGTGTATCCCGGGCGAGGGCCATCAGTAGCGGGTGTTCCTGATGGCAGGGCGCGCACCAGGAGGCGAAGACATTGACCACGGCGACGCCCTTCCCGGTGAAGGCGGCCGGGGTCAGGCCCGGAATTTCCGACCCCTCGATCGCCGGGAGTTCCGTCACCGGAACCGGCTTTCCGATCAGCGCCGAGGGCAGTTTCGACGGATCGCCCGCGAAAAGCTGCAAGGCAAAGACGCCGGCAAGCCCGAGGAAGATGGCGAGCGGCAGGAAATAGACCCAGCGTCGCGTGGCCGGAGCAGGCTTCGTCATGAGGATCGCTTTCCGCCTTCGGGGAAGAGGGCCTCAAGCCGACGCAGCCGGGCCCTTGAGGCACGCAGCGAGAGCCACGAGGCGAGGATCACGCCGCCGAGGATGATCGCCGTCGCCGCATAGGCAGCGAAAATGAAACCGGCATGGGCGCCCGGGTCGATCATGCGCGTTCTCCCGGAATTCCGGCGGCAAGACGCTGCAGCCGGTCGATCCGGCGCAGGGTGAGTTCGGTCTTCATTCGGACCAGCAGCAGAACGAGATAAAGCCCGAGATAGCCGAGCGCCATGATCAGCAACGGCTTCAGCATGGAGGGGTGGATCGTCGGGCCGTCCAGACGGAAGACCGAAGCGGGCTGGTGGAGCGTGTACCACCAATCGACCGAGAACTTGATGATCGGCAGGTTCACGGCGCCCACCAGCGTCAGGATGGCCACGGCCCGGGCGGCGCGCAACGGATCGTCGACCGCGCGCCAGAGCGCCATGATGCCGAGATAGACCAGCAGCAGGACCAGGACGGAGGTCATGCGGGCATCCCATTGCCACCAGGTGCCCCAGGTCGGCTTGCCCCAGATCGATCCGGTGATCAGGCAGACCAGCGTGAAGGCGGCGCCGAGCGGCGCAGCCGCCTTCTGCGCGACATCGGCCATGGGATGGCGGAAGACCAGCGTGCCGAGGGCGGAGACAACCATGCCGGCATAGACGAACAAAGCCAGCCAGGCTGCAGGCACATGGATATACATGATCCGGACGGTGTTGCCCTGCTGGTAATCGGCCGGCGAGACGAAAAAGGTGCCGTAGAGGCCATAGGCGAAGAGCCCGAGGGTCGCGATCACCAGCGGCCAGAGCAGGCGATCCGCCCAGCGGTTGAACACCGCGGGATTGGCCAGCTGGAGCCATGAGGTGGGACGGGCATCGTTCATTGCAGGCTCTCTATTGCCGGGCATGGCGAAGGGCGGCGGCCGCGCTGACCGGTGCGATGACGAGCATCAGCAGCGTCATGCCGCCGAGCAGCATCAGCGGGGTCGTGTAGGGCCGGCCGAGGGCCGCCTCCTTCACGAGTGTAGCCCCGAAAATAAGGGTCGGGACCGTCAGGGGCAAGACCAGCACGGAGAGCAGCAGCCCGCCGCGCTTGAGGCTGACGGTCAGGGCGGCGCCGATCAGCCCGATCAGGGTCAGGGCCGGCGTGCCGACGAGCAGCGACAGCGCCAGCGGCACCATGGCCTGCGGCTCGATAGCCAGCATCAGCCCGAGCAGGGGCGCGACGAGGCTGAGCGGCAGGCCTGTAACCAGCCAATGTGCCAGCGCTTTGGCGAGAACGAGCAGTTCCAGCGGCGTTCCGCTCAGCATGAACTGGTCGAGCACGCCTTCCTCCTCGTCGGCCTGCAGGAGGCGGTCGAGCCCGAGCAGTGTGGCCAGCAAGGCGGCGAGCCAGAGGAAGGCCGGGGCGATCCGGCTGATGAAGCGCTGGTCCGCGCCGATGGCGAAAGGCAGCAACGAGACCAGGATCAGGAAGAAGACGAGGCCGAGCTCGGCCCCGGCGCCGACGCGCCGGGCCAGCCGCAGATCCCGAAGGAGAAGGGCGGTCCAGCCGGTCATGACGCCGGCCCTCCGAGCACGACATGGACGAGATCCGGCAGATCGAGCGGCTGGTGCGTCGCGGCGATCACGAGGCCGCCGGCCGCGGCCTGTGCACCGATCAGCTGCCGGACGAGGGCCTGGCCATCGCGGTCGAGCGCGGTGAAAGGCTCGTCGAGCAGCCAGACCGGGCGGGGCGCGACGAGAAGCCGCGCCAGCGCGACGCGGCGGCGCTGGCCGGCAGACAGCACCTCGACGGGCAATTCCGCCAGCGGTGCGGCGCCGACAGCGCCGAGCGCTGCGCCGGTCCGTGCGGGGTCGCCGCCCAGCAGGCTGGCCAGCGTGGCGACATTGTCCTGCGCTGTCAGACCGTCGCGTAGTCCCTCGTGATGGCCGCTGTAGTGCAGCCACTCGCCAGGCGAAACCTCGTCCGGCACCGGCGACCAGCGGATGGTGCCGGCATCCGGTTTCAGGAAACCGGCGATCAGCCGCAGCAGGGTGGATTTCCCGGTGCCGTTCGGCCCCGTCAGCTGCAGGACCTGACCGGGGGCCAGGTCAATATCGAGGTCACGGAACAGCGTCCGGTAGCCGCGCGCCATGGCGAGGCCGCGGATGGCGAGGGCCGGTGCGGGGACCGTACCGAGCGTCGAAATCAGGGCCATGTTCCTGTCGCCCAAGGCGAATCCAACCGATCTGGGGTTACGCGAAAGATCAACATCGTGCCTGTAGCGGGATTTTTAGAAATGATCTATAGACGCGCTCATGGCTGCGTCGCGCGCTCGGGTTGAAGCGCGGGGTCCGGGCACACCCGGGCGGCGCACGCGAGATTCGCGCTCGGAATCAGGGTCCAACTCCTTGTTCCCGAGGTCGGTACGGCTCCCCCGGCCACCCCGAAACGTGAACCCTGGCTCAAGGATTTCCAGCCCGATGTCGCTCGACAGCTTCAAGTGCCGCAAGCAGCTCACGGTCAATGGCAAGACCTACACCTACTACTCCCTGCCGGATGCCGAGAAGAACGGCCTCGCGGGGGTGAGCAAGCTCCCCTATTCGATGAAGGTTCTGCTCGAGAACCTGCTCCGGCACGAGGATGGCCGTTCGGTCACCAAGGCCGATATCGAGGCCGTCTCGGCCTGGCTCGACAACAAGGGCAAGGCGGAGAAGGAAATCGGTTTCCGCCCGGCCCGCGTGCTGATGCAGGACTTTACTGGCGTGCCGGCGGTGGTCGATCTCGCCGCGATGCGCGACGGGATGGAAGCGCTGGGCGGCGATCCGAACAAGATCAACCCGCTGGTGCCGGTCGATCTCGTGATCGACCATTCGGTCATCGTCGATGAATTCGGCTCGCCCAAGGCCTTCGACCGGAATGTCGAGCTCGAATACGAGCGCAACGAGGAGCGCTACAACTTCCTGAAATGGGGCCAGGGCGCTTTCGCGAATTTCCGCGTCGTGCCGCCGGGCACGGGCATCTGCCACCAGGTGAATACGGAATATCTCGCCCAGACCGTCTGGACCCGCCGCGACACGGATGGCTCCATGCTCGCCTATCCGGACACGGTGGTCGGTACCGACAGCCACACGACCATGGTCAACGGACTTGCGGTTCTCGGCTGGGGCGTCGGCGGGATCGAGGCGGAAGCCGCGATGCTTGGCCAGCCGCAATCGATGCTGCTGCCGGAAGTGATCGGCTTTGAGCTGACGGGCAAGGTCAATGAGGGCGTGACCGCCACCGACCTCGTGCTCACCGTGACGCAGATGCTGCGCAAGAAGGGCGTTGTCTCGAAATTTGTCGAATTCTATGGCCCGGGTCTCGACACGCTGAGCCTCGCCGACCGCGCCACGATCGCGAATATGGGCCCGGAATACGGCGCGACCTGCGGCTTCTTCCCCTGCGATGCGGAGACGGTGAAGTATCTCACCATGACCGGCCGCGAGAAGGATCGCGTGGCTCTGGTCGATGCTTATTGCAAGGCGCAGGGCCTGTTCCGCGAGAAGGGCGCTGCGGCACCGGTCTTCACCGACACGCTGAGCCTCGACCTGACCACCGTGCTGCCGTCCATGGCGGGTCCGAAGCGCCCCGAGGGCCGCGTCGCCCTGACGGATGTGGCGGCCGGGTTCGCCTCCGCTCTGGCCGGGGAATACAAGAAGGCCGGCGACGAGGGCCGCAAGGCGCCGGTCGAGGGCAAGAACTTCTCGATCAGCCATGGCGACGTGGTGATCGCGGCGATCACCTCCTGCACCAACACCTCGAATCCGAGCGTGCTGATCGCGGCGGGCCTGCTTGCCAGGAACGCGCTGGCCAAGGGCCTGACCACCAAGCCCTGGGTCAAGACCTCGCTCGCCCCGGGCTCGCAGGTTGTGGCCGAATATCTCGAAAAGGCCGGCCTGCAGAAAGATCTCGACGGGCTCGGTTTCAACCTGGTCGGCTTCGGCTGCACCACCTGCATCGGCAATTCGGGCCCGCTTCCGGCCGAAATCTCGAAGGCGATCAACGATAACGGCATGATCGCGGCGGCGGTGCTCTCGGGCAACCGCAACTTCGAGGGCCGTGTCTCGCCGGATGTGCAGGCGAATTACCTCGCCTCGCCGCCGCTGGTCGTCGCCTATGCGCTGGCCGGGTCGGTGACGAAGGATCTCTCGAAGGAGCCGCTCGGCGAGGGCGCGGATGGCAAGCCTGTCTACCTGAAGGACATCTGGCCGACGACGCATGACATCCAGGACTACATCGCGAAATACGTCACGCGCGAACTGTTCGAGACGAAATATGCCGATGTGTTCAAGGGCGACAAGCGCTGGCAGGGCGTGAAGACCACAACCGGCCTGACCTATGCCTGGAATTCAGGTTCGACCTATGTGCAGAACCCGCCCTACTTCAAGGGTATCACCAAGACGCCGGTGCCGGTCACCGATGTGAAGGGCGCGCGGATCCTTGCGCTGTTCGGCGACAAGATCACGACCGACCACATCTCGCCGGCCGGTTCGATCAAGGCCGCCTCGCCGGCAGGTGCCTATCTGCTCGAGCGGCAGGTCCGCCCGGCGGATTTCAACCAGTACGGCACGCGGCGCGGCAACCATGAAGTCATGATGCGGGGCACCTTCGCCAATATCCGCATCAAGAACTTCTCCGTGAAGGATGAGGCCGGCGCCACCCCGGAGGGGGGTTATGCCATCCATTATCCGTCGCGCGAGAAGATGTTCATCTATGATGCCGCGATGCGCTACGAGCAGGAGAACGTGCCACTGGTGGTCTTTGCCGGTGTCGAATACGGCAATGGTTCGAGCCGCGACTGGGCGGCGAAGGGCACAGCGCTGCTCGGCGTCAAGGCTGTGATCGCGCAGAGCTTCGAGCGTATCCATCGCTCGAACCTCGTGGGCATGGGCATCGTGCCCTTCGTGTTCGAGGAAGGCACCTCCTGGCAGAGCCTCGGCCTGAAGGGCGACGAACTCGTCGACATTCCCGGCCTGACCAGCATCAAGCCGCGCCAGAAGGTGATCGCCAAGGTCACCCGCGCCGATGGCTCCGGCTTCGACCTGCCGCTCATCTGCCGGATCGATACGCTCGACGAGATCGAGTATTTCAAGAACGGCGGCATCCTGCATTACGTGCTCCGGCAGTTGGCGGCCTGAGGGCCCTGCCTGCCGGTTCCGACCCTGCCGGACGCGCCCCTGTGGCGCGTCCGGCTCTCCTTCCGGAGGCGCTTTGCGCCGGAAGGCGAGAATTCCGACCTCTACACCGGGTTGTGATTGGTCGTTGAAGCCAAACGGGTGTTTGTGCTTCCTCAATATCCTCGTGGTCTTGTGGGTCTCATGTCGCTCTGCCGCCGCCGCTTTTCTGCCCTTGCCCTCGGTGCCCTTCTGGCGCCGGCGGCCGGCCGTGCCCAGAACGGCGCTGCATCGCTCTCCGTCGTCGAACTTTTCACCAGCCAGGGCTGCTCGTCCTGCCCGCCGGCAGACGCGTTGATGGTTGAGCTGGCCGGACATGCCACGACCCTGCCTATCACCTACCCGGTCGAGATCTGGGATTATCTTGGCTGGAAGGACACGCTGGCGAGGCCCGCCTTCACGAAGCGCCACCGCGCCTATGCCGCCATGGTGGCCGGCAAGCGGGTCTATACACCGCAGGCAATCGTCAATGGCCGCGGCCATTGCGTCGGATCCGACGGCCGGGCGATCTCGCGCCTCAAGCTGACTCCTGCGCCCAATGCCGCAAGGGTCGTGCTGGCGCGTGTCGGGCAGGACTGGAGCTATCGCGTTGCCTTGACGCAACCCGCCCATGATGTCCGGCTGATCCTCGTCCCGCTGGTTTCCCGCCAGCAGGTCCAGATCGGCAAGGGCGAGAATTCCGGCCGCGCCATCACCTATGCCAATGTCGCGCGGGCCCTGATCGATCTCGGCCCGATGACCGGCACCGAGATGCGCGGCATCCTTCGCGAGAGCCAGGTCGCTGTTGACGGGGCGGACGGGTTCGCGCTTCTCGTGCAGAGCGGCACGCTGGACGCGCCGGGGATCGTGCTCGGCGCCGGTTATGCCGGCGTGGACGGCGTCAAGGCCTGATAGTCACGTCCTGGCTCAATAGCCGATTGCTGCTGTTCCTCGCTGGCGCGGATCCGAGGCCCCGGTGATGCCTTCTCCCGAAACCAGGATCGAGTTGGCCGAGCCACTCGTCGTGCCGGGCCGAACCGTGTGGCCGCGCTCCGCAAGCAGGCGCAGCGTATCCGGCGAGAGGCCCTGCTCGACCGCGAGGGCATCCGGCCGCCATTGATGGTGGATGCGCGGGAAGGCCACGGCCTCGGCAATGTTCATGCCGTGATCGATGACATTGACGATGACCTGCAGCACCGTGGTGATGATCCGGCTGCCGCCGGGCGACCCGGTGATCAGGAACAGCTTGCCATCGCGGAAGACGAAGGTCGGTGTCATCGAGGAAAGCGGCCGCGCGCCCGGCGCGACCGAATTGGCATCGCTCCCGACCAGTCCATAGGCGTTCTGGGCGCCGGCCCGGGCCGAGAAATCATCCATCTCGTTGTTGAGCAGCACGCCGGTGCCTTCGGCCACCATGGCCATGCCGTAGGAGAAATTGAGCGTATAGGTATTCGAGACGGCATTGCCCTCGGCGTCGAGGACCGAGAAATGCGTGGTCTGGTCCGGTTCGTGCGGAAGCGGGTTGCCAGCGGCGATTTCCTCGGCCTTGCGGGCGCGTTCGGGCAGGATCGCAGCCCGCTGGCCTTGTGCATAGGCCTTTGCCGTCAGGCCGCGCACGGGAACCTTGACGCGGTCGGGATCGCCCAGGAAATGCGCACGATCGGCATAGGCAGGCTTCATGGCCTCGGCGAGGAGATGCAGGGAGGCGGCACTGCCCGGCCCGGTTGCCTTCAGGTCGAATCCCTCGAGAATATTGAGGATCTGGATCAGATGCACCCCACCCGAGGAGGGCGGCGGCATGGAGACGATCTCATGCCCGCGATAGCTGCCCCGGACCGGCTGCCGCAGGACGGGCCGATAGGCGGCAAGGTCGGCCTCCGTCAGGATACCGCCCGCTGCCTGCGCGGAGCGGGCGATGGCTGCCGCGATCCGGCCGGAATAAAAGGCATCCGGTCCCTGCTGCCGGATCGCCTCCAGCGTGGTTGCCAGATCGGTCTGGACGAGCCGGTCCCCGCGCTGGAGCGGCTTGCCATCCTTCAGGAAAATCGCGGCCGAGGATGGGAACCGGCCCAGCCGTGGTGCAGCGGCGGGCAGCGAATCGGCCAGATCCTCCTCGACAGCGATACCGTCGCGCGCCAGCCGGACCGCCGGTGCGACCAGATCCGCCAACGTGAAGCGCCCCGAGCCGTATTTCTCATGCGCAAGGGCCAGCCCGCGCACCGTGCCGGGCACCCCGATGGAGAGCCCGGAATCCCGCGATTTTTTCGGGTCCGGCTCGCCCTTGGAATCAAGGAACATGTCCCGGGTCGAACCGGCCGGTGCGGTCTCGCGGTAATCGATGGCGATGGTTTCGCCGGTCTTTGCCAGATGCACGAGCATGAAGCCGCCGCCGCCGAGATTTCCGGCCCGGGGCAGGGTGACGGCCAGCGCAAAGCCCGTCGCCACGGCGGCATCGACCGCGTTGCCTCCGGCCTTCAGGATCTCGACGCCGATCTGGCTGGCCTGCCGTTCCTGGCTCGAGACCATGCCCTTGCGGGCGATGACCGGCAGCATCCGGCTCTGGGCGGAGAGGATCGGCTGGCCCGGAGCGGGAACGCTGGTCTGGGCGGGCGCCAGGGCAGGAAGGAAGGAAAGCGACGAGAGCGAACCGGCAAGGAGAAGGCCGAAACGAAGTGTGCGCTGCATGGAGGACCTCACCGGGACAATGCGCCCACAGTAACGCATCGGTCCGGAAGGTCGAGCCCTTCCCGGATCCTGGGGCTGACCCCGCCTTGTCAGCTCCGTGCAGGGATCGGCACGGTCTGTCGGGCGGCCTGGCGGGTTTCGGCCGATGTCTCGACGATCTTGGCCGGCGCCACGGCGAAACGCGGCGTCCAGCGCAGGGCCTTGTAGTCAAACCCGGCCTCGATCGTCGGCTTGACCACGGCGAAATACGGCGAGATGTCGAAGTCACGCGGTGCGTAGAGCGAATGGTGGTGGATGTGCAGGATTTCCCGCCTGGCATAGCGGGACCGGACCTTGCGGCGCTCCTCCGTATTCTCCACCCGCGCGAGGATCGGGTAGCGGACCGACTGGAAGGCCTCGGCGATCAATGTCGAGCATATCGCGCGCGAAGGGTCACCCGAGCCGAGCGCCAGCATCCGGCGGCGATAGCGGGTCGGGATCGGCAGCGGGATCAGGAAGCGCGCAAGGTCGAGCACGTTCTTGATATCGTATTCATGGCCGATCCGTGCCCGAAGGAAGGCGATCACCCGGTCCTGATCCTCGATCTTGAGCGCCACAGGGCGGCAGATGCGGATATGCCAGTCACGGTACTTTGACAGCGGTGCCGTGATGACTCCCTGCGACATCTCGGCTTCGATCAGCACATGAGGCTCGCCGTCGGGTTCGGCCTTGCCAAGGCAATCACCGACATAGATCGCCGAATGCGACCAGGTGGACTGCGTGAGATACTTGATGACGGAGGAAACGCGGTTATTGCCTTCGACGAGCAGAACATCCGCCGGCTTCAGCACCGAGCGCAACACGTCGAAATCAGGCGACGTGGCGGGCTTGTATCCTGCCAGAGGCTTTTCAAGGAACCTCGCGATTGCGCGGCCAAGCATATTCATGACACGCTCCCAACTCTTTCTTTGGGAGCAGCGTAAGTCACGAGTTTTCGCCAAATGCTTGCTATCCGCCAATTCCCGACCGCGGATCCATACCTAATTCGGATTAACTCTAAGGGTTGGTGAAACGCGACCCGTTCAATCCGTGCCGAGGGCCAGCTGTTCCTCGAGCATCAGCCGTGCCCGCGCCCGCATTTTCTCCGTGTCGCTCTTGAGCTGGCCGCAGGCGGCGAGGATGTCGCGCCCCCGTGGCGTCCGGATGGGCGAGGCATAGCCGGCATCGAAGATCACTTCCGAAAACCGTTCGATCTGCGCCCAGTCGGAGCATTCGTATTGCGTACCCGGCCACGGATTGAACGGGATCAGATTGATCTTGGCATGGATGCCGCGCAGCATCCGCACCATGGCGCGCGCTTCGGAAAGGCTGTCATTCACGCCCTTGAGCATCACATATTCGAAGGTAATGCGGCGGGCATTCGAGACGCCGGGATAGGTGCGGCAGGCCTCGAGCAGGTCGGCGATCGGGTATTTCCGGTTGATCGGCACCAGCTCGTCACGCAGCGCATCGTTTGTCGCATGGAGCGAGATGGCCAGCATGGCGCCGGTTTCCGCGCCCAGCGGGGCAATATCCGGCACGACGCCCGAAGTCGAGACGGTGATTTTCCGCCGCGACAGCTGCAGGCCCTGCGGATCGGTGAGAACGCCGATCGCTTCGCGGACATTGGCGTAATTGTAGAGGGGCTCGCCCATGCCCATGAAGACAATGTTGGAGACGAAGCGGCCGCCATCATTGGGCACGAAGGCGCCCTCCGGCGGTGTCTGGCCGGGGTAATCACCCAGACGGTCACGCGCCACCACTACCTGGGCCACGATCTCCCAGGCCTCGAGATTGCGCACCAGCTTCTGCGTTCCCGTATGGCAGAACGAACAGTTGAGCGTACAGCCGACCTGGCTCGACACACAAAGTGTGCCGCGGTCCCGCTCGGGAATGTAGACGCATTCCACTTCGGCACCGCGATCGGCAAGGCCGCGCGGCGGCAGCCGGAGGACCCATTTGCGGGTCCCGTCAGCCGAGACCTGTTCCCGCACGATGTCCGGGCGGGCCAGCGTGGCGTGCTGTGCGAGATGGGTCTGGAGCTGGCGGGCAACATTCGTCATGTCGCCGAATTCCTGCGCGCCGCGCACATAGATCCAGTGCCAGAGCTGCGAAAGGCGCATCCGGCGTTCCTTTTCAGGAACACCCGCCTGTTCCAGCAAAGCGGCCAGCCTTTCGCGCGACAGGCCGACAAGTGTCGGACGGTCGCCGGACGGGGGAAGGGCGGGCGTGCGGCTGGCTTCTGCGTCGTGGGGCGCGGCTTCGATCATGACCGGCCGATCAGGGGCATTCTTTCGCCACAGCCTCGATGGCGCGGGCGAAGCCGTTCATGGAATAGCGGTCCGTCGTCTCGTTGCCACGGGCCGAAGCCACCTTGATCGAGATGTTCTGCGCCCGTTTCATCTGTTCGATGAGCTGGGCTTCCTGTGCCGGGTTCTTGAGGAAAGCACTTTCGCCCGAAGCGATGAGAGCAAAGGTGGCCGTTCCGATGGTCAAGGTGCCATCCTGGCCGTTCTTGGCTGCAAAGCCCAGCTTGAAGGCCACCTCGTTGCGGGCCCCATCGGCGGCTCGGGTCGAGATGAAAAGATAGCCGGGATCACGCTTCAGGGCCTTGGGCAGGCGTTCCTTCGGCTCGGACAAGGCGTAGCACATCTTCTGCTTGTCCTTGCCGGTTGTCAGCGCCCGCCAGTCGTTGAAGGTGCCGATCAGGAAGGTCTGGGCGCCACCGGCCGGTGCCGCATTCGCCGCAGGGCGATTGGCCGGGGCGGCAGCGGGGCGATTGGCCTGGGCCTCTGCGCCGGAGGCCACCATGCACAATGCGAGGCCGGCCCAAGCCGCCGCCATGCGCGGCCAGACCAAACCCTGTCTCGAAACGAAGGTCTTCATCGTTCGTGACGTCTCCCTCTACGGTTGCCCTGCGCCGGATCCTGCGCTCCGGAGGGCGCAAGGCCGGGAGCGATTCCACGGTTCCGATCCGCTAAATGCCTGATATGGCGTGAATAGGGCGTGAACTTCAAAGCCCGATCCGGCTTCCCTTAGCGCAAAGTTCGGGCAACGACAAACGTTCTCGCCTCCCGCAGCGCGGCAAAACGGCCCGGCATCGGGTAGTCGGCGCGAAACCTGGCCCTATGTGGTTGTTTGTTCGGCACCGGAGCGTTACACCGTTGCCCAGACCAAGGGGAATCGAGGATCCTGCGTGCCGGCCGCCGATCATTGGGCCTTGCTGATGCGTGCCGTTGCCGAGCGGCGGGACAAGGCGGCCTTCACAGAGATCTTCGATTATTTCACGCCCCGTCTCGAGGCGTATCTCATCCGGCTGGGCCTTGATTCCGGAGGCGCGGAGGAGATCGCGCAGGATGTGATGATCACGCTCTGGCGCAAGGCCGAACTGTTCGACGCCGAGAAATCCTCGCTTGCCACCTGGCTCTACCGGGTGGCCCGAAACCGCCGGATCGACCTGTCGCGTCGCAGCCGCACCGATTATGTCGATCCCCAATCGCCGGCCATACTCGATATCCCCGAGGAGCGGCGGTTCGAATCGGAAATCGACGGGCAGCAGCGTGACGACATCGTGCGGTCGCTGATCACCGGCCTCCCGGTCGAGCAGCGCGACCTTGTCCTGCTGGCCTTCTATGAGGGATTGTCGCATTCCCAGATCGCCGAGAGGACCGGCCTGCCGCTCGGGACCGTGAAATCCCGGCTGAGGCTTGCCTTTACGCGGCTGCGCCGCGCGCTGGAGGCCGGCGGCATCTCCGAATCGCGCTGATCGGTTCCTCGAGCTGCTGACGGGCTCCGGCGGCTCAGACCTGCTCCCGTTCGAGCGTTTCGCGGGCTTTCTCCCGGTGTTCCGGCTGCAAGGCACCCCGTACCGAAGCGAGGGCGGTCGCGAGCACCGCGGCGTCATCGGTGAAGCCGAGAACCGGCAAGACATCCGGAACCGTATCCACCGGCAGCACGAAATAGGCGAGGGCGAGCAGGAGGATCCAGCGGATGCGGGGCGGGGTGGCCGGGTCCCGGACGCAGAAATAGGCGGCGAGCAGATCCTCGGCGAAGGGCAATTGCCGCGCCAGCCGACGCAGTTTCTCGCGCATGCGCTGGAGCATGTCCTCCTCGTCGCGCAGGGCGCGGCGGGCTGCGTCCATCTCGGCCTTGGAAAAAGGTCCCTGCCAGAAGCTGTCCATTCCATCCTCCCTCGGCTTCATCCTTTCCGGCGATTGCGGCGGGACCATGGAGGCCAACAGGCCGAGAGGCTTGCGTCCTGACGGAAGCCGGCCTAATCCGCCCGGAACCAGGAAGGAATATGCCCATGCGCCTCGATTCTTCAATCGCCGCGATCGTCACCGGAAGCGCCTCCGGCCTTGGCGAGGCCACGGCCCGCCATCTCGCCGGTTTCGGCGTCCGCGTGGGCGTGCTCGATCTCAACCCCGAGCGGGGAGAACGGGTTGCCGCGGAAATCGGCGGCGTCTTCGCGCGCTGCGACGTGACGGATGATGCCTCGGTCGCCGAGGCGCTTGCCAAGGTCCGTGGCCGGCACGGTGTCGAGCGTATTCTCGTCAATTGCGCCGGCATTGTTGCCGGACGGCGCACCGTCAGCAAGGATCGCGAGTCCGGTGCCCTTGTGGCGCATGATCTCGGCAGCTTCACCAAGGTGATCTCGATCAACCTCATCGGCACGTTCCGGATGATCGCGCAATGCTCGGTGGCCATGGCCAGCCTTGAGCCGCTGGATGCGGATGGCGGGCGCGGGGTGATCGTCAGCACGGCTTCCGTTGCGGCGGAGGACGGGCAGATCGGCCAGGCGGCCTATTCCGCCTCCAAGGGCGGCGTCGCCGGCATGACCCTGCCGATCGCGCGGGATCTTGCCTCGCACGGGATCCGGGTCATGTCGATCATGCCGGGGATCTTTCACACCCCGATGTTCGACCAGATCTCGGAAGACTACCGCAAGTCGCTTGCGCAGCAGGTGCCGTTCCCGCAGCGGCTGGGCAATCCGGTCGAATATGCCAGCCTTGTCGAGAGCATCTGCCGAAATGATTATCTCAACGGCACCTCGATCCGCCTCGACGGGACGATCCGCCTCGCGCCGAAATAACGCGGCTCAAGGTGCCAGGCGGCCGGCGGCAATGGCCTCCATCCGCCGGGCCAGTTCGAGATCGAGCGCGGTCAGGCCGCCCGCATCATGCGTGGTGAGCCGGACCTTCACCTCGCGATAGACATTCGACCATTCAGGATGGTGATCGAGCTTCTCCGCCTCGATCGCCGCTTCTGCCATGAAGCCGAACGCGGCCCGGAAGCCGGAGAACCGATAGGTCCGGAGGATCGCCTTGCCGCCACCCTCCAGCTGCCAGGCGGGCAGTTCGGCGAGGGCGTTCCCGCGTTCGGCATCAGTCAGGGTTCGGGCCATCCCATTCGCTCCGTGTCGGTGGCCGGCCCGTCCTTACTGGAGCGGGTAAGCGGCCTCGACGATATAGGGCCCGCCGCCGAAGGTTTCACGGGCAGAGAAAAGCGAAAAATGTTCGGCCGTGAAGCGGCAGGGCGGGAATGGCGCATGGGCTGCCAGATAATCCGCGACATCCAGCACTGAGGCCGCCCGCAGCCGGGCGAGGGTGACATGCGGCGTGAACTTCCGCGCTTCCGGCTTGAGACCGAGGCGCCGCAGGCAGCGCTCGCTCTCGGCCTGAAGCTCGATCAGGGCCCGGTTGGGTGCTACGCTCGCATAGAGTGTATGGGGCTTGTCCCCGCCGAATACGCCGAGGCCTGTCAGGGCTACGGGTACGGATTCCCGCCCGATCTCGGCCAGTTCATCCTCGATGTCCCGGGCAAAACGCCGGTCGATATCGCCGATGAAACGCAGGGTGAGGTGGTAATCCGAAGGGTCGACCCATCGGGCGCCCGGGAGGCCCCAGCGAAGCCCTGACAGAAGGGACGCAATACCTTCCGGCAACTCAAGACCGACAAAGAGACGAGGCATGACCGTTCCCCCTCGAATCACGCATCCGAGGTCACGGTAACACGATTTCCGTAAAGAAAAGCCCCTTCGGGGCGGTCGTCCCGAAGGTCTTTATTTCGCCAGCGAAATCATGTCCTTGGCTTACGGAAAATCCGAAGGGTCTCGTAACCGGGCTCTTCAGCGAACCCGGTCCGCGCCGCCCAGTCGGGGATCAGCCGCGCAGCTGCGTCATAGGCGAAGGAACCGGTGTAGAAGAGCACCAGTCCGCCCGGCCGCACGAGAGCGGTCAGGGCCTCGAGCACGCCCTTGTCGTCGAGGGCGGCAAAGGCCGCATTGTTTTCCGACCAGAATTCGCAGAGATGGAACAAGGTCACGATGTCGAAAGCCGGCAGCAGCCGGGTGTTGATCTGGTAGATGTCACTGAACAGGACCTTGTAGTATTTCCCAAGATGCGGGTTCTCGGTTACCAGCCGGATATAGGAGCGGTATTCCGGTTCCGTGGCGGTGATGCCGATCACCGCATGGTCACTGGCCGGGGCCTGCAGCCCGACATGGTGGTGATCACCGGTGCCGAAATGGAAGATCGTCTGGCCGGCAAGTCCCTTCTCCCTGAGATAGGACGTGAAATGCACGTCGCAGGGGCACTGCTTCACATCAAGCGGCCACGGATCCTTCCAGAGTTCAAGCCGTGCCATGTCATCCTCCCGCAGGTCCTGCACCGGTTTTCCTGCCGGTAGAGAAGCGGGATGCGCTTGGCAAGCGGCTTGCCGTGCGAGGCGTGAAGAATCAGCGCGCCGGGAGGGTAGCGAGGGTCTGCTCGACTACAGGCAGGATCCGCTCGACGATGGCACGCACGCCGGCCGGATTCGGGTGGATTCCGTCCGCGAGGTTGAGATCCGCCCGCCCCTGTACGCCTTCAAGGAAGAAGGGATAGAGCGGGATGCCGTGCTTTGCGGCAAGGCGCGGATAGATTGCGTCGAAGGCTGCGACGTAATCGGGGCCGTTGTTCCGGGGTGCCATCATGCCGGCGAGGAGCACCTGGATGTTCCTGGACCGGAGTTTCGTGATGATCTCGTCCAGGGCCTGTTCGGTAATGCGCGGATCGATGCCGCGCAGGGCGTCGTTGGCACCGAGTTCGAGGATGACGAGGTCGGTATCCTCGGCGACACCCCAATCGAGCCGCTCCAGCCCGCCGCTGGCGGTATCGCCGGATACGCTGGCATTCTCGATCACCACATTGTGACCGCGCGCCTTGAGGGCGGCTTCCAGACGGCTGGGAAACGCGTCGTTCTGGGCCAGCTGGTAGCCGGCTGAAAGGCTGTCGCCAAAGGCCACCAGCCGCAATGTGCGGGCCGCTGCATCCGAGGGATGTGCCGCGAGGCCGAATGCAAGGCCCATCGCCAGCACGCCGGCATGCCACAACCCGGAAAGAGAACCGAACGCCATTCTCACTGCGTATCTCCTGACAAAAGCCATGTTCCTTCCCACATTGGTTGCACCTTCCCTCGCAGGCGGACCCTTTCAAGATGTTGTCTCCCCTCCTTCAGGACAAGCCCGAAGCGCCATTGCGCGCTACCCAGCCCTCGGCGATCGCGATGCGCGACGTCGAGCTCAGCCTGGGCGAGGGTGCGTCCCGCGTGCATATTCTCCGCGGCGTCTCCCTTTCTGTGGCACAAGGCGAGGCGATCGGGCTTGTTGGCCCGTCCGGTTCCGGCAAGTCCACATTGCTGATGACGGCAGCCGGGCTCGAGCGGCCCGATGCCGGCAGCGTGACCATTGCCGGCGAGGAGATCACCCGCCTGAGCGAGGATCGGCTGGCGCAGTTCCGCGGCCGGCGGATCGGCATCGTCTTCCAGGCCTTCCATCTGATCCCCACCATGACCGCGCTGGAGAATGTGGCCGTGCCGCTGGAACTTGCGGGTGACCGCGACGCTTTCGACAAGGCTGCCGCCGAACTGGCCTCGGTCGGGCTCGGCCAGCGCCTCGACCATTATCCCGGCCAGCTTTCCGGGGGCGAGCAGCAGCGTGTGGCCCTGGCGCGGGCCCTTGCGCCCCGCCCGGCCATCCTTGTCGCCGACGAGCCGACCGGCAATCTCGACGAGGGCACGGGCCGAGAGATCGTTGACCTGCTCTTCTCGCTCAAGCGCGACCGTAGGACAACGCTCCTTCTCGTGACGCATGATCTCGGCCTTGCCGAACGCTGCGACCGGATTGTCCGGCTCAAGGCAGGCAAGATCGTCGAAGAGCGCGCACCGGCTGCGGCGGAATGATGATGTCCGGTTCGGTTCGCCTGATCCTGCGCCTTGTCGCGCGTGAAATCCCGCACTCCCTCCGTCATTTCGGCATTCTGATCGCGTGTATCGCGCTCGGCGTTGGCGCCATCGTCGCGGTTGTCTCGCTTTCGCGCGCGCTCAATGAAGGATTGTCGCGCGAAGGCCGTGTCATCCTCGGGGCCGATGCGGCTTTCACGCTGATCCAGCGGGAAGCGACACCGGCCGAGAAGGCCGCCATCGGCCGCTTCGGCCGGGTGGCCGAGCTGACCCAGTCACGCGCCATGGCGGTCAGTGACGCGGGCGAAAGCGCGCTGGTCGAGATCAAGGCCGTCGATCAGGCCTATCCGCTGGCCGGAACCCTCCAGCTGGCCGGCCCATCCGGCCCGGATCGCCGGCCGTTGGCCGAGATTCTCGCGCCCGATGCCGCCGGCCTGCCTGGCCTTGTCGCCGATCCGGTTCTGACCGGGCGGCTCAACATTGCGCTCGGCGACCAGGTCCGGCTCGGGACGCAGACCTTCCGGATCGCCGCGCTGCTGACCAGCGAGCCGGACAAGCTGTCCGGCGGGCTGGGTTTCGGGCCGCGCGTCATCATGAGCCGCGCCGCGCTCGACCGCACGGGCCTGATCCAGCCCGGTTCCCTGACACGCTTTTCCTACCGGCTCGATCTCGGGCCGACCTCGAGCGAAGCGCAGCTTCAGGAAGCCGTCGACGGCATTGCCGCCGCCGTGCCAGATGCCGGCTGGCAGGTCACGACCCGTCTCCGGGCCTCGCCGCAATTGCAGCGGCAGGTTGACCGCTTCACCCAGTTCCTGACCCTTGTCGGGCTGACGGCGCTGCTGATCGGCGGTGTCGGTGTGGCGAATGCCGCCCGGGCCTTTGCCTCCCGCCAGGTGATGCGGATCGCCACGCTGAAGAGCCTCGGGGCTACCCGGGCCTTCGTGTTCCTGTCCTCGCTGGCGCAGGTCATGGCTTTCGCGCTGATCGGGACGCTGCTCGGGCTGGCTCTGGGTACGGCCCTGCCGACCGTGGCGATCCTCGGCTTCGGCCATCTTCTCCCCTATCCACTCGCACCGGGTGTCTATGGCGAGGAATTGCTGCTCGGCCTTGCCTATGGGCTGGTGGCGGCCCTGACCTTCTCGATCCTGCCGCTGGCGCGGGGCAAGGCCGTCGCCGCCTCGGCCCTGTTCCGGGATTCGTTCGGAATCGCGCGGTTCCGGCCGAGCCTTTTCGATCTGGCATTGCTGGCGGCCGCGACGACGGGTTTCGGGGCGCTGGCCATCCTCTTCGCCTCCGAGCGGCGGATCGCCACGATCTATCTTGTTGCAGCTGTTGCCTCGATCATCATGCTCAGGATCATCGCCTGGCTCGTCATGCGGCTGGCCAAAATTGCGCCGCGACCGCGAAACCCGATCCTGCGGATGGCGCTGGCCAACCTGCACCGGCCCGGCAGCCTCACGCCTTCGGTCCTGCTCTCCCTTGGGCTCGGCCTGACCCTGCTGGTTGCCCTGACGCTGATCGACATCAATCTCGGCCGGCAGTTCCGTTCGACCCTGCCGGGAAGCTCGCCGTCCTTCTTCTTCATCGACATCCCCGCGCGCGACATGAACCGCTTCGCGGATTTCCTTGCAAAGGAGCAACCCGGCGCGACGATCGAACGGGTGCCGCAATTGCGTGGCCGCATCATCGAGATCAACGGGACACCATCCGCGGAGTTCAAGGCTGCCGAACGTGTCTCCTGGGTGCTCGATGGCGACCGGGGGATCACCTACTCGGCGAAGCCGCCGGAGGGCTCGAGCATCGTCTCGGGGGCCTGGTGGCCCGAGGATTACCGCGGTCCGCCGCTGGTCTCGTTCGGGCGCGATGTTGCCGAAGGGCTCGGCCTGAAGGTGGGGGACAGGATCACCGTCAATGTGCTCGGACGGCGGATCACGGCTGAAATCGCCAACCTGCGCGAGATCCGCTGGCAGCGCCTCGGCATCAACTTCATTCTCGTCTTCTCGCCGAACACCTTCCAGGGCGCGCCCTACACCTTCCTCTCGACGCTGACACCGGCGGCCGGCGCCGATCCCAAGGCGGAAATCGAGCTGACCCGGAAAGTGGCGCAGGGTTTCCCGGCCATTTCGTCGGTGAGGGTCCGTGATGCGATCAACGCTGTGGAGCAGATTGTCTCGCAACTGGCCCTTGCCATCCGGGCCTCGTCGGGAATCGCGCTTGTCGCCAGCATCCTCGTGCTGGCCGGCGCACTGGCCGCGACAGCCCGCACCCGCCAGCAGGAGGGGGTGATCCTCAAGACGCTGGGTGCGACACGATCGACGCTGCTGAAGGCACTGCTCGTCGAATACGCAGCCCTGGGCGCCATCGCGGCTGTCTTCGGGCTGTTATGCGGAGCAATCGGCGCGCGCTTCGTGGTTGTCGAGATCATGCGACTCGACTTCATGGTTCCCTGGATGACAATCGTCTCGATTGCGATTTCTGCGTTCGTTGTCACGATTATTTTGGGCCTGATCGGAACCTGGCATCTTCTTGGACAAAAACCTGCGCCATACTTGCGCCATGCCTAAGGTTTGGTTCAGGTTATCATTGCCGTTTTTCTGACAAACTTCTTGAGGCAGGGTTTCCTAGGCTGCCCTGCGACACCGCTTTGCTCGTTTCAACATGAAACCCCTTGAGAAATTGCGGGAAGCTTGCCATATTAGTGCAGCTTCGCATGTCGCGAGGTACCGTTTGTCTCCGGCCGGTGTGCCGGTCTGCACTCAAGAGGGTTCGATGGCCGATTACGATCGCAACGCTTATGCCCCTTATGCCACGGGCATGGGCCGTTCCATGAGCGCTGCCCAATATGATCAGGGCCTGCGCTCCTACATGCTTGGCATCTACAACCACATGTCGATTGCGCTGGCCATTTCCGGCCTTGTCGCGATCGGCGCGTTCATGCTCGGCACCACCACCAATCCTGCCGGTGCCGCGGGCCGCGCGTTCGGCCAGCTGCTGACGCCGTTCGGTGCCGCCATCTGGGCGAGCCCGCTCAAGTGGGTGATCATGCTGGCGCCGCTGGCCTTCGTGTTCCTGCTCTCCTTCCGCTGGGAGCGCATGAGCTACACCGCGCTGCTGGGTACGTTCTATGCCTTCGCAGCCGTCATGGGCCTGTCGCTTTCGTCGATCTTCGTGATCTACAAGCTCGGCTCGATCGGCCAGGTGTTCTTCATCACCGCGGCTTCGTTCGGCGCCCTGTCGCTGTTCGGCTACACCACCAAGAAGGACCTTTCCGGCATGGGCAAGTTCATGCTGATGGGCCTGTTCGGGCTGATCATTGCCGGCATCGTCAATATCTTCATGAAGTCGTCTGCGCTCCAGTTTGCCATCAACGTGATCGGCGTTCTGGTCTTCGCCGGCCTTACCGCCTGGGATACGCAGCGCCTGAAGGAAGAGTATGACGTCGTCGCCGGTGACGAGACGCTCATGCAGAAGTGGTCGCTGATGGGCGCGCTGACGCTGTACCTGAACTTCATCAACATGTTCCAGATGCTCATGCAGCTCATGGGCGTGCGGAACGAAGAATAAGTCAATCCTGCCAGGGATTGCGAAAGCCCCGGGAAACCGGGGCTTTTTTTGTACCTATTCGCCGACGAGGCGGGCCGGCTTCTCGAGGACGCGCAGGACGCGCTCGAGATCATGGCCGCGCTTCAGGATGCGGCCGTCCTGGGCCACGACGCAATAGGCCCCCTGTTTTTCGGCACGCTTCGGATCCTTCTCGATCCGGTAAAGCGGCGCCTCGCCGGTGCGACGCAGGATGGCGAAGACGGCCCGCTCGCGGCCGAACATGATCGCATAGTCGCGCCATTCGCCTGCGGCGACGTTCCGGCCATAGACCATCAGGATGGCTGAAAGCTCCTTCCGGTCAAAGCGGACCGTTTCAGGCATGCGTGGCGGCGTGAAGGGCACGACCGTCGAATCGCTGGCTTGTCTCAGCATTTCCGTCTGGTTCATTCCGGACTCCCGAATCCCAATCTTGAAGAATCCGTTGCGGCTGGCAAGCCGGCTTATGGATCGAATGCCCACTTCCTCCACCGGGCTCCTGCTCACGCGCTGGTGATGGATTTCACATTTTGGCCCGATTTCGACCATGGGGTAGCCCCAACGACTGGGAAAACTGCGATCAATGCCAAAGCGCAGTCCCGAGCAGGACCCTACGCCCCCCAGCCCCCCTGCTCCAGACCTCGACCGAAAGGTTGCGCCCAAGCTGGCATGGCGGCTCGAGCCCCCCGCGCGAGCCGCCTTTTCTTTTTGGGCCATCCCCTTCCCCAAGCCGGACTCAGCTGCCCTGCCGCGCCTGCCCGTGATATTCGGGATTGGGCTGCATTCCGGTGGCCGACGCCATACGGTTCGACATCGCATAGAACGAGGCCGTCGCCGCGAGGTCCCAGATATCCGCATCGGACAGGCCCTGGTCGCGCAGGGCCTGCCGGTCCGGCTCGCCGATCTCCGACGACGCGCGACACATCTTCACCGCGAAATCCAGCATGGCCCGCTGTCGCGGGGTGATGTCTGCGACCCGGTAGTTGAAGGCGATCGCCTCGCCCAGTTCCGGCCGGCCCGACAGCTGGCGCAAAGCTGCCCCATGCGCGACAAGGCAATACCAGCAGCGGTTCTCGGCGGAGACAGCCACGGCAACCATTTCGCGTTCCACCTTGCTCAGGCCGGACGGCGCCAGCATCAGCTCGTTATAGACCGACACGAAGGCTTCCAGCTTCGGCATGGCATGTGCGTAGGCCAGCAGGACGTTGGGAACGAATCCCAGCTTTTCGACGCATTTTTCGAAATATGAAGCCATCTGGGGGCTCAGTTCGGCCTGTTTCAGGTCCAAAGCGGTGACTTCCGACGGATTTTTATGCCGGTTGTCGACTTTTTTTGTATTTTTCATGTCTTGCACGCTTGCCTCCCAAAGCCGCCGGGCGCATTAGACGAAGGGCGTAGTCCCGGTCCGGCCAACACCCTCACAATCAGAATGATCGCCCGAGAGTCTACCCGCAAGTCTGCAAGGATCGTTGCGCCTTCCCCTGCCCCCAGCGGAGCCCCTTCCCATGTCTTCTGCTTCCAAGCCGGCGATGAATTCGCGCGGCGCCTCGCCTGCGTCCAAGGATCTCGCCGCCCTGATCTTCGCGCGGGTTGATGCCGAGGATCTCGCCCCCCTGTCGCAGGAGGTCCGCGAATCCCTCTCCGAATCGACCATGGCCTTTCTGGCGCACCGGACTGTCGGCCATGCCGCGATCCGGGTCGAGCCCCTCGACCTTCCGGCCGGAGCCGGCACGCTGATCGAAGTCATCAATGATGACATGCCGTTTCTGCTGGATTCGACGCTCGCCGACCTGACCGAGCGTGGCTATCCGCTCGCCCTTGTCGCGCATCCCGTGCTTGCGGTCGAGCGCAAGCCGGATGGCCATCTCGCGCGGCTGATCGGACCCTCCTCCGGCCGGGAACTGGCCCCTGTGCAGCGTGAAAGCCTCCTGCATATCCATCTCGGCATCGCGCTGGACGGCGCCGAAAGGCAGGCTCTGGCCGAAAGCCTGGCCGTGATCTTCGCGGAGATCCGTGCCGCGGTGACGGACTGGATCCCGATGCGGACGCGGATCGCCGAGATTGCCACGCGCTACCGGGCCACGCCGCCGCTGCTGCCGGCGGACGAGATCGCCGAGGCTGTACAGTTCCTGGACTGGCTGCTGGCCGAGAATTTTACGCTGCTTGGCGTGCGCGAATACCGCTTCTCGGACCCGGATATCTCGTCCGATCCGATGCCGACGGAAGGGCTCGGCATCCTGCGCGACCCGGATGTGAAAGTGTTGCGGCGCGGTCGCGAACTCGTGGTCATGACGCCCGAGATCCGGACCTTCCTCAAGGAGCCGACGCCGCTTTTCGTGGCCAAGGCCAATGTGAAATCGCGCATCCATCGGCGCGTCTACCTCGATTATGTCGGCGTGAAGATCCTCAATTCCACCGGCGAGCTGGAGGGCGAACTGCGCGTTGTCGGGCTGTTCACATCGACGGCCTATACCGGCTCGGCCCGCACGATCCCTTATCTGCGCCACAAGGTGGCCCGCGTGATCGAGCGCGCCGGCTTCGACCATGCGGGGCATTCCGGCAAGGCGCTGATCAACGTTCTCGAAAGCTATCCGCGCGACGAGTTGTTCCAGGTCGATCTCGACACGCTGTTCCGCTTCACGCTCGATGTGCTGGCGCTCTCGGAACGGCCACGCCTCCGGGCGCTGGCGCGCGTCGACCGTTTCGATCGTTTCGTCTCCGTCATGGTCTATGTGCCGAAGGACCGTTACGACACGCAGGTCCGCCTCCGGATCGGCGAGTTCCTGGCGCGGATCTATGAGGGCCGCGTCTCCGCCGCCTATCCGGCCTATCCCGAAGGGCCGCTCTCCCGCACGCACTACATTATCGGCCGTTTCGAGGGCAAAACGCCGGTCATCGACCGCGAGACGCTCGAAGCCGGGATCCTTGCCATTGTCCGGACCTGGGCGGATGATTTCCGTGAAGCGCTGGCGCGGGAAGCGCCCGAAGGCAAGGCCGGCGCCTGGGGCCGGATCTGGACCGGGGCGTTCAACGCCGCCTATCGCGAGGCCTTTACCGCCAGCGAGGCGATCGCCGATATCGGCATGATGGAGCGGCTCTCTTCCGCGCTGCCCTTCGCGTTCAACTTCCTCCGGCGCAGCGGCGAGCCGGATTCCCGCGCGAACCTCAAGGTCTACTCGCATGGCAGCCCGATTCCGCTGTCCCGCCGGGTGCCGATCCTCGAGAATCTTGGCTTCACGGTGATCAACGAGCGGACCTATCGCGTGGTGCCGGAAGGCGGTGCCACGCATTGGCTCCACGATATGACCCTCGAACGGGCACGCGGCGGGGCGATCGATCTTCCGCGGCTCGAGGCCAATCTCGAAGCGACCCTGTTCGGCATTTTTGCCGGCACGCTTGAATCCGACCGATACAATGTGCTGGTCACCGAGGCCGGGTTGACCCCGCGCGAGGCCGATATCCTGCGCTCCTATGCGCGCTATCTCCGGCAGATCGGTGTGCCCTACGGCCAGATCTACATTGCGGATGCGCTGGCGCGCTATCCCGCCGCGACGCAGAGCCTCGCCCGTCTTTTCGCGCTGCGTTTCGACCCGGACCTCAAGGAACGCCCCGGGGATCGCTCGCGTCTGGTCGATGCCATGCAGTCGGCGCTGCTCTCGGAGGTCGACAAGATCACCAGCCTCGATGATGACCGCATCTTCCGACGGATGCTCAACCTGATCCAGGCGACCTTGCGGACGAATGCCTATCAGGAAGCCCGGCCGACCATCGCCGTCAAGTTCGCCTGTGACCAGATCGACAGCCTCCCCCTGCCGCGGCCACTTTATGAGATCTTCGTGGCGTCGCCCCAGGTCGAAGGGCTGCATCTGCGCTTCGGCAAGGTGGCACGCGGCGGCTTGCGCTGGTCTGATCGCCCGATGGATTTCCGCACCGAGATCCTCGGACTGGTCAAGGCGCAGCAGGTCAAGAACGCGGTCATCGTGCCGGTCGGAGCGAAGGGCGGGTTTGTGCCGAAGAACCTGCCGCCGGCCTCGGACCGGGATGCCTGGTTTGCCGAGGGCACGGCCTCGTACAAGACCTTCGTCTCCGCGCTGCTCGACCTGACGGACACGATCCACGGCGATACGATCGTGCCGCCGGCCCGCACGATCCGCTATGATGGCGACGATCCCTATCTCGTCGTGGCGGCGGACAAGGGCACGGCCACGTTCTCGGATACGGCCAATGCCATTTCGGAGTCGCGCGGGCACTGGCTCTCGGATGCCTTCGCTTCAGGTGGCTCGGCCGGGTATGACCACAAGAAGATGGGCATCACGGCACGCGGCGGCTGGGAAGCGGTCAAGCGCCATTTCCGCGAGATCGACATCGATATCCAGACGATGCCGTTCACTGTGGCCGGTGTGGGCGACATGTCGGGTGACGTGTTCGGCAACGGGATGCTGCTTTCGCCGAAGATCCGCCTCGTCGCGGCCTTTGACCATCGTGATATCTTCATCGATCCCGATCCCGATGCGGCAAAGGGTTTTGCCGAACGGCAGCGGCTTTTCGACAAGCCGCGTTCGAGCTGGCAGGATTATGATCCGAAGCTGATCTCGAAAGGTGGCGGCGTTTTCTCCCGTTCGCTGAAGAAGATCCCGCTGACGCCGGAAATCCGGGCCCTGCTGGGCCTCGAGGGCGTGGATGCTACCCCGCAGGCGGTGATGACAGCCATCCTGAAAGCGCGGGTCGACCTGCTCTGGTTCGGGGGGATCGGCACTTATGTCCGCGCCGGGACAGAGAGCGACGCCGATGCCGGCGACCGCGCCAATGACGCGATCCGGATCACGGCAGCGGAACTCAGGGCGCGCGTGATCGGGGAAGGCGCGAATCTCGGCATGACCCAGCTGGCCCGGATCGAGGCTGCCCGTCGTGGTGTGCATATCAATACCGATGCCATCGACAATTCGGCCGGGGTGAATTCCTCCGACGTCGAGGTCAACCTGAAGATCGCCCTCTCGAAGCCCGAAGCCGATGGCCGGCTCGACCGGGAGGCGCGCAATGTCCTGCTCGCCTCGATGACCGACGAGGTGGCGCGGCTGGTACTGCGGAATAACTATCTGCAGTCCCTCGCTCTCTCTCTCACCCAGAGACTCGGCGCCGCGGCGAATGCCGAACTGATTGACCTGATGCGGGCGCTGGAAGCGGAGGGCCGGCTCGACCGGAAGGTCGAGTTCCTGCCCGGCGATGCCGAGATCGATGCGCGTTCGGCCCGGAACGAGGGGCTGACCCGGCCGGAACTGGCCGTGCTGCTCGCCTATGCCAAGCTGGCATTGTACGATCAGCTTCTGGCCTCGAATGTTCCGGATGATTCCTATCTCGTCGAGGAAGCCCGCCGGTATTTCCCGAAAGAGGTGCAGGAACGCTTCCCCGACGCGATTGAAAGCCATCGCCTGCGCCGGGAGATTGTGGCTACGCAGCTGTCCAATGCGGTCGTCAACCGGGGCGGGCCCGCGATCGTGACACGGCTGGCCGCGCGGACGGGCCGCCCGGTGCCGGATATCGCGCGGGCCTATGCGCTGGCGCGGGATGTGTTCGGCATCCTTGACGTGAACCTTGCCATCGATGCGCTCGACACGAAGATCGGCGGCGCGGTGCAGCTCGGCCTCTATGCCGCCGCCCAGCAGCATGCCACCGAGCGCATGCTGTGGTTCCTGCGCAATGTCGATTTCACGCCGGGTCTTTCCGCGCTGGTGGCGCGTTTCCGCAAGGGCGTGCTCGAGGTGGAGAAAAAGCGCGATTCGCTGCTGTCAGACGCGGCCAAGGCCCATCGCGAACACGCTCTCGCTGCGCTCTCTGCCGACGGCGTGCCGGCAGCTTTGGCGGGCCGGATCGTCGATATTCCGGTTTCCGCTGCGGCACTGGATGCCACGCTGATCGCGGAGCGGACGGGCGTGGATGTGGTTTCGGCAGCCCGGACGATCTTCGCGCTGGCTGACCGGCTGGATCTGACCGGGATGCGCAGCGGAGCGCAGGCCGTCCAGACGACCGACCCTTACGAACGGCTGGCGCTTGACCGGGCCCTGTCGGCCATCGAGGAGGCCTCGCGCAAGATCGCTGTCGAGGCCATTGCCAAACATGGCCCGGGCGAAAAGGGTGTCGCCTTGTGGGCTGCTGCCAAGGGCGAGTTGCTCGAGCGCACTCTCGCCACGATCAAGGGGCTGGTGACCGGTCCGCTCAACCAGGCCAAGCTGACCGTGCTTGGCGGGTTGCTGGGCGATCTCGTCCGGGAATGACCGCAACTGTGGTCTGAAACGGAAAGGGCGCCTTCGGGCGCCCTTTTTCGAATCCACATCGACCTTCTGGTTCCGGATGGCGGGCTCAATGCCGGAAATGCCGCGTTCCTGTGAAGACCATGGCGAGACCGGCCTTGTTGGCCGCCTCGATCACTTCGTTGTCACGCATCGACCCACCCGGCTGGATGACGGCCGTGGCGCCGGCGGCAACCAGTGCCTCCAGCCCGTCGGCGAAGGGGAAGAACGCATCCGAGGCCGCGACCGAGCCGATCGTGAGCGGCATATCGCTGCCGAGAGCCCGGGCGGCCTCGCCGGCCTTCCATGCGGCGATCCGCGCCGAATCCACCCGGCTCATCTGGCCGGCCCCGATGCCAACGGTGGCACCGCCCTTGGCATAGACAATGGCGTTCGACTTCACATGCTTGACCACGCGATAGGCGAAACGGAGGTCCGAAAGCTCGGCTCCGGTCGGCTGGCGGTTCGTCACGACCCGCAATTCCATCTCGTCGACCACCGCGTTGTCCCGCGTCTGGACGAGGCGGCCACCGGCGATCGAGCGCAGGACAATGTCCTCGGCGCGCGGATCGGGCAGGCCCCTTGTCAGCAGAAGCCGCAGGTTCTTCTTGGCGGCGACAATGGCAATGGCTTCCTCGCTGGCCTCGGGCGCGATGATCACTTCCGTGAAGATCTCGGTAATGGCGCGGGCCGATTCGGCATCGAGGGCGCGGTTGGTGGCCACGATCCCGCCGAAGGCCGAGACCGGATCACAGGCGAGCGCGCGCCGGTAGGCCTCCTCGAGCGTGCTGCCCTCGGCAACGCCACACGGATTGGCATGCTTGATGATGGCGACAGCGGCCGTGCGGGCCGGGTCGAACTCGGCAACGCATTCGAAGGCGGCGTCGGCATCGTTGAGGTTGTTGTAGGAGAGAGCCTTGCCTTGCACCTGCCGCGCCGTGGCCACGCCGGGCCGGGCCTGCTGCGGCTTGAGCACGAGCCAGGCCTTCTGGTGCGGGTTCTCGCCATAGCGAAGCTCGGTCGCTGCGGTATCGACCTCGCGGGCAAGCTGCGGCCCGTCCCGGGTCTCGCCCGCGAACCATTCGGCGATGGCCCGGTCATAGGCGGCGGTATGGGCAAAGGCCTTGGCAGCCAGGGCCCGGCGGAAACTGCCGCGGGTTTCCCCGCCATAGGTGTCGAGTTCCGCCAGAAGCGCGCCGTAATCCTTCGGATCAACGACAACGCAGACGCCGTCATGGTTCTTGGCCGAAGAGCGGATCATGGCCGGACCGCCGATATCGATATTCTCGATGATGGTCTCGAAATCGGCGCCGCGCGCGAGGGTTTCGCGGAAGGGATAGAGATTGCCGACCAGAAGGTCGATCGGGGCAATGCCATGCGCCAGCAGGGCCGCCTCGTGCTCCGGGTTGCCGCGCATGGCGAGCAGCCCGCCATGGACCTTGGGATGCAAGGTCTTCACCCGGCCATCCATCATTTCCGGGAAGCCTGTCACCTCGGAAATGTCGAGGACTTCGATCCCGGCCGCCAGCAATGCAGCGCGCGAACCTCCCGTGGAGATCAACGTGACATCGCGCGCCTTCAGCGCCCGGGCGAGTTCGACCAGTCCGGTCTTGTCGAACACCGAAAGCAGGGCGCGCTGGAGGGGGCGGGTCTTGTTGGTCATGAGGAACGGCTCCGGAGGAAGGTCCGCGCGCGATAGCACATGCGTTTGCACCGCACCATGCCGATTGCCGAAAAACTGTGCCGGCAAGGCATTCCGGCTTCAACCCTGGTAGGGCACGAGCCGCCAATGGATATCGAGAGAGCCGGAAATCGGCACGTCGAGGATGATCGCCTCGGTTCTCGGGTTGAGGATTTCCTGGTCGTAGCAGCGGCTCTCCTCCAGATGCAGCGGCAGTCCGGGGGCCTCGAACAGCCAGAGATCCCGCCCTGGCTGCTGATGGGGCAACCTGAGCATCATGGCGTCCTGACGCGACAGCATCACCGGCAGGATGCGCGGGTGGAGGTGGAAGGCCAGCGTGATCCGCCGGTTCTGGCCACGGCCATCGGTCTGGATGATCCGGTCCAGGCCCTGTAATCCGCCGCCGCCCAGCAATGTGAGGTGCCGTTCCACCCGGTAGCCGAGACTCTCCGCCAGCCCGTCATGGCGCAGAACGAGATATTGCATGCCCGGTGTCACCACCCGCTCGACGGGCCCGGCCTCGCCGGCTGATGTCAACCCGTAGGCGCGCCCTTCGAGAAGCGAGGTCTGGGGCGCCAGGCTGACGAAAGACTGGTCATCGATCAGGAGCGTCGAATGGGCCGCGCCGACCCGGAAGGATCGCGCCATTTCGCCTTCTGCCCAGGCCGGCATCCCGCAATTGACGATCAGCTTGTCGGCCTTGGTCGAGAATTCGAAGGCGAGGGCACTCGCAGTCGCGCTTTCGTCAAAGCCGGGCGGCGGCTGCCGCCCGGTATCGGCGATCACGATGCCGTTCTCGTCCTCGAGGCGCTCGAAGCCACTCTCGGTCGCCGAATCCAGCCGCGCCACCCGCCCGGATCCGAAGCGCGTCACCTGTGAGACCAGATCGCGCAGGGCAAGGCCTCCGCCGTTGAACAGCGCCAGGCCGCCATCGGGCTGTTGCATCATCCGGATGAAGCTGATGAGCCGCAGCAGGTTCGGACCGAGCCTTTCGGGCGGGCCGGAATGGCGTGCCCGATAGAGCGCCAGCAGCGGGATGAGGTTCGCTGCCAGCCGTACCGCTGTGGCGGGGTTGCGGTCGAGCGGACCGCCATCACGGGCGAGGCTCCGCTCCAGATTGTCCTGGAACAGGGATTCGGCCTGTCGGAGGGCTGCGGCTGGCCGGTCAAGCGCCAGGGCATGGAACAACAAGGCGATGGCTGCCTCGAGAGCCAGCATGCCGATCTGCGTCTGCGTCGCGAGGACGCGCGCCATGGCGGCATCCCGCTGGAGGTGCTGCAGGAGCCCCTGGTACTCGCTGAAATCGGCCTGATCGGTCATCAGGGCAGAATGGGTAATCCAGGCGATGAGCCGCCGCGGCACAGCCTCGGGGTCCTCTGCGGCCGGCCAGGCCGCCTTTTGCCGCTTCACCATCCACCGGCGGGCAAGCTGCCGCGCACCCTTCCGGATCTCCGGATCGCCGCTGGCATCGAAATGGCGAAGCCATTCGAAGCCGTGCAGGCCAACCGAGAAAGACCGGCAGGGAGGGGGGAGATCGAAGGGCGAGCGCCCGCCTGTCAGCAACGTCCGGCCGCCAAGGACAATCTGCCCGGACAGGAAGTCCCCCGCAATGCTGGGATCGGCAAGATGGAGATGGGGAGGGACAAACAGGAACCGCGTGGCGTGGAACCGGCGTCGCCCGAACCAGCTGCGCGCCCAGGCCAGGCGCCAGGCCAGGCGCCGCTGCTGCAAGGTGGCCATGCGAGCGGATTTCTGCGGCCCCGCGTGGATTTCCGGCGGATCCGTCAGGCCAGGCTCGTCAGACTCGGCAGGAACCTGTTCACGCATCATGCCAAACGACGCAGCCTTGCGGCAAAAAACCCATCGACTCCGCCGATGCCCGTCATCGCCGACGGCAGCAGCCTCAGGAAACCATCAGGGTTAATTGCTTCCGAGGCAAGACCAAATTCCTGTCCGTCGACAGGAACGGCATAAAATTGTTCATGGTTGCCCAGGAAGCGGGCAATTTGACCCTCCCCCTCCTCGGGCTCCAGCGAGCAGGTTGCATAGACCAGCAGCCCGCCGGGCCGGACAAGGCTGGCGGCATGGGCCAGAAGCCGGGTCTGCTGGGCGGCGAGGGCGAGGATATCCGCGAGGGTCTTTGTCCACGCGATTTCGGGGTGGCGGCGAATCGTGCCGGTGGCGGAGCAGGGCGCATCAAGGAGGACGGCGTCATAGGGCCCGTCGGTGACGGCCATTGCATCCATCACACGCAGATCCGCATGCATTTTCAGCCGATCGAGGTTCTCCCGCAGCCGTTCTGCGCGCTGGGCACTGCGCTCGACGGCTGTCACGGCGGCGCCGGCATGGATCAGCTGTGCGGTTTTCCCGCCGGGCGCGGCGCAGAGATCGAGAACGCGCTGGCCCCGGATGTCGCCGAACAGCCGGGCCGGCATGGCGCTCGCGGCATCCTGCACCTGGAAATGCCCGTCCGCAAAGCCGGGCAGGCTGGTCACCGTCCGGTCTGACCGGAGCCGCCAGGAACCGGTCGGGAGAGGCTCGACCATGCCGTCCAGCGCTTCGGCCGCTCCCGGTGCGAACAGGGTCAAGTCGATGCTGGGTGGTTGTGCGTGCTGGGCGGCGATGGCCAGCGCCGACGGCGTGCCATAGGCCTGTCGCCAGCGTTCCAGCAACCAGGAGGGCGTGTCCTCGCCCTCGAACGGATGGGCGACGATGTGTTCCTTCTCGGCGGCAACCCGGCGCAGCACGGCATTGGCCAGCTTGGCGAAATGCCGTGCCTGCGGGTCCTGCTTGCAGAGTTCGATGGCGACATCGACGGCGGCGTGATCCGGGATATCCAGAAAGAGGATCTGGGCCGTCGCGGTCTGGACCGCCTCCTGCAGCAGCCCGGCCTCCGGCCATTCACCCTGGCTCAGCCGTTCGGCCAGCACGCGCCGGATCGTGCCAAACCGCCGGAAGGTAACCATGGCAATGGCGCGGGCGAGGGCGCGATCGGCGTCGCCAAGGGGCGTTTTCGGGGCGGAAAGCTGCAGGGCCTCGTCCAATGACCGACGTTCGCGCAAGGTCCGCCGGACCGCGCCGGCGGCCCAGAGCCGCACGGCAAGTCCGGGGTGCCGCTCGCGGTTGCGGATACCATCAATGGCGGGTTTTCGATCCGGGGGTGCCACGGGGGTCCTTTCGGCAAGGCGCCCGGGCTACAGGATATCGGGCAGGGTTTCCAGTACCGATTGCTCGAAGCCGAGGGCGGTGAGGAAGGTGGCCATGGCCGCAGGGAGGGGTGCGATGACCTCGAGCGGCTCATGACGGGGCCGCGGCAACCGGATGCGCCAGGCATGCAGGAGCATGGATGGACTCGCCGCCATCGCGCGGTCTCCGCCATAAACCCTGTCGCCGGCCAGCGGCCAGCCCATGGCGGCACAATGGACGCGGAGCTGGTGTGTCCGGCCCGTGACCGGCTGCAGGGCAAGCCAGGACAGTCCGTCCCGCGTGGCCAGCCGGCGCCAGCGCGTCTCGGAGGGCTGACCGGCCGGATCAACCTTCATCCACCAGGATCTCCGGTCATGCGACCGCCGGGCGAGCGGGAGGTCAATCACGCCGGCGGTCTCGGCCGGCATGCCGCAGGCCAGGGCGAGATAGGTCTTGCGGACGCGGCCCTGCGCAAAGGCCTGGCCGAGCTGCCGGAGAGCGGCGGGGTTGCGCCCCAGCACGAGGCAACCGGTGGTCTCCCGGTCGAGCCGGTGGGCCAGTTGCGGCAGGATCGGGCCGTCGAGCTGGAGGTCGGGCAGGAAGTCATCCAGCGTCTGGCCGCCTTTCGGTCCGCGATGGACAGCGAGGCCCGAGGGCTTGTCCAGAACCAGGCAATCGGCGTCGGAAAAGAGAATGCGATTGATCAGATCGCGGGAGGTCATGCGCATGAGCGGTCTCTGCCCTCTGGCCATCGGGCCGGCACGGCGCTATGTCGAGCCAAGGTGATGATGATGACCGAGGAAAACCAAAACCCGCCCCCCGTCAAGGTGCTCAGCCCGGCTGCCCAACGGGCGCTGGCGGAGGCCGCCGAACGGCGTGCCGCGCTCGAGGCCCGCGAAGCCGA
Source organism: Beijerinckiaceae bacterium (assembly GCA_027533425.1). Taxonomy (GTDB): domain Bacteria; phylum Pseudomonadota; class Alphaproteobacteria; order Rhizobiales; family Beijerinckiaceae; genus Rhabdaerophilum. The sequence continues at coordinate 510,987 of JAPZUD010000006.1, read as the reverse complement.
ACTGGCCCGGACTCCCGAGATCAAGGGACGGGGTGGCAAGGATCCTGTCCGCTACGAGGACTGGGAAGTGAAGGGTATCGCCAGCGACTTCTGACGCCGGCACGCCCCCTTACGGCACCACGTGAATGCGCGCGCCGACCCGCACGCGTGGCATCAGGTCGAGGATGTCCTCGTCCAGCATCCGGATGCAGCCATAGGACGCGTAGGAGCCGATCGAGGCGCGCATCGAGGCGGAAGTGCCGTGGATGGCATATTCGCCGGGTGCGATGGTCAGCGCGGCGGCTCCCATCGGGTTGTTGGGCGCGCCGCCGGGAATCACATCGGGCAGGCCCGGCCGGTCCCGGCGCACTTCCGCCGGCGGAGACCAGGCGGGGCGGACATGCTTGCCGTCGATCACCCGTGTGCCGAACCATTGTTTGCCGGGCTTGCCGACCGCCACGCGATAGCGGATCGCCGTGCCGTCACCCTGCACGAAATAGAGCTGGCGCTGGCGCGTCGAGACCACCACGGCACCGGGTTCATAGCCCTGCGGGAAGGCAACGAGCGCTGCCGTGCTGGCGGATGCGGCGTTCGGCAGGCCGAGCCCGGCGACGGATCCGGCGGCCAGGCTTCCCCCGAGGCGGACAAGATCACGGCGCGACAGCATGAGAACCTCCATTCGTGCTTGCGAATGAAGAGGTCGAAATGCTTGCCGAAATCCTGAAACGGTTTGAAAACCATAGATTTAGGCTAACGAAGCCTTAAATGCAAAGGGCGCCCGCAGGCGCCCTCTCCGCTGGTCCCGCGCGGACGGTCAGCTGCGCTTGTTCTGCCGGTTGGCGATCAGGTCGTCGACGACGCTCGGATCGGCGAGGGTCGAGGTGTCGCCGAGCGCGCCGAAATCGTCCTCGGCGATCTTGCGCAGGATGCGGCGCATGATCTTGCCCGAGCGGGTCTTGGGCAGGCCGGGCGCGAACTGGATCTTGTCCGGCGTGGCGATCGGACCGATCTCGTTGCGGACAGTGACGACCAGCGCCTTCCGGAGATCCTCTGTCGGCTGGATGCCGTTCATCAGGGTCACATAGGCATAGATGCCCTGGCCCTTGATGTCGTGCGGATAGCCGACCACGGCAGCCTCGGATACGGATTCGTGGGCCACCAGCGCGCTCTCCACTTCCGCCGTGCCCATCCGGTGGCCGGACACGTTGATCACGTCATCGACGCGACCGGTGATCCAGTAATAGCCGTCGGCGTCGCGGCGGCAGCCATCGCCGGTGAAGTACTTGTTCGGATAGGTGGAGAAATACGTCTCCATGAAGCGCTTGTGATCGCCATAGACGGTGCGCATCTGGCCGGGCCAGCTGTCGGCGATGCAGAGATTGCCTTCGCAGGCGCCCTCGAGCACCTTGCCCTCGGCATCCACGATTTCCGGCTTCACACCGAAGAATGGGCGCGTGGCCGAACCGGGTTTCAGCTTCGTGGCGCCCGGCAGCGGGGTGATCAGGATGCCGCCGGTTTCCGTCTGCCACCAGGTGTCGACGATCGGGCAGCGGCCGTCACCGACGACATGGTAGTACCATTCCCAGGCTTCCGGGTTGATCGGCTCGCCGACCGAGCCGAGCAGGCGCAGGCTCTGGCGCGAGGTCTTCTTCACGGCGTCCTCGCCGGCACCCATGAGCGAGCGGATGGCTGTCGGGGCGGTGTAGAAGATGTTGACCTTGTGCTTGTCGATGACCTCCCAGAACCGCGACACGGTCGGGTAGTTCGGGACGCCCTCGAACATCAGCGTGGTCGCGCCGTTCGAAAGCGGCCCGTAGACGATGTAGGAATGCCCGGTCACCCAGCCTACATCGGCCGTGCACCAGTAGATATCGCCGTCATGGTAGTCGAAGACGTATTGATGCGTCATCGAGGCATAGACGAGGTACCCGCCCGTCGTGTGGAGCACGCCCTTCGGCTTGCCGGTCGAGCCCGAGGTATAGAGGATGAAGAGCGGATCTTCCGCATTCATTGCCACCGGTTCGCAGGTATCGGCGACCTTGGCAGCTTCCTCGTGGTACCAGACGTCGCGGCCGGCCTCCATGTGGACATTGCCGCCGGTGCGCTTGACCACGATGACCTTCTCGAGCGCCGGATGCACCTTGTTCGCGGCGACATCGACATTCTTTTTCAGCGGAACGGCCTTGCCGCCGCGCAGGCCTTCATCGGCCGTGATGACAACCTTGGAATCGCAATCCTCGATGCGGCCAGCCAAGGCATCCGGCGAGAAGCCGCCGAACACGATCGAATGCACGGCGCCGATGCGGGTACAGGCCAGCATCGCATAGGCCGCCTCCGGGATCATCGGCAGGTAGATGGTGACGCGGTCGCCCTTCTTGACGCCATGGGCCTTGAAGACATTCGCCATCCGGCAGGTCTCGCGATGCAGCTCGGCATAGGTGATGAGCTTGGAATCGGCCGGGTCATCGCCTTCCCAGATGATGGCCACCTGGTCGGCGCGCTTGGCGAGATGGCGGTCGATGCAGTTCACCGAGACATTGAGTTCGCCATCCTCGAACCATTTGATCGAGACGTTGCCCGGAGCATAGGAGACGTTCTTGACCTTGGTGTACGGCTTCATCCAGTCGAGCCGCTTGCCCTCTTCACGCCAAAACCCGTCCGGATCGCGCGCGGAGGCTTCATATTTGGCCCGGTAGGCGGCGTCATTGAAGAACGCGCGGGACTGCCAGCTCGACGGAACGTCATAGATCTTCTCGGACATTTCACTCTCCCAAACCGAAAGGCGCCCAGCAAACACCGATTTGCGCGGGTTGTTCTTGCTTGGCCCTGTTCTTAGCCGATGACGCGTGCATGCGGAAGATTGCCGCGCCTCCGCAATTGGACGAAAGCGGAAGGTTGTAGAGCCGCCTCAGAGACCCGCCATCTCGCCGATGATCCGCCATTCCTCGTCCGTTACAGGCTGGACCGAGAGGCGCATGGAAGTGATCAGGCTCATCTTCGCCAGCGAGGGGGTCGCCTTGATCTCCTTCAGCGAGATCGGCCGCGGCAGGGGCTTCACCGCCGCGAAATCCACCCAGACCCAGGGTTCGCCCGGCGCGGCGGTCGGATCCGGATAGGCCTCGCGGATCACCTTGATGATGCCGACAATCTCCAGCCCCTCGTTGGAATGGTAGAAGAACACCTCTTCGCCCAGCTTCATCTTCATCATGTTGAGCTTGGCGAGATGGTTGCGCACGCCATCCCAATGCGTGCCCTGGGCCCCGGCAGCGACCTGCTGGTCCCAGGACCATTTGAACGGTTCGGATTTCACGAGCCAATGGGCCATCGGTCATTCCCCCTTGAGCGGACGCGCCATCAGATGGCGCACGGCGTCGCCGACGGAAAGCCTCTCGGCGAGGATCGCCGTCACGGCATCGACAATCGGCATTTCGAGGCCGCGCGCTTTTGCGGTCTCGGCGAGGATCGCCGCCGTGAAGGCGCCCTCCGCGAGCTTGCCGCTGCCGATCGCCTGACGCGGCGGGCGGCCCTGGCCCAGCGCAAGGCCGAGCCCGTAATTCCTCGATTGCGGCGACGAGGCGGTGAGCACCAGATCGCCGAGGCCTGAAAGCCCCATCAGCGTTTCCGGTCTCGCGCCATAGGCCCGGGCGAAGCGCTGCAATTCGGCAAAGCCCCGGGTGATCATGGCGGCGCGGGCGCTGTCGCCAAGGCCAAGGCCGGCGACGATCCCGGCCGCGATGGCCAGCACGTTCTTCGCCGCGCCGCCGATCTCGACCCCGCGGATGTCGGTGGTGTGATACAGGCGCAGGCCCGGCGAGGAGAGGAACTGCGCGAGGGCCCCGGCATCCGTCGCTTCGGCCATGGCGAGCGAGATCGCCGTTGGCAGGCCTCGGGCAATATCCGCGGCGAAGGAGGGGCCGGAGAGAATGCCGAACCGGTGCGCGCCGAGCGTCTCGGCGAGGATCTCGGTCGCGAAGGCACCGGTTCGCTGTTCCATGCCCTTGGCGGCGGAGATCACCGCACGGCCCTGCGGCAGGACAAGCGCCACGGCTTCGCTGACCTGCCGGAGCGCCTGGGTCGGGACGGCCATGACGAGGATGCCCGCGAGAACGGCCTCGGAGAGGTCGGCGGTTGCCCGGATCCCTGGCGGCAAGGTGACGCCGGGGAACAGGGCACCGAGATCGCGCCGCGCCTCGAGCGCGGCCATCGCTTCGGCATTGCGGCCCCAGAGCGTGACATCGCGGCCGGCCTGCCGGAAGGCCATGGCAAGCGCCGTTCCGAAGGCGCCGGCGCCAATGACCGCAACCCTGTTGCCTTTCACGCGCGCGCTCCCGGCCTGGCGCGGCTTTCGTCCAGCGGCCAGCGGGGGCGGGCGGCGGCGTCCAGATCATCGATCAGGCCGCGCTGCAGCCGCTCGATTCCGGCCCAGGCGATCATGGCGCCATTATCCGTGCAGAGCGCCGGCGGGGGGATGACGAGCCGCAATCCGGCCTCGGTGGCCGAGCGCTGCAAGGCGTGGCGGATCGCCCGGTTGGCCCCGACGCCGCCGGCAATCACGAGGGCCGAGGGCTGGCCGATTTCCTTGCGGAAATGCCGGATACCGATCCGGGTGCGGTCGATGATGCAATCGACCACTGCCGCCTGGAACGAGGCACAGAGATCGGCCACGTCGCGGTCGCGCAAAGGCTGGATGGCCTCGGCAGCGAGGCGCACGGCCGTCTTGAGGCCGGAGAGCGAGAAATCCGGTTCGGGCTTGCCGAAAAGCGGGCGCGGCAGCTGGAACCGCTCCGGATCACCGTCCCGGGCAGCCTGTTCGACCGCCGGGCCACCGGGAAAGCCGAGGCTGAGCATCTTCGCCACCTTGTCGAAGGCCTCGCCGATCGCATCGTCGATCGTGGTGCCGATCCGGACATAGTCTCCCACCTCGCGCACGGCGACGAGCTGGGTATGCCCGCCGGAGGCAAGCAGCAGCAGATAGGGAAAGTTGAGATCGTCGGTCAGGCGGGGTGTCAGCGCATGCGCCTCGAGATGGTTGATCGCCAGCAGCGGCTTGCCGAGGCCCAGCGCGATGGCCTTGCCGGTTGTCAGCCCGACCAGCACACCACCGATCAGGCCCGGTCCGGCCGCCGCAGCCACGCCATCCAGCGCGGAGAACCCGATCCCCGCTTCTTCCATGGCTTCCCGGATGAGGCGATCAAGAATTTCCACATGGGCCCGGGCCGCGATTTCCGGCACGACACCGCCATAGGGCCGATGCTCGACGATCTGCGAACGGATCCGGTTCGAGAGGATTTTCCGCGTGCCGTCCCGCGCGCATTCGACGATGGCGGCGGAGGTTTCGTCGCAGGTGGTTTCGATGCCGAGAACGCGAAGCATGCGCAAATGCAGGTCCTGTTGCAGGTCCGGTGCCGGATCCGGACAGAGATCACGGGATTTCGTCTCTACGATGGCCGGCCAGGGATTGCAAAAGGATTGGGCTGCAGATTCGGGCGCCCTGCCGGCATAAAAGTGTTCCATTCAATTGACACCGGCGCGTCACTGCCCTTTGCTGGCCATCCCCTGACCGCTTGGACCCCGTCTCATGAGTGATTCCGACCGCCCTTTCATCATCGGCACGCGCGGCTCGCCGCTGGCGCTTGCGCAAGCGCGCATGACGCGGGAGGCCCTCATGGCGGTGGCTGGCCTCGCCGGGGATAGGATCCTCACCGAGATCATCTCGACCACGGGGGACCAGACGCAGGATCGCCCGCTGTCGGAAATCGGCGGGAAGGGGTTGTTCACGAAGGAAATCGACATTGCCCAGCTCGAAGGGCGGGTCGATATCGCGGTCCATTCCGCCAAGGACCTGCCGACCCAGCTGCCGGACGGGCTGGAAATTGCCGGATGCCTGCCGCGCGAGGATTGTCGCGATGCCGTGATCGCTCCTCGCCACGGCACCCTGGCCAACCTGCCGCAGGGAGCGCGCGTCGGCACGGTCTCGCTGCGCCGGCAGGCCCTGATCCGGCGGATGCGCCCAGACCTGCGCGTCGAGGCCCTGCGCGGCAATGTCGGTACGCGGCTCGAAAAGGCCCGGACCGGCGAGTTCGATGCGGTGATCCTCGCCATGGCCGGGCTCAAGCGTCTCGGCCTCGATGGCGCCGTGACCGAGGTCCTCGAGCGGACGGACTTCATCCCGGCGGTAGGGCAGGGGGCGGTCGCGCTCGTGACACGGGTCGGCGATGCGCGCGTGCGCCGCGTCGTCGACGCCATCACCCATGGACAGACGGGGATTGAACTGGTTGCGGAGCGCGCCTTCCTGACTGTCCTGGACGGCTCCTGCCGGACGCCGATTGGCGGCAATGCCACGGTGGATGGCGGCCGTGTAATCTTCCGGGGCATCGTGTTGAGTCCCGACGGCATTTCCGCACAATCCGTGATGGAAGAGGCGCCTCTGGCCGAGGCTGCCCGTCTCGGCGAGCGCCTCGGCCATGTCCTGAAAGGTCGCCAGCCCCAGGGTCTGGCTCTGGCCTGACCATGGTGTGCGTGCTGGTCACCCGTGCGGCAGACCAGGCCGAAGAGACGGCGCGCCGTCTGCGTGAACGGGGCCATGTTCCGGTCATCGCACCGTTGCGACGGGTCGAGCGGCTGCTTGACCGGCTCGAGGGCCCGCCGCCGATGCGCCTCGTTGCGACCAGCGCCAATGCCGTCCGGGATGTCGCGATCCCGGCAGCGTGGCGGGATGTTCCTTTCCTTGCCGTCGGCGAAGGCACGGCCCGCGCCGCGCGCGAGGCCGGGTTTGCCCGGGTCTCGGTGGCGGAGGGCGATGCGCGCTCGGCGGCCCGGCACCTGCTTGCGCAGGGTGTCCATCCGGAGCCTGTGCTGTTTCTCGCGGGCCAACCGCGCAAGCCCGATTTCGAGGCCCGGCTCACCGAGGCCCGGCAAGCGTTCCGAATCGTCGAGACCTATCGCATGGTCGCGGATGCCAGCCTGCCGGCGGAGGTGATCGCCGGGTTGCGCGAGGGGCGGATCGAGGCGGTACTCCATTTTTCCGCCGAGAGTGCCTCGGCGTTCCTGCAGGCCCTGGGGATGGCGGGGCTCGTTCCGGCTGCGGTGCCGGTCCGGCATGTCGCTTTGTCTGGAGATGTCGCGGCGCCCCTGCTTGCGGCCGGCCTTTCCCCTGCCGCGCTGCGCGTGGCGCCGCAGCCCAGCCAGCAGGTGCTTCTGGAGCTGCTGGGTCCGGCCGGCGTCTGACGGCGCGTCTATCCCTCTTTACAATTGACCTTGCCGGCACTTTTCGGTTCATGGAACAAGGTTCGTCATCGTTCCGTCCATCCCCGGTGAGAAGGATGCGCGGGAGGGCGGAAACAGGATCGGGAAGCCTTGCAATGACCGACAGACCGGACGGGGAAACGACCAGCGGCACGACAGCGAAAGCCGGGAAGGGCCGCCAGAAGGCACCGCCGGTTCTTGATCTTCCCGCCGAGGCCGTGAACGAGGTCAAGCCGGACGCGCCTTCCGCCGAACCTGCGGCTTCTGCTGATCCGAGCCCCGCCGTCGATCCGTTGCCATCGGAATCGCCATCCGGTGCCGAGGCCCCTGTCACCGTATCCTCCGAGCCGGCGTCTGCAACATCCTCCGAGCCGGTTCAGCCGTCGGTGGCGCAGCCTTCGCGATTCATCCCCGTTCTCGCCGGTCTCGTCGCCGGCCTCGTTGGCGGAGCGGCGGCCTCGCAATTCCTTCCACGTCTGCAGCCGGCGACCGATGCCGCGCTTGTCGGGCGGGTCGCCCAACTGGAACAGCAAGCGCGTGCGGTACGCCCCGGCGAGGCTGTTCCGACGGCTGTCGCCCAGAAAATCCAGCAACTCGATTCGCTGCTTGTCGAGCTTCCCAAGCGGGAAGCGGCACTGAAAGCCGAAATCGCATCGCTCCGGCAGGCGCTCGAAAGCCGGCCGGCAGTGGTCCCATCCCAGCCGACCGGGCCTTCCCCGGCGATCGAGGCGCTGACGGACCGTCTCGGGACACTCGAGCAGGGTGTCCGGTCCCTTCCGCAAGGCGTGAGCCAGCTCTCGGCACGCGTCGATGCGCTGCAGCCGCGACTCGAGACCGTCGCGCGGGATCTTCAGACCCTTTCCGGCCGGATCGGGGGTCTCGGCGCACGCGATGCCCTTTCCGGCGCCAATGCGCGGCTGGCGGCGGTGACGCTTGCCGAGGAAGCCTTTGCAGGGTCGCGGCCGCTCGCCCCGGCCCTTGACCTTCTCAAGGGATTGCTCCCCGATGCAGCTCCCCTCACGGCACTCCAGCCTTTCGCCGAGCGCGGGCCGGAGGCGCCAGCGGCTTTGGCTGCCGCCCTGAAGGCGGCCGTTCCGAAGCCGCCAGCGCCGGAGGAGGGCAAGCCGGCTTCCTGGGCGGAGCGGATGCGGCAATCCGCCATGTCCTTCGTCGATATCCGCAAGACCGGCAACGTTACCGGCGTCGATGACCAGTCTGCCATCCGCCGGGCCGAACAGGCCGTTCTGCGCGGTGACCTTGCCGGCGCACTTGCCGCGACGGCCCGGCTTTCCCCGGCCATGGCGCCCGCACTCGCCGAATGGCGGGCCTTGCTTGAGCGGCAAGTCAAGGGGCGTGAAACCCTGGCACAGCTCCGGCGCGAGTCGCTGACCTTTCTTGCGCAGACCGTGCAGGCAGCGAAGTAAGGTCCGGCCATGATCAAGCTCCTTGTCTTTCTGGTCCTTCTTGCCGGCCTGGCTTTCGGGTTCAGTACGCTGGCCGATACGGAAGGCCATGTCCTGCTCCAATTCGGCGATACCGAATACCGTGTCAGCCTTGTGACAGGGTTGGTCGGCCTTCTGGCGCTGACCGCCCTGCTGATGATCCTGTGGGCCGTCCTGAGGCTTATCTTCCGTCTGCCGAGCCTGGTCGGCCTCGCCAACCGCGTCAGGCGGCAGGCCAAGGGCCAGCAGGCGATTGCGCGGGGCCTGATTGCCGTCGGATCCGGCGATGCCCGGCTTGCGTTGCGCCATGCGCAGGAATCGCGCCGGCTGCTTGGCCAGGAGCCTCTCGCCCTGTTGCTCTCGGCACAGGCCGCGCAGCTTTCCGGCGACCGCAGAAGCGCCGAGGATGCATTCCGCGCCATGGCGGAGCGTGCCGATACGCAATCCCTCGGGTTGCGCGGCCTGTTTATCGAGGCAGAGCGCCGCAACGACAGCGCGGCTGCCCTTGGCTATGCAGACGAGGCTCTTCGGCGCGCGCCGGATTCGCCCTGGGCCAATGACGCCATGCTCGGGTTCCGCGCTGCCGCCGGAGACTGGCGCGGCGCGATTGCCCTTGTCGACCAGGCGATTTCCCGTCGGCTCGTTGACCGTGAGGAGGGCCGTCGCCGGCGCGCAGTGCTGCTCGCTGCGGCCGCCTTGCAGGCGCAGGAGAGCAACCCGGACGATGCCTTGTCGCTGGCGCTGGAATCCCTCCGCATGACGCCGGGCCTGGTCCCTTCGGCCACGGTAGCCGCGCGCCGGCTCGCCGCCCGGGGCGATTATGCCAAGGCGACGCGCATCCTCGAGGCGGCCTGGAAGGAAGCTCCGCATCCCGACCTCGCCGAGGCCTATCTCGGCGTGCGGCAGGGCGATTCGGCCCTGGACCGCCTCAAGCGCGCCCGCACCCTGGCCAAACTCATGCCGCATGCCCGCGAGTCCCGTTTCGCCGTCGCACGGGCGGCGCTCGATGCACGGGAATATGCAGCGGCCCGCGAGGCTCTTGACCGGCTGGTGCTCGAAAAGCCGTCGGTCCGGGCTTGCCTGCTCATGGCTGAACTTGAAGAGGTCGAATCCGGTAATCAGGGGCTCGTCCGTTCCTGGCTGGCCCGGGCTTCCCGGGCACCTCGTGATCCTGCCTGGGTGGCGGATGGCATGGTTTCAGACGATTGGGCGCCTGTGGCGCCGCTTTCCGGGCGGATCGGCGGCTGGGAATGGCGTGAGCCACCACAGGCGCTGGAGACACATGTCCGCGCGCGGATCGATGCCGATCGCTTCGAGCAACAGGCGGATGCTCCTGTCCCGGCGCCGATCGAGATCCTGTCTGCCGCCGTGCCGGAGCCTTTGCCGCCGGCCGCCGCCGAGCCGGTTGCCGCCGAGCCGGTTGCCGTCGGGCCTGACTCCCCGGGACCGGCCCCGGCCGACAGTGGCGCCGCGCCCGCCGAGGTTGAACAGCGGCCCTTCCGCCCGATTGTCCCCGACGATCCGGGGCCCGAACCCGGAGAGCCTCCCCGGCGGGGTTTCCGGCTGTTCGGAAACTGAAGGTTTTAAGCCTGCCGTTATCTGCGGGGTTGCAAGGGTGCCCGAGTAGGGCTATGTGCAGCCTCGTCGCCGCAATAGCTCAGTTGGTAGAGCACGTCATTCGTAATGATGGGGTCGGGGGTTCGATTCCCTCTTGCGGCACCATTCTCCTATAAATCTCTGTAAATCCCTGACCTGAATGGCTCAGAAATGAGCCTTTTTGCACCTATTTTGCCGTTTTTCGGTCAAATCCGGTAAGCCCACGTCAGTTGACATTAATCCGAATTGTTGGCCTTTCTGTTGGCCTTGGCGAAAAGGCCAACATTCGGAGGCCAACAAATGCCCCTTACTGACGCTGCGATCAGGAATGCAAAGGCTGGCGAGTCGGTAAAAAAATTATCCGACGGCGGCGGCCTGCAGCTTTGGATCACACCACAAGGTTCAAAACTGTGGCGGCTAGCTTACCGGGATGCCGCTGGAAAGCAGAAGAAACTGTCAATTGGCCCCTACCCAGCGATTGGGCTTGCCGATGCGCGCAAGAGGCGTGATGAGGCCAAGTCCATCTTGGCTTCAGGTGGCGATCCTGCTGAGCATCACCGTGCTACGAAAGCGCAGAGCGCGGCGGCTGCAGCGGCCACATTTGCTGTCGTTGCCGCTGAGTATCGTGCCAAGCTAGCTAAGCAAGGGCGAGCGGAGTCGACCCTTACCAAGCTGGATTGGCTCTTGTCGTTTGCGCTCCCAAAGCTCGGTAGCAGACCCATTTGCGAGATTAAGGCGCATGAAGTTCTAGCCGTGCTTCGAACTGTTGAAGCCAAAGGGACGCTTGAAACAGCAAAACGCTTGAGAGCCACCATCGGTGCCGTGATCCGATATGCAATAGCAACAGCGCGTGCCGACAGCGACCCGACTACCGCATTGCAAAGAGCCATTGTTGCCCCGAAGGTCACACACCGCGCTGCAATCACTGACCCCATTGAATTCGGCGGGCTCTTGCGTGCAATTGACTCCTTTCACGGGCAACCCACGACCATTGCTGCCCTGAAGCTGATGGCGCTTCTCTTTCCCCGCCCCGGTGAGTTGCGTATGGCGGAATGGCAAGAGTTCGATCTGGCCAACGCGGTTTGGACTATCCCCGGCAGTCGCACAAAAATGCGCCGCCCCCATGAGATTCCCCTACCTCGCCAAGCGCTCGAAATCTTGGAAAGTCTGCGGCCCATAACAGGGCATGGGGCACTTGTATTTCCCGGGTTTGGGATGAGCGGTGGCATTGGCCGGAAGATCGCTCCCAAGCCAATTTCAGAGAATACACTAAATGGTGCGCTTCGCCGCTTGGGCTACATGCAAGAGCACCATAGTGCACATGGCTTCCGAGCGAGCGCGTCAACCCTGCTCAACCAGTCCGGAAAATTTTCACCCGATGCCATTGAGCGCGCGCTCGCCCATCAAGATCCCGACGCAGTGCGGCGCGCCTATGCTCGCGGGGCTTACTGGCAAGAGAGGGTCGAGATGGCACAGTGGTGGGCGGATTACCTCGATAGGCTCCGGCAGGGTGGCGTCGTGATTGACTTGAAGCCGGCTCGCCAGAAGCGCTGAAGCGCATATCAGCTTGCCAACGCACGCCGGGGCCGGCGCGACTATCCCCGTCCCATTGGCATCCCGTCCTGACCCGACTCGCAAGAGGTTAGACCAACGGGCCGACAAACAAGCCGCCTGCCGAGGCGTTTGCCGACATGGGCCAATCGGTATTGGCGCAAGAGCCAATCAGCCTCCAGACGGCAAGAAGCGGCCCTGCAATTTTGCATGCCTGATATGCAAAATTTGCATATTCGAGCGCGAGAAATCTATAACGATATCCAACAGGAATGAACAGGAGTGAAGGTTCGGTAACAGTATAGAACCCTCGCCGTGACTGCCGTTGCTTGCGGTTTGCAAACGCTGACTATGGCAGCCGGTGGACAACCTTCATTGCCCGATGCGGAACGACGTTTGCCCCTATACATTGCGGGAATTCGGTTTTTGGTCCGAAAGCCAAGCAATTTCGCAAGGGGGCAGAGTATGACAAAACATCATAACAGCATAATCAAGCAAATGCTGGCACATGCGCCGGATGAATTGCGCGCATTTTCGGTGCCTGAGACTGCCGCTTTGCTAACAATGTCGAAGCCGAGTGTTTACGCATTGATCAACAGCGGCAAGTTGAGAGTTCTCCGCTTCGGACGACGGACGTTAGTGCCGGCTGAATCCATCCGAGATTTGCTTCGGGCCGTCTGAGGCCAAAGAGAACCCGCCCGGTAGGCTGCCGGGCGGGTTCGATGACGAGGCTTAGAGGCGGCCGGAATAAAGGCGGGGGTTAGGCAAATGTCAAATAATTCTAAATATTCGCGGTTCCGTTGTTGGGAAATCTCAAGCAACGATGGAGCCCCCCGAGTCGCCGGTGTCTGCGAACGCTGCGGGCTGGTTCATATCCATGGTGCACCGGAACCGGGGCGAGAGCTTCGCCAGCCCCACTGCTGGGGCAGCGCTGGCCTGCCCCCCTATTTCCTCGATGTCCAGACAGGGAAGGTTCCTCGCAAGCTGCGCCGTGCCATGCGGCTGCCGATAGGCGACCTGATCATTGCTCGTAAGAAGCTGTCTTCAGATATGGACGGGCTCGTCCAGCTTGATGATGGTTCGGTGAAGGCCATCCCGACACGGGAGTCGGTGCATTTCGCAATCGACGCACTGAATCGGTGCAACGACTGCAGAACAGCATCGAATTTCAAGGCCGAAATTCAGGGTGCACTTGCCCGGCATATCATGCGGCATCGCGGCCATGAATTCTGGCTGGATGCTCGCGGGATCGCCCTGCGCCATCGGTTGATCGGAGCCATAGATCGCTGCATCGCGCGCGGCGGCGGACCGTTCAAAACCTCAGAACTGGAACGGTGATCGCGATGGCCGATGCAGCCCGGTTCCACGATGAATCTTTCGGCACGCTTGGCGAGCCGAGCGGGCCGGCTTTCGCGCAAAAGCCCGTCCCGCCAGTCAAAATCCATTGGCATGGCGAGGCCACACCTGTTCGCCGTGAATTGGTCAAGGGCTTGCTACCCCGCAACGGTCTTGCCGTTCTTGCCGGGCAATCTGGGGCGGGCAAAACATTTTTGGCCCTTGAACTGGCCTCTTGCCTCGCAACCGGCGATGATTTCTTTGGCCACAAAGTCCGCGATCGCGGCGGCAGCCTTTTCCTGCTTGCGGAGGGCTTAGGCACCATTGCCGAGCGGCTTGAAGCCATTCGGCTAGGCAAGCTGGCGGAAGAGCCCCTTGGCGAAGGGCTGCCAATTGCATGGATGGCTCTGCCGGGCAGCCTTAAGGCTCCAGAGGTTCAGAAGGCCGTAACTGCCAAGATTGTTGAGGTTTCGGCCGACATGCGCGACCGCTTCGGAATTCCGCTCCGGCTGTTGGTTATTGACACATTGAGCGCAGCCTTCGCCACCGGTGAGGACAAAAACGCCGATGGGGTGGCCACTCAAGAAATGGCGATACTCCAAAAAATGGCTGAAGCGGCCGGTGCCCTTGCTCTAATCGTCGCGCACTATGGGAAGGACGCTGACACGGGAATTCGGGGCAGTTCCGCCTACACTGCGAGCGCAGATGCCATTCTCGCTGTGCTCGCCGAGCGCGAGGCCGCCACGGGCAAAGTGAGCGGCCGGCGTGTGGCAATGACCAAGAGCCGCTGGCTCGAAACTGGCTGGAACGCAGGATTCGACCTTTGCTCGATTGAGGTTGGCAAGGACGAAGACGGCGAGCCGGTTTTGAGCGCCTTTATCGTGCCGGGTGAAGCGTCGCTGGAACCGGTCAAGCCCAAGCGCCCGCTCTCTAAGCCGGTAACTATCTTGCTTCAGGCTTTTCGCGCTGTGGTTGCCGATAGCGGCGAACCAGTCCGGCCGCATGGGCTCAACGGCCATGAATTTACAGCCGTTCCTCGCGAAGTTCTGCGCCGTGAGTTTTACCAGCGATACCCGGCTGACGGGGACACTGAAGCCAAGCGCGCAGAGTCCAAGAAAAAGGCGTTCCAGCGCGCACTGACAGACGGACAGCTTCAAGGAGCAATCGGGTTCAAAGACGAAGGGGAGGCGTGGGTATGGCTGGTCTGACAGCGGGACACGGGAGCGGGACAGGACAGGAGACTTCTAGTCTCCCTGTCCCGTCCTGTCCCCCGACAACTCGGGACATGTCCCGGTTTGTCCCGATCTGTCCCGGCGGCAACAGAGCCGGATTTTGGGATGCTGACCGAGGGGAAGCGCTGACCTTCATGGCGGCCCTATCCATCCGAAGGAGTCCGACCGCCGGCCGCTGAGGCGACCGGCACGGCAAGCAACAACCACCACAGCCATGGGGTAACGAATATGGAACCTAAGTTTTCGATAGACCGGCACCGACTGGGTGCCTTGCTGGAGCAGGGCGACGCGGCCAATTCCGCTGTGAAGACGGCGCATGAAAAGCTGAAACACCGGCAGGCCGACGCCAAAGACCTACTGCACGAACTGGATGCGGTTCGAACTCAAAAGGCCGCCCGGCCGCGCTACCTCGATTCAGACGTGGAACAGAGCGAGCGCGATCGCCACGAGGCTGCGATCACGTCAGCGCAGGCGGCTTACCAAGCCGCACTGGATGAATGCCAATCGGCGCAAGCGGCCTATTCCGCCCGGCAATCCATCGCCGCAGAAGCAATGCGGCTGGCCAATAATTGCCGCGACTACGCCGCTTCACGCGGCCTGAAAATCTGAAAGGAATCCTGACAATGGCATTCAACATTAAAGCTCTAGGCGCCCAAGTAGATGACCTTCGCGGGCGGATCAGCGCAGCTTCGGAAGTGGTGGCGAATTTGGCCGACCCCTTCCCGCCGGCTAGCGAAATCAAGGCTCGTGCCGAAATCGAAGTGAACGCAATTCGAGACGAAGCCCTTGCGCGTATCAACCTCGGCGCATGCGGGGCGAGCCACGAGAACTACCGGGCTGGCCGAGCGGCAGAATGGTTGGCCCGGCTCTCGGGGGCGGAACTGCTGGCGGTTATGAACCCCAAATCTTTGGTCGATCTGCTGGCCAAGGAAGGTGAAGCCGAAGCGTCGGCTGCTGATCCGGCTTTCCGGCTTTCGGCTATCGAGGCCAAGGCCGCCCTCGCCGCCAAGGAAGTCGAACTCGTCATGCTGGAGGCCACAGAAGAGTCGCTCATAAGGCAAAGTGAAGCCGAGGGGATCAATATTCAGAGGCGTGCTTCTGCGATGCCGGCCGTGGTGCTGGCACCCGATAGTGAAATCGAAGCCTTCCTTGCCCAAGGCAAGGCCGCATAAGAACGCCGCCAGCGCCCGGCAAGGTGCGGCGGCTAGCTACGCCGCCGCATCCGCGAAGCCAGCCAGCAGCCTGCGCTGCCCCCCTAGGGGCATGGGGGTGGCCGGGGGATGGCCCACATACCCCCGGGGGGTATAGGAATTGGGTCCTAGGAGCCCCCCGCCGGCAGATGCGGGTAACGCCGCCCGCGTGCTACCCCTCGGAATCAATTTTTTCGATGGGTTCGAAATGTCTATACAAATCAAACCAACAGAGGCTCTAGATGACCGATAAGCAACTTGGACGATCCGCAACAGACAACAGCCATCATCACGAACCCGGAGTGAATATTCCGAACCCAGAGGCCCGAACCCAGCGGCCCCGCGCCGCCGTCCGGCGTGCGGCGAGGCTTGGGCTTTTGCTGGCCGTAGAGAATGAGCCAGCCCCGCTGCCAGTTGGCGTATGCACGGCCGTGGCGAATGAGCGAAAGCGCATTTTGCGGATAATGGAAAGCCAGCGATTGGCAGAAAGGGTCGGGCTGATTGTCAATCTGGAGCCTGCTATCACGACGGGCGCGTCGCTGGCGTCCATTCACATTGGGCTAAAGCGTCTAGCTACCGAAGATGGGAAGAGCCCGGAACAGATCGCAGCCGCAGGCGTCTTGTTGCTCCATAGCGGTCGCGCCTGAACCCAGCTGCTGCGCGGAGACGAAAAAGCCCGGCAATGCGCCGGGCTAGCGCCGCCCTTGGCTCCTAACAAATGTAACATCATTCGAAATCAGCACAGTTCGCTTCATCAGGCCGGAAGGCGTATCTTCGCCATGCTTGAGATACGTAAAGCGAACAGATGCTCGACATTTTTGGCTTGTAGCTTCGCGCTCTGTTTCACAATTCGATTTATAAAACTGTATCGCCTCTGGCGGGCCAACCACCTTCACGGCAAAAAGTGTAAGGTTTATGTTTGTAAGAATACGCACGTCAGTGTCGCTGACCCAATAAACACGAACGTTGTTAAATTGAATTGGGCGCCCCTGCCACTTTGTCGGCGTGTTACGAATGTCATTCGGATCAACGACCTTGAAATCCTGCGGCGCGGCTGTCGATGCCGCTGGTTCGCTTGCCTTTGGTGGCGTGATGGTGGGAGGGCCATTCTCAATGGTGAATTTGACCGCCTCGTCGAAACATTTGAGACGATCATCACCATTGAAAATGACAACACACTTTGATGAGTCGATTACCACCGCCACCGATGGCTGCGTGAAAAAAGCAGTAACAATCAAAACAATAAAGGCCCGCACTTGTTTCTCCGCTTCGCCGGTATCTGCCTTGATCAAAGCTAGCCAGCATATTCGATGTGCTCAAGCGGCAAAGATTCAATAGCTGAAATCGGGAAACTGGTGCCACACACCGGCTTATGTGCCGTTGGGCGGACGTTCTGACAAAAAGTTTAAGCGCGACACTGCGCGAGGCTTCACTAAGTGGAGAGCGCTATTGAATGCGCGCTCTTTTCGATGCCCAATAGGTGCAGCAAGCGGCAATGCTCGTCCAAGTGATCCCGGCCCGGTTCTCGCCCGTCACGCCCAAATAGAAACAGCCAGCGAAAAACAAAAAACAGAGCCCGCTTAGCGCGAAATAACCTACACGCCTGCGGCGCGGGCTTTCCGATGTCATTGCAAGCCTAATGAGCATGGTTGGAGCCAAGATGCCTCCAGACACTGCAACTACAGCAATGCTCTGTTTATCGAGATCAAGAGTGAGAAGAGTGCCTTCTTGGCTTCCATTTCACTCGTCAGACTCATTAGGCGCAGGCACAATCTCTTCGTCTTCCACCATCCCGAATTTTTGGGCGAAGAAGGCTTCATCTATTTCGTAGATTTCAACGGCGCTGCGCTTGATCCCGACTTGGTGCTTGATACACAGTTTCAGGAAGCGCTCGCCATCAACAAGCGTGATCGGTGGGTTGTGTAACGCGCCGTCAATCGCGCCTTTGGCGAACTTGCCCAACGTGATGATCGAACCACGAATGGCCTTGTGATAGGGCAGCGCGCCGCGCAATTTATCAACGATTTCGCGAACAATCGTGTTTTCCGTCCGCTTCACCTGAACCATTTCGACGATTTCGGTAATACCGACATGCACATTGGCGACAACATCAACGCCCTTGTCATGGCTGCGCTTGGTGACGCGGACATCTTCGTAGTCCATCGCATCCAAAAGCTCTTTGACGAAGTGTTCGAACTGAACCGCTTCAAGCGCCATCAGACGCGCTTTGAAGGCTTTCAACTCTTCGTCCTTTTGGGAAATGGCGGCTTCCATTACGATGGAACGCTTCGAAGACGGTGCGGCGACTGCGCTTTCAGGCGAACCCGCAAAGCCCTTTAGCCAGTATAAGCCGGTCTCGGTAATGGCGTAGAAGTTTCCTTCGCGCGTCACCAATCCGCGCTCGGCAAGGTTGAGCAACCGACGCCGCAATGTGTCAGCGAAGGTTTTCGGCGTCGCGAACAGCGATACCGCCTTTAGGTAGTCGGACCATGCAGGCAGAATGTCGCCGCGTTTGCAGGGCGAACGTTCGGCAATGAGGGAAAGCAGTTTCGGCAAGCCTTCCACCGCGTCCAGTTCGCGAAGGACGGCTTCGTCACCGGCAAGGAACTTCCGCCCGCGCTCGCCAAGCTGATAGACGCCGCCGTCTTGATCCAACAGCTTCAAGCGGTTGATGAATAGATAGCAGCCATATAGGTAGCGCGGGTTCAGCGTCTTCTTGCTGTCTTCCCACACCTTGCGCGCCAAGTCCTGAAGATCGCCCGTGAGACGTTCCATGATCCATGTATCAGGATCGGACCAATCGACCGGGCTTTGGGGGGTGCCGGTCTGTTCCGAAACAGCATTGATCATGTCCCGAACCCGGCGCAACGGCTCGCCATCAAGCGACCGGATCGCAAAGCCGATATCCGTATATGTGGGGAAGATTGGCGCTTGAACGATATTCGTTCGTTTATCGGGTTCAATCATTTGGACTTCTTCGGGCGAGGTGGCACCTTGGGCTTCAGCTTGGCCGCTTGGGCGTCAAGCCGACTTGTCCGCAAAGGAAGGATAAAAACATTTTCAACGAAATGCTCCAAAATCTCCGCCAATAACTTGAGATCGTCCGGCTTGGGATTCCACCCGCGATGCGCTGAAGCGTTGCCAGCATCAACCAACACAGTAAGGCGAGCTTGATCTACATTGGTTAGTTTTCCAATATTTACTAATTGTTTTATCTTGTTTTCAAAGGATAGGTTCTCAGGCACACTAAGCATTGCTGATGCCACATCAAAGGACGTTCTAATTCCAATGACAGCCAATCGCGGCAAGCCTGCATCTAACGCGCCATACATTTCGTTCATTGATTCGAATAGCGTTTGAGCACCTTCTATTTCAAATTGTAACTCTGGAAACCACGTTGGCTTTAATCGATTTGATATAGATGGCCAATACGTAATTGACTCAATCAATTCTGATACTGTCGACCCATCGTGATCATAATATTGATTCACGTCTTCTGAATTTGATTCGATTTTTTGAACAAACAAGCTATCACAGCCTCGACATTGTAATATGTATATATCGATCCAATATTGATAATAACCATCAGCGTCTTCACCTGATTTTTGATGATGGCCACGAATGTCACAATTGCGAATGCCACCGCACTCTGCGCAATGGGCTCTTCGCAGTAAATGTTTCGATTCGGTCAATTCGAAGCTCCAATGATTACCCGATCAATCCGCGCGAATTCCTTCTTCTCAATCATGAGAAACAGGCACTTGCCGTCGGATCGATTCGCCCAAAGATCGCCGATTAATCGCTTTTCACGTGAATCGTCGTTGGTGAAGTAGGGTGCGCCCTTGTATTCGATCACCATGACGCGCCCGTCGTTCAACAGGGCGATGAAATCGGGATAGAACTTGTCCGATGATGTTTGCAGCCAAAACGAATGCGGCTGCTTTGACGTGTTGCGCACCCATGCCTTGATGTGGGGATTTCGCTCAATTGCGATGGCGCATTCGTGTTCTTCGCCGGTCGCTTCAAGATCGCCGATCACGCGGAACAGATGCTTCTTGAAATCTGTGCCACCTTTATAGGGCTGGTTATAGCCATAGCGGCTTTCATCGAACAGAAGTTCAACGTCGGCACTGGTTTGGAATTCAAGGCCGCTTTGCGGGAACAGGGCGCGTTCAAAAGCGGCGGCTTCGCGAATATCGCGATGCTTGGCAATTACCTTCATAAATGCATCGACAAGCCGGAAATTCGCCCTCGCCAAGGCTTCAACCGTCATACCGGTTTTCGTCGAAATCACGTCCAGCGCTTTAGAGATGAACAGCGTCGAAGACACGCGCGTAATGTCGCGGCGCGACGAATAGGGCAATCGCCGATCTATCCAGTTCACAAGTGCGTTCTTGGTCCACCCACGCAAGGCCAGCGCCAAGGAAAGCTGTTCGTGCAAATCGGTGACGAATTCAACCTTCACTTTTTGGGCAGCATCCACATCGATATGCGCTTCTTCGGCGGCATTGCGCGGCGGCACGAAGAAATCGAGGATCGGCGCGGCGTCGCTTTCCTCAAGCTTCCAGGGGATATCGAGAAAATGCGCCCGGTCGAACAATTGCCACGCATTTTTGCCAAGATCTTGCCCCGCCCGCACGGTCAACTGGGGCACGGCGAAGCGGATCGGTTCGGCTTGCTGGTCGGGCACCTTCAGCCGCGCGCCGCGCGATTTATGGACAAGGTTATCGATAGCCCGTGCCGCTTCCGGCATGGCAAGCTTCATCGTCGTGCGGTCATAGTCCGTGAGCGCACCGCGCGCCCGGATGGTGCCCGTTTCAAGATCGACTTGAACCCGTCCGCCCGTTGCAATTTCGATGTTGGTCTTAAACATCGCGGCGTCTATTTCGGCGGGAAGCGCTTCTTCATAGACAAAGGCCGATCCGCCTGCTTCCATGCCGGGAATGACGGGAACCGCGCGCACAAGCGCTTGCGCCTCGACCTTTTCAAAGCCGTTGTTCACCAGCCCGTCGCGCAAGGTGTTCGCTGCGTTTTGAAAGCTTGTCGTGGTGGCAAAGGCATAGGCGCGGTTCAGGTCTTCATGCTTCTTGCGGGAGGCGCGCGGCAAACGCAGCACGCGGCCTAGAAGCTGTTCCACAGCGCGGGGCGATTTCTGTTCCGCGACCGAACACAACACATAGGCGAAGGAACAATCCCAACCTTCCTTCAACGCCTGTTGCGTGATGATGAAGCGCACCTTGCAATCGCGGTCGAACAGATCGACGCCTTCAAGCCCTTTCGTGTCGCCGGTCGCGATCACGACATCCGCTTCCGGAACGCGGAAATCGTCAATCAGAAGCTTCTTTACTTCTTCGGCGTGAAGCGTCTGCCTGTCCTTCGATTTCGCTTCGGATTGAAGCAGCATCACGGGGCGGATGAATTCGCCCGTGGCCTTCTCTTCTGCCTTTGCCGTCTCTGTCAGTTCATCAAGCCATGCGATGGCATCGCCGATGGTTTCGTTATGATCGGCTCGCCCGCGAAGGATCACGGGCAGTTTGATCATTTCCGCTGCCTTGAGTTCTGCGGCGGATACTTGGTGCAGCACGTTGGACGCGTAAATGCCCTTTTCAGGCTTGTGTTCTTCCGGCGTGACAGGCGTTGCCGTGAATTCGATGATCAGCGATGGCTTCAGCCGCGCCAATGTGTCGAAGGACAAATCCGTGCGCGCATTGTGGGCTTCATCGACAATCACCATTGGGCGGCGCAAGCGCATCACATTCGCCAAGGACGGTATCGGATCGCTTGAAGGTCCAATCTCCAATGCGTCGCGCAGTCCTTCGGCAAGCCCGCTGAAGTGGTCCATCAATTCGCCGTTGGCTTCATAGACCTTGCGGCCTTCCGTCTCTTCGACGCGGAAGGCTTGGATCGTCGCAACGATCACCACCGCACCGCCGTCATAGTCGGCGCGCTTAGCGTAAAGCGCATCGGCAACGGTCATCACGCGAACATTTTCGCCGAAGCGATCCGCAAGGGCGCGGCGGTTCTGGTGCGCCCGATCCTGAAGGCTCGCCAAGGTTTGATCGCGGATCGTCTGCGATGGCACCAACCAAAGCACAATTGGTTGGTCGGTGCGAAGGAAGCTGTCAGCGGCAACGGCAATGGAATGCGCCGCAAGGATCGTCTTGCCGCCGCCTGTAGGGATGCGAAGGCAGACATAGGGCAAGCCGGGCAAGCTTGGCGGCTGAAAGAAAGGCCGCTTGGTGAGTGCATAAAACGCAGTATCGGCGTCGTTGAATTCCACCGTCTTTTCGAGGAACTTGCGCAGCGCGCCAAGCGTCTGGATTTGGTAGTTCTTCAGGCTGAAATTGGGCAAGCTCATTCGGGTTTGCCCTTCTTTTTCGGTGCGGGCTTCGCCGCTGCAATCATGCGGGATGCATTGCGCTCGAAATCGCTTTCAAAAGCGCGATCCTGAATCACCCGGAAAGCTTCATACTGCTTCTCCGCCAATGCTTTGGCCACGGCGTGGGAAACCTTGCCCGCGTCCTGAAGGATTTCGTATTCGTTGAACGCCAAGAATGCGTCCAGTTTCACAATCCAATCCGTCATTTTCATCGGAATTTGGCGAGCGGCTTGGTTTTCCGCATAGTCGAGATACATCGACACGATGCGTTCCAGCGGCTTGATTTCCTGTTCGCCAAGATAGTTCTTGGCAATCGACACGTCCGATTTGACGATCTTGCCCGATGGCGCGTTCTTCCAGTTCGTCAGCCCCATATTCGGCTTCGTCGCATCGGCGCGCGACGCGATGATTTCAGCGGCAGTTTTGCCGGTTATCGCCCAATGCAGCTTGTTTTGCACCGTCTTGAAAAACTTTTCGGTGACTTCATCGTCCTTGCGGTAATCAATGCTGCATTGCTCATAGATATCGGTAATCTTGAGATAGAAGCGACGTTCGCTTGCCCGGATTTCCCGGATTTTCTCAAGCAGTTCGTCGAAATAGTCCTTGCCAAACTTCTTGCCCTGCTTCAGCCGTTCGTCGTCCAGAACGAAGCCTTTGACGATGAATTCGCGCAAGACCGACGTTGCCCAAATCCGGAACTGCGTGGCTTGGCGGCTGTTGACGCGGTAACCAACGGCGATGATCGCGTCCAGATTGTAGAAGCTAGTCAGATAACTTTTGCCGTCGTCGGCAGTCATTCGGAATTTCCGAATAACTGAATCCTCATTCAATTCGTTGGTTTTGAACACGTTTTTAAGGTGCTCATTGATCGTCGGAACCGTCACTTCGAACAGTTCGGCCATGCGCTTTTGCGTTAGCCAAAAGCTTTCCTCTTCGAACAGGACTTCGACGCGGATTGCGCCCGCCGATCCGGTGTAAAGCAGGATTTCGCCTTCGCGCGGTGGTGTTTTGTCCGACATGCTCAAAGCCCCTCAATCTGATAGGGGATTTGCTTGAAGGTGACGCCAAGGCGCGAAAGCCGGTCATCGGGCACGGTGCAGCCTTCGCCATAAACGATGCGTGCGCCGGTAAAGCCCGGTTCAGGTAAAGGCAGCGCGTCGAGAACACCACCCGTCAACACGTTCCCGGCATTCGCGTTGGCAACGCCCACGGCGTCGGCATTGTGCAAGAGATAGATCGCCCGGCCTTGGAACGTGCCGATCAGCGGTGTTGAACCATCCGCCCGGCGCGGAATGGGCGAACCCGTCTCGCAAAAGAACACATGAGCGGCAAGGTCCGGGTACGTGACGGCGGGACTGACATTGCCATCGGCATCGAACAGCGGTTCGCCAAGGGTGCAGAAACGAAAGCCGCCGCCGAGGCCACTCACCGCCGACTTCCCACTTGAAGGCTCATATCCAACGACCGCTTTTCGTAATCGTTCGGAAGTAACATTCGCAGCAATGCCTGCATCCATTTCGATCAAGATGAATTTACGATTGCGCCGAACGCTCGCTTCCAATCCGAGAACGGCGTGTCCGGTTGTTCCGGTGCCTGCAAAACTATCAAGAATATAATCGTCAGATCCGGCAATCTGATCGATAAGCGCTTCGATTAGGTCCCTTGGCTTTGGGAATGCGAAGACCTTTGCGCCAAACATTTCATTGATTTCGCGCGTACCGGCAATATTTGCACTCGCCTCTATAAAGGTTGAAAGGCCAGTAGTTTCCGACTTCAAGTCTGCAAGGAAGCGCTTTATTCGCGGGCGTCCTTGAGCCGATTTTGGCCACAATATTTGATTGTCACGAATAAGCGTGGCCATTCGTTCAGGCCCAACGGCCCAACCGCGCGTGGGATGCGGCGGGTATGAAATTTTAGTTTCGGGGTTCGTTACCACGTAATGAAGATTCGGGCGCTCAGTCGCATCTGCAAGGCCGGTTAGATTATCGCTCATCCAAGGGCCGCGAGGATCGTCGTCCGGATTTTTATATTTATCTATATCCTTCGAAGCGCCCTTCAATGTGGGTTTATTTGTTCGACCGTAACAAAGAACGTACTCATGATCTTCCGATGTTCCGTTTATGTTACGGCTATCTGGTGTCTGGCGTCTTTTCCATATGAATGAAGCAATTCGACAACGAAATATTTCGTCCAAAACAATAGTCAGTCGGGCGGCTTCATTGTCATCAATACTAACAAAAATTACACCGTCGTCTTTCAAAAATTCCTTCAGCAACCTTAATCGCGGATACATCATGCACAGCCATTTATCGTGGCGAGAGAGGTCTTCGGCTTCCTTGCCCACGACTGAGCCAAGCCACGCCTTAATTTCCGGTGAGTTCACATTGTCGTTGTAAACCCAACCTTCGTTGCCGGTGTTGTAGGGCGGATCGATATAGATGCACTTCACTTTGCCCGCGTAATAGGGCAGCAGCGCCTTCAAGGCTTCAAGGTTGTCGCCCTGCACCAGCAAATTGCCCGCGTCCGGATCGCCGACGCTTTTATCCTTGTTGCAATGGATCAGCCGATACGGCACTTCGCGATGGTGGTTCACCACCGCCTTCTTCCCGATCCAATCCAGTGTGGGCATACGGCCTAGCCTCTCCAATTCACCTACCGGAATCAGGGGGTCCTTATCCGACCTTTACAGCTAGCCGATGCTAGCATCGCGCCGCAACAGGTAGGGCTTGAAGGGCCACCTCTTCGAAGTCAATGTACGAGGTGGGGTGTCTTGAAATTGAAGACGGCATGAATATTCTCAGAGAACGTAATGAGAGGTGTCTTATGCCTGTATACAAAAATTCGAAAGTGACTTCTTATTACGGTAATGGTTCAGAAATGACGCCGTGTGAAGTCAGGATTTCTGATGGGACAATAGCAGTTTCCTACAAAACAGCATCAGGGTTGGAGGTTTACGAGGGAAAAGATCAAGGAGGCGGATTCTATAGATTGCGACGTGTAAATGCCTCTGGTACGGCGACATTTTATCATATCGTGGACGAGGATACGCTGATTGGAACTTGGTTTCAGGACAGTGATGAAGGCATGTGGCGTATCGATTTATTGATCTGAGTTATAATAACTTCACCCCAGATCTTTATTTGATATTTGTGCCTTCTTGGCGCGTTGAACCGCTCTTAAGAATGCGTAAAGTTACTCACGTTTTTGCTGAATTTTTTTGGTCCACAATCCAGATTGCGTCGCCTTGCGAGGTTCCCATTTCATTATGCCGTCAGCAATGCCGATAGGACGGATCGGGCCAAGCCAAATCCCCCAATCAGCTCTCTAGCGATTGAAAAATTTTTGTGGGTGGCAAATAGCGTCAGCCAACAGCCTCAAAAAATGTTGGCCTTTCTGTTGGCCCTTTTGAAACCAAATGAAATATATATTCATTTAATCAAGATGATATTATAAAAGTTCGATTCCCTCTTGCGCACCAAATCGCTCGTTAAGTTGCGAACCACTGTCACGCTGGCCATGGGCCGGGCGATAACTGTGCCCTGAAAACAATAGACCGGAATGGGGCCGGAAGCGGACGGGCGGGTTACAACGAGCAAGGCTGCTAGAGCAGACAACCACCGCAGGTCTGAACCACACAGTGCCGGTTGAAGGTTCAACCGACACACCATGCGGCATACCGATGAGATCGAAGCGCTCTGGCCCTAGGCTAGCTGGCAGTCTCGAGGATCAAACTTCCCTTGCGCCATTACCGTCTGGATCGCCATCGTCCGTCATGTCGGGAGGATCCGGCTGCCGGCATGACCTTCTAGGATCAGGGAAGCATCCTGCAGGCGCCCGATACCCGCCTTGCCGCGTGTTGTCAGGACGAAGGCCTCGGCGGCAGCGATCTTTGGGCCCATCGAGCCGGCCTCGAAGCGATGGTTGGCCAATTCCGGCACGGTGATGTTTCGAATTGCGCTGGCCTGCTTTGTGCCCCAATCGGTATAGACGGCGTCGACATCCGTTAACATCAGCAGCCAGTCGGCATTCAGTTCCCTCGCCAGCAACGAACTCGCCAGATCCTTGTCGATCACCGCCTCGACGCCGCGCATCCGGCCGGTGCTATCGCGGATGACCGGGATGCCGCCTCCGCCAAGGCAGATGACCACGTATCCATGCTCCATAAGAAGCCGGATGCCGTCCAGCCCGAGAATCTCGATCGGCATCGGCGATGGTACGACGCGCCGCCAGCCCTTGCTTTCCCTCGCCGTGATCCAGGAGTGCCTGGCGGTTATGGCTATCATCTCGGATTCGGAATAGATCTGACCGATCGGCTTGGCGGGATGCTCGAAGGCGGGATCATCGCCATCGACCACCACCTCGCTGAGCAGCGTGACGATCTCGGACGTGGCCCCGATCGCATTCCGGAGGCTCTGGGCCAGGCCGTAGCCGATCATGCCCGCTGTCTCCGCATCGAGCACATCCAGCGGCGCCGGCTCTTCCTGCCATCTCTCGGCCCTTGCTGCGAGATGACCGACCTGCGGTCCGTTTCCGTGCGTGAGAATGATCTGGTGGCCCGCGGCAAAGAGTGGCGCGAGCGCTTCCGTCGCGAGGGCTAGGTTGCGCGCCTGGTTCACTGCCGTGAGCGCTTCATCCCGCCGCAGGAGTGCATTGCCCCCGAGCGCAACGATAATGCGCATCTTTCGGCTTTCGAGGGTGGATCGGGACGGCAGCATCGGGTGGCTCCGGACAATCAGTTGCCGATAGTGGCAAGAAGGATCGCCTTGATCGTATGCATCCGGTTCTCGGCCTGATCGAAGACGATCGAGGCCCGGCTTTCGAAGACCTCCTCCGTGACCTCAAGCCCGACAATGCCGAATTCCTTCTCGATGCTGGCACCAATCTCCGTGTCGGCATTGTGGAAGGCGGGCAGGCAATGCATGAATTTCGCATGCGGGTTTCCGCTGGCCCGCATGACATCGGCCGTTACGCGATAGGGGCCGAGCCGTTCGATGCGCTCTGCCCAAAGGGATTTCGGTTCCCCCATCGACAGCCAGACATCGGTGTAGATGAAGTCGGCTCCGGCGACGGCCTTTGCGATGGTGTCTGTGATCGTCAGCCGCGCGCCGCTTGCGGCAGCCAGCACCTTCAGATGATCGACGAACGTGTCATCCGGGCGGAATTCGGCCGGTCCACACAGCCTCAGGTCGAGACCGACCTTCATTGCCCCGACGCTGAGGGAGCGGGCCACATTGTTCCGGATATCGCCGAGGAAGGTCACGGCCATGTCCGAGAGATGCTTGTGAGTGTATTCCCGCATCGTCAGCATATCGGCGATGATCTGCGTCGGATGCGCCTCGTCCGTGAGGCCGTTATAGACGGGCACGCCGGCATGGAGGGCCAGCTGTTCGACAAGGTTCTGGCTGAAGCCCCGATACTCGATGGCGTCGTACATGCGACCGAGAACCCGTGCGGTATCCTTCATCGACTCCTTGTGGCCGATCTGGCTCCCCGTCGGGCCGAGATAGGTCACATGCGCGCCTTGGTCATAGGCAGCCACCTCGAAGCCCGTGCGGGTACGGGTGGAATCCTTCTCGAAGATCAGGGCGATGTTTTTCCGCGCGAGGCGCGGGATTTCGGTTCCCGCATGCTTGGCCGCCTTCAGTTCGGCGGCAAGCGTGAGGAGATGCCGGATTTCCGTGGCAGAGATGTCATCGAGACTGATGAGGCTGCGGCCCTTGAGGTTCATCGGCATGGCTCAACTCCTCTCAGACCGGGTCGCGCGAGATCGGGCAGGTCATGCAATGGCTGCCGCCACGCCCGCGCCCGAGTTCGCTGCCGGAAATCGTGATCACCTCGATGCCGGCATGCCGCAGCCGCGTATTCGTATCGTCGTTCCGGGCATAGCCGACGACCACGCCGGGTTCGAGCGCGACAACATTGTTGCCGTCGTCCCATTGTTCCCTTTCGGCCTCGAATGCATCGCCCCCGGTCGGGATGATCCTCAGGCTGCGAAGACCGAGGGCATCCTTGACGACTTCGAGAAAGGAGGCGCCTTCCTCGATCACATCGGGATGGGCCTTGTCCTTGCCCGGCATAATGGAAAAGGCCTGGATCCGGTCAATGACGGGGGGATAGACCGTCACAAGATCATGATCGCAGAACGTAAAGACGGTATCGAGATGCATGAAGCTGCGATCGCGCGGCATCAACGCGGCGATGACACGGTCGACCGTCCCGGCCTCGAACAAGGCGGTTGCCAGCCGCATGACGGCCTGCGGGGTTGTCCGCTCGCCCATTCCAATCAGAACCACCCGTTTGCCGATCGGCATCACGTCGCCGCCTTCAAGCGAGGTCTTCCCCGAACCCTCTCCCGTGGGCTCGCCGAACAATCCGAAACCGATATCCGGAAAGACCGGGTGAAACCGGTAGATGGCGGCCATGTTGAGGGCTTCCGGCCGCCGCGCCGGCCAGTACATCGGGTTGATGGCAAGCTGGTCGTAGATCCAGCAGGAGGAATCGCGGGTGAACAGCTGGTTGGGCAGCGGGACCAGCAGGAAATCGCTGCCCTGCATGGCCGCGAGGACCAGACTTCCGCCGTTGAAGGGCGTTTCGGCCTTGGTCACGCCGCCGATCAGAAGGGTGGCGAGTTCCCGGGCCGACTTTTCGGAAAGCCAGGCGAGAAGTTCTCCCTGAAGCACGACATCGAGGTCATGGGCGGGCAAACGCTGTTCCATCAGCCATTTGCGGGCCTCGTCCTGTTCGAGCGTCTCGGCCAGCAGATCGAGGACCTCAAGCACCTCGATGCCGCGCTCCCGCATCATATCCGCGAAGGCATCATGTTCTTCCCGGGCCTTCCTGACCCACAGAACGTCGTCGAACAGCAGGTCATGGCAATTGGACGGCGTCAGCCGCTTCATCGCCAGATCCGGCTTGTTGACGAGGACGCGCCGGAGCCGGCCGATTTCGGAGTGAACCCCCAGCCCGGCCGCCATCAGGCTGCGGCCCTTGGCGGGTTCGAGAAAACGATTGGGCATTGTCGTCAGTTCCATGACAGCCTCCTCGGGCCGGGGGCCTCCCTCAGGCAAGCGAAAGGCTGCCGTTGAAGCTGAACCAGGCCGCAGCGAGCCCGGTCAGAACCAGGGCAACGGCGAGAACAAATTCGATGAAGGTGAAGACACGGACCCTGCGCGTCAGGGATCCGCGTTCAATGCGGGCCCAGGTGAACACGATGACACCGGCGGCATAAAGCATCGCGCAGAGGAAAAGATATTTGGCATCGGCCGCATAGACGAGCCAGGCGCCATACATCGTGGCAAGGCCACCGATGGCGATGTCGCGGCCCGATTCCTCCTGTGGACCATAGCCTTGCCGGGCGACGGCCAGTTTCAGCGCATAGGCACCGGACAGGACATAGGGCACCAGGATCGCCACCGACGCGATGGAGAACAGTGCCTGGTACGTCGAGTTCGCGACATAGGCGACGATCAGCACGAGCTGGACCAAGCCATTGGTGATCCAGAGAGAGCCCGCAGGCGAGCCCGAAGCATTTTCCCGCGCAAAGACCTTCGGCATCAGCCCGTCCCGTGCCACCACGAACGGGATCTCCGCCGCCAGGAGGGTCCAGCTCAGAAAGGCGCCGAGGACCGACACGACAAGGGCGAGGTTGATCACGATGGCGCCCCAGGGCCCGACAACCGCCGCCATGACCCCGGCCATGGAGGGGTTCTTCATCCCCGCCAGTTCACCTTGCGAAAGGATGCCCAGCGAGAGCAGGGAAACGCCGGCATAGAGCGCGAGGCAGACCAGAAACCCGACAAGGGTGGCAAATCCGATATCCCGCCGATGGCTGGCCCGGCCCGAGACAACGCTGGCCCCTTCGATACCGATGAAGACCCAGAGTGTGACCAGCATGGTGCTCTTCACCTGGGTCAGGATGCCGCCGAGTTCAGGCTTGGCGAGGCCGGAGAAATCCGCCGTGAACACATCGATCCGGAAGGCCAGCAGGATCAGCGCAAGGAAAAGGACGATCGGCGCGATCTTGGCGATGGTTGTCACCAGATTGGTGATCGCCGCCGTCCGGATCCCCCCGAGGATCAGGAAATGGATCGCCCAGAGTACGGCGGAGGCGCCGAGAATGGCTTGCCAGGTATTGCCGTCGCCGAATGCGGGCCAGAAATAGGACAGCGCCCCGAACAGCACGACGGCATAGGACACATTGCCCAGCCACGCGCTCAGCCAATAGCCCCATGCGCTGTTGAAGCCGACAAAGTCGCCGAAGCCTGCCCGCGCATAGGCATAAGGGCCTGAATTCAGTCTGGGCATCCGGCGGGACAGCGACTGATAGACCAGCGCCAGGGCCAGCATCCCGATGCCGGTAATCGCCCAACCGATGAGAATTGCGAGGGGCCCTGCTTTGGCCGCCATGTTCTGGGGCAGCGAGAACACGCCGGCTCCGATCATCGAGCCGATCACAAGGGCGGTGAGAAGGCCCTTGCCAAGGGTTCGCTCCTCTTCGGCGCGCCGGGGTACAGGGCTTGCGGTGCTGATCTCGACGACGGACATGGCTTTCTCCCGGCTTTTCGGGAGATGAAACGCCCGGCCCCGCCAAACGTTCCCCCGGGATTGGCAAATTCCGTTCCGGGAGCCGGAACCAACTTTGCGCAGTCACGTTTCTCTTCCGAAGAGGCGCGCGCAGATGGCCGTGTGCCCGCAACCATCCCGCGCTTACCGGAGGATTCATGCTGACCCGACCTGGCCCGTTCGGCAGACCCGACCAATGAGCCCGCTCCGCATTCTCCTCTGGACGTCGCTCGTCCTTGCCTCGGGAAGCCTGGCCGCGGCCTATGGCTGGAAGCAGGTTTTCGGCGATGTGGTCGCGGTCTCGCGGGTCGAACGGCGCGACATCGTGCAGACCATTGTCGCCACGGGACGGGTCGAAACCCCGTCCCGCGTCGAAATCAGCACGCAGATTGCCGGCGTCGTGGCCGAGATTCCCGTCATTGAAGGCCAGCGCGTCAGGGCAAACGATGTGCTGATCCAGCTTCAGGATGCGGAAGTCCGGGCGAATGTCGCGCTTGCCCGCGCAGGGATCCAGCAGGCCGAAGCCCAGTTGCTGCAAATGGCCGAGATCAAGGCGCCCAACGCCCAGCAGATGCTGGAACAGGCCAAGGCCAACGAAATCAATGCCCATAACCAGTTCGACCGGGTCAGCCAGCTGGCAGGGCGTGGCTATGCGACGCCAGTCCAGCTGGACGAGGCCCGGCGGGCGCTCGATGTCGGAACGGCACAGGTTCTGGTGGCGCGATTGCAGGTGGTCGCGACAGCACCCGGCGGCTCCGAAGTGAAGCTGGCCGAGGCAGCCCTCGATCAGGCTCGTGCGACATTGCAACTCGCCGAAGCGAGGCTCGCCTATATGACGATCCGGGCACCGGCCGACGGGCTTGTCATCACGCGCAATGTCGAGCCGGGTGCCGTGGCGCAGCCCGGCAAGGCCCTGCTCGTCGTCTCGCCGGCCCGAGAGACCCGCCTTGTCGTCCAGATCGACGAGCGCAATCTGGGGCTCATTGCACAGGACCAGCCAGCGCTTGCCTCGGCCGATGCCTATCCGGCCGAGCATTTCGAGGCGATCCTTGTCTTTATCAATCCCGCCGTGGATCCGGCCCGCGGCTCGGTCGAGGTCAAGCTCTCCGTCCCGGAACCACCGCGCTATCTGCGCGAAGACATGACCGTCTCGGTCGATATCGAGGTCGCGCGCCGATCCCTTGTGCTGGTCCTGCCCGCCAATGCCGTACGGGACAGCCTTTCGGCTGCGCCATGGGTCCTTGCCGTTGCCGGCAACCGGACCATCCGCAAGCCGGTTAAGCTCGGGGCGCGCGGCGCAGCCCTCATCGAGATCCGGGAAGGCGTGGTGGAGGGCGAGGCCGTCGTGCCGGCGATGGATGTCGGGACGAAATCGGGCCAGAGGGTCCGGGTCAGGCTGATATGAACCCGCTCCTGCCGTTCGAATGGATCGCCGCTGTCCGCTTCCTGAAGGAGGGGCGCGCACAGACCCTGCTCACCGTGGTCGGCGCATCGGTCGGTGTCGCCGTGGTGGTCTTCATGTCCGCGCTGCTTCTGGCTGTGCAGGCCAATATCTTCACCCGGATCCTGAGCACGCAGCCCCATATCGCCATCTCGCCGCCGAAAGACGAGGCGCGCCCGTTGCGGGACCCGAGGATTGCCGGGGAAATCGCCACCATCCAGGCTCCGGCCCAGAAGCTGCGCTCCATCGATCAATGGCAGAAGATCCGGGCATTGCTGCAATCCATCCCGGGTGTCACCGTGGTCTCGCCGTCGGTCTCCGGCGCTGCCTTCGCGGTGCGCGGCGATGCCAGCAAGGCCATCACCCTCAGCGGGATCGAGAGCGAGCCCTTCTACAAGATCGTCAATCTCCCTGAGAAGATCATCTCGGGCTCGGCCAGGCTTGCGGCGAATGACATGCTTGTGGGAAGCCAGCTGGCGATCAATCTCGGCGTTGGCCTCGGCGAGAAGATCCATATCCGGAGCGCCACGGGGACCGACGAGATCTATACGATTTCCGGGATTTTCGATCTGGGGAACCGGGGCGCCAACGAGCGGAGCGTCTTCGTGCCGCTCCGCGCCGCGCAGAACCTGCTCGGCCTGCAAGGCGGGGCCAATGCGCTCGACATCAACGTGGCAGACCCGATGGCCGCGGAGAGCATGGCTGTCCGGATGGCGGCGGAAACCGGGTTGGAGGCGGATAGCTGGATCAAGACGTTCGACCAGCTCTTCACATCTCTCAGGACCCAGACGGCGGCAAACCGCGCCATCCAGTTCTTCGTCGGCCTCGCGGTCGCGCTCGGCATAGCCAGCGTTCTGGTCGTGTCCGTCGTCCAGCGCTCGAAGGAGATCGGCATTCTCCGGGCCATGGGCGCGTCACGCGGCCAGATCCTGCGGATTTTCCTGTTGCAGGGCGCGATTGTCGGCTTGCTGGGTTCGATCGTCGGTTCGGCCCTGGGGGCCGGCTTCGTGCAGCTCTGGCGCATCTTCGCGCGCAATCCCGATGGAACGCCATTCTTCGTGATCACGCTGGCGCCGGGGCTTTTCCTCATTGCCGGCCTTGTCGCAACCCTGACGGGGCTGCTGGCAGCACTGATGCCGGCCATCAGCGCCTCGCGCCTCAATCCGGTCGAGGCCATCCGTGGCTGATATCCCCGCAACGCCGCCCGTCCTCAGGCTCGAGGGGGTTCGCCGGTCCTTCGGCATCGGGACGGATGTCGAGATCGAGATCCTCCATGGTATTGACCTCGTGATCGAGCAGGGCGAATTCTGCGCCCTGATCGGCCCATCCGGCTCCGGCAAAAGCACGCTGCTGAACATCATCGGGCTGCTCGACCGGGCGACAGCGGGAAAGGTCTTCATCATGGGGGCCGATACAGACAGCCTGGCTGATGCCGAGCTGACCCGCCTGCGCAGCCGCCGGATCGGGTTCGTGTTCCAGAACGCGCTGCTGATCCCGGCCTTCACGGCGCTCGAGAACGTGATGATGCCGCAGCTTGTCGATCGGGGCTGGCCTGACGATGTCATGCGCCGGAATGCCGAGAGCCTGCTCGGGCGGGTCGGACTGGCCGCCCGGAAGGACAATCTCGCCAACGCCATGTCCGGAGGCCAGCAACAACGTGTCGCCATTGCGCGGGCGTTGGCCATGAACCCTGCCCTGATCTTGGCAGATGAACCCACCGGCAATCTCGACACGAAATCGGCCGAAAGCGTTCTGGCGCTGATGCGGGAGGTCAATCTGGCGAACAGGACGACCTTTCTGATCGTCACCCATAACATGGAACTGGCAAGACAGACCGACAGGATCATCGAGGTGGTCGATGGCCGGATTTGCGCAGGGACGGACCCGGCGCCACATCCGGACGTCGCCTGATACAAGGGAATGATGCATGCCTAGACCTTGATCGGTGCCTGGCAAGGTGCATCCCGCCGGCAGGCGAGATCGAGCGCGGCCACGCGGCGGGCAGAGGCCGCCCAATGGGCGAGCCCCATCGCATTGCCGGCTGGCCAGTTCAAGGCCGCATGAACCTGCACGAAGGCCGCGGAAGCCTGGATAAGATCGCCGAGGCTCATCTCGCCGGAAAGGAATTTCGGCGCGCAGAGCAAGAGGGGAACCTGCCACTCAAAACCACTGCCGAACGATGGTGGCCAGTGCGAAACAACGCCAGAAAACTCTCACATCAGGCGGTCCAGAAAACGTTCTCGGAGCAATTTTGTGACGTATTCTATCCATTCTTGAATGGATTTCAGGGTCTTTGTCAAAACATCAAAGATTTATTCAATGCAAGATTTCAAAAAAATTGATTACCAATTTTCAGAATTTCGAAAATAAATCTGTTAAATTTCTATCAGAAATGCAATATTAAATTTCGATTGAAGCTTGTCTGTTTTGCCCGCCGGGGCCGAAATCAGACCGCTCCTGTTTTTACCCGGAATGTTGCGCGCGACGTTAGCTACAGATCTTTTGCTGTGGCGCGTCAATCGTCTCGGCGACAGACAGCCCACGCCCGTCTCGCCTCGCTCTCCCCTTGCTCCTCCGGAGACATCCGACAATGACGACACGAACAAGACAGTTCACCGTCCGGTTCTCCTCGCCATTCCTCTTGCCCGGTACGGAAGCCATGCAACCTGCCGGAGATTACCGCGTTGATCAGGACGAAGAGTTGATCGACCTCCAAGCACGGCTCGCCTGGAGGCGCACCGGCGCCTTTCTCCATCTCCCTGCCATCAGTCCCGGTGTTGAGACCCGACAGATGGTGCCGATCACCCCTGCGGACCTCGATGCCGCACTCGAAAAGGATACGACCCAATGAGTAAATCACTCGCCGCCCTGCGGTCCAGCTTCCCCGCGTCGGAGGTGCAATCGCATATGTTCGCCGTCGGCCAGGCCGTTCGACGCAAAGGCGGATCTGGAAATCCGTTTTCGCGCCTGGACATTTTCCGGATAACCGCAATGCTGCCAGAAAGCCTTGGATCGCTCCACTACCGCATCCGGACCGAAAGCGAGCGCCATGAACGCGTGGCGACAGAAGACGATCTCGAACTCATCGAAGGGGTTCATCTCGGGATTGTGCTCGAAGCGCGGAAAAGTCCCCTCGATCAGCTCTTCGAACCCAGGGCTGCCCAAGATGGACGCTCACGCAGCCAGGCATGACTGCGACCCCGAAAAGGCATCTCATGGTCTTTGTCATTGAATTCTTCAGGATCCGACGGACCGATGATGCGCACGCTCTCGTGGGACGAGAGAGGGTGGACGCAAACGGTGTCGAAGACGCGATCGGGATCGCCCGCCGGATGGGTCTATCTCTCCACATGCCGCAATGTCCGGACGCCTTCGCGATCAGGGATCAACAGGGCCGGCCGCTTCATGCAGAACTGCTCGATGGATCGTACGATCTGGCGACCGGGGTGAAAGGCGTCATGGCGCTTTACCTGGAAGTATCGATATCGGAACGCTTCGACCTTGAGATCCGGGTGTGGGAAAACGAAGGCGGATTCATTCCGTTGGCGCGGGGCAATCCGCGCACAGACCGAGGGACTCCTGACGATACCGTGGCCATGACGAACAAACGGCGCATCGCTCGGATTTCTACCGCCAGACGCCTCGCCAACATGCCGGGTGATGTTCTGGCCGCCGGTCACTCCAAGATACCGCGCACGCGCAAGTGCTGATCCGATATGGCTATGAAATCACTGTGAATTGCGCATAGGCGACGCCACTTGTTTGCCTCCGTTCTGTCCATCAGGCCCGGGAACTGGACCTATAAGGTGCAGGGTCCTCAACAGAGGTCGGATCTTCCTGCCAAGGGGCAATGGCCGAGGGGCAAACTTCGATGACGACGAACCTCTCTGTGCTGCCCCGCATGCCTGCGGACCGTTTCACGGTTCCGTTCATGCGGTTTCTTCGGATCGAGGCGGTCGCTGGCGGCGTGCTGCTGGCGAGTACGCTTGTGGCGCTTGCACTCGCCAATTCGCGCTGGTCGGAACCCTATCTTGCCTTCTGGGAGCTGCATGCAGGCCTGCATTGGGGTGAGATCGTCTTCTCGCGCTCGCTGAAGCACTGGATCAATGATGCCTTGATGACGCTCTTCTTCTTTGTCATCGCACTCGAACTGAAGCGCGAATTGTCCCTGGGCGAATTGCGCGACCGGCGCATTGCTGCCTTGCCCTTCGCTGCTGCGCTGGGTGGCATGTTTGTTCCTGCTGCGGTGTTTCTGGCGATCGTCGGCAAGAGCCCGGGCGCGCATGGCTGGGGCACCGTGATGTCCACAGACACGGCATTCATGATCGGCTGCCTTGCGATTCTTGGGTCGCGGCTGCCGGAGAGCTTGCGCCTCTTTCTGCTGGCGCTCGCGATTTTCGATGATGTCGGCGCGATCATGGTTGTAGCGATCGGCTATGGCGGGGCACTGTCCTGGCTGCCCCTTGGCCTGGCCATTTTCGGGCTGATGGCCGTTCTCGCCATGGGCTGGATGGGCATCCGCAGCGTTCTGCCCTTCTTCATTGTCGGCGGTGCGATCTGGATTGCTCTGGATTCATCCGGAATTCACCCGACTCTCGTGGGGATTATTCTGGGGCTTATGACGCCCGCGCGTAGTTGGGTCAGTGACAGGCGTTTGCATGCCATCCTCGATCGGGTTGTCGCCTATCCACCCGGAGAACATTGGGCCGGCGACGGCATCGCCCGCGA
This sequence comes from Beijerinckiaceae bacterium, assembly GCA_027533425.1. GTDB lineage: Bacteria > Pseudomonadota > Alphaproteobacteria > Rhizobiales > Beijerinckiaceae > Rhabdaerophilum. The sequence continues at coordinate 474,307 of JAPZUD010000006.1, read as the reverse complement.
CGATCTCCACCGGGCGCGAATTGCCACGCGGGAAGCGCTGTCACCCGTCGAGCGGCTTGAGCTCCTGCTTCACCCATGGGTTGCCTTCGGAATCCTGCCGCTTTTCGCGTTGGCCAATGCGGCGATCCCCATTGCCAGCGCGAAATTCGATCCTACACTCACTATGGCGATCATCGTGGCCTTCACCGTGGGGAAACCTGCGGGCATCCTGCTGTTCAGCTATCTTGCCGTGAAGTCGCGCATTGGCGTGAAGCCTCCCGAACTCTCGTGGGGCTTGCTCGCGGGCGGCGCCATGCTAACCGGGATCGGGTTCACCATGGCCCTGTTCATCGCCGATCTCGCCTTCGGAAAGGAGCTGATCCCATCCGTGAAGCTGGGCGTTCTCAGCGCCTCGGTCCTGTCCGCCTTGGCGGGCATGATCGTGCTCTTTCTCGTGCGGCCTTCTGCTGAACGCGCAGAGGAATAGCCCTCACACCAACCCTCCCGCCGCCTTTCGGCCCACGCCTGACAGGAGCCGGCACCCTGCCATCTCGTTCCATCAAAGCCGGATCCACTGTTGCGAAGGTGCCGGCGCGTGCGGCCAATGCCGGACAGTGGGGTGGGATGCATGTTTACTTGTTGATCTTTTCCTTGCTCGGCGTCCGGGCATCCTGCCGGCAGGCGAGATCGAGCGCGGCCACGCGGCGGGCAGAGGCTGCCCAATGGGCGAGCCCCATCGCATTGTCGGCTGGCCAGTTCAACGCCGCGTGAACCTGCACGAAAGCGGCGGAAGCCTGCATCAGATCGCCGAGGCTCATCTCTCCGGAAAGGAATTTTGGGGCACAGAGCAAGAGGGGGATGCCGGCCGAAAAGACCGAACTTCCGCTCGAGAAACATGCCATCTTGGATTGCCGCCCGATCAGTTCCAACCATAGCAGGGCCAGGGCACCGAAGGACTGTTTCAGGATTGCCCTGTCATGGCCGAAGCCCGAGGTCGAGCCGGCATTCTGGCGCGCTCTGGTGAGTGCGTAGCGGAAGTTGCCTTCTGCCTGCGCCTTGTCCTCGACGCGCGAGACGAGCGGCCAGCCAATGCGATACATCCCGACCGAGGTCAGCCCGGTATAAAGAACGACCACGATGACCAGATAACCCGGGACGGTGATGCCGCTCACCACAATCGCGCCGCCGACATACCAGAGCACTAGGCTGAAGGAGCACAGGGCCAACAGCGTATTGATGACGCCACCGGCAAGATCGACCAGGATCTCGATCGAGAGCCGGCCGTCTTCCGCAATCCGGGCTTCGGGATTGTCCAGCAACCCGGGTGTATCGGGGCATTCCGGCTTGCGTTCGCCAAGCCAGAGCGGGACCATTTCTGAGGTCAGCCATTCGCGCCATCGAAGCTGAAGACGCATCCGTGCCTGGAGCAGCGCGATCGCAGCCAAAGCGCTGCCGAGGGCGAGCGCAACCATGTAGACGATGCTCCAGAGGAGCGCGCCCTCATCGCGGTTCTGGAGCGCATCGAAGAAGAACTTGTTCCAGAGATTGATGGCCAGCGCGATCGCCATGTTGATCGCAAGGCTGAGGACAAATCCGATGGACAGGCCCCATGCCCGCCGGGATTGGGGGCCAGACCAGAACCCGGTGGCCAGCCGGAAAAAGCCTCGGATCAGCCGCGCCGCATCGGGATGCGGGAGGCCGGGATCCATGGCGGGAAGCGCGCTTGCCGAAGGCTCAGTTCCCTTCAATGCGAATTCCATCTTTATCGAGCCGGATTTCGACGGTTCCGGCCTTGTTGCGCTGATAGAACAGCCCGCCGAGGCTTGCCGCAGCAATCGCGGCAATCACGATGATGATGACGATCAGGGTGGTTCGGCTCAGTATCACGAAGGGATTCCTCTTGATCGGGCCCGGCCTGCCTCGGAGAAGCATGGCACGCCGGCTTTCTTGAACAATGTCAGCACGGCATGGCAGGAACAGCGCCGCGGCCGGAGAGAGGTTCAGCCCGTCAGGCCTGAAAGCTGTTAACCCTCAAGAGGGTTTGGCAGCCTTGACGCTCTCCATATCCGCATGCGCAAGCCGGGCATGGAGCGCAGCCCGTTCGGCTGCGAAGAAGGCTTCCATGGCGACCTCGGAAGCGGCCTTGGCATGCTTGTCGGCGCGTTCGGCCCGGGCAGCCAGCATGTCGAGATCGAGTTTCTCCTTCCAGGCCTCGACGGAATGGATGGATTCGGCAACCCACTGGCTGACGACGGCGGCCGAAGCTTCCGCCGAAGTCTTGGCCGAGGCGGCCTTGCCTTCGAGGACCGTGAGCTGATGGCGGATCTCCTGGTCGGCATGATCGATATTCGTGCTCACCCGCGCATTGAAGGCCGAGAGGCGATCCTCCAGCGCCGCGACATGGGTCTTGAGCTTCAGATTGAAGTCGGTGATGGCGTCGGTCATGAAGGTCATCCTCTGGCTCTTCAGGCGGCAGGGGCGGCAGGCTGCCACCCGTCCCGCGAGACATGCCGCCAATGTGCAGGTTCGGCAGGATTGAGCCAGAACCGGAATCTACTCAGGCTTACCGAAATGACAGGCGATGCGGTGGCCGGATTGCCTAGGCGACCTCCCGTCTGGCTCTCTGATCGAAGAAGAGTGCCTGGCTGATCACCGCCTTCACGGCATCCGGCTCAAAAGGCTTGGTGATCAGGAAGGCCGGCTCCGGCTTCTGCCCGGTCAGCAATCGCTCGGGAAAGGCCGTGATGAAGACCACCGGCATATCGGTGTTCCGAAGAATGTCGTTGACCGCATTGAGACCGGAACTGCCATCGGCCAGCTGGATATCTGCCAGCATCAAACCCGGTCTGTTCGCGCGGGCCATGCTGATCGCCTCGCCCTGCGTGGTGGCGATACCGAGGACATGGTGGCCAAGATCCTGGACGAGCCCCTCGATATCCAGGGCGATGATCGGCTCGTCCTCGATGATCAGCACATCGGTCGCGATCTGGGAGGCGATCTCCGCATTGGCCTGCCGCAGCAGGGACGTCACCTCGACCCCGGTCAGACGCAGGATGGCTGCCGTTTCCTCGAGGCTGAAGTTTTCCATGGCGCGGAGCAGGAAGGCCTGGCGCGGCAGTGGCGCCAGTTGCTGAAGATTCCGTTCTGCGGGACCTCGCGGGACAAAGCTGCGGCGAAAGGGTAGAGTTGCACTGGTGGAGGACCAGAGCTGGAGGAAGAGCTGGTACAGTGCCGAGCGGCTGTCCAGTGTCCGCGGAAAGGAAGCCGGCTCCGCCACGATGATTTCGAGGGTTGCCACGACATAGGCATCGCCCCCTTCCGCCGAGCCGATCAGGGCGCGCGCAAAACGCCGGAGATACGGCAGGTACGCTGAGATTTCGACCGCGACGGACATTTTCCAAGCCTCCTGGATGCAGGCCTGGAGCATCGACCGGTTTTCCGAGCAGGCAAGCCATTTCTTTTTCGGGAACGGGGGAACGAAATCACTCCCGGGACGTTTACGAAGGACCGGTTCTGCCGCACAGCGCCGTCAATCCTTTCACTGGCGTGCGGGCCAAACGCAATCAGGGGTCTTGATGAGCAACCGAAATGCCGGCCCCCCCGCGGATCGCGGATCGAACCACGATGATCCGCGTACACATGTCAATGGCAGGATCCAGGATACCATCGGCCGTGCCTTGCAGGCGCATTACCAGGCGCTGGTCCTTGAACCGATCCCCGACCGGTTGATCGATCTGCTGGCGAAGCTCGAAGCCGGGGCGCTCAGCGATGAGTAACCCGTCCGCCCGTCCCGATGCGGCCGCGCCGCATATCGCCAGCAGCTTCAAAACCGGACTTCTGGCCGAAATTCCCCATCTCCGGGCCTTCGCGGCCTCGCTGTGCGGTTCGCTGACGCTTGCCGATGACCTGGCGCAGGAAACCCTCCTCAAGGCCTGGGCTCATGCCGGCAGCTTCCTGGCCGGAACCAATCTCCGTGCCTGGCTTTTCACGATCCTGCGGAATTCCTACTACACCCATCACCGACGGTACGGGCGCGAGATTGCCGACACCGACGGTCTCCATGCCGCGCAGGTTGCTGTGCAGGCCAATCAGGAATTTCACATGGATCTGCTGGATTTTCGCCGGGCCTTGCTCGCGCTGCCGCTCGAACAGCGGGAAGCCCTGATCATGGTTGGTGCGATGGGGCTCTCGCATGAGGAAGCGGCGGTTATCTGCGCGGTGGCTCCCGGAACCATCAAGAGCCGCGTTTCGCGCGGGCGGACCAGGCTCGCGGGGCTACTCGGCCTGGCATCCTGCGACCTGCCGGAAATGGGCGAAACCGCCCCTCACCGAACCAGCCCGCTGGCTGCCCGATGACGGATACATTTTCCCATATTCCCGCAAGCGTCGCTGAAAACAGGGCTTTGAAGAAGGCGCTTGCAATATCCGAAGCCCGGGCCGAACAGCTCGAACAGAACCTACGCGAGACGGTTGAGGCCCATGACAGGCTCTCTAAGGAGTTCCATCATCGGATCAAGAATTCGCTCCAGGTCATCCAGAGCTATCTGGCCTTGTCTCGACGCCAACGCCTGCCGGAGCACAATACCCATCTCGCTGAAGCGGAAGCCAAGGTCCTCGTGATCTCGGGCGCCTACCGTATGGCGCTGGGCGATGGCACCGAGCACGCATTATGCGTGAAGCGATTTCTGGAGGACGTGGTCAGGAGCGCTCTGGCCCTTCTCCTTCCCGACCAGCGGATCCTCCTCTCGACCACCATGCCCGGCAGCCTTCCGCTTGACCGCGCCATTCCGCTCGGGCTCGCGCTGGTCGAGGCGACAATCATCGGTGTTGCGCTTGTACGGGATCCGCACGTCACGCTCGGTCTCGGGCGGAACCTACATGATGACGCGCGCATCGCGCTGGTCTTTGATGGCTCGCAAGCCGGCTTCCCCCCTCCGAGCCGAGTCATGCTCGGCCTTCAGGCCCAACTCGGCGCGGTCTCCGCTCCCCCGGCACCGGGCACCGCGCTGGATTGGGCCTTCCCGGTTTCCCTGCCTTCCGCACCCACCCTAGCGGCCTGATCCGGAGAAAAGGCTCTGGCGGGCGCTGTGTTCGCGACGTCGTGCCGAGGATATCGGAAACCGGGCGCCATCGACCTCTTCGGCAATCACCCGGAAGTGAACGGTCCGATGCGGACCGAAGGCCGTCAGTCCGGGGACATCGCTGGCGTCCCGCCCACGGGCGATCAGCACATGGCCGATGCGCGGCAGGGCGTCGCTGGCATTGAAGGTCCACCATCGGTCTCCGAGATAGGCTTCGAACCACGCACTGAAACCATCTTCCCGGTTTTCCTTGTCGACACCGATCGGAGGCAGGTACCCCGAACAATACCGGGCCGGCACATCCATGCAGCGGCAAAGCGTGATGGCAAGATGGGCGTAGTCCCGGCTGGCGCCGGTCTCTTCCTCGAAGACCTCGAAGGCGCTCCGGGTCGATGTCGCCAGCTTCGCATTGTAGCGGAGGTGGTGATGGACAAAATCACAGATCGCGGCCACCTTTGGCCATCCTGCGGCGACAGCGCTGAAGCGCTGCCGCGCCGTTGCGGCGAGCTTGTCGGTCTCGCAAAAGCGGCTCGCCCGAAGAAATGGCAGGAGGTCCGGCGTGAGCCGCTCCGGTGCAACGGCCTCCGCCTCGGGCCCCTGCTCCTCGGCAAAACCGGAATGGTAGATGATCCCGCGTGCCCTCAGGATGATTCCGCCTGCCGGAACCATCATCCAGCGGCCGAGATTGCCGGATCCATCGAGAAACTCGACAGAAGGGATGCTCTCGCGCGGATTGCTGACCTGCCGGGCCACCAGCGGATCTGCCATGGTGATGTCCGAGCGGCGCGAGGGATGGATATCCATCATGGCGAGCAGCGGCATCGGCGCGTCGCACAGCATGTCAATCCGAAATCCATAGCGAATATGCATGAAGCGAGCTCCGGCGGGGACAATCCCCTTGGCTCAACGGGATGAACGCGAATCCGTTCCCTGGCGCGGCGCCTTTCTTTTTGGGCACCACAACGCAACGGTTTTTCCGGGTGGACGTTCATTCCTTGCAGGGCGACAGCCGTTTCAACGCCTGATGCGCCTGATCTCCTTGCCAGGGGAGCGATATCGCTCCTTGCAACGGAACCTGCGGGACCTGCTCCCGCGAAAGGATATCTCATGGTTTCGATCAGAACCGCTTTCCGCGTTGCCGCTTTGGCAACAACTCTCAGTTCGGCCTTGATGGTGCCGGTTCTGGCCCAAACCTCCGGGCCAACCAGCAACCCGGCTGTGCAGGTGCCGTCCCCGCCTGTTCCGATGGAGACGTTCTACACCGGTACGCTCCAGAGCACCGGCTGGCGCGCCACCGAGGCGATGGATGAAGCCGTCCACAATGTCCAGAAGGACCGGATCGGCGAAGTGAAGGATCTCCTTATCGATGGAGACGGCCGCGTCGTGGCTGCGATCATCGGTGTCGGAGGCTTTCTCGGCATGGGTGAGCGCGATGTTGCGGTCAGCTATCGCGCCATCAAGCTCACGCGCGACGACAAGGGCAAGCCGCTCTTCGTGGTCGATGTCACCAAGGACATGCTGAAGACCGCTCCGGTCTACAAGTCGATGCGCAGCGCCAAGCGCGAATGAACACCCGGCTATCCGACAAAGGCAGCCACGCGAATTCTCGCGTGGCTCATTCAGCAGGGAGACAATGAAAATGATCCTCACCCCACGTCCGGGAAAGCTGCTTCTGGCCGGCTTGTTCGCAACCAGCCTGGCCGGATGCATGAATGAATACGGGCGCAACGACTCCGCGCTCTATGGCGGTGTTCTCGGAGCCGGTGCTGGCGCCGTGGTCGGCGGCGCCGTGACCGGCCGGACCGAGGGTGCCCTTGCCGGTGCAGTGATCGGTGGCGCGGGCGGGGCTGTCATCGGCGACGCGGCCGGGCGCGACCGCCGCTACAACCGACGCTACCGGCAGCGCGGCTGCGAGGCCTATGACAGTTATGGCAACCGCTATCGCGTGTCCTGCTGACCTTCGGGGTCTTGCCCGCCGGTACTTCGGAAGCCCGCCACGTCCTGACCTCCGTGGCGGGTTTTCGCTGCCTTCTGCAAGAAAGTCCGGTTGACCGGCCTGTCGGGAACGAACCGGCACGATGCGGGTTAATCATCGGGCGGCCCGTTCGAGGCCTGCCTCAAGGAGCAATGCCATGAGCAGTACCGGTGACAAGATGAAGGGCCTCGCGAAGGAGACCCAAGGCAAGATCAACCAGGGCGTCGGCCGGCTGATCGGCAACCGCAGGCTGGAAGCCGAGGGAGCCCTTCTCAAGCGCAAGGGGCAGGCGCAGCAGGCAGTCGGCAATGCCAAGGATGCCATCAAGTCGGTGATCGACAAGGCCTGAAACGATGGAACCATGGTCGCCAAGCGGCCATGGTCCACGAAAACAGAAAACCTCGCTCCGGCGGCACCGGAGCGAGGTTCTTTCATCTGCAAGGCTCTTGCAGCGAACGGTCGCGGGACGCGACACCGGCGGCGCCATTCCCCGTGCCTCATCATGAAATCCGGCTTCAGAGCCGCCCCATCAGCAGCAGGATGACCAGGATAATCAGGATCGTCCCGAGGGCACCGCTGGGCAGATAGCCCCAGGAAGCGCTGTGCGGCCAGCGTGGCAACGCGCCGACCAGCATCAGGATGAGAAGAATGATGAGAATGGTGCCAAGGCTCATGCCGGCTCTCCCGCTTTGCTGAAATCAGCTGAAGGGGCAGCCTTTCACGGGATGCGCCAAGGCGACAGGATCGGAAACTACCCATGCCCTGCCGGCCGACCTGTGGCTCAGGTCGGCAGGCTGGCTATGTAGGCGAGCCGGGCGAGACCTGCGAGCGATGTGCATCCTGCTTTTTTCATGATCGCCGCACGGTGGTTCTCCACCGTGCGCTGGCTGATGCGCAGATCAGCGGCGATGTTCTTGCTTGGGTGCCCCTCCAGCACGCGCGCCATGATATCCCGTTGCCGGGGCGTAAGCCCGGCGAGCCGCTTTTGCGCCGTGGCGCGGATATCCTGCTCCCGGCTGGCTTCCTGACCGGCACTTCGCGCCACCTTGATGGAGGCCAGCAATTCCGGAAGCCGGACTGGCTTCTCGATGAAATCCGACGCGCCGGCCTTCATCGCCGCGACGGCCATCGCCACATCGGAATGCCCCGTCATGATGATGGTCGGGATCGCGTGCCCTGCCTGCCGGATCTGACGGAGCAGGTCGAGGCCGCTCATTCCGGGAAGATAGGCATCCAGCAGGAGGCAGGTCCCGCTGGCAATTTGCCCCGAAGCCAGCAGCGCTTCCCCGGATTCGAATTCTACGGGTCCGAGGCCGGCATCGAGCAGCCCCGCATGAAGTTGCTCGCGGAGGGCAGCATCATCATCGACCACGAGGATCCGATCGGATAGGGGGCCTTCAGCCGGGGCCTCGAGGGGCTTGAGGGGCGCGGGCATCGGAACGGCGAGCAGCATCCGGATTGTTTCCGAGAGATCGCGCATCGAAACCGGCTTGTTGCGATGCACGGCACCTGCCGCGGCGATGCGTTGCAACGTTTCGGACGAGACATCCCCCGTCAGGATGACGACGGGAAGGGCTTGCCCGAATTGCTCGCGCAGCTGACGGGTCAGCGCCAGGCCATCGAGACCATTGGGCAGGTTGTAATCCGCCAGCACCAGATCCGGCCGTAGATCCGGCTCTGCCTTTCTGGCGATCAGGGCATGACCGTCGGAAAAGACCTCGACCCGGTGCCCGTCGCCCGACAGATGCATAGCCAGCAGATCGCTGATCGACGGATCATCCTCGACGATCACGATATGGCCAGCCCGGCCAGCCAGCGGGGCGGCTTGTGGCGTTGGTGAGGCCAGGCGTTCGGTAGCGTCGTTTTCCGGGGTCAGCGCCACCTCGACCGCAAAGACCGAACCATGTTCGAGGCGCGAACGGACACCTATCGGATGACCGAGCAGCGCACCGAGCCGCTGGACAATCGCAAGCCCCAGTCCGAGACCGCGGTTGCGCTCCCGGGCATCGTTGTTGATCTGATGATATTCTTGGAAGATCGCCTGCAATTGATCCTGCGGAATGCCGATCCCGGTATCCCAGATCTCGATGGACAGCTTGCCCTGCTTCTGGCGGCAGCCAATCAGGATCTTCCCGCGCCGGGTATATTTAAGAGCGTTAGAGATCAGATTGCGGACGATCTGTTCCAGGAGGCGCGGATCGGAGCGGATGATCCTGGATGATTCGACAATACGCAGTTCCAGCTTCTGCAATTGCGCATTGGAAAGGAAATCATCCCGCATGCGAACCAGCAGGTCATTGACCGGAAAGCTGACAATCTCCGGGACGACAATGCCGGCCTCGATCTGGTTGATGTCGAGCAGGGTGTTCATCATGCTGTTGATCGTCAGCAGCACCTGGCCGAAGCGCTGGATGAGGTGCTTGCCCTTGTCGTTCTCGACATGCCGGCCGAGCAATCCATGCAGAAGGGCGAGCGACTGGAGGGGCTGGCGAAGGTCATGGCTCGCAGCGGCAAGAAAACGCGACTTGGCCATATTTGCGGTTTCAGCTTCGGCCTTGGCTGCTTCGAGTGCCGAGGCAATGCCCTTGCGATCCGAGATATTGGTGAAGGTGATCACCAGACCTTCCACCGCCTCGGTCTCGGAGCGGTACGGCAAGATCCGACGGATGAACCAATCCCCGGTCACGGTCGTGATCTCGGATTCCCGAGGCTGCTGATCTTCAAGGACCTGCCGGGCATCGTCCACGAGGCCGGGATCGAAAGCCCGGGAAGCGAGATCCGCGAGGGGACGTCCGATATCGCCATGGATGACGCGGAACAGTGCGCGCGTTGCTGGAGTGAAGTAGCGTATATTCAGATCGAGATCGAGAAAAAGGGTCGCGACATCGGTGCTGTGCAGGATGTTCTGCAGGTCATTGGCCGTTGCCCGTTGCCGTTCCAGCGTTTCCTGCAACTGGCTGTTCAATGCGCTCAGCTCTTCATTGAGAGATTGCAGTTCCTCCTTCGAGGCAAGCAATTCCTCGTTGGTGGCCTGGAACTCCTCGTTGACCGACAACGCCTCGAGTTCGATCGCCTTGTGTTCCGCCGCCATCACCTCGAGGGCCCTTACGGCCTCCATCAACTCTGCTCGGGTCTGCGCCAGCTGTCGCTCGACAACCGGAGATGCGCTTTGCGGTTCTGATACGGACGGCAGGGCAGCCGGCAAGGCTGTCCGGGACAGGAAGGAGAGCAGGACGAGCCCGGATTGTTCGGCCTGAAGATGGCGGATCTCCACGGTGAAGCCATTGCCGGCCCGGTCCAGGCCCCCGTCGATCCGGGTCGCATCTGCGGAACCGCCCGGGACAAGGGCGGAAACCAGCCGGACCCGGAGCCCCGGCGGAAGGATGTCGATGACATCCTCGGGCGGATAGCCGCGGGAAAGGTCGACAAAATCGCCGATCGCGCCGACCGAATAAAGGCATTCGCGGGCGGCATTGATCAGGATCGAGGGCGGCACGAAGGCATCGATCAGGTTCTGCCGGCAGATCTCGGCGGCCAGCCCCGTCTTGGCGGTCAACGTCGCGCGCAGGGGCGGTCTTCCGCCCGGGCGTTGCCAATCGAGACCGGTCCGGAACACGCCCGAACCTGTCACAGGTCCAATGCTGGCTTTCCGGTAGATCCTTTCGGCTTTGGCTATTGCCGTGAATCGGCTCTCGAGAGGACCGGGAGCCTCTGCGCTTCCCAGCAGCAGGAGGCCGCCGGGTTTGAGCGCGAAATGGATAAGCGATATGACCTTCTCCTGCGCCGGGGGCGCCAGATAGATCAGGAGATTGCGGCAGGAGATCCAGTCAAGACGCGAGAATGGCGGATCAACAAGGATATCCTGCTCGGTGAACACGACCAGGCCGCGCAGGTCCGGCTTGACCCGATACGAGTCGCCGAGCGGCACAAAATAGCGCTGGACCTGTTCGGGGCGCAGCTTCTCGACCGCTGCGGTCGGATAGAGCCCCTCCCGGGCATGCGCAACCGCGCTGGCATCGGCATCGGATGCAAAGATCTGCAGCTTGATCGGCCGCCCCGAGACCGCAATCGCGTCGAGCAGCAGGATGGCGATCGAATAGGCTTCCTCGCCGGTGCTGCATCCTGCGATCCAGACACGGAAAGGCTCGTCATCCGGGTGCTGGCGGAGTGTCTGCGGGATGATGTCATTCTCGAGCAATGCAAAGGCCTTCGGGTCACGGTAGAAGGCGGTCACGTTGATCAGGATCTCGTTGGCCAGGATCAGCCGCTCGGCATCGTCGCGCTCGAGAAGCTTCCGGTAGATCCCGATATCGCTGCTTCCCGTCGCGGCGATGCGACGCTGGATCCGGCGATGGATCGTCCCTCTCCGGTATCCGGAAAAGTCATGAGCCGTCTTCCGGCGCAGCACGGCGATGATGCCGGCAACCGCATCCTCCTCCTCCGGTTGGGGCGACATCCCCTCGGCAAGGAGGGCACTTTCAACGGTATCCTGCATGCTGACATGCTGGGCATGAAGGACAGCCAGCGTTGGCATTTCCGCCACGCGGATCACGCGGTCCACTTTGCCCGTGGCCATGGCATTGCGCGGCATGCCGTCGAAAGCCGCCTCTTCCGGCGCCTGGGCCAGGACAAGACCGCCGGCTTCCTTCACGGCCACCAGACCCGCCGAGCCATCGGCACCGGTTCCGGAAAGGATGGCCGCGATCGTTCGATGACCGAAGGCCTTGGCCAGAGATTGCAGGAGAACATCGAAGGGCATCCGCGCGCCATGCAACCGGTCTGCGCCCGAGAGTTGCAATCGCCGGTGGCTGATCGAGAGGTAGGTGCCCGGAGGAATGACATAGACATGCCGGGCGAGGATCGGCATCCCGTCAACCGCCTCCAGCACGGGCATCGAGGTGTGTCGCGCCAGCAGGTCAACCATGAGACTGCGGTGGCTCGGGTCGAGATGCTGGACCATGATCAGCGCCAGCCGGTGCTGGGCCGGCATCGCCTCGAGGAGATGGCTGCACGCTTCCAGCCCACCCGCCGATGAGCCGATTGCAACAACAGCTTGTGGCTCCGGGCCAGGGCGGAGGCCGTCCAGAGAATGTCCCTGGCCGAAACGGGCAGTCATTTCCGGGGGTCCGGAGGGCCGTTGTGTTTCGTTGGGCACGGCGCCTCTTTCCCATGGCAAGTTCGTTTGAGAACCTTTGTCTTCCTACCATGATTGCAGCGCTGGCGGGCAGGAATTCGGCATGCGCCCGATAGCGCCGGGCCTGGGTAGAATCCGAGGCTGCCGGCCCGGCACCATCCAGCCTAGCCTCTCCCTGCCAGCCCCCCGCTGACCAGGATTGCCGCGCGTCCGGACGCGCTGCATCCCTGCCCGTGGTCCGTGATCTTTGGCCCCCGTCCGGTACACGGGCCACGGGGACAGGGCGGGACCCGCCCATCAGAGAGGTGTTTCGCTATGCCAGTCACCCGGAATTCACTCGAGGAATCGATCTGTCGACAATCTGTCGAGCTCCTCAATACGCATCTGGCTGCCTCCATCGACCTTAAAGGCCAGGTCAAGCATGCCCATTGGAATATCGAGGGACCGGCCTTCTATGGCTTGCACACATTGTTCGACCTTGTCGCCTCGGTGGTTGACGCGTTCACGGATCAGCTCGCGGAGCGGGTCCGTGTCCTCGGCGGCGCTGCGGAAGGGACGATCCAGAACGCAACGTCCCGGTCCTTCCTTCTGCCCTATCCCAAGCAGGTTGACGACGAGGCGAAGCATGTCTTCGTGATCTGCGGTGCCCTCGCAACTTTCGGGGAATCGGTCCGCGGCGCTGCGGCACGCGCCGCCCAGATCGGCGATGCCGGCACCGCTGATCTGTTCGTGGAAATCCTGCGCAACATCGACCAGCAGCTCTGGCTTGTCGGGTCCCATTCACCGCCAAAGGCATGACGGATGCCCCGTTCGACGGCCAGCTGGATCGCTGGATCAATGAAGGCGGCGCCTGCAGCCGGGTGAATACCGCCCGCAGCCTCAACATCCTCGTCGTCGAGGATGATGCCATGATCGCGATGCTCTACGCCGAGTTGCTCTCCCAGATCGGCCATCAGGTCTGCGGCATTGCCGGCACCGAGAATGACGCGGTTTCCATGGCCGAACGCCTGCTGCCTGAAATGATCATCGCCGATCTCGGATTGCGCGAGGGCAGTGGCACGATGGCAGTCCGAAGGATCCTGCGCGACCGGATGGTACCCCACCTTTTTGTAACGGGATCCGCTATTCATCCCGGCAGGACACGGGATCCGGCGGGAATGCTGCGCAAGCCCTTCAGTGAAGACCAGCTCCTGGCTGCGATCGCACTGGCCATCGCTGGCCCACCGCAATCGGCCCCATCCTGAAACTGCGCCGTGTCGCGGATGAAACCTGGCAAGGAAGGCGCTCTGCACGAACCCGGACAGCAAAGGCGTGAGATGTTCGTGCCGAACCCCTTTGCGTGACGACAGCTGAGGTTTTCGCCTTGCAGGCATTTGCCATTGGCAGCTTTTGGGGCGCGCGGGAATCGCCCCGAGCGACCGCAAAGGGGGCGCTAACCTGACCAAAGGCCCCTCGACTTCAACGGTGGTTTGGTTCCCAGAAGAGGAACCAAACTGGCGCCATGGAAGAAGCCAAAACTTTATCTCGTAATATCAATTACATAAATGTTCGCATCTTTATTCAACACGGGGCACCACTTTCCCCTCCACAGACGTCCGAAATTGTCCGTAAACGTCTGGAAAATCTCGATAAATCAATGATTTTGCGTCCGTAAACGTCCAGCGGCGTCCGGTCTCGGGCGCTTGCATCCGCGCGTCGTGCGCGGCGAAGGTAACACCCCGCCGGACGGCTCGTGGCCGGGCGGGTGCGACACGGGCGCGATGGCGGTTTGTCAGTCTGGCCAGACTGCGAAATGAGGATTCCGCTTTGCCAGCAAGATAAAGGCCTTGACGCGGTAAGGCCCGATTTCGCACGCTGGTCATGCAGGGGTTTCGGCGTGAATTTGGCCGGCGACGGGATGCCGGACCGTCAGGTGACGCGCCGGATGGCCGACGGGTGCCGGAAGGGGTCGACCAGGCCGGGGATCCGGGTTCGAGAGGAGAGAGCTAGGATGAGCAGGGCCGAAGACGTGATCGCGCGCCATTTCAGGGGCAAGCCGGGGATCGGGAAGAATTTCTTCAACAGGAGTGTCATCGGGAAAATCGCCGGCGCAGCCCTTCTCGTGCTGGCCGGGCAGGTGCCGGCAGCCGCGCAGCAGGTCAATATCCTCTGCGCGCCGGTAGCGGAATGGTGCGAGGCGATTGTCGCGGCATTCCAGCGAGATACCGGGATCAAGGTCAATATGGCGCGGAAATCCGGCGGCGAGATCCTCGCGCAGATCCGGGCTGAAGCGCAGAATCCACGCACCGATATCTGGTTCGGGGGGTCAGTCGAGGCGCATATGGCCGCGGCCGAGGAGGGCCTGCTTGCCAGATATGCCTCGCCGAACATGAAGGACCTGCATCCCTGGGCCGTTCGGGCCCATGAGCAGGCCAACGGATTCACGGTGGGCGTGTCCTCCGGGATCATCGGGCTGGTGCATAACAGCGCTGTGGCAACGAAGAAGGGCTTCGCGCCGCCGAAGAACTGGAACGACCTGCTGGATCCCAAGCTCAAGGGAGAGATCCAGATGCCGAATCCGAATTCCTCCTCGACGGCCTATACGATTGTTGCCGGGCTGGTGCAGTTGATGGGCGAGGATCAGGCCTTTGCCTTCCTCGGCAAGATGCATCCGAATGTGAACTCCTATACCCGGTCGGGTTCGGCGCCGCAGAAAGCAGTGGCGCAGGGCGAGAGCGGGGTGTCGATCGGCTTCAATTTCGACATTCCCACCGACAAGGCGCGCGGCTTCCCGATTGATATCGTGTTCCCGGCCGAGGGGACGAGCTACGAGGTGGCGGGGATGTCGCTGATCAAGGGCAGCCGGAACGAGGCGGCGGCGAAGCGCTTCTACGACTGGTATCTCACCGCGGCGGCGCAGGATATCTCGGCCTCGATCGGGCAGTTCCACATTCCCGCGCATAAAGGGGCCAAGCCGGATGACCGGATCCCCGATACGGCGAAGCTCAAGCTGATCGACTATGATTTCAAGACCTTCGGGGCGGCTGCCAAACGCCGCGAGATCCTCGCCCGCTGGGATCGCGAGATCGGGTCGCGCCCGGTCGGCCAGTAATCCCGCTGCATGATGCGCCGGGGAGAGCGCATCCTCGCAGGCTGGTGGCTGCTGCTGGTGGCCGGCCTTGCCGCCTGGCCCTGGCATATGCTGCAGGATGGATCGGGCCTGTGGCGGCCGGATGCCCTGTTCGAGCATGACGCCGATTCCGCCAGCGCGCTGGCACAGGCTTTCCGCCATGGCCGCTTCTGGTTCTGGCCTGTCATCGCGGCAGCCTTGCTTGCCCTTCCCGGGCTTCTCCCCGGGTTTGACCGGCGGCGGCGCGGGGCCTGGCTGATCGGGGCCGGTCTGGCCGGGCTTGCAGCCATCGCCCTGCAGGGCTGGTTCATCGGCATTCGCGGCTGGACCTATCCCGTCCTGGCGGCATGGTTCGGGGCGCTTGAGGCCCGGCAATTCGGGATGGGGTTCGGCGGCACGCTGGCCAGCCTCGGGTTCGGGGCCCTGCTCGCGCAGGGGCTGGCGTTGCGTGGCGCGTTCGGGGGCGACCGGTTCGTGGCAGGGGCGGTTCTGGGCCTCGCAGCCTGCATCCTGCTCTTCACGGTCTGGCCGGTGCTGACTATTTTCGCGCAGACCTTCACGCTTCCTGCGGGGCTGAGCGCCAGCCAGGCATTGGCCGAGCGTGTCTTCAGCCCGAAGATCTGGAGCCTGGCCTGCCTCGGCCAGGGGGGCAGCTGCGGTGTCGCGTGGAACACGCTGGCGCTCGGCATCAGCACGGCGACCGCCTGCACCGTGCTGGGCCTCTGCTTCGCGCTCGTCGTCACGCGGACCGGGTTCCGGTTCGGCAAGGGATTGCGGCTGCTGACGATCCTGCCGATCATCACGCCGCCCTTCGTGATCGGCCTTGGCCTGATCCTGATCTTCGGCCGCGCGGGGCTGGTCAACCAGATCGTCGCGGCGGTCAGCGGCCTCGATCTCGGGCGCTGGATCTATGGCATGAACGGGGTCTGGCTGGCGCAGGTCTTCTCGTTCACGCCAACGGCCTTCCTCGTCCTGATCGGCGTGGTGCAGGGGCTTTCGCCGACGCTCGAGGAAGCTTCGCAGACACTGCGGGCCTCACCGATGCGGACGTTCAGTTCAGTGACGCTGCCGCTGATGCGGCCGGGCCTCGCCAATGCCTGGCTGGTCGTGTTCGTCGAGAGCCTTGCCGATTTCGGCAATCCGATCCTGCTCGGCGGGTCCTTCGGCGTCCTTTCGACCGAAATTTTCTTTGCCGTTGTCGGAGCGCAGGCCGATTTCGGGCGGGCCGGGATGCTGGCCATGATCCTGCTGGCCTTCGCGTTGGCGGCCTTCCTCGGCCAGAGGCGCGTTATCGGGCGGGCCTCCTATGTGTCGATGACGGGCAAGGGGGATGCCGGGCTCCCGGCTGCGCTGCCGGCCGGCATCCGCCGGCTCGCCTTCGCCATCGCGCTGCCCTGGGCGTTGCTGACCGTGATCGTCTACTGCCTCGCGCTTGCGGGAGGCTTCGTGAAGGTCTGGGGCCGTGACTGGACGCCGACGCTTGCGCATTTCGGCCGGGCCTTCGCGATCGAGCAGACACCGAATGGACTGCTCTTCTCCGGCGGGGCGTGGAGTTCGCTCGTTACCACCCTGCAGCTGGCGCTGGTGGCCGCGCCGCTGACGGCAGGGCTCGGCCTGCTCGCCGCCTGGCTGCTCTCGCGGCAGAGCTTCCGGGGCCGGACCCTCCTCGAATTCGCGCTGATGCTCACTTTCTGCGTGCCCGGCACGGTGATCGGTGTGGCCTATATCCTCACCTTCAACCTCCCGCCGGTGGAGATTACCGGGACGGCGATCATCCTCGTCCTGTGCTTCATTTTCCGGAACCTGCCAGTCGGTGTGCGTTCCGGCATGGCGGCGATGAGCCAGCTCGACCGCTCCCTGGACGAAGCCTCGGCAACGCTCCGGGCCAGCACGGTGCAGACGCTGTTCCGGGTTATCCTGCCGCTGCTCAAGCCGGCTATCGTCACGGCTTTGGTCTATGCCTTCGTCCGGGCCATGACTACGGTGTCCGCCGTGATCTTCCTCACGTCGGCGCAATACGAGATGGCCACGGTCTTCATCATCAACCGGGCGATCAACGGGGATTACGGAATCGCCATTGCGTATTCGTCAGTGTTGATCGTGCTGATGATCGCGGCGATCGGCCTGATCCAGCTCTTCATCGGCGAGCGGCAGCTCGGGCGGCGGCGCGCCGGCGAGATGCGGTGAGCATGCTCAGTTGACCATTAGCCAGATCATGGCCGCGCCGAGCAGCAGGTTCGTCACCTGGTGGAGAAACTGGTCGAAGCCGAACAGCCACCAGTAGGCCGGGGCTTCGGGTTCGAGACGGAAGTGCCGCCCGACAAGCGCCTTCGCCCGGTCGATCGCGGCATGGATGATCAAATCCGCCAGGCCCAGCCACCAACCCTCCGGAACGAAGGCGATGGCGATCAGGGTCGTGCCGAGGCCATGGAGGCCGGCATGGCAGGCGAGCGGCAGGGTCCAGCCGGATTGCGCTTCCTTGCCCGAGGCCATCCAGCGGTTCTGGAGGACGAAATCGGCCAGGAAATGTTTCAGCGTGAGGGCGGCGAGCAGCCAGAAGACGAGGGGGGTCAGAAGCGGCATCCGGCGGCGCTCATGGGGCGAGAGGTCACGTGCGGGCCAGAGCATCGCGCTTGATCAGCAGCGAGGCAAGCACCACAACTGTGGCGACCAGCGTGATGAGCAATGTCGAGGCGGCGTTGATCTCCGGCGTCACGCCAAGCCGGACAGAGGAATAAATCCGCATCGGCAGCGTTGTCGAGCCTGGGCCGGAGGTGAAGGAGGCGAGGACGAGATCGTCGAGCGAGAGCGTGAAGGCCAGCAGCCAGCCCGCGAGGATGGCCGGGGCGATCATCGGCAGGGTGATGGCAAAAAAGACGCGGAGCGGGGTTGCGCCAAGGTCCTGGGCGGCTTCCTCGAGGCTGCGGTCGAGCATGACGAGCCGGGACTGGATGACGATGGTCGCGAAACAGGCCGTAAGGGTGACATGGGCGATCGTCACGGTCCAGAAGCCGCGTTCGGCATCCATCCCGACAAACAGCAGGAGAAGGGCCAGGCCGGTGATCACCTCCGGCATGACGAGGGGCGCGGCAATCATGCCTGCAAAGAGCGTGCGGCCGGCAAAACGCCCGGACCGGGCCAGCGCCAGCGCGGAGAGCAGGCCGAGGATCGTGGCGAGGCTGGCCGAGACGAGCGCCACTTTCAGGGAGAGCCAGGCCGCATCGAGCAGGGCCTGGTTCTGCAACAGGGCCGCATACCAGCGGGTGGAGAACCCGCCCCAGACGGTCACCAGCCGCGAGGCATTGAAGGAATAGAGTACCAGCACGAGGATCGGCAGGTAGAGGAAGGCGATGCCGAAGACGAGGGCAAGGAGATGCGGGGCGCGGAGCCGATTCATGCTGCCTCCTTCCGCGCGAAACGCTGGTAGGCCAGCAGCGGAACGGCCAGGATCAGCAGGAGCAGGATCGCCACGGCCGAGGCGAGGGGCCAGTCGCGGTTCGAGAAGAATTCCGTCCAGAGCACCTTGCCGATCATCAGGGTTTCCGGGCCGCCGAGCAGGTCGGGGATGACGAATTCCCCGATGGCCGGCACGAAGACGAGGAAGCATCCGGCATAGATGCCCGGCCGGGCGAGCGGAATCACGATCGAGACGAAGCGCCGGAACGGCGTGGCGCCGAGATCGGCTGCGGCCTCGAGCAGGCTGCGGTCCAGCTTTTCCAGCGAAGTGTAGATCGGCAGGACCATGAAGGGCAGGTAGGAATAGACCATGCCGATCAACACGGCCGTTTCGGTATTCATCAGCGCCAGCGGTTGGTCGATCAGGCCGAGGCTCCGGAGAAGGGCATCGAGCACGCCTTCCGGCCGCAGGATGGCCATCCACGCATAGACCCGGATCAGAAAGGAGGTCCAGAAGGGCAGGATGACGAGGATCAGCAGGGCCGGCTGCCAGCGCCGCGGTGCGGAGGCCATGGCATAGGCGAGCGGGAAGGCGATCAGCAGCGCGATCAGCGTGGCGGTGGCCGCGATCCGCAGCGAGGAGAGATAGGCGTCCAGATAAAGGCTGTCACCCAGCAGGGTCGCGAAGCTCTCGAGATCGAGTGCCTGCAGGAAATTCCACGCCTCGCCCCAGCCGGTCCAGTGCGGGGCATAGGGCGGGAGGGCGCGGGCCGTGTCCGACAGGGCGATCCGCAGGACGATCAGGAAGGGCAGAAGGAAGAAGGCGAGCAGCCAGGCATAGGGCAGCGCCACGACGAGCCAGCGCGGCGCCGGCCAGCCCCGTCCGGGGAGGGGGGTGCCCGTGGCCATTGCCCTAGCCGCGCAGCAGGATGCCGGCCTCGACATCCCAGGAAAGCCAGACCCGGTCATCCCAGGCGATCGGGGTTTCGGTCTTGCGGCTGCGATTGGGCAGCGCGACCTTGACGAGCTGCCCGGCTTCGCCGTCCAGCTTGACCTGAACCATGGTGAAATCACCGAGATAGCCGATATCCCAGATTTCCCCGGCCGCCTTGTTGCCGGGCCCGTCGGGTTCGGCGGTGAGGATGTCGATCTTTTCCGGGCGCAAGGCGAGGCTGGCCTTCTGGCCGGGTGCGAGGCCGGGGGCCGGGTCGTCAAGGATCAGCAGGCCGGCGGCGCTGTCGAGGCGGACGATCTCGCCGTCGACGCTGGCGACAACGCCTTCGAACACATTGATATCGCCTACGAATTCGGCCACGTAGCGATTGGCCGGCATCTCGTAGATCTCCTCCGGGGCCCCGACCTGGGCGATGCGGCCGCGTTCCATGACCGAGATCCGGTCGGCCATGGCCATCGCTTCGTCCTGGTCATGGGTGACCATCAGGAAGGTCAGGCCCAGTTCGGCCTGCAGGTCCATCAACTCGTATTGCGTTTCCTCGCGCAGTTTCCTGTCGAGCGCTCCGAGAGGCTCGTCCAGCAGCAGCACCTTGGGCCGGCGCGCCAGCGCCCGCGCGAGGGCGACGCGTTGCTTCTGCCCGCCGGACAGCTGGTCGGGCCGGCGGCCGGCGAAACCCTCAAGCTTCACGAGCGCGAGCATCTCGGCGACGCGCGCGGCAATCGCCTCGCGCGGAAGGCCCTGCTGCCGGAGGCCGAAGGCGATGTTGTCGAAGACGCTCATATGCGGGAAGAGCGCATAGGACTGGAACATCATGTTGGTCGGCCGGAGATGGGGCGGAATGCCGGCCAGATCCTGCCCGTCCAGCAGGATCCGCCCGGAATCCAGGGGCTCGAAGCCGGCGAGCATGCGCATCAGCGTGGTCTTGCCGCAGCCAGACGGGCCGAGCAGGGCGTGGAACTCGCCCGGATAGAGGGTGAGCGAGAGATCGCTCACCGCCGTGATGTCGCCAAAGCGCTTGGTGACACCGTCGAAACGCACCAGCGGGGTTGCAGCCGGATCCGCCCAGGGCGCGAAGGAGCGCCGGATGTTCCCGAGCGATTTTCGCGCCATGTCCGGCGCTCAGCGGCCGGTCTTCACGCGGGTCCAGAGCCGGTTGACGGCCTTCTGCGTCTTCTCGTCATAGGGCGTGATCGTATAGAGACGCGACAGGACGGCAGCCGGCGGGTAGATGCCCGGATCATTGAGGATCTCGGCATCGAGATGCTTCTGCGCGGCAAGGTTGCCGGAGGCATACTGGATGAAATTCGAGTTCTTCGCGGCGATTTCCGGCCGGTTGACGAAGTCGATGAACTTGTAGGCCGCGTCCTTGTTGCCGGCATCATTCGGGATGACAAAGCTGTCGAACCACATCAGAGCGCCTTCCTTCGGGATGGCATAGGCCACCTCGACGCCGTTCTTGGCTTCCTTGGCGCGCTTGCGGGCCTGGAGGATATCGCCCGAATAGCCGACGGCGAGGCAGATATCGCCATTCGCCAGGGCATTGATGTATTCCGAGGAATGGAACTTGCGGATGCTTGGCTTGATCTTCGCGAGCAGGTCGGCGGCCTTGCGCAGGTCAGCTTCCTTCTTCGAATCCGGGTCAAGACCAAGATAGCGCAGCGCCGCCGGGAACATTTCCTCGGTCGCGTCGAGCACATGGACGCCACAGGAGGCAAGCTTCTTGAGCTTTTCCGGATCGAAGACGATCGACCAGCTGTCGATCACCGCATCGGCGCCAAGACGCTCCTTGATCTTCTTCGTGTTGTAGCCGATCGCGGTGGTGCCCCACATGTAGTTGACGGCATATTTGTTGCCGGGATCGTATTTGGCGAGGCGATTCGTGATTTCCGGCCACATATGCTGGAGGTTCTGCAGTTTCGACCGATCCAGCTCGGTGTAGAGCTTCAGGGGGATATGCCGGGGCAGGAACGAAGCCGTGACGACCACGAGGTCATAGCCGGTCTTGCCGGCCATGAGCTTGGTTTCCACCGCTTCCATCTGGTCGAACGTGTCGTAGACAACCTTGATCCCGGTTTCCTTGGTGAAGGCGTCCAGTACGGCCGGGTCGACATAATCGGACCAGTTGAAGATCTTCAGTTCCTGCTGGGCCCGGGCCGCAAGCGGGGCGGCGAGGGCGAGGGCGCAGACGAGCGAGGCGCGAAGCCAGGAACGGATCATCTCAGGAACTCCCGGAATAAGGCAGGACCGCAAGGAAACAGCAGCGGGGACCCTAGCAAACCCGAACCGGGATTCAAGGCCGGATCACCACCCCCGGTGAGGGATCGGCATGCAGCCCGCTTTTCCGCGGGGCCGATTGGTGGCATGGAAGAACTTTCATGGTTCTGCACCGCTCCCCCTTTGCGAGAGTTCCTTTATGGCCAGCTCCCTCAAGCATCGCACCCTGTCCTCGGCCATCGTCGAGCAGTTGCGGCAATCCATCCTCGACGGAACCCATGAGGCCGGCACGCAGCTGCGGCAGGATTTCCTGGCCGAGCAATACGGGGTCAGCCGCATTCCCGTGCGAGAGGCGCTGTTCCAGCTGGAAGCCGAAGGGCTGGTGCGGATCATTCCTCACAAGGGTGCCGTGGTTTCCGGGCTGTCGCTCGAGGAGATCAACGATGTGTTCGATCTCCGGCTGATGCTCGAGCCGCGGCTGCTAGCGCAATCCGGGCCGCGTCTCGCCGCGAAGGATTTCGAGCGGGTGGACGAGATGCATGCCGCCTTCTCGGCCGCGATCGCCGCGCGGGACACCAGCCAGTTCGGCGTGCTCAATGCGCGCTTCCATCTCGCGCTTTATGCCCGTGCCGAATTGCCGCGGACCGAGGGGATCGTGGCCGGGCTGCTGCAGGTAAGCGAGCGATATACCCGGCTGCAGCTGGCGACGCTGCCCGCCATGCGCCGCGCCGAATCCGACCATGCCCATCTGCGCACGCTTTGCCGGGAGGGCGCCTTCGCCGAGGCCTGCACGTTCCTGCGGGACCATATCGAGGCCGTGCGCGGCGATCTCGTGCGGATGGTGGCCGAGAAACTCGGCATGGCCGGCCAGAAGGCCGAGGCCACGGCCGGCTAGCCGTTTTCCGATCGGACAGGATCTGTCTGCTCCGTCAGACAGGCGGTCCAGGCGCTTGACTCCGTCCCGTTCCCTGTTCTTATATTAGAACATAACAGGAACAGAATCATGCCTGCCTCGATGGCCGATTCCTCGGCGGATCTTGCATTCCGACGCGTCCGGCTGGCCCGGGCGCTGCTCTCCGACCGAACCCTGCCGGCGGATCCGGCCCACTTTCCGGCGCGGGTCTCCTTTGGCCTGCCGGCGCTGGACGAGGCGCTGCAGGGTGGCCTCGCCCGCGGGGCCCTGCATGAATTCCATGCGATCGAGGGTGCGGATGCCGCGGCAGCGGGCGGGCTGATGCTCGCCCTTGCCCGCCGGGCAGCGGAAACGCGGCCGATCGTGCTGGTGCGGCAGGACTTCCTCGAGCGGGAGACCGGGGCGCTCTATCCGGCGGGTCTGCCGGAACTGGGCTTCGATCCTGCCCGGCTTGTGGTGGTCCGGGCGCGCGATGTCGTCAGCCTGCTGCAGGCCGGGGTCGAGGCGGCTCGCTGCCCGGCTTTGGGGGCGGTGCTCCTCGAATTCTGGGGTGATCATCGCGCCTTCGACCTGACGAGCAGCCGGCGGCTGGCCCTGGCCGCGCAGGATTCGGCGCTGCCGATCCTGATGATGCGCGTGGCCGCGCCCGCCACCCCCAGCGCCGCGACAACGCGCTGGCAGGTGCGGCCGGGCCTTTCCCGCGCGCTGGAGGCGCGGGCGCCGGGGCCACCCTGTTTCCGCCTCCGGCTGCTGAAGCATCGCCAGGGGCTCGATCTCCGTGAATGGTGCGTGGAGTGGAACCGTGACCGAGCCGTCTTCGAATCCCGTCATGCCGGGCCCGCCGCCCAAAACTACCGGCATGACCGACCGCAATCCGGCGGGGCATCGCTATCTCGCGCTGTTCCTGCCCTTCCTGCCGACCGAGATCCTGCGGACGAGCGGGCGGATTCCGGCCTCCGCCAGGCCGGATAGTCCGCCGCTTGTCCTGACCGAGATGCAGCGTGGCGCGATGCGGCTCGCCTCGGTGGATGCGCGCGGCCTCGCCCTCGGCCTCAATCCCGGCATGACCCTGGCCGATGCCCGGGCACGGCTGCCCGGCCTGATCGTCCATCCGGCCGATCCGGCCCGCGATGCGGCGGCGCTTTCCGCACTGGCGGCCGACAGCGAGATGTTCACGCCGATGGTGGCGCTCGACCCGCCCCACGGGCTGATGCTTGATATTACGGGATGTGCGCATCTTTTCGGCGGCGAAGCCGGGCTGATGCGCCGGATCCGCCACCGGTTGCGCCAGCGGGGCCATATGCCTGTCCTGGCGCTGGCGCCCACGCCGGATGCCGCCCGGGCGCTGGCGCGGTTCGGCGGTGCGGATTGCCTCTCGGCGGTCGGGGCGGAAACGCGGGCCCTGCCGGTAGCGGCGCTGGAGGCCGGGGAGGAGGTCCTGCTGGCGCTCAACCGTGCGGGGCTGAAGGATCTCGCCGCGCTCGAGGCCTGCCCGCCCGGTGTACTGGCGGCCCGGTTCGGGGCGGGGCTGGTCGCGAAGCTGCGGCGCGTGCTCGGGCAGGACAATGCCCGGATCACGCCGCTGCGGCACGTGCCGGCATGCCTGGCCGAGCGGCATTTTCCCGAGCCGCTGTTGGCGCTCGAGGCCATCCTCGCCCTTGTAAAGCGCCTGGCCGGCGATCTCGCCCGGATGCTCGAGGCGCGGGGCGAGGGCGGGCGCCGGTTCGAGCTCAGCCTGTTCCGGAGCGACGGGCGGGTGCAAAGGCTGGTGGTGGAAACCGGCCATGCCTGCCGCGATCCGGCGGTCATCGAACGGCTCTTCGCCCTGAGGATCGAGGCGCTGGCCGATCCGATCGATCCCGGATTCGGCTTCGATTCCGTTCGTCTGGCCGTCTTGGCCAGCGAGGCGTTCGGCCAGGTCCAGCCGGATTTCGACGGCCATCGCCTCGAGGATCTGGCGCTGGAAGACCTGATCGACCGGCTCAGCACCCGGTTCGGTGCGGCGCGGGTGCTGCGTGCCGAAGCCGAGGACACGCATGATCCGGTGCGGGCGGCGCGGTTCGTGCCGGCGCAGCGGGGGGCCGTGATGTCGCTCTGGCCGGAGCCCGAGCCGGGGGAGGGGCCGCGCCGGCCGATCCGCCTGTTCGATCCGCCCCAGGCGATCGAGGCTCTCGCCGAGGTGCCTGATGGCCCGCCCCTGCGGTTCCGCTGGCGCCGTGTGCTGCACGAGGTGGCGCGCGCCGAAGGGCCGGAGCGGATCGCACCGGAATGGTGGCGGGTGGAGCCGGGCACGCTCGCCCGGGATTACTACCGGATCGAGGATGCGGAGGGGCGGCGCTTCTGGGTCTTCCGGCAGGGCTTTTACGGCCATTCCGGCCAGCCGCCGCGCTGGTTCCTGCATGGGCTTTTTGCATGAGGGGCGCGCCGGCCTATGCCGAACTGGCAACCGCAACGAATTTCTCGTTCCTGCGCGGGGCCTCGCCGGCGGCGGACCTGCTGCTGCAGGCGCTGCGGCTTGGCCATTCGGGACTCGGGGTGGCGGATCGCAATACCGTCGCCGGGGTGGTGCGGGCGCATGCCGCCCTGCGCGACCTGAAGGAGGCCGGCGCGCTCTCGCCGCTCAAGCTGCGGGACGGGTCCTCCCCGGGGGATTACGTGTTCCTGCCGCGCATGAACCCGGGGGATTCGCCGGAGGATCTCGTGGCGCGTGCCGCGGCCTTCCGGCTGGTGGTGGGCGCGCGGCTGGTCTTTGCCGATGGCACGCCGGATCTCCTCGCCTATCCGGAGACCCGCGCCGGATGGGGGCGGCTCTGCCGGCTGCTCACGCTCGGCAAAAGGCGGGCGGGGAAAGGCGAGTGCCATCTCCTGCTCGCTGACCTGCTGGCCGATCCACGTGATCTCCTGCTGGTGCTGATGCCGCCGGCCCGGCTTGAGGGCCTGCCGGCGCCTCTGGCCGCTTTGGCCGCAGCGGCGCCGGGCGCGGTCTGGCTCGGCGCCTGCCAGCATCGCCGGGGCGATGACCGCCGCCGGCTCGCCCGTCTCAAGGTCATCGCGGCCCATGCCGGCGTGCCGCTTCTGGCGACCAATGATGTGCTCTATGCGATGCCGGAGGATCGTGACCTGCAGGATGTGATGAGCTGCATCCGCGAGGGCGTGACGATCGAGCGCGCGGGGCGGCGGCTGGAGGCCAATGCGGAGCGCCATCTCAAGCCGCCGCAGGAAATGGCGCGGCTTTTCGCGGATTGCCCCGAGGCCCTGGCCGAGACGCAGCATTTTCTCGCCCGGATCGAGTTCTCGCTCGACCAGCTCACCTATGAATATCCGGACGAGCCGGTTCCGCCCGGCAAGGATGCGCAGGGCTGGCTGGAGGAACTCACCTGGCGGCATGCGGCGATCCGCTATCCCGAGGGGGTTCCGGCGAAGGTGGAGGGCCAGTTGCAGGCCGAGCTCGCCCTGATCGCCAAGCTGGATTACGCCCGGTATTTCCTCACGATCCACGATATTGTCCGCGTCGCGCGCGACAAGGGCATCCTCTGCCAGGGGCGGGGTTCGGCCGCGAATTCGGCCGTCTGCTATGTGCTCGGCATCACCGCGGTCGATCCCAATGAGCATAACCTGCTCTTTGCCCGCTTCATTTCCGAGGAACGCCGCGAGCCGCCGGATATCGATGTCGATTTCGAGCATGAGCGGCGCGAGGAGGTGATTCAGCATATCTACAGCCGCTATGGCCGGCATCGCGCCGGCATTGCCGCCACGGTCATCACCTACCGGCCCCGCAGCGCCATCCGCGAGGTGGGCAAGGCGCTCGGCCTGACGGAGGACGTGACGGCGCGGCTCGCTTCGACGCAATGGGGCAGCTGGGGCACGGATATCCGCCGCCAGCATATCCTCCAGGCCGGGCTCGACCCTGATAATCCGATGATCGATCGGGCCGTGCGGCTGGCGCTGCGCCTGCTCGGCTATCCGCGCCATCTCTCGCAGCATGTCGGCGGCTTCGTGCTGGCGCGGGGCCGGCTCGACGAGCTGGTTCCGGTGGGCAATGCGGCGATGGAGGACCGGACCTTCATCGAATGGGACAAGGACGATATCGACGCCCTCGGCCTGATGAAGGTCGATGTGCTGGCCTTGGGCATGCTGACCTGCATCCGCAAGGCGCTGGACGAACTCCGCACCCATGAGGGGATCGACTGGGGGCTGGCGGATGTCCCGCGGGATGACCCCGCCACCTATGCCATGCTGACCCGGGGCGATTCGATCGGCGTGTTCCAGGTCGAGAGCCGGGCGCAGATGAACATGCTGCCGCGGCTGAAGCCGAAGGTCTTCTACGATCTCGTCATCCAGGTGGCGATCGTCCGGCCGGGCCCGATCCAGGGCAACATGGTCCATCCCTACCTGCGCCGTCGCTCCGGGCTGGAACGGGTGAGCTTTCCCTCACCTGCCCCGGACCATGGCCCCGCGGACGAGCTGCACCAGGTTCTCGGCAAGACGATGGGCGTGCCGCTCTTCCAGGAGCAGGCGATGCAGCTTGCCATGGTGGCGGCGAAATTCTCCGATGTGGAGGCGAACCAGCTCCGCCGCGCCATGGCGACCTTCCGCAATGTCGGGACGATCCATCTCTTCGAGGCCAAGATGGTCGAGCGCATGGTGGCGCGGGGTTATGACCGGGCCTTCGCGCAGAATTGCTTCGAGCAGATCAAGGGGTTCGGCAGCTACGGCTTCCCGGAGAGCCATGCCGCCTCCTTCGCGAAGCTGGTCTACATCTCGTCCTGGCTGAAATGCCATCATCCCGCGATCTTCGCGGCTGCCTTGCTGAATTCCCAGCCGATGGGCTTCTATGCCCCGGCGCAGATCGTCCGCGACGCGTGCGAGCATGGGGTGGAGATCCGCCCGGTCGATCTCAATCACAGCTTCTGGGACAATACGCTGGAGCGCGATGCACGCGGCGCCCTGGCGCTGCGGCTCGGGTTCCGCCAGATCGATGGATTGCAGGAAGCCGAGGCTGGCCGCCTCGTCGCGGCGCGCGGCATGGGCTATCCGACGATCGAGGATATTGCCCGCCGCGTCCGGCTGCAGGCGCGCTCGCTGCGGCTATTGGCCGATGCCGATGCGTTCGGCTCGCTCGGGCTGGACCGGCGTGCGGCGCTCTGGGCGATCCGCCGCCTGCCGGATGATGCCCCGCTGCCGCTCTTCCTTGCGGCCGATGCGCCGGAACTCGCGCCCGAGCCGGCCATTGCCTTGCCCGCGATGGCGCTGGGCGAGCAGGTGGCGGCGGATTACCAGACGCTGCGGCTATCGCTGAAGGCCCATCCGATGGCCATTCTCCGCCCCGTTCTGGAGGCCGAGCGGGTCCTGACCTGCCGGGATGCCAATGCCGCCCCGGATGCCCGGTTTGTCCGCAATGCCGGGCTGGTGCTGGTGCGGCAACGGCCGGGCAAGGGCAATGCGATCTTCGTGACGATCGAGGACGAGACCGGCATCACCAATCTCGTGCTCTGGGCGCGGCTCTTCGAGCAGTTCCGGCGCGAGGTCATGGCCGCGCGGCTGATGCAGGTCGAGGGCCGGATCCAGCGCAGCCCGGAAGGCGTGGTCCATCTGATGGCGAGCCGCATCATCGACCGTTCCACCCTGCTGGACCAGCTCTCCACGATCCACCGTGCCGATATCGAGGTGGCGCGGGCGGACGAGTTTCTCCGGCCGCAAGTGCCGCGGGGGCCCCATGCGCCGCCGCGCGGCCGGCATCCGCGCGATGTCCGGGTCATTCCGAAATCACGCGATTTCCATTGAGGGCAACCGGCTGACCCGCCGGTCACGCGATCCGTAAATGACGGATTGGCCGGCCGCGCGTCATCGCTTCCGCCGCCTTCAGGATGCCGCGGGCATCGATGCCGTAATGCCGGTAGAGATCCGCGATGGTGCCGGTCTGGCCGAAATGCTCCACGCCCAGGGCCCGGCAGCGATGGCCCTGCACGGAGCCCAGCCAGCCCAGGGTGGCCGGATGGCCATCGACCACCGTGATCAGCGCGCAATGCGGCGGCACATCCTCGAGCAGGCGCTCGACATGGCTCTGGGCATGGACAAGCCCGTTCTCGCGGGCCCGCTGCGCGGCGGTCCAGCCGGCATTGAGCCGGTCCGCCGAGGTAATGGCGAGCAGGCCGATATCGCGCCGGTCCTCGCCCATCAGCCCGACGGCCTCGATGGCCTCCGGTGCCAGCGTCCCGGTATAGGCGACCACGATCTGCGCATTCGGGCCGGGACGGCGCATCCAGTAGCCGCCATCGACGATGTCGCGCTCCAGTTCGGGTGTCATCTCGCGCAGGGGCTGTTCGAGCGGGCGGGTCGAGAGGCGCAGATAGACCGAGCCGCCGGTCGCATCGCGCAGCCAGGTGCGGCTGTCGGGCTCGGCCTCGCCGTCGCGCTGCATATAGTCGAAGGCGAAGCGCATCATCACCGCGAGTTCGTCGACAAAGGCCGGCTCGAAGGCGCAGAGCCCGTCCTGTGCCATGCCCACCAGCGGCGTCGCGATGGATTGATGGGCGCCGCCTTCCGGCGCCAGGGTCACGCCCGAGGGGGTGGCCACGAGCAGGAAACGCGCATCCTGGTAGCAGGCATAGTTCAGCTGGTCGGCCGCCCGGAGGATGAAGGGATCATAGACCGTGCCGATCGGGAGCAGACGCTCGCCGTTGATGGCATGGCTGAGCCCGAAGGCCGAGAGGGCGATGAAGAGATTGGATTCGGCGATGCCGAGTTCGAGATGCTGGCCGCGCGGCGAGAATTCCCACGTATAGGTGGAGGGGATCCGCTCGGCCTTGAACGTGTCGGCCATGCTCTCGCGGGCGAAGAGGCCCCGCCGGTTCACCCAGGGGCCGAGATTGGTCGAGACGGTCACATCCGGTGCGGTCGTCACGATCCGGCTGGCGAGGGCGCTGTCCTCGCGGGCAATCTCGTTGAGGATCTGGCCGAAGCCCATCTGGGTCGAGACCGGCTTTCCGCCTGCGGCCGGTGCCGGCAGGCGGGCCGGGACGGGGATGGCCGGCGCTTCGCGGCGACGCATGCCCTTGGCGAAGAACGGCGCGGACGAGACAAAATCGTGCAGGGTTTCTGCCGGAAGGCGGGCGCCTTCCCACTTGTCCCATTCATGGCCCGGGCGGATGCCGGCGGCCTTGCGGAAGCCCTCCATCTGGGCCTCCGTCATCAGCCCGGCATGGTTGTCCTTGTGCCCGGCCAAGGGCAGGCCGAAGCCCTTGATCGTGTAGCAGATGAAGAGGGTCGGCCGGTCATGCCGCGAGGCCCGGTCGAAGGCCTCGAGCAGCGAGGGCATGTCATGCCCGCCGAGATTGCCCATCAGCGCGGCCAGTTCCGCATCGGAGCGGCGCTCGATCAGCCGCGTCACGGGGCCCTGGTCGCCGATTTCGTCATTGAGGCGCTTCCGCCAGGCCGCACCGCCCTGGAAGGTGAGGGCGGAATAAAGCTGGTTCGGGCAGGTATTGATCCAGTTCCGCAGGACCTCGCCACCGGGTTCCGCGAAGGCGGCTTCCTGCAGCTTGCCATGCTTCACGATGACCACGTCCCAGCCGAAGCTCTCGAACATCCGCTCGAACTTCTCCCAGAGGCCCTCGCGGATGACGGCATCGAGGCTCTGGCGGTTATAGTCGACCACCCACCAGGTATTGCGCAGGCCGTGCTTCCAGCCCTCGATCAGGGCCTCGTAGATATTGCCCTCGTCCATCTCGGCATCGCCGACCAGCGCGACCATGCGGCCTTCCGGGCTGTCCTTCATCCAGCCATGGGCCTTCACATAGTCCTGCACGAGGCTGGAAAAGAGCGTCTGGGCCACGCCGAGGCCCACCGAACCGGTGGAAAAATCGACATCGTCGATATCCTTGGTGCGCGAGGGATAGCTCTGCGCGCCCTTGTAGCCGCGGAAATTCTCCAGCTTTGCCCGGGTCTGGTGGCCAGCCAGATACTGGATCGCGTGGAAGATCGGCGAGGCATGGGGCTTCACCGCCACCCGGTCTTCCGGGCGCAAGGCCGAGAGATAGAGCGCGGTCATGATCGTCGCCATCGAGGCCGAGGAGGCCTGATGCCCGCCGACCTTCACCTCGCCGGCCGGGCGGAGATGATTGGCATTGTGGATGGTCCAGGAAGCCAGCCAGAGGACACGCCGCTCGATTTCGGCCAGGCAATCAAGGGGATTTGCGGGGAAAGGGCTCATGTTTGCGGGGAAAGGGCTCATGGCAGGCTCCGAAACAGGATCATCGAAATGGATTTCGGCCGATCATGCGCAACTCGGCGAGGCTTGCAACCCCGCCCGTGGCTCACCCGACCTGTTTCTGCCGGACAAGCGGGATCGTGGATTGGTAGGTCTCCTCGCCGCCGCGGATCCGCTGGAGCAGCGCGCCGTTTTCGATGCCGGCGATCTTGCGCTCCAGTTCACGAAGTTCCGCCGTCTTGGCCTGCAGGTCACTTCGCAACTGGCTGCTGCGCTGCGTCTCTGCCGCCAAGGCCTCGCGGACCCGTTCCGCAAGGACACGCGCCTCATCGAGCGCGATCCGCCGGTTCTCCGCCAGCTCTGTCGCAGCTTCCTGCTGGGTGATCTGGGCCGTGACCTGCCGCTCGAGCCCGTCAATGGCCGCGCGGTCATGGTCGCGCTCGGATTCCAGATCGGCAATGCGGAGGTCGCGTGTCTGGATTTCCACGCGCAGCGACCCGATCTCGGCCTCCAGCGCCAGGATCCGGCGCCTCTCGGCCTCGATCTCCTCGGCAAGGCGGGCCTGGACCTGGATCCGTTCGCCGGTTTCGGCACGGGCCGCTGCCACGGATGCCTGAGCCTTCTGGAGCTGCATGCCCAGCCGGGCAATCTCGACGGCGCTTTCGGCACGCGTGCGGTCCCGGAAGGCCGCGATCTCGTTGACCGACATCGGCAGGTTGCGTTCGAGCCGCTCGCGCGTCAGGCGGGTCGCACGGCGCCAGAAGGCGGGAAGCATGATCAGCCAGATCACGCCCGCCATTGCCATGCCAAGGATGAAGACGAGCACCAGCTCGATCATGGCCAACCCGTACCTTTCCGCTAACCCGTTGGCATGAAAATGCCTTCAGGTCAAAGGAGCCGCCCTCGACCCGGCCTGTGGCCAGGATCAGAACGGGTTCCAGGTCGACTGGTTGGTAAACTTGAGATACCCGACATTGATCCCCAGGCGAGCGCCGACGCCGGACCGGATCGGAACGATCACGATGTTGTTGGCCGTGACGGCCGTCATGCCGAAGCCACCGATGAAATAGGCAGAACCGTCGATCCCGGCGAAGCGCTGGTAAAGCGCATCGACCCTCGGCAGGCGGTAGACCAGCATCATGGTCCGATTGCCGTCCCCGCCGAAATCCCAGCCGATCGAGGGGCCCTGCCAGAAGACCTTCCGGTCGCCGGCATTGCGGGTGTAAAGCACGCCCTCGCCATAGCGCAGGCCGCCGATAAAGGCACCGCCCGCTTCCTGGCCAAGGATATAGCCGTTCGGCTCGCCCCAGCGGCGCGTGGCTTCCTCGATGGTCAGCGCCAGCCCGCGCGACACCGAGCCGAAGAACTGGTGTCCGGACGAGATCAACTCCTGCGAACGGAACGTGTTGCCGCGCCCGGGCCGGGTTTCCTGTGCAACGGCTCGGAAAGAAAGTTGAGCTATGAACAGCGAGGTCAGGAGCAGCAGAAGTGTCACACGGGCTTGCCAACCGAACCGGGAGAGCCCGGCCAGCCTGTCGCGGGAGCGGGTCTTCCGGAAGAAGCGATCGGTCATGGAAACCTCGATGGATTGAACAGCCGGTGCCGCAAAATCAGATGGAATTGGTAAGCGATTCGTTATGAACAAAAGGTTCAGCGGACAAAAAGGCGTTCTGATGGCGGCAGATCGGCGCGGCGATGACAGCTTCGCCGTGGCCGCCTGCGCCACCCGCCGTCTCGTCCTGCTCGGGTTTGCGCTCGCCCTTCCGATCCGGCCGGCGCTGGGCCAGGCGATCGGCCTTTCCGACGAGATCATTGCCGATCCGAATTCCGGCGCCGCCCTGTTCGGCTTCGATCCTGTCGCCTATTTTCTCGAAGAACGCGCGGTTCCAGGCCGGGTCCAGCTGCAAACCATCCATGCCGGCCGCGTCTGGCACTTCGCCTCGCCGGCCAACCAGGCGGCCTTCGAGGCCGATCCCCAGCCCTATGTTCCGGCATTCGGCGGCCATGATCCACTCGGCATTGCGGCGGGATTTGCCGTTGCGGGCAATCCGCAGACCTTTGCCGTCTCGGACAAGCGGCTGTTCCTGTTCCGCGATGACAATTCCCGCGCCATCTTCCTGCGCGATCCGGCCCGGCTTGACCTCGCCGAGCGCAACTGGCCGCTGGTGCGGCGCGACATGGTTCCGTGATTGCGGAAGGGCTTCAGGCCGGGAGCCGCCGGTAGGCTACGAAATCGGGATTGGCCCAGCCGCGCGGATTCCTGCCATAGGCCAGCGCCTGCCCGTCCAGATCCTGCACGCCGCCGCCGAGGCAGCGCAGGAGCGCATCGCCGGCCGCGACATCCCATTGCATTGTCCGACCGATGCGCGGGTAGAGATCGGCCTCCCCCTCGGCGAGACGAACGAACTTCAGGGCCGAGTTTTCCGAACGGATTTCGGCAATGTCCATCCGGTTGCAGAGGAGCCGGCTGGCCTCGCCTGCATGTTCGGCCGAGACGATGGCGATGGCGCCATCCGATCGCTCACCCGGACCGGGCACCAGCATTTCCGTATCACCCGACGGATCGCCGCGGAAGGCATGGATGCCGGACCACCAGGTCCCTTCGCCCACGGGTTGATGGATCGCGCCGGCGATCGGGACGCCCCGCTCGATCAGGGCGATGAGCACGCAGAAATCAGGCCGCCCGGCCAGAAAGGCGCGGGTGCCGTCCAGCGGATCGACAAGAAAGAAGGTCGATGTATCGGGCGGGACCTCGACCTCGCCTTCCTCGCTGATGACGGGCCATTGCGGAAAGCGTTCGCGCAGCGCGGCCACGATCACCTGTTCCGATGCCATGTCGGCCGCGCTGACCGGCGAACCATCCGGCTTGAGGCTGCGCGCGCAATCGGGGGTTCGATGGCACAGCAGTGATTCGCCGCCCATCCTTGCGATGCGCGCCATCTCGCGGCCGATCCGATCACGGTCATGGGGGGAAATTGGCATCCGACCCGGCCCCATCCCTGGGCTCAAAGCGGCTTTTTGTGGGCGAGGACCCTGCCGGGGTTGGCGAGAGTCGCGACGAGATGTATCACCGCAGCCGGAACATGACAACGTGACGGCATCGTCACGGCGACGGGGGACCCTGATGTCGGAAGAGCTCAAGCGGATCGATCTGGGGGCACTCGATCTGGCTGCCCTGCTGTGCAGCCGGGTGTGTCATGACGCGGTCGGCCCCGTTGGTGCCATCGTCAACGGGCTCGAACTGCTCGACGAGGATGACAGCCCGGAAACCGAGGCCCTCGCCCTCGAGCTGATCCGCAAGAGCGCGCGGCAGGCCTCCGCGCGGCTGCAATTCGCCCGGATCGCTTTCGGCGCGGCCGGATCCGCCGGTTCGGCCGTCGATCTGGGCTACGCCCAGCAATTGACCAGCCAGTTCATGCAGGACGAGAAAGTGGCGCTGAACTGGAACACGCCCCGGCTGTTTGTCGAGAAGAACCGTGTGAAACTGCTGATGAACCTCGTCGTGATTGCGCTGGCCTCCGTGCCGCTGGGCGGGACGATCGATGTCACGATGGAGGGCGATGCCGAAGCCCCCGAGTTTCTTGTTCTGGCGAAGGGGCCCAAGCCGCGTCTCGGCCCGCATGTCCTCGACCTGCTGGACGGGAAGAGCGAGAGCGGGCAGGTCGATGCTCATGGCTTCCAGGTATTCTACACCGGCGAGATTGCCCGAGCCTCCACAATGAGCGTTTCCATCACGCTCGATGATCAGGCAGTCCGGATCGTTGCCAAACCGGCGAATGTCTGAGGAAATTTGCCTGATCCCTCGTCAGGGCGGTTTGTAACAACTAATCATAAACCCTTCTGGCGGTAGGTTTGTCCTGATTGAGGGCGCCCGGGTGGCGCATAACAAGTCAGGTCAAGCGGCATGGACGATCTCCTCAAAGATTTCGTGGTTGAAACCTCCGAGCATCTCGACATCGTCGATGCCGAGCTGGTGCGCTTCGAGCGGGATCCCAACAACTCCGCGACTCTGGCGCTGATCTTCCGGCTGGTGCACACGATCAAGGGCACCTGCGGCTTCCTGGGCTTGCCGCGTCTCGAACACCTGGCCCATGCCGGCGAGGACGTGATTTCCGGTTTCCGCGATGGCAAGCCCGTGACTGCCCCGGCGGTGACGATGATCCTGAAGACGATCGACCGGATCAAGGGAATCATTGCCGAACTCGAGCGGAGTGGTTCCGAGCCCGAGGGAGACGACGAGGATCTCGTCCAGGCCCTTCGCGCGCTGGCCAACGAACCGGCCGGTGCGCCGGCCCTCGCCGCAGCACCGCCACCGACAGCAACGATCGAGTCGAAGGGCAACCTGTCCTTCCAGATTCTTGAACGCCCGCTCCGCGAGGATGAGGTGACCCTGGACGAGCTGGAGCGCGCCTTCCGCGATGCGCCGGGCCCGGAAATGCCGTCCTTCGTCGAGCCCGCGCCCGTAGCACCGCCTCCGCCGCCCGCGCCCGTTGCCGAGGCGCCGAAGGAAGCGCCGCGCAAGGAGAAGAAGGCCGCGCCAAAGGTCGAGGCCAAGGCCGAGCCGGAGGCGTCCGAGGCCCAGGCGAGCAACGAGAATTCGGTGTCCAAGCAATCCGTCCGGGTTGCGGTTGGAACGCTCGATCGTCTGATGACGATGGTTTCCGAACTGGTGCTGACACGGAACCAGTTGCTCGAGATCGCGCGCCAGCGTGATGATGCCGACTTCAAGAGCCCGTTGCAGCGGCTCTCGCATATCACGGCCGAGTTGCAGGACGGCGTGATGCAGACGCGCATGCAGCCGATCGGCAGCGCATGGACCAAACTCAGCCGAGTCGTGCGCGATCTCTCCGAGGAACTCGGCAAGAAGATCGAGCTGATCCAGAGCGGCGCCGAAACCGAAATCGACCGTCAGCTTCTCGAGATGATCAAGGACCCGCTGCTGCACATGGTGCGGAATGCGGCCGATCATGGCCTCGAAATGCCGGACGAGCGCGTTGCCGCCGGAAAGCCGGCGCATGGCACCATCCATCTCCGTGCGGCGCAGGAAAGCGGCTACATCATTGTCGAGGTCTCGGATGATGGCCGCGGTATCGATGTGGACCGGGTCAAGGCGAAGGCCCTGCGCAACGGGCTCAGCACCGAGGCGGATATCGCCCGGATGAGCGACGAGCAGATCCTGCGCTTCGTGATGGAGCCGGGCTTCTCGACCGCCGCGGCGGTCACCAACATTTCCGGGCGCGGCGTCGGCCTCGATGTGGTGCGCAGCCATGTCGAGCAGGTGGGCGGGATCGTCGATCTCCGCTCGCGGGCGGGGCGCGGTCTCACAGTCACGATCAAGCTGCCGCTCACGCTGGCCATCGCCTCGGCGCTGATTGTCGAGGCCGCCGGGCAGCGCTTCGCCATTCCGCAGATCTCCGTCGCGGAGCTTGTCCGCACCCAGGAATCCGGCGAGGTCCGGATCGAAACGCTCAACGGCCAGGCCACGTTGCGCCTTCGCCAGCGCCTGCTGCCGGTTGTCGATGTCGCCGATGTGCTCAACCTGCCGCGGCAAGGTGGTTCGCTGGCAACGGGCAACCAGGCGGATGATCGGCTGGTGGTTGTCTGCCATGTCGGTGGCCATCGCTTCGGCATCATCGTCGACTCCATCCTGCATACCGAGGAAATCGTCGTTAAGCCGATCTCCTCGAAGCTGCGGCATATGTCGGTCTATTCCGGCGCGACGATCCTGGGGGACGGCTCTGTCATCCTGATCCTCGAACCGGCCGGCGTGGCCCGTTCCGTCATGGAGAATGGCACCCGCGAGACGGCCGCCCAGTCCGAGGCCGAACTCGCCGCGGAACTCATGGCCAGCGCAGAGCGTTCGCTGCTCCTGCTTTTCCGGGCCGGCGGTGCCAATCTCAAGGCCATCCCGCTCGCCTTCATCGGGCGCCTCGAGGAATTCGAGCATGCCAAGATCGAGGATACCGGCGGCCGGGCCGTGGTC
This sequence comes from Beijerinckiaceae bacterium, assembly GCA_027533425.1. Classification (GTDB taxonomy): domain Bacteria; phylum Pseudomonadota; class Alphaproteobacteria; order Rhizobiales; family Beijerinckiaceae; genus Rhabdaerophilum. Next base: position 437,359 of record JAPZUD010000006.1, on the reverse strand, counting down.
CAGTACCAGGGCCGCCTGATGCCGATCCTCGGCTACCAGCCGCAGGCGGGCTTCGATCTCGAGGCTCGCCAGCCGGTGCTGGTCTTCCATCAGCAGGACCGCGAGATCGGCATGGCCGTGGACGAGATCGTCGATGTGGTCGAGGTATCGATCCAGATCGATACCAGCCATGCGACGCCGGGCACTGTCGGCGCGACGATCATTGACGGCAAGGCCGTCGAGATTGTCGACGTCTCTGACCTCGTGGCCCCGGAAGGTCAGGAAAAGCCGGCTGCCGACGAGCAGGTCGATGTCATGGTGATCGAGAGCTCGGAATTCTTCCGGGCGCTGTTCGCACCCCTGCTCCAGAATGCCGGCTACCGGATTGCCGTGCTGCCCTCGCTGCAGGCCGCCCGAGCGGCCATTGCCCGCCAGAAGCCCTCGGTCATCGTCATGGATCTCGACCAGCCGGGCGACGAGGGCTTCTCCTTCGTCCGCGAACTGGCCGAGGACGGAACGTCCCCGCCGGTCATCGGCCTCGTCAGCCGCGCCGGCCCGCGCCTGATCGAGAAGGGCAAGGTGGCCGGTCTCTATGATCTCGTCGGCAAGTTCGACCGTCAGGGCCTGATGAGCTCGGTCGGCGATGTGCTCGGCGGCTATTCGACCACGCAATGGGGAGCTGCGGCATGAGCGCCGAACAACGCATGCGTCGCGACATGAGCATCGTGGACGAGATCCAGCTGGTCTCGGTCCGGATCGAAGGCCAGTTGATCGGCCTGCCGATCACCTCGGTGCGCGATGTCTTCTCGATCACGTCCATGACGCCCGTGCCGAAAGCGGACCGTGCCGTGGCCGGCCTCGTCAACCTGCGCGGCCACATCGTGACGATCCTCGATCTCGGCTATCTCCTGAATTCCCGCCGGACCGAACGGCAGAGCGAACAGGAGCCGATGGCTGTCGGCGTCGAGTGGCTGGGAGAGGTTTTCGGCCTTGTCGTGGACGAGATCGGCGATGTGCTGTCGCTTTCCGGCGATTCCAGCGAACCGATGCCCGCGAATATGGGAACCAACTGGGCGCGGTTCACGCGCCGGGTCCACAAGCTTGAACGAGAGCTGATGATCGAGATCGATCTCCATGCGCTTCTCGAGACCATGAGCCTTCAGGCGGCCTGATAAGGACGATGACCATGAAAACCTGCCTCGTTGTCGACGATTCCAGCGTCATTCGCAAAGTCGCCCGGAGGATTCTCGAGGGCCTCGATTTCGAGATCACCGAAGCCGAGGATGGCAAGCAGGCCATGGATCGCGTGGCGTCCAAGATGCCGGATGCGATCCTGCTCGACTGGAACATGCCGAACATGGACGGCTACGAATTCCTGCTGAAGCTGCGCCAGATGGCCGGCGGTGACCGGCCGAAAGTGGTGTTCTGCACCACCGAGAACGATATCAGCCATATCGCCAAGGCCATGGATTCGGGCGCGGACGAATATGTGATGAAGCCGTTCGACAAGGAAATCCTGTGCTCGAAATTCGGTGAAGTCGGCCTCGTCTGAGTTTTCCTGACGGGCCTTTCCGGGCCTGCCACCCCAACGGGCTTCCGAGCCCCGGAGTTTGTGAATGGCGGCCCTGCCCCACGCCCAGTTTCCGAGACAGATGGCCCAGCCGGTGCGGGTGGCTGTTGTCGACGATTCGGTGGTTGTCCGTGGCCTGCTGTCCAAGTGGCTGTCGGAAACCAGCGGAATCGAGGTCGTCGGCGCGTTCAAGTCGGGGCGCGAGATCATCGATGCGCTGCCAGGGGTTGCACCGCGCATCATCCTGCTCGATCTCGACATGCCCGACATGGACGGCATCACGGCCCTGCCGCTGATCCTGGCGAAATCGCCGCAATCCCGCGTGATCGTCGTGTCGTCACTTTCGGTTCACGGGGCCGAACTGACCATGCGTTCGCTGATGCGCGGCGCGACCGATTACCTGCCAAAGCCATCCAACCATCGCGAGGTCTCCACCTCGGCTGATTTCCGGCAGGCGCTGGTCGCCAAGGTGCTGGCTGTGGGTGGTGTCCGCGCGATCACCCGGGCGGCGCCTCCCGCCGCTCCGGCGAGACCGTCGGTGGCGCCGCCGGTTGCCCGTTCGCCATTCCCTGCGACCAGCCCGATCCAGCGTATTCCTTCCGCCGCTCAACCGGTCGCGCCGTTCCGCCCGTCCGTTCCCGCCAGCGTCGCTGCCCCGGCCGATCGTTCAGCCGGGCCGCAGGTCCGGCCTCTCGAGCGTGTGCGGCCGAAGATGGTGGTGATCGGTGCATCGACCGGCGGGCCGCAGGCGCTCGTGCTTACGCTCGGGCGGATGAAGAACCTGATCGCGCGGGTTCCCGTGGTGATTGCCCAGCATATGCCGCCGATTTTCGGCTCGATCTTCGCGTCCCATCTCAAGCAGCATGCCGGGCTTCCGGCCGTCGAAGCCGTCGAAGGCAAGTCGCTCCAGCCCGGGACGATCTATCTCGCGCCGGGCGGCTGCCATACTGTCGTCCGGCGGAAAGCGGACGGTCAGCATGTCATTGCCATGCTCCCCTCCGAGGCCCGCGGCCCGTGGCGTCCTTCGATCGACCTGCTCTTCTCGAGCGCCGCCGAGGCCTATGGAAACGAAGCCCTCGCCATTGCCCTGACGGGGATGGGGCGAGACGGCACCGAAGGGGCTCTCCATCTCTCGCGCCGCGGAGCGAATGTTCTCGTCCAGGACGAGGCGTCGAGCGTCGTCTGGGGGATTCCCGGATCCATTGCCGAGGCCGGTCTGGCCAGTTCCATTCTGCCTCCTGAAAAAATTGGCGAGCTCGCCGTCGCGCTGCTCGAAGGACAAGCCCCATGAGCGCACCTGTCATTCTTCGTGTCATTGATTTCATCAACAAGGCGGCAGGCATCGTCCTGACCACCGAGAAGGCCTATTTCGTGGAGGCGCGTCTGTCGCCGGTGCTCCGCGAGGAGGGTCTGCCGAGTATCGACGAGCTCATGACACGGGCCGAGCGCGGCGATCGCCGTCTGGCCCAGCGGGTGATCGATGCGCTGACGACCAACGAAACGTTTTTCTTCCGGGACAAGACGCCGTTCGAGCATTTCCGCAATGTCATCATTCCTGAATTGCTGGCGCGCCGCCCTGCCGGCAAGACATTGCGGATCTGGTGCGCGGCCTGCTCGTCAGGCCAGGAGCCGTATTCGCTCGTCATGGTGCTGGATGAACTCAAGGCCCAGCTGGCTGGCCGTCAGGTCGAGATCCATGCCTCCGACATTTCGGAAGCGATCCTCTCCAAGGCCAAATCCGGCATCTTCAACCAGTTCGAGGTGCAACGCGGCCTGCCGACCAAAATGCTCCTTCAATATTTCCAGAAGGTCGGCGACAACTGGCAGATCTCGCCCGATGTTGTGAAGCGGGTGAATTTCTTCAAGTTCAACCTGCTCGAGGAGCCCAAGACCATGGGCACTTTCGACGTGATCTTCTGCCGCAACGTCCTGATCTATTTCGACAGGCCGACACGGGCCAAGATCTTCGACCGGCTCGCCGATCGTCTCGCGCCGGATGGTTTCCTGCTTCTGGGCGGTGCCGAGAGCACGTTCGGTGTCACCGACCGGTTCACCAGCCATCCGAAAGAGCGGATGCTCCACGTGCCGTTGCTGCGCCGTGCCGACCCGGCGGCGCGGACGGCCATCGCCTGACGGCTCGGCCCGGGCTCCCACCGACCCGCGACAACCTTCCCCGGTTCTGCCCGGACAGGCAGGAGGACGGCGTGCCATGCGCAATGCGCCGTCCTTCCCCGGAAAAAGCCGACGCAACAAAAAGGCCCGCGCGAAGCGGGCCTTTTTGTTGGTGAATGCCAGTCCGGCCGGTCAGGCCGGGATCCGCTCGTCGGTTTCGAGCGGCTCGCGCAGCACATAACCGCGGCCCCAGACCGTCTCGATGTAATTCCGGCCTTCGGAGGCATTGGCGAGCTTCTTGCGCAGCTTGCAGATGAAGACGTCGATGATCTTCAGTTCCGGCTCGTCCATGCCGCCATAGAGATGGTTGAGGAACATTTCCTTGGTGAGCGTCGTCCCCCGCCGCAGCGAGAGCAGCTCGAGCATCTGGTATTCCTTGCCCGTGAGGTGGACGCGATGGCCACCGACCTCGACCGTCTTCTGGTCGAGATTCACGACGAGATCACCGGTCTGGATGACGGATTGGGCATGGCCCTTGGAGCGACGCACGATCGCATGGATGCGGGCGACGAGCTCATCCTTGTGGAATGGCTTGGTCAGGTAATCGTCGGCGCCGAAGCCGAGGCCCTTCACCTTGTCGTCGATGCCGGCCATGCCCGAAAGGATGAGGATCGGCGTCTTGACCTTGGCCACGCGCAGCGACCGCAGCACCTCGTAGCCGGACATGTCCGGGAGGTTCAGGTCGAGCAGGATGATGTCGTAGTCGTACAGCTTGCCCAGATCGATCCCTTCTTCGCCGAGATCGGTCAGGTAAATGTTGAAGTTCTCCGACTTGAGCATCAGTTCGATGCTCTTGGCGGTGGCGTTGTCGTCTTCAATCAGGAGAACGCGCATTTTCTGGTCCCCGGCCCCATAATCCATGCCCTGTCCGCAGGACGAATCGATACCGTCAGCGACGATCCGGCTCGCGGTCCATGCCTTAAAACTTCAGTCACAAATTACGCCCGAAGAGTTAACAAAGCGTAATTCGTTAAGGCAAGCTTGATGCTGTTTCTTCAGGATTTTTCCTAACTGCCGATGATTTTTGCGAAATTTTTTGAGTCCGGTCGAGTTGATTCGATCTCCCAGCAGATCCGGCTAAACGATTCGACTGACTCATCCTTTTGGCCGGCATGCCTTCTGTGATGCCGGAGCAGCCCGCCAATCGGTGCTGGATAGCGCGGGCCCGCGCTCGCCTCTCATGCCTGTTCTGAGCTAGCATTTGCCGGTGATTCGCAGCGAATCAGCGGTCGTTCGGGCGGCTGGCCAGCGGTTGGGGGCGGGAATGCCTGTCGAAGCCTTGCGCAGTGTCGTCGAGGATATCGCCGAATACGAGGTGTTCGGCCGGGTCGCTGCCGTTCGCGGCCTGATGATCGAGATCGTGGGCCCGCTTACCCATATGGAACTGGGCGGGCTTGTCGGCATCGAGACCCAGAGCGGCGAGCGGATCCCCTGCGAGATCGTCGGTTTCGATTCAGGCCGTGCGCTTGCCATGCCGTTCGGTCCGGTCGATGGCCTCCGCCGCGGCTGCCCGGCCCATGTGTTGTCTCGCCGCGCCACGATCCGCCCCGGAAGAGCCTGGCTGGGCCGCGTTGTCGATTCCTTCGGCCGGCCGATCGATGGCAAGGGCCCCATCGCCTCCGGGCCGCGCCCGTATCCGTTCCGGGGCGACGCTCCGGCGGCTCACAAGCGGCAGCGCGTCGGCGAGCCGCTTGATCTCGGCGTCCGGGCCCTCAACGCCTTCCTCACGGTCTGCCGAGGGCAGCGCATGGGCATCTTCGCCGGTTCGGGCGTCGGCAAGTCCGTGCTCCTTTCGATGCTGGCGCGGAATGCCGTCTCCGATGTCTCGGTGATCGGGCTGGTCGGCGAGCGCGGCCGCGAGGTGCAGGAATTCCTGCAGGACGATCTCGGGGAAGAGGGGCTCGCGCGGTCGGTCGTCGTGGTCGCAACCTCTGACGAGACCGCCCTGATGCGCCGGCAGGCCGCCTATCTGACGTTGTCGATCGCCGAGTTCTTCCGTGACGAGGGGCTCGATGTGCTCTGCATGATCGACTCGATCACGCGCTTTGCCATGGCGCAGCGCGATATCGGTCTCGGTGTCGGCGAGCCGCCGACCACCAAGGGCTACACCCCGTCGGTTTTCGCCGAGTTGCCGAAGCTGCTCGAGCGGGCGGGGCCGGGGGAAATCGGCAGTGGCACGATTACCGGCATCTTCTCGGTTCTCGTCGATGGCGATGACCATAACGAGCCTGTGGCCGACGCAACGCGCGGCATCCTGGACGGCCATATCGTGATGGAACGGAAGATCGCCGAACGCGGCCGCTATCCCGCCATCAACGTGCTGAAATCCGTCTCGCGGACAATGCCGCGGTCATGCGACCCGGAATTCTACCCCACGATCGTGGAGGCGCGCGGTCTGATGTCGACCTTCACCGACATGGAGGAGCTGATCCGGCTCGGGGCGTACCGGCGCGGTTCGTCGCCCGAAGTTGACCGCGCGATCGATGCTTTTCCGGAACTCGAAGCTTTTCTTGGCCAAGGTAAGGAAGAATCAACCTCCTTACGCGAAAGCTATATCCGTCTCGCGGATATTGTTAACCGCCTGAGGTCAACGCCGGCTGGCGCGTGATCCGGGCCCCCGGGCGTGATTCCGGGTTTCGGTCAAGGAGTATAACGACCATGAAGTCGCGCGATACGTTGATCCGTCTGAAGCGGTTCCACGTTGACGAAAAGCGCCGCCGTGTTGCCCAGATCGAGGCCATGATTGCTGAATTCCAGCGCATGGCCACGGAGCTCGACCGCGAGATCGAGAACGAGGAACGGCGTGCCGGCATTTCCGATACCGCTCATTTTGCCTACCCGACCTATGCCAAGGCTGCACGGACGCGGCGGGACAACCTGCTGCATTCGGCGGGTGAGCTGAACGACCAGCTCGAGGAGGCCAAGGCCGCCTTGAACGAGGCGTTCGAGGAGCTCAAGAAGGTCGAGATCCTGGAGGACCGCGAGAAGGCGGCGGAACGTGCCGAACTGGCGCTCCGTGACCAGATCGAGACGGACCGGATCGCCGCCCGCATGCGCTACGCGGCCGGCCGGCTCTGAGCAGATCAATCCGGATACATTAGGGAGAGGCCCGGAAACGGGCCTTTCGCCTTCCTGTCAGGGCTCGAGCAGTGGCAGCCAAGGCGCGGCATCACGCGGCAGGGTGCCGTCGAGCCGAGGATCGTCGAAAACCTCGATCGCGCGCCGGATCGGCCGGAACCCGGCCCGGCAATAGAAGTCCAGCGCGCGGGGATGGTCGAGCGAGCAGGTATGGACGTGAAGACAGTCCATCCCCGCCACGCTGGCGCGCTGAAGTGCAGTCGCCATCAACCGTTTGCCGATTCCCTGGCCGAGGGCATCGGGAACCACCCCGAAAAACGCGAGTTCCGGCGCCTCCGCGTCGCGGAAATCCAGTTCGAGCAGCCCGACATCCTTCCCGTCGCGCACCAGGGCATAGACCTCGACGGCCGGCGCCATCAGGATTTCCCAGAGCGCGAGGTCGGGCATGCGCAGTCGGCTGAACCACAGCCATTCCGCGCCAACAGCAGAAAACAGGGTGCGATAGCGCTCGATCGCTGCGCCGTTGAGCCTTTCGAGCACGAAGTCTTCCGGCCAGACCGGTTCGGGGGGAACGGTCTCGAGGTCATGGACGAGGTAGGTCACCAGGGCCGCGAGCTTCTGCGGATCGAGAAGGGTGTAGCCATCCTGTTGCATCGAAACCTGAATCCTTTGCCGGATCCGTTTGAGCAGGCCCGATTGGGCATGGCAAGATCCGCGCCTGCCCTCTCCCCAGCCGCGTGCACCCGGCGGCTTCCGCAGGCGGGCCGGAAATCGTTCGAAGGTCTTGCCACGTCGGGGGATGTCGGGCAGTGAAACGCGAGATAGGCCCGTAAAGAGGGCCAGGGTCGGGGGACAGATGAAGCGCTTCAAGGATTGGTTCTGGCCGATCGTCGGCCTGCTGGCCGTCGCTCTGTCTCTCAAGGTCCTTTATGACAAACTCAGGGGCGAGGCGGCCACGGATGCCGCGATCAAGGCGCTGCTCGACAAGGCCGGCGTCCTCGAAAGCCTGGCGATCATTGCGCGCGTCATCGGGCAGAAGCTGGCGGTGATCCCGATGCAGGGCTACCTCCTTGCGGTGGCGGCCACGCTTTTCGCTTATTGGGCACTGGCCTGGTATGACCGGATCGCCCTGATCCATCTCAACCGGACCAAGGGCATTTCTTGGATCTACATCACGATCTGCTCGTTCACGACCTATGCCATTTCCCACAATATCGGTGCATCGGTCTTCTCCGGCGGCATGGTCCGGTACCGCGCCTATACGGCAAAGGGCCTCAGCGCAGCGGAAGTGGCGGTGCTTGTTGCACTCTGCTCCTTCACCTTCGGCTTCGGGACCATTATCCTCGGTGGGCTCGTGCTCATCTACGAGCCGGAAATCGTGCAGCCGCTGATTCCGCTCAGCCCGCTGGTCACGCGGTTGATCGGTTTCGGGATGCTGGCCTTCTGCATCCTCTACACGATCGGGTCATGGCTGCAGCTCAAGCCGTTGGTCATCCGGAATTTCAAGCTGGAATATCCCGGCCTGCATGTTGTCTGGCGCCAGTGGATCGCCGCGCCGATGGAATTGCTGGGGGCTGCGGGGATCATCTATTTCGCGCTGCCGGGCGAGAGCAATCCGGGTTTCATGATCGTCCTGGGCGCGTTTCTGCTCTCCTTTTCGGCCGGGCTTCTGGTGCAGGCACCCGGCGGGATCGGGGTGATGGAAGTCATCTTCCTCAAGGTGATGCCGGGTATGCCGGCCACCGAGGTCTTCGCGGCCTTGCTCGTCTGGCGGCTGCTCTATCTCCTGATCCCGCTCGCGATCTCGATTCCGGTGGTTCTGGCCTTCGAGAAATCGCAGCTCCGGCAACCCGGAAACGACACGACGCCGGCGCCCTGAGGCTGCCGGCGTCGCAAGGCTTTCGCGCGATCCCGGAAAGGCGTCAGATCGAGCCGACCGTCCGCAACCGTGCGGATGGGTGGATCTCTCCTTGGGCCAGCACGGCCGTCTGGGGCCGGAACCGCTCGACAATCATGCGCACATAGGGGCGGATCGCGTTCGAGGTGACGAGGACCGGCAATTCGCCGAGTCGCGCCGCTTCCTCGAACCGGTCGCGCAGGGCGATGACGAAGTCATGCAGGCGCGAGGGCTGCATCGCGAGATGCTTGATCTCGCCATCGCCGACCAGCGACGAGGCGAAGGCATCTTCCCAGCTCGGCGACAGGGTGATCAGCGCCAGCTGGCCGGTCGGCCCGGTATGCTGGGCGCAGATCTGCCGGCCGAGGCGCGAGCGGATATGCTCGACGATCATGCGCGGATCCCGCGTCACCGTGCCGGCCACTTCCGCCACTGCCTCAAGGATGGTGCCCAGATCGCGGATCGAGACCCGCTCCGCGAGCAACAGCTGCAGGATGCGCTGGATGCCGGTGATCGTGATGGCCCCGCCGGTCAGATCCTTCACGAGGTCCTGATGCGGCTTCGAGAGATCCTTCAGCAGCTTCTGCACCTCCGCATAGGAGAGCAGCTCCGCCATGTTGTTCTTGATGATCTCGGTGAGATGCGTGGCGATGACGGTGGCCGGGTCGACCACGGTGTAGCCGCGCAGCTGCGCCTCGTCGCGCAGGCTCTCGTCGATCCAGGTGGCCGGCAGGCCGAAGGTCGGCTCCAGCATATGCGCGCCCGGCAATTGCACCTGCCCGCCGGCCGGATCCATCGCCATGTACTGGTTCGGGAAGACGACGCCATTCCCGGCATCGATTTCCTTCATCTTGATCACGTAGTGGTTCGACTCGAGCTGGACATTGTCGACCAGCCGGACCGAGGGAAGGATGAAGCCCATCTCGGTCGCCAGCGTCCGGCGCAGGGCCTTGATCTGCTCGGTGATCTTGTCCTCGCCGTTCTGGCCCTGCACCAGCGGGAGAAGGGCATAGCCGATCTCGATCCTCAATTCGTCGAGCCGCAGCGCTTCCTGCACGGGCGGATCGGAGGCCTTCTGCTGGGCCACAACCTGCTCCATGGCCTGTTCGGCGGCGGCATCGATGCTGGCCTGCTTTTCCTGCCTGTCGAGGCGCCAGGCCATGTAGCCGGCCAGCAGGGCAAGGCCCAGGAAGGGAATTGCCGGCATGCCCGGCAGGATGGCGATGACCACCATCACGAAGGAGGACATGCCGAGCGCCTTCGACGAGCTGGCCAGCTGCTTGGACAGGGCCTTGTCGGCCGCCCCGGTCACGCCGGCCTTCGAGACCAGCAGGCCGGCCGCGGTCGAGACGATCAGCGCCGGGATCTGCGTGACAAGACCGTCGCCGACCGTCAGCAGCGTGTAGGCCTTCGCCGCATCATTGAAGGTCATGCCGTTCTGGGCGACGCCGATGATGATGCCACCTACGACATTGATGAAGGTGATCAGGATGCCGGCAATCGCATCGCCGCGCACGAATTTCGAGGCACCGTCCATCGCGCCGAAGAAGGCGCTCTCGTCCTCGAGGGCCTTGCGGCGGGCCTTGGCTTCGTCCTGATCGATCAGGCCGGCAGAGAGGTCGGCGTCGATGGCCATCTGCTTGCCCGGCATCGCGTCGAGGCTGAAGCGGGCGGCGACTTCCGCGATACGGCTCGAGCCCTTGGTGATGACAACGAAATTGACGATCACCAGGATCACGAAGACGATCACCCCGATCACGAAGTTCCCGCCCATCACGAAATTGCCGAAGGCTTCGATCACATGGCCGGCCGCGCCCTGGCCGGTATGGCCGTTCTGCAGGATCAGGCGGGTCGAGGCGAGGTTCAGGGACAATCGCAGCATCGTCGCGATGAGGAGGATTGTCGGGAAGGACGAGAATTCCAGCGGCGCCGCGATGAAGAGCGCCGTCATCAGGATCAGGACCGAGAGGATGATCGAGAAGGCCAGCAGCAGGTCGAGGACCATTGGCGGCAGGGGTACGATCAGGACAACCAGGATCGTCAGGATCCCCATCGCCAGGGCGATGTCACCCCGCTTCAGGAAAGCGCCAAGCTCTTGAGGTGTCATGAATTTTGGCGTCTGGAGTCCAGGAAGGCCCCCTTTGCCGCCAAGGCTCGCGTCACTCATTCCCCTGCCCCCATGCGTTGCTGCACGCCGAATCCGGTCGGGTCTGACCGGTCGACTGGGCAATTTTTGCCGGGCATATGGTTAACGCCCGGTTACTTTCGTCAGGGAAAAGTTAAAGCGCGGCAATCCGCGCGGCGCCGGGCTCCGGAACATCGATGCCGACGGCAACATATTCGTTGAGCTTGTTGCGCAAGGTCCGGATGGAGATACCGAGGATCTTGGCCGCATGGGTGCGGTTGCCGAGGCAATGATCGAGCGTGTCGAGGATCAGCTCGCGCTCGACATCGGCCACGGTTCGGCCAACCAGGGCGCGCGTTGCGGCCTCGGCGGCTTCCGCCACCTTCCGTGCTGTGGCCTCATTGGCATCACGGCTGATCGATTCCCCTTCCGGGGTCAGGATTGCCTCCGGCCCGATATCGATGCCGCCTGCCAGCAGGACAGCCCGATGCAGCGTGTTTTCAAGCTCGCGCACGTTGCCGCGCCAGGGGTTGGCCAGCAGCATCCGCTTGGCATCATGGCTGATCGGGCGGACCGGCAGGCCGTTCATCTGGGCGTAGCGCTTCGCGAAATGGTTCGCGAGCTCGATGATGTCGTTCGGCCGCTCCCGGAGCGGCGGGATCTTCAGGTTGACGACATTGAGCCGATAGAGAAGATCCTCGCGGAACTCGCCGGCCTTCACGCTCTCGGCGAGGTTGCGGTTCGAGGTCGCGATAATGCGGATATCGACCGGAACCGGGCGGGTTCCGCCAACGCGGTCGATCACGCGTTCCTGGATTGCCCGGAGCAGCTTGGCCTGCAGACGGACATCCATTTCCGAGATTTCGTCCAGCAGGAGGGTGCCGCCATCGGCCTCCTCGAACTTGCCGACGCGCCGGGCGATAGCGCCGGTGAAGGCGCCCTTCTCATGGCCGAAGAGCTCGCTTTCCAGCAGGTTATCCGGAATGGCGGCGCAATTGACCGAGACGAAGGGCCTGCCCGAGCGACGCGATTTCTCGTGGAGGAAACGCGCCATGACTTCCTTGCCGACGCCCGATTCCCCGGTGATCAGCACGGAAGCATCCGAGCCCGCGATCTGCTGCGCCAGCTTGATGACTCGGCCCATCGCCTCGTCCCGGAAGACGATCGACGTCTCGGTCTTGCTGACAGCCTCGAGAATCGCCGCGATCAGCTCCGGATCGGGCGGGAGCGGGATATACTCCTTCGCGCCAGCCTCGATGGCCGCTACGGCCGCGCGCTTGTCATTCGCGACGCCGCAGGCCACGATCGGCAGCGTCATGTGCTCGGCCGCCAGGCCCTGCGCGAGGGCGGCAATGTCGAGATGGGCATCGACCATGGCCAGATCGGCGCCCTTGCCCTGCCGCAGATGGGACAGGGCGGCCTCGATCCCGTCGACCTGTGCGACCGACGCGCCCCTCTCCCGGGCGATCTTCGCGGCGGTGATCAATTCACCGCGCAAGGTTCCGACAATCAGAAGCCGCATGGTTCTGTCTCCTCGTCAGTCCTGACCGTTCAGCGGTCGGACTTGATGATTTCCGTCATGGTCACGCCGAGCTTGTCATCGACCAGCACCACTTCGCCGCGGGCGACCAGTCGGTCGTTGACGAAAATGTCGATCGCCTCGCCAACGCGGCGGTCGAGTTCGAGAATATGGCCGGGGCTCATCCGGAGGAGTTCGCCCACGCCCATCTTGGACCTGCCGAGAACGGCCGAGACCTGGACCGGCACATCGAAGACATGCTCCAGATCCGCCGCCGTCTTGGATGAAAGCGGGGTCTCGCCATCGCTGCCATAGGCAGCAGCGACGAGATCAGCGGTCGATTCCAGATCCTGGAGCTGGAAATTGTTGTCAGTGGCCATGGGTCCTCAAGCCTTTCGATCTGTGAGGGTTTCAGTCTTTTCAGTGGTTGTCCCCGGCATCGGGGAACAGCATCTTCGCCGATGTCTCGACAAGGTTTTCGAGACGGTTCCGGTCGCGGACGATGCCGCCATCGGACCATTCGATCCGGCAATCCCCGAGGGCGATTTCCGGATCCGGAAAGACGAAGAGCCGTGCTTCAATACCGTTTTCCTTCAGGAGGCCCATCAGGCGTTCCTTGCAGGGATCGACGAGATCGGGCGCCACACGCACCGCGACATGAGGCGAACCGCGGAGATCATTGAAGATCGCCCGCGCGGTCGCCTCGATCGCGCCGACCGGCGCCGTCTCGATCAGACGTCCGGCAATCTTGCGGGCGAAAAGCATGGCAAACGCGAGGGCTTCGCTCCGCGCCGTCTCCTCGAGCCGCCGCATTTCGATCGTCGCGATCTCGAGCCGGGCATTGATGGCGTCGAGGCCGTTGGCAATCCGGATCTGCTCATGGTCGGCCTGCATCCGCCGGCCTTCCTCGATCCCCTGTTGGTAGGCGGCCTGCCGGGCTTCCTCGACGAGGCGCGCATGCTCGGGATAGGGCACCGGCACGCGCTGGCCGGGCTCGATGAAGGGCAGGCCCGAGCCGGCCTTGGTGAAATCCCGGCCGAAGGTGAAGGCGGAGCGAGCGGTCGACATGGCGTGGCCTTCAGTAGATCAGTTCGTCTTCGGCGCGGTTCTTGCCGATGGTGATTTCACCCTTCGACGCCAGTTCCTTCGCCAGCATGACAATGCGGGTCTGGGCCTCGTCGACCTCCTTGAGGCGGACAGGACCGCGGCTTTGCATCAGTTCCTCCATGTTCTTCGCAGCGCGGGTCGACATCTGCTGGAAGAAGAACTTCTTCATGGCCGGTGCCGCGCCCTTGAGCGCGACAGCGAGAATATCGCGATCCGAGTAGCGGATCAGGGTCTGGGTCGAGCCCGGATCGAGCTTCGCCAGATCGTCGAAGGTGAACATCAGCGACCGGATCTTCTGCGCGGCCTCGCGGTTGCGCTCGTCGAGCGCGGCGAGGAACCAGCTTTCCGTCTGGCGGTCGAAGGAGTTGAAGATCTCGGCGATCATCTCGTGGCTGTCCCGGCGCGAGGTCTGCGACAGGTTGGAGATGAACTCGGTGCGCAGCGTCTCCTCGATATGGGCGAGGACTTCCTTCTGCACCGGCTCCATGTTGAGCATCCGGTTCACCACTTCCAGCGCGAATTCGTGCGGCAGCAGCGAGAGGACGCGCGCCGCATTCTCCGAGCGGATCTTCGACAGGATGACGGCAACGGTCTGCGGATACTCGCCCTTGAGATAATTGGCGAGCACCTGGTCCTGCACATTGCTGAGCTTCTGCCACATGTTGCGGCCTGCCGGCCCGCGCAGCTCCTCCATCAGGGCCGCGACCTTGTCCCCCGGCATCAATTTGCTCAGCAGGGCTTCCGTGCGGTCGAAATCGCCCGTGACGGCGCCACCCTGGCTCATCATCGACAGGAATTCCGCGACGAGGGCCTCCACCGCGTCTGCGGTGACTGCCCCCAGCCGGGACATGGCGCGGGAGACGGACCGGATCTCGTCTTCGTCCAGCGATTCCCAGATCGGAGCGCCGTAGCGCTCGCCCAGGACGAGCAGGATGATCGACGCCTTTTCCGGGCCGGAGAGGAACCGTGTCAGCTCCTTGTTCGGTGCCGGAGCGGTATCCGGCGTCTTTTCCGCTGTACTCGTCTTCGCCATTCTTGCCCCCTGGGCCCTGATCCGTGTCCGGCTCTAGCGGTTAGCGTGTCTGGGCGATCCACTGGCGAACGATCGCCACGGATTCACTCGGGTTTTCCTGCACAATCCGGCCGAGGCTATCGATTGCGCCCTGCTGGAGTGCGTGCTGGATCGTGTTGACGTTCGCCTGGTTCGAATTGGCGGCGACCATGGCGCCGGTCTGGCCCGGCGCGGGCAGGGCAAGCGGCTGGCCGGCCGGTCCGGTGGCGCCGGGCACCATGCCGGAGGCGTCGATCACGCTCTGGAGGCCGCCGATCTGCGGCAGGGCGACCAGAGAAGTCTCGGTGCGGTCCTTCGTGCCGATCCCCATCTGGCGCAGCAGGGGGCGGACCACCAGCAGCGTGACGAGCAGGGTCAGCAGTCCGAAGACGCCGATCTCGACCATGCGGAGCACGTCTTCCTTGGTCAGGGCGAGCATCTGCTCGGTGAAGGTCGGCGTCCGGCCCTCGACCGCCGCCACGCCCTCGGCGAAGCGGAGGTTGATCACATCGACCTGGTCACCCCGGTTGCGGTCAAACCCGATCGACGAGCGCACCAGGGCGGCGATCCGTTCGAGTTCCTCAGCCGGGCGTGGCTGATAGCTCATCTGGCCGTTGGCGCCGGGGGTGTAGATCCCGTCAACCAGCACTGCGACCGAGAGCCGCTTCACCCGGCCCGCTTCGATGATTTCGGTGCGGGTGGTCTTCGTGATCTCGTAATTGACGATTTCCTCGTTGCGCTGGGTTGCATCCCGTTGCTGCGGGTTGGCGGGCGCATTCTGCTGCTGTTGCTGCGGCAGTTCGTTGCCGATCGTGACCTGGTTGTCGCGGGTTTCCTGGCTCTGCTGGTTCTCGGTCCGGGTCTGGGTGGAGCGGATCACCCGGCTTTCGGGATCGAAACTGTCGGTCACCTGCTGCACGCGGTTGAAATCCATCTCGGCAGCCACCTGCACCCGGGCCCGGCCGCGGCCAACGATGCTGGCGACAATATCCTCGACCTGGCCGCGCAGGCGGCGCTCGTGGTTGCTCTGCTTGTCAGCAGCAAGTGCCGCGGCATCGGTCTCGTTGCCGGCGCCGTCGGCCAGCAGACGGCCGGTCTCGTCGACGATGGAGACACGCTCGGGCTTCAGGCCCTGGACTGCTGTGGCCACGAGATGGCGCACCGCCCGGATCTGGCCCGGTTCGAGTTCACCCCGGACCTTCAGCACGATCGAGGCGCGGGGTTCCTGCCGGTCTCGTTCGAACAGGCGCTTCTCGGGGATGGCGAGATGGACGCGGGCCTGCTGCACCCGCTCGATGCTGCGGATGGTGCGGGACAGTTCGCCTTCGAGAGCCCGGAGCTGGTTGACACCCTGGACGAGGCTGGTGGCCGAGAAGCTGTCGCTCTTGTCAAAGATCTCGTAGCCGACCGTGCCGCCGGCGGGCATGCCCTTGCTGGCGAATTCCATCCGGAGGCGGGTGGTCTGGTCCCGGGGGACGAGAATTGTGGTGCCGTCCCCGCGGAGTTCGTAGCGGACCCCGCGGTTTTCCAGGTCCCGAACGATGGCGTTCGAATCCTGGATCGGGAGATCACTGAAGAGAACGCCCATGTTCGGGCCGGACATCTTCGTCATGACGAAGGCGAAGAAGCCCACGAGAGCTAGGGTCACGGCCCCCATCGCCACCAGGCGCTGCGGTCCCAACCGGTTCACGAGTTCGAGGATGCCGTTCACTGCCCCACCATCCAGCTTTCTGTCCGACGCGAATTGCGTGCGTCGCGTTTCCTGCGCTAGGCAAGAATTGCCCGGTGGATGGTTACCGGGCCGTTAATGTCCTGACCTTTTTTGAACCAGTTCGGGACGAATGCGCATTTTTCCGGCCGGACGATTCCATCCGCCATAACGCCCAGGAAGGTCGACATGTCCGCTCCTCTTGCGATCACAATGGGCGATGCTGCGGGAATCGGCCCCGAAATCATCGCCCGGCATGTCGAGATCCACGGTCCGGAGGGGCTGGTCGTTCTTGGCGATCCGGCCCAGATGCGGCGCGCCTTTGCCCTGATCGGGTCCCGACGGGGCATCGTCTCATGGGATCAAGACCAGCCCCTCAAGATGAATCGTAAAATTGGCGGCACCGATTCGCCGCTGGCGATGATCGATACCGGCTCGGTTCCCACCGAACTTCCCTATGGCGCGGTCTCGGCCGAATCGGGCGCATTGGCCCATGCCGCGATTCTTCGCGCGATCGATCTCGCAATGGCGGGGGTGGTAGCGGGGTTGGTGACGGCGCCGATCCACAAGGAATCGCTGCATGCCGCCGGGGTGCCCTTCCCGGGGCATACCGAGATCCTTGCGGACCGGACCGGTACGCGCGATTTCGCCATGATGCTGGCGGAAGGGCCGCTGCGGGTGATCCTGGTCTCCATCCATGTTTCACTGCGGCAGGCGCTGGACCTTGTGACGGAGACGCGGGTGTTGCGTACGATCCGGCTGGCGGACCAGGCTTGCCGGGCCCTGGGCATCGCGCGGCCCCGAATCGCCGTGGCCGGGCTGAACCCGCATGCCGGCGAGGGCGGACTTTTCGGCAGCGAGGACAAAGTGGTGATCGCGCCGGCCATCGACGCTGCACGGAAAGAGGGGCTCGATGCCAGCGGGCCCTATCCGCCGGATACGGTCTTCATGCGGGCGCGACGGGGTGCCTTCGATATCGTCGTGGCGCAGTATCACGATCAGGGGTTGATCCCTGTGAAGCTCAACGGGATCGAGAAGGGCGTCAACGTGACGATCGGACTGCCGATCATCCGTACCTCTGTCGATCACGGCACGGCGTTCGATATCGCGGGGAAGGGCGTTGCTGATCCGGCCAGCCTCGGCGAGGCCATCGCCGTGGCGCGCCGGATGATCGAGGTGCGGCGCTGAACCCCTGACGCCAAAAAGCCCGCCGAAGCGGGCCTTGGCATGCGCGGAAAGCGCCGGTTACTGGCGATAATGCTGGATGCGGGTCGTACGGAGCCCGGCGAGGCCGTGCTCGTCTATCGAATGTTGCCAGGACAGGAATTCCTCGACCGTCAGCGTGTAGCGCGAGCAGGCTTCCTCGAGAGAAAGCAGGCCACCCCGGACGGCAGCGACCACTTCGGCCTTCCGGCGGATCACCCACCGACGGGTTTCCGGCGGCGGCAGATCGGCGATGGTCAGGGGGCTGCCATCGGGACCGATGACATACTTCACACGCGGGCGAAGTGGTTCACTCATGGGTACGCTCACAAAACGCAACGACTACATCCATGAGTTTAGGGTCCGCCTCTTAAAAAACGCCTAAGTCTCCCCCCTGTTATCGACGGATCGATTTGACGGATGTCATCGGCACGCTGATATCGCCGATCTTGAGCACCGGGACCTCGCTGGTGACATCGACATTGTCGACCGTGCCGGTAATTTCCGACTTGATCGACATGGCCTGGCCGGCGGCATCGCGCGCAGCCACGACGATGGTGTATTGCCCGGCCGGGGCGTTGGTGCCGCTGGTGGTCCGGCCGTCCCAGACGAAGCTCTGGTCGCCAGCGGTGATGACCTTCTGGGCGGCGTAGACCTCGTTCCCGCTCTTGTCCTTGATGGTGATCGTGGCCGTGCCGGTCTTCGGCGCATTGATCTGCCACGTCGCCTTGCCGTTCTGCAGCGAGGTCGTCGTGCCATCCGCCGTGACATTCGCGCCGACAAAGCCGAGGGCATTGGTCAGGTTCGCGGTCTTGTTGGCCGTGAGCAGCGACGTCAGGTTGTCATTGGTCTTGATCTGCTGCTCGACGCTGGCGAATTGCACCAGTTGCTGGGTGAACTGGTTGGTATCCAGCGGATCCAGCGGGCTCTGGTTCTTCAGCTGTGTCGTCAGAAGCTGCAGGAACTGGTCGAAATTGTCCGCAATGCGCGCGGCAGGATTGGATGTGGAACTCGACGACGGGGTCGAGGTTACATTGGAGATCGTGGTCATCGGGCCCTCGCGATCAGATCATCAGATCAAGGCTGGTGTTGGGGATGAGGGCGCGACGCATCACCAAATCGCCCATCTGCGGTTTGGTGCCGATGTCCTCGAGACCCTGCTGGGACGAGCCCTGACGGCCCCGTTCCTGCTGCTGTCCCGACTGGCCTTCCCCTCTCAGGGAGAAGGTCAGCCCATCGGCGGATTGCTTCAGGCCGGCCTGTTCGAAGGCCTGCTGGAGCGTGGAGGCATCGCGGCGCAGCATCTGCAGCGTCTCGACGCGGTCGACAACGAGGCTGGCATTCACTTCGCCATTCTCCTTGATCTGGAGTTTGACATCGACGCGGCCGAGTTCAGCCGGATCGAGGCGGATCTGGAAATTCGTGACCCCGCGCACGGCCTGCATGCCGATCTCGATGGGCAGCATCTGCAGCGGTGTCGGGCGGATGGCCGTGGGTTCGGCCTGGCCGAGAGCCGCGGTCGGCAGTGCGCGGTCGAGGCCGGCCAGGATGTCGGCCGGGCGATAGATCGCGTTCTGGGTGCCCATGCCGTGGAACAACTCGGCGAACGGCGTCGTCCGGACCGGATGATGGCCCTGGCCGGCGCCCTGCGCCTTCGCTTCCGTTCCGGTCGGGGTCGTGGTGGCTTCGGAGGTCTTGGCCGCCTTGCCCGATGTCTCTGTCGCGGCGAGGAGCGATGCCGGCTCAGGGCTGGCGGCGTCCGGAGAAGTGCCGGCCTCTGCGCCGGACTTGCCGGCCAGGGTCACGGCGCCGGTCGCTCCGGCATCCTTCGTCGGCGCGGAACTGGTCTCGATCGCGGCAGCAGCATCGGCAGCCGCCTTGGTGGCCATGGCGGCCGCGCCGGTCGTGGCAACGGCCTCGCCTTCGACCGGCATGTCACCCGTCGGAGCCGCGACGACCGGAGCCGCAAGGACGCCCTCGGCATCGACCGGCGCGTCGACAGCCACGATCACGACCGCTTCAGCCGTCGATTCCGTGGCCTCGCTTTCGGTTGTGCCGGTGGTTTCCCCGGCCACGGCTGGCTCGCCCTCCGCCTTGGCGGCGGCATCGGTCTCGCCGGCCTCATTGCCGTCGGCCTGTGCTTCGGCCGCCTCTTCGGCTTCAGGCTTTTCGCACTCGGAATCGTGGCACCCTTCGCGGGTTTCCCCGGCGATGCGGCGCCCATCGGCGCGGTCCTCATGGAGGGAGGAATCGGGCGCCTCGTCGGTCCGGTCTTCCCTGCGATCCGCGCGCTTCGGGGCCGCGTCTTCCGGGCGGCGGCGAGGTGCATCCTTCTCGTCGGCAGCCGGCCGGGCCCGGGGTGTACGTTCAGGAGCATTTTCCTGCAGGGGCACGGGACGCGCCTCCTGACGCTGCGGCCCCGGCGCCGACCGGGCCCATTCCGAGACCAGCGAGCCGAAATTGTCCGTCTCGTTCTCGTCCCGAGCGGTCTGGCGCTCGCCCGGCCGCATATCGGCGCGGCGATTGGCGATTTCCGTCAGGGCATTGGTCAGGCTGGTCAGCATCGTGTTCGACATCATGCGCAATCCTGTTTGCGTTCGAAGCGTGACCTGCAAGCCGGAGGCCAGTTCAGTATGTCGATCAAGTCTCTGTAATATAACGGATAATCAACAGAGCTGCACCGGGATGGCCCGTCCGTTCTTGCCGTTCTGCCCCGCCGGCCCGGCAAAAATTGCCGGTCCCGGGCCCCGAGGCTGGAAAGCGAGGCCAATCCGGGGTATGGAGTGGCCGATGCTGAACTCGCTCGACCTCGCCAAGAAGCCCGGGGATACACGGGTTGTTGTCGCCATGTCTGGCGGCATCGATTCATCGGTGGCTGCCGCCCTGATGAAGCAGGCCGGCTATGACGTGGTCGGGATTACGCTCCAGCTTTACGATCACGGCGCGGCCACGCACCGGACGGGCGCCTGCTGCGCCGGGCGCGACATCCAGGATGCGCGCAATGTCGCTGCCCATCTCGGCATTCCGCATTATGTGCTCGATTATGAAAGCCGCTTCCGCGAGGAAGTGATCGACCGTTTCGTCGACAGCTATGCCGCGGGCGAAACACCGATCCCCTGTGTCGATTGCAACCGGACGGTGAAGTTCCGCGACCTGCTGCGTTTCGCCGAGGATCTTGGCGCGGATTGCCTTGTCACCGGGCATTATGTCGAAAGCCGGCTCATGCCGAATGGCCACCGCGCCCTGTTCCGGCCCCGCGATCTCGATCGCGACCAGAGCTATTTCCTGTTTGCCACGACGCAGAAACAGCTCGATCTGCTCCGCTTCCCGCTGGCCGGGTTGACCAAGCCCGAAACGCGCGACGTGGCCCGTGCGATGGGTATCGCGATCGCCGACAAGCCGGACAGCCAGGATATCTGCTTCGTGCCGAGCGGTAACTATGCCGCGCTGGTCGAGAAGCTCCGGCCCGAGGCCACCCAGCCCGGCCTTATCCGCCATGTCGATGGCCGGGAGCTTGGCCGCCATGACGGCATCATCCGCTATACGATCGGGCAGCGTCGTGGCCTCGGCATCGCCTCGCGTGACCCGCTCTATGTCATCCGGATCGACGCGGCCACGCGGGAAGTCGTTGTCGGTCCGCGCGAGGCACTGGCTGTCCGCAGCCTGGAACTGCGTGACGTCAACTGGCTGGGCGACATGCCGCTTGACCGGCTGCCCGCCAATGGCGTCGAGGTTTTTGCCCGGGTCCGCTCCACGCGGCCACCCAAGCCCGCCATTGTCCGGCGGGATGGGGATGCTTTCGTCGTCGAACTGCTCGATGGCGAGGAAGGGGTAGCACCCGGGCAGGCCTGCGTCCTCTATGCAGAGGGTGAAGGCCAGTCACGCGTGCTCGGAGGCGGCACTATCGGCCGCCGCCGCGCGCCGGGCCAAGCCGTGCCGGATGATACGAAGGTGGCGCTCGGCGCTGCCTGATCGACCTGAACATGCCAGATCGCAGGGGAGCGGGAATGGCCAAGGATATTGACCTGTCGACCATCACGAAGGCCTACGCCAAATGGGCGCCGGTCTATGACATGATCTATTCCCGCATCCTGAGGCCGGGCCGGAACGAGGCCGTCAAGGCCGCGCTGGCCTGCGGCAAGGAGATCCTCGAAGTCGGTGTCGGCACCGGTCTCTCGCTTGGCGATTATCCGGCCGGCTACCGTGTGACCGGCATCGATCTGTCCAAGCCGATGCTCGACAAGGCAGCCGAGAAGCTTGCCGGGTTGCCGGGCCATGCCGTGACCGGGCTTGCCGTGATGGATGCCTGCCGGCTGGGCTTCCGCGATGCCACTTTCGACGCGGTTGTCGGGCAGTACATGATCACGCTCGTTCCGGATGCCGAGCTTGCCCTCGATGAATTCGCCCGCGTGGTGAAGCCCGGTGGCGAGATTATCCTTGTCAACCATATCGGGGCGGAGAAGGGGATTGTCGCCCTGCTCGAAAAGGCGGCGGCACCCCTCGCCAAACGCGTCGGATGGCGTTCCGAATTCCAGCTGCAGCGGATCCGGAACTGGGCAGACCAGGCCGGTTTTTCGGTTGCCTCGGCGAAGCGCGTTGGATTTGCCGGCTTCTTCACTGTCGTCCGGCTGCGGGATGCCCGCATCGCCAAGGCCGAGGCCGCCTGATTGCAATAGCCCCTTGACCGGCGCGGCGCGGGCCCTTATGCGAGTGGCTCTCGCGCGGCGCCCTTTGCCGTCAGGGATGGCAGTGTAGCTCAGCTGGTTAGAGCGTGGCACTCATAATGCCAAGGTCGGTGGTTCGAGCCCACTCACTGCTACCATCCCGCTTTCTGGACTTCCCCTTTTTCAGTCATCACGCTTTTCCGCTGGCTCCGTTCTCTGCCAGACCCGGCGTGTTGCGGGCGTATGATGCCTGTGTTTGCCGCCCCCCGTGCGGGGGGGCGGCCGTGTGTCAGGCAGCCTCTGCCGGTTCCGGCCCTGCAGCCGGCTTTTTCTTGCGCGAGAAGGACATCAGCCAGCTGCACACGACATAGAAGACCGGTGTGAAGATCAGGCCAAAGAAGGTCACCCCGATCATCCCGGAGAACACGGCGATCCCGAGGGACTGGCGCATTTCCGCCCCGGCGCCCTGCGCGATGACGAGTGGCAGCACACCGAGAATGAAGGCGAGCGAGGTCATCAGGATCGGGCGGAGGCGGGTTCGTGCGGCCTCGATGGCCCCCTCGATCCGGGACCGGCCTTCATCCTCGGCCTGCTTGGCGAATTCGACGATCAGGATCGCATTCTTTGCTGCCAGCCCGACCAGCACGACCAGCCCGATATCGACAAGGATGTTCCGGTCCAGGCCGGCGATTCGCACGCCGATCATCGCAGCGAGGATGCACATCGGCACGATCAGCAGCACGGCCAGCGGCAGGAGCCAGCTCTCGTAGAGTGCGGCCAGGAGCAGGTAGACGAAGATCACGGCCAGACCGAAGGCGATGATCGTCGTGTTGCCGGCCAGTTTTTCCTGCAGCGCGATTTCCGTCCATTCGAAACCGAAGCCCGAGGGCAGGCGTTCGCGCGCGATCTTCTCGATGGCGGCAATGCCCTGCCCCGAGGAATAGCCCGGCGCCAGTGAGACCTGCACCTCTGCGGCGGGATAGAGGTTGTAGCGCGGCACGCGATAGGCGCCGGTGATGTTGGAGAACGTCGCAACGGAGCCGATCGGCACCATCTCGCCGTCGACATTGCGCGTCTTGAGATTGGCCACGTCCCGCAGGTCAAGGCGGTAGGGGTTGTCAGCCTGCGCCGTGACCCGGTAGGTGCGGCCGAGAACGTTGAAATCGTTCACGAAGGAAGAGCCCATATAGATGGACAGCGCTTCAAAGACCCGCCCGATCGGCACGCCGAGCATTTCCGACTTCGTGCGGTCGATATCGGCGTAGATCTGCGGAGTCCGGGTTGAGAACAAGGTGTAGGCCTGGGTCAGGCCGGGGGTCTGCGAGGCCGAGCCGGCAACAATCCAGGCGGACCCTTCAAGCGCCGGCAGGCCGCGGCCGCCCCTGTCCTGCACATAGCCCTTGAGCCCTCCGCCTGTCCCGATGCCGGGGACGGCCGGCGGCTCGATCACCAGCGAGAAGGCTTCGGGAATGGCGAACATCTGGCGGCGGAGATCGTTGAGGATGTCCTTGCCGGTGAGCTTGAGCGCCTCGCGATCCTTGAAATCGGAGAGCGTGACAAAGACCACTCCGCCATTCGGCGCGTTGGTGAAGGTGGCGCCGTCCAGCCCGACAAAGGCCACGGCGTTCTTCACGCCCGGGCGCGAGAGCAGGATATCGGAGGCGCGGCGGATCACGGCATCGCTGCGCTCGAGCGTCGAGCCCGGCGGAAGCTGGAAGGCAACGATGAGGTAGCCGCGATCGAGTTGCGGGATGAGGCCCGTCGGGACAACGCGGATCTGATGGGCAGTCAGCCCGATCAGGCCGCCATAGACGACGAGGACCATCATCGAGAGGCGGATCATCCGCGAGGTCAGCATGCCATAGCGGTTCGAGAGCCAGTCGAAGCCCTTGTTGAATGCATTGAAGAAGGCGCGGATCGGCGCACCCAGCCGGCCGCCCGCCGTGTGATGCGGATCATGCGGCTTCAGCAGCACCGCGGAAAGGGCGGGCGAGAGCGTCAGCGAGACAAGGGCGGAAATGGCCGTCGAGGCGGCAATCGTGATCGCGAACTGACGGTAGAACGAGCCCTGTAGCCCCTCGATGAAAGCGGTCGGGATGAAGACCGCGCAGAGGACCAGCGAGATCGCGATCAGCGCGCCACCGACCTCGTCCATCGTCTTGTGGGCTGCTTTGCTGGGCGAAAGCCCCTCGCGCAGGTAGCGTTCGACATTTTCCACCACGACGATCGCATCGTCGACCACGATGCCGATCGCGAGGACCAGCCCGAACAGCGACAGCGTGTTGAACGAGATGCCGGCCATCGCCATGATCAGGAAGGTGCCAACCAGCGAGACGGGGATGGCCAGGATCGGGATGATCGCGGCCCGCCAGGACTGGAGGAACAAGACCACCACGACAATGACGAGAAGGGTGGCCTCGATCAGCGTCTTGATGACCTCGTTGACCGATTCCTGGATGAATTCGGTGGGGTTGTAGACGACGGAATAGCTCAGGCCGGACGGGAAGGTCTCCGCCATCCGCGCCATCTCGCGGATCAGTGCCTCGGACGTTGTCAGCGCATTCGAGCCGGGACGCTGGAAGACACCGATGGCCACCGCGTTCTTGTTGTTGAGATAGGCGTTGATCGAATAATCTTGGCTGCCCAGTTCCGTCCGGGCGACATCGCGCACGCGGACCACGCCATTGGTGTCCGACCGGATGATGATGTTGGCGAATTCCTCGACATCGGTCAGCCGGCCGAGGGTCTGGACAGAAAGCTGGAACGCGCCGTCGGAACTCGCGGGCGGCTGGTTGATCGAACCGGCAGCAACCTGCAGGTTTGCCGCGCGCAGGGCCGCGACAACCTCGCCGGCTGTCAGGTTGCGGGCGGCCACGCGGGCCGGGTCGAGCCAGACACGCATCGAATAGTCACGGGCGCCGAAGACGCTGATATTGCCGACGCCGTCGACGCGCCCGAGCACGTCCTTCACGTAAAGCGTCGTGTAATTCGAGATATATTGCTGGTCGCGCGTGCCATCCGGCGACGTCATGTGGATGACCATCATGAGGTCAGGCGACGATTTCCGGACCTGCACGCCCTGGCGGCGGACTTCCTCCGGCAAACGGGCCTCCGCGCCGGAGACGCGATTCTGCACCAGAACCTGCGCCTGGTCGATATTGGTGCCCGGCTTGAACACGACATTGATCGAAACCCGGCCATCCCCCGTCGATTGCGAGGAGATGTAGAGCATGTTGTCGACGCCGTTGACTTCCTGCTCGATCGGCGCGGCAACGGTGGAGGCAATGATCTCGGCCGAGGCGCCGGGATAGGATGCCGTGATGTTGACCGTCGGCGGCGCGATTTCCGGATATTCGGAGATCGGCAGGGCCCGCTGCGTGATCAGGCCGGCAATCGTGATGAGGATCGACAGCACGCTCGCGAAGATCGGGCGGTCGATGAAGAAATGCGAGAACCGGAACATGGCGTCGCCTCGGGACGGGGATCAGGGACGGAGCGCGCAGCCGGAGCCGCGCGAACGGGTTCAGGGGCGCGCCGGCGCCTTGATCTCGCCGGGCTGCGGCGTCACGGCAACACCCGGGCGGACCATCGGATTGGCGAGGCCGTTGATGATGACGCGGTCACCGGCGGCAAGGCCGCTGCGGATGACGCGCAGGCCTTCCACGATCGGGCCCGGCACCACAGGTTTCGGCATGACCTTGTTGTCAGCCCCGACAACAAAGACCAGTTTGCTCGTCTGGTCCGAGACGATCGAGGCATCCGGGATCAGCAGGGCGTCAAGCTCGCCGCTGTAAAGCTGGAGGCGGCCGAAGGTGCCCGCGGTCAGGAACTGGTCCTTGTTGGCGAAGATTGCCCGGCCGCGGATGGTGCCCGAACGGGCATTGAGCTGGTTGTCGACGAATTCCATCTGGCCTTCGCGCTTCCATTCCGGCTCGTCGGCCAGCCGGACGCGGACCGGCAACGGCTTTTCCCGGCTCGACGGCCGGTCACCGGATTGCATGAGCCGAGAATAGCGCAGGTAATCCGCCTCGGATGCTTCGAAGACGAAGTTGATCGGGTCGACGCTGATGATGTTCGTCAGCAAGGTGGCGCCGCCCTGCGCGCCGGTGATGAGATTGCCGGCATCGACGCGCTTGTCCGAGATCCTGCCACCGATCGGCGCGCGCACCTCGGTCCATTCGAGGTTCAGCTCGGCCTGTTTGAGATTGGCCTCCGCTGCCTGCTGCGAGGCCCGGGCGCTGGCCAGATTGGCCTTGCGCTGGTCGAGATCACGGGCCGTGATCGTCTGGTTCCGCGTCAGCCCTTCGGCGCGCTCGACCTCGTTCTCCGCCAGCGCGACCTGAGCCTTCGCCCGTTCGACATCCGCGCGCGCGGCATCGACACTGAGCTGGAAGGGGCGCTGGTCGATCGAGAAGAGGAGGTCGCCCTTGTTGACCACCTGCCCGTCCCGGAAGTGAACCTTTTCGATGAAGCCGGAGACGCGGGCACGCACCTCGACCTGCTCGCGCGCCTCGAAACGCCCGGTATATTCATCCCAGAGCGTGATTTTCTTCGCCAGCGGGGCCGAGACCTGCACCGGTGGTGCCGGCGGGGCGCCCTGGGCAAGGGCATGGGTGGCGGCAGCAGCGACGACGAGGGTGAAAGCCGACCGCTGGCAGGTATTCAGAACACGGCGCATTGCCGACTCCGTCGAAAGTTGAATGCGAAACTAGGTACATTGCTGGACAAGAAAAACCAGTCACTTTCCGTGAATATCGCCTCCATCCTGCCAGAAAGATGACAGGAGCCGTTGCGGAGCCCCGGTCAGACCGGCAGGTGCTTCTTGCTCCTGCCTTGCAACAAGGCTAGTTTTCGCAGATGGACGATGTGAAATCCCGCTTCGATCGCTACCAGGCCGATTTGCGCCGGGCCGGCATCCGCATGACCAACCAGCGGCGGATCATTCTCCAGGTGCTGGCCGAGGCGGATGACCATCCGGATGCGAACGAGCTGCATCGACGCGCCTTCGCGCATGATCCGACGCTGTCGCTGTCGACGGTCTACCGGACCTTGCGCCTGCTGGAGGAGAGAGGCGCGATCCAGCGGCATGCTTTCGATGACGGGCGGGCACGGTTCGAAAACGCGGATGTCGCCCATCACGACCATCTGATCGATATCGAGACCGGGCAGGTCATCGAGTTCCATTCCGAGCGGATCGAGAAGCTGCAATCCGAGCTGGCACGCGAGCTTGGTTACGAGATTGTCCGGCACCGGCTCGAACTCTACGGCCGGAAGCTGCCCGGCCGGTCCTGAGGGGTCCATGCCGGGAAGGGGCGTCCGTCGCCCGGGAATTCAACGAATACCGAGAAGATAGCGCTGGCCTTGCGACGCCCGGAGCCGCGCCTGCGCGAAGGCGAGGGTCTGATCCGCGGGCATCGGCTTGCCATACAGGAAGCCCTGGGCCTCATGGCAGCCCATCTGGCGCAGCAGCGAAAGCTGTTCTGCTGTTTCGACCCCTTCGGCGGTGATTTCGATGCCGATCCGGTTGCCGAGATCGGTGATCGCCCGGATGATCGCCTCGTTCCGGCGGTCGGAAATGCCCTTCACGAAGGAACGGTCGATCTTGATCCGGTCGAACCGGTGACGATTGAGGTAAGAGAGCGAAGACCAGCCCGTCCCGAAATCATCCAGCGCGACACGGACCCCGAGCATCTGCAGTTTCTGGAGTACGGCGAGGGTGGTCGGGCTGTCATCGAGCAGCGCCGATTCGGTGACTTCGATCTCGATGCGTTCGGGGGCGAGCCCGGTCCTCGCCATGGCGGACATCAGCGTCCCCATGAAATCGGGGTGCCGGAGCTGCATTACCGAGGCATTGATCGCCACGCGCAGGGGGTCCGGCCAGGTCGCGGCGGTCTGCATCGCCTTGCGCATCACGAATTCGCCGATCGGCACGATCAGGCCGTTTTCCTCGGCAATCGGAATGAAGCTGGCGGGCGAGATCATCGTCCCGTCCGGGTGTCGCCAGCGGACCAACGCCTCGAACCCGCTCTGCCCCTGCCGGGTCAGGTCGAGGATCGGCTGGAAATACACCTCGAAATGATCATTCAGGATCGCCTCGCGCAGACCCAGTTCGATCTGCTGGCGCTCCTCGATCTGATCCTCAAGGGCCTGGCTGTAGCGACGGAAGGCATTCCGGCCATCACGTTTCGCCTGATACATGGCCAGATCGGCACGGCGCTTGACCTGGTCGATCTCGGTATCTTCCGGCAGGCCGCCGGCAATTCCGATGCTGGCGCCTACGCTGGCGCGCTGCCCGGCGGAGAGGTGCACGACCTGGTTGATCGCGCCGATGATCTGGATGGCGAGCTGGTCCAGCTGGGCGATGGCTTCCGGCTCGGTGCAGAGAATGGCAAATTCATCACCGCCCATCCGGGCCACGAGTCCGCGCGTGCCCGTCGTGGCCTCGATCCGGCGCCCGACCTGCGCGAGCAACTCGTCGCCGGCGGCATGGCCGAAACTGTCATTGACGGACTTGAACCGGTCGAGATCGATATAGACCAGAACCGGGTAGATACCGCTGGACTCGGCGGCCCGCATCGCGCGGTCAAGATGGCCCCGGAGGCTCTCGCGGTTGGCGAGCCCGGTCAGCTGGTCGATCTCGGCCAGTTCCCGGAGCCGTGCCTGCGAGGCGATGCTCTCGGTAATGTCGGCCACCATGCCCTCGATATAGAGCGGGCTCCCGTCTTCCGCCGTGACAATCCAGGCGGTTTCCGAGACCCACATCTGCCGTTTGTCACGCGGCGCAGCGACTTCGCTCTGGAAATCGCGGACGAGGCCGTGATCGCGCAGGAGGGCCAGCTTTTCTTCCTGCCGCTGCGGGTCCCGGTACCAGCGCGTCAGGCCGGCATCGAGCAGGGCCTTCTCTGTCTCGAACCCCGCCATGGTGACAAGGGCGGGATTGGCATGGATCAGCCGGTAATCCAGTGCCATGCGGTAGATGCCGATGATGCTGTGCTCGAAGAGGTCCCGATACTCGGTTTCCGCCTGTTTCCGGCGTGTGACATCCCGGATATTGCAGACAATTCGCGGTTCGTCGCCGGCCTCCTCGGCCAAGGCAAGCGTTCCCTCGACCCACATCCACGAACCGTTCTTGCGCCGGAAGCGATGGACCACGGTTGTCTTCGGATTTGTGGCGGAGAGGCTCGCCATGGCATTCGCCACGGCGTCCAGATCGTCGGGATGGACCCATTCATTCACAGGCGTGAAGAGTGCCTCCTCGGCCGTGTACCCGGCGAGTGTTTCAATGGCCGGCGAGCAGTAGAGCCGCTTGCCGGCCCGCTCGCGCAGGATGATGACATCGCCGCTATGGGTGGCCAGCAGTTTGTACTGCGAGTCCTTCTCGCGGATCTGCTGTTCGATTTCCAGCTGGGGCGTGATGTCCTCATTGATCGCCACCCAGCCGCCATCAGGGGTGGGGTTGACGAAGATCCGGATGGTCCGCCCGTCCCGCAAGGGGACCAGGTGCGGGCGACCTCCTGCCTTCATCGCCTCCCGCCGCCATTCCAGATAATCCTCGCGGGACATCATCGGGTCAGTGCCGCGCTCGAGGCGCCGGGCGAAGATGGTGCTCAGCGGGGTGCCCGGGAGGATATCCTCGGGCTCGAGGCCGTAAAGCTCTGCATATTGCCGGTTGGCGACAGCGAGTCGCTCATCGGGCCCATAGAAGCAGAGCCCGTGGGCGATGTTCGCGATCGTGTGCTCGAACCGCTGGTTGTTGAGATCAAGATCGCGCCGGAGGATCTCCAGTTGGTCGATCTGGGCCCGCAAGGTCACCTCGTCCGATGCGATCCGCGCGAAATCCTGAAGATGGAAGAGTTGTGCATCGGTCCAGTCGCGTGGCTCGCGATCGATTGCGCAAAACGCACCGAAGACCGTGCCATCGGCCAGGCGCAGCGGCACGCCGAGATACGCCACTACACCCAGCGCCTCGAGCGCCGGATGGCCGCGGAAGACCGCGTCGGTCCGGAGATCGCTGATCGCCAGATGGCGACCGGACCGCGTGACATGCTGGCACAAGGAATGCGAGAGCGGAGTGGCACGCGCCGAGGCCCAGGGTTCCGCGAGGCCGAACTGGCTCTTGAAAACCTGCCGCGTCTCCTCGACCAGCGTGAAAAGGCTTACCGGCACGCCCAACGTGGCAGCGGTCAGCCGCGTCAGGCGATCGAAGGTTTCTTCCGGATCCATCGGGAATCCGGATGCTGTCAGTCGTTCCCTCGGCGCGTTGCGCGATGATCCCGGAAAGGGTCTGGTGCCTGCATCCATCGAAGAGCCCGTGTCTGTTCCGGCCAGAATGGATGCAGATCGACGAATACCCACTTAACGGGCCGGCCCGTGCGATGTTTGGACGGGCTTTCCCGTGATCACAGTCAACAACGCCTAAAGCGGGAGACATGCATTGGATCGGCCGATTCCGACTGCGCGCCGGATCCATCGGAGCATTCTGCAGCCATGCCGGTCGGCCCTGGTGGAGCTGAGGGGATTCGAACCCCTGACCTCTGCAGTGCGATTGCAGCGCTCTCCCAACTGAGCTACAGCCCCTGACCGGAAGCGGCTGAATGACCGATGCTCGGGATGAAGTCAACTTCTTTTGCGGTGCATTCCGGAGCGGCAGGGCCCTGCTGCGCCAAGCCTGTCTTGCAGGGCGAAGCGCGCCTCCTGTAAGAGAGGGACAACTGATGCGAACGGAGTGCCCATGAACCCGCTTCTCTGGCTGTTCAACACGATTATCGAGATCTATTCCTTTCTGCTGCTGGCCTATGTGATCCTGACGCTCCTGATCAATTTCAACATCGTCAATTCCCGCCAGCCGATCGTCTCCGCCATCGGGGAATTCCTGTACCGGATCACCGAGCCCCTGCTCGCGCCGATCCGCCGGCGCCTGCCCAATCTCGGCCCGATCGACATCTCGCCGGTCATCCTCCTTCTGGCCCTGCAGTTCGTCCAGGTCACCGTCAACTATTACGCACGAAGCCTCTGAGCCCTCTTGACGCCCGCGACGGGCCAGCCGCATCCTGCCGGAAAAGGGGAGGTAGGCATGGTTCGTCGCTTCATACTCGCTGGCCTGTTCGGGGCTCTCGCGGTTGGCATTGTCCACGGGCAGAGCTTTCCGCTGGATGCAACGCCGACCCGTATTGCATTCCCGAAGGACTTTGCGACGACCTTCCAGCGTTATGACATGGTGGACAAGCCCGATCGCAAGATGGTTCGGTTCCTGTATGTCAACAAGGATGCCTTGGCCAAGGTGAAGCCAGGCCAGCCTTTCCCCGAGGGCATTGTGCTGGTCATGGCGGATCATGATGTCGCGCTCGAGGCTGGTGGCAATCCGATCCGGAACCCGCAGGGCCGACTGGTTCCGACAGGGCGGGTCAAGGCTGTCGCCGTCATGGAGAAGCAGAAAGGCTGGGGCGAAACCAACCTTTTCCCGCCCGAAAAGGACAATGGCGACTGGGAATATGCGTCGTTCAAACCCGACGGCACGCTGAACATGGTCAAGCTCGACAATTGCTATGCCTGCCATCTGCCGCAGAAGGGCCTCGACTTCACGTTCTCCGGCGAGAAGATCTACGCTGCTGCCCCGAAGTGAGCCTCGAGACGGGCGCCCCGTTCCGGATTGTCCCCGGCGGGCTCGAACTGACGCTCCGGGCCACACCGCGCGGCGGACGTGATGCCCTTGATGGCATCGGCACGGACGCTGCGGGACGATGTTTCTGGCAGGTCCGGGTGCGCGTCGCCCCGGAAGATGGTGCGGCAAACCGCGCGGCGATTACGCTGGTGGCCGGATTGCTGGGCGTGCCCGCGCGCGACATCCGCCTCGTCAGCGGTGAGACAGCGCGCGTCAAGCGCCTCCAGATCAATGGAAATGGCCCCGATCTGGCTGCACGGGCCCGGGCTGCGACGGATTCCTTAACCAGATCCGGCTAGGACGACAGCCTGCGACGACATTGCCCCTGATCTTCCCGGCCGGTTGGGCCTAGGTTGAACTTGTCCTTCGTTGCATTGCGAAGTGGTTCAAACTCGGTTAGGGGGACTGGCGGTCCTTTGATTGGATCTGTTCCAAAGTCTTGACAAGGTGACATCCATGGCCCGAACCGGCCCGGCGGAGCGCCCGCTTTCTCCGCATCTGCAAATCTACAAGCCCTCGATCACGATGGTGATGTCGATCCTTCACCGCATCACCGGCGCGGCCCTGTTCTTCGGGACGCTGCTGCTCGTGATCGCCCTTGTCGCGCTGGCCTCCGGCAGCTCGGCCTACGGAACGGTGCAGGCCATCTACGGGTCGTTCCTCGGGAAACTCGTCCTGTTCGGTTATACTTGGGCCCTGTTCCACCACATGTGCGGCGGTATCCGGCATTTTGTCTGGGATACCGGTGCCGGCCTCGAGCGCGAGACCCGGATGAAGCTGGCCTGGGCGACGCTGTTCGCCTCGCTCGGCATGACCGTCCTCGCCTTTGTTGCCTATCTCGCGGGGTAAGCCGATGAGCCAGCAATCCTCCACTTCGCTCCGCACGCCGCTCGGCCGGGTCCGTGGCCTCGGCGCCGCCAAGTCGGGCACCGACCATTTCTGGAAATCGCGCGTCACGGCCGTGGCCAATGTGCCGCTGACCATCGCCTTCGTGGTCATCATGCTGATGCTCTCGAAGCGGGACTATGCCGGCGCAGTCAAACTGGTCGGCCAGCCTCTCGTGGCCATCCTGCTGCTGCTGTTCATCGGCTCGGCCACCTATCACATGCGCCTCGGGATGCAGGTCATCATCGAGGATTACGTCCATAGCGAGGGCAAGAAGATTGCCCTGCTCATGCTCAACACCTTCTTCGCGATCGCGGTGGCCCTCGCCTCGGCCTATGCGATCCTCAAGATCGGCTTTGCCGGCTGACGGCAGGAGATACGCATGGCTTCGAACGGAACTTCCAACGGCAGCGGCCCCGCCTTGAACGGCAAGGCCTATCCGATCACCGACCATACCTTCGACGTCGTGGTTGTCGGTGCCGGCGGTGCGGGCCTCCGTGCCACGGTGGGCTGCAGCCAGGCCGGCCTGCGCACGGCCTGCATCACCAAGGTCTTTCCGACCCGCTCGCATACCGTGGCGGCGCAGGGCGGCGTTGCGGCCGCGCTCGCCAATATGGGGCCGGACGAGTGGAAATGGCACATGTACGACACCGTGAAGGGGTCGGACTGGCTGGGTGACCAGGATTCCATCGAATATCTCTGCCGCAACGCGCCGGCCGCCGTCTACGAGCTGGAACACTGGGGTGTTCCGTTCTCGCGCACCGAAGACGGCAAGATCTATCAGCGGCCGTTCGGCGGGATGACCACCGATTACGGCAATGGCCCGCCGGCCCAGCGCACCTGCGCTGCTGCGGACCGGACCGGCCATGCCATCCTGCACACGCTTTATGGACAGGCCCTGCGCAACTCGACCGAGTTCTTCATCGAGTATTTCGCCATCGACCTGATCATGGACGAGGAAGGCCGCTGCCGCGGTGTCATCGCCCTGAAGATGGATGACGGCACGATCCACCGGTTCCGGGCCCAGACCGTGATGCTGGCCACCGGTGGCTATGGCCGGGCCTATTTCTCGGCAACCTCCGCCCATACCTGCACGGGCGATGGCAATGCCATGGTGCTGCGGGCCGGACTGCCGTTGCAGGACATGGAATTCGTGCAGTTCCACCCGACCGGCATCTACGGCGCCGGCTGCCTCATCACCGAGGGTGCCCGTGGCGAGGGCGGCTATCTCACCAATTCGGATGGCGAGCGCTTCATGGAACGCTATGCACCGAGCGTGAAGGACCTGGCCCCGCGTGACATGGTCAGCCGCGCGATGACGATGGAAATCCGCGAAGGCCGGGGTGTGGGCAAGAACAAGGACCACATCTTCCTGCATCTCGACCATCTGGATCCGGCGATCCTGCATGCCCGCCTGCCGGGCATTTCGGAAAGCGCCAAGATCTTCGCCGGCGTCGATGTGACGAAGGAGCCGATCCCCGTCCTGCCGACCGTGCATTACAACATGGGCGGCATCCAGACGAACTTCTATGGGGAAGTGGTCACCCTGAAGAATGGCAACCCCGACGTCGTGGTGCCGGGCCTCATGGCCATCGGCGAGGCGGCCTGCGTGTCGGTGCACGGGGCGAACCGACTTGGTTCGAATTCGCTGATCGACCTCGTGGTCTTCGGTCGCGCCGCCGGCCTGCGGGCTGCCGAGATCCTGACGCCCGGCGCCAAACAGGCGGAGCTTCCGGCCGATTCGGCCGATCTCGCCCTGTCGCGCCTCGACCGGTTCCGGCATGCGAATGGCGGGACGCCGACGGCAGAGCTGCGCCTCCGCATGCAGCGCGAGATGCAGACGAATTGCGCGGTTTACCGGACCGGTGAAACGCTCGCCGAGGGTTCGAAGAACATCCACCAGGTCTGGAAGGCGGCGGACGATGTCCGCGTCACCGATCGCAGCCTTGTCTGGAATTCCGACCTGCTCGAGACGCTCGAATTCGACAATCTCATCACCCAGGCCGTGGTGACGATGGACTCGGCGCTGAACCGGACGGAATCGCGCGGGGCCCATGCCCGCGAGGACTACAAGGATCGCGACGACAAGACCTGGATGAAGCATACGCTGGCCTGGGTCGACGAGGAGAAGAAATCCGTCTCGATCGATTACCGGCCGGTGCATTCCTACACGATGACCAACGAGGTCAGCTACATCGCGCCCAAGGCGCGCGTTTACTGAGGTCCGGGCTATGGCCGAATTCAACCTTCCCAAGAATTCCCGCCTCGTCGAGGGCAAGACCTGGCCGAAGCCGGCCGGGGCGAACAACCTCCGTGAATTCCGGATCTATCGATGGGATCCGGATGGCGAGAGCAATCCGCGTGTCGATACCTATTTCGTCGATCTCGATGATTGCGGGCCGATGATCCTGGATGCGATCATCTGGATCAAGAACAGGATCGACCCGACGCTGACCTTCCGCCGATCCTGCCGCGAGGGGATCTGCGGTTCCTGCGCGATGAATATCGACGGCACCAACACCCTTGCCTGCACCAAGGGCATGGACGAGATTTCCGGCGCCGTCCGGATCTATCCGTTGCCGCATATGCCGGTGGTGAAGGATCTCGTGCCGGACCTGACGCGCTTCTATGCCCAGCATGCCTCGATCGAGCCCTGGCTCAAGACCGAGACGCCGGCGCCGGAAAAGGAATGGCGGCAATCGCCGTCGGACCGCGAGCATCTGGACGGCCTTTACGAGTGCATTCTCTGCGCCTGTTGCTCGACCTCCTGCCCGAGCTACTGGTGGAACGGCGATCGCTATCTCGGCCCCGCCGCCCTGCTGCAGGCCTATCGCTGGCTGATCGACAGCCGCGACGAGGCTACGGGTGACCGGCTCGACAATCTCGAGGATCCGTTCCGGCTCTATCGCTGCCACACGATCATGAATTGTTCGAATGCCTGCCCGAAGGGCCTGAACCCCGCGAAGGCGATTGCCGAAATCAAGAAGATGATGGTGGCGCGGCAGGTCTGACCGGGGCGCCGTGCAACGAGATCCTGAGGAAGGCCGGGCGACGTTCCGGCCTTTTTTGCGTCAGGCGCCGCGTCCGGCCAGCGCGAACAGGCCGATCACCCCGAAAATAGCCAGGCTCCAGACGATCGAGCGCAGGGTCGGCCGGTCCATCAGATAGGCGATCGTATAGGCGATCCGGGCGAGAAGAATGCCAAAGGCCAGCCAGTCCACCGCAGCATTCGCGCCGAGCCGCAGATGGGCCACGAGGATGCCGGCTGTGAAGAAAGGCAGGAACTCGAAATGGTTCTGGTGGGCGGCATGGGCGCGCCGGGCAAAACCCCGGAGCGAGCCGGCCCAATCCCGGGGGTTGCCGTTGTCGTAGCGGTTCGGGCCCGCTTTCGCGAGTGCAACTGTGAAGTAGGGCATCAAGCCGGCAATCAGCAGGCTCCAGAGGGCAAACGACATGGGCGAATCCTAGTTGACCGCGAGTTTACGCCTCGAACATCCAGCTGGATGCCTCGAAGAAGCCTGATTCCTCGTTCAGGGCCGGCTCCATGCGAACAGTCAGGCCTTGTTCATGGCTTGTCAGCAATTATATGGGCACAAACCTTCAGAAACCGGGTTTTGGGACAGGGTGGTTCTCGTGCGTCAAGGCCTTCGATTCCGGATGTTGGTGCTGCTGCCGCTGGGTGGCCTGCTTGCAGGTTGCGAGGCAAGTTCCCGGTTGGGTTCCATGCTGCCCGGCGAGCCATATCGTCCGGCTTCGCGCAACGAGATTGTCGCTGCGCCGCCTCCGTTGACCCCGGCGCCCGCCGGAGAAGTCGAATCCTCGGCTCTGCCCCCGCCCCCGGGTGCGAATGTCGCGACGGCACCGCCGCCGGTCTCGCCCGGCGAGCCCTTTCCGCCGGCGACCGGGACGATCAACCCTCCGCTGACGACACCGCAGGGCCCTGTTCCCGGTGCGAATCCGGCCAATCGCACGGCGACCGCGCCGGTCGCTCCGCCGGTGACGGCGGCTCCCTCCGCTCCGACCCGGACGGGCCTGATCGGTAACTGGTCCGTGCGCGAGAGCAATGGCGCGAGCTGCCGTGTCACGCTGTCCAGCGCACCGAAACTCGATCTTTATGGCGCCGGCACGTCCGGCTGCCAGAACCGGGAATTGCAGCGAGTCAACGCCTGGGAGCTGGCGGGCAGCGAAGTCATCCTCTATGAGCCGGGTGGGGGGGTCGTGGCCCGGTTGCGGCAGGCGGGCCAGCAGAACTTCTCCGGTGCGACTGCGAAATCCGGTGCGCCGCTGACCATGTCCAAATAAGGGGCCGGTGACGGCTCCATGCCGTCAGGAGACCTTGCATGGCCGAGTTTCGTCTGCACGGGTTCGGTGAATCCGGGAATGCCTACAAGGTTGCGCTGATGCTGCAGCTCAGCAATGCCGACTGGGAAGTTGTTCCCGTTGATTACTTCAACGGTGTCACGCGCAGCGCGGAATGGCGGGCCAGCCTGAATGCCCAGGGCGAAGTGCCGGTTCTTGAACATCGCGGCGAAACACTCGCCCAGTCCGGCGTGATCCTCGATTATCTGGCCGAGGTTCTCGGCAGATTCGGCGGGGAGGATGCCCGGGAGCGACGCGAGATCTGGCGCTGGATCCTTTTCGACAATCACAAGTTCACGAGCTATTTTGCAACCCTTCGGTTCCTTTTCGGGCTGCAGAAGAGCGGCGAGACGCCAGTCACGGAATTCCTGCGGGCCCGTGCACGCGCTGCCCGCTCTGTGTTGGAGCAGCATCTCGCGACCCACGCCTTCGTGGTCGGCGGCCGGCCGACCATCGCCGATCTCTCGCTGGCCGGCTACGCCTTCTATCCCGAGCCGACAGGGATCGATGATGCGGAATTCCCGCATATCGAGGCATGGAAAGGCCGTATCCGTGCCCTGCCAGGCTGGAAGGGGCCCTACGAGCTCATGCCGGCATCCTTCCCCAAGGGCTGAACGCTTCAGCCGACGCGCGAGACTGGCGGCGTTGCCGG
This sequence comes from Beijerinckiaceae bacterium, assembly GCA_027533425.1. Taxonomy (GTDB): domain Bacteria; phylum Pseudomonadota; class Alphaproteobacteria; order Rhizobiales; family Beijerinckiaceae; genus Rhabdaerophilum. The sequence goes on along the minus strand of JAPZUD010000006.1, from coordinate 399,729 downwards.
TCGACGCGCCAGCCAGAGCCGCGGCCATTCCCAGCCATGCCCGGACGAGCGGGCGGCGGCATCGTCGATCGCTTCGCGGATCAGAGAAATGATGGTCCGGCGCGGGGTCTCGACCAGCGCGACGGATTCATCCAGTTCGACGAGGATTTCCGCCGAGAATTTGCGGGCCAGTGCCCGCATCGGCGCATTGTGCCGGAGGCAGCTCATATAGAGGCGGGCAAAGCCGCGGTTCCGGGCCGAACGCAAGGTGCGCGCAAAAAGCGCTGTGCCGATCCCGCAATTGCGCCATTCCGCCTCGACCGAGAAAGCAATCTCGGCCTCGCCGGTAAAGAGTTCGCCCAGAGGGCGCAATTCCGCCGCGCCGATCATCCTGTTCTCGAGGAAGGCGCCGTGGATGATCGCATTCAGCGTGATGCATCGGGCGGCATATTGCTCAAGGAACGCATCATTGGTGGTGGTGCCGAAGCGTGTCCGCCGGCTCCCCGCATCGAGCGCCAGCAGATGGGCCTCGAAGGCCGGATGATCCGTCGGCAGCAGCTTCCGGTAGGTGATCCGGTCCAGTTCTATCTTGGGCATCGCTATTGTCCTTCAGCTTTCGCGTGACAGGCGCTCTCCCGCTCTTTTGTTGCATCGCAATAAATCTGGCTTTGGGCTTTTCGATGGCAAGTTCCGTGCCGTTGGGCATCCCCCGGTTTCGGCTGCGCCTTGCGAGGTGCCCCCGCTCATGCGAAAGAGCGACCGGAACAGCACGGGAAGACGCAAGATGGCGGGAGCGATTGCGGCACGGTATGCCGCGATGGTGCAGGAAGGCAGGCTCGAATCCGATCCTGCGCAGGCCCGGATCGTCCGCCGTCTGGATGCGCTGGCCGCCGAGCTCGAGGCACATCGCCTGGCCCGCAAGACCTCGGCGCTCGGCTGGCTGTTCAGCCGGAAGGCGCCGGCCGATCCGATCCGCGGGCTTTATCTCTGGGGTTCGGTCGGGCGCGGCAAGACCATGCTGGTGGATCTTTTCCATGAGCATCTTCAGGTCAAGCGCAAGCGGCGCGCGCATTTCCATGCCTTCATGGCCGATGTTCACCAGCGCATCCATGCCTGGCGGCAGCAGGCCAAGCAGGGCAAGGTCAAGGGCGACGATCCGATCCAGCCCGTCGCCGAGGCTTTGGCCGAGGAAGCCTGGGTTCTGTGCTTTGATGAATTTGCCGTCACGGATATCGCCGATGCGATGATCCTCGGGCGGCTGTTCCAGGCGCTGTTCGCGCGCGGGGTGGTGATCCTCGCGACGTCGAATGTGGAGCCGCAACAACTCTACCGGAACGGGCTCAACCGGGCGCTGTTCCTGCCCTTCATCGGGCTGATCGAGGCGCGGATGGATGTTGTCCGGCTCGATGCCCGGACCGATTACCGGCTCGAAAGGCTGCAGGGGCGACCGGTCTATTACAGTCCGAACGGTGATGCGGCGCGGGCCGCCCTCGACAACCTGTTTGCGGAGCTTTCGGGCGGAGCGGCGCCCAAGCCGCGTAACCTCGATGTCGGCGGGAGACAGCTGACCTTGCCGCAGGCGGCGGGAGCCATTGCCCGGACAAGTTTCGACGAACTCTGCAACCGACCTTTGGGTTCGCTCGATTATCTCGCCATCGCCCGGACTTTCCATACGCTCGTGCTGGATGACATTCCCGCCCTGACCTTTGACCGTCGGAACGAGACCAAGCGGTTCATCACGTTGATCGACATTCTCTACGAGCATCATGTGAAGCTGATCTGCTCGGCCGAGAAGCCGGTCGACGCTCTCTATGTCGCGGATCGCGGCCATGAGGCTTTCGAGTTTGACCGCACGATCTCACGCCTGATGGAGATGCGGTCGGAATCCTATCTCGCCCTGCCGCATGGCCGGCCGGACAGCGAGGCTTCCGGCAACACGACCGGGCTGGTGGAGACATGAGCGCTGCCGGCATGGTCGAGAGTGTCCGGAATCGCCTGATTGCCGCTGCGGCAACAGAGATCCGGCAGATCGGACCGCGCCGGATGACGATTTCGGGTATTGCCGGCCGGCTCGGCATGAGCCATGCCAATGTCTATCGCTATTTCGCCGACAAGAACGCCCTGGTCGAGGCGGTGCTGAATGGCTGGCTGCGGATCACCGAGCAGCGGTTGCAGGATATTGTCGACGGGCCGGATCCGGCCGATGACAAGCTCGAGCGCTTTCTCTCCACGCTGGCCCGGGCCTATGCCGAGGCGGTCCATCATGATCCGGCGATCTTCCACCTGCTGGCGGAACCGGAATTCGCGCCGGCGGAGGCCGAGCGGCACCGGAAGCGCGTCGAGGGGCTGGTGGAACGGGTGATCGAGGAGGGCAATGTCACGCGCCTCTTCTCCGGGGGTGATGCCCGGCGCATGGCCGTGCTGGCGCTCGATCTTGGTTGCCGGTTCTGCGAGCCCGGAATGGTCTGGCTCGGCAAGGCCGATTCCGTGGGCTCCGAAGCGCGGCGGGACCGTGTCGTGCGCTGGGTCGTCCGGGCCATGAGTGGCCGAAAATAGGATTACAAATTACATTATTTTAAAATTGTAACATAATCGACGATAATGATTTGGCGGCAAAGCGGGGTCTTTGATTCTCTCAAGCCATTGAAAACAAATGCATTGAATTCGTCCATTTTTCGAGCTTTCCCATATTAGGGCTTTGGTAAGCAGTAAAATCATCTGTTTTACGGATTGCGACTTGCCGCTCCCGGCAAGTCCCGCTACCCGCTTGCCCCAGCCCGGCGCAAGCCGGCTTCCGCGCCGGCGCCCTGCCCTGGTTCCGGTGTATGACCCGCAACCGGACATCTGTCCGCAGACCTTCAGGAAGACCCCATGGCACGTCGGAAGATCGCCCTCATCGGTGCAGGCCAAATCGGCGGCACGCTCGCCCATCTCGCCGGTCTCAAGGAACTCGGCGACATCGTCCTGTTCGACATTGCTGAAGGCACGCCGCAGGGCAAGGCACTCGACCTCGTGGAATCCTCGGCCGTCGACGGCTTCGACGCGCTCTACAAGGGCACGAATGACTACAAGGATATCGAGGGCGCGGATGTGGTGATCGTCACCGCCGGCGTGCCGCGCAAGCCGGGCATGAGCCGCGATGACCTGCTCGGCATCAACCTCAAGGTGATGGAAGCTGTCGGCAAGGGCATCAAGGAATATGCCCCGAAAGCCTTCGTGATCTGCATCACCAATCCGCTCGATGCGATGGTCTGGGCGTTGCAGAAGTTCTCCGGCGTGAAGCCCAACAAGATCGTCGGCATGGCCGGCGTGCTGGATTCGGCCCGCATGGCCTATTTCCTCGAGGAAGCCACCGGGGTCTCGATCAAGGATATCTCCACCTTCGTGCTCGGCGGCCACGGCGACGATATGGTGCCGCTGGTCCGCTACTCGACCGTCGGCGGCGTGCCGCTGCCCGATCTCGTGAAGATGAAGTGGATCAGCCAGGAGAAGGTCGACCAGATCGTCGAGCGCACCCGCAAGGGCGGCGGCGAAATCGTCGCGCTGCTCAAGACGGGCTCGGCCTTCTATGCCCCGGCAGCGTCCGCCATTGTCATGGCCGAGAGCTACCTCAAGGACCAGAAGCGCGTCCTGCCCTGCGCCGCCTATCTCAAGGGCGAATACGGCGTGCGGGACATGTTCATCGGCGTGCCGGTGGTGATCGGCTCCAAGGGCGTCGAGCGCGTCGTGAAGGTCCGCCTCAACGCGGCCGAGAAGGACATGATGGCGAAGTCGATCGCCTCGGTGCAGGGCCTGGTCGAGGCCTGCAAGACCATCAATCCGTTGCTGAAGTAAGGCCATCGGCACAGGGCGGCCGGCATGGGCCGGCTGCACCCTCTGACTGCCGATCGCCCCATGCCGAATGCCATTCCGAAGGAATAACCGATGAACATCCATGAATATCAGGGCAAGGCGATCCTCAAGGCCTATGGCGCCAATGTCTCGGCCGGCTTCCCGGCCATGACGGTGGCCGAGGCCGTGGAAGCGGCGAAGAAGCTCCCGGGTCCGCTCTATGTCGTGAAGAGCCAGATCCATGCGGGTGGCCGCGGCAAGGGCAAGTTCAAGGAACTGCCGGCCGATGCGAAGGGCGGCGTGCGCCTCGCCTTCTCGATCGACGAGGTCGAGAAGCATGCCAGGGAAATGCTCGGCAACACGCTCGTCACGATCCAGACCGGCGAGGCCGGCAAGCAGGTCAACCGCCTCTATATCGAGGACGGCTCGGATATCGAGAAGGAGTTCTACATCTCCATGCTCGTCGACCGCGAGACCGGACAGACGGCCTTCGTCGTTTCGACCGAGGGCGGCATGGATATCGAGGCTGTCGCCCATGACACGCCGGAAAAGATCATCACCTTCTCGGTGGATCCGGCGACCGGCGTGATGCCGCATCATGGCCGCGCGGTGGCCAAGGCGCTCAACCTGACCGGCGATCTCGCCAAGCAGGCGGAAGTGCTGACGGCGCAGCTCTACAAGGCCTTCGTCGAGAAGGACATGGCCATGCTGGAGATCAACCCGCTGATCATCACCAAGGATGGCCGGCTGAAGTGCCTCGATGCCAAGATCGGCTTCGATTCGAACGCGCTCTACCGCCATCCCGAGATCATGGAACTCCGCGACCTGACGGAAGAGGATTCCAAGGAGATCGAGGCCTCGAAATTCGACCTCGCCTATATCGCGCTCGACGGCACGATCGGCTGCATGGTCAACGGTGCCGGCCTCGCCATGGCGACGCTCGACATCATCAAGCTCTACGGCGCCGAGCCGGCGAACTTCCTCGATGTCGGCGGCGGCGCGACGGAAGAAAAGGTGACGGCGGCCTTCAAGATCATCACCGGCGATCCGAAGGTGAAGGGCATCCTCGTCAACATCTTCGGCGGGATCATGAAGTGCGATGTCATCGCGCGCGGCGTGATCGGCGCGGTCAAGGCGGTGGGCCTCAAGGTTCCGCTCGTCGTCCGCCTCGAAGGCACGAATGTCGAGGAAGGCAAGACGATCATCCGGGAATCCGGCCTCAACGTCATCCCCGCGGATGACCTTGATGACGCCGCCCAGAAGATCGTCAAGGCCGTCCAGGGATGAAGAGTTGGGCTGACTATGTCGTCTACGCAACTGCCCTGATATTTGTACTATCCTTGGGCGGATGCGTGGTTGGCTCGGTTGGCGGATTGGGTTCGTTTCTGAGCTATTTGGTCTTTGCCGTGTTCGTTCTGTTGATTGCTAGTCTGTTTGCAATCGCCAGTATTCTGGACCGCATCAAGGACAAGAGAGCAAAAAAACAGCCTGGAAACACGCATGTGTGACTAATTCAAAGTTACAGGAAAACGAATGTCCATTCTCATCAACAAAGACACCAAGGTCATCTGCCAGGGCTTTACCGGCAAGAACGGGACCTTCCATTCCGAACAGGCGATTGCCTACGGGACCAAGATGGTCGGCGGCACCAGCCCAGGCAAGGGCGGCTCGACCCATCTCGGCCTGCCGGTCTTCGACACGGTGGCCGAGGCGCGCAATGCCACCGGGGCCGATGCCTCGGTGATCTATGTGCCGCCGCCGGGCGCCGCGGATGCGATCTGCGAGGCCATCCAGGCCGAGATCCCGCTCATCGTCTGCATCACGGAAGGCATTCCGGTGCAGGACATGATCAAGGTGAAGCGCGCCCTGACGGGTTCGAAGTCACGCCTGATCGGGCCGAACTGCCCGGGCGTGGTGACGGCCGGCGAATCGAAGATCGGCATCATGCCGGCGAATATCTTCAAGCCGGGCAATGTCGGCATCGTCTCGCGCTCCGGCACGCTGACCTATGAAGCCGTGTTCCAGACCACGCAGGAAGGCCTCGGCCAGACGACGGCGGTCGGCATCGGCGGCGACCCGGTCAAGGGCACCGAATATATCGACATGCTCGAGAAGTTCCTCGCGGATCCGAAGACGGCGTCGATCATCATGATCGGCGAGATCGGCGGTTCGGCCGAGGAAGACGCTGCCCAGTTCATCAAGGACGAGGCCAAGCGCGGCCGCAAGAAGCCCATGGTCGGGTTCATTGCCGGCCGCACGGCGCCTCCGGGCCGCCGCATGGGCCATGCCGGGGCGATCATCGCCGGCGGCAAGGGCGGTGCGGAAGACAAGATCGCCGCCATGGAAGCGGCCGGGATCCGCGTCTCGCCCTCGCCGGCGCGGCTCGGCAAGACCCTGGTCGAGGTGCTGAAGGGCGCCTGATCCAGATGCGGATGTCGGAGATTCCCTTCGGAACCACGGATTGGTCGGCGATTGCGCCGACCCGTCATCCCGGCGAGGCCGGCGAGGCGCTCTGGCGCACGCAGACCTTCGGGCCGCAGGAAAACCGCATTCGCGTCCGCATGGTCGAGTATTCGGCCGGCTATGTGTCGGACCATTGGTGCGAGAAGGGGCATGTCCTGCTCTGTCTCGAGGGCGAGCTGGAAACCACGCTCGCCGATGGCCGACACTTCGTGCTCAAGCCGGGCATGAGCTACCAGGTCGCCGATGGCGCGGAGCCGCATCGCTCCGTTTCGCCGCGCGGCGCCCGTCTTTTCATCGTCGATTGAACCGCCAGGGGACGTTCAGATGGACCGCGATTTCGACACTGCCGACGAACTGGCCGCCATCGGCGGCGACAGCGCCGCCTATTTCGAGGCGCTCTATGCCGAGGCCGCGCCCGGCCCGTCCTGGAAGCGCAAGAACTGGCCCGTTGCAGCCAATGGCGAGCTGATCTCGGCGCTCGATGGCAACTGGGCCGCGGTCGAGAAGGCGGTCGGCGACAAGCTGAAGGGCAAGGCCGAAGCGGCCGGCAAGGGCAGCGCCATTTCGGAAGCCGATGTCCAGCGCGCCGCGCGGGATTCGGTCCATGCACTCATGATGATCCGTGCCTATCGCATGCGCGGCCATCTCCACGCCAATCTTGATCCCCTAGGCATCGAGGGCCCGAAGGATCACGAGGAACTGCATCCCTCCTCCTATGGCTTCACCGAGGCTGACTGGGACCGCAAGATCTTCATCGACCATGTGCTCGGTCTGGAATTCGCGACGATCCGCGAGATGCTGGCGATCCTCCGCCGCACCTATTGCGAGACGATCGGCTATGAATTCATGCATATCTCCTCGCCGGCCGAGAAGTCCTGGCTGCAGGAGCGCATCGAGGGGCCGGACAAGGAAATCAGCTTCACCCGCGAGGGCAAGCGCGCGATCCTCAACAAGCTGGTCGAGGCGGAAGGGTTCGAGAAATTCCTCGACGTCAAGTTCACCGGCACCAAGCGCTTCGGGCTGGATGGCGGCGAGAGCCTGATTCCCGCCCTCGAGCAGATCATCAAGCGCGGCGGCAATCTCGGCGTGCAGGATATCGTGCTCGGCATGGCGCATCGCGGCCGCCTCAACGTGCTGACGCAAGTGATGGGCAAGCCGCATCGCGCGCTGTTCCACGAATTCAAGGGTGGCTCTTTCGCTCCGGATGACGTGGAAGGCTCTGGCGACGTGAAGTACCATCTCGGTGCCTCGTCCGACCGCACCTTCGATGGCAACAATGTCCATCTCTCGCTGACGCCGAATCCGTCGCATCTCGAGATCGTCAATCCGGTCGTGCTGGGGAAGGTCCGTGCGAAGCAGGATCAGCTCGGCTGCCCGCCGGATGACCGCCGCGCCGTGCTTCCGCTGCTCATCCATGGCGATGCGGCCTTTGCCGGCCAGGGTGTCGTGGCGGAATGTTTCGGCCTTTCGGGGCTGAAGGGCCACCGGACCGGCGGTTCCGTGCATTTCATCATCAACAACCAGATCGGCTTCACCACCTATCCGCGCTATTCGCGTTCCTCGCCCTATCCTTCGGATGTGGCGAAGATGGTCGAGGCGCCGATCTTCCACGTCAACGGTGACGATCCGGAAGCGGTTGTCTTCGCGGCGAAGGTGGCCACCGAATTCCGGATGAAGTTCCAGAAGCCGGTCGTCATCGATATGTGGTGCTATCGCCGCTTCGGCCATAACGAGGGCGATGAGCCCGGCTTTACCCAGCCGGTCATGTACAAGAAGATCCGCGCCCATGAGAGCACGCTGGCCATGTATGCCCGCAAGCTCGTCGCGGAAGGCGTCGTGACCGAGGGTGAAGTCGAGAAGATGCGGGCCGACTGGCGGTCGCGCCTCGAGGCCGAATTCGAGGCCGGCCAGGCCTACAAGCCGAACAAGGCCGACTGGCTCGACGGCAAGTGGGCGGGCCTGAAATCGACCAAGGAAAACGAGGATGATCCGCGCCGCGGCCAGTCCGGTGTCGCAATCGATCGCCTGAAGGAGATCGGCCTCGCGATCACCACGGTTCCGAAGGAAATGAACGTCCACAAGACCATCCAGCGTTTCCTCGAGAACCGCCGGAAGATGGTTGAGAGCGGCGAGGGGATCGACTGGGCGATGGGCGAGGCCCTTGCGTTCGGCAGCCTCGTGACAGAAGGGCATCGTGTCCGCCTGTCGGGCCAGGATTGCGAACGCGGCACGTTCAGCCAGCGGCATTCGGTGCTGATCGACCAGGAAACCGAGACCCGCTACACCCCGCTCAACCATATCGAGGCCGGGCAGGGGCGCTACGAGGTCATCAATTCGATGCTTTCGGAAGAGGCCGTGCTCGGCTTCGAATATGGCTATTCGCTCTCGGAGCCGAATGCGCTGGTCTGCTGGGAAGCCCAGTTCGGCGATTTCGCCAATGGCGCCCAGGTGCTGTTCGACCAGTTCATCTCGTCGGGCGAGCGCAAGTGGCTGCGCATGTCTGGCCTGGTCTGCCTGCTGCCCCATGGCTATGAAGGTCAGGGCCCCGAGCATTCCTCGGCCCGCCTGGAGCGCTTCCTGCAACTCTGCGCCGAAGACAACATGCAGGTGGCGAATTGCACAACGCCGGCAAACTACTTCCACGTGCTGCGCCGGCAGATCAAGCGCGACTTCCGCAAGCCGCTCATCCTGATGACGCCGAAGAGCCTGCTTCGCCACAAGCGCTGCGTGTCCGACCTGGCGGAACTGGCGGAGGGCACGTCGTTCCACCGCATTCTCAAGGATGATGCCGAACTCGGGCGCGCGCCGCTCAAGCTGAAGCCGGATGCCAAGATCCGCCGCGTCATCCTCTGCTCGGGCAAGGTCTATTACGACTTGCTCGAGGATCGCGAGAAGCGCGGGATCGACGATGTCTACATCCTGCGTGTGGAACAGCTTTATCCGTTCCCGCTCAAGTCGATCGTCGCCGAATTGTCGCGCTTCAAGAAGGCCGATGTCGTCTGGTGCCAGGAAGAACCCAAGAATATGGGGGCCTGGTCCTTCGTGGAGCCGTATTCGGAATGGCTGCTGAGCCAGTCCGGCTCCTCGGCCAAGAAGCTGCGCTATGTCGGCCGCCCGGCCTCGGCCTCGACTGCCGTGGGTCAGATGTCGAAGCACCTGCAGCAGTTGCAGGCGTTCCTCGACGAAGCCTTCGCCTCCTGAACGTCCATCCAGAGACCGAACAAAGGTTCACCCTATGAGCACTGAAATCCGCGTCCCGACCCTCGGCGAAAGCGTGTCGGAAGCCACGATCGGCAAGTGGTTCAAGAAGCCCGGCGATGTCGTCAAGGCGGACGAGCCCCTGCTCGAGCTTGAAACCGACAAGGTGACGCTCGAAGTCAACGCGCCGGCCGCCGGCACGCTCGCGGAAATCGTGGCGAAGGATGGCGAATCCGTCGGCGTCGGCGCGCTGCTCGGCATGATCACGGCCGGCGGGGCGGCGGCTGCCGCAGCCCCCGCCGCCGCGGCTCCCGCTGCTGCGCCGGCGCCGGCTCCCGCCCCGGTGGCGCCTGCCGCCCCGGCCATGCCGCCGGCTCCCTCGGCCGCCAAGATGATGGCCGAGACCGGTCTGTCCGTCACCGAAGGCTCGGGCAAGCGTGGTCAGGTGCTGAAGGAAGACGTGCTCCGCGCTGCCGCCGCCCCGGCTCCGGCCCCTGCTTCTGCTCCCGCTGCGCCGCGTGCCGCTTCCGCCCCGTCGGATGCGTCCCGCGAGGAGCGCGTCAAGATGACCAAGCTGCGCCAGACGATCGCGCGCCGCCTCAAGGAAAGCCAGAACACGGCCGCCATGCTGACCACGTTCAACGAGGTCGACATGAGTGCGGTGATGGCGCTCCGCAACCAGTACAAGGACCTGTTCGAGAAGAAGCATGGCGTGAAGCTCGGCTTCATGAGCTTCTTCGTGAAGGCTTGCGTGCAGGCGCTGAAGGAATTGCCGGGCGTTAATGCCGAGATCGACGGCACCGACATCATCTACAAGAACTACTATCATGTCGGCATCGCCGTCGGCACGGAGAAGGGCCTTGTCGTGCCGGTCCTGCGCGATGCGGATCATCTCGGCCTGGCCGGGATCGAGAAGACGATTGCCGATTTCGGCAAGCGCGCCCGCGACGGCCAGCTCAAGATCGAGGAAATGGCCGGCGGCACCTTCACGATCACCAATGGCGGCATCTACGGCTCGCTGATGTCGACGCCGATCCTCAATGCCCCGCAATCGGGCATTCTGGGCATGCACAAGATCCAGGAACGGCCGGTGGCCATCGGCGGCAAGATCGAGATCCGCCCGATGATGTATCTGGCTTTGTCCTATGATCACCGGATCGTCGACGGAAAGGAAGCCGTGACCTTCCTCGTGCGCGTCAAGGAAAGCCTCGAGGATCCGGCCCGGCTGGTGATGGATCTCTGATCGCCATGGCCGGCGAACGGCCCGGCGAAGACCCGATCCGCGACATCCTGAAAGGGCATGTCGTGTTCGGGCCCGAGATTGACGGGAGGGTCCGGCAGCTCGCCGGCTCCTCCCCGTCGCGGCCGGTCATCGACTTGCTCGCCACCGTGCTCTGGGCCTGGCCGTGGGATGGCCGGCAGGTGCTCAATCCGGTCGGTCTTGCCACGGTCCTTGACCGGCTGGCTGATCTGGCCCCGACATCCTGAGGGAGACCCTGCATGACCCGCGTTGCCCTTGTCACTGGCGGTTCCCGCGGCATTGGCGCCGCCTGCTGCCGCCAGCTTGCCGCCAAAGGCTATGCCGTGGTGGTGAACTATGCCGGCAACAAGGCGGCGGCCGAGACGTTGGTTGCCGAGATCGAAGGTGCCGGTGGCAAGGCCGTGGCGGTGCAGGGTGACGTTTCGGTCGAGGCGGATGTGCTGCGCCTGTTTGCGGCGGCGGATGCGCTTGGCACGCTGAAGGTGCTCGTCAACAATGCCGGCGTGGTCGACCTGCCGGCGCGGGTGGACGAGATGAGCGTCGAGCGGCTCAACCGCATGTTCTCCATCAATATCATTGGCTCCTTCGTCCCCTCCCGCGAGGCGATCAAGCGCATGTCCACCAGGCATGGCGGCACGGGCGGGGCGATCGTCAACCTGTCCTCGGCGGCAGTGACGCTCGGCGCGCCGGGGCAATATGTCGATTATGCCGCCTCGAAAGGCGCGATTGACAGCTTCACCATCGGGCTCGCCCGCGAGGTGGCAGCCGAGGGGATCCGCGTCAATGCGGTCCGGCCCGGCATAATCGATACGGATATCCATGCCTCCGGCGGCTGGCCCGACCGGGTGGCGCAGGTGCGGGAGAGCCTGCCGATGAAGCGCGAGGGTACGGCAGCCGAGGTCGCGCAGGCCATCAGCTGGCTGCTCTCGGATGAGGCTTCCTACGTGACAGGCGCCATTCTCAATGTTTCGGGCGGCCGCGGCTGACCAGACCAACCAAGGAAAAGAACCATGGCATATGATCTCATCGTCATCGGTACCGGCCCCGGCGGCTATGTCTGCGCGATCCGCGCGGCGCAGCTCGGTCTCAAGGTTGCGGTGGTGGAAAAGCGCAAGACGCATGGCGGCACCTGCCTCAATGTCGGCTGCATTCCCTCCAAGGCGCTCCTCCATGCCTCGGAGATGTTCGACGAGGCCGGCCATGGCTTTGCCGCGCTCGGGATCGATGTGCCGGCGCCGACGCTCAACCTGCCGGCGATGATGAAGCACAAGCAGGACACGGTGGATGCCAATGTGACCGGCGTCGGCTTCCTGCTGAAGAAGAACAAGGTCGAGGCTTTCCATGGTCTCGGCACGATCCTCGCACCGGGCAAGGTGCAGGTCACGGCGGCGGATGGCACCCAGCAGGTGCTCGAGACGAAATCCATCGTCATCGCAACCGGTTCCGAGGTGGCGCAGCTGCCGGGCGTTGCGATTGACGAGACGCAGATCGTCTCTTCTACCGGCGCGCTCGAGCTCGACAAGGTTCCCGGCAAGCTCGTGGTGATCGGCGCCGGCGTGATCGGGCTGGAACTCGGCTCGGTCTGGCGGCGCCTCGGCGCGAAAGTCGAGGTGATCGAGTATCTCGACCGGATCCTGCCGGGCATGGATGCGGAAGTGGCCAAGCAGTTCCAGCGCATGCTGGAGAAGCAGGGCATCACCTTCCATCTCGGCAGGAAGGTGACCGGCGCCAGCAAGGGCGCCGGCGTTTCGCTGACGGTGGAGCCGGCTGCCGGTGGTGCGGCCGAGACGGTGCAGGCCGATATCGTGCTGGTGGCGATTGGCCGGCGGCCGAATACCGAGGGCCTCGGCCTCGAGGCGGCCGGCGTGGCGCTCGAGCGCGGCCGGGTGATCATCAACGACCATTTCGCGACCAATGTGCCGGGCATCTATGCGATCGGCGACGTGGTGCGCGGCCCGATGCTCGCCCACAAGGCCGAGGACGAGGGCATGGCCGTGGCCGAAATCCTTGCCGGCAAGGCGGGCCATGTGAATTACGACGTCATCCCGGGCGTGGTCTATACGTGGCCGGAAGTGGCGACAGTCGGCAAGACCGAGGAAGAGCTCAAGGCCGCCGGCATCGCCTACAATGTCGGCAAGTTCCCCTTCACGGCCAATGGCCGCGCCCGCGCCAACCGCGCGACGGATGGTTTCGTGAAGGTGCTGGCCGACAAGACAACCGACCGGGTGCTGGGCGTGCATATCATCGCCGCCGGAGCCGGCGAGATGATCCACGAGGCGGCGGTGCTGATGGAGTTCGGTGGCTCCTCCGAGGATCTGGCCCGGACCTGCCATGCCCATCCGACGATGAGCGAGGCCGTCAAGGAAGCGGCCATGGCTGTCGAGAAGCGGCAGATCCATCTCTGATCGCGAAGGGCCGGCCTGACCGGCCCTTTTCCTGACGGGGCTGGCTGCGCCATGCTCCGTCCTTGCTTCCGCCACAGCGGCGTGCAGGATCGGTGTCCCTTCCGATGGCATGAGGGCCGATGCGCCGCCTCACCCGTTTCTTCTGGTTCCTTCTCGCGCTTGTCTTCCTTGTCGAGGCCTGGATCTGGGAGCGGCTTGCCCCCGTGGTCGGCTGGATCGTCGCGAAGATCCCGCTCGTGGCGCTCAAGGCGGCAGTCTCGGCCGGCATTGCCCGGCTGCCACCCTATGCCACATTGCTGGTCTTCGCCATTCCCGCGCTGATCCTGTTCCCGTTCAAGCTGGCGGGGCTCTGGCTCATTGGAAAGGGACATCTGGTGCTCGGCACCGGGGTGTTCCTGCTCGCCAAGACAGTCGGCCTTGCCGTCACGGCCTTCCTGTTCGAGGCCTGCAAGCCCAAGCTGATGCAACTGCGCTGGTTCGTCCGGCTGCATGACCGGATTCTGCGGATCCGGGCCTGGGCCCATGCCCAGACCGAGCCGGCCCGCCGGATGATCCGCGTGATCCGGGCGCGGATCGGCGGGCAGCGCAATCGCCTACTGGCCCTGGCGGGCCGGATCCGTCGCCGGAGCTGGCGCCGCGCCGGTTCGTGAGCCTCCGGCCCTAGTGGCCGATCGGCAGCAGGAACGGATTCCAGATCGCGATGCCCATCAGGACCAGCGCGACCACCGAGAGACCGCCAGCGCACCAGACCAGCATCATCACCCCGGTGATGATGGCCGTGGAGGCGAGCACGATCCCGATCTGCAGAAGCGCCGAAGAAATCTCGAACACTTCCGCGCGCTGCTTGGTGAGATCGCGGCGGGTTTCGGATTCCTTCGCCCGGGCCATCAATTCCTTCCGGCCCTCTCCGGTTTCCGGTTCGCTCTCATAGCGGGCGGCGGTGTCGCGCCAGCGCTTCACCTGCGCCTCGAGCGCGGCTCTGGCGGCGGGATCAGCCGTCAGTGAGGCGGTGACGTTCATCTCCTCGGCCGCAGTCAGGACCGATGTCCGCCTGATCGTCTTGGCCTGGTAGAAGGCCCAGAGATTCGAGGCATCGATGTTCTTCGCCATCGATTCATTCTCGCTCTGCTTGTTCCCGATTTCCGAGAAGGACAGGATCAGCGCCATGATGGCGATCAGCAGGCCGATCCGCTTGTTCTCGCTTCCCACTTCGTGGCTGTCATGCCCGGCACCATGCGACATCGCTTAAACCCCCCGCGCGAATCATGTCGGGGGCAGATTGAGCCACGTAGTTCTACGCGCAAGAGGGTGCGCGATCAGGCCCGTGGATGAGCGGCCTTGTAGGTGGCCATCAGGCGGGCCGTATCGACCTCGGTATAGACCTGCGTGGTCGAGAGGGAGGCATGGCCGAGCAGTTCCTGGATCGTGCGGAGATCGCCGCCACGGGCCAGGAGATGCGTGGCGAAGGAATGGCGCAGCGCATGGGGCGTGGCCGAATCCGGCAGGCCGAGCGCGCCGCGCAGCCCTTCCATGGCCAGCTGGATAATCCGGGGCGAAAGCGGCCCGCCTTTCGCGCCGAGGAAGAGCGGCCCTTCCGGCCCCACCTTCCAAGGCGAAAGCGCGAGATACGTGGCAATACTGTCCACAATCAGCGGCAGGACCGGCACCTGCCGGACCTTGCCGCCCTTGCCGGTGATGGTCAGCACCTCGCCGGCTGAACGCGGGGCATCCCGGCGCTTCAGCGACAGCGCCTCGGAAATGCGCAGCCCGCCGCCATACAGCAGAGCGAAGACGGCGGCGTCACGCGCGAGGATCCAGGGTTCGCGGGCCTCGCCGGCCCGGGTGGCGGTCGCTGCCGTAGCGCGCGCATCCTGCGGAGCGAGCGGTCGCGGCAGGCCCTTGCGGACCCGCGGGCCCTTCACCGCCTTGAAGGCCGAGGCATGGCCGTGGCCCTCGCGCTCGAGATAGCGTGCGAAGGAGCGCAGGCCCGCGAGCTGGCGCATGATCGACCGGCTTTCCACGCCCTTCTCGCGGCGTTCGGCGAGGAAGAGCCGCAGATCAGCCGGCCGGATTGCGAGGAAGGCTTCGGGCGAATGGCAATCCGGGCCGAGAAAGGCCAGGAATTGCAGGACATCGCGGCCATAGGCCTCGATCGTCCTCAGCGAATAGAGCCGCTCATGCGAGAGCGCGCGCAGCCAGGCGATCCGGCATTCCTCGATCGGCATCGGTGTCTCCGTTCCCGGGCGATTCTGGCCTGTCCGGGTTAAGGGCAGGTTCCCGGCCTCGCCAGCGCCCGGAATCATGGTAGGAGCGGGGCCATGGATGCCGGGATGATCGATGACAGCCAACCGGAAGCGCGGGCCCTCGTGGCAGAGGTCGCGCTGCCGGTGGCGGTCGAGCATCCCTACTCCTACCGGATTCCCGAGGGTTTGTCCGTCGCGCCGGGGGATTGCGTGCGCGTGCCGCTGGGCCCACGCGAGACCTTCGGCGTGGTCTGGTCGGTCAGTCCGAACAGGGGTGGCAACCTCAAGCCGCTGATCGCGAAAACGGGCCTGCCGCCGCTTTCCGAGCCGATGCGCCGTTTCATCCAGCGCGTCGCCGATTACACGTTGGCGCCTCTCGGCATGGTGGCGCGGATGGCCCTGCGTGATCCGGATGAGGATATGCACGAGCGGCCGCGCCTCGCCCTGCGGGCAACCGGCAGCCAGCCGGCCCGGCTGACGCCGACCCGCGCCCGTGTCATGGCGGCGGTTCAGGGCGATCTCCTGCAGACCCGGCGCGAGCTGGCCGAGCGCGCCTCCTGTTCAAGCGGAGTGATCGATGCCCTTGTCGATGAAGGCGTGTTCGAGGTGGTCGAGCTGGCCCCGGCCGGGCGGGCGGACCCGCTCCAGCCCGATCATGCCCGGCCCCATCTCTCGGGCGAGCAGGGCGAAGCGGCCTCGGTCCTCCGGGAGGCCGTCCGGGACGGCGCCTTCGCGGCCTATCTGCTCGAAGGCGTGACGGGTTCCGGCAAGACGGAGGTCTATTTCGAGGCGATCGCTGCCGCGCTGGAGCGGGAGCAGCAGGTCCTGGTGCTGCTCCCGGAAATCGCGCTGACCAATGAATTCCTGACCCGGTTCGAGCGGCGCTTCGGCGGGCGGCCGAGCGCCTGGCATTCCGGTATCTCGCCGGGGCGGCGGGCCCGGACCTGGCATGCCGTGGCCGAGGGCGAGGCCCGGGTTGTCGTCGGCGCCCGTTCGGCGCTGTTCCTGCCGTTCCGGACTCTCGGCCTGATCGTCGTCGACGAGGAGCACGAGGCGGCCTACAAGCAAGACGACCTTGTGCGGTACAATGCGCGGGACATGGCGGTGCTCCGGGCGCAGGTCGAACCCTGCCCGATCGTGCTGGCCTCGGCCACACCCTCGATCGAAAGCCAGGTCAATGCCGCGCAGGGGCGATACCGGCATCTCCGCCTGCCCAATCGCGCGCAGGGCCGGAGCATGCCGGAAATCTCGGCCATCGACATGCGCGTCCACGCGCCGGAGCCGGGGCACTTCCTCTCGCCCGAGCTGGTGCGGCAGACGCGCGAGGCGCTTGAATCGGGCGGGCAGGTGCTGTTTTTCCTCAATCGCCGGGGTTATGCTCCGCTGACCCTGTGCCGGAAATGCGGCCATCGCTGGCAATGTCCGCAATGCGATGCCTGGCTGGTCGAGCACCGGTTCCGGCGGGCGCTGGTCTGCCATCATTGCGGCCATACGGAGCGGCGGCCGACCACATGCTCGGCCTGCGGGGCGGAGGAGAGCCTGACCGCCTGCGGACCCGGCGTGGAGCGCATTGCGGAAGAGATCGCTGATCTCTTCCCGGATCATCGCCGCATCACCCTGTCGAGCGATTTTCCCGGTGGCGCCCAGCGCCTCCGTGATGAGCTCGAATCTGTGGCCCGGCACGATTTCCAGATCGTGATCGGCACGCAGCTCATCGCCAAGGGCCATAATTTCCCGCATCTCACGCTGGCCGCTGTGATCGATGCCGATATCGGTCTGGTCTCGAACGATCCCCGCGCCGCCGAACGCAGTTTCCAGCTGCTGATGCAGGTGACCGGCCGGGCCGGGCGCGGCGAAAGGGCAGGGCGCGGCGTGCTCCAGACCTATCAGCCCCGGCATCCCGTGATCGCTGCCATGCTGGCCGGGGATCAGGCGCGGTTCTATGCCGAGGAGATCGCCTCGCGGCGGGCGGCCGGGCTGCCGCCCTTCGGCCGGCTGGCCAGTCTTGTCGTCTCTGCCCGTGAAAAACCGGCCGCCGAGGCCCATGCGCGGCTGCTGGCCCTGGCCGGGCAGGCACTCATCACCGAGCGCGATCTGTCGGCCTCCGTCCATCTTCTCGGGCCGGCGGAACCGCCCATGGCGATGTTGCGCGGCCGCCATCGTGTGCGGTTGATCGTCAAGACCGGACGGCAGGCGCCGATGCAGGGATTGCTGCGGGCGATGGTCAGCCGCGCTGGCCCGCCGCGGGGCGGTGCCCGCCTGGATATCGATGTCGACCCCATCAATTTTTTCTGAGTCGCGTCCGCTGTTTAGGCCCGGAACCGGGGTCGGACTTGTGCGTTGCAGCAACACATGGCCGCGAACGTCGCGCCCTCGCCGAAGGTCGCGGATCGCGCGGCGTGAAAGGGGTTGCGCAGGCGGTGAAGTTTTGTTAGCGACCGGCAGCCCGTTGTAGAGCAGGTTGCTCTGGCCGACGGGTCTGATCCGTTGATTGACCCCGCCCTGCGGGCATTCCACCCGGTTCTCCGGTTTGTTGTCGCGGTTCTCCGCATGCAGCTGCCCGACCAGAGGGAATGAGAGAAACGAAAGACGCTTGTCGTGGCCTCATCCAGCCCGATCGTTTCCGGAATTGCGGGGCGCTATGCCTCCGCGCTTTTCGAGCTCGCCACCGAGGCGAAGCAGGTCGATGCTGTCAGCGATGCGCTGGACCGTTTCACCGCGCTGCTTGACGGCAGCGAGGATCTCGACCGGATGGTGCGCAACCCGGTCTTCACCGCCGAGGAACAGGCTGCCGCGATCGGCGCCGTCCTGAAGAAGGCGAAGATCGGCGGTCTTGCCGCCAATTTCCTGCAGCTGGTTGCGGCAAAACGCCGCCTGTTTGCTGTCCGCGGCATGATCGCCGGGTATCGCGCGCTGGTTGCCGAGGCCAAGGGCATCGTTCCGGCCGAGGTGACCGTGGCCGCGCCGCTTTCGGACAAGAACCGCCAGGCGGTGATCGAGGCGCTCGAAGCCCGTGCCGGCAAGACCATTTCACTGACCGAAAAGGTCGATCCCGCGATTATCGGTGGCCTCGTCGTCAAGATGGGCAGCAAGATGATCGACGCCTCCCTCAAAACCAAACTCAACGCGATGAAACTCGCGATGAACAACGGCTAATACGAAAGGCTTGACCGATGGATATCCGCGCCGCTGAGATTTCGGCGATCCTCAAGGAGCAGATCAAGAATTTCGGCGCTTCGGCCGAAGTGGCCGAGGTCGGGCAGGTCCTGTCCGTCGGCGACGGCATTGCGCGCGTCTTCGGGCTCGACAAGGTCCAGGCCGGCGAGATGGTCGAGTTCGAGAACGGCGTGCGCGGCATGGCCCTGAACCTCGAATCCGACAATGTCGGCGTCGTCATCTTCGGTTCGGACCGTGACATCAAGGAAGGCCAGACCGTCAAGCGGACCGGCGCCATCGTGGACGTTCCGGTCGGCAAGGAGCTGCTCGGCCGCGTTGTCGATGCGCTCGGCAACCCGATCGACGGCAAGGGCCCCATCAAGGCCGCCCAGCGCGCCCGTGTGGACGTGAAGGCGCCGGGCATCATTCCCCGGAAGTCGGTGCATGAGCCGATGGCAACCGGCCTCAAGGCCGTCGACGCGCTGATCCCGATCGGCCGCGGCCAGCGCGAGCTGATCATCGGTGACCGCCAGACCGGCAAGACCGCGATCGCGCTCGACACGATCCTCAACCAGAAGCCGCTCAATGCCGGCAATGACGAGAGCCAGAAGCTCTATTGCGTCTATGTCGCCGTCGGCCAGAAGCGTTCGACCGTTGCCCAGTTCGTGAAGGTGCTCGAGGAGCGCGGCGCACTGGAATACTCGATCGTCATCGCCGCGACCGCCTCGGATGCGGCGCCGATGCAGTTCCTCGCGCCGTTCGCCGGCTGCGCCATGGGCGAGTATTTCCGCGATAACGGCATGCATGCCGTGATCATCTATGACGACCTCTCGAAGCAGGCCGTCGCCTATCGCCAGATGTCGCTGCTGCTGCGCCGTCCGCCGGGCCGCGAAGCCTATCCGGGCGACGTGTTCTACCTGCATTCCCGCCTGCTCGAGCGCGCTGCGAAGCTGAACGATGCCAATGGCGCCGGTTCATTGACGGCGCTGCCAGTCATCGAAACCCAGGCCAACGACGTGTCGGCCTATATCCCGACCAATGTGATCTCGATCACCGACGGCCAGATCTTCCTCGAAACCGACCTGTTCTTCCAGGGTATCCGCCCGGCGGTGAACGTGGGTCTCTCGGTGTCGCGCGTCGGCTCGGCCGCCCAGACCAAGGCGACCAAGAAGGTTGCGGGCAAGATCAAGGGTGAACTCGCCCAGTACCGCGAGATGGCGGCGTTTGCCCAGTTCGGCTCGGATCTCGATGCCGTGACGCAGCGCCTCCTGAACCGGGGTTCGCGCCTGACCGAATTGCTGAAGCAGCCGCAATTCTCGCCGCTGAAGATGGAAGAGCAGGTCTGCGTGATCTATGCCGGCGTCAACGGCTATCTCGATGCCCTGCCGGTCAACAAGGTGCGCGCCTACGAGGATGGCCTGCTTTCGCTGCTGCGCGACAAGCATGCCGATCTCCTGGCT
Source organism: Beijerinckiaceae bacterium (assembly GCA_027533425.1). Taxonomy (GTDB): domain Bacteria; phylum Pseudomonadota; class Alphaproteobacteria; order Rhizobiales; family Beijerinckiaceae; genus Rhabdaerophilum. Next base: position 379,733 of record JAPZUD010000006.1, on the reverse strand, counting down.
GAAATCGGCAAGACGAAGGATCTTTCGGACGCGAATGCCGCGAAGCTGAAGGACATCGTCACCGGTTTCACGAAGAGCTTCGCGTAAGGGCATTTCCGCCGGCCGGGCTCCATGCCCGGCTGACGGATCACCGGATCAGGACCTGACATGCCGTCGTTGAAGGATCTCCGCAATCGCATCGCCTCGGTGAAGGCGACGCAGAAAATCACCAAGGCCATGCAGATGGTGGCCGCGGCGAAGCTGCGTCGCGCCCAGGCGGCGGCCGAAGCGGCCCGTCCCTATGCTTCCAAGATGGAAGCTGTTCTGGCGAATCTCGCCGCCGGCATTTCCGGCTCGGATGCCCCGGCCCTGTTGGCCGGCAACGGCAAGGATCAGGTTCATCTCCTGATCGTCTGCACGGCCGAGCGCGGCCTTTGTGGCGCGTTCAACTCGTCGATCGTCCGCCTGGCGCGCGAGCGGATCAACAGCCTCCTTGCCGCCGGCAAGACGGTGAAGATCCTCTGCGTCGGCAAGAAGGGCTTCGAGCAGCTGAAGCGCAACTACGAGCGCCACATTATCGACGTCGTCGATCTCCGTTCCGTCAAGTATCTCGGCTATGGCGAGGCGGAAATGATCGCCACCAAGGTGATCGGCCTGTTCGAGCAGGGTGAATTCGACGTTGCGACCTTGTTCTATTCCCGCTTCCGTTCGGTCATCTCCCAGATCCCGACCGCGCAGGGCCTGATCCCGGCGGAGATTGCCTCGGGCGGGGGCGGCACGAAGGCGGCTTACGAGTATGAGCCCGACGAGGCCGAAATCCTGTCGACGCTGCTGCCGCGCAACATCGCGGTGCAGATCTTCCGGGCCTTGCTCGAGAATGCCGCGTCCGAGCAGGGCGCGCGCATGAGCGCAATGGACAATGCCACGCGCAATGCGGGCGAGATGATCAAGAAGCAGACGCAGAAGTACAATCGTTCGCGTCAGGCCATGATCACCAAGGAACTCATTGAAATCATTTCGGGCGCCGAGGCGCTCTGAGCATCGGATCAGGAAACGAGGGTAAAGTCATGGCCAAGCCGCAGGGTCGCATCGCACAGGTTATCGGCGCCGTCGTCGACGTGCATTTCGACGGCGAACTCCCCGAAATTCTCAACGCGCTCGAAACCGACAATCTCGGGAACCGGCTCGTTCTGGAAGTCGCGCAGCATCTCGGCGAGAACTCGGTGCGCTGCATCGCGATGGACTCGACCGAAGGGCTCGTCCGCGGCGCTCCCGTCACTGATACCGGCGCGCCGATCTCGGTGCCGGTGGGCGAGGAAACGCTCGGCCGCATCATGAATGTCATCGGGGAACCGGTGGACGAAGCCGGCCCGGTCAAGACCGCCGGCCGCCGCGCGATCCATCAGGAAGCCCCGGCCTATTCCGAGCAGTCGACCGAGGCGCAGATCCTCGAAACCGGCATCAAGGTCGTCGACCTGATGGCGCCTTACGCCAAGGGCGGCAAGATCGGCCTGTTCGGCGGTGCCGGCGTCGGCAAGACCGTGCTGATCATGGAACTGATCAACAACGTCGCCAAGGCGCATGGTGGCTACTCGGTCTTCGCCGGCGTGGGTGAGCGCACCCGCGAGGGCAATGATCTCTATCATGAAATGATCGAGTCCAAGGTCAACATGGACCCGAAGGAGCATGGCGGTTCGACCAAGGGTTCGAAATGCGCCCTGGTCTATGGCCAGATGAACGAGCCGCCGGGTGCCCGCATGCGCGTCGCCCTGACCGGCCTGACCGTCGCGGAAGATTTCCGTGACAAGGGCCAGGACGTGCTGTTCTTCGTCGACAACATCTTCCGCTTCACGCAGGCCGGCTCGGAAGTGTCGGCGCTGCTGGGCCGCATCCCGTCGGCGGTGGGTTATCAGCCGACGCTCGCGACCGATATGGGCGCGATGCAGGAGCGCATCACCACCACCACCAAGGGCTCGATCACCTCGGTGCAGGCGATCTACGTGCCGGCGGACGATCTGACCGACCCGGCGCCGGCCACCTCCTTCGCCCATCTCGATGCGACGACCGTTCTGTCGCGCTCGATCGCCGAAAAGGGCATCTATCCGGCGGTGGATCCGCTGGACTCGACCTCGCGCATGCTCTCCCCGATGATTGTCGGCGAGGAGCATTACGGTGTCGCCCGCCAGGTGCAGTCGATCCTGCAGCGCTACAAGTCGCTCCAGGACATCATCGCCATCCTGGGCATGGACGAGTTGTCCGAAGAGGACAAGCTGACCGTGGCGCGCGCCCGCAAGATCGAGCGCTTCCTCAGCCAGCCGTTCCACGTGGCCGAAGTCTTCACCGGCTCGCCGGGCAAGCTCGTGTCGCTGAAGGACACGATCGCCGGCTTCAAGGGCCTCTGCGAAGGCAAGTATGACCACCTGCCGGAAGCGGCCTTCTACATGGTCGGCACCATCGAGGAAGCCGTCCAGAAGGCCCAGAAGCTCGCGGCCGAGGCTGCCTGACAATGGCCAGCTTCCCCTTCGAACTCGTTTCTCCGGAACGCGTGCTTTTCTCGGGCGAGGCGACGCAGGTCGTCGTTCCCGCCTCCGAAGGGGAAATCACCGTGCTGGCGAATCACGCCCCGTTCATGTCGGCCCTGCGGACTGGCATCGTCACCATCGATAACGGCCAGCGGCTCTTCGTGCGCGGTGGTTTCGCGGATGTTTCGGCGGCCGGGCTGACCGTTCTGGCCGAACAGGCCGTGCCGCTTGACGAGATCAATCCAGAGGCGTTGAGCGGCCAGATCCGCAATGCCGAGGAAGATCTCCGCGATGCGAAGAGCGACGAGGTGCGTGCCCGTGCGCAGGCCAAGCTCGACGGCCTCAATGCGATGATGGCGGCGATCCGCAACTGAACGGGCCAGTTCCCGTCAGTTTGGAAGGGGCCTGCGGGCCCCTTTTTCGTTTCAGAACCGGAATGTGGCCGAGACCTGCGGCGCCAGCGTGATGTTCCGGAAGCGGTTCGGCGCGTAGCTCGAATAGGTCCGGGCATAGGCGAGGCGAAGGCCGATCTCGCGGTCCTTCTCCCATTCATAGGTCGAGGCGAGGAACAGGCTCCAGCTCCGGTCGCGGATGCGCGGCAGGACCGGCGTGTTGTCCTCGAGCAGGTAGGAGGCGGTGCCGCCGAGGCGCCAGGTCCAGGTGTTCCATTTCCTCGCGAGGACCAGGCCGGAGCGGAACCGGATGTCGTTCTTCGTGCCGTTCTGGTAGAAGCGTCGCGCCGCGCCAAGGCTGGGGATCAGCGTCCAGTCAGGGGCGAGGATAATGGACCGCGACAGGCCGAGCGAGACATCCTGACTCGCATCGTCATGGGCCCGCAGCAGCTGGTCCATGCTGGTGCGGGCTGTCACGCCCAGCGACAGGGTCGCGCCGCGCCACGACTGACTGAGAGACAACGTTCCGAAGAGGCGGTTCGAGCCGGCATCCCGCTCACGGGAATACCAGTCCGCTCCGGTGCCGAGGATGCCGGTCAGGGCGGCACCGTCCCAGAGCGGCTGGCGGTAGCTCAACGTGACGTGCGTGTTCCAATAGGCATCGCCCTTCTGCCGGCCGGGCAGATCGTTCGGATTGCTGGTCCAGCCCGGGCCGAATTGCGTAGCCAGCGACCATCCCGGCAGCGGCGGCGTCTGGGCCAGAGCAGGGCAGCCAAGGAACACGACGCCGAGCAGCATTGCTGCCCGGACCGTTTGCCCTGTTCCCAGCCAGATCCCACGCTGCCGCATCCGGCCTCCCCCGCTCGGCGAGCCTAGCGCGGTGCGGAGAGCTTGAGAAGGTTCAGCCGTCCGACAGCGCCATCAGGCTGGCATTGCCTCCGGCAGCGGCCGAGTTGACCGAGAGGACTTGCTCGGTTGCGAAGCGGAACAGATAGTTCGGTCCGCCGGCCTTGGGCCCTGTGCCGGACAGGCCGTGCCCGCCGAAGGGCTGCACACCGACAACGGCGCCGATCATGTTGCGGTTGACATAGATGTTGCCGGTTGCAAGTTCGGTTGTGATCCGGTCGATCTCGGCGTCGATCCGCGAATGGATGCCGAGAGTCAGTCCGTAGCCGGTGGCCTCGATGGCCTCGATCACTTCGGCCAGCTTGCCGGCGGGATAGCGCACGACATGCAGGACCGGGCCGAAAATCTCTTCCTGGAGGTCCTCGACGCGCTTCAGCTCGAAGACATGCGGCGCGACATAGAGCCCTTCCGGCGCGGTGCCGGCGAACCAGGTCTTGGCCTGACGCTTCATGCTCTCGATATGCGCGTCCAGCCGGGCCTTGGCCTCGGCATCGATCACCGGGCCGATATGGGTGGCCGGGTCGCGCGGGTCCCCCAGACGGAGTTCCTTGGCGGCGCCAACGATCATCTCGATCATCCGGTCGGCGACATCCTCCTGCACGCAAAGCAGGCGGAGCGCCGAGCAGCGCTGGCCGGCAGACCGGAAGGCGGAGAGCACGACATCATCGGCCACCTGTTCCGGCAGGGCCGTCGCGTCGACGATCATGGCATTGATGCCCCCGGTCTCGGCGATGAGCGGCACGATCGGGCCATCCTTGGCGGCGAGGGTGCGGTTGATCTTCCGGGCTGTCTCGGTCGAGCCGGTGAAGACGACGCCGGCCACCCGGGCATGACGGACGAGCGCCGCGCCGACAGCACCATCGCCGAGGACAAGGTTCAGGGCGCCGCCGGGGATGCCGGCCTTGTGCAGAAGCTGCACGGCCAGCGTCCCGACCAGCGGCGTCTGTTCCGCCGGCTTGGCCACGACCGTGTTGCCGGCGGCGAGCGCCGCCGCGATCTGTCCGACAAAGATGGCCAGCGGGAAGTTCCACGGCGCGATCGCCACGAAAGGTCCGCGTGCGCGATAGACCAGTCGGTTCTCCTCGCCCGTCGGGCCTGGCAGGACGATCGGGGCAGCAAACAGCGTCTCGGCCTCGCCGGCATAATATCGGAGGAAGTCAACCGCTTCGCGCAGTTCCGCGATGGCATCGTCGATCGTCTTGCCGGCTTCGGCTTGCAGAAGGCCGAGAATGCGCCCGGTTTCTTCCTCGAGGAGATCCGCTGCGCGGCGCAATGCGCCGGAGCGGATCGTCACGGCCGTGCGGCTCCAGGCCGGGAAGGCGGACTGGGCAGCAACCATGGCAAGATCGGCCAATTCCGGTGTCGCCGTTTCGGCAATTCCCGCTGACCGCGAATCAATCGGGGAGAGGACCGGTGCGCCCGCGCCCGAGACGGGCTTGCCGTTGATCAGGCTTGTTGCGTGGAGGGGGGTGAAGCTCCGGCTTTCGAGCAGCCGGGCCAGCGTCGCGGCATGGCCGAGTTCATAGCCGGTGCTGTTGCGCCGGCCGGCGCCGAGCAGCTCGGCCGGCCGGGCGATGCCGGCATGGCGGGCCTTCCGCGCATCGCCGATCAGCGCGGCCGGGCGGACCAGCATCTTCTCGACAGGAACCGCCGGATCCGCCGCCTCGTGCACGAAGGACGAATTGGCACCGTTCTCGAGCAGCCGGCGCACGAGATAGGCAAGGAGATCACGATGGCCACCCACGGGGGCATAGGTGCGGCAGGCCGCATCCGGGTGGTCGCCCAGCAGGGCGTTGTAGATGGCATCGCCCATGCCGTGCAGGCGTTGGAATTCGTAGCCCTCGGCATCCCCCGCCAGCGCGCGGATCGTTGCCACGGTCAGGGCATTATGGGTTGCGAATTGCGGGAAAAGGCGCGGCCGCGCATCGAGAAGCGCGCGGGCGCAGGCCGTGTAGTTCAGGTCGGTCATCGCCTTGCGGGAAAAGACCGGGAAGTCATCAAGGCCCCGTTCCTGCCCGCGCTTGATCTCGGTATCCCAGTAGGCGCCCTTGACCAGCCGGACCATGAAGCGACGGCCGTTCTCGATCGCCAGCCTGTCGAGCCATTCGATGACCGCACCCGCGCGTTTCTGGTAGGCCTGGACCGCAAGGCCGAGACCGTCCCAGCCTGCCAGCTCCGGAGCCCGGGCCAGCTCTGCGAAAATGTCGAGCGAGAGCTCGAGCCGATCCGCCTCCTCGGCATCGATCGTGAAGTTGAGGTCGAAGCCTTTGGCCGAAACCGCAAGCTCGATCACCATCGGTACGAGCTCACGCAGGACCGCGTCACGGTTCGTAGCCTCGTAGCGCGGATGCAGCGCGGAGAGCTTGACGGAAATGCCGGGCCGATCCGGCAGCGGGCGGTTGCCGGCGCTGGCACCGATATGCTTGATCGCGTTGGCGTAGCTCGCGAAATAGCGGGCCGCATCGTCCCGCGTGCGGGCACCTTCGCCCAGCATGTCGAACGAATAGCGGAAAGAACGGCCGGGGCCGGATCCCGCGCGCTTCAGGGCCTCCTCGATGGTCTGGCCGAGAACGAAATGGTTGCCCATCACCTTCATGGCTTGCCGCGCGGCGGTGCGCACAGTCGGCAGTCCGATCCTCTTGGCCAGCTGGCCGAGGATGCCATCGGGTGTCTCGCCGGGCTGGATGATGCGCGCCCCGATGCCGAGCGCCCAGGCCGAGGCGTTGATCAGGAGCGCGCCGGATTTCGGTTCGTGGTTGAGGAAGTCTCCCTGGCCGAGTTTGTCCTCGATGAGCTTGTCAGCCGTCAGCGAATCCGGCACCCGTAACAGGGCCTCGGCCAGGACCATGAGGGCCAGCCCTTCCTTGGTCGAGAGAGCATATTCCTGGAGGATCTGTTCCACGCCGCCGATCCCGCCCGACCCTGCCCGGATCGCCTCGATCAGGCGGCGCGCTTCGCGGTCGATCGCGCGTTCCGTTTCGGGCGATTGGATGGCCGAAGCAAGCAGGACCGCGGCGAGTGATTCGTCGTTCTGTGCGTAAGGGGCGCGGAACGGAGGAAGCGGAGACAGGGTCATGGTGCGGGCTCCGGAGGGGCTGAGAGGGCATCTAGGGATTACTCAAGACATATCGCCTGTTGACAGGCGTTTCCACAGCGGTTTTTAACTTGTATTAGTGAAAATCACTACTACAAGTGCATTCTAGCGTGATATGGAGTGGATGATGGCAGAACAGCTCGACCGGGCGGACATCAAGATCCTGAGAGCCCTGCAACGGGATGGGCGCCTTTCGACCGTTGCCCTGGCCGAGAATGTCGGCCTCAGTCCAACCGCAACCACTGAACGCGTCAAGCGCCTGACGCGCGAAGGTTACATCAAAGGCTATCACGCCGCGCTTGATCCGGCGATGCTCGATCGGGCCTTGCTGGTCTTCATCGAGATCACGCTCGACAAGACGACACCTGATGTGTTCGCCAAATTCGCGGTGGCGGTCCGCGCCTCCCGGGAGATCCTCGAGTGCCACCTCGTTGCGGGCGGCTTCGATTACCTGATCAAGACGCGCGTCAAGGATATGGAAGCCTACCGGAACTTCCTCACGCAGACGATCCTGTCGCTGCCGGGCGTGCGCGAATCCAGGTCCTATGCGGTCATGGAAGAAGTGAAGGCCGAGCTGACCCTGCCGGTCTGACAAAAAAAGGCGGGCCGGAGCCCGCCTTTCCTGAAATGTCGGAAAAGGCCTGCCGTCAGGCCTTGCCCGCCCCGGCGGCCGGCTCGTTCCGGGTTTTCCAGAGCGAGTAGACGATGCCGCCGACAATCAGCGCCAGTGTGACGCCCAGCGAGATGGCCGGGTTCATCTTGCCCACCATCTCGTTCCAGAAGATCTTCAGGCCAATGAAGACCAGGATCATCGCAAGCGCATACTTCAGGTAGTGGAACCGGTGCACCATGGCGGCCAGGGCGAAATAGAGCGCCCGGAGGCCGAGAATGGCCATGATGTTGGCCGTGTAGACGATGAAGGTATCCGTCGTGATCGCGAAGATCGCCGGGACCGAGTCGACCGCGAAGATCAGGTCGGCCACGTTGATCACGATCAGGGCCAGGAACAGCGGTGTCGCGAAGGACACCATCTTGCCCGTCACCGGATCCGGCTGGCGGACAAAGAACTTCTCGCCATGCAGCTGCTCGGTCACCCGCATGCGCTTGCGCAGGAAACGCACGACCGGGTTCTTCGACACATCCGGATCGGCCTCGGGCACCACAAGCATCTTGATGCCGGTGGCGATGAGGAAGGCGCCGAAGATGTAGAGGACCCAGCTGTATTGCTGCACCAGGGCCGCGCCGAGGGCGATCATGATGCCACGCAGGATGATGACCGCGAGGATCCCCCAGACGAGGGCGCGGTACTGGTATTTCGGCGGGATGGCAAAGAAGCCGAAGATCAGCGAGATGACGAAGACGTTGTCGATGGACAAGGCCTTCTCGATAAAGAAGCCGGTGAAATAGGCGATGCCGGCATGGGTGCCGTCCTCGGTGATGAGGCGTCCGGTCTCATAGGACCACCAGATATAACCGCCGAACGCGATGGCGACGCTGATGTAGAAGGCCGAAAGCCAGAGGCTTTCTGCCACCCCGAGTTCCTTCTCGTCGCGATGAAGGACCCCCAGATCGAAGGCCATCAGCGTAATGATCACGGCAAGGAAAGCACCCCACATCCAGAGGGGCTTGCCCAGAAAGGCATAGCTAAGCAGATCGATCATGATTTGGTACCGATTTTTGAGCCCAAGAACGATGGTTCCGACATCGCGCGTCTTCCTGACGCGCCAGAGGGGCCCGGCAACCGTTGTGTCGGATAAAGGGCGGCGTGGCCTTTTGTCAAGATGGGCGCGTTCCGAGCTGCAACCATCGTTGCAATTTGCTGAAGACGCGGGCAGAGAGCGGCATCGCAACGGGACTGGATTGGTTTGATGGCGATTGTTGCGCCCCTGCTCGGCCCTTCTTCCGCCTATGGCGACGTGGTTTCGCGGTTCCGCTGGCAGGTGCCGGCCCTGTTCAATATCGGGGTTGCCTGCACCGATGCCCATGCGCAGGTGCAGCAGGAGAGACCGGCCCTGATCGAGGTCGGGCCGGATTTCAGCCAGAGCATCGTCAGCTACGGCGAACTTCGCGCGGAATCCAACCGTCTGGCCCAGGCGATGATCCGCGCGGGCATCCAGCCCGGCGACCGGGTTGCGATCCACCTGCCCCAGGGTCGCCATGTGCCGATCGCGCATTGCGCCATCTACAAGATCGGCGCGATTGCCGTACCGCTGGCTGCCCTGTTCGGAGCCGATGCCCTGGCCTACCGGCTTCAGGATTCGGGTTCGCGCCTGATGATCACCGATGCCGCCGGCGCTGCGAAGATGCGACCGCTGCTCGTCTCGACCCCGGCACTGGAGCGGGTGATCTCGATCGATGGCGATGATGGCCCGGCGATCGGGCTGGCGCGGTTCACCGAGGGCTGTTCAGGCCATTTCGAGCCTGTCGCGACGCGGGCCGAAGATCCGGCCCTGATGATCTACACGTCCGGAACCACCGGGCATCCCAAGGGTGCGCTGCACGGACATCGCGTCCTGCTCGGGCATCTGCCCGGCGTCGAGATGCATCACGACTTTGCCCCGCTGCCCGGTGACCGTTTCTGGACGCCGGCGGATTGGGCCTGGGCCGGTGGCCTGCTCAACATTCTGCTGCCGGGACTGTGCCTCGGCATTCCCGTAGTGGCCTGGCCGTTCCAGAAATTCGACCCCGAAGCCGCCTTTGCCATGATGGCACGGCTCGACGTGCGCAATGCCTTCATTCCGCCGACGGGGCTGCGGCTGATGCGCAGCGTCCGGGATCCGGTCAAGCGGTTCGGCATGCCCTTGCGGAGCCTTGGCTCCGGGGGCGAGGCGCTGGGTACACCGACCTTCGAATGGGGTCGCGAGGTGCTCGGCCTGCCGATCAATGAATTTTACGGCCAGACCGAGTGCAATCTCGTCCTGTCCTCGTCGCATGCCATGGGTGTGGCCCGGGCCGGGATGATCGGCCGGCCTGTGCCGGGGCATGCGGTTGCTGTCATCCGCGAAGACGGAACGCCGTGCGGCGTCGACGAGCCCGGGCAGATCGCCATCCGCCGGCCGGACCCGGTCATGTTCCTCGGCTACTGGAACAAGCCGGAGGCGACGGAAGCGAAGTTCATCGGTGACTGGATGACGACCGGCGACCAGGGCTATCTCGATGCAGATGGATATATCGGATTTGTCGGGCGGGATGACGATCTCATCACCTCCTCCGGCTACCGGATCGGGCCGGTCGAGATTGAGGATTGCCTGATCAAGCACCCCGCCGTCGCGCTCGCGGCCGTGATCGGCAAGCCCGACCCGCTGCGGACCGAGATCGTTGTCGCCTTTCTGGTCCTGAAGCCCGGCTTCGAAGCGGGCGAGGCACTGGCGGAAGAGATCCGTCTCTTCGTGAGAGAGCGGCTCTCGGCCCATGAATATCCACGCGAGGTGCATTTCATCCCGGAAATGCCACTGACCACCACGGGCAAGATCATCCGCCGCGAATTGCGTCAGCGCGTGTCCTGAGCGCCGGCTTCCGTGCGCACCAGAGCCGACCAGAAGGTTTCGATCGTCTCGCGGGGGATTCCCTGTACGATGAAGACGAGCCGGGTCCGCCGGTCGCGGCCCGGCCAGCGGGAGAGCCGCTGCATCGGATGCGTCACCGACTGGACATGATGGATCACGGCCGGGCGTTCCTGATCGTCCGCCATCGCGACGAGGCCCTTCAGGCGCAGCAGGCGCGGCCCGTGCAGGATGCGCATCGCCTCCTGAAAGACGATCAGGGCTTCCGGCCGGACGGGCTGTTCCGAGATGAAGCTGAAGCTCTGGATATCGGCGCCGTGCCGGTTCGGATCATGCTCAGGCGCGTGGAGCGGGCTTGCTGCCTCCGCCGCGCCGAGCCACGCCTCGAGGCCGGTTTCCGACTGGCACCAGGGCTCGAACCGGTTGTCGAAAAGGGTTGATGCGAAATCCGGCGGCTCCTCGCGAAGGAGCCGGGTGGTGGGATTGAGGCCAGAAACGGCATCTTCCAGCGCGTCGACCACGCCCGGACCGGCGAGATCCTGCTTGGTCAGCAGGAGGCGATCGGCCAGAGCGACCTGCCGGCGCGCTTCTGCATGACGCGCCAGCGTGTCTCCGGCATGGACAGCATCGACCAGCGTGACGAGCCCCGCAATCCCGAACCGCTTCGAGAGATAAGGGTGCTGGAGCACCGATTGCAGGATGGGCAGCGGGTCGGCGAGACCTGTTGTTTCGATCAGGATTCGCTGGAAGGGCGTGATGCGCCGGTTGTCGCGGCGCCGCAACAGATCCTCCAGCGTGGCGACAAGATCACCGCGGATTGTGCAGCAGAGGCAGCCGGCGGCCATCAGGACCATCTCGCCCGGTGTCTCCTCGACGAGGAGGTGATCAAGGCCTACCGACCCGAATTCGTTGATGATCACCAGCGTGTCGGCAAGGGCCGGGTCCGCCAGCCAGCGGTTCAGGCGCGTGGTCTTTCCCGCCCCAAGAAACCCGGTGAGGATGACCATCGGGATCGGCGGCAGCGGGCCGGCCATGGCTATCCGGCCTCGCCGGTGCTTGCCACCGGGGTGGGCTTGCGACCCGAATCAAGCAGGATCTCGCCGGCAAGGGCGGCGAGGATCATCGCCACACCGCCAAGCTGGAGCGGCGAGAGCGTCTCGCCAATGAACCAGGCGGCGAAGACAATGGCGGTGACGGGCTCGAACAGGAAGAGCAGGCTCGTGCGCGCTGCACTGATCCGCCGTGATGCCATGAGCTGGAAGACGAAGGCGACAGCATAGGCCGCCATGGCAATGCCGATGGCGACCGGGGCTTTCGCGAAGGCATCGAGCGGGGCCGGACCGCCATTGATCAACAGGAAGGCCAGCGAGATCGGCGCGACCACAACCTGGATCCAGAACAGGGTGCGCACAGTAGAACCCTGGACATGGCCGGCAATCAGGAACATCGCGGCACAGGCCATGGCGGCGATGAGCGCGAAAAGCACGCCCTTGACGGTCAACTGGTCGAAAGAGGGGCCGACCGCGATGATGAGCCCGGCAAAGGCGACGCCGAAGACGAGGATCTGCTGGCGGCTCAGGGGCCGGCCTTCGATCCGGTTCGAGAGCAGCATCACGATCAACGGGAAGGTGTAGAAAATCACCACTGTCAGCGGCACGGAGAGATGGTCGAGCGCCGAGAGATAGAAGGTGGCGGTCAGGCCGGCCGCAACGGCCAGCCGCAGGACGGGCCCCCGATCGGCCGGGCCGAGCGACAGGCCCTGCCCGAAGGCGAGGGCGATGGCGCCGAGCACCGGCACCATGATGAGCGAGCGGTAGAAAATCAGCTCGGCGCCGGGCAATCCGGCTTGCGAGGCGGCCCGCGCGGCCGGGATATTGGCGCCATAGAGCCACGCCCCGATCAGGGCGAAGAGCGTGCCGAGAAGCAAGGTGCGCCGTGCCTGGCGACCGGCAGCGCCGGCGAGAGGATCGAGGGTCACGAGCGCGGCTGGCCCTGCTTCGGAGTTTCCTTCTTGCGGGCCGTGGCCCTCTTCTTGTCAGCCGCAGCCTTGGCCTTGGTCTTGCCCTGCTCGGCCGAGGCCGGGCGCGCGGCGACACGCGGCGATTCCGCCGGGCGCGCAGCAGCGGCGGCAGCGGGTTGCGGCGCGGCGCGGGTGGCAAGGGAGGCGCCGGATGCCGGGCGCGGCTGGGCGGCCTGGCCCTGCCCGATCCTGCCGGCGGCCCCGGGCCTCAACGCTGCGGTTCCTGTCAGGGCAAGGGGCGCAGCCGTTCCGGCGCGGGCAGCGGCAGCCGGCGCGAAGGCGGTCGCGTTGGCAGGCGCCGCCGGCTCGCCGGGCCGGCGGGCGATTTCGGTGCTGCCGGGTGCGCGCCCGAGATAAACCGGGATCGGATCGAAATTGTCCCGTGGGCCGAGGGCGATGCGGCCCCCGACGCGCTGGCCCACATTGAGGGCCTGTCCGGAGCGATGACCGCCGGCAATCACCATGTCAGGCCGGTCGGGTGCGTTGGAGGTGAAGGCGAGGGCTGTACCCGCATCCTCTTCCTCGGCAACCGGCGGGCCCCGGCGGCCGCAGATCTCGGCACGGCGGTTCGGCGCCTGGGTTTCGGGGCTGGCCGTAAGCTGGGCGAGGCTGCGGCCCGAGCCGGCGCCGCTGGCGAAAAAGCCGCCGCCGCCCGAGGTGAAGCCCTGGTCGAGCAATTGCGCTGCCTTCAATGTTCGGTCTGCACCCGAGGTGGCGCCGAAGACGACGGCGATCAGGGTTCGGCCATTGCGTTCGGCGGCGGAGACGAGGTTGAAACCCGAGGCGCAGACAAAGCCGGTCTTCATGCCCATCGCGCCGGGATAGCGCCCGATCAGGCCGTTGGTGTTGCTGTATTTGCGCTTGCCGAGCTGGACGGCGCCGATGGTCCAGTAGTCGCGGTATTGCGGGAATTCCAGCAGGAGCGCGCGGGCCAGAAGCGCCATGTCGCGGGCCGAGGAAACATGGTTGTCATGGTGCAGCCCGTGCGGATTGACGAAATGGCTCTCGCGCATGCCGAGCCGCGCGGCTTCCTGGTTCATCATCCGCGCGAAGCCGGCTGTCGAGCCGCCGATGCCCTCCGCGACGACGGTGGACACGTCGTTGGCCGACTTCACCATCAGCAGTTTCAGCGCGTTCTCGAGCGTGATTTCCTGCCCCGGCTTGATGCCGATCTTGCTCGGCGGCTGCTTGGCTGCGAAGGCCGAGGCGACGATCGGCGTCTCGAGCTTGATCTGGCCCTTTGCCACAGCCCTGAGGGCAACATACGCAGTCATGAGCTTTGTGGTCGAGGCAGGAAACCAGGGGCGGGTGGCTTCCTCGGCCTGGATGACTTCGCCCGTGGCGGCATCGACCACGACTGTCGGCACCATCGGATCGGCCTGGGCCGGCAGGATGACCAGGCCTGCCAGGATGGCAGGCAGCGAAAGCCTGAGAAGCGTTGAAGACGTCACGCGAGCCTCGATTCCCCATCCAGGCCGGCTGATTCGGCCCGCCAGCGATAGCCTCTGCCCTTGGTAGCCCCGGCCGCAAAATTTGAGAAGGGGTGTCAGGGAATGACCTTGCCAGAACCAGCAAATTGTGGCTGCGTTGCGGCTTGCTGTTAAACTTTGAACATTCTGCCTGAAATTGCGCCGGCTCGCCCGGCCTGGAGGATACGATATGTCGGCATCGATCATCGGCTGGGCCCATACTTCCTTCGGCAAGAAGGAAGAAAGCATCGAGGAGATGGTGGTTGCGGTTGCGCGCGAGGCGCTTGCCCATGCCCGGATCGATGCCGCGGATGTCGACGAGATCTATCTCGGGCATTACAATGCCGGGTTCTCGCCGCAGGATTTCACGGCCTCGCTGGTCCTGCAGGCCGATCCGGCGCTTCGCTTCAAGCCGACGACGCGTGTCGAGAATGCCTGCGCGACCGGCTCCGCGGCAGTCCATCAGGCCGCGAAGTCGATCGCGGCCAAGGCTGCCCGCGTGGTGCTGGTTGTCGGTGTCGAGCAGATGACGCGGACGCCCGGCTCGGAGATCGGCGCCAATCTCCTCAAGGCTTCCTACCTGCCGGAGGATGGCCAGACGCCCGCCGGGTTTGCCGGCGTGTTCGGCAAGATCGCCGGCGCCTATTTCCAGCGCCATGGAGACCAGTCGGATGCGCTGGCCCGGATTGCCGCAAAGAACCATCGCAACGGCGTCGAGAATCCCTATGCGCAGATGCGCAAGGATTTCGGCTTTGAATTCTGCCGGAACGAGAGCGAGAAGAACCCCTATGTCGCCGGGCCGCTGAAGCGCACGGATTGCAGCCTCGTCTCGGATGGCGCGGCGGCGCTTGTTCTTGCCGATCTCGACACGGCCATGGCCTCGGACCGCGCGGTCCTGCTGCGTTCGCTGGCGCATGCGCAGGATTTCCTGCCGATGTCCAAACGCGACATCCTCGCCTTCGAGGGCTGCTCGGTGGCGTGGCGCCAGGCGCTCGACAAGGCGCGCCTCACGCTGGACGACCTCTCCTTCGTGGAGACGCATGATTGCTTCACCATCGCAGAGCTCATCGAATACGAGGCGATGGGGCTCACCAAGCCGGGGGAGGGCGCGCGTGCCATTCTCGAGGGCTGGACGGAAAAAACCGGCAAGTTGCCGGTCAATCCCTCGGGTGGTCTCAAAGCCAAGGGGCATCCGATCGGCGCGACCGGCGTTTCCATGCATGCGCTGACGGCGATGCAGGTCTGTGGCGAGGCGCCGGCGGGGATGCAGATCAAGAATGCGACGCTGGGCGGTGTCTTCAACATGGGCGGCGCGGCTGTCGCCAATTATGTCTCGGTGCTGGAACGGATCCGCTGAGCGAACCGGAACCGACTGGCTCCGGAAGCCAGCCGCCGCCAGAGCGAGAGGCCGCCTTGCCCCCATCGACACCGCCTGCTTCGCAACCGAGCCCGTCGGGCCTTTCGCTCGTGCGAAGGCGCCTTGTCTTCTTCGCAGCGGCCTGCGGTTATCTTCTGAGCCAGTTCTACCGATCCTTCCTGACGGTGATCCATGATGACCTCGTCCGTGATCTCGGGATCGGGCCGAGCGAGTTCGGAGCGCTCGGTTCGGCCTGGTTTTTTGCCTTCTCGCTTTCGCAATTTCCGGTCGGGATCGCGCTCGACAGGCTCGGGCCGCGGCGCACCATTGCCGGCATGATGCTGGCTGCCGTGGCGGGCGCTTTCCTGTTCGCAACCGCATCCAGCCATACCGTTGCGATTGCCGGCATGGCGCTGGTCGGGGTGGGCTGCTCGCCGCTCCTGATGGGCGCGCTCTATTTCTTCGCCAAGACCGAGCCGGCTGCCCGTTTCGCAGCCCTTGGCGGGATTTTCCTCGCCTGCGGACTGATCGGCAGCCTTGTCGCCGCCACGCCGCTTGCCCTGCTGGTCAAGGCAGTGGGTTGGCGCGACGCCATCAGGATCGTGGCGCTGGTGACCCTGGCCGTGGCTGTGCTGAACTTCCTCGTCTTCCGGGATCCACCTCAGGACAAGAACCCGCCGGGCGGATCGCTTCTCGGCGATCTCTGGGCCATCATGCGGATGCCTGCGCTCTGGCCGATCCTCATCATGAGCTTTGCGATTTCCGCGCCCGTCTTCACCGAGCGCTCGCTCTGGGTGGGGCCGTTTTTCGGCGAGGTCTACGGGCTTGACCTGATCGAGCGCGGCAATGCCGTGCTGGCACTGGCCATCGCCATGACCGGCTCGGCGATCTTCTCCGGCCCGATCGCAAGCTGGATCGACAATCCCAAACGCGTGGTCTTCGTGTCTAACCTGCTCTGCGGGCTGGCCTTCCTGGCGCTGGGCCTGCTTGTCCTGCCGCCGCTCTGGCTGGCCATCGTCCTGATGATGCTCGCCGGGCTGTTCGGGGTCAGTTACGCGGTGCTGATCGCGCATGGCCGCCTCTTCTTCCCCGACCATGTGATCGGGCGCGGCATCACCTTCATCAACTTCGTCTCGATCGGCGGGACCGGCGTGGCGCAGCTGCTCTCCGGACATGCCGTGGAGGCGATGCGGAAATCAGGCATGGCCCCGGCCGAGACCTATGCCAGCCTCCATGTCGCCTTCGGCGTGCTGCTGCTGGTTTCGGTGGTGATCTATGCCAGGGCACCGGCCAGGCCCGCCTGGCGCTAGCTGGCGGGATCAGGCCACGTCCTTGCGCCGGAACAGCAGCTTGTCGATCCGGCGGCCGTCCATATCCATGACCTCGAGCTGCCAGCCATCGAATTCGGAGATGTCGCCATCGCCGGGAATGCGACCGAAGACCTCCAGCGCCAGGCCAGCCACAGTCCGGAACCGCGCATCCTCGGGTACCTCGATACCGATCCGCTCCTCAAGCTCGTCGATCTCGGTCCGGCCATCGACGAGGAAACTGCCATCCGCACGCTCGATGATCGTGCGGCTTTCCGTTTCATGCTCTTCGGGCATTTCGCCGGTGATGGCCTCGAGCACGTCCGTCAGGGTCACGACGCCCTCGAACGTGCCGAATTCATCAAGGACGAAGGCAAAATGGTTGCGCTTTTCACGGAAGAGTTCCAGCACCTCCAGAACGGAGGAGACTTCCGGCACGAAGATCGGTTCGCGGACGCTCGCCTCGATATCGAGCGCCTTGCCCTCGAGAAGCAGGTCGAGCAGGTCCTTCTTGTGCACAAAGCCGAGGGGTTCGTCGATCGAGCCGCCCTTGGCCACCACTACGCGACTGAAGGGGCATTGGCGCAACTCGGCCTTCAGGACCTTGGGGTCATCGGCGACATCGACCCAGTAGACATCGCGCCGGCGCGTCATGATGTCGGAGACCGGCCGCTCGGCCAGGCCGATGACCTCACGCACCATGGCGCGCTCGGCCGGGTCGATCACGCCGGATTCGGTGCCGCCCTGGAGGATGGTCTCGACCTCCTCCTCCGTCACGGTCTGGTCGCGGGTCTGGGGAATGCGCAGCGCCGTCAGGATCATTGCGCTGGAAAAGCCGAGCAGGTTGACCATCGGCCGGCCGACCATGCCGATCAGGGCGATCGGCCGCGCGACCCGGGAGGCCACCACTTCCGGATAGGCGAGGGCAATCCGCTTCGGCACAAGCTCGCCGAGCACGATCGACAGGAAGGTGATCAGGAACACGACGATCGTGTAGGCGATCGGCTCGGCGTAATTCGGCGGCACCGACAGGCTGGCGAGATAGAGGCTGAGCTTCTCGCCGAGGGTGGCCGTGCCGAACGCACCTGCCACGATGCCGACAAGGGTGATGCCGATCTGGACCGAGGACAGGAAGCTTGAGGGTTCTGCAGCCAGTTCCGCTGCTTTCGCCGCGCCCTTGTCGCCGGCCTCTGCCATGGCATCGAGCCGCGCACGACGTGCCGACACGATTGCCATTTCGGACATCGAGAACAATCCGTTCAGCAGCGTCAGGCCGAGAACGATCAGGAGTTCAACCGCTAACATGCGTTAGGACAAGACCATCGGAGCGGGGGGCTCCACGGCCGGTATTCACCATGGCGGCCGAAAAAAGTCCAGTACGGTCGATTGCGCGGCCGGATTCAGGCCGTTCCGCGCGCCTCGATTGCCAGCGCATGCAGGCCGCCGGCAAATTCATCGGCCAGCATCGCGTTGATCCGGCGGTGACACTCGACGCGTGACAGGCCGTCGAAAGCTGCCGCGCGCAGGCGGACCCGGAAATGGGTTTCACCGCCCTCGCGCCAGCCTCCATGCCCGCGATGCTGCTCGCTTTCGTCCAGAACGAGCAGTTCCGCAGGAGAAAGGGCCTGCAGGGCCTGTTCGATCCGTTCTTTCCTGCCCATATCCGCCTCGCCGAAATTCTTCGCGGGTGCAAAACATCGTCTTGCCCTCTGTCGGGGTCAGAAACTAGACTTGTTCGATGATGAATCTCAACTCCCCCCTCTTCGACCGGATCCGGTCCAAGCCGAATGCGGAGGAGGTGCGCGCCGACCAGGAGCCGGTGTGCCAGCATCCGGGTTGCAGCCGCAAGGGAGAGTTCCGGGCGCCGAAGGGCCGTGACCACGAGGGCGAGTTCTACCTGTTCTGCCTCGAGCATGTGAAGGAATACAACCAGTCCTACAATTACTTCGCGGGCATGACGGATGCCGCCGTGCAATCCTACCAGAAGGATGCGCTCACCGGTCACCGGCCGACCTGGAATATCAGTGTCACGGGCGCCGGGCTCGGCGCCGAATCGAAAGTCGATGCCGCGACGTTGCTGCGCGCCAAGCTTGATCGGCTGCGGCGCGCGCGCGAAGCCGCTGCGCAGACGCGCAACCGGCCGGTCGGGAAGGCGGCGCTCAAGGCGCTCGAATCGCTGGGCCTCGACGAGACGGCCGACAAGCCGATGGTGCGACGACGCTTCAAGGAGCTTGCCAAGCGGCTGCATCCTGATCTCAATGAGGGTGACCGCTCGCGCGAAGAAAAATTGCGCGCCATCATTGACGCCTATAACTATCTCAAAACCGTTGGCCTCGCCTGAGGTCTTGCCCCAGTGAAAGGAAGACAAGCCCGCCCCCGGCTTGCTCTCGTGTGAACGATGTCCGTGACTGCCCTAGCCGAAACCCAGCCTGTCGACCCGACATCCGGCGAACCGGATACCCGCGTCTCCGTGCGTGACGTGTTCGGGATCGATTCCGACATGACCGTCCCGGCCTACAAGGCGCGCTCCGAGCATGTTCCGGATCTTGATCCGGATTACCTGTTCGACCGCGACACGACCCTGGCCATCCTCTCCGGCTTCGCCTTCAATCGCCGCGTCATGGTCACCGGTTATCACGGGACCGGCAAATCGACGCATATCGAGCAGGTTGCCGCGCGTCTGAACTGGCCCTGTATCCGCGTCAATCTCGACAGTCATGTCAGCCGTATCGATCTTGTCGGCAAGGATGCGATTGTCCTGAAGGACGGCAAGCAGGTTACCGAATTCAAGGACGGGATCCTGCCCTGGGCCTACCAGCACAATGTCGCGCTGGTTTTCGACGAATATGATGCCGGTCGTCCGGATGTGATGTTCGTCATCCAGCGCGTGCTCGAGGCTTCCGGCCGGCTGACCCTGCTCGACCAGAGCCGCGTGATCCGCCCGCACAAGGCCTTCCGCCTCTTCGCGACCGCCAACACGGTTGGCCTCGGGGATACATCGGGCCTCTATCATGGCACGCAGCAGATCAACCAGGCGCAGATGGACCGCTGGTCCATTGTGACGGTGCTGAACTATCTCGCGCATGACAAGGAAGTTGATATCGTCCTTGCCAAGGCGAAGCATTTCACCGGCAAGGAAGGCCGCGAGATCGTCAACCGCATGGTCCGTGTGGCCGACCTGACGCGCAATGCCTTCATCAACGGCGAATTGTCGACCGTCATGTCGCCGCGCACGGTCATCACCTGGGCGGAAAACGCGGCGATCTTCGGCGATCTCGGCTTTGCCTTCCGGTTGACCTTCCTCAACAAGTGCGACGAGCTGGAGCGGAGCCTCGTGGCCGAGTTCTACCAGCGCTCGTTCGGGCAGGAACTGAAGGAGTCGGCGGTCAATATCGCGCTGAGCTGAGGCGATGGCCGCGATCGGGGTCGATACGCAGAATTATGCGGAGGTCCGGGAGGCGGTGTCCGCCGGGCTGACCCGCTACAATGACCGCTTCCTCCCGACGAACCGCGACCGCCATCCGCTGGCCCTGTCGGTGCGGGACGGGAACGGGGTGATTGTCGGCGGGCTGATCGGCGAATTGCGCATGGATTATCTCCATGTCGAGTTGCTCTGGATCGACGAGAGCCAGCGTGGCCAGGGGACGGGCAAACGCCTGATCGAGCTCGCCGAGGCCGAGGCGCGGCGGTTCGGGGCCACGCATATGCACCTGTCGACCTGGTCCTTCCAGGCGCCGGACTTCTACAAGGCCATGGGCTTTGTCGAATTCGGCCGCATGAAGGACCATCCGGCCGGGTTCGACAGCATCTTTTTGGTCAAGGCGTTCACGTGAATACGATCCGCGCCCTCCTCTTTGATGTGTTCGGCACGCTGGTGGACTGGCGCGGCAGCATCGCGCGCGAGGTGGCCCGGCTTCGCCTGCCGGTCGATGGCGCGGCCTTCGCCGATGCCTGGCGCGCGGAATACCAGCCTGCCATGGAGGCCGTTCGCAAGGGCCAACGCGGTTTTGTGAAGCTCGACATCCTCCATCGCGAGAATCTCGATCGCATCCTGCCGCGTTTCGGACTGGACGGTATGGCCGAGGCGGACCGTGCCGCGCTCAATCTTGTCTGGCACCGGCTTGATGCCTGGCCTGAGGTTCCTGCGGCTCTGGCGCGGCTGCGGAGCCGGTTCCGGCTGGCGCCGATGTCGAATGGCAATGTCTCGCTCATGGCCGACATGGCGCGGCATAACGGTTTTGTCTGGGATGCGATCCTCGGCGCCGAATGGGCGCGGGATTACAAGCCGAACCCCGGTGTCTACCGGGCCGGCTGCGCTGCGTTCGATCTGGCCCCGTCCGAGTGTCTGATGGTGGCCGCCCATTCCTCCGATCTCGCCGCGGCGCATGAGGCGGGCCTGCGGACAGCCCATATTGCCCGGCCGGACGAGTTCGGCCCCGGGCTCGGCGAGACCGGGCCTTCCGTTCCTGTTGACCATGCCGCGCGCGACCTCGCGCATCTCGCGGAGCACCTCCTGTCATGACCATTACCAACCGCAAGCCGGGTCAGCCCGAGAATTCGCCGGTCGAGCCGTTCAAGAAGGCGGTGGCCGGTGCGCTCCGCGCCATGGCTGGCAAGGAGGAGATCGAGGTGCAATTCGCCGCCGACCGGCCGAGCCTGGTCGATGCCGGCGAGGTTGTGCGCGCCCGTCTGCCGGAACCGCCGCGCAAGCCGACGGCGCGCGATATTGCCATTTTGCGTGGCCATGCCGATTCCTACGCGCTGAAGCTCGCCTGCCATGACGAGAAGCTGCATCGCCGGCTGATGCCGGAGGGGCTGGAGGCGCGGAAGGTGTTCGAGGCGGTCGAGCAGGCGCGCTGCGAGGCCATCGGCTCGAACCGGATGATGGGCGTCGCGTCCAATCTCGATGCGATGCTGCAGGATCGCTACACCAAGGCCAATCTCGCCGAGGTGAATGATCTCGCCAATGCGCCGATCGAGGATGCCCTTGCCATGATGGTGCGCGAGAGGCTGACCGGGGCGAAGCCGCCGGAAGCGGCGCGCCGCCTGACCGAACTCTGGCGGTCGGATATCGAGGAGAAGGCGGGCAAGACGCTCGACATGCTGGCCGGCAGCCTCGAGGACCAGCAGGCCTTCGCCAAGGTCGTGCAGCAGATTCTCGCGGGCCTCGGGATGGTTGAGGCGGATCCGCTCGGTTCGGATGACGAGGACCGCAACGACGACAAGCAGGATGATGACGGCGAGCAGGATCCGCAGGAGGGCGAGAGCGGCGAGGCGGAGGAGCAGGACGGGTTCGACCTCGAGGAGACCGACGCCCTCCAGGATGATATGAGCGAGGGCGCGCAGGAAGCTGCCGATGCCCCGCCGGGTGATTTCCCGGACGAGAGCGAGATGGCCGATGCCGAGGAGCCGGCCGAGGCGTCGCGGCCGCCGGTCTCGCGCGATTCGATGCGGGACGGGCCAGGCTACAAGGCCTATACGACGCGGTTCGACGAGACGATCGCGGCCGAGGATCTCTGCGATGCCGAGGAACTAGACCGTCTCAGGGCCTATCTGGACAAGCAGCTCAGCAACCTGCAGGGGGTTGTGGGCCGGCTGGCCAATCGCCTCCAGCGGCGGCTGCTGGCCCAGCAGAACCGCTCCTGGGAGTTCGATCTCGAGGAAGGCTCGCTCGACCCTTCGCGCCTTACCCGCGTCGTCATCGACGATATGCGCGGATCCTTCGCGCCGCTCTCCTTCAAGCGGGAGAAGGACACGAATTTCCGCGACACGGTGGTGACGCTGCTGATCGACAATTCCGGCTCGATGCGTGGCCGTCCGATTACCGTTGCGGCGACCTGCGCCGATATCCTCGCCCGCACGCTCGAGCGGTGCGGCGTCAAGGTCGAGATTCTTGGCTTTACGACCAAGGCCTGGAAGGGCGGGCAATCGCGTGAATACTGGCTGCAATCCGGCAAGCCGGCCAATCCGGGCCGCCTCAACGACCTGCGCCACGTGATCTACAAGAGCGCGGATGCACCCTGGCGGCGTGCCCGGCGCAATCTCGGGCTTATGATGCGCGAGGGCCTGCTCAAGGAGAACATCGACGGAGAGGCCCTGGACTGGGCGCATCAGCGCCTGCTGGCCCGGCGTGAGCAGCGCCGCATCCTGATGATGATTTCCGACGGGGCACCGGTGGATGACACGACCCTGTCGGTCAATTCCGGCAATTACCTCGAGAAACATCTCCGGCAGATCATCGAACAGATCGAGACGCGCTCGCCTGTGGAGCTGATCGCGATCGGTATCGGTCATGATGTCACCCGCTATTACCGGCGGGCCGTGACCATCGTCGATGCCGAGGAGTTGGGCGGGGTGATGACCGAGAAGCTGGCTGAATTGTTCAGCGAGAACGGACCGTCGGCTCAGGCGGCCGCTCCGCCTAGCCGCCGTATGGCCGGAGCGCGGGCTTGATCTCCCGCCGTGCGGTTCTTGCGGGCCTAGCGGGAGCTGGACTCGCGGGAGCTGCTCCCGCCGGGCAGGCCCGGGCCCTCGACCGGCAGGAACCGCGTGGCCTCGCGATCGAGTCCGCACCCTTTGCCAGCTTTTCAGCCGGCGATCGCGACCGCCGGCAATTCGGCGCGCTGACTTTCCTGGGCGGGCTGGAGCTCCGGTCCCGGGATCCGGAATTCGGCGGGCTGTCCGGGCTTGTTCTTGATCCGAATGGCGAGCGATTCCTCATCGTTACGGATCACGGCCATTGGCTTGGCGGGCGGATCGTCCAGAAAGACAGCGTGCCGCTCGGCATCGAGGCTGCGCGGATCGGCCCGCTGCGGGCGCCGGATGGCCGGCGGCTCAAGGATACGCGCTATTTCGACTGCGAGAGCGTTTTCCGGCAGGGGCAGACGCTGTTCGTGGGTGTCGAGCGCGTGCATGACATCCTCCAGTTCGATCTCAGCCCCGGTGGTGAGCCCATGGGCCGGGCCCGGCTGTCTTCCGTTCCGGCCGAAATGAAGGGCCTGATGCCGAATGGCGGGATCGAGGCACTCGGGCTGGTTCCGCAAGGTTCGGAGTGGAGCGGGCATATGCTTGCGCTCGCCGAAAAGGAGGCGCGCGGCCAGGCACCCGGACAGATTCCCGGTTTCCTGATCGGTCCGAAGTCCGGCCGGGTCTGGCTGCGCCGGATCGGCGATTTCGACGTGACTGACCTTGCTTTCCTGCCCGATGGCGACCTGCTTGTCCTCGAACGCCGGTTCGTGCCGCTGTTCGGGGTCGGCTTCCGGATCCGCCGTGTCCCGCTGGCGATGATCCGGTCCGGTGCCGTGCTCGATGGACCGGCGCTCATCGTGGCCGACCTTTCCATGCAGATCGACAACATGGAGGCGCTTGCGGTGCATCGCTCGCCGCAGGGGCGGACAATCCTCACGCTCGTTTCGGACAACAATTTCTCGCTCCTGCAGCGGAACCTCCTGCTGCGCTTCGCCCTCGACGGCTGATGTGCCCTCAGGCGCGGGGGAGAAGGGCTTCGACCAGATCTTCGGCGCGATGGACCAGAAGATCAGGTCTGGCGCCGGCAAGGCCCTGCTGACCGCCCAGACCCCAAGTCACGGCGATGGAGCGGGCGCCGATCTTCCGGGCGGCCTCGATATCCCGGATCTCATCGCCGATCACGATGGCCGATGCCGCGGGCAGCCCGGTTCCTTTCAGGACATCGCGCAGGCGGGCCGGCTTGCCGAAGAGAGAAGCGCCGGCGGAGATCCGGTGCACATGGGCAAGGGCCGGACCCAGCTTGCCACGGATCGCGGCTTCACTGTTCGAACTGACAATCCCGACAATGAATCCGCCTGCGGAGAGCTTCGCCAGCAGGTCCGGCACCCAGGGGAAAAGCGGCATCGCCACCTCATCCGCCAGAACGCGCCGGCGCATATCGGCGGCGATGGCGGGCAGTTTCCAGACCGGAATGCCCAGCTGGCGCAGGATCATGCGGGGCGGCATGTCGCGCAGGGCCTCGCCTTCTTCCGCCGTGACCGCACGAAATCCATGGCGTTCGGCGACGGCGTTGATCGTACGGAAGAACCAGGGTGCCGTGTCGACCAGCGTGCCGTCGAAATCGAAAAGGGCGAGGGAGTCGAACGAAGTGCGGGACATGGAAGTGCGGCACATGGCGGAGACAACAAAAAAGGCGGCCGGAGCCGCCTTGGTTTTGTGAGGGCGTCGAGCGCGCTCAGGCCGTCAGCTTCTTCGAGATCTCGCGCTTCAGATCGAGCGCGTTCGAGGACAGCTCGCCATCCGCTGCCTTCAGCAGGAACGCGTCGAGACCGCCACGATGCTCGACCGAGCGCAGGCCATTGGCCGAGATGCGCAGCCGCACCGCACGGTTCAGCGCATCCGACTGCAGCGTCACATTGACGAGGTTCGGCAGGAAGCGGCGCTTCGTCTTCCGGTTCGAGTGGCTGACCTTGTGGCCGACCTGAACACCCTTGCCGGTCAATTCGCAAACACGAGACATCGTTATCAACCTTCTTCGCCCGGAGCGCGATCTCCGGGGCCCATCCGACCGGAGGGGCTGCGATCACGTGAAAAATCGGAAGCGGAGCCTATAGTCCAAGGAAGCCGGGCGGTCAATCAGGCCGGGCGCAGCGCCATGAAAAAAGCAGCAAGCCCGCCCTGTTCTCGGATCAGCGGAGGACTTGCCACGAATCAGCCATCGATTCACATGATAGACAGACCAAGTACTTCAGGACAGGGATCGGGTTTCGAATGGCAGGCATGTCGACTTGGGTCCATCGAGGCCCGTCCCGGCTTCTGGTGATGACCGTCCTGGCCACCTTTCCTGCAGCAGCAGGCCCTGTCCTGGCTGCGGATATCGAGGCGCGCTACTCCATTACGCTGGCGGGCCTCTCGATCGGCAAGGCCAGCCTCTCGGCCCAGCTGAACGGCGCGGGTTATGTGCTCAATGTCAGTTCCGCGCTGACGGGTATCGTCGGTGCGGTCTCGCAAGGGCGCGGGGCAGCAACGGCGCGCGGAAATGTTTCCGGCACGAATGTTCTGACCAACGGTTTCTCGCTCTCCGCGACCAACGGGAAGGATACCCGGAAGATCCAGATCGCCGCCGCTTCCGGCTCGGTCCGGAATGTCACGATCGACCCCCCGTTTGTCGTCCAGCCGGATGATGCCACACGGATCCCCCTTCGGGAGAGCCACAAGGTCGGCGTGCTCGATCCTGTCAGCGCGCTGATCATGCCGGTTCGCAGCGGCAATCCGATGGACAAGGCCAATTGCGACCGCCGTCTGCCGGTTTTCGATGGCAACCAGCGATTCGATGTGGTGCTCAGTTATGCCGGCACCCGCCAGGTGCGCAGCGAGGATGGCTATTCCGGCCCGGTGCTGATCTGCACGGCGCGCTATATCCCGGTCGCGGGCCACCGCCCGGATCGCCGCGTGACCAAATTCATGGCCGAGAACCGGAACATGGATGCGTGGCTTGCTCCGGTGAATGGTGGCAAGACCCTGATTCCCTACCGTATTTCGGTAAAGACGATGATTGGCACCACGGTCATCGAGGCCGAGACCTTCCGGCCGAACTAGGCGATCCGCCACACGGCCTGTTCCTGCGCGGACCTGCCCCAATCCGGGACGGGCCCACCCTCCGGCACGCGTCGCGCAGGGTGGATTCACGCCGTGTTGCCGGTTCCGGTCCCGCGACAGCCGCGGGATGGTTCGATTCGCGAATCATTCTGTGCTGATTCGTCGATGCTTTGTTCCCGCCTTCGTCCAATCGTAAAGACCGGGTCGGGATTCGACCGCACACGTCTTCACGAAGCATTAACCACGATTTTGATGTTTTTCCGCTTGACCGCGAATCGTACTGGACGCGACGACAGAGTCCTGAACGAGGGTGCAGGAGTCTTTCCGAAAGCACGATTTTCCCAACATCTTGGGTCTGGCGCCGGTCGGTCTTCTTCATCTTGTGATGGAACAAAACAAGACTCATGATCAGTCGCCGATTCGGCGCCGATTCGTTCCGTTCCTGTTCGAAGTCTTTCCAACCCGCTGATTCGCGGGGTGGAACTGTGCCGATCACGCACAGAAATCGGCTCCGTGCAGCTTGCCGGCCCGCTGGCCGTCGCCCACATAAAGAAGCGTGGCAGGGCCGATTGAAGCCTGTCCTAGCGCCGGTCGCGGGGAAGACGATGACCCTGACTTTCAGCCTCCCCGCGGAAGCCCGGAAGCCGGGCCTGCCCCTGCGCGGGCGCGGGGTGACAGCCATTCTCGGACCCACCAATACCGGCAAGACGCATCTCGCCATCGAACGGATGCTCGGCCATGACAGTGGGATGATCGGCTTGCCGCTGCGCCTGCTGGCGCGCGAGGTCTACCAGCGCGTCGTCGAGAAGGTCGGTCCGTCGCAGGTGGCGCTCGTGACCGGCGAGGAGAAGATCAAGCCGAAGTCGCCACGATACTGGATCTCGACGGTCGAAGCCATGCCGCGGGACATCAGTACCACCTTCGTCGCCATCGACGAGGTGCAGATGATCGCGGATTTCGAGCGCGGCCATGTCTTCACCGATGCGATGCTGCATCGCCGGGGCAGGGGCGAGACCCTGTTGCTGGGGGCGGCGACGGCCCAGCCGCTCATCCAGCGGCTGCTGCCGGGCGTGACCGTCCAGACGCGCCCGCGCATGTCGCAGCTGAGCTTCGCGGGCGAGAAGAAGATCACCCGGTTGCCGGCGCGTTCGGCAATCATCGCGTTCTCGGCCGAGGAGGTCTATGCGATCGCCGAGCTGGTCCGGCGCCAGCGCGGCGGGGCGGCTGTGGTGATGGGCTCGCTTTCGCCGCGGACGCGGAATGCGCAGGTCGCGATGTTCCAGGCGGGCGAGGTCGATCATATCATCGCCACCGACGCGATCGGGATGGGGCTCAATCTCGATATCGAGCATGTCGCCTTTGCCGCCGACCGCAAATACGATGGCAGGCGGCATCGGCGCCTTTTCCCGGCCGAACTGGCGCAGATTGCCGGCCGGGCAGGTCGTGCCACGCGGGACGGCACGTTCGGGACGACCGGTCGCTGCCCGGCTTTCGATGAGGATCTCGTCGAGGCGCTGGAGGCGCATCAGTTCGATCCGATTGCCCTGGCGCAATGGCGGAACACGTCGCTGGATTTCTCGAGTCTCGGCCGGCTGGAGGCTTCACTTCAGCGTATGCCGGGCGATTCCAGCCTTGTCCGGATCCGCAAGGCCGAAGACGAGACGACGCTTGAGATCGCGACGATGCGTCCGCTGGTCCGTGATCTGGCGACGGGCGAGGCGGCTGTGCGGCGGCTCTGGGATCTCTGCCAATTGCCGGATTACCGCAAGGTGTCGCCGCAAAGCCACGCCGACCTCGTCGTCTCGCTCTACGAGCCGATCATGCGGCGCGGTGCGATCGATGCCGACTGGTTCGGCAAGGAAATCAAGGCCTGTGACCGGGTGGACGGGGATATTGACGCATTGTCCTGGCGGCTGGCCCAGATCCGCACCTGGAGCTATTGCGCGAATCGTCCGGACTGGTTGCGCGATCCTTCTCATTGGCAGAACGTCACGCGCGCGCTAGAGGACAAGGTCTCCGATGCGTTGCACGAGCGATTGATGCAGCGTTTTGTCGACCGACGGACATCCGTGCTGATGCGCCGGCTGAAAGAGAATGCGATGCTTGAAACGGAAGTGAAGCCTACGGGAGAGGTTCTGGTCGAGGGGCAGCATATCGGGCGCCTCGAAGGCTTCCGCTTTGCCCCGGATGCCTCGGCGGATACGCAGGAGGCGAAGACCCTGCGTGCGGCTGCGGCCAAGGCCCTGAGCTCGGAACTGGAGACGCGCGCGACGCGCTTGTCGACGGCCAATGACGACCAGTTCCAGCTTTCGCTCGACGGGATCATCCGGCATGTCGGCGAGCCGGTGGCGGTGCTGCAGGCCGGTGCGCGAATCCTGGAGCCGCGTTTCCTCATCCTCGCTGATGAGGGCCTCGCAGGCCTGCATCGCGAATTGGTCGAGACGCGGATCGGCGCCTGGATCAAAGCCCATGTCCAGAAGTTGCTCGGTGCGCTCTTCGCGCTGGAGGCGCCGGAGAGCCTGTCCGGCATCGGCCGCGGTATCGCGTTCCAGGTCGCCGAGCATCTCGGTGTGCTGGACCGGGCGCTGGTGGCCAACGATGTCCGCGCGCTGGACCAGAATACGCGTGCCGAGATGCGCAAGCTCGGGCTGCGGTTCGGGGCACACCATATCTTCGTGCCCGCGCTGATGAAGCCGGGCCCGCGCAGCCTCGCGGCGCAGCTCTACGCCCTGTCGAAGGGTGGCGATCCCTCCGCCCTGCGCGATGTCTCGCATCTCGCCTTTTCGGGTCGGACCTCGATCCCCGTCGATCCGGGCATCGATCGCGAACTCTACCGGATCGCCGGTTTCCGCGTGGCCGGTCCGCGCGCGATCCG
This sequence comes from Beijerinckiaceae bacterium, assembly GCA_027533425.1. Classification (GTDB taxonomy): domain Bacteria; phylum Pseudomonadota; class Alphaproteobacteria; order Rhizobiales; family Beijerinckiaceae; genus Rhabdaerophilum. Next base: position 350,742 of record JAPZUD010000006.1, on the reverse strand, counting down.
GGTCGATATTCTCGAGCGGCTCGCCGATCTCATCCGGCCCGCCATCGCCTATCGTCCGGGCGTGACCGAGGGCCCGCCGCCGGCCGGTGCCGCGGATGGTGACGGGTTCATCGTGACGGGAGCCATGACCTCGCTGGTCGGCTGCGCCGGTGCAGAATTCGGCGAAATCCTCAAGTCGCTTGGCTATCGCTCGGAGATGCGGGCCGGGCCTGCGATTTCAGTTCCGCTGAAAATGCCGGCGGCCAGCATCGCGCCCCCGGCCGAAGCCGCGCCTGCCGACGCCGGTGCTGACGAGACTGCGCCGGAAGGCGAGGAGGCCGGTGCCGGGGTGGCGGATCTGCCAGCCGAACCGGAATCGGTCGAGCCTTCTGTTGCAGAGGCCATCGCCGAAGCACCGGCTGTCGAGATGGCCGAGGCGGCCACGCCCGAAGCCGGCGCGGCGGAAGCGGCCCCGGGCGAGCCGGCCGCTCCGACGGAAATCGAGATCTGGCGCGTTGCCCGCCCGGAACGATCGCGCTCCGAGCGGCCGCGTTTCAACCCCCGTGACCAGCGCCGGCCCCGCCCGGGCCAGGTGGCTCCCTCCGAAGGTGCCCCTGCGCAGCCGCGCGAGGACCAGCCGCGCCGCGATGACAGGAACCGTGCAGAGCGCAACAAGCGTTTCGATGCTTTCAAGCGCCAGGACAAGCCTGCCGGCCAGGAGGGGCGCGGCCCGCGCCCCGAACGGCCGCGGCCCGGCCGCGATGCCATGCCCCGGCCGCCGGAGCGGAAGCCGCCGGTTGAGAAGCAGCCGGATCCGGATTCGCCCTTCGCCAAGCTGGCTGCCCTCAAGGCCCAGCTCGAAGGCAAGTCCTGACGGGATCCGATGGGGCGCGGCAGCCGGTCATCCGATGCGGAGGCTCCGGCCGAGGCCGATGACCTCCGGCTCGACCGCTGGATCTGGTTCGCGCGATTCCAGCGCTCCCGCGAGGCCTGTGCCGACCTTGTCCGCGCGGGACGGGTCCGGCTCAATGGCCGACGGGTGCAGAGACCTGGCGCTGCAGTGGCACCGGGCGATATCCTGACGCTTGCCCTCCCGGGGCGGACAATCGTCATCGAGGTGCTGGCCCTGGCCGGGCGGCGCGGCGGCCCGGAAGATGCCACGCGTCTCTATCGGCTCGTCGAGACCCCGTGATTGAGCCAGTGCAACATCCCTTCGCTTGCATGCGGGCGAAATCCGATCTAGCGAAGGGCGAAACCGTTGTCATGGCGCAAGCCGCCATTCTGCATGGCAGGAGAGACCGATGACCTATGTGGTCACCGACAATTGCATTCGCTGCAAATACATGGATTGCGTGGAAGTCTGCCCTGTGGACTGTTTCTACGAAGGCGAGAACATGCTCGTCATCCATCCCGACGAGTGCATCGATTGCGGCGTCTGCGAGCCGGAATGCCCGGCCGAGGCGATCAAGCCGGATACCGAGCCGGGGCTGGAAAACTGGCTGAAGGTCAATGCGGAATTCGCCAAGACCTGGCCGAATATCACGATCAAGCGCGAGGCGCCGGCCGATTCCAAGGAATTCGATGGCAAGCCGAACAAGTTCGAAACCTATTTCTCGCCCAATCCCGGCCAGGGCGACTGATCGACGATCGCCGTTAACCTTCCGACTGCCCCGCCGGAAGCAGGGAAACGGGAGTTTTTGATTTTCGGCTGGAATCGTGGTAGGGTCTTGCCCAACAGTCGAAACAGGTGGCCGCTTCCTTGCGCCTAGCTTCCCATTGACGTGACCTTTTCATGGCCTGCACGCGAGCCGCGCGCGGGCTACTCACGTTTCTTGGGCAGTTCCGGGCAAGGGTCTCCGTCTTTTCGCTGAATGTGTTCAGGCAGACCGGCAGGGTATGCCTGATCTGAGCGTGGCACAGGCTGCCACAATTCGCGCGCCGGTTGCATCAACCCGCGCGCGATAGTGAGGGACATGATGAGCACAAAGAAGACGACACAGCGCGATGGGTTCAAGCCGGGCGAATACATCGTCTATCCGGCCCATGGCGTCGGACAGGTGACGGCGATCGAGGAACAGGAGATTGCGGGTTTCAAACTTGAGCTTTTTGTCGTCAGCTTCGCGAAGGAAAAAATGACCCTTCGTGTGCCCGTGGCCAAGGTTGCGAGCGTCGGTATGCGCAAGCTCACCGAAGCGGCCGGCATTGCCAAGGCCCTCGATGTGCTGACCGGCCGTGCGCGTGTCAAGCGGACCATGTGGAGCCGTCGCGCCCAGGAATATGAAGCGAAGATCAATTCGGGCGATATCCTCGCCGTGGCGGAAGTCGTCCGCGATCTCTACCGGTCGGAAGCCCAGCCGGAGCAATCCTATTCGGAGCGCCAGCTGTTCGAGACGGCGCTGGCGCGGCTTGTCGATGAGGTTGCCGCTGTTGACGGCTCGACCGAGACCGAGGCGATGAAGCGGATCGAGACCAGCCTGGCCAAGGGCCCGCGCCGTGCGCGCGGCGCTGATGGTGCGGCCGAGCCCGATGCCGATAACGACGATGCGAGCGAGGAAGCAGCCTGAGCGCTGCTCCGATCGCCAGCCTTCAGGAGCCCGCGGTGCCCCGCGGGCTTTTTTTATGTCGAGGCAGAGATTCCCAAGGGGCCCGGTGAACCAGTTACCGATTTTGCGCGTATCGCCTGAAACGAAAATGACGGGGAGACGTGCATGGCCCAGTTATCGGGAATTAGCCGGTCTTTCGTGCGCGCCGCCATGGATGCGCCCTACCTGTCGCGCGAGGACGAGCACGCACTTGCCGTGCGGTGGCGCGACAACGGTGATCAGGACGCACTCGAGCAACTGACACGCGCCCATATGCGGCTTGTCATTGCGATTGCTGCCCGGTTCCGGAATTACGGTCTGCCTGTGCCGGACCTGGTGCAGGAAGGCCATGTCGGCCTGCTCGAGGCTGCGGCGCGGTTCGAGCCCGAGCGGGAAGTGCGCTTCTCCACCTATGCGACCTGGTGGATCCGGGCCTCGATCCAGGACTTTGTCCTGCGGAACTGGTCCATCGTGCGCGGCGGCACCAGCTCTGCCCAGAAAGCGCTGTTTTTCAATCTCCGCCGCCTCAGGATGCGCATCGCGCAGCGGATGGAACAGGAACCGGGCCTCGACCTCCATGCCGAGATCGCGGCTGCCGTCGGCGTCCAGAAGGCTGATGTCGTGACAATGGAAGCCCGGCTCAGCGGGCCGGACATGTCACTCAACGCTCCGGTTTCGGATGAGGATTCCGGCAGCGCCGATCGCGGCGATTTCTTTGCCGATACCGGGCCGTTGCCGGATGAACTGGTGGGCGAGGCGATTGACGGCGAGCGCCGTTACGAATGGCTCCAGAGTGCCCTGACGGTGCTGTCGGAACGCGAGCTTCGCATCCTGCGCGAACGGAAGCTGAGCGAGGAGGGCGAGACCCTCGAGGCGCTGGGTTCCAAGCTGGGCATTTCGAAGGAACGCGTCCGCCAGATCGAGAACCGGGCGCTGGAGAAGCTCCGGAAGGCCCTGATCGAGCGCAACCCGCAGCTCGTTTCTGCCTATGGCTGATCGGCTTACGGGCCGATGACCTTGTACGCCGTTCCGGGCTGGAGGATATCCTCCGGCCCAAGGCCGTTGATCACATAGAATCGTTCGAGCGCCTGGCTGATCCCGGCCATGTGGGATGCAACGAGATCCTCGGCCCTGTCGCCGGTGCGCGCTGTGACAAGACGAATCCGCTGGGGCTGGATATCGCGGATCTCGTCATCGGTCATCCGGCGGAAACTCTGGGCCGCTTCGAGGAAGCGCTGGTCGTGGGCCGCATTCATGCCCTGCGCCGCGAAAATCATGCGGTAGACGATATCGCCTGACCGGATGAGGAAAACGCGGAAGGTCCAGTCCGAGCCCTTGGCAAGACCCGTGGCCGCAGGGAGCTGGTTGATCTGCACTTCCCGGATATCCGTGACGCCGATACTTTCGATCGGGTTCTCGGCCAGCAGCACCGCGAGCGACTTCCCTTGGTCCACGCGGGTTGAATCGAGGCGGAAGGCTTCCTTGGCGCCGGCCGTCACCCCGAGAACCGCCTGGGCGGTATTCTCGAGAACAAAGCCCTCCGGCGCTGACATGGCAAAGCGCAGCTTGGGATGGAAGAACTGGCGGCCTTTCACGACGCCCTGAGTCGGGTCATCGCCGAAGGTCATGCCATCGACAGCCTGCAGCCAGCGCCCCCGATCAGCCTCGCCGATGCCCGGGGCACCGAATTCCCGGGCGACAGCGAGCGCCCGGGCGATCCGTTCCGGTGTCTGCGGGTGGGTGGCGAGGATGTCGGTCTTGTCGTCCTTGCCGCCGCCGGCAATTTCCTCGCGCATGCGGCTGGACCGGTCGAGCGCGATCAGGAACCGCGTGGCGCCGTGGGCTTCGAACCCCGCCTTTGCGATGGCGCGCACGCCCATTTCGTCAGCGTCGATTTCCTGCTGGCGCGAGAAGCTCGCAAAAGCCACGCGGGACTGGTCACGCATCAACTGGCCCGCGCCGGGATTGTCGAGCACCTCGCTCATCACCCGGCTGACAAGGACCGAGCGGCTTTCCAGTTCGGCCCGGGCCATGGCATGGCGGGCGGTGACATGGGCAATCTCGTGCGCGATGACCGAGGCGATCTCGGCCGTGTCATTGGCGAGCCCCAGCAGGCCGCGGGTCAGGTAGACATAGCCGTTGGGCAATGCGAAGGCATTCACAGACGGCGAATTCAGGACAATGACGCGGAATTGCTCGCTGGGCCGGTCGGAAACGAGGCGCAACCGTTCGGAGATCGCATTCAGCTGCGTCTGGATTTTCTGTGACCGGTATTCCCCGCCGAAGCTCGCGACGAGGCGGCGGTGTTCGCGCTCCAGTTGCGAGCCGGGCTCGAGCCGCGGCCCGGTTCCCGGGATCTGGACACGCTGTGGCTCAACCGGCGGAACGGAAATCGTGTCGGTGATGCAGGCGGACAGCATGAGGGCGAGCCCGGTCACGCCACCGATGGCCAGGCCGGACTTCCGGAAGCGACCGGAGGCGGCGCCGTAGGGATGCGGATTGCCGATCAGGCTGGACATCATGGCCCGAGCTTTAGTCGATCGGGAGAAGATGGTCGATGCCTTCGATACGGATCCGGCCGATTCCCTGGATGGGAACCACGAACCGCAGGAGGACCCGTTTGCCCTGCCAAGAAAACGGGTCACGCTGTGCATGCCGGAAGGCTTCCATCTGTCTGGCGGTCAAGAACAATGAAGGTGAACCATGCAATGATGGCACGAAATTGACAAAGCTCCCCAGCCTGCCGCTCCGGACCGAGCGGATGCGGAAGACGGCCGCCATCCGCAGGCCGATGGCGCCATCGGGGTTGCTGGCGAGGCGGGCCAGATGGCCAGCCTGGACCTCTGCCGCCCAGTGCCCCCTTGATCCGGCCATCGCGCGCCGTTCGGCAGCCAGAAGCCGGGCCATGCAAACGGCAGGCATCCGGCCCGGCCAGAGGGCGGCCCATCCCTGCTGCGCCAGCCCAGCCTGAAGCCAGAACGGAGGCTCCCGACCATCCGGTTCCTGAAGGAACAGGTTGGCCGGAATCCGGCCCCAGCGATCCGGCTCCCCGGCAGGTTTCCAGGACATTTTCTGGCCGGCCAGCCAGGCGCGGAGCTGTGCCGTGCCGGATCCGTGATCTTCGGCCAGGCTGCTATCGAGAGGAAGGAGATGGGCAAGCGTCAGTTCCCGGCCATCACGCAAGCGAAACGTGCCCTGCCGGGTGATCGAGGCAATCTCTGCCGGCTCCGCGCCGGCCGGGCGGCAATCCGCGTCGGCGGCATGTGCCGGAGCGGCCAGCGCCATCCAGCCTGCCACCGCGCCGCGGCGCGATGCCCGCAAAAATGCATCATATCGGCGCCGGGCAGGGTGCATTTCAGTCGCGAATTCTGCTATGCGCTTCCTGGAAGGTCCCGTAGCTCAGCAGGATAGAGCGGCAGTTTCCTAAACTGTAGGCCACTGGTTCGAATCCAGTCGGGATCACCATCCGCGGTCTCGTCATCCGGAAAAGCCCAAAATATCAATAATCTGAAATGTTCTGGATGCGGGGGCAGGGCCCCGGCATCGCCCTGTCATCGACATCCGGGCAGCCGGCAAAGTCAAGTCTGTGGTGAGGGCGCAGGACCTGCGGCTTGACGGCATCCCGGCCATCTTCCACAACCGGATGGCCTTGCAGGGCAGGGCACCTGCCGTCTGTCCTGCCTTTGTGCCGGGACAGGTCGGTTGAAGCGGGAAATTGGCGTCGATGAGGCTTGAGCTGGGCCGGTTGCTCGGATGGGTCGCGTGCCTCGTCATGGGGATCACCCTTGGCGGCTGTGCCGGTTCCGCCCGGAACGAGGTTGCTGTGGTCCAGCAGCCCCTGCCGGCGGGTGCCCGGACCGTGGAGCTTTATGTCGCGACGACACGGGAGCCGAATGGCCCCGATGCCCGCGAATTCTCGAACAACCGGGCCAGCACGCTGCATTTCGCGGCCTACAGGATATCGATCCCGCCCGGGCATGAATACGGGGCGATCGAGGCCGGTGATGATCATCTCAACCCGGCCAACGGCTTCACCGTGCTGGCCGAGCGCCGTCTCGACAGGGCGCAGTTCGAGCGCGAGATCAGGCCGCAGGGCGGCGATCCCCGGCTTGGCATTTTTGTGCACGGCTACAATACGGGATACCGCGATGCGGTTTTCCGCGGTGCGCAGATGAAGGCCGATTCCAGCTATCCCGGAAAGATGGTGCTTTTCGCCTGGCCGTCACAGGGGCAATTGACCGGCTATCTCACCGATCGGGATGCCTCGACCTATTCGCGACAGTATCTGGCGGAGCTGATCGGCATGGCGTCGCATGGCCGGCGCGCCGGTGATCTCAGCATTCTCGCGCATAGCATGGGCACCTGGCTGACGGTGGAAACCGTCCGGGACCTCCGGTTGGCGGGGCGGTGGGCCAGCCTGCCGAAGCCGAAGGTGACGCTGGCGGCGCCCGACATCGATATCGACGTGTTCCGGACGCAGATGCAGGCGATCGGGCCGCTCGATCCGCCGATGACAGTCCTGACTTCGCCGGATGACCGGGCACTCAAGGCGTCCAGCCGGCTGGCCGGCGGCTATCAAAGGCTCGGCGCGATGAGCGTGACCGATCCCCGGCTCGTCGCCATCACCCGGCAGGCCCGGTTGCGCGTGGTGGATATCTCCGCGCTCGATTCCGGTGACAGCTTCCACCATGACCGGTTCGTGATGCTGGCCAAATACCAGCCCCGCCTGCGCGAACTCGAGAAGTCCGGCGGTGCCGTCCGCGAGGCCGGGGCCTATGTATTCCGGACGCTTGGCTCGGTGGTCTCGTCTCCGTTCCAGCTGGTCGAGTCGGTCATCGCGGACTGACAGGCTCCGCTGCGGGAGGGCAATGCGCCTTGACATTGCGCTGCAACACGCGCATGGAGAGCGCAGAACGTCAGCGCCAGAACGGCGCGTGTGCAAAGCAGCGTGGTTGCGCCGATCCTCCTTCCGAGATGCGGCGCCGGCTTTCCCCTTCAATCGTTCGTTGTTCCGACAACCCCATCACGCGGGTTGTTCCCGAAGGTCCCGCCAGCAAGGCTCGCGGGTCCGGTCGCGTTGTCGCGACCTTCTCCGAAAGTGTTTCCCTTGACCAGTTTCTCCGATTTCCAGCTCCTCGCGCCGTTGCAGCGTGCGCTTGCCGCCGAGGGCTATACCCAGCCTACCCCGATCCAGACGCAGGCAATCCCGCAGGCCATGGCCGGCCGGGACCTGCTCGGCATCGCCCAGACCGGCACGGGCAAGACGGCGGCCTTTGCGCTGCCGATCCTGCATCGGCTCGGCAAGTCCGGTACGACCCGCAAGCCCGGAACCTGCCGCGCGCTGATCCTCAGCCCGACGCGTGAACTGGCCAGCCAGATCGCGGAAAGCTTCCGCGCCTATGGCAAGTTCATGCATCTGTCGATCGATGTCGTCTTCGGCGGCGTGCCGATCGGCAAGCAGATCCGCAGGCTTCAGCCGGGCGCGGATATCCTGGTGGCGACTCCGGGCCGTCTGCTCGACCTGATCGACCAGCGTGCGCTTTCGCTGCGTGACCTCGAGATCCTCGTGCTCGACGAGGCCGACCAGATGCTCGATCTCGGCTTCATCGTGCCGCTCAAGCGTATCATCCCGATGCTGCCGAAGAAGCGGCAGAGCCTGTTCTTCTCGGCAACCATGCCGAGCACCATCTCCGGCTTGGCCGATGCCTTCCTGACGGATCCCGTCAAGGTCGCGGTGACGCCGGTCGCCACGACGGCCGAGCGTGTCACGCAGGGCGTGATGTTTGTGCAGGGCGGCGCCAAGCAGGCCCTGCTGGAAGCGGTGCTGCGCGATGAAAGCATCGACCGCGTGCTCGTCTTCACCCGGACCAAGCATGGCGCGGACCGCGTCGTGAAGCATCTGGTCAAGTCCGGCATCGAAGCCAGCGCCATCCATGGCAACAAGAGCCAGGCGCAGCGCGAGCGGGCCCTCGGTGCGTTCCGCTCCGGCGCCTGCCGGGTTCTCGTTGCCACTGATATCGCGGCCCGCGGCATCGATGTCGAGGGCGTCTCGCATGTCATCAATTTCGAGCTGCCGAATGTTCCCGAATCCTATGTCCACCGGATCGGGCGCACGGCCCGCGCCGGCGCGGCGGGCATTGCCCTGTCCTTCTGTGCTTCGGACGAGCGGCCCTTCCTGCGGGATATCGAGAAGCTGACGCGCCTGCCGATTCCGGCCCTGCCGTTGCCGGAGGGCCTTCCCGCCGATGCGGCGATCATCCGGGAAAGCCAGCCGGCCCGCCCGGCTCCGCATGGCCGGCCGGGCAAGGACCAGCCGCGTGGTGGACGGCCGCATCGCCGGCCGAACAATCCGCACCAGCGGCCCGCGCAGGCGGAAGCCGGTACAGGCGCGCGGCAGAACGGCCGACGCTGAGATCCGGTTTCCGGATCAATCGAAGGCGCGGAACCCTTCGCTCATGGCGAGGGGTGGCTGCGCCTTGAGCCATTCGATATCCGGCTCGGGCCTTGCGGTGTCTTCAGAGCCTGAAAAGAGCGCTTCCAGCGCCCGAGCGGCGGCGAGTACCTTCAGATCCCCGCCCCGCGGCCCGACAATCTGGATCCCGAACGGCATGCCGGCGTGGTCGCGCCCGACAGGAATCGCGATGGCGGGATGGCCGGTATTGGTGATGGCATAGGCCAGAGCCAACCACTGATAGTAGGTCCGCGTCGGCGTTCCGTCGATTTCCGCCGGATAGAGTTCACGCCAGGAGCGCGGGCTGATCGTGATGGCCGGCGTGACCAGAAGGTCGAAGCGCTCGAAAAATCCCTGCCAGGACCGATACATCGCCGTCTGCATCGACAGAGCGCGTGCCACATCGACCGCCGTGTAGCGGAGGCCTTCCGCAATCTGGAGGTGGATATTGGGGCCGACCTGATCCGGGTGGCGCTCCGCCAGTTCGCGGTGGCGGCCGAGAAACAGCACGCCGCGCAGGATGCCGAAGACCTCGTCGGCATCACGGCAATCCGGGTGCGCCTCCTCAAGATGGCCGACTTCACGGGCAAGACGCGTGCATTTCGCTGCAAATACCGTCCGGATGGCGCGTTCGGTCGGTGCGAAGCCGAGATCGGCCGAGGCGGCAATCCGCAATGTGCGGAGATCGACCGAGGGCGGATCCGCGAAGAGAGCGGGCTCTACCCGGCCTTCATGGGCAATGACCGAGATGGCATCGGCCCCGTTCCGTTCCATCATGCAGGAGGCCATCAGGCTGGCATCGGCGACATTCCGGGCCATCGGTCCGAGCTGCGCCAGCTGGATCCAGCTCATGTTCCGGCTGTCACTGGCCACCAGTCCCGGCGAGGGCCTGTAGCCGACGATCCCGTTGAAGGCGGCGGGGTTGCGCAGCGAGCCGCCCGTATCGGACCCCGTGGCCAGCGGCACCATCCCTGTTGCGACCGCCACGGCCGACCCGCCCGAGGAGCCGGCCGCCGATCGCGTCGGATCGAACGGATTGCCCGTCGCACCATGGACGGCGTTGCGGGTATTGCCGCCGGCACCCCATTCCGGTGTGTTGGTCTTTCCGATCACGATCGCGCCAGCACTCCGGAGCATGGTCACGATGGCCTCGTCCTTGGTAGCCCGGTTCGCTGCAAAGAGAGGCGAGCCAAACGTGGTCGGCAGGCCCTTGGCATCGATCAGGTCCTTGACCGCAATCGGCAGGCCGTGCAGGGGCCCGAGCGGATCGCCGCGCATGATCGCGGCTTCCTTCTCGCGGGCTTCCGCCAGGGCGCCTTCGAAATCCCGGGCGATCATGGCATTGACCGCAGGATCGACCGCCTCGATCCGGGCGATGCAGCTCCCGACCAGTTCGACAGGCGAGAGTGTACGAGAGGCCATTGCCTGCCGCGCAACCACGGCAGGGAGATCACAGGGTTCGGGCATCGATACCTACTCGGCCTTGATGCCGGCCCGGGATGCGATGGCCTTCATCGCGGCGATTTCTGCGGCAATCGTCGCCGGCCAGTCCGGATAGGTCCGGTAGGCAGGCTCGAAGCCGGCCTTCAGCATCTTCTCCTTCATGCCTGCGTCCTGCAGCATTGCGGCGACAGCGTCGGAAAGCACCTTGCGGGCATCTGCCGGCACGCCCTTTGCGGTGACGAGCGCGACCCAGGACGAGAGATCGATGTCCTTGTAGCCCAGTTCGCGGAGTGTCGGCACATCCGGCATCATGGCCGAGCGGCTGGCCATCGTGACGGCAAGGGCGCGGATCTTGCCCGCCTCGACCTGCGGCTTCGCCGCGACGATCGTATCAACCAGATAGGGGACATGCCGGGCCACCAGGTCGTTCATGGCCGGGCCGCTGCCGCGATAGGGAACATGCACCATCCGGATTCCCGCTGCGGCCTTGAACCATTCGCCGCCAAAATGCGACACGGTGGCATTGCCGAACGAGGCCATGGTCAGCTTGTCCGGTTCGGCCTTCGCGGCCGCCACAAGCCCGGTGACATCACGGATCGGGCTGTCGGCATGGGTCAGCAGCGCAAGACCGATCGTCGCGAGCTGGGCAATCGGTTCGAAATCCCGGGTCGCGTCATACGGGATACTGGGCATGACGGCGGGGTTGAGGGTGAAGGTCGAATTGGAACTCAGGAACAGGGTGTAGCCATCCGCGGGAGCCGCGATCAGCGCCTGTGCGCCGATAATCGTTCCGGCGCCGGGCCGGTTGACCACGATCACCGATTGGCCAAGCCGCTTCTCGAGATCACCGGCGATCATGCGGGCAAAAATATCGGCTGCGCCGCCCGGTGCATAGGGCGCGATGATCTGGATGGTTTTCTCGGGGTAGCGGGCCTGGCTCACGGCGGGGGAAAACCCCGAAACAGCCAGCAACAATCCCAGAAACACGGAGAGAAAATATGCCATGATGCCCTCCCGAAGACATGAGCCTGGCCGGCACTTTCCGGCAAGGCAGCACATAAGGGAAGCCCAATTTATTTGATTAGTCAATAATTGACATGTCAACGATAATGCCCGTCCTCCCCAGCGCGAGTTCTGTGCCATGCCGACCCAAGATCTTGAGAACCTGATCACGTTTCGCCTTGCGCGCCTTGTCTCCGAGCTGAACCGGCAGAGCAACCGCCTGCTTCGGCAGACCGGTGGGTTGAATGTTCCGGAATGGCGCGTGGTCTCGCTGCTCGGTGTCGGGGGTGAGTTGAACGGCCGGCAGCTGGGCAGCCTCGCCCGGCTGGATCCCGGTCTGCTGAGCCGGACGCTGAATGGCCTCGAGCAGCGGGGGTTGATCGTCACGACACGGCGGCCGGAGGATCGCCGTGCCGTATGGGCCAGCCTGACGCCGGCGGGGTGGGATGTGGAAAAGGCGACGCGCCCGGTCATGCTCGCGCGGCACGAGCGGTTGCTGGCGGCCCTGTCACCGGACGAGCGGGAGATGGTCTTGCCGCTGATCGACCGTCTCTACCAGACCATCGCTGCCGAGAATGCCGCGAGCGAAGAATCCTGATCAGAAGTCCAGCCCGGCATTGTCGATGACCTCCTTCATGACGAAGAAGGTTCGCGTTTGCCTGACGCCGGGAAGGCGAATCAACTGGTCGCCGTGGAGCAGGTTGAAATCGGCGATGTCGCGCACGCGGATCTTGAGGAAAAAGTCGAAATCGCCGGCAACGAGGTGGCAATCCAGGACGAAGGCCAGCTTCCGGATCGCGGCCTCGAACGCGCCGAAGCTTTCCGGTGTCGAGCGGTCGAGTTCAACGCCGACGATCACCAACGTGCCGCGCTCGACCTTCTGTGGTGTGATCTCGGCGCGGACCTGACGGATATAGCCCAGATCGAACAGACGCTTGGTACGCCGGTGGCAGGTTGCCGGGCTCGTATGGACGAGGCCTGCCAGCTCGGCATTCGACATCCGCCCGTCCTGCTGCAGCAGCTTGAGAATCTTGCGGTCGATCCTGTCGATTTCCTCTGTCATGAAAGAAAATTCCATTTTTCAGATAAATCCAGAATAAACTTCAATCATAATCGGATCATCTATTCAATTGCTATCGTTTCGACCCTTATCTTCGAGAGCACCTTTCTCTCCGTCGATGATAGATAAGGCAATCTGCCACGCCAGGAGAGACTGCCATGATCCGACTCGACAAATTCGAACGCTATCCGCTGACTTTCGGTCCGACACCGATCGAACCCATGCGCCGGATGAGTGCTGCTCTCGGCGGCAAGGTGAACCTGTTCGCCAAGCGCGACGATTGCAATTCGGGTCTTGCCTTCGGGGGTAACAAGCTGCGCAAGCTCGAATACATCGTGCCGGATATCCTCGCGAAGAAGGCCGACACGCTGGTCTCGATCGGCGGTGTCCAGTCGAACCATACCCGGATGGTCGCGGCCACGGCCGCCAAGCTCGGCCTGAAATGCGTCGTGGTGCAGGAAAGCTGGGTTCCGCATGAGGATGCCGTCTATGACCGCGTCGGCAACATCCTCCTGACCCGCCTGATGGGCGCGGACAGCCGCATCGTGCCCGATGGATTCGATATCGGCATCCGCCGGAGCTGGGAGGACGCGATCCAGTCGGTCAAGGATGCCGGGGGCGTGCCCTATGGTATTCCGGCGGGGGCGTCGGTCCATCCCTATGGCGGGCTCGGCTATGTCGGCTTCGCCGAGGAGGTTCGCCGCCAAGAGGCCGAGATGGGCATCCGCTTCGACTATATCATCGTCTGCGTGGTCACCGGTTCGACCCAGGCTGGCATGATCGTCGGGTTTGCCGATGACAACCGGGCCGACCGCGTGATCGGGATCGATGCCTCCGGCACCCCGGCCCAGACCCGCGAACAGGTGCGTGCGATTGTCGACAACACGGCCGGGCTGGTCGAACTCGGCCGCCCGGTGCGCGAGGACGAGATCGTCATTCTCGAGGATTATGCCTATCCCGCCTACGGCATTCCCAGCGCCGAAACCAACGAGGCAATCCGCTTCGCCGCGCGCACCGAGGCGATGATCACGGACCCGGTCTATGAGGGCAAGTCGATGCAGGCGATGATCGACCTCGTGAAGAAGGGTTATTTCCCGGCCGGGTCCAACGTCCTGTACGCCCATCTCGGCGGCGCACCGGCGATCAACGGCTACAGCTACACCTATCGCAACGGCTGACCGACTGGCCCCGGGCATGGACCGGGGCCGTTTTCCTTACGTGAAGGCGAGCTGGACCTTCATCGCCCGGCTCCTGTCTGCCGCGAGATCGAAGGCACGCTGCGCCTCGCGGAAGGGGATCACCTCCGTGAGCAACGGCATCGGGTTGATCCGGCCCGAGACAAGCGCCTGCACGGCCGTCCGGAATTCGGTGCCGAACCGGAAGGTTCCGCGCATATCAATTTCCTTGGCGACGACCGTGTTGATCATCAGCTGCGTCTCGCCACCGAGGCCGACCAGCACCAGGATGCCGCGCGGCCGGATTACCTCCATGGCCGAACGGATCGCGGATTGGTGCCCGGAACATTCGAACACCACGTCGAAACTGCCCTTGTTCACGGCAAAGGCGGTCATTTTCTCGGGCTCCCGGGCCACGTTCACCCCGATATCGGCGCCGATCTTCAGCCCCATCGCGATGGCGCTGTCGGAGACATCGGTCACCGTGATCTCGCCGGCGCCGGCATAGCGCGCCGCCATGATCGTCAGCGCCCCGATCGGGCCGCAGCCCGTGACGAGGATCCGCCGGCCGGAAAGCGGGCCGGCGCGCTCGACGGCATGGAGGCAGACCGCCAGCGGTTCGGCAAAGGCCGCACGGGCCAGGTCAAAATCCGCCGGCACCTTCTCGCACTGCACAGCTTCCGCCACGAGCGTCTGACGGAAACCCCCGCTGACATGGGGGAAGCGCATGGCCGAGCCGTAGAACAGCATGTTGAGGCAATGGATCTGCAGGCCGGCCTGGCAATAGGAGCAGGTGCCACAGGCCCGGGCGGGGTTGACCGCCACCCGGTCACCGACCTGCAGGGCCGTGACTGCGCGCCCGATCGCGGTGACCGTGGCGGAGAATTCATGGCCCAGCACGAAAGGCTGGCGGACCTCGATCGCCCCGATCCGGCCATCGAGATAGTAATGCAGGTCCGAGCCGCAGATCCCGCCGGCGGCAATGGCCAGCTCGACCTGCGTCTCGCCGATGTCCGGCACAGGGACCGGCTCGACCTTGAGCACGCGTGCGGCATGGCAGACCACGCCCAAGGTTGACCGTTGCGATGTTTGGCCGTTCAACATGTTTCCCCGCATGGTCCCGCGCGTCGGGACCGCATTCGTTTTCCTTGTCCCTATCACGGCACAATGCGGCCGGCAGGGCAACCCGAAGGTGCCAGACCATGACCAGCGCGCTCTCCCTTTTCAACCTTTCCGGGCGGCGCGCCCTCGTGACCGGCTCGAGCCGGGGCATCGGGCTGGCCCTGGCGGAGGGGCTGGCCGAGGCCGGGGCAGCGGTTGTGCTCAATGCGCGCGCGGCCGAATCGCTTGCAGCGCCGCTGGCTGCGCTCCGGGCGCGGGGCTTTTCCGCCGAGGGCGCGGCCTTCGACGTGACCGATCCGGCGTCCAGCCGGGCCGCGATCGACCGCCTCGAGGCCGGGATCGGCCCGATCGACATCCTGATCAACAATGCCGGGATCCAGATCCGCGGCCCTGCTGTCGATTACGATCCGGCGGATTGGCGGCGGCTTCAGGCGACGAATCTCGACAGCGTCTTCTTTGTCAGCCAGGCGGTCGGGCGGCATATGCTGGCGCGCAAGCGCGGCAAGATCATCAATATCGGTTCGGTCCAGAGCGAGCTCGGCCGGGCCTCGATCGTGCCCTACAATGCCAGCAAGGGCGGGGTGAAGATGATGACGCGCGGCCTCGCCGCCGAATGGGGGCCGCAGAATATCCAGGTCAACGCGATCGGGCCGGGATATTTCAAGACAGAGCTCAATGATGCGCTGGTGAAGAATGCCGAATTCTCGGCCTGGGTCGAGAAAAGGACCCCGGCGGGGCGCTGGGGCGATGTGCGGGAGCTTGTCGGTGCGGCCATCTTCCTGGCGTCGGAGGCGTCGAACTATGTCAACGGCCATCTCCTGATGGTCGATGGCGGCATGACCAGCGTAGTCTGAGCCCTGTCCTGCTGCGAAATTCCATGCGGATGGCGCGGCACAGCCCCTGACCCTGCTGCGGTTTCGGGCTAGAACCATCGCCACGTCACGGTATGGCCCGATTCGCCGGGCTGGTTGCGTCCCGACATCAACAGACAGGTATCGGCCTTGATGCTTTCCCGCTGGATGGCGCGTTTCGGCGCCCTGCTTCTTTTTGTTTCGGTGTGCGGCGCGGCTGCCGTCGCACAGGCGCCCACCCCGCGCGAGGGCCGCGCGCCGATCGAGACAGGCCGCCTCGAACTCACCCAGATCGAGGCCGCGCTCCAGCGCGATTCCCTCGACGACAAGAGGCTGGCCGATCTCCGGGCGCGGCTTGATCCGATCGCGCAGGCGATCGAGGAACTGATCCAGCGCGAGCAGCCACGCGCCGACGAGATCAAGGCGCGGATCGAGCGGCTTGGCCCGGCGCCGGATGCGAGCAAGGGCCAGACCGAAAGCGCCGATGTCGCCAAGGACCGCGCCGAACAGCAGAAGCTGTGGCAGGAATCCGACGAGACGCTGCGCCTTGCCCGTGCGCTGGCCCTGCGGATCGAGCAGCAGCGCGATGCGATTTCCGAACGTCGCCGGGCCAATTTCGCCCGGGCGATCCTCGCGCAGGGGCCGTCGATCCTCTCGCCCCTGCTCTGGCTCGATGTCAGCCAGGCGGTGCCGCAGGATTTCGCGGCCTTCACCTTCCTGATGCGGCAATGGGCCGAGACGATTTTTGCCAATCTCGACTGGTATGAGCTTCTCCTGCTGGTCGGGCTCGCTCTGGGCGCCCTGGCAGGACTTCCCAAGGCGCGCCTGTGGATCCAGACCGGCTCCTTCGCAATCGAGGACGGGCCGGACGAGACGCTCGAGCCACGGCGATTCGACCGCGCCCTCGCCGGGTTGCGGCGGGTGTTGCTGAGTGCGGTGGCCCCTGCGGCGCTGCTCTACCTTCTGCTCTGGATGTTCCGGAGCTTCGGCATCCTGCCCGGCCGGGCTGACCCGGTGCTTGAATCAATCACCAACGGGATTGCCTTCGTCCTTGGCATGAGCGGGCTCGCCGCGGGTGTCCTTTCGCCCTTCCGGGCGAACTGGCGGCTGTTCGATGTGTCGGATCGGGTGGCGGTTTCGCTCTGGCGCACGGTCCGCGATATCGCGGCCATCGTGGCGTTCGGGAAAATGACCGAAGCGCTGCAATCCGCCATTGTCGCCAGCCTGCCGCTGACCATCGTGACCAAGGGGGTTTTCGCCTTGATCGTCGCCGGCCGTCTCGTGCAGGGCTTGCGTGCGGCGTTCCGCACCGAGATCGACGAGAAGACCGGCGAAGTGCAGGATCGCGCCAGTTCGCACTGGATCCTGCCGCGCATTGCCGGCTGGAGCGTCGCGACCGCCGTCGGGGTCGCCGCTCTCTTCGGTTATGTCGCGCTGGCGGGCTTCCTCGTCGAGCAGGTGATCTGGCTGCTGATCCTCGTGCTCATCGCCACCCTCCTGCTGGTCTTCATCGATGAACTGGTCGGTGCGGGCCTGTCCTCGCGCGGCAAGCTCGGCCGCCGCGTCCGCGAAGCTACCGGGCTTGCGGCAGGTTCGCTCGACCAGATGAGCGTTCTCGGCACCGGCCTCGCGCGGCTTGTCCTGTACGTCTCTCTGGCCATGCTGGCGCTGGCGCCGTGGGGGGTGGATTCCTCCACCCTGTTCGGCAATCTCCGCGCTGCTTTCTTCGGGTTCCAGGTTGGCGGCGTGACGATCTCGCTGTCGACGATCGCGCTGGCGCTGATGCTGTTCCTGATCGGCATCCTCGTCACCAAGGCGATCCAGAACTGGCTCGACACGCATTATCTCCCGCATACCGGGCTCGATATCGGCCTGAGGAACTCGATCCGCACGATTTTCGGCTATGTCGGCTTCATCATCGCCGCGTCGCTGGCGCTCGGGCAGGCCGGGTTCTCGCTGGACAAGATCACCATCGTCGCCGGTGCGCTGTCGCTGGGGATCGGCTTCGGCCTCCAGTCCATCGTCGGGAATTTCGTGTCCGGCCTGATCCTGCTCTGGGAGCGGCCGATCCGCGTCGGAGACTGGATCGTCGTCGGGGACGAGCAGGGCACGGTCAAGCGGATCAATGTCCGGGCAACCGAGATCCAGACCTTCGACCGCGCGAGCCTGATCATCCCGAATTCGGAATTTATCAGCGGCCGCGTGAAAAACTGGATGCATGCCGACCGGACGGGCCGGATCATCATCCCGATCAATGTGGATTACCAGTCGGATCCGGACGAGGTGCAGCGCTTGCTCCGGGATGCGGCCCTTGCCCACCGCGAGGTGATGAGCGAGCCGGCGCCAGTCGTCATTTTCAAGAATCTCGGCGAATCCGGGCTCGATTTCGAGTTGCGCTGCTTCTGCGACGTCGATTCCATGGCCACGACGCGCAGCGAATTGCTGTTCGACATCTTCCGCCGTTTGCGGGACGCGAAGATCGAGGTGCCCTACCCGACGCGCCGGCTCGAGATCACCAACATGCCCGGCGCGGGGGCAGGCTCCTTTATCGCCACGGAGCGGCCGCCTGAACCGGCGGCGAAGGGCACGACATGAGGAGCGCGCGCATGTGCAATCCGGCCTTCCTGGCCCTCGCTTCCGCGCTTGGGCTCGCGGCCTGCTCCGATACCGCGCCCTCCCGGCCGCAGCCGGCCTTCTATGTCGATCTCGCCCGGTCGGGCACGGCACTCGACCCGCAGACGAGCACGACCATCATCAATGGCTACCGGACAAATCTCGGATTGCAGGCCCTGGACTGGGACCCGGCTCTCGCCGAGCAGGCCCGGGGTGAGGCGGCGCGGCTGGCGGCACGGGGTGAGCTTTCCTCCGATGCCCTCCAGGGTCATCGGTCTGTCAGGGGGCTGAAACGGAGCGTCTCGGGCGGCTATCACAGCTTTGCCGATGCGTTTTCGGGCTGGCGGGGCTCGCCGGCACATGATGCGGTGCTGCGGACGCCAAAGGGCCGCCGCTATGGCATCGGCGTGGTGGCGCGGCCGGAATCGCGCCATCGGGTCTACTGGGTGGTGCTCGTCGCGGAACAGTAAGCGCCCGTCACTTCTTGGGCGGAAGCGGCGGCGCCTCATGCACCAGCATGATCGAGACGCGGCGATTCGGCGCGAGGCTCGGATCATCCGGGAAGACCGGCTGGGTATCGCCCCGGCCCACGACGGATTCAAACCGGTCATCCGGAACGCCGTTATTGGCCAGAATGTCCCGGACGGAGATGGCTCGCTCGGCCGAAAGCTTCCAGCCGGCACCACGCTCCTTGCCGGCATTGCGGCCTGACGAGATATGGCCGGTCACGCGGATGCGGTTCGGCAGGCGCCGGAGCGTCGGGGCGACAGCGGCAATGATCTTCCGGGTCCGCTCGTAGGGAAGGGCGGAGGCTTCCGGGAACATGGAGCGGCCATCCTGGTCGACGATCTGGATATCGAGGCCCTCGTCAGTTTCCTCGATCACAACATTGCGGGAAATCTCGGCGATTTCCGGCATTTCCTGCAGGGCCTGGCGAAGCGAGACGGCGGCGGTGGTGAAGCCGCGATCGGCGAGGAAAGTGCCGTTGGCCACCGTATCGCGCTGGGAATTCGCGTAGGGCGAGGTCTGGTCGGCGGCGAAGTCGGTCGAGACCTTCCGGGTATATTTGATCGTCGAGCGCACGGGCACGCCATCCGTCTCGATGATGCCGGTGGTGCGGGTGTGCTTCTGCATCCCGAAGGATTCGCGCATGGAGCCGGCGACGATCTGCTGTTTCTTCTGGTTGGGCGTCGAGAAGGCGACCAGCATGACGAAGAACGCGACGAGCAGACCCATCAGGTCGGCGAAGGTCACGAACCAGCCGTGGCCACCACCGCCGCCATGCGCCGCTCCCCGTTTGCGTGCCATGCTCGAACTCCGTTACGCTGGTCCGCAATCAGGCGGCGGCTTCCGCATCGACAAAATGCGCCTTGTGGTGATCCGGCAGGTAGGAGAGCAGCATCTCGCGGATGATGCCCGGGCTCTTCGCCTGGCGGATCTGCATCACGCCGTCGATGATCAGCGAGCGCGAAATGTCTTCTTCCTCAAGCTTGACATGCAGCTTGTCGGCAATCGGCAGGCAGAACAGGTTGGCGACAAGCGCGCCGTACAATGTGGCCAACAGGGCCGTCGCCATGAACGGACCGAGCTTGGCCGGGTCTTCCATATTGGCGAACATGCCGACCATCCCGAGCAAGGTGCCGACCATCCCCCAGGCCGGGGCGCAATCGCCGATGGCGCGATAGATTTTCTGTCCTTCGTCAAGATGCGCGAGGAAGGTATCCCGATCCTTGTTCATCGTGTTCTGGATGAATTCTGCGTCATAGCCGTCCACCACATAGCGGATGCCCTGGGCCAGGAAGGGATCGTCCACCTTCAGCGTTTCGAGCGCCATCGGGCCGGATTTGCGCATCACCTCGGCGATCTTGGTGATCTCCTCGATCAGTGCCCGCGGATCGAGCGCGCGCATCTGGAGGACGTAGCGCATGCCCATCGGCAGCCCGTGGATCATGGACGAGAAGGGGAAGCGGATCATGGTGGAGGCGATTGCCCCGCCGAAGATGACGATGGCGGCATGTTCCGAGACGTAGATGCTCAGATGTCCGTCCATCAGCATCAGGACGACGACCACGGCGATGCCCAGCACGGTGCCAACGATGGTAGAGATATCCATGTGATCCTGTCCCCGGTCGCACAGATTGTGCGCCGCATCCTGCGGTCCCTGAGCGCCACGTTAGGCCTTGCAGCTAAAGGAAGAGTTAAGCTTAAGAAGGCAGCTGCTCAGTCCCTGTTCATGTCACCGGCCGCATAAGGCCGGCCCAGTTTCGCCCCGAGGGTTTCATGTCGCTCCTGCGCCTGTATTTCCGTGTTCTGATGCAACTCGGCCCGGAACTGCGGCTGGGGCTGTGGCTCGTCATGGCGAATCTCGCGCTGGCAACCGCGATGTTCGCCGAGCCCTACCTTTTCGGGCAGATCATCAACCTGCTGACCGGCTCGCATGCGCAGGGCAGCAAGCCGACGCTCGAATCGCTCCTGCCGCTGATCGGCCTGTGGCTGGCCTTCGGGCTGGTCTCGATTGTCGGTGGGGTGACGGTGGCGCTGCATGCCGACCGGATGTCGCACCGGCGCCGCCTCGGCGTGATGGCCACCTATTTCGAGCATGTGCTGACGCTGCCGCTCTCCTTCCATTCGGCCACGCATTCCGGCCGGACCCTGAAAGTCATGCTCAACGGTGCCGATGGCATGTTCTGGCTCTGGCTGGGTTTCATGCGCGACCATTGCGCCGCCCTCGTCTCGCTGCTGGTGCTGCTGCCGCTGACCCTGCTCATCAACTGGCGCCTCGGCCTTCTGCTCGTCGCGCTGGTGGTGATCTTTGCCTTTCTGATGGGGCTGGTGATCAACCGCGCGGCCACGTTGCAGGAGAAGGTCGAGGGGTTTCATTCGGAGCTGGCCGAGCATACCTCGGATGCGATCGGGAATATCCCGGTCATCCAGAGCTTCACGCGGATCCAGGCCGAGCTGAATGCGCTGCGCTTCGTGATCGACCGCCTGCTGTCGGCGCAGATCCCGGTCCTTTCCTGGTGGGCGCTCGCTTCGGTGGCGACGCGCGCCGCATCCACCCTGACGGTAACGGCCATCTTCCTGCTCGGCACGTGGCTGCATATCCGCGATCTCGCGACGATCGGCGATATCGTCACCTTCATGGGGTATGCGACCTTGCTGATCGGCAAGCTCGAGGCGGCCGTGGGTTTCGTGAACCAGCTTTTCATGCAGGCGCCGAAACTGCGGGACTTCTTCGAGGTGCTCGACACAACGCCGCAGGTTCAGGACCGCCCCAATGCCGTCGATGCCGGCACGCTGAAGGGCGAGGTCGTGTTCGACCAGGTCTCCTTCTCCTATGACGGCAAGCGCCCGGCCATTGCCGATCTCTCGTTCACGGCAGCCCAGGGCAAGACCATCGCGCTGGTCGGCGCGACCGGTTCGGGCAAGTCGACCACGCTCGGCCTGCTGCACCGGGCCTTCGATCCCCAATCCGGCCGCATCCTGATCGACGGACAGGATATCCGCGATTTCACGCTCCAATCCCTCCGCCGGAACATCGCTGTCGTGTTCCAGGAACCGATGCTTTTCGCCCGGACCATCCGCGAGAATCTCGAGGTCGGCCGCGCCGATGCGACCGAGGCGGAAATGATGGATGCGCTCGAGCGGGCGCAAGCGCTCGAATTCATCGGCCGGCAGTCCGAAGGGCTCGACACCGTGGTCGGCGAGCGCGGCCGTTCACTGTCGGGCGGCGAACGTCAGCGGCTTTCGATCGCACGGGCGCTGCTCAAGAACCCGCCGGTCCTGATTCTCGACGAGGCGACCTCGGCACTCGACGCGGCGACGGAGCAGAAGCTTCAGAAGGCGCTCGAGGCGGTGATGAAGGACCGCACCACCTTCGTGATCGCGCATCGCCTCGCGACGATCCGCAATGCCGACCACATCCTTGTGCTCGACAAGGGCCGCATCGTCGAGAGTGGCAATTTCGAGACGCTTGTGGCAGCGAACGGACGCTTCGCCGAACTGGCGCGCGCGCAGTTCATGGCCCAGCAGAACCCGCCTTCCGTCGCGCCGGCGACGGCCTAGGCGCATTCCTCCACGAGGAAGTCCCGGATCGCCGTTGCCGAGACATCGCGGGCGATGAAGCTTTGGCCGAGGCCGCGCGTGAGGATGAAGGTCAGCGTGCCGCGGCTGACCTTCTTGTCCTGCGCCATCATTCCGAGCATGCCGTCCGGCGTCCAGGGCCCGTCCATCTGGGCGAGGCGCGTCGGCAGCCCGATCTCGGCGAGATGACGCTCGACCCTCTCGGGCAGGTCCGGCGGGCAGAGGCCGGCCCGGGCGGAATAGCGATGCGCCATCGCCATGCCGAGCGCGACCGCTTCGCCATGGACCAGCCGGCTGGCATCGTAGCGGACAAGTCCTTCGAGGGCATGCCCGAAGGTGTGGCCGAGATTGAGCAGGGCCCGGTCGCCGGTTTCCGTCTCGTCGCGGGCGACGATCGCGGCCTTGGCGCCGCAGGAGATGGCCACGGCTTCCTCGCGTTCGGGACCGCCGGAAAAGATGCCACGCCAGGCACCGCCCTCGAGCCATTGGTAGAAATCGGGCCGGTCGATCAGCCCGTATTTCACCACCTCGGCATAGCCAGCCCGCAATTCGCGCAGCGGCAACGTGTCGAGCAGGGCCGTATCGGCCAGCACCAGGCGCGGCTGGTGAAAGGCACCGACCAGGTTCTTGCCCTGAGCTGAATTGATGCCCGTCTTGCCGCCGACGCTCGAATCAACCTGCGCGAGCAATGAGGTCGGGACCTGCACGAAATGCATGCCCCGTCGGGTGATGGCGGCCGCGAATCCGGCGAGATCGCCGATCACACCGCCACCAAGCGCGACCACGGCATCGCCGCGTTCGAGCCGGGCCGAGAGGATGGCCTCGACGGTCTTTTCCAGCCATGGCCAGCTCTTCGTCTTTTCGCCGGCCGGGAGAACCAGTTCCGCCACGCCGAGCCCCGCAGCCGCGAGCCCTTCGCGCAAGGGGGCGAGATAGAAGCCCGCGACAATCTCGTCCGTCAGGATCAGGCAGGCCCGGGCCCGCGTGGCGCCTGTGATCGCGGATCCCGCCTCGGCGAGGAGATGCCGGCCGATGAGGATGTCATAGCTGCGGCCGGCGAGGTCGACGCGGACCTTCCGGTGCGGGGTATCGGTCATGGGGACATGCTTTCGGAAAGGGCCGGCGGCGTGCCGGCCAGAAAGGCCTGCATCGTCTCCAGCACGGTCTGGACCATCTGGTCGTGCGGGATTTCCATGCTGGTCACGCTGAGATCCGCCTCGGCATAGACCGGATAGCGCTTGTCAATCAGCGCCTGCATCGTCGCGACGGGGTCGGCGGTCTGGAGGAGCGGTCGGTTCTGACGCTTCTGCACACGGCGCATGAGCACCGCCAGATCCGCCCTGAGCCAGACCGACACCGCCTTCTCGCGGATGCGGGCCCGGGTCTCCGCATCCATGTAGGCGCCGCCGCCCGTGGCGATCACCTGCTGCGGCTCGCTCAGCAGGCGGGCAATCACCTTCCGCTCGCCGGAACGGAATTCCGCCTCGCCGAGCTGGGCAAAGATCTCGGGGATGGTCATCCGGGCGGATTCCTCGATCGCATGGTCGGAATCGATGAAAGGAAGACCCAGCCTTTGTGCCAGACGCCGACCGACAGAAGTCTTCCCGGCGCCCATGAGGCCAACGAGCACGACATGCCGGCCCGCCAGCGCCTCGCGCACGGCCGGAGCCAGCATCAGCGGGCCGGATTCCTGGGCCGTAGCGGACTCCTGGGCCGTGGCGGGTTCATGGGCCGGGGCAGATTCCGGGTCCGGGGCAGTCGCTTCGGTCATGCGTGGTTCCTGTCGCGCGCCACCTAATGCAAAAACCGCGAGAAATTTCTACCGCGAATTGGCACAACCCGTTAAGCAGAAGGGTGTTGTCGGTCGTGTCTGCCGCATTTTCATGCCCGCGAGTGTGCATCGATGCTGTTCCTGCTCCGGATCCTGATCGTGGCCGGTCTTCTCGCCGGACTCGCCTATGGTGCGCTTCATGCGCTGGCCACGCTGGTCGAGCCCGAGCAACGCGAGATTTCGGTGCCGGTCGATCCGCCCCGGCCGCGCGTGGCGCCATGAACGGACACGATTCATGAGCGAGCGGGCGCTCCGGAATTTTCTTGCCATGCTCGCGGCGGAGCGGGGTGCGGCGAAGAACACGCTCGATGCCTATCGCCGCGATCTCGTCCATTATCTCGAGGCCATCGCGCCCGAGACAGCCGAAACCGTGGCCGTTGCCCGGATCCGTGGCTATCTGCAGGATCTGGCGGCGGAAGGTTTCAAGCCGGCCACGCTGGCGCGGCGGCTGTCCTCCATCCGGCAGTTCCATGGCTTCCTGTATACGGAAGCGATGCGTTCCGATGATCCGACCGTGACGCTTGAGGGGCCGAAACGCGGCTCTTCCCTGCCCAAGGTGATCAGCGTTGACGATGTCACCCGGCTGCTCGACCAGGCGCGGTCCGAGGCCGGGAAGCCGGGTCTTTCCGCCCATGCCCGGCTGACAGCATTGCGCTTGCAGGCGATGATCGAACTGCTTTACGCCACCGGCCTCCGGGTGTCGGAACTCGTGGCGTTGCCGGCCCAGAGCATCCGGTCCGACCGGGAAGGGCTTATTGTCCGCGGCAAGGGCAACAAGGAGCGGCTGGTCCTGATCACCGCGGCAGCACGCGAGGCGGTCAGCCAGTACCGGGCGGCGATCAAGCCGGGGGCAGCCTCGCGGTTCCTGTTTCCGGCCGCAAGCGAACTCGGGCATATTCCCCGCCAGGTTTTCGCGCGCGAGCTGAAACGGCTTGCCGGGGCGGCCGGTATCCGAGCCGACCTGCTCTCGCCGCATGTGTTGCGGCACGCTTTCGCTACGCATCTGCTGCAGAACGGCGCCGATCTGCGCATCGTCCAGCAGCTTCTCGGCCATGCCGATATTGCGACAACGCAGATCTATACCCATGTGCTGGATGAGAGAGCCCGCGCGATGGTGCGGGACCTCCATCCGCTGAATGACAGGCCGGAATAACAGCCCGAAGGGCGGGGGGGCTTGACGCCAAGCGCCTCAATCGTCAGGTTGCGGCGCCTTTTCGGGGGTTTCCAAGCACCGGTCTGGCCGTCTTTCCGCGGCCCGGACATGCCGGCAGCCTGTCAGTTCCGAAACATGTTGAAGGTTCATGCGCGCCTATCTGGATTTCGAGAAGCCGGTTGCCGAGCTTGAGAGCAAGATTGCCGAATTGCGGGCCCTCGCGGCCCGGGACGGCGCCACCGCCATCGGCGAGGATGTGACGCGCCTCGAGGCCAAGGCGGAATCCGCCCTGCGCGATCTCTATGCGAACCTGACGCCGTGGCAGAAGACACAGGTCGCGCGCCACCCCGAGCGGCCGCATTGCCTCGACTACATCGAGTCCCTGTTCACGGAATTCACAGCCATTGCCGGCGACCGTGTCTTTGGCGAGGATGCCGCCGTCGTGGCCGGGTTCGCCCGCTTCCGGGGCGAGCCTGTCGCGGTGATCGGGCAGGAAAAGGGCTCGAACACCGAAAGCCGGCTGAAACACAATTTCGGCATGGCCCGACCCGAGGGGTATCGCAAGGCGCAGCGCGTGATGGAGCTGGCTGACCGGTTCGGCCTTCCGGTCATCTCACTGGTCGATACGGCGGGCGCCTATCCCGGCATTGGCGCCGAGGAACGGGGCCAGGCCGAGGCGATTGCCCGCTCGACCGATGCCTGCCTGGCGCTGGGCGTGCCGAATGTCGCCGTCATTCTCGGCGAGGGCGGTTCCGGCGGGGCGATCGCCATCGCCACCTCGAATCGGGTTCTGATGCTCGAACATGCGATCTACAGCGTGATTTCGCCGGAAGCGGCGGCGTCGATCCTGTGGCGTGATTCGCAGCGGGCGCAGGAAGCCGCAACGACGATGAAGATCACCGCGCAGGACCTGCTGCGCATGAACGTGATCGATGTGATCATTTCCGAACCGGTGGGCGGCGCCCATCGCGCGCCGCAGGATGCCATCCATGCCGCCGGCGAAGCCGTGGGCCGGGCGCTGCAGGACATGGCCGGGATGAGCCCCGATGCCCTGCGCGAGGCCCGCGCCGAGAAATTTCTCGCCATCGGACGGCGGCTCGGATAACCGCAGTTAACGAAGCCTTGATCTTATGACGAGGTTTTGATGCAGTGCTTCCGGGTGATCGTCTAGACTGGTTGCCTTAATTCTGCCGGGCTCTGGGCCGAAAGGCTCCGCGTTCCGGAATCTGCCATGAGGGTATGCCGTGTTGGGTCTGTCGGGTTCCTGGATGTCGCCGGTCGCGGGCAAGGGTGCGCGCTCCGGACTGGTCTTGGCTGCCCTGCTCGGGCTGGCCGCCTGCGACGAGAATGGCCGCCTGCCGTCAAATTCCCGCCATTACGTGCCGATCTCGCCCCAGATGGAGGCGCTGATGTCGGAGAAGGGCATGAATGCCCGATCGCCGATCCTGATGCGCGCCTACAAGAAGGAGAGCGAGCTCGAGGTCTGGAAGCAGGATTCTTCCGGCGAGTACAAGCTGCTGAAGACTTTCCCGATGTGCCGCTGGTCGGGCCAGCTCGGTCCCAAGAAGACCGAGGGCGACCGCCAGGTGCCGGAAGGCTTCTACGCCATCACGCCGCAGCAGCTGAACCCGAATTCGTCATTCTACCTCTCGTTCAATGTCGGCTACCCGAACACCTATGACCGGGCCTATGGCCGCACCGGCAGCCTGATCATGGTGCATGGCGCGTGTTCGTCGCGCGGGTGCTTCTCGATGACGGACGAGCAGATCGCCGATATCTATGCCCTGACGCGCGAGGCGTTCGGCGGCGGCCAGAAATCCGTCCAGCTGCAGAGCTTCCCGTTCCGGTTCACCCCGCAGAATCTCGCGCGCTACCGGGCCGACGAGCACATGCCCTTCTGGAAGAACCTGAAGGAAGGGGCCGACCATTTCGACGTGACGAAGCGCGAGCCGCAGGTTTCGGTCTGCGGGCGGCGTTATGTCTTCAACGCTCAGCCGAAGGATGGCGCCCGGTTCGATGCGCAGGCGGCCTGCCCGCCAGTCCAGCAGGACGAGGCTCTGGTGGCGGCCGTGAATGCCAAGGCGCGCAGCGACGAGCAGCAGGTTGCCTCGCTTGTCAGCGCGGGCACAAAGGCCGTGAAGCGAATCTACCAGGATGGCGACCAGCATCCCTCGTTCAAGCACACGATCCACGCGCAGGTTGGCGGCAGCGAAGGCAATCGCCTCGCGACGCCTGTGGCGCCGGGAACCTCCCGCGTGGCGGCAGTCTCGCAGCCGGATGCGCTCGATCACGGCCCGGTCGACGTGCCGGCCGAGCAGGCCCGTGGCCTGAGCCGGCAGGCGCTGCTCGCCAAGGCCTCGCAGGTCCGCCTGCAGGAAAGCGGCGTGCTCGCGACACCGTCGGCGCCGGCTGCCAATGCCCGCGCCGTTGCCACGGCACCGGCGGCACCGTCCACACCGGCGGCACCGTCCACGGCGGTTGTCGCGCCGCCGCGCTCGACCGCGACCGCACTGGTCTCGTCCGAGCCATCGAGGAAACAGGAGCCGGCCTTCTATCAGCGCTGGATCGGCTCGCTCGGCAACCTGACCGCCAGCGCGGCCGGATCCGGCGAGGATGTGCCGCAGGCCGTGACCGCGCCGCTTCCGCCCAAGGCGCCGCCGCGCCGCTGAGCCTTTTCCTGTCCGTCAAGACAGCGCGGAGCCCCCGGGAGGGGGCTTTTCCGTTTGCGTGGCCCGTTTTGTCAGGCTTCGGGTTCGAGGATGATGATGTTCGCCGTGACGATGGGCCTGAACCGGCCATGCCGAGTGATCGTCGTCAGGAAATGGCCGAGTTCGGGGTAGCCGCCTTCGCCGGTGAAATCGCTGGCATCATCGATCAGCACGACATGCCCGTCGACCGGCGAATCGAGGATGCAGCGGATTTCCGTGCTGATCGGCGAGGCCTGGGCGCCATGGGCGGTCTCGCCGGCGGAGTAATGGCCATCGAGCCAGAACAGGGCCGGCTCCTTCAGCAGGGCAACAATCCGCGGCAGGACATCCGCTGCGTCACCCTGGTGGAGTTCGATGTTGTTGCGCCCGGCGAAACGCTGGTTCGCCCTGTCGAAATATTCCGGCGAGAGTTCGACCGAGATCGACCGGATGCCGGTCGCCGCCACGGAGGCGAGGGTATCGCCCTTGAACGTGCCGGTCTCGATGAAGGTTCCGAAGCCGTAGCCTTCGAGATAGCGATGGATCAGCCGCCGCTTGACAGCCGGCACCGGCGGGTTGGGCATACCCGCCATCACCCAGCGGAGAATCTGGGCCGTGTTGCGGATATCCTTGAGGCGTTGCTGGACGGACATGGATCAGGGCCGCTCGCCGCCGGTCACGCAAAGCGACCGTGGCAATGCTTGTACTTCTTGCCCGAGCCGCAGGGGCAGGCCTCGTTTCGGCCGACCTTGCCCCATGTGGCAGGATCCTTCGGGTCGCGGTCGACCGCCGGTTCATCGGCGCTCAGGCCGAGCGAGAGGGCCGCCTGCTCGAACATGTTCTCGCCGGTGGTCGGATCGAGATGCCTGGCGTGCATTTCGGGCAGTTCCGGCGCGGGCGGCGCCTCGAACACCACTTCGACGCGCATGAGCTGCGCCGTGACATTCTGGCTCAGCGTCTCGAGCAGCTTGTCATACAGCTCGAAGGCTTCCGACTTGAACTCGTTCAGCGGATCACGCTGGGCATAGCCGCGCCAGCCGATGACCTGGCGGAGATGGTCGAGCGTGACGAGATGCTCGCGCCAGAGATGGTCCAGCATCTGCAGGACGATCTGCTTCTCGACATAGCGCATCACGTCCGGCGTGTTCTGCTCGACGCGGGCGGCATAGGCCTCGTCAGCCGCCTTGATCAGGCGCTCGCGGACTTCCTCGTCGGCGATGCCTTCCTCGCGGGCCCATTCGTCAACCGGCAGGTCGAGCGCCAGGAAGCGACCGACATCCTGCTTGAGCGCATCAACGCTCCAGGCTTCTGGGTAAGCCCCCTCGGGAATGTGGCGGCTGACCAGATCCTCGATCACGCCATGGCGCATCTCGGTGATGGTTTCGGTCAGGTCTTCCCTGGCCATCAGCTCGCGACGCTGCTCGAACACCACCTTGCGCTGGTCGTTCATTACATCATCGTATTTAAGGATGTTCTTGCGGGTGTCGAAGTTCCGCGCCTCGACTTTCTTCTGCGCGGTTTCGAGCGCCTTGTTGACCCAGGGATGGGCGATGGCCTCACCTTCCTTCAGGCCCAGCTTCTGGAGCACGCTGTCCATGCGCTCGGAGCCGAAGATGCGCATCAGGTCATCCTCGAGGCTGAGGAAGAACTTGGTGCGGCCCGGATCGCCCTGGCGGCCCGAGCGGCCGCGGAGCTGGTTGTCGATGCGGCGGCTTTCATGGCGTTCGGCGGCGATGACATAGAGGCCGCCCGGGGCCTGGAAGGTCTTGGCCGGCTTGGAGCCCTTGGCGGGTTCCAGCTCGATCAGCTCGCCGGACTTCAGCACGACCTCGCGGTTGCGGGCGATCTCGTCACGGATGCGGGCGATCGCGGCCTCACGCTCGGCGCCCTCGAGGCCATCAAGCTCGCGCTCGATCCGCATCTTCAGGTTGCCGCCGAGCTGGATATCCGTGCCGCGGCCGGCCATGTTGGTTGCGATCGTCACGGCGCCGGGCACGCCGGCCTGCGCGACGATGAAGGCTTCCTGCTCGTGGTAACGGGCATTGAGCACTGCAAACAGCTTCTCTTCCTTCCCGCCCTGGTCACCGTCGAGCAGGGGCTTGAAGGCATTGGGATCGGCAAGGTCGATCTGCTTGAAGCCGTGTTCCTGCAACAGGACGCCGAGGGCCTCGGATTTCTCGATCGAGGTGGTCCCGACCAGGACCGGCTGGCGCCGCGCCTTGGCCCGTTCGATCTCGGCAACGATGGCGAGATCCTTCTCGCGGGCCGAGCGATAGACCTCGTCGTCCTGATCAAGGCGCGCCACCGGCACGTTGGTCGGGATCTCGACGACTTCCAGCCCGTAGATCTGCTGGAATTCCTCCGCCTCGGTGCCGGCGGTGCCTGTCATCCCCGCGAGCTTGGCATAGAGCCGGAAATAGTTCTGGAAGGTGATCGAGGCGAGGGTGACGTTCTCGGGCTGGATCGGCACATGTTCCTTCGCCTCAAGGGCCTGGTGCAGGCCTTCGGAATAGCGGCGGCCCGGCATCATGCGGCCGGTGAACTCGTCGATGATGACGACCTCGTTGATCCGCGTTTCCGGGTTGAAGCGGACGATGTAATCCTTGTCGCGCGTGAAGAGCGTGTGGGCCCGGAGCGCGCTGTTGACGTGATGCACCAGGCTGGAATTGGCTGCGTCGTAGAGCGTGCCTTCCTTGAGGATACCGGCCTCCGTGAGAAGCTGCTCGATATGCTCGTTGCCGATTTCGGTCAGGTGGACGGTACGGGCCTTCTCGTCGACCTCGAAATCCTCCTTCACGAGGCGCGGTACCAGCGCATCGATGGCATTGTAGAGATCGGAGCGGTCTTCCGTCGGGCCGGAGATGATCAGCGGCGTGCGGGCCTCGTCGATCAGGATCGAATCGACCTCGTCGACAATCGCGAAGACATGGCCGCGCTGGCACATCTGCGCGAAATCATACTTCATGTTGTCGCGCAGGTAGTCGAAGCCGAACTCGTTGTTCGTGCCGTAGGTGATGTCGCAGGCATAGGCGGCCTTGCGCTGCTCGTCGTCGAGCCCGTGCACGATGATGCCGACGGACAGGCCGAGGAAGCGGTAGATCTGCCCCATCCATTCCGCGTCGCGGCGAGCGAGGTAGTCGTTCACCGTCACGACATGGACGCCCTTGCCGTTCAGTGCGTTGAGAT
This sequence comes from Beijerinckiaceae bacterium, assembly GCA_027533425.1. Taxonomy (GTDB): domain Bacteria; phylum Pseudomonadota; class Alphaproteobacteria; order Rhizobiales; family Beijerinckiaceae; genus Rhabdaerophilum. The sequence continues at coordinate 319,524 of JAPZUD010000006.1, read as the reverse complement.
AGACCGGCAGCGTGGCGACGAGCGTCTTGCCTTCGCCGGTCTTCATCTCGGCGATGTCGCCGTCATGCAGCACCATGCCGCCGATGAGCTGGACATCGAAATGGCGCTGGCCGAGCACGCGCTTGGCCGCCTCGCGCACCGTGGCGAAGGCCGGGACGAGCAGGTCGTCCAGCGTCTTGCTGCCGGCGGCGAGCTCGGCCCGGAAGGCTTCGGTGCGACCGCGGAGCTCGTCATCCGACAGCTTGGCCAGTTCGGCTTCCATCGCGTTGATGGCGGCCACCTTGGGGCGATAGGCTTTCAGACGTCGGTCATTGGCCGATCCAAACAGCGTCTTGGCGAGCGCGCCGAACATGCACCGTCTTCCTTGTTCTCGCCGGATGGCGGATCGGGCAGGCCGCAGCAGAAACGAACCGGCCCGGAATGACCTGAAATCAGATCGGATGATCGCCGGAGATAAGGATCGGCACAGGCCATTGTCAATGTTCAGCCTTTCCGGAACGTGCCCCGGAACACCAATCCGTGACCGGAAGACGCGCCGGACCGGGCCCTGCGGGGGCTCGCCAATGCGGGCGCTTTGCGATAACGGAACTTTACGCACCCGGCCGCGCCGCCCGCCGGATCAACCCGGAGATCCTCATGTCCAAGACGCTCCTTCTCTCGCTTGCCCTGGCTATCGGCCTTTCCGGCCCGGTGGCGATGGCCCAGACCCCTGCCGGCAAGGTCCTTGCCCGCGTCAATGGCGAGCCGATCACCGAACTGGATGTCACCACGGCGATGGACGATGTCGGTTCGGAATACCCCAACCTGACGCCGGATGGCCTGCGCAACCTGACGCTCGAATTCCTGATCGAGATGAAGATCGTCGCGCAGAAGGCCAAGGCCGACAAGATCGACCAGACCGACGAGTTCAAGCGCCGCATGGCCTATGTCCAGCAGCGCGTGCTGATGCAGCAATTGCTGCTCCGCGAGGCGAATGCCGCGACCAGCGATGCCGCCGTCAAGAAATTCTATGACGAGCAGGTCGCGCAGATCAAACCGGTCGACGAGGTGCGGGCGCGCCATATTCTCGTCGAGAACGAGGATGACGCGAAGAAGATCGTCGCGCGGCTGAAGGGCGGCGAGGATTTCGCCAAGGTTGCCAAGGAAGCCTCGAAGGATCCCGGTTCGGGCGCGGAAGGGGGCGATCTCGGCTTCTTCACCCAGGACCGGATGGTGCCGGAATTCGCCAATGCCGCCTTTGCGATGAAGCCGGGCGAGCTTTCCGCCCCGGTCAAGAGCCAGTTCGGCTGGCATGTCATCAAGGTCGAGGAGCGTCGCCAGCGGCCGCTGCCGGCCTTCGACCAGATCAAGGACCGGGTCGCCCAGTCGCTCGCCGCGCGCGCGCAGCAGGAATATCTCACCAAGCTGCGGCAGGCGGCCAAGATCGAGAAGCTGGACGCCCCGGCGGAAGCGAAGCCCGGCGAGCAGAAAAAGAACTGAGGCAGGTTGGTCATGGCCGGCAAGAACGTTCCCGTTTCGCCTCTCGCCCCGAAGAAGATGCCCAGGATGCCGGCGATCGACGGTGTGGCCTTTGCCACGGCCGAAGCCGGCATCCGTTACAAGGGGCGGACGGATGTGCTTCTGGCCGTACTGGCCCCGGGCAGCACCATGGCCGGGGTCTTCACCCGGTCGAAATGCCCCTCCGCGGCAGTCGACTGGTGCCGCCAGGTCCTGCCGGGCGGCAAGGCCCGGGCGGTGATCGTCAATTCGGGCAATGCCAATGCCTTTACCGGCCTCAAGGGCCGGGATGCCGTGAAGCTGACGGCGGAAATCGGCGCGAAGGCCGTGGGCTGCACGCCGGGCGAGATCGCCATTGCCTCGACCGGGGTCATCGGCGAGCCGCTCGACGCGACGAAATTCAACGGCGTTCTGGCCGAATGCGCGTCGCGCGTGAAGGGGGATGCCTGGCTCGAAGCCGCCCGCGCGATCATGACCACGGATACCTTCCCCAAGGTCGCGACGCGCAAGGCGAAGATCGACGGCGTCGACGTGACGATTTCCGGCATTGCCAAGGGGGCCGGCATGATCGCGCCCGACATGGCGACGATGCTCTCCTTCGTCTTCACCGATGCCGCGATCGAGGCTCCGGCGCTGCAGGAATGCCTGGCGAAGGGTGTGCGCGGCAGCTTCAACGCCGTCACGGTCGACAGCGACATGTCGACCTCCGACACGCTGATGCTCTTCGCCACAGGCCAGGCAACGAAACGCGGCCAGAAGCCGGTCACGGCCCCCGGCGATGCCCGGCTGGGCGGGTTCCGGCGGGCGCTCAATGCGCTGCTGCTTGACCTTGCAGTGCAGGTCGCACGGGATGGCGAGGGGGCGCGCAAGCTGATCGAGGTGACGGTCGAGGGCGCAACGAGCAGCCGTTCGGCCAAGCGCATCGCGATGTCGATCGCCAATTCGCCGCTGGTCAAGACGGCCGTCGCTGGCGAGGATGCGAACTGGGGCCGGATCGTCATGGCGGTCGGCAAGGCCGGCGAGCCAGCCGAGCGCGACCTGCTCTCGATCCATTTCGGGCCGCATCGCGTGGCCCATCTCGGCGCACGGGATCCCGGCTATGACGAGGCGGCGGTTTCCGCCTACATGCAGGGTGACCATATCCGCGTGCGGGCCGAGATCGGTCTCGGCCGGGGCAGGGCCACTGTCTACACCTGCGACCTGACCAAGGCCTATGTCGAGATCAACGGGGATTACCGCTCTTGAAGCTGGTTCTCGTGGTTGCGGCCGCGCTGGTCGATGCCGACCGGCGCGTTCTCATTGCCCAGCGGCCGGCCGGCAAGAGTTTTGGCGGGCTCTGGGAATTCCCGGGCGGCAAGGTCGAGCCGGGCGAGCGCCCGGAAGAGACACTGATCCGCGAATTGCGCGAGGAGCTGGCGATCACGGTTAAGGAGCCGTGTCTCGCGCCGCTCAACTTCGCCTCATATGCTTACCCGGACTTTCACTTGCTGATGCCATTGTATGTCTGCCGCCGTTGGGAAGGAATCCCGCAGGCGGTTGAGCATCAGGCGATCCGCTGGGTGGCGCCCAACCGGCTACGGGAATTCCCGATGCCGCCGGCGGACGAGCCCCTTATCCCCTCGCTCATTGACCTGCTTTGAGCCCGGGAAAGGGCCGGACTGGCCGGAGGATGGAATGAAGGCGCTCGTGAGGCGGTTTGTCGAGGATCGACAGGGCGCGACAGCCATCGAATACAGTCTGATCGCGGTGCTGCTTGCTGCAGCGCTGCTGGCGGCCTGGCCCAGCTTCTACGAAGGGTTCATGGCGTCGTGGACCAATGCCGGCAACGTGATCAAGAACGCCGTCAAGTAGGTCATTCCGGCGTTTCCTGTGCCCGGATCCGCTCCAGGGCTTCCTCGAGTCGCATGGTGCCGCTGCCGCGCCGTGCCGGCTTCTGCTGGCTTTCATGCGGCGTCCAGCCCGATATCCAGATGAAGTCGAATGTGGCGCGCAGGCGCCCGTCCGGATCCGCGAAGCGCTCGGCATAGAGCGCCGCCGCCCTGAGCAGGATTGCCCGCGTCAGCGACGGCTGGCCTGAGCGGAGAAGCGGCAGGGCCGTTGCGCCCATGGCGCGCAAGTCCTGCACGAGATCGAACATCGTGGCATAGCGCAGGGTGACCCTGTCGAGATCGGCGACCGGCAGCGCGAATCCGGCGCGCTGGAGCAGCTGGCCGGCGCTGCGCACATCGACCATCGGAAAGACGCGCAAGCCTGCTGCGCCGCGGATCTCGCTCTCCGCCACCATCAGGCATTCGCGCAATTCGTGCAGCGTGTCGCCGCCGGGAAAGGTAGCGACCAGCAGCCCGTCCGGCTTCAGCAGGGAGCGGATGCGGGCGAGCAACCCCGGCAGGTCGTTCACGCGGTGGAGAGCATGGGCCGAGACGACCAGCGGCAGGTCGCCGGCCGGGGCGGTTTCGCCGAGCAGGGTTTCCGGTTCGGCGGCCACCAGCCCACGGGCCCGGCCCGTGCGGGCAAGCCAGTCTGCCAGAAAGCCGCCGGGTGTCCCGAGATCGAGCCCGCCGTCGAATTCCCGCAGGACCGGAGCCAGCCGGTCGACCAGATCACCGGCGCTGCGCTCGAGCAGGAAGGTTTCTGCGCCGCGGCTCCGCGCCCGTGCCAAAGCCAGGCCGGCCTTGACGGGATCGAAGAGTTCGGGAACGCTCGCGGCCATATTCTGATCCTTTTCCGGCGCCGGCTGACGGCGCGATAGCATAGAGATGATGCCGTTTCTTTCCTTTTTGAAGGGCGCCGTCCATCGTGGCGCCCGTGGCCTGGCGGATTTCCTCCTCCCGCCGCAATGCGTCCTGTGCCAGGCGGCCACCGCCGATCCCGGCGGGCTCTGCGCCGAATGCTGGCGCGGGATGGGGTTCATCCATGATCCGGTCTGCCAACGGCTCGGCACGCCCTTCGCCGTGGATTTCGGGGCCGAGATGCTCTCGCCCGCTGCCATGGCCGATCCGCCCGCCTTCGACCGGGGGCGCGCAGCCCTGCGCCATGCCGGCGCCGCGCGGCAGCTGGTCACGCGGCTCAAATATGGCGAACGGCTCGACCTTGCCCCGCTGATGGCGCGTCTGATGGTCGCAGCAGGCCGGCCTCTTCTCGCCGATGCAACGGTTCTGGTGCCGGTGCCGCTGCATCGCGGCCGGCTCTGGCGCCGGCGCTACAACCAGGCGGCTTTGCTCGCCCGGGAAATCGGTCGGCTCACGGGACTCCCGGTTATCGATGACGCGTTGCTCCGCCGCCGCGCCACCGCGCCGCAGGTGGGGCTGCGCCGGTCCGAACGGCAGGGCAATGTCAGCGGCGCCTTCGCCGTCTGTCCGGATGGTGCGCGGCGCCTCGCCGGCCATCGCGTGGTTGTGATCGACGATGTGCGGACGACGGGTGCAACACTCAATGCCTGTGCCCATATCTTGCGAAAGGCCGGCGCCGGGCGCATTGATGTGCTGACCTTTTCGCTTGTCACCGGCAGCGAGGCGCTGCCCTGAGGAATGAGATGGCTGAAGTCCTTGTCTATGCGAAGGCCTATTGCCCCTATTGCGATGCCGCCAAGGCGTTGCTGCGGCAGAAGGGCGTGACGTTCCGCGAGATTGATCTCACGCGGGATCCGGCAGGCCAGCGGGCGATGACCCAGAAGGCGAATGGCCGGTCCACCGTCCCGCAGATCTTCATCGACGGATTCCATGTCGGGGGCTGCGACGATCTCTACGCGCTGGATTCGCGCGGCGGGCTCGATCCGCTCCTTGCCGGGAAGGCGGCAACATCATGAGCCGCTTCGTTGCCGCCGTCCTGCAGATGCGGACCGGGCGCGATGTCGCCCGGAACATCGATGATCTCCTTGGCCTGGCCAGCGATGCCGCCGCGCAGGGCGCGCGGTTCCTGCAATCGCCGGAAATGTCGAATATTCTTGAGCGTGACCGGGCCCGTCTCTTCGAAACTGTCCGGTCCGAGGAGGAGGATCCGATGCTCGCGGCGGTGCGTGATTTCGCCCGGCGCTATTCGGTTTCGTTCCATCTCGGCTCGATCGCGGTGAAATCCGGCGACCGGCTGGCCAATCGCGGCTTCCTCATCGATGCCGAGGGAGAGATCACCGCGAGCTATGGCAAGATGCACCTGTTCGATGTCGACCTGCCCAATGGCGAGAGCTGGCGTGAAAGCGCGACCTATCAGGCCGGGGATTGCGCGGTTCTGGCCCCGGCTGCGGGCGCGGTACTTGGCATGGGCATATGCTACGACCTGCGCTTCCCCGCCCTGTTCCATGCCCTCGCGAAGGAGGGGGCCGACATCCTGACGGCGCCGGCCTGCTTCACCCGGCAGACGGGCGAGGCGCATTGGCAGGTGCTGCAGCGCGCGCGGGCCATCGAGACCGGCTCCTACATGGTTTCCGCCGCGCAGGGCGGCCGCCACGAAGACGGCCGCGAGAGCTATGGCCATTCGATCATCGTCGATCCCTGGGGCCGCGTGCTGGCCGAGGGCGACGATGCGCCGGGCATCTTTCTGGCGGAGATCGATCTCGAGCGCGTGCGCGAGGCGCGGAGCCGGATCCCGGCGCTTCGCCATGCGCGGTCGATTACGGTCTCGCGGCAGGGCTTCATCGCGGAGCAGGCGGCCGAATGATCCGCTACGCCCTCATCTGCGATGCGGGCCATGCGTTCGAAAGCTGGTTCCGCGACAGCGAAAGCTTCGACCGGCAGGTCAAGCGCGGGCAGGTGAATTGCCCGACCTGCCAGTCCCCGCGCGTCACCAAGCAGATCATGGCGCCGGCTGTCGCCACCCGGAAGGAAGAGGCCGGACAGCCCATGGTCATGCCGGCGGCGCCCGATGCCGAGATCCGGCAGATGCTCCGCGCGCTTCGTGCACAGATCGAGGCCAATGCCGAACATGTCGGTCCACGTTTCGCCGAGGAAGCGCGCAAGATCCATTATGGCGAGACCGAGGAACGCGCGATCTACGGCACGACGTCGGTGCAGGAAGCCGCCTCCCTGCACGAAGAGGGAATCGACGTGATGCCGATCCCCGTCCTGCCGGATGACCGGAACTAGAACCGGGCCGGCAAGGGATCAGGCGCCGGGCTTCACGGCCACGGCGAGATAATTCACGTCGCAATCCTCCGAAAGCTGCCAGGCCCCGGTGAGTGGCTGGAAGACCATGCCGCTGCGTGTCGTCGGCGTCAGTCCGGCGGCGATGAAATGCGTGTCGAGCTCGTCCGGCGTGACGAAGCGCTTCCAGTCATGCGTGCCCCGCGGCAGCCAGCGCAGGACATATTCCGCGCCGACAATGGCAAGGCCCCAGGATTTCAACGTCCGGTTGAGCGTCGAGGCGACGAGGATGCCGCCCGGCCGGAGAAGGCGGGATGCTGCTTTCACGAAGGCCTCGACATCCGGCACATGCTCGACCACCTCGAGCATGGTGATCGCATCGAAGGGCGCTTCGGGTTCGAGCGCCTCGACCGGAAGGACGCGGTAATCGATGGCGAGGCCACCGGCTTCGGCGTGCTGGCGGGCGACGCGGATATTGTCCTCCGCAAGGTCGAGGCCTGTCACGGTGAAGCCCATCCGGGTCATCGGCTCGGCAACCAGCCCGGCGCCGCAGCCGAGATCGAGGAGGCGAAGCCCGGAAAATGCCTCGAGGGCGCGCGGGTCGCGGCCGAAATGCGTCGAGAGCACGCGGCGCAGGAAGGTCAGCCGGGTCGGGTTCAGCCGGTGCAGGGGCTTCATCGGCCCGTTCGGATCCCACCAGGTCTCGGCCAGCGCATTGAACCGACCGATTTCGGCGGGATCGAGATTTCCGGCATCGACAGAAGCGGCGGGGTCAGGCATGGGAAACTCCGATCGGCGAAAGGCCAGATTGACCGATCTGCCGCCCCCTTCTATACGCGCGCGGTCCGGAATTTCCACCCTCGGGGGTTGTCATCACCCCCGCAAGATCCCGAAGGCGAGTGTCCCGTGTCCCCATCCCGTCCCCGGCTCGTCATGAAGTTTGGCGGCACGTCCGTCGCCAATGTCGAGCGCATCAAGAACGTGGCCCAGCATGTGAAGCGGGAAATCGAGGCCGGCTACGATGTTGCCGTCGTGGTTTCCGCCATGTCGGGCAAGACCAACGAGCTTGTCGCCTGGTGCAAGGAAGCGGCGCCGCTGTATGATCCGCGCGAATATGACGCGGTGGTCGCCAGCGGCGAGCAGGTGACGACGGGACTTCTCGCCATCGCGTTGCAGGCGATCGGCATCAAGGCGCGGTCCTGGCAGGGCTGGCAGGTGCCCTTCGAGACCGACGATGCCCATGGCTCGGCCCGGATCAAGGCCATTGACGGGACGCGCATGCTGGAATCCTTCGCCCGAGACCGCGAGGTTGCCGTGGTGGCCGGGTTCCAGGGCATCCATGCCCCGTCGGGCCGGCTGACCACGCTCGGCCGCGGCGGTTCTGATACCAGCGCCGTCGCGCTGGCTGCGGCTATCCGGGCGGAACGCTGCGACATCTACACCGATGTGGACGGCGTCTATACGACCGATCCGCGCATCGTCAGCAAGGCCCGCCGGCTGGACCGCGTGGCCTTCGAGGAAATGCTGGAAATGGCCTCGCTCGGGGCCAAGGTCCTGCAGGTTCGCTCGGTCGAGCTGGCAATGGTGCATAATGTCCGGACCTTCGTCCGGTCGAGCTTCGACAATCCCGCCCAGCCCATGCCGGGCACCCTGATCTGCGCCGAGGAAGACATCATGGAACAGCCTGTCGTCACGGGTATCGCCTATTCGAAGGATGAAGCGCAGATCACGCTGCGCGAGGTCGCCGACAAGCCGGGCGTTGCCGCCGCGGTCTTCGAGCCGCTGGCTGCGGCCTCGATCGTGGTCGACATGATCGTCCAGAATGTCTCGGCGGATGGCGCGACGACGGATATCACCTTCACCGTTCCCTCGGCCGATTACGCCCGGGCGATGGATGTGATCGAGAAGCGCAAGGCCGAGATCGGCTACAAGCTGGTCCAGAGCGCGCAGGAAGTGGCGAAGATCTCGGCGATCGGTGTCGGCATGCGCAGCCATGCGGGGGTTGCCGCCAAGGCCTTCAAGGCGCTGGCCGAACGCGGCATCAATATCCGCGCGATCACCACCAGCGAGATCAAGTTCTCGGTGCTGATCGACGTGGCCTATACCGAGCTGGCCGTGCGCACGCTGCACTCGCTCTACGGGCTCGACGCCGCCTGAGTCTGGCGAAGAAAGCCGGGATTTGTGGCTTTTCCCACGCAGGAAAGGCATGACTTGCGTTCTGGCCCTGCGGCATTGTAGCAGGGAAAGGGAATGGTTCGGATTCCGGGTTTCCCCGTCAGGCTCGAGCATAAGGATATCGGTTGATGCGAGGCACGCTCGTCGGTCCCCGCGTGCTGCTGCGGCGCCTGCGCGAGGTCATGAGCGAGCCGGCGAACGCCCAGGCCCGGCTTGACCGCATCGTCGTCCTGATCGCCAACAACATGGTGGCCGAGGTCTGCTCGGTCTATGTCGCCCGCGCCGACAATACGCTCGAGCTCTATGCCACCGAGGGCCTGAACCGCGAGGCGGTCCATCTCACCACGATGCGGCTGGACGAGGGCCTTGTCGGCCTGATCGCGCGCGAGGCGCAGCCGCTCGCCCTGTCCGATGCGCAGAGCCACCCGGCCTTCTCCTACAAGCCGGAAACGGGCGAGGAGATCTACGCGTCCTTCCTGGGCGTTCCGATTCTCCGGGGCGGTAACGCGCTCGGCGTTCTCGTTGTCCAGAACCGCGCGGCGCGGGTCTATTCCGAGGAGGAGATCGAGGCGCTCCAGACGACGGCGATGGTGCTGGCCGAGATGATCGCCGGCGGCGAGCTCGAATCGCTGGCGCGGCCGGGGAGCGGCGGCACCGTGGTCCGCCGGTCGCTGGCCTTGATGGCCCAGCCAATCGCGGAAGGCGTCGGGCTCGGCCATGTCGTGCTGCACGAGCCGCGGGTCGAGATCAAGAATCTCGTCGCGGATGACCCTGACCACGAACTCAAGCGCCTGCAGAATGCGCTCGAACTACTCCGCGCTTCGATCGACGATCTTATGGATTCCGGCGGGCTCAGCCATGCCGGCGAGCATCGCGACGTGCTCGAGACCTTCCGCATGTTCGCGCAGGATCGCGGCTGGATCCGCCGCCTGCAGGAGGCCATCCATACCGGTCTGACTGCCGAGGCGGCTGTGGAGAGGGTGCAATCGGATGTGCGCGCCCGGCTTCTCCGCCAGACCGACCCTTACCTGCGCGAGCGGCTGCATGATCTCGATGACCTCGCCAACCGCCTGCTGCACCAGCTCACCGGTGCCGCTTTCACGCTGGCGGCGGAGAACCTGCCGGAAAACGCCATCCTCGTCGCCCGGGCCATGGGGCCGGCTGCCCTGCTCGAATATCAGCGCCTGCGCCTGCGCGGGCTGATCCTCGAGGAAGGTGGCGCGACCAGCCATGTCGCCATCGTTGCGCGCGCGCTCGGCATTCCGACCGTCGGCAAGGCTGAGGGGATTATCGGGCTGGTCGAACCGGGCGACGCCGTCATCATCGACGGTACGACGGGCGAGATCCAGGTGCGGCCGCAGCCGGATATCGAGGCGGCCTATGCCGAGAAGGCGCGGCTGCGCGCCCGCCGGCAGGAACAATACCGTGCCCTGCGCGACAAGCCGGCCGTCTCGAAGGACGGGCAGCCGATCGACCTGCAGATGAATGCCGGCCTCCTGGTCGATCTGCCGAATCTCGATGATACCGGTGCGGTTGGCGTCGGCCTGTTCCGCACCGAGATCCTCTTCATGGTTGCGCCGTCGCTGCCACGGGCGCAGGCGCAGGAGGCACTCTACCGGACGATCATCGACATTGCCGGCAAGCGCCCTGTCACCTTCCGCACGCTCGATATCGGCGGCGACAAGGTGCTGCCCTACCTGCGCAAGGTTGATGAGGAGAATCCGGCGCTTGGCTGGCGTGCCGTCCGGATCGGGCTCGACAGGCCCGCCCTGTTGCGCACGCAGCTCCGTGCCCTGCTGGGCGCCGCACAGGACCGCGATCTCCGCATCATGCTGCCGATGGTGGCGACGCTGGAAGAATTCGACATGGCGCAGGCCATGCTGGCGCGTGAGCGCGAGCGCCTCCGCCGCCTCAACCGCAGCCAGCCGAAGCAGGTCCAGTTCGGCGTGATGCTGGAAGTGCCCTCGCTGCTCTTCGATCTTGACCAGGTGTTCGAGCGGGTGGATTTCGTGTCGGTCGGCACGAATGACCTGATGCAGTTCATGTTTGCGGTGGACCGCGAGAATGCACTCGTCGCCAGCCGGTTCGACGCGCTGCATCCCTCCTTCCTCCGCCCGCTGCGCCGGGTGGCCGAAGCAGCCCGCCGGTCGGGCAAGAAGGTGAGTATCTGCGGCGAGATGGCAGGCAAGCCGCTCGAAGCCCTTGCCCTGCTGGGCCTCGGCTTCCGCTCCTTCTCGATGTCGCCGTCGAATGTCGGGCCGATCAAGGCCCTGGTCCGGTCTGTTGATCTCGGTGCCGTCGAGCGCTTTGTCCAGGAACGCCTCGATTCGCCCGAGCGCGCCCGGAATCTCCGGGCCGAACTCGGCGAATTCGCCGCCGCGCACGATCTCTCCTTCTAGCCTGACATGGCCGAGATCATCCTTCCCGAGGACAAGCTCGACGCGATTCTGTTGCGGCATGGCCAGGTCCAGCGCGATCTCGAAACGGCGACCGGGCCGGCGGAGATCATTCCGCTCAGCCGCGAGGCCGCGCAGCTCGGCCCCGTGGTCGAGGCGATCGGCGCCTATCGCCAGATCGTGCAGGAACTCGCCGATGCCCGGGTGATGCTGGAGGATGGCGGCCTCGACGAGGCGATGCGCGCCCTGGCGCTCGAGGAAAAGACCGCGCTCGAGGAGAAGCGCGACCAGCTGGCGCAGGAAATCCGCATCGCGCTGCTCCCGCGGGACATGGCCGATGACAAGAGCGTCATCCTCGAAGTGCGGGCCGGCACGGGGGGAGACGAGGCTGCGCTTTTTGCCGGCGATCTCTTCCGGATGTATGCGCGCTATGCCGAATTGCGCGGCTGGAAGGTGGAGATTTCCTCCGAAAGCGAGGGCACGGTCGGTGGCTACAAGGAAATCATCGCCGAGATCCGGGGCGATGGGGCCTATGCCCGGCTGAAATTCGAATCCGGCGTGCATCGTGTCCAGCGTGTGCCGAACACCGAGGCTTCGGGTCGGATCCATACCTCCGCCGCCACGGTGGCTGTGCTGCCGCTGGCCGAGGAGGTTGATGTGGCCATCAACGAGGCCGACCTGCGCATCGATACGATGCGGGCCGGCGGGGCGGGCGGCCAGCATGTCAACAAGACCGAATCGGCGGTGCGGATCACGCATATCCCGAGCGGGGTTGTGGTCGTGGTGCAGGACGAACGCTCGCAGCACAAGAACCGGGCGCGGGCCATGTCGATCCTCAGGACGCGCTTGTTCGATCTCGAAAGGCAGCGCCTTGATTCCCTCCGGGCGGCTGACCGCAAGGCGCAGCTCGGCTCGGGTGACCGGTCGGAGCGGATCCGGACGTACAATTTCCCGCAGGGTCGGGTGACGGATCACCGCATCAACCTGACCTTGTACAAGCTCGAGGCGGTGATCGAGGGCGGCGCGCTGGACGAACTCATCGCGGCTTTGATCACCGACCATCAGGCGCGGCTGCTGGCCGGCGAAGACGAATGAGCGGCGACTTCCCGCCCGGGTTGTCGCTGGCGGCGGCACAGGCGCGGATCGAGGCGCTTCTGGCCGAGGCGGGGATCGACGAGCCCCGGCGCGAGGCGCGGCTGTTGCTGGCGGCGGCAACCGGCCACGGCCTCGCGGCCTTGCTGGCGCGGCCGGACATGCCGGTCGGCGAAGCGGGTGCTGCGATCGCCCGGTTTCTCGCCGCGCGGCTCGACCGGATGCCGCTGTCCCGCATTCTCGGCCGCCGGGAGTTCTATGGGCTGGAGTTCCGTCTGAACGCCGCGACCCTGGATCCGCGGGGCGATACCGAGACACTGGTCGATGCCGTTCTCGCCCGGCTTCATGCCAGGGGTCGGCGCGACGCGCCGCTCCGCCTGCTCGATCTCGGCACGGGGACGGGGGCTATCCTGCTGGCTTTGCTCAGCCGGTTGCCGCAGGCGACGGGCCTCGGCATCGACATCGCAGCGGAGGCCGTTGCTGCTGCCCGGATCAACGCCAGCGCCCTCGGCCTTGATGGCCGGGCCGAGTTCCGTGCCGGCGATCTCATGGCGGGGCTGGAGGAGCGGTTCGACATCATCGTCTCCAACCCGCCCTATATTCCGACCGGCGATCTCGCCGGGCTCGACCCGGAAGTCCGCCGGCATGACCCGGTGCTGGCGCTGGATGGCGGCGCGGACGGTCTCGATTTCTACCGGCGGATCCTGGCTGATGCCCCGGCCCGGCTGCGACCGGGCGGATGGCTCGCCGTCGAGGTCGGGGCCGGGCAGGCGCCGGCCGTTGCCGAGGGGATGCGCCATGCCGGCTTTCTCGAGGTCTTCCTGCAAGCGGACCTTGCAGGAATCGCCCGGGTTGTTGCCGGACGACAGCCTGACCGCGAAAAAGAACGCGATTGAACCCGCCGTCATCCTTGTAGCGCTTGCGTTGCGGGCCCCTGCACGCTAAGGGGATGGAAAGCGATGAGTTGCGCGAGGTTGTTCCGACCCTTTGAGCGCGCGGGTCGAACACAGAGCCATTCTTTCCGACATCCGGACCTGTCAAGGCAGGGATCTTGAGGCGGGATCGCAATTCCGGCGAAACGGTGCGAGCGTCGTTTTGGGCCGGTGGCACGGGGCATGGCCCCATTTGGGCCGGGGGAGCACCGGGTTTATCCGGTTTTGCAGCTGAGACACTCATGAGACCAGGACAGAACAAGCGCATGCGCGGCCGCAATCGGCGTGGCCCCAACCCGTTGACGCGTTCGTACGAATCGAACGGGCCGGATGTGAAGGTGCGCGGTACCGCGCAGCACATCACCGAGAAATACACCCAGCTGGCCCGCGATGCCCATGTCTCCGGCGACCCGGTGATGGCGGAAAACTATCTCCAGCATGCCGAGCATTATTACCGCATCATCGCCGCTGCCCATCAGGCGCAACTGGCCCAGCAGAACGGCACGGCCGATGACCGCGATGATGATGACGACGATTTCGACACGGCGTCGGACCGCTTCACCTTCCGCTCGATCCAGCAATCCAACCCGCAGCAGGGCGGGCAGCCCGGCTTCGGCCAGGAGCGCGGCCCCGGCGAGGGTGGCGAGGGGATGGAGGCCGGCGAGGGCGATGACCAGCCTCAGGGCCAAAGCGAGCCGCGGCAGAACAACCGCAATGACCGTCAGTTCCGCAATGGCCGGCCGGACCGGAACCAGGATCGTCCGTTCCGCCAGGGTGGTGATCGCGATCGGGATCGCGACAGGGACCGCAACCGCGAGCGGTTCGACCCGAATCGCCCGCGCCGTCCGCAGGCCGATCTCGAGGGTGCGGAACAGCCGGTCCTGCCGGCCTTCCTGACCGCGCCGACGCGGACCATCCCGATCGATGCGCCTGAAAGCGAGCCGGCTCCTTCTGCCGAGGGCGAGGGCGGCAGCGACGAGATGCGCGGCACCTTCCGGGCCCGTCGTCGCCGGCGTCCCCGCGGCGCACGCGAAGGGGGCGAGGAGGCTTTCGAGCCGGATACGCCGGGCGTCGATCAGGGCTGATCGACGAGCATCGCCGCATCGCCCGGGCGGAGCGTTCCGCCCGTCCGGATGCGCGCATAGACACCGCAATCGTGATGGCCGTAGAGGCGCTCCAGCGTCTCGACGATGCGTGTGTCGCGCCGGCCGAGGCGCGGGTTGACATCGGTCGCGGCGCAGCGGTCGATCCGCTTGAGGATCTCGAGTTCCGCCGTGCCGATCCGCAGCACGCGGCCAGCCCAGTCATTCTCGGTGAAGGCGGGCAGGCCCTCCAGCAGGATGTTGCCGCGGAATCGGCGCGGATCCAGCGCCTGGCGGCCGAGCGCCATGCCGATCTCGGCGATCGTCGCCGTGTTGAGAATCGAGACGAATCCCGAGCGCGAATCCATGAAGCGGAAGCCGGGCGGGGCGACGAGCAGCCGGACCGGCCCGCGCCGCTCCTCCGCGCAGAAGGTCTCGAAGAAGCGCTCGATCACCGCGCGGCCTTCGGGGGAATCCACCACGCCTTCCGCCACCACGGATCCGCCCTGCCGGATCGTCAGCCGGCGGCTGGCCGAATCGAAGCGTGTCTCCAGCCGGGCCAGCCGTTCCTGCCGCATCAGCATGAGGAAGCGCATCTTCGGCAGGTGTTCGGCTGCCGCAGGGTCAAAGCCCGAGGGACCGTTTTCCAGCGCAAGGATCCGGTCTTCCGGGAAATGGGCGCCGGTTTCCAGCGTCGCCTCGTCAAGCGGTTCCGGGCTGAGGCCCTTGACCGGGTGGCGGTAGAGCGCGGCGATCCGCATTTTCATTTCTCCTTTTTTGCCGTTCCCGGATCCTTGCGGGCGCGTTCTTTGATCTGCCCCCTTTTGTTGCGCTAGGGCAACACCTACATTCCCGTCAAGGTCGCCACGAAGTGGGACCGAACCACGGCCGGGCCTGCCCGGTCTGCCCCTTCGCCTCATGTCAGGGAAGAGCCATGAATACCGAGAAATATACCGAGCGGGCCCGCGGATTCCTGCAGGCGGCCCAAACCATCGCCCTCCGGGAGGGGCATCAGCAATTCGCGCCCGAGCATCTGCTGAAGGCCTTGCTCGATGACGAGCAGGGCGCAGCGGCCGGGCTGATCGACCGCGCCGGCGGCCGTTCGGCCGAGGTGCGGCGCGGCGTCGAGGCGGCGCTCGCCAAGATGCCGAAGGTCGAGGGCGGGTCCGGCCTCTATCTCACGCCGGCGCTGGCGCGCGTCTTCGAAACGGCCGAAAAGGCGGCGGAGAAGGCCAAGGACAGTTTCGTCACGGTGGAGCGGCTGCTGCTCGCGCTGGCGATCGAGAAGGACAATCCGGCCGGGAAGGCGCTGGCATCCGGCGGCGTGACGCCGCAGGGCCTGAACACGGCGATCGAGGCCATTCGCAAGGGGCGCACCGCCGATACTGCGACGGCCGAAAATGCCTATGATTCGCTCAAGAAGTTCGCGCGAGACCTCACCGAGGCGGCCCGCGAGGGCAAGCTCGACCCGGTGATCGGCCGTGACGAGGAAATCCGCCGGACGATCCAGGTCCTGTCGCGGCGGACCAAGAATAACCCGGTGCTGATCGGCGAGCCGGGCGTCGGCAAGACGGCGATTGTCGAGGGCCTCGCCCTGCGCATCGTCAATGGTGACGTGCCGGAAAGCCTCAAGGACAAGTCGCTGATGGCGCTCGATATGGGCTCGCTGATCGCCGGGGCGAAGTATCGCGGCGAGTTCGAGGAACGGCTGAAGGGCGTGCTGCAGGAAGTGCAGGCGGCCGATGGCGGCGTCATCCTCTTCATCGACGAGATGCATACGCTGGTCGGCGCCGGCAAGGCGGACGGGGCGATGGATGCCTCGAACCTGCTCAAGCCGGCTTTGGCGCGCGGCGAGTTGCATTGCGTCGGCGCGACGACGCTCGACGAATACCGCAAGCATGTCGAGAAGGATGCTGCCCTCGCCCGGCGCTTCCAGCCGGTCTTCGTTTCCGAGCCGACGGTCGAGGATGCGATCTCGATCCTGCGCGGGCTGAAGGAGAAATACGAGCTGCATCACGGTGTGCGCATCACCGATTCGGCGCTGGTTGCGGCGGCGACCCTGTCGAACCGCTACATCACCGACCGGTTCCTGCCGGACAAGGCGATCGATCTTGTCGACGAGGCCTCGGCCCGGCTGCGGATGCAGGTGGATTCAAAGCCCGAGGAGCTGGATTCAATCGACCGCGAGATCATCCGGCTGAGGATCGAGCAGGAAGCCCTGCGCCGCGAGACCGATGTTGCCTCGAAGGACCGGCTCGGCAAGCTCGAGCAGGAACTGGCCGATCTCGAGGAGAAATCCACCGCGCTGACCACGGCCTGGAAGGCCGAGAAGGACAAGCTCGGCGAGGCGCAGCGCCTCAAGAGCGAACTTGAACAGGCCCGGATCAGCCTCGATCAGGCGCAGCGTCAGGGCGAGTTCCAGCGTGCGGGCGAGCTGGCCTATGGCATCATCCCGGCGCTCGAGAAGAAGCTGGCGGCGCTGGAGGCAGCCGGCGCGCAGCAGGAAGGGGCGCTGGTCTCCGAGCAGGTTACGCCGGACATGGTGGCGCAGGTTGTCTCGCGCTGGACGGGCATTCCCGTCGACAGGATGCTCGAAGGCGAGAAGGACAAGCTCCTCCGGATGGAGGCGGAACTGGGCCGCCGCGTCGTCGGGCAGGCAGAGGCGGTGGAAGCCGTCTCGACAGCCGTCCGCCGGGCGCGGGCGGGGCTGCAGGATCCGAACCGGCCGATCGGCTCGTTCATGTTCCTCGGCCCGACCGGTGTCGGCAAGACCGAGCTGACCAAGGCGCTCGCCGCCTTCCTGTTCGACGATGACCAGGCGCTGGTGCGGATCGACATGAGCGAGTTCATGGAAAAGCATTCCGTGGCCCGGCTCATCGGCGCGCCTCCGGGCTATGTCGGCTACGAGGAAGGCGGCGTGCTGACCGAGGCGGTGCGGCGCCGGCCCTACCAGGTCGTGCTGTTCGACGAGGTCGAGAAGGCGCATGCGGATGTGTTCAACGTGCTGCTGCAGGTGCTTGATGATGGCCGCCTGACCGACGGGCAGGGCCGGACGGTCGATTTCCGCAACACGCTGATCATCATGACCTCCAATCTCGGTGCGGAATTCCTGGTCAGCCTCGGCGAGGATCAGGGTGTCGAGGCGGCCAGGGCGGATGTGATGGCGATGGTGCGCGCGCATTTCCGGCCGGAATTCCTCAACCGGATCGACGAGATCGTCCTGTTCGAGCGCCTGAAGCGCGCGGATATGGCGGCGATTGTCGATATCCAGCTCGCCCGGCTGCGCAAGCTTCTGGACGAACGGAAGATCGAGATCACGCTGGCGCCCGAGGCGCGCGAATGGCTGGCCGAGAAGGGCTATGACCCGGCCTATGGCGCGCGGCCGCTCAAGCGGGTCATCCAGAAGAGCCTGCAGGATCCGCTGGCGCGGCTGCTGCTGGCCGGCTCGATCCGCGATGGCGAGCAGGTCTCCGTCACCGCCAGCCCGGCCGGGCTGGTGATCGGCGATTCGCTGCTCGGCACGGTGGAACCGCCGCCGAAAGGGGTTCGCCTCAACTGATGCGAATCCGATCTGCACGGAGAGGCATGGTCTTACGGGGCCAACTAAACTAGAGAGGGCGCAACCAACGCCCTCTCATGCCGGTTCCGCGCCGGCCCGGACCCCGCATGTTCCTTCTGGTGCTCGCACCGGCGCTTTTCGTCGTGATCTGGTCAACCGGCTGGATCGTCGCCAAATACGCCGCGCCCTTTGCCGACCCGCTGACCTTTCTCGCGATCCGCTTCGCGCTGGCGGCAGCCGTCATCGCGCTGCTGGCCTGGGCGACCGGCGCGCCCTGGCCGCCGGACCGGCGGACCCGGATCCATGCTGCCATCAGCGGCGTGCTGCTCCATGCCATCTATCTCGGCGGCGTCTGGTGGGCGATCAGCCAGGGCTTGCCGGCCGGCGTCTCGGCGCTGATCGCGGCAGTCCAGCCATTGCTGACGGCCGCCCTCGCCCGGACGATGGGCGAGAAGCTGCTGCCGATCAACCTCGCCGGCATCGTGATCGGGTTTGCCGGCGTGCTGGGTGTGATTGCCCCCAAGCTCGGCGGTGTTTCCGTGGCCGGCCTTTCCGGGCTGGGCCTCGCCGTGGCAATCAATATCGGCTCGATGGTCGCGGTGACGGCCGGCACCTATTACCAGAAGCATTTCGTTGCCTCGGGCGACCTGCGCACCACCACGGTGCTGCAATATATCGGCGCCTGTCTCGCCATCCTGCCTTTCGCGATCCTGCTCGAACCGATGCGGTTCGAGATGCGCCTCGAGACCTGGGCGGCCATGGCCTGGTCGGTCATCGTGCTCTCGATCGGCGCGATCGGGCTGATGCTGCTGATGATCCGGCGGGGCGCGGTCAGCCGTGTCGCGGCGCTGATCTATCTCATCCCGCCGACCGCGGCCCTGCAGGCCTATGCGATGTTCGGCGAGATGCTGACGCCGATGCAGGGGGTGTTCATGGCGGTTGCGGCGTTTGGTGTCTTCCTTGCCACGCGCCGGTAGGGTAAAGCCGCGAGGCATCCCTCCCGTGAAAGGTCCGTCATGCGCGATCCGCATCTCCATCCGGCGCTGAGTGCCCGCTCTGCCCTGCTGCTGCCGGTGGCGCTGGTTCCGCCGGTCATGGCCAGCATGCTCGGCTCCTACCTGACGGCCGGGGCGCTGATCAGCTGGTATCCGCAGCTGGCAAAGCCGTTCTTCACCCCGCCGAACATTGCCTTCCCCATCGCCTGGACCTTCCTCTTCGCACTGATGGCCATGGCCTTCTGGCGCATCCTCCGCGCGCGGCCGGAACAGGGGCCGAAAGGCAAGGCGATTGCGGCCTTCCTTGTCCAGCTCGTCTTCAATGTCGGATGGTCCTGGGCGTTTTTCGGCCAACGCTCGCCGGTGCTCGGGCTGGTGGCGGTGAGCCTGCTCTTCGTGTCGATCGCCGTGACGATCCGCGTCTTCAAGCCGCTCGACCGGGCGGCGGCTTTCGCGCTCTATCCCTATCTCGCCTGGGTGGCTTTCGCTGCCGCGCTCAACACGGGAATCGTGCTCCTCAACCCCGGCGCGTGATCAGCCGCCGAGGCCGCGCCGTTCCAGAACGGTCCGGATGGCGGCACGGAATTCCGCCAGCGGGAAGGGCTTGCTCAGCACATCCTCGACCAGCCCTTCAAGCTCCCGGGCACGCTCGCGCTGTTCGGCATAGCCCGTCATCAGCACGACAGGAAAGCCGGGGCGCTCCGCCGCGACGCTGAGCGTCAGGGCGATGCCATCCATGATCGGCATGCGGATATCGGAGACCATCAGGTCGAAGCCGATATCGGCATGGGCGAGCTTGTCCAGGGCGTCCGCGCCATCGGTGGCCTCGGCGACGTAATGCCCGTCAAGCTGCAACGCGCGGACCAGCGGCGCCCGGACGGAGGGTTCGTCATCGACCAGCAGGATCCGGGCCATGGCATCTCCTCCGGTCAGTTGCGGGGCTCGACCATGCCGACAAACGGCAATTCGCGGAACTTGTGGGCCACATCCATGCCGTAGCCGACCAGGAACTTGTCCGGCGCCTGGAAGCCCACGAAATCGGCCGTGAATTGCACGGCACGCGGGACGGGCTTCTCGATCAGCACCGCCGCCATGACGCGGCGGGCACCGCGCGCGGACAGGAGATCCTTGGCGAAGGCGAGGGTGCGGCCGGATTCGAGGATATCGTCGATCAGCAGCACATCACGGTCGGTGACCTGGTTGTCGATATCCTTGATGACTGTCACCTGGCCTGACGAGGCCATGCCGGAATGGTAGCTGGCCAGCTGCATGAATTCCACGCTCGGCGCCATGCCGACACGATGCAGCGCGCGGACGAGATCGGCCGCGAAGATGAAGGAACCGCGCAGGATGGCGATGACCAGCAATTCGCGGGGCTCGGCATCACGGATCTCGGCCGCAAGCGCCTCGATCCGCTGGCTGATGGCAGCCTCGTCGAACAGGACGTGGATCACATGGTCGTCGTCACCGGCCAGCACGGTGCCGGGAGGAAGGGGAGTCGCGGACAAGAAGACCTCGGCTATAGCAATGCGTGCCGCCTGATTTCAGCGGATTGCGGCGACGATATCGTCTTTCGCGACAAAACGCACCATCACCGAATGCGAATCGGCGGGCGGGCTGGCCAGCCGCCGGCGGAAGGTGGTCGATTCGCCAGGCGCGAGTTCGGGCTGGTCGGCTGTAGCGGTCCAGACATAGATTTCCTGGCCGCTGGTCGAGCGGATCGAGAGCCGCATGACCGGGATTTTCTGCACCGATTTCGACAGGTTGGCGATGGTGCCTGTGACTTCCAGCGTCTCCAGCCCGTTCTCGCGCGAGAGGCGCGAGCGGACATTGTCGATATCGAGCTGGTGCTGCTTCACGCCGAGGCCGATCGCCGCGAAGAGCGGTGCAGTCTGCGGGAAGAGGCGAACCGTCTCATGCCGGAGGATGCCGAGCATGGCGAGCGAGCCGATGCCTGCCGCCAGAACAATGCCGGTCAGCGACGTGCGGCCCGCGGCCTTTGCTTCGTGGCGGTGATGGGCCTCGGCGGCGGCAAGGCGGCGGTTGCGCCGGTTGGCCCGGCGATCCGGCCCGTCCTCCGGGCCGCCTTCCGCCGCAGGGGGCGCCAGCCTTTCAGCCATTTCCTCCGGGACGCGGATCGGTTCGTTGAAACCGGCGGGCGGTTCCTTCGCGCCTTCAGGCAGCGGGTCGGCCGCTTTCTGCGCAGCCGGGGCGGGGCTCGCCTCTTCGGCGAAGAGTGCCTCCAGTTCCTCCGGCGAGATCGCGCGTTCCTCCGCCGGGTTCTCGGCGGGAAGCCCGAAATCCATGGCATCGATGGCGGCCTGGTCGAGCGCCGGCGCGGCTACGGCCTCGGGTTCAGCCTTCGCTGCGGCAGCGCGGACTTCCGGCGGATTGATCTTCAGGTCGAGCGACGGGATGATCGTGCGCTTCTGCGGCGCATCCGGGTCCGTGGCTTCCCAGACCGTCCGGCATTCGGCGCACCGGACCTTGCGGGGACCCTTGGCGAAGAACGAGCCTTCCACATCATGGAGGGTGTCGCATTGGGGACAGCGGATCAACGCCATGGGATTGTGAGGCTCGCGCATGAACAGGGGGGTTCACGGGATGTGCTCCCCCCTGCTATTCCTCGCTGATGAGCGTTAAGGGCAGGTAAAACCGTGGTCCAGAACATCGATTCCGGGCCGAATCCGGCACAAAATCCCGGGGATTCTTCCGAATCGCTGGAGCTTGTGCGATTCGAGAATGTCGGCCTGCGCTACGGGATCGGGCCGGAAATCCTGCGCGATCTCTCGTTTTCGATCCCCTCGCATTCGTTCCAGTTCCTGACCGGGCCGTCCGGGGCGGGCAAGACCACCCTGCTGAAGCTGATCCTGCAGACGCTGAAACCCACCCGCGGCCGGGTGACGCTGTTCGGCAATGCCGTCAATGCGATCGACAAGGCAGAGCTGGCGCGGCTGCGGCGGCGGATCGGCATCGTGTTCCAGGATTTCCGCCTGCTTGACCATCTGACGACCTACGAGAACGTGGCGCTGCCGCTGGTCGTGCAGGGGCGCGAGGAAGCAAGCTACCGGGCGGAGGTGATCGAGCTGCTCAAATGGGTTGGCCTCGGTGACCGGATGCATGTGCCGCCGGTCATCCTGTCGGGCGGGGAAAAGCAGCGCGCGGCCATTGCCCGGGCGCTGATCGTCCAGCCGCAGATGCTGCTTGCCGACGAGCCGACAGGGAATGTCGATCCCTCGCTGGCGCGGCGATTGCTGCGCCTGTTCATCGAGCTGAACCGGACCGGCACGGCGATCGTGCTGGCGACGCATGACCTGCAGCTCATGGATCTGGTGGATGCGCGCCGAATGGTCCTCGCCGAGGGGCATCTGCATATCTATGATTGAGCCATGAGCGCCGAACCGGACATCCCAGCGGGCGAGGCTCCGAGGCCCGGCTTCGGGCGGGCGCTGGACGTGCTGCGCCGGCAGGGCGCCGCCCTGTTCAGCGCGCCGGGCCGGGGCGAGGCGCTGTCGCCGGTCCTGCCGGCCCGCTCCATTGCCGGGCGGGCGCTGGTGCTGGTCATCGTCATCATGACCTTCCTCGCCGGCGTCACGGCCGGGGCGGTGCATCTCATCGCCGATGCCTCGCGCGGCTGGTCGAACGACCTCTCGCGCGAGGTGACCGTGCAGGTCCGGCCGATGCCCGGGCGCGATATCGAGGCCGATCTCAAGGAGGCGGCCGAGATCGCCCGCCGCACCCGGGGGATCGAGGCGGTCCGGATCTTCGCGCGGAGCGAGGCCGAGAAGCTGCTCGAACCCTGGCTCGGCGCCGGGCTCGACCTGTCGGAATTGCCGGTGCCGCGACTCATCGTGCTGAAGCTCGCCTCGGGTGCGGCGCCGGATTTCGCCGCGCTGAAGGCGGCTCTGGCCGAGCGCGTGCCGAATGCCGGGCTCGACGATCACCGGCTCTGGCTCGGCCGGCTCAAGCTGATGGCGGATTCGCTCGTGGTGATCGGGCTCGTCATCCTTGCGCTGGTGCTGGTGGCCACGGGCCTCGCCGTGGCCTTCGCGACACGCGGCGCCATGGCCGGCACGGCGCATATCATCGATGTCCTGCATCTCGTGGGCGCGGAGGACCGCTATATCGCGCGCGAATTCCAGCGCCATTTCCTGCGGCTCGGCCTCAGGGGCGGGCTCGCCGGCGGTTTCCTCGCGGTGCTGTTCTACCTCTTCATCTCGCTCTCGTCCGAACGCTTCGCCTCGACACCGGGGGCGGAGCAGGTGGAAGCGCTTTTCGGCCGGTTCAGCCTGCCGCTCGGCGGGTATGTCTCGGTGCTGCTGATCGGGATCATCGTATCGGCGGTCACGGCAATCGTCTCGCGGGTCACGGTCTACCGCACGCTCGAGGGGCAGGAGTAATGGCTCCCGGTCCGGAAGCGCCCTGGCGTCTTCTGGCCGGTCTGGCCCGCTGGACCTTCCGCCTCGTCCTGCTGGGCGCAGCCTGCCTCGTTCTCGGCACCATCCTCTTCGCGGCCCGGCTCGATCGGCGCGAGCCGGCGGCCCTGCGCCCGGCCGAGGGGATCGTGGTGCTGACTGGCGGCGCCGACCGCATCCTCGACGGGCTCGACCTCCTGGAGAAAAGGCTCGGCAGGCGGCTCTTCATTTCCGGCGTCAATGCGCAGACGCGGGCCGAGACGCTGAAACGGCAATGGCCGGGCCGGGATGCCCTCTTCGCCTGCTGCATCGATCTCGATTTCCGGGCGCGCAACACCTATGGCAACGCGATCGAGACACGGGACTGGGTGCAGCGGCACGGCTTTTCCTCGCTGATCCTTGTCACAGCGAGCTACCATGTGCCCCGGGCGCAGCTCGAATTCGCGACGGCCATGCCGCATGTGGGCCTGCAGGTCTATCCGGTGGTGCCGGAAGCGTCCCGCATCAATCGCTGGTGGCAGGAGCCGGCCCTGACGCGCATCCTCATGCTCGAATTCGTCAAGTATTCCGTCGCGCGGGTGCGTATCCTGGTCGGGCTGCCCGGCCGGTCGTGATGCGAATCCCTTGCCGGAGGGCCGGCAAATGGGGCAGGAAGATCGCTCGGGCCTGCCGCCTTCCTCCCATCCGGGGTTTCTCCGTGCCGTTGATCGTCTTCCGCTCCGTCCTGTTCAACCTGCTTTTCTACCCCTATTGCGCGTTCTGGTTCATCGTGGCCATCGGCACCTGGCCATTCCCGACCGGGGTGATCATGGCGGTGGCGCGCGGCTGGGCGCGCGGGGCATTGTGGCTCCACGCCATCACCACAGGGGCGCGATTCGAGTTCCGTGGCATCGAGCGGGTGCCGAAAGGCTCGTTCATTCTCGCGGCCAAGCATCAGAGCGCCTGGGAGACGATGGGCCTGCTGCTGCACGTGCCCTACCCCACCTACATCCTGAAGCGCGAGTTGCTGCGCCTGCCGCTTTTCGGCTGGCACCTTCTCAAGGCGAAGCAGATCCCGATCGATCGTGGCCAGCGCCAGCAGGCCCTGGCGAAGATGCAGGCCCATGCACGCGAGGCAGTGGCCCGCGGCGCGCAGATCATGATCTTCCCCGAGGGCACGCGGACGAAGGTCGGCGCGCCGCCGGATTACAAGTTCGGCGTGGCGCGGATGTATGCCCAGCTGAATGTCCCCTGCCTGCCCGTGGCGCTGACCTCGGGCCTTGCATGGCCGCGCAATACGTTCCTGCATTTTCCCCGGCGGATCATTGTGGAGTATCTCGAGCCGATCCCGGCCGGCCTGGCGCCGGAGGTCTTTTTCGAACGGCTGAAGGTGGCAATCGAGGACAATACCAACCGCTTGCTGGCCGAAGCGGGCTATGCCCCGACCAGCGGGTCGGACCGCAAGGCTTCTCCCAGCCAATCCAGCGCGTGATCGCGGATGCCCAGTTCCTCGATCGAGGCGAGGGTGTTCAGCACATAGTCCCTGCAGGAGCCGGAAAGGCCATGGCCCTGCAGGACAAGTTCAAGCAGGCGCGCATGGTCGAGCCCGCGTGCATATTGCGGGTGCTGCCGGTTCACCAGATAGGCGAGGGCCTTTACCTGCCGGCCATCGGCGAGGCGGACCGGGCGGAAGGCCTCGCGATAGACCTTGTTGAGCTGTTCGCGCTCGGTCAGGTAGGCATAGGTGGCTTCGACCTCGGCCGCGGCGACGCGGAAGGCAATGCCGTGGCAGGCGCCGCCATGGTCGAGCCCGAGAACGAGACCGGGTGCCTCGACCGTGCCACGATGCCGCACCGAATAGACGCAGAGCGCACGATGGGCGCCGCGCAGCAAAGCCGGGATGCGTTCCACATGGGCGAAGCCCGGCCGCCACATCAGCGAGCCATAGCCGAAGACCCAGAGGTCCTGCCCGGCGATCTCGGTGGCGATTGACGAATTTGCGTGCGACACGATATCGGGTTTCAGGCGGTGGATCCGGCTGGCCAGCCCAGATGGTTCAGCAGGGCGGGTTTACCGGAACAGGATCGAGACATGGCCGAACATATCGTTCCGCCCGGGGAATCAAAGCGTTTCCGTGCGGGTCTTTACCTTCCCTTCATCGGTATGGCCACCCTTTGCCTGATCTGGACCGGAATCTGGTTCTTCAGTGCCAGCCGCGCCGAGTCGATTGCGGAGGCCTTCATCGCGCGTGAGGGCGAGCGCGGGCGCGAATGGGTCTGCCCGAACCGCTCGATCGGGGGCTATCCGTTCCGGATTGTCATTTCCTGCAACGAGCCGCGGCTTGTCACGGTCGAGCCGGACGGCCTCCGGCGCGAGGGCCGGCTCGGCTCGCTCTCGCTGCATGCCCGCATCCTCTCGCCCGGGCATTTCATCGCGATTCTCGGCGCGCCCTTCGTCGCACGCGAGGGCGAGGCCGGGATGATGGAGATCGGCTGGACATCCGCCCGCGCGAGCCTGCGGGCCGGGGCGGAGAGCATCACCGAGGCCTCGGTCGAGATTGTCGGGCCGACCCTCGCCGCCGGCGCGCCGCAGCGGCTCGACACCCGGGCGCTGGCCAAGGGCATTGACCTTCATCTGCGCCGCTCGCCCGGCAACGTGGCCGGGACCGATCTCGTCGCGCTTGTCCAGGATCTGACCTTCGCCCCGCTCGATCATCTCGCCGGCACGAAGGATCCGATCCGGATGGAATTCCAGGCAACCGCGCCGGGGTTGGTGCCGGATCCGCGTGCCCGCTTCCAGGACGTGCTGGAGGCCTGGCGCCTCGGCGGGCAGAAGGCGCGGGTGATCGTGCTGAAGGCCAGCAAGGGCCCGGCCGTGATCGACCTTGCCGGCGAGATCGGGCTCGACGAGGCAAGGCGGCCCGAAGGCAACCTGCAGGGCCGCGCCCGCGGCCTCGACGGGCTGCTCGGCTCGCTGACGCGGCGCGGCGGGGTGGATATGGGCGGGCTGCTCGGCCGCCTGAGCGGCGGGCAGGGCATGCCGATCGCGCTCAGCCTCGAACGCGGGCGGATGCGGTTCGGCCCGTTCCCGATCGCCGAACTGGCGCCGCTCTACTGACCCGGGGCGGGCTCCTTCGGGGCAGAAAGGCCGGCATGGCGGCCGAAATCCGGTGCGGCGGTTTCCTGGCCGGACGCGATGATGCCCCGCCGGATCGCCCGGGTGCGGGTGAAGAGGGCATGCAGCCCCTCGCCGTCGCCCCAGCGGATCATCCTCTGGAGCGCGGCCAGATCCTCGTTGAACCGTCCGAGCATCTCGAGCACCGCATCCTTGTTGGTCAGGAACACATCCCGCCACATGGTCGGATCGGAGGCGGCGATGCGGGTAAAGTCGCGGAAGCCGCCGGCCGAGAACTTGATGACCTCGCTCTCGGTCACGGCTTCCATATCCGCCGCGGTGCCGACGATGTTGTAGGCAATGAGATGCGGCACATGCGAGGTGATGGCCAGAACGAGGTCATGATGCTCCGGCGTCATGATCTCGACATTCGAGCCGAAGGCGCGCCAGAGCGCGCGGACGCGCTCGACCGCCGCCGGATCGGTGCCGGCCGGCGGGGTGAGGATCGACCAGCGATTGGCAAAAAGCTCGGCGAAGCCGGCATCGGGGCCGGAATGCTCGGTGCCCGCAACCGGATGGGCCGGCACGAAATGCACGCCTTCGGGGAGATGCGGGGCGATATCGCGCACGACGGCGCCTTTCACCGAGCCGACATCCGAGACGATGGCGCCCGGCGCGAGATGCGGGCCGATCAGCTCGGCAATCGCGGCATTGGCGAGGACCGGCACGCAAAGGATCACGAGATCGCAGCCCGCCACGCCGGCTGCCGCATCGCCGGTCACGGCATCGGCCAGGCCGAGTGCGGTGACGCGCGCCTGCACCGCCTCGTCGCGGTCGATGGCCACGATGGCTTTCGCGCTGCCCGACTGGCGGAGGGCGCGGGCGATCGAGGAACCGATCAGCCCGAGCCCGACAATGCCGACGCGCTCGAAGGGCAGGCTCGTCAGGGCGGCCGTCATGACAGGGCTTTCGCGGCGTCCTTGCCGAGGAAGCCGGCGAGAGCCGCCACGACGGCGCGGTTCGCCTCCTCGTTGCCGATGGTCAGGCGGAGGGCGCCGGGCATGCCATAGGCGTCCATCCGGCGCAGGATGATGCCGCGCTCGGTCAGCCAGGCATCGGCATCGGCGGCGCTCTTGCCGGCTTCTTTCGGGAAATGGACCAGCACGAAATTGCCGACGGAGGGCGTGACCACGAGGCCGAGGCTTTCCAGCGCGACGGTCATTTTCTCGAGCCAGAGAGTGTTATGGGCGACGGCCTTGTCCTCATGGGCCGTATCCTCCATCGCCGCCACGCCGGCCGCGATGGCGGGGCCATTCATGTTGAACGGGCCGCGGATGCGGTTGAGCACGTCGATGATCGCCGGGGGGGCATAGAGCCAGCCGATGCGCAGGTTGGCGAGGCCGTGGATCTTCGAGAAGGTCCGCGTCATCACGACATTCTGGCTGGTGGCAACCAGTTCCAGCCCGGAGGCATAGTCATTCCGGCGGACATATTCGGCATAGGCGGCATCGAGCACGAGCAGGATATCGCCGCGCAATCCGGCATGCAGGCGCTTCACCTCGTCGAAGGGCAGGTAGGTGCCCGTCGGATTGTTCGGATTGGCGAGGAAGATCATGCGCGTTTTCGGCGTCACCGCGGCGAGGATCGCATCGACATCGGCCGTGTGGTTCTTCTCCTTCGCCACGACCGGCACGGCGCCCGCCGCGAGCGTGGCGATGCGGTAAACGAGGAAGCCATATTCCGAATAGATCGCCTCGTCGCCGGGGTTGAGATAGCCATAGGCGAGGAGCGAGAGCAGTTCGTCCGAGCCGGCGCCGCAGAGAATGCGGCCGGCATCGAGGCCGTAGCGGGCAGCAATGGCGGCCCGCAGCTTCTCGGCGCTGCCATCGGGGTAAAGCTCGAGTGCGGCCCCGGCGGCGCGGAAGGCCTCGATCGCGCGGGGGCTGGGGCCGAGCGGCGTCTCGTTGCTGGAGAGCTTGTGCAGCTTCACGCCGGCCGGAGCCTTGCTCTTGCCGGGGACATAGGCCTCGATCTGCAGAATGCTCTCGCGGGGCTTGGGAACAGCGGTCACGGCCTACACTCCTTCAGGGATGCGCGGGATCAGGATCCGCTGCCGAGGCGAAAGCGCCGGGCATGGCAGCCGATCTCGATATAGCGCGACGGCGCGCATTTCGCCCCTTCCAGCGCGTCCGTCAATCCTTGAGCGGAGACTTCGGCCGGATGGGCGATCAAAAGATTGGCGCCATTGGCATCGCCGGCCGAGGCGACCAGCTCCGCCCCCAGGGACGCGAGCGCCTCGAGGGCCGGCTGGCGCCAGCGCTCCGCCCGCACGGAGGCGAGAATCGTCTCGCGGGCAAGGCCCTCCTTCTGGGGCCGGGCAATGACGAAAACCGGCAGGCCGACCGGATGGTCCGCGCGCTCGGCGAACGGCAGGCGGGCGATGATCTTCGGCGCGGCCGGGTGTTCCAGCCCCTTCCACCAGGCGCCGAGCGTGGCGGACTGGTCGATCCGGAACATGCCGAGATCGCCGAACGAGGCCGCCACCGCAGCGATAACCGCGCGGGAATCCTCCGCCGGCACGAAGGGCACGGTGAAGCCGAAATGGAAGCGCATGCTCTCGCGGATGGCGACATCGCCGCCCGAGAGATCGGCATGGACGCGATAGGGCACCTGGGTGAAGGTCGAGGTAGCGACGATGACGCGCCAGATGTTTTCCGGTGCGTCAACCGGCCATCGGCCCGGCGCTTTCAGGACGATGCGGCGCATGAGGTCCGCCTCGCGGTCCGGGCGGAAGGCCGAGCCGGTATCGCCGGCCGCGTTCTTCGCCGCGATCACCTGGCCGACAATCTCGCCACGCTCGACAAGGGCGGCATGGATCACGCCGTCGATCCGGTCGATTTCCTGGCGCAGATGGGCGAGCGGCGGCGCGGCAGCGGACATGGACTTCCTTCCCTTCCCGGCCGTGACAGGGCCGACGGACTTGCATAAGGCCTCCCTTGTTGCATAAGGCGTCTCTTGCCGGCAGAGCAAGCGGGCGGGCGATGCAGGGGAGCGATGCTTCCCTCTTGTTCGTTTATTCGAACGATATTATCCTTTAAACAGGAATGGTCCGGAAAATCGAATTCTCCTTCCGGCGGGAGCAGGGCAGCCAGCGCATGAACCAGCGCCACCACGAAGCGGATGAACCGCATTCCCTCGTCCTGCGCCTTGGTGCGGACGACCCGCTCGTGCTTGAATCCGGGGCCAGCCTCGCGCCGGTCCAGATCGCCTACCAGACCTATGGCACGCTCAATGCCGAGCGGACGAATGCGATCCTCATCTGCCATGCGCTGACGGGCGACCAGCATGTTGCCAATGTCCACCCGGTCACCGGCAAGGCCGGCTGGTGGATCTCCATGGTCGGTCCCGGCAAGCCGATCGATACGGACCGTTTCTTCGTCATCTGCTCGAATGTCATCGGCGGGTGCATGGGCTCGTCCGGCCCGGCCTCGACCAACCCGGAAACCGGCGAGGCCTTCGCCACCGGCTTCCCGGTTCTGACGATCTCCGACATGGTCCGCGCGCAGGCACGGCTGATCGACCATCTTGGCATCGAGACGCTGCTCGCCGTGGTCGGCGGCTCGATGGGCGGGATGCAGGTTCTGGCCTGGGCCTCGCTTTTCCCTTCGCGGGTGTTCGCCGCGATGCCGATCGCCTCCGCCGCCAAGCATTCGGCGCAGAACATCGCTTTCCATGAGGTCGGCCGGCAGGCGGTGATGGCCGATCCGGAATGGCGGCGTGGCCGCTACCAGCAGGAGGGCGCCCGCCCGGTCAAGGGCCTCGCTGTCGCGCGGATGGCGGCGCATATCACCTACCTCTCCGAGCCGGCCCTGCAACGGAAGTTCGGGCGCAAGCTGCAGGACCGCGAGGCGCCGACCTTTTCCTTCGATGCGGATTTCCAGGTCGAATCCTACCTGCGCCACCAGGGGATCTCGTTCGTCGAGCGGTTCGACGCCAATTCCTATCTCTACCTGACCCGGGCAATGGATTACTTCGATCTTGCCGCTGACAATGGCGGCTCGCTCGGCGCGGCCTTCCGCAACACGCGGACGCGGTTCTGCCTGGTCTCCTTCACCTCGGACTGGCTGTTCCCGACGTCCGACAGCCGGCAAATCGTGCATGCGCTCAACGCGGCCGGCGCTTCGGTCTCTTTCGTCGAGATCGAGAGCGACAAGGGCCATGACGCCTTCCTGCTCGAGGAGCCCAATCTCTTCGCGACGACGCGCGGCTTCCTCAACGCCGCCGCGACCGCGCGCGGCATTCCCGGAGGCGCGGCATGAGCAGCGAAGCCCTGCGTTCCGATTACCGCCTCGTTGCGGAGATGGTCCGGCCCGGCACGCGGGTGCTGGATGTCGGCTGCGGCGATGGCGAGCTGCTGGCCTTCCTCGCGCAGCACAAGCAGGTCGATGCACGCGGCATCGAGATCTCGCGCGAGGGTGTCGCGGCCTGCGTGGCCAAGGGGCTGGCGGTGATCCAGGGCGACGCCGATACCGACCTCGCCGATTATCCCGATGATTGCTTCGACTACGTGATCCTCTCGCAGACGATCCAGGCAACGCGGAACCCGAAGATCGTGCTCGAACAGATGCTCCGGATCGGGCGGAATGCCATCGTCTCCTTCCCGAATTTCGGGCATTGGCGCATCCGCACCCATCTGATGTTCAAGGGGGCCATGCCGGTGACCGAGAACCTGCCGGACACGTGGTACAACACGCCGAACATCCATTTCTGCACGATCCGCGATTTCGTCGCGCTGGCCGAGGCGCTGCAGGCCCGGATCGTCCGTGCGGATGCGCTCGATGCCGCCGGCAAGCCGGTGGGCGTGAAGATGCCGTGGTGGTTCTGGAACCTGATGGGCGAACAGGGGATCTTCTGGCTGGCCCGGCAGGGCGACTAGAGCTAGCCCGCCGCCGTGCCGCCGCTCGGCACGAGGATCGGCTGGAGCAGCCCGCGCACCCGCGCGGCCCTGCCGGAAAGGGCCGGGCGATAGACCTGCTTGGTCGCCTCCACGAGATAGACCCCGCCGAAGGGCAGGGGCAGGCTGGCGCCCAGCCGCTCCCAGGCGAGGGCCGTGCGCAGGAAGAAGCCGCGCTGGATCGGCGGCACGAACAGGGCCTCATCCCAATGGGTGGGCGTGAACAGGGCCTGGCGCAGCAATTCGGTGACCTGCCGCTTCGAGAAGGGCTGGCCGTGGCCGAAAGGCGTCGTGTCCTGCCGGGCCCAGGGGCCGCGGCGATTCGGCACCACGATCATCACATGGCCACCCGGGGCGAGGATCCGCCAGATCTCGCCCATCAGGGCGGCGGGATCATCCGAGGTTTCGAGCGCATGGATCATCAGCACGCGGTCCACCACCTGGTCGCGCAGGGGCAGGTCCGTTCCCTCGACGAGGCTGACGGCCGAGAGCTGGCCCGGCGGCCACGCGACGATGCCCTGGCGGGCCGGCATGAAGGCGATGGTGCGTTCGGTGCCCGTGCGGAGCGTATCGAGATAGGGTGTCGCATAGCCGAGGCCGAGCAGGGCCAGCCCGGAGAGATCCTCCCACCGCTGCCGGACCCGACGCAGGATCATCTCCCGCGCAACCGTGCCGAGCGGGCTGCCGTAGAAGGATTTCAGATCGACGACATCAAGTTGCATGGTTACGAATGGTTTATGATAAGGGAGGGCGCGGCCGCGACGCTCAAGCATTGCCAGAGCGGGACGGGCCTGTCGATGAGGGAATGGACGCGTGGATATCGAACTGTTTCTGTGCCGGTCGGACAATTACGGCGTGCTGATCCGCGATCCTGCCACGGGCAAGGTTGCGGCGATCGATGCCCCGGATGCGGGGGCGATCGAGGCGGCGCTGAAGCGGCGGGGCTGGACGCTGGATCTGATCCTCGTGACGCACCAGCATGCGGACCATATCGACGGCATCCCCGCCCTCGTCGCCACGCATGGCGCCATGGTGATCGCGCCGGTGCTGGCGCGCGAGGCTGTGCCGCAGGCCTATCGCTATGTCGGCGAGGGCGACGCGGTCGAGGTCGGCGCGCTGAAGGCGGCGGTCTGGCATGTGCCGGGTCATTGCGAGGACCATGTCGCCTTTCATTTCGCCGGGGACGGCGTGTTCTTTGCCGGCGATGTGCTCTTCGCGATGGGCTGCGGCCGGGTGATCAGCTCGACCATCGAGAAGCTGCATGCCTCGGTGATGCGGATCGCCACGCTGCCGGAGGAAACGCGCGTCTATTGCGGGCATGAATACACGCTCTCGAATGCCCGTTTCTGCGCCCATATCGCCCCGGAGAACGAGGCCATTGCTGCCCGCCTCGCGCGGGTCGAGGCGCAGCGCGCGGCGGGTGACTTCACGCTGCCGACGACGATCGGCGCGGAGCGGGCCACGAATGTGTTCGTCAAGGCGAAGGACCTTGCCGAATTCGCCGCCCTGCGCGAAGCCAAGAACCGGTTCTGAGGGGCGGGCATGTCCGACGGAAGCCAGACGGCGCTCACCGCGCGCGCGATCATCGCCCAGCTCGGGCTGCAGCCCCACCCGGAAGGCGGGCATTTCCGCGAGACCTTCCGCGACCCCGAGGCCGATGCGGCGGGGCGCTCGGTCGGCACGGCGATCTATTACCTGCTCGAGGCGGGCGAGGTATCCGAATGGCACCGTGTCGATGCGGCCGAGATCTGGCACTATTATGCCGGCGCTCCGATGGTCATCACGATCAGCCCGAACGGGCATGATGCGGCGGCGCAGCATCTCGGCCCGGTACTCGAGGCAGGCCAACGGCCGCAGATCATCGTGCCGAAGGGCCATTGGCAGAGCGCGACCTCCCTAGGCGCCTGGACCCTGGTGGGCTGCACGGTCGCGCCGGGCTTCACCTTCGACGGGTTCGAGATGGCCCCGCCGGACTGGCGGCCGACGCCGCGCAAGCCGGGAGGCCGGGCATGAGCGCAGCTTTGTTCGGGGGCCTCGGCGATGTGCAGGCCTGCGAGGAACGTCTGATCAATTGCTGGCCGAGCCACCAGACCGTGCTGGTCGGCGACTGGCTCTGCCGGTTCGCGAGGGGCTATTCCGGCCGCGCGAACTCGGCCTGCTGCGTCAAGCCCGCCAGCAATCTCGATTCCGAGACCCTGCGGCATATCGAATGCCTCTACAATGCGGCCGGGCTGCCGCCGTCGATCCGGCTCTCGCCGCTGGTCCGCCCGGCCGTGATGCGGATGCTGGAACAGGATGGCTATGCGGCCGAGGATGGCTCGATCGGCATGATCGGCGAGGCCCGGTCGGCAGAGATTCCCGCCGGCCTCAGGCTCGATACGCTGCCGGGGCCGGACTGGCTCGAAGGCGCCTGCCGCTGGCAGAGCGGGGCCAAGCGCGATGTCGCCGCCTTGCAGGGCATTGTCAGCAATATCCGCGTGCCGACGCGCTTCGCGACGTTGCTTGAGGGGGGCGAACCGGTGGCCTATGCGCTGGTTTCGGTCGATCGCGGCATGGCGGAATTCGGGTCGGTCATGGTGGATCCGGACAGGCGCGGCAAGGGCCATGGCCGCCGGCTGGTATCGGGCATCATTGCCTGGGCGCATCAGGCCGGGGCGAAACGGATGTTCCTGCAGGTTGCCAGCGAGAACGAAGCGGCGCAGGGGCTCTATGGCTCGCTGGGCTTCGTGCCGGTCTATTCCGCCGCCTATTGGCGCCGCAAGCGCTGAGGTTCAGCGCGGCCTTGCGATCACCGCACCGCCGACGATGAGCAGGCAGGCCAGGGCGAGGGGCCAGCCGGCTTCCGCCCGGCCTGCCGCCACCAGCGCGAGGGTCGAGATCACCGGCGCCGCGTAGGAGGCAGTGCCGAGAAAGCGGATATCGCCCTTCTTCATCCCGATATCCCAGAGAAAGAAGGCTGCGCCGACCGGGCCGAGCCCGAGCGCGAGGATCGCCAGCCAGGTTCCCGCGCCCTGCGGCAGGCCGGCCGGTTCGAGCGCGAGATGGGCGAGGGCGGCGAGCAGCGCCGTGACGAGGCAATTGCCGACAACGGCCTCGGTCGGCACCTCGGCAAAGCGGCGCGAGAGCACGGAATAGCCGGCCCAGAGGAAAGCGCAGGCGAGGGCCAGGCCGTAACCCAGCCAGGGGATTGCCGAGCCGGCGCCGATCCCGCCTTTGGCGAGGGCCAGCAGCAGCACGCCGGCAAACCCGGCAATCGCGCCGAAAACCGGGCGCAGGCCCAGCTTCTCGCCCGGCAGCAGGCCCGAGAAGAGCACGATCAGCAGCGGCCAGAGATAGGCGATGAGGCTCGCCTCGGCCGGCGGGGCGGATTTCAGCGCGGCGAAATAGACGGCATGGTAGCCGAACAGGCCGCCCACACCGAGCGCCCATGCGCCGGCAGGCTGGCGCAGCCGGCCGAGTTGCCCGCGCAGGATCAGCACGAGGAGGCCAAGCCCGCCGCCGATCGCGAAGGTGAGCGCTGTCAGCAGGAAGGGCGGCACGCCGGCGGTCGAGGCCGTCAGCAGGGCAAGAAGGCCCCAGAGCAGGATGGCGCCGAGGCCGGCCAGGGTGGAAAGGGAAAGGCCCGGGCGGGAAGCAGTGTCAGGCAAGGTCATGCTGCGAGGCAATACGCCGCCGCCCGCCTGCTGGAAAGCCCCGGGGGCGACAGAAAAACTTTCGACAGCGCGCGCCTTGTGTGGATCGGAAGGAAAAACCTTTGCCGGATCAGCGCCTTGCGATGTTGTGCGCTGGCTGAATGGGGCGGGTTTTCCCCGCTGAGGCGGACCGGGCCTAGACTGCACCCATCGCCACGGGAACAAGGCCGGATCCGGACCGTTCCTCCCCGCGGTGAACGGCGGGGGAAGCCGCGAATTCTCGCAGCCCCCGCCGGAACGGGGTCCCGCCTTGCCTTCCGGGCCGGTTCACGCCCACCCTCTTTACGTTTCCGAACCGGCGACGAAGCCGGCGGGACCCCGCTTTCCTTCGCCATATCCGCGCGGCGCGAGCCTGCGCGGCTTTCGGCGTGGGCGAAGTCAGCAACCTGAGATAGAAATCACGGCCCGGTTGACCGGTTGCCGAAGGGCGCGGTCCGCGGCAGGATTCGCCAAGGATCAACCCGTCCCGGAGGAGGAGAGATGGCGAAATCGGCGATTGCGCAGTTGCAGCAGGTCCGGCAGCCCAAAAGGGTGGAATCCCTGCCCGAGGGCGCACGGCATTGGGGCCCGCCCGGAGCGTCCATGATCGTCTCAACGCCTGCCGAAGTCGATTCGATCCTGCGGCAGGTGCCGGCGGGCCGGGTGACAACGCTCGACGACATCCGGCAATGCCTTGCCCGGCGGCACGGCACGACGATTGCCTGCCCGGTCTCGACGGCGATCTTCATCGGGATTGCCGCCCGTGCGGCGCTGGAGATGCGGGAACTCGGGACCGAGGCCGTGACACCGTTCTGGCGCGCCCTGCGTTCGGACGGCTCGCTCAATCCGAAATATCCCGGCGGGATCCGGCTGCAGGCGGCCTTCCTCGAGGCGGAAGGCCATCGGATCGGGGAGAAAGGCAAGAGCCGCTTCGTGGAGGGCCACGAAGCCGTTCTTGCCGACCTTGCCTGAGCCTCAGCTCATCAGCTGGCCGCCATTGGCGGAGAGGGTCGAGCCGGTGATGAAGCCGGCCTCGTCCGCCGCGAGGAACACCACCGCGCGGGCGATTTCCTCCGGCTCGCCGAGGCGCCCGACCGGGATCTGCGGCAGGATCGCCTTTTCCAGCACGCCCGGATCAATCGCGCGGACCATCTCGGTGGCAATGTAGCCGGGGCAGATCGCGTTGACGGTGATGCCGGCGCGGGCGCCTTCCTGGGCGAGCGCCTTGACGAAGCCGATATCGCCGGCCTTGGCGGCCGAATAGTTCACCTGGCCCATCTGGCCCTTCTGGCCATTGACCGAGGAAATGCAGATCACACGGCCGAACTTGCGGGCGCGCATGCCTTCCCAGACCGGGCGGGTCATGTTGAACAGCGAATTGAGGTTGGTGTTGATGACGCCATACCACTGGTCCTTCGTCATCTTGTGGAACATGCCGTCCTTGGTGATGCCGGCATTGTTGACCAGCACGTCGACCGGGCCGAGCTCGGCCTCGACCTTCGCCACGCCGGCGGCGCAGGCATCGAAATCCGAGACGTCCCATTTGTAGGTCGGGATGCCGGTTTCCTTGGTGAAGGCCGCTGCGGCCTCGTCATTGCCGGCATAGCTGGCCGCCACATTGTATCCCGCCGCCTTGAGGGCCTTCGAGATCGCCGCGCCGATCCCGCGCGACCCCCCCGTAACCAATGCTACCCGTGCCATGATGTTCCTCCTCGAACGCTGCGGCCTTTTTCTGCTGCCGGTTCTTCGCGCCCGGACAGCGTCTGGTTGGTGCGGCGGGCGGGCCGGCCCTTGCGGGAAGGCCCCTCGCCGATGAGAAGGGCGGGGTTGCCCCCGCCCGGTCGTCCTGGCGGGAAGTCCCGCCTATTCCGATTTCAGGTCGAGATCCGGCGCATAGCCACCGGCCCTGACCTTGATGATCGCCTGGCCTGCGATGACCTGCTTGCGCCCGGCATCGTAGGTCAGGCTGGGGCTGCCATGCAATTGCCAGCCCCGGCTGAGCGCTTCGCTGACGCGGTGACAGAAACTGGCGTCATCCGGTCCGGTCAGGAGGCGATACAGCGTTGTCGTCTTTTCCATTCAATCTCCTGAAAAATATAAGCAATCAACGTTCGACGCACAGGGCGACGCCCATGCCGCCGCCGATGCAGAGCGTCGCGAGGCCCTTCCTGGCCCCCCGGCGTTGCATTTCAAAAAGCAGGGTATTCAGGATGCGGGCGCCGGAGGCGCCGATCGGATGGCCGATGGCGATGGCGCCGCCATTGACGTTCACGATCGCCGGGTCCCAGCCCATATCCTTGTTCACGGCGAGGGCCTGGGCCGCGAAGGCCTCGTTGGCCTCGACGAGGTCAAGATCGGAGACTTTCCAGCCGGCCTTTTCCAGTGCCCGGCGCGAGGCCGGGATCGGGCCCGTGCCCATGATGGCCGGGTCGACGCCGCAGGTCGCCCAGGAGACGATGCGGGCCAGCGGGGTGACGCCGCGGCGGGCGGCTTCCGCTTCGCTCATCAGGACTGCGGCGGCCGCGCCGTCATTGATGCCGGAGGCGTTGCCGGCAGTGACGGTGCCATCCTTCGAGAAGGCGGGCTTCAGCTTCGCCATGCCGTCGAGCGTGGCGCCGTGGCGGGGATATTCATCGGCATCGACGACGATATCGCCCTTGCGGGTCTTCACCGTGACGGCGATGATCTCGTCCTTGAACTTCCCGGCCTTCTGGGCGGCCTCGGCCTTGTTCTGCGAGCCGACGGCAAAGGCATCCTGTTCCTCGCGGGTGAGCTGCCATTTCGCGGCAATGTTCTCCGCGGTGGTGCCCATATGATAGCCTTGGAAGGCATCGAGCAGGCCATCCTTCAGCATCGAATCGAGCATCTTCATGTCGCCCATTTTCGTGCCGGCGCGCAGATAGGCGACATGCGGCGAGAGCGTCATGGATTCCTGGCCGCCGGCCACGATGATCTGCGCGTCGCCGTTGGCGATCTGCTGCATGCCGATCGCCACGGTGCGCAGGCCCGAACCGCAGAGCTGGTTCAGCGCCCAGGCCGTCTTTTCCTGGGGAATGCCGGCCGCCATCGCGGCCTGGCGGGCCGGGTTCTGGCCCTGGCCGGCCGAGAGGACCTGGCCGAGAATCACCTCGTCGACTTCCTCGCCGGAAACCTTGGCGCGGTCCAGCGCGCCCTTGATGGCGAGGGCACCGAGCTGGTGCGCGGGCATTTCGGCAAAAGCGCCGTTGAAGGACCCGACGGGGGTCCGGGCCGCGCTCGCGATAACAATCGATTTCGACATTTAGCTCTCCTCGCCTCGTTCCGGCCCGACCTGTTCCTCAGGCTTCGGGCTTAACTCTTCCCTCTATCAGACTTGCCAAGAAACTATCGTCAAGCCAGAAACAAGAGTAAGAAGGGCATACGATGGTTGCGTTTGCGTGATAGGTGCCGCCTGGGCCACTATGTTCGCAGGGCGAGCGCGTGGCGTGGCGCAGAACCGGCACAGGGAGACGGCATGGCGGAGCAGGGCTCGAAAGAACCGACGGTCATCAAGAAATATGCGAACCGGCGCCTCTACCACACGGGCACCAGCTCCTATGTGACGCTGGAAGATCTGGCGCTTATGGTCCGTCAGGGCGAGGAATTCCAGGTGACCGATGCCAAGACGGGCGAGGACATCACCCGCTCCGTGCTGACGCAGATCATCTTCGAGCAGGAGAACAAGGGCCAGTTCCTGCTGCCCATTGCGTTCCTGCGCCAGCTGATCCAGTTCTATGGCGACAACATGCAGGCCCTCGTGCCGCGCTATCTCGAATTCTCGCTCGGTCAGTTCATGGCCGACCAGCAGAAACTCCGCGAGCAATTCGCCAAGGGCTTCGGCACCAATGCCTTTACCGCCGGCGCGTTCGGCCAGAACCCCATGGCCGCGGCCATGGAGGAGCAGGTGCGCAACAATATGGCGATCTTCCAGGAGGCCATGCGGGCCTTCACGCCCTTTGCCCCGCCGAAGGCTGGCGAGACGGAAGCCGATCCCACCCGGAAGAAGGGAAAATGAGGGCGCGGGCCTGAGCCCGACGCCCCTCATCCACGCGGAGAGCTTGATGGCAGGCGGGGTAGCCCGCCTTCAGGCGAGGCGCCGCGCCGGCGATTCGGTCTTCCGGGCGGGCATGCCATCCATCGCCGTGCCGAGGAAGTCACCCTGCAGGTATTCGACCCGCCAGGAAGTGAGCAGCGCGGCGGTTTCCTCGTCCTGGACCCATTCGGCGACAGTCTCGATCTTCAGATGGCGGGCGAGCTGCAGCAGGGTCTGCACGAAAAACCGGTCATCCGCCGAGCGGGCGAGATTCTTGATGAAGGTGCCGTCGATCTTGAGGATGTCGATCGGCAGCAGGCGCATGTTGCGGAACGAGGTATGCCCGGCGCCGAAATCATCGATGGCAACGCGGGCGCCGCATTCCTTGATGCCCTCGATCAGGCTGCGCGCGGCGTTGATGTCCTCGATGAGCGAGGTTTCGGTGATCTCGACGATCAGCCGGGCGGCGACGCTGCGGTCGAGCGCGATCTGCGCGCGGAAGGCGGCCATCCAGTCATGGTGAAGGGCGGTGTCGACCCCGACATTGAAGGTGAGGGTGATGTCCGGCCGCTCGCGCAAAGTCTCGATGGCAAGTTCCATCACGCGGTGGTCGACGAGATGCAGGAAGCCGAGCCGTTCCGCCACAGGCACGATCTGCGAGGCGCCAAGCCATTCGCCCTCGGGCGTGACCATGCGCACCAGCGATTCGTACATCGCGATATTGCCGGTTTTCGAGGAGACGATCGGCTGGAAGGCCAAGCGGATCCGGCGCTCGTTCAGTGCCGAGAGGACGAGATCGGTTGATTCGCGGTTCGTCGAGCGCTGCGAGGCGATATCCGGGTTGCTCGAATAGGCGACAAAGGTGGTGTCGCCCCGCTCGCCGGCATCGGTGAGCGCTTCCTCGCAGGCATGGAGCGCTTCCATCGTCGTTTTCGCTTCCAGCGGAACGGCGACGCCGCCGATATGGACCGAGACGGAAATGGAACCGGCGCTGGTCTCGATCGGCTGCGAGCGGATGCCCGAGGCAAGGCGGTTGGCCACGAATTCCATATGTTCGGCCAGGCTGGGCGCAAGGATCAGCCCGATCTTGTTGGTGGCGTAGCGGCCGAGCGTATCGCGGCGGCGGATCATGCCGCGCAGGCGGCGCACGATGGCGGCAATCACCTCGTCGCCGATCTGATAGCCATATTGCCGGTTCAGCTGGGCAAGATCGTTGATCGCCACCATCATCAGGACCAGGCCCCGCGTATCCTTCGCGGTACTGTCAATCGCATGGGCAAGGGCGTTGCAGAAATCGGCGCGGGTCAGGGCGCCGGTCGCCGGATCATACTGGCGCTTGGTCACCAGCG
The DNA here is from genome assembly GCA_027533425.1 of Beijerinckiaceae bacterium. Taxonomy (GTDB): domain Bacteria; phylum Pseudomonadota; class Alphaproteobacteria; order Rhizobiales; family Beijerinckiaceae; genus Rhabdaerophilum. Next base: position 279,188 of record JAPZUD010000006.1, on the reverse strand, counting down.
CCATCTCCTCGGCAGTCGGCGCGAGGATGCGCCGGCAGACCCCGTGGACGAGGCGAGGCCGGCCGGCCTCGTTGGCGAACCAGCGGCCGCTATCCTCGATCCAGAACCGGGTGCCCGGCGCTGGGTTGACGAGGTAGCGGGCAGCGAAATTGACGCCTGTCCCGGGATCGCGGCCCTCGCTCTCGAAAATCTCGGCGTGGCGGGAAGTGGGGCTCGCCTGGTCGACAAGCGTTGCGAAGACGGTGCCGGTGCTGAGCGGCGAGAGATCCCGGACCCCGAAGATCTGGGCCGCATCGACGCTCCAGGTCACGTGGTCGGTCTCGATGTTCCAGGAATAGGTGGCCTCGCCGAGATCGGTGCCGGCATGGGCAATGTCGAAGCCGCCCGTGGCGACATCCGGCGCGTGTTCCGGGGCAGGGCCGGCGGGATCCGGCCGAAGGCCATTCTGGTTGTTCATGTGCCGGTCCGGCCCCTGTCAATCCCGATAATGCGCAGCATGGCCATCAACCGGCCTGAACCGCAGCCCGTAAACTATGCCGATCAAGGGTAAAGGTTTGGCTAAGCCGGGCGGGGCACTGGCATGGGCCTTGCCGGGGTCCCGGCATGAGCACGATCAAAGCCCTCGTTCCGTATCATTCCGAAACATCCGGCCGCCAGACCGGGCAGAACCCGTCCCGCGATGGTCAGGGGCAGGCGCCGCGCCAGCCCGCGGCCCCCCGAGAGGACAGGCGCCAGCCGGCCTTCCTTGTCCAGGTGCTGGTGGGTGTCGATGCCGACCTGCGCAAGGCGCTTGGCCGGCGCGATCTCGCCGAGCAACGCCTGAACGCCTACGGCTCTGCGCTGGCGAGCCGGCCCTCGGCGCGGCCGCTCTCGTTCCTGCGGCTGGTCGAGACCGCCTGAATCGGTTAGCCGGCCCCAGCCGGGCTCGCAAAAAGACCCGCAGCGAGTGAACGCTGCGGGCTGGATTTCGACAAAGGAACGTCGCGGCCCCTTGCAGGGGCAGGTCAGGCCCGGAAAATCAGGCTTGGGTCTTCGGCGTCAGGACCTGGCGGCCGCGATACATGCCGGTCTTCAGGTCGATGTGATGCGGGCGGCGAAGTTCGCCGGAATTCTTGTCCTCGATATAGCTCGGGGCGCTCAGCGCATCGGCCGACCGGCGGTGGCCCTGCTTCATGCGCGAGACTTTCTTTTTCGGAACAGCCATTTTCTCAACTCCTGCGGATGTCCGCTTGGCGGACCTGCCAGATTTTCGATCCGGGATAATCGTGAAGCGCGGTCCATAATCGCTTTCGACGGGAAAAGCCAGCCCAAAACGTCATGCTTGTTGCCGTGATGGATTCGCGCTTAATCGAAGAGGGGCCGGATCCGCCCGGAACGTCTCGCCAGCCGGAAGTATCGCATGACCGAAACCGACGCCATCCTTTCCGCCCTTGCCAGCCGGCTCGAAAACCATGCCCGCGCGGTCGATTCCTGCCTTGCCGGGTGGCTCGACCGGCCGGGCCGCCCGCCGCGGCTGGTGGCGGCGATGCGTCATGCCGCCTTCGCCGGCGGCAAAAGGATGCGGCCCTATCTGGTGCTGGAATCGGCCCGGCTCTTCGGCGTGACGGGCGAGGCGCCGCTGCAGGTCGCGGCGGCGCTGGAGGCGATCCATTGCTATTCGCTGGTCCATGACGACCTCCCCTCGATGGACAATGACGACATGCGCCGTGGCCAGCCGACTGTGCATCGCGCTTATGACGAGGCGACGGCGATCCTGGTGGGGGATGGCCTGCTGACCTTGGCTTTCGAGATGGTCGCCTCCGACGCCGTCACCTTGCCGCCGGCGGTGAAGGTGGCCCTCGTTTCCGCCCTGGCGCGGGCCTCGGGCATTGATGGCATGGTCGGCGGGCAATTGCTCGATCTCGCGGCGGAAGGCCGGTTCGATGCTGCGCCGCAGCCGCTGGATCTTGCGGCAATCCGCCATCTCCAGGCGCTGAAGACCGGTGCCCTGATCCGGTTCGCCGTCGAGGCCGGGGCGCTGATGGCGCCGCAGGCGACGGCGGAACAACGGGCGGCGCTCACGGCCTATGGCGAGGCCCTGGGTCTCGCTTTCCAGATCCGTGATGACCTGCTCGATGTCGAGGGGGATGCCGCCCTGGTGGGGAAGGCCGTCGCCAAGGATGCCGCGGCCGGAAAGGGCACCTTTGTCAGCCTGCTCGGCATCGAGGCGGCCCGGAGCGAAGTCGAGCGGGTCAGCGCCGGCGGAATCGCGGCCATCGAGGCGGCGTTCGGCGCCGCAGCGGAACCGCTGGTCGCGCTGATGGTCTTCAACCAGAACCGGCGGCACTGATCACGAATTCCTGACCAGGCTTCCGGCGTTCCTTACCAAGCTTTCACATGCGCCCGGCCCGGCGAGGTGCTAGGCTCCTCCGATCAGGGGATCGGAGCAGGCCGCATGAGAATGCTTGTCGGATTCGTGCTGGCCGGCGCGGTCGGGCTCGGGGGCTGGGCTGTTGCCTCGCGGCAGGGCCGCCCTGCGGCCGAGGCCCCGCCTTCCTATCGCACCGAGCGTGTCAGCCGGGGACCGATCCTTGCCAGCATCAGCGCTGAAGGCGTGCTGGCCGCGCGCGACGTCACCCATCTGCCGGCGCCCTTCCCCGGGCAGGTGATCGAGCTTCTGGTCGATACGGGCGATCCGGTCCGGGCCGGGCAGGTGCTGGCGCGGTTCGATACGGTGCCCCTTCTGGCGCGGCGGGACGAGGCCCGGGCGGCACTGGCGGAAGCGCGGGCGGCACGGGCGCTCGCGGAAACGCAGGTCGAGCGGGCCCGGCTGGAGATGGGTCGGGCGCGGTCAGGCGCGCTGCCCGATGCGCCACCTCTCGCCGGCGTCGAGGCCGATCTCCGCCTCGCCGAGGCCCAGCAGGCGATTGCCGGGGCACGGATCGACCGCGAATCGATCCGCCTCAAGGAGAGCGAGGCGGCGCTGGCGATGGCGGAACTTCGTGCGCCGTTTGACGGGGTCATCCTGACCCGCGCGGTGGAGACGGGGCAGAATGTCAGCCCGGCCGGCCCGTTTTTCGTGCTGGCGCGCAGCCTCCGCCTTGTCGAGATGCAGGCCGGGATCGACCAGGCCGAGACCGGCCGGCTGCGGCCGGACCAGGAGGCCGAGATTGCCGTGGCCGCCCATCCGGAGCGGATTTTCCGCGGGCGGCTGAAACGGATCGGCCCCGAGCCGCAGGAGGCGAACGGGAAGGTTTCCTACCGGCTGGCGATCGACGTGCCGAACGAGGATCTTGCCCTCCTGCCCGGCATGCCCGGCAGCCTGCGCATCATCACTGACCGGCGGCAGGAAGTGCTGCGCGTGCCGAATGCCGCCCTGCGCTGGCAGCCGCCGGCCAGGACCGATACCCCGGCGGCAGGGCGCACCCGGCCGGCATTGACGCTTTCGGTCGAGACCGATAACCCCGCCGGCCCCTTCCTCGATCCGGCCGTCTCCGCGCAGGGCGTCGCCTGGTTCGAGGCGATGAAGGAGGATCTCTCGCTCACGCCGGAGCAGATCCGCGAGGTACGCCGCCATGCCGAGACGATGCGCGCCGATCTGCAGGCTGCAGGCCAGGATCCTGCGCAGAGGCGCGCGGCCCGGCAGGCGTTCACCCGTGCCATCGAACCGGTGCTGACGCCGGAGCAGCGCCTGCGCTACCGGGCCCTGCAGGAGGCGCGGCGCAACCGGACCAGCGGCGAGCGGCGCAACCCGGTGGCAGTCGGGCGCGTGTATGTGCTCGATGATCGCGGCCAGCCGCGCCCTGTCCAGGTGCTGACCGGGCTGTCGGACGGGCGCTATACCGAGATCCTTGGCGAGGATCTCGCTCCCGGCGAGAATCTGGTCCTCGAAAGCCAGCCGGCGGCGCCGCGCTCCTGACAGGGGCCTTGCCCCTGCTTGCTCCGGAGACCTTGCGCATCGCGCCGTCTTCAGCGAAGGGAAGAGCCTCCGGGATTTCCTGCCGAGGTTTGCCATGCCCCGCCCGCTTGATGGTCCGCGCCTGAAGCCGAAATCCGGCACGACACGTTCGCTGGTCGTGTTCCTGCACGGCTATGGCGCGGACGGGAACGACCTGATCGATCTCGGCCAGAGCTGGGCCGACCTCCTGCCCGATACGGCCTTCGTCTCGCCGCATGCACCCGAGCCCTGCGGCATGGCCCCGACCGGCCGGCAATGGTGGCCGCTGACCATGCGCGATCCGTCCGAGCGGTGGCGCGGGTGCCAGCAGGCCGGGCCGGATCTCGAGGCCTTTCTCGAGCAGGAACTGGCACGGACGGGGGTTGCGCCGAACCGGATGGCGTTGGTCGGGTTCAGCCAGGGCGCGATGATGGCGCTGCATGTCGGCCTGCGCCGCGCCGCGATGCCGGGGGCGATCATCGGCTATTCCGGCCATCTCGTCGGGCCGGAGCATCTCAAGGCCGAGGCGAAGGGCAAGCCGCCGATCCTGCTCGTCCATGGTGACCGGGACGAGATCATCCCGGTCGATGCGCTGTTCGATGCGATGGAGCATCTCGGCAAGGCCGAGATTCCCTGCCAGTGGCATCTTTCCGTCGGCACGGCCCACGGGATCGATGCCGGCGGGCTGCATCATGGCGGTCTCTTCCTCGCGCAGTCCCTGCGCTGAGGCGGGGGTGCAGGCTCAGTAGCCCGCGCCGGCCGCGCCCTCGGGCAGACCCAGCTTCGCCTTGGCCAGTTCCTGCCGGCCGGCGAGGCGAAGCAGGATCTGATCCTGCCCGATCGAGAGCAGGTGATAGCCGCGCTGGGCCAGTTCCGCCGCCCGCGTGCCGTCCATGCAGAAGGCGCAGGCGAGCTTGCCGCGGGCGCGGGCCGAGGCGGCAACGCGGGTCAGCGCCTGGTCGACCAGCGGATGGGCGGCATCGACGGTTTCCCCGCCGGTCAGGGTGATGGAAAGGTCAGACGGGCCGACCAGCACGCCGTCGATTCCCTCGACCGCGAGGATATCATCCAGCGCGGCGAGGGCTTCCTTCGTCTCGATCATCGCGATGGCGAGGGTGAAGCCGTTGGCGCCGTGCAGATGCTCGATCGGCGCGGTGCGGGTGAGATTGGCCGCGCGGGCCGGGCCCCAGGAGCGGGCGCCCTTCGGCGGGTATTTCAGGTATTCCACGAAGGTGCGGGCATCGGCGGGCGAGTTGATCATCGGCGCGATGATGCCGGCCGCGCCCCAGTCGAGGAAGCGGGCGGCCTCGGCGAATTGCCCGACGCCGATCCGGACCATTGCGGCTGCGCCATGGGCATGGGCGGCGAGGATGCCGGCCTGGATCGAGGAGAAATCATGGAAGCCGTGCTGCCAGTCGAGGACGGCGCAATCGAAGCCCTCGCGCAGCAGGGCCTCGATAATGGCGGGATCGCGCATGCCGGACCAGGCGCAGAAGGAGGCAGGGCCGGCATGGAGGCGCCGGGCGAAAGAAAGGATCGGGTTGGCAGACATGACGACGTCCAGGTTCGGGCGATCCGGCCCGGCGCGGGCGCGCGGCCGTGATCGGGAAGGGAGGGCAGCAAAAAGGCGCCACCCGGGAGGGAAGCGCCCATCATGCTGAAATTCAGCAGGCTGACCAGCCCCAAAAGGCCGGCGGCATGATCAAGTACCGGCCTGGATTTCCTCGATGGCCTTGGCCATCAGCTCGTCCATGGTGCGGCGGACGACATGGTCCGATACATCAAGCTTCGCGGCGTCGAGATCGGCGCGCACCTTGCGGAAGACATCGTCGTCGCCGGCTTCCTCGAAATCGGCCATGACCACCGTCTTGGCATAGGCCTCGGCATCGGCGCCATCCTTGCCGAGCTGCCCGGCGACCCAGAGGCCCAGCAGCTTGTTGCGGCGGGCAGCGGCCTTGAACTGGAGCTCCGCGTCATGCGCGAACTTCTTTTCGGCGGCATCCTTGCGATTGTCGAATGTCGTCATGTCAGGGTTTCTCTCGTTAGGCCAAAGGGGAAGGCTTGGTGCCTGCGGGACTTGGAGCCTCCGGTGCGGGGCCCGCACGATCAGGCTGTGCTTGGGAATAGGGTTCCGGTGCCCGGAAATCAATGGTTGTTAAGTCGGGTTATTCGGCGTCGCAACATTGTAACCGCAGGCCGGATCGGCTAGGGTCCGGATCAGCCGGGGGGCTTAACGACGCGGTCATGCGCCAAAATCCCCCGAGCTGTCGCCGCTGCCGGCGCTCATTCACAACAGGAGCCACGGCACCAATGGATTTCATGAAACCACGGTACACCCCGATGAATCGTCGCCGTCGCATTTATGAGGGCAAGGCGAAGGTCCTCTTTGAAGGTCCGGAGCCGGGCACGCTGATCCAGCATTTCAAGGATGACGCGACCGCGTTCAATGCCAAGAAACACGAAGTGATCGATGGCAAGGGCGTGCTCAACAACCGCATTTCCGAGTACATCTTCAACCAGCTCAATGCGATCGGCGTGCCGACGCATTTCATCCGCCGGCTGAACATGCGCGAGCAGCTGATCCGCGAGGTCGAGATCGTGCCGCTCGAGGTGGTGGTGCGCAATGTCGCCGCGGGCTCGCTCAGCCAGCGCCTCGGCATCGAGGAAGGCACGCAGCTGCCGCGCTCGATCATCGAGTTCTACTACAAGAATGACAAGCTGAACGACCCGATGGTCTCGGAAGAGCACATCACCGCCTTCGGCTGGGCCACCCCGCAGGAAATTGACGACATCATGGCTTTGGCCATCCGCGTCAACGACTTCCTGACCGGGCTGTTCCTCGGCGTCGGCATCCGCCTTGTCGATTTCAAGATGGAATGCGGCCGGCTCTATGAAGGCGACATGATGCGCATCGTCGTCGCCGACGAGATCTCGCCGGATTCGTGCCGGCTCTGGGACATCAAGTCGGCCGACAAGATGGACAAGGACCGGTTCCGCCGCGACATGGGCGGGCTGATCGAGGCCTATTCGGAAGTGGCGCGCCGTCTCGGCATCCTGACCGAGGGCGACAATCCGAAATCCTCCGGCCCGAAACTGGTGCAGTAACCCCCGCTCCGGGTTGCTTCGTGCCGCACAAGCGATTAATCGGGACGCCATCAGGCGTCCCGTTTTCGTTTCCGGGCCGCCGCCGCGGAAAGTCTGCCAGACGAGGATGCCATGAAAGCGCGCGTGACGGTGACCCTGAAGAACGGCGTTCTCGACCCGCAGGGCAAGGCGATCGAAGGCGCACTGAAGAGCTTCGGTCTCGAGGGGATTGACAGCGTCCGCCAGGGCAAGGTCTTCGATATCGAGATCGCCACGCAGGACAAAAGCCGCGCCGAGGCCCTGCTCAAGCAGGCCTGCGAGAAGCTGCTCGCCAATCTCGTGGTCGAGAATTACACGGTCGAGGTGCTGGGGTAATGCGCGCCGCTGTCATCACCTTTCCCGGCACCAACCGCGATGGCGACATCGCCCGCGCGCTCCGGATGGCCGGGGCCGAGGTGATCCCCAGCTGGCATGCCGACCATGACCTGCCGGCAGGCACCGATCTCGTCGTGCTGCCGGGCGGCTTTGCCTATGGCGATTACATGCGCACCGGCGCGATCGCCGCGCGCGCCAATATCATGGATGCGGTGCGGGCCCATGCGGCGCGAGGCGGCTATGTGCTCGGCGTCTGCAACGGGTTCCAGATCGCCTGCGAGGCGGGGCTGCTGCCGGGCGTGCTGATGCGCAATGCCGGGTTGAAATTCGTCTGCCGCATGCAGCATCTGCGAGTTGGCCGGATCGATACCGCCTTCACGCGGCATTACACGGCCGGGCAGGTGATCAAGGTCTGCATTGCCCATGGCGAGGGTAATTATGTCTGCGATGACGAGACGGTGATGCGGCTCGAAGCCGAAAACCGCATCGCCTTCCGCTATTGCGATGCCCATGGCGATGTCACGCGCGAGAACCCGAATGGTTCGCGCCATGCGATTGCCGGCATCTATTCGGAGAATCTCCGCGTGCTCGGCATGATGCCGCATCCGGAGAACCTGGTGGAAGCCCTGGTCGGCGGCACGGACGGGCAGGGCCTGTTCGCCAGCCTCGCCGCGGCGGGCTGAGCCCGCCTCACACCCCGAAGCGCTTCTCGATATACTCCCCGACCAGGGTCTTGAACTCGGCGGCAATGGCCGGGCCGCGCAGCGTCATGGCTTTCTGGCCGTCGATGAAGACCGGGGCGGCCGGGGTTTCCCCGGTGCCTGGCAGGGAGATGCCGATATCGGCATGCTTGGATTCACCCGGGCCGTTCACGATGCAGCCCATCACGGCGACATTCAGCGTCTCGACGCCGGGATAGCGCGTCTTCCATTCGGGCATCGAGGTGACAATCCAGTCCTGGATGTCGCGCGCCAGTTCCTGGAAGACGGTGGAGGTTGTGCGACCGCAGCCGGGGCAGGCCGCGACCTGCGGCAGGAAGGTGCGGAAGCCCATCGTCTGCAGCAGTTCCTGCGCGGCCCGGACCTCGAGGGTGCGGTCGCCGCCCGGTTCCGGCGTCAGCGAGAAGCGGATCGTGTCGCCGATGCCTTCCTGCAGCAGGATGCCGAGCGCGGCCGAGGAGGCGACGATGCCCTTCGAGCCCATGCCGGCCTCGGTCAGGCCGAGATGGAGCGCATAGGTCGAGCGCTGGGCCAGCATCCGGTAGACGGTGATGAGATCCTGCACGGCAGAGACCTTGGCCGAGAGAATGATCCTGTCGGCGCCGAGGCCGATCTCCTCGGCCCGCTCGGCGGAGAGGAGGGCGGATTGCACCATCGCCTCGCGCAGCACGGCGCGGGCCTCCAGCGGCTGGGCGGACCGGGCATTCTCGTCCATCAGGGCGGTCAGCAATTCCTGGTCGAGCGATCCCCAGTTGGCGCCGATCCGCACCACCTTGCCGTAGCGGATCGCCGCCTCGACAATGGCGCCGAACTGGCGGTCCTTCTTTTCCTTGAAGCCGACATTGCCGGGATTGATGCGGTATTTGTCGAGCGCCTCGGCGCAAGCAGGGTGATCGGCCAGCAGCTTGTGGCCGATATAGTGGAAATCACCGACCAGCGGCACGGTAACGCCGCGCTTCAGAAGCTTCTCGCGGATATGCGGCACGGCGGCGGCGGCCTCGTCGCGGTCGACGGTGATGCGGACGATTTCCGAACCGGCCCGGGCAAGGGCGGCGACCTGCTTGACCGTGGCGTCGATATCCGCCGTGTCGGTGTTGGTCATCGACTGGACGACAACCGGGGCCGCCTGGCCGGCGGTCATGCCGCCGACCTGCACCTCGCCGACGCGGACGCCGATGGTGCGGTGGCGCGGGGCGGGTCCGAAAGCCGCCAGCGGCGGCAGCGGGCGGCTGTCGTTCACGTCTGTCCGTCCTGTCTTGTCGAAAGGGGCTGGCAATGGCGGCAGGTGCCCGCCAGTTCGATGACCTGCCGGCGTGCAGCGAAGCCATGCCCCTGGGCGAGGCGGGTCAGCGCCTCGGAGAGCGGGGCGGCCACGGCTTCCTCGACATGCTGGCAGGCCTCGCAGATGAGGAAGACGACCTTCTCGCCGCTGCCATGCCGGTGCGGGCAGGCGATGAAGGCGTTGAGCGATTCAAGCCGGTGGATGAAGCCGTTTTCGCGCAGGAAATCCAGCGCGCGATAGATGACGATCGGGGCCGGGCCCCTTCCGCCGCCGGGGCGCAGCATCTCGATGATGTCATAGGCGCCGAGCGGGCGCTTCGTCTCGGCCAGCACCTCGAGCACGGCCCGGCGCTGCGGGGTGAGCCGCAGGCCGCGCTGGCGGCAGGTTTCCTCGGCACGCGCCACGGTTTCCGCTGCCGGAATGGCATGGCCGGCACAGCAGGCATCCGCTTCGCCATGATCATGCGCATGATCATGGTGATGGGGGGCATGGGAATGGGCAGCGCGCGAAGCCATGGTTTCTCTATAATGCCGAAATCGCGGCAAAGCGAGATCGTCGCCATGGATATTGCGGCGCAGCATGATAAAACGCCTCGGTCCAATCAAGGAGGAATGGGAAATGGCGGGAATGTTCCAGGGCAAGGTGGCCATGGTGACGGGGTCAACGAGCGGCATCGGCCTCGCCATGGCGCGGGCCTTCGCGGCGGAGGGCGCCGATGTGATGCTGAACGGGCTCGGGGATGCGGCCGAGATCGAGACAATCCGGCAGGGCATCGAGACGACGTTCGGCGTCAAGGCCGGCTATCACGGCGCGAACATGCTCAAGCCGGCGGAGATCCGCGATCTCGTGGCCCAGACCGAATCGCGGTTCGGGCGGCTCGACATCCTCGTCAACAATGCCGGGATCCAGTTCGTCTCGCCGGTCGAGGATTTCCCGGACGAGAAATGGGACCAGATCATCGGCATCAACCTGTCCTCCGCTTTCCACACGATCAAGGCTGCCGTGCCGGGCATGAAGGCGCGCGGCGGCGGGCGGATCATCAACCTCTCCTCCGCCCATGCGCTGATCGCCTCGCCGTTCAAATCGGCCTATGTCGCCGCCAAGCATGGCGTGACCGGTTTGACCAAGACGGTGGCGCTCGAGGTTGCGCAGAGCAAGATCACCGTGAACGCGATCGCGCCGGGCTATGTCTGGACGCCGCTGGTCGAGCGGCAGATCCCGGATACGATGAAGGCGCGCAACATGACCGAGGAAGAGGTCAAGAAGAACGTCCTGCTCGCGGCCCAGCCGACGAAGGAATTCGTCACGGTCGAGCAGGTGGCGGCCCTTGCGGTCTATCTCGCCTCGCCGGTCGCGGCCTCGATCACCGGCACCACGATCTCGATGGATGGCGGCTGGACGGCGCAATGAGCGCGAGCAAGTCGACCATGCGCAAGTCGACCGTGCGCAAGTCGCTCAATCTCGCCCTGCAGGGTGGCGGCGCGCATGGCGCCTTCACGTGGGGTGTGCTCGATGCGCTGCTCGAGGATGAACGCCTCGAGATCCGCGCGATCAGCGGCAGCAGTGCCGGGGCGATGAATGCTGTCGCCCTCGCCGAGGGGATGAGCGAGGGCGGCCGCGAGGGCGCGCGCGAACAGCTCCGCGCCTTCTGGACGCGCATTTCCGATGGCGCGCGCTATTCGCCGATCCAGCGCACGCTGGCGGACCGGCTGTTTGGCCTCTGGGATATCGAGCAGACACCCGGTTTCCTGTGGTTCGAATGGATGACCCGGGTGGCGAGCCCCTACGAGACCAACCCGCTCGATCTCAACCCCCTGCGCGAGGTGCTGCAGGTCGAGATCGATTTCACCAAGGTGCGGGCCTGTTCGCAGACGCAGCTCTTCATCGCCGCCACGAATGTCCATACCGGGCGGGTGACGATCTTCGACCAGAAAACGCTGACGGCCGAGCATGTGCTGGCCTCGGCCTGCCTGCCCTCGCTGTTCCAGGCGATCGAGATCGACGGCGTACCCTATTGGGATGGCGGCTATACCGGCAACCCGGCTTTGTTCCCGCTGTTCCAGGCCAATGACAGCCGCGACCTGCTGATCGTTCAGATCACGCGGATGATCCGGAAGGAACTGCCGAAAACGGCGCGCGCCATCGAAAACCGGCTGAACGAGATCACGTTCAACGCGCCGCTGCTGGCGGAATACCGCGCGATCGAGTTCGTGCAGCGCCTGCTGGAGGAGAACCGCATTCCCGCCGATCGTTATCGCAGCCTGCTGCTGCACCGGATCGATGCGGACAAGGCGCTCGGCGATCTCTCCGCCTCCTCGAAGGTGAATGCCGAGAAGGGGTTCATCGAGCTGCTCTTCGCCCGGGGCCGGAAAGCCGGGGAAAGCTGGCTGGCGAAAAATTTCGACGCGATCGGCCGGGAATCGACCTTTGACATCGCCGCCCTGCTGCGGAGCGCGAGGGGGTAGGCGATGCCGGCCAGCGTCAGGCCGTGACCGCAGCGAGGCGGCGCTCGCGGCGGCGGGCGCGCCAGGCCGAGGCATTCGCCACGAGCTGCAGCGCCGCCGGGGTGACGATCAGCGTCAGCACGGTTGCGAAGGAGAGGCCGAACAGCATCGCAGTCGAGAGCTGGACCCACCATTGCGTGGCCGGCGCGCCGACGCTGATGTCGCGCAGGACGAAGTCGATATTGATGCCGAAGGCAATCGGGGCAACGCCCAGCACCGAGGAGGCAGCCGTCATCACAACGGGGCGCGCGCGCTCGGCGCAGGTTTTCAGGATGGCCTCGCGGGCGGCCAGCCCCTCGCGGCGCAGCATGTCATAGGTGTCGATCAGCACGATGTTGTTGTTCACGATGACGCCGGCGAGGCTGATGATGCCGAGACCGGTCATCACCACGCCGAAGGGCTGGTCCATCACGATCAGCCCGATGAACACGCCGATCAGCGCCAGCACCACCGAGGAAAGGATCAGCCCGACGCTGGTGAAGGAATTGAACTGTGCCAGCAGGATGGCAAAGATCATGAACAGGGCCGCGCCGAAGGCCTTGGTCAGGAAGGCGGAAGCCTTGGCGCGCTCCTCGTCCTCGCCCTTGAGCCGGAAGAAGACGCCGTCGCCGAGCTGCAGCTTGCCGAGGGCCTGGGTCACGTCCTTCTGCACCTCGGCCGATTGCGCGCCGGCGGCGAGATTCGCCGAGAGGTTGATCACGCGGGTCGCGTTCACGCGGTTCAGCGTGCCGACGGAGCGCGTTGCCTCGCGCTTGACGAGGGTGCCGATCGGCACCGGGCCGGCGGGGGTGTTGACGAGCATCTCGTCGAGCTGGTCGAGCGAGCGGCGGCCGGGCGGGAAGCGCAGCAGCACATCCACCGACTTGTCGGCGGTGGCGGGGCGATATTCCGTCAGCTTGACGCCGTTGGTGACCAGCTGCACCGCCGTGCCCACCGTGCCGGCGCCGGCGCCGACCTTGGCGGCCTCGCCCCGGTCGAGACGGAGCGTCCAGTCGATGCCGGGCAGGGGCAGGCCGTTATCGAGATCGGTGATGTCGGGCCGGGCGGCGAGCATGGCCGCGACCTTTTTCGCCGCGCCCTCGAGCAAGGCGGGGTCGAAGGCGGAGAGTTCGATCTGGATCGGCTTGCCGGTCGGCGGGCCGGCCTTCGGCTTGGTGACTGCGATCTCGATACCGGGGATATCGGCCGTCTTCTGGCGGATATCCTCCATGATCTCGGTGGCCTTGCGGCGTTTCTGCCAGTCGATCAGCTCGAACTGCATCAGCCCGATCGTATCCGGGGAGAGCTCGTCATTGCCGCCGCGGGCCATCTCGCCGAGGCGGGTATAGACGGTCCGGATCTCCTCCATGCCGAGAAGGCGCTGCTCGACCTGGCGGACGATGCGGTCCTTCTCCATCAGGCTGAGATTGCCGCGCGCCCGGACCTGGACAAGCGCGTAATCCGGCTCGACCTCGGGGAAAAACTCGACGCCCTTGCCCACTTTGGCGTGGATCATCGGAATGGCGACCAGCATCGCGATGGTGAGCAGGATGGTCTTGCCGGGATGATCGAGCGCGAGGCTGACCGCGCGCATATAGGGCCCGCGGCGGGACAGGGCGGCGCCATCCTCCGGCGTGCCGGATCTGCCGATCAGCGCGCCGATGGCCGGCACGAAGAACAGCGCATAGACGAGGCTGGCCGCGAGCGTGGCGATCAGCGTCAGCGGCAGGTACTTCATGAATTCGCCGACAATGCCCGGCCAGAAGAGCAGCGGCGAGAAGGCGGCGACACGCGTTGTGGTGGCGGCGATGACCGGGCCGGTCATCCGGCTGGCCGCGAGGGCATAGGCCTCCTTCGGTGCGACACCCTCGGCCATCCGGCGCTCGGCGAATTCGGTGACGATGATGGCATCGTCGACCAGCTCGCCGACGGCGAGGATGAGCGAGAAGAGCACGACGATATTCACCGTCAGGCCCGAGAGCTGCAGCGCGAGGATGCCGGCGAGGAAGGAAAAGGGCACGGCCAGCCCGACCAGCAGCGAGGCGCGGAAGCCCAGCGTGGCGAGGATGACGATGGCGACGAGCAGCACGCCGGAAATCACGGAATTCTGCAGGTCGCCCAGCATGGTGCGGATGGTGATCGAGCGGTCCTGCGTGGTCGAGAGCTCGATCGTGGCGGGCATGAGCGGCCGCGCCTTCTCGAGCACGTATTTCACCCCGTCGACAGTGTCGATCAGGTTGGCCCCGGCGCGCTTGGCCACCTCGATCGTGATGGCGGGCTTGCCATCGACGCGGGTGATGGTGGTGGCGTCCTTGAAGGTGGGGCGGACCTCGGCGACATCCCCCAACCGCACCACCGCGCCGGCATTGGCGAGGACCGGCAGGTCGAGAATATCCTGCGGGCGCTCGATCAGGCTCGGCACCTTGACCGAGAAACGGCCGGACTGGTTCTCGAGCGAGCCGGCGGCGATCAGTGTGTTCGAGCCGGAGACGATGCGGATCAGGTCATCCAGCGACACGCCATAGGCGGCGAGCAGGGTCGGCTCGACGATGATCTCGACCACCTCGTCGCGCGCGCCCTTCAGTTCGGCGGAGAGCACGCCCGGCACCTGCTCGATGGCGGTGCGGAGCTGGCGCGCCAGCCGGACCATGGTCTGCTCCGGCACCTCCCCCTTCATCGCGACGATGATGACCGGGAAGAGCGAGAGATTGACCTCGACGACCTTCGGCTCGTCGGCATCGCGCGGCAGGTCGCGCTTGGCGTCATCCACCTTGGCGCGGACATCGGCGATGGCGCGCCGGGAATCAAAGCCGGGCTGGAACTCGAGCAGCACGAAGCCGCCACCTTCGAAAGCGGAGGCGCGCATCTCCTTGACATTGGCCACGGATTTCAGCTGCGTCTCCAGCGGGCGGAGGATCAGCCGTTCGGCATCCTCCGGCGAGATGCCGCGCTGGGTGACCGAGACATAGACGATGGGTACCTGCACATCAGGCTCGGCTTCCTTTGGAATGGAAAGATAGGCCGAGATGCCCGCCACCAGCAGGAACAGCATGGCGGCGATCGTCAGCCGCGCATGGGTGATGGAATACTGGATCAGGCCGTTCATGCGGTCACGTCCCGGATTCCGGCACAGCCTCGACCTTCTGGCCCTCGCGGATGAATTCCTGCCCGCGGGTGATCACCCGCGTCGTGCCGGAAAGGCCGGAGACCCAGAGATGGGTTTCCTCATCATCAATGAGCGTAACGGGAACGAACTGGACGACATTCGCCCCATCGACGATCCGGAGGCCAAGCTGGCCTTCCGCCGAGAAGGTGAGCGCGGAGCGCGGTACGCGCGCGGCCGGCACCGGAGCGAGGACGAGCGCGACCTCCGCGGCGATGCCGTCGGCGATCGCGCCATCCGGATTGGCGAATTCGACATCGACGCGGTAGGTGCGCGTCACGCCGCCGGGCCGGCGGGCGACGAAGCGCACCTTGCCCTGCCGCGTCTCGCCGGTCACGAGGCGGATCTCGGCGGGGTCACCCACACGCACGCCGGCCAGGCGACGCTCGGGCAGCTCCACCACGGCCAGCATCGGATCGGGCGCGATCAGCTCGGCGACAGCCGCTCCGGATTGCATGGTCTGGCCGACTTCTGCGGGCAGGTCATTCACCAGCCCGGCAATCGGCGCGAGGATGGCGGCGCGGAGCAATTCCGCTTCGGCCGTGGCCAGCAGCGCCTCGGCAGCCTGTTTCTCGGCGCGGAGCTGTTCGAGATTGAGCGTCGGGTAGTTGCCGCGCTTCGCCAGTGACTCACGGGCTTCCAGTTCGGCCGCCCGCTGGGCCAGCCGGGCGCGGGCCTGCGTGACATTCGCCTCGCGCGCTTCGTCGGAGAGCTCCGCGATCACGTCGCCGGGCTTGACGGCGCTGCCGCGCCGCACGGCGACGCGGGTGACCAGCCCGTTCGTCCGGGCGGAGACGATCACGCGCTGGTCGCTCTGCGTCCGGCCGGTGATGACATAGCGACGGCTGTGCTCGGACACGCCGACATCGGCGACATTCACCCGGAAGGCGGGCTTGCCGGCATCGGCCCTCGGCGGAGGTGCATAGGTGGACGGACGCAGATAGCCCGAGCCGATCCAGAGGCCGGTCAGGAGAACAACAGTCAGAGCGGTCACGCGCGCCCAGAACATCGGGGGCCTTTCTTGACAGCAATCGAGCCTGGCCGCACGGGTTCTGCCGATCGCCAAGGATCGTTCCGTTATCACGCCTCGCGCGCAGTGTCAGGCGAACATGACATCGCGGGTCCGGACGGTGCGGTTTTGTTTGCTATCATGGTGAAAGATGGCCGGAACTTGTCCGAGCTCCGCCGGGAGACAGAAATGACCATCCTGCGCTGCAGCACCGCGGTCGAGCGCGCTGCCTTCATCCGGGCCGAGACCGAGATCCGCCCCGTGCCGCATGTGCCCGAGATCCGCCTGCATGTGGCCCATGAGGCTATCGCCCTCTGGCAGAAGACCGAGGAGGAGCTGGAGGCGATGGGCCTGCCGCCGCCCTTCTGGGCCTTTGCCTGGGCCGGCGGCCAGGGGCTGGCGCGCTATGTCCTCGATCATCCGGCGGAGGTGGCGGGCCGGCGCGTGCTGGATTTCGCCACGGGGTCGGGGCTGGTGGCGATCGCGGCGGCCATCGCCGGGGCCGGGCCGGTTCTGGCGGTGGATATCGACCCGTTCGCCGCGGTCGCGGCTCGGCTCAATGCGGCGGAGAACGGCGTGGCGATCGAAGCGGCCCAGCGCGACATGATCGGGCTGGACGAGGGCTGGGACGTGATCCTGGCCGGGGATGTCTGCTACGAGCAGGCGATGGCGGCGCGGGTGCTGGGCTGGCTCGAAGGGCTCCGCCGGCGCGGCGCCCGGGTGCTGCTGGGCGATCCCGGGCGGAGCTATCTGCCGAGACAGGGGCTGACGGAACTTGCGGCCTACGAGGTGCCGGTGGTCGGTGCGCTCGAGGACCATGCCATCAAGCGCACCGTGGTCTGGACCCTCGCGGGCTGACGAGCCGGTCAGCGGCGGCGGGCATCCAGCGAGAAGGCGCCGGCACCAGCCGCGACGATCGCCAGCATGCCGCCGGCCATGGCGACGTTCTTGAAGAACAGGATCGCCTGCATCGGATCCGACAGCTTGCCGTGGAAGAGCACGCCCGCCACCAGCGTGAAGCCGGCCAGCGCCAGAGCGGCGAGGCGCGTCTGGTAGCCGATGATCAGCAGCAGGCCGGCGCCGAGTTCGAGCGCGATCACGAGCGGCAGCAGCATGCCGGGCACGCCGAAGGCCTCCATGTATTTCTGGGTGCCGGCAAAACCGCCGATCTTGTTGTAGCCGCCGAGCACGAAAGGAATCGCGACAAGGACGCGGCCAGCGAGAAGGGCGATGTTGGTGAGAGCGGGATTGTTCATCATGGATATCCTGAAAGAGCGGTGTTGGCGGAAAGTCGTAGCTGGCGCGCAACAAAGCAGAATTTTTGCAAAGTTCAAGAGGATTAAAGATCATTGATTTTGCAAAATCGCAATAATTTCATCCGAAGGGTTTAGCCGGGCCGGCGCGGAGACGATTGACCTGCCCGACAGTTCGGGCATCGTTGATCCATCAACCATCGGGCTCATGCCCCGGTGCAACCGTTTGGTCGAAGATACCATGAACCCCGTGCAAGCCCGCCTGATCCTTGCTGCCGGACTGGCCTCTTCCCCCCCGCTGACGCTTACGGCGCAGGAACTCTCCCTGCAGGCCTGGCTTGTCGTGTCGGTGGCGGGCGAGGCCGTTGCGGCCCAGCCGCCGGCCACATTCCGATTCGATGCCGACGGGCGGGTTTCCGGCAGCACCGGCTGCAACCGCTTCATGGCCAGCTATATCCGCGAGGGCGAGCGCCTGCGCATCATGCAGGCCTCCGGCACGCGGATGGCTTGTCCAGCAAGCCTGATGGCGCAGGAGCAGCGGTTCCTCTCGGCGCTCGGAGAGGTCACGCGGGTCGAACCGGCTGGGCAGGGCGCGCTGATCCTTGCCGGCGAGCGCGGTGAATTGTTCCGGCTCGTCCCGCTCCGCTGAGCTGCGGCCCCGACGCTTGACAGTGAATCATCGTATCATACGATGATTTCCCATGAGAACCGGGCGGAGCATCCATACCCATGCGGTCGAGACGATTGCGGGCTGGATCATCAACGGACGCTTTTCGGTGGGGGAGAACCTGCCGATCGAACCGGCCATCTGCGCCGAGCTCGGAGTCAGCCGCACGGTGGTCCGGGAGGCGATCAAGACGCTGGTCGCAAAGGGGCTGGTCTCTACCGGGCCCCGGATCGGCACAAAGGTGCTGCCGCAATCCTGCTGGAACCTGTTCGATGCCCGGGTGATCGAGTGGCGGCTCGAATGCGGGGTTGATGCGGCCTTCGTGAAGGACCTGATGGAGCTGCGCCTTGCCATCGAGCCGGCCGCCGCGCTTCTGGCGGCGCGACGCGAGCCGGCGGCCGAGCGGGAGCTCGTCCGTCACCTCTACCGGCGCATGGAACAGGCCGCCGCCAGCCAGACCTTCCGCGAGGACCATATGGAGGCGGATCTGGCCTTCCATGTCGGCATCCTGCGGGCCACCGGCAACCAGTTCTTCCTCTCGCTGGTGCCGCTGATTTCCTCGGTGCTGCGGGTCTCGTTCCGGCTGTCGACGGGCAGTCTCGAGGCGGTCGAGCAGGCCCTGCCGGTCCATCGCGCCGTGGCCGAGGCCATTGCTGCCGGAGATGGCAATCGTGCCGCCCGGCACCTCACGCAGATGATTGAACATGCGCGGGCGGAGATCGAGGCCGTCGCCTTTCCCCGCCCTGCCGTTTTGCCCGCTTCTTCACCCGAAATGCCGACCTGACCCCGAACCGGAGCTCTCCCATGCGCATCGCCCGTGTCGATCCGTTCATCCTCCATGTCCCGGTCACGGGAGGGTCGATCCGGGATTCCACCCACACCGTGACGCATTGGGGTGTGGTCGGTGTGCGGATCGTGACCGAGGACGGGCTCGAGGGGTATGGCTATACCGGCACCCATGCCCATCTGCCCTCCGATCGGCTGATCACGTCCTGCATCCGGGATTGCTATGCCGAGCTGCTCATCGGCGAGGAGGCGGGCGACATTACCCGGCTCTGGATGAAGCTGGCGCGCTTTCCGGCGCTGCAATGGGTCGGCCGGGCCGGCATTACCCATCTCGCGCTGGCAGCGGTGGATGTTGCCCTGTGGGATCTCAAGGCGAAGGCCGCCGCCCAGCCGCTCTGGGCGTTGCTCGGCGGCGCGGCCCGACCGCGGCAGGAAGCCTACAATACCGATATCGGCTGGCTCTCGCTCAGCCTGCCGGAGATTATCGACGGGGCCCGGCATGCGATCGAGGTGCTGGGCTTCCGGCGCATCAAGGTCAAGGTCGGCCATGCCGATCCGGTGGTCGATGTGAAGCGGCTCGAGGCGGTCCGCGCGGCCATCGGGCCCCATGTGACAATGGCGATCGACGGCAACGGCAAATGGGACCTGCCGACCTGCAAGCGCTTTTGCGCGCTGGCAAAGGATCTCGACCTGCTCTGGTTCGAGGAGCCGATGTGGTATGATGATATCGGCTCGCATGCCGAGCTGGCCCGCAATACGGCGATTCCCGTCGCTCTCGGCGAGCAGCTCTACACGGTCGATGCCTTCCGCGCCTTCATTGCCGCCGGCGCCGTTCACTGGGTGCAGCCGGACGTGACCCGGCTCGGGGGCATCACCGAATATCTGCAGGTGGCTGATCTCGCCACCGCTTATCGCCTGCCTGTCGCGCCGCATGCCGGCGAGATGAGCCAGGTCCATGTGCACCTGGCCTACTGGCATTCCGGCACGCCGGTGCTGGAATACATTCCGTGGATCAAGGATGCCTTCGAGGAACCGGCCGAGGTGCGGGACGGGCATTTCCTGCTGCCGCAACTGCCCGGTGCCAGCACGACGCCGACGCGGGAAGCGTGGGAACGGTTTGCGAAGCCGGTTGCGTGAGCGGGTGGCCCGCGCCATCCTGTCAAACCGTCCCGTATCCTGCCGGAGATCGCCGATGTCCCGTCGCCTTGCCGCTGTTGCCGCTGC
Organism: Beijerinckiaceae bacterium; assembly: GCA_027533425.1. Classification (GTDB taxonomy): domain Bacteria; phylum Pseudomonadota; class Alphaproteobacteria; order Rhizobiales; family Beijerinckiaceae; genus Rhabdaerophilum. The sequence goes on along the minus strand of JAPZUD010000006.1, from coordinate 259,227 downwards.
CCTCCTGCTCTCCGGCCTCGCGGCCCGGGCCGAGTGCCATTCCCATTTCCATGGCAAGGCCGGCACCCGCAGCGACGGGCTGGTCACGGGAATCCGTCCCGGCGAGCCCTGCACGATTCCGGTCTATCTCGGCGGGTCGGGCCGCATATCGCTGGCGGGGACGACCATTGTCCGCCCGCCGAAGCATGGCACGCTCCGGGTTGAAGGGGCTTCGCTGATCTACACCGCAAAGGCGGGATTTGCCGGTCAGGACCGCTTCTTCGTCCGGTTCCCGATGCAGAACGAGGCGGGCGAGCGGCGCAAGGGTGTGGGCATCCGCTTCCTCGTCCGGGGTTAAGGGGCAAGATCAACCGCCGTAAGGGGGCCGAGATCACAAAAAAGGCCCGGTTGCCCGGGCCTTTCGTTTTCTTTGGCGAAGAATGGCGGATGGATCAGAAATCCATCCCGCACCAATCCCGGCTGTTGCCGGGATTGGATTGACCCTGACTTGGGCGGATGGATTAGAAATCCATCCCGCCCATGCCGCCACCCGGCATGGCCGGAGCAGGGCTGTCCTTCTTCGGGGCTTCGGCGATCATCGCTTCCGTCGTGATGAGCAGGCCGGCCACCGAGGCGGCATCCTGGATCGCGGTGCGGACGACCTTGGTCGGGTCGATGATGCCGGCCTTGACCATGTCGACGAACTCGCCCGTCTGGGCGTTGTAGCCGTCGTTGTAGCCCTTGGCTTCGACGAGCTTGCCGACGATGACGGCAGCGTCGTCACCGGCATTGTCGATGATCTGGCGAGCCGGCGTGGTAAGCGCCTTCTTGACGATCTCGATGCCGATCTTCTGGTCTTCGTTGGCCGGCTTCAGCTTGCCGATCGCGCCGGCAGCACGCAGCAGGGCCACACCGCCGCCCGGCAGCACGCCTTCTTCCACCGCAGCGCGGGTGGCGTTCAGCGCGTCATCCACGCGGTCCTTCTTTTCCTTCACCTCGATCTCGGTCGAGCCGCCGACGCGGATCACCGCGACGCCGCCCGCGAGCTTCGCCAGGCGCTCCTGGAGCTTCTCACGGTCGTAATCCGAGGTGGTTTCCTCGATCTGGGCCTTGATCTGGGCGACGCGGGCTTCGATTTCCTTCTTCTTGCCGGCACCGTCGACGATCGTGGTGTTCTCCTTCTCGATGCGCACCTTCTTGGCGCGGCCGAGCATGGGGAGCGACACGTTCTCGAGCTTGATGCCGAGATCTTCGGAGATCATCTGGCCGTTGGTGAGGATCGCGATGTCCTCGAGCATCGCCTTGCGGCGATCGCCGAAGCCCGGAGCCTTCACCGCCGCGACCTTCAGGCCACCGCGCAGCTTGTTGACGACGAGGGTGGCGAGGGCTTCGCCTTCGACGTCCTCGGCGACGATGACGAGCGGCTTGCCGGTCTGGACGACCGCTTCAAGCACCGGCAGCATCGGCTGGAGCGAGGAGAGCTTCTTCTCGAAGATCAGGATGTAGGGATCGTCGAGTTCGGCGATCATCTTCTCGGCGTTGGTGATGAAGTACGGCGAGAGATAGCCACGGTCGAACTGCATGCCTTCGACAACATCGAGTTCGGTCTCGGCGGTCTTGGCTTCCTCGACGGTGATGACGCCTTCGTTGCCGACGCGCTGCATCGCTTCCGCGATCATCTTGCCGACCGAGGTGTCGCCATTGGCCGAGATGGTGCCGACCTGGGCCACTTCGTCGTTCGAGGTAACCTTCTTGGAGTTCTTCTTGAGGTCGGAAACGACAGCGTCAACCGCCATGTCGATGCCGCGCTTCAGGTCCATCGGGTTCATGCCGGCGGCCACCGACTTGGCGCCTTCGCGGACGATCGCCTGGGCGAGAACGGTCGCGGTGGTGGTGCCGTCACCGGCATGGTCGTTCTGACGGGACGCAACTTCGCGAACCATCTGGGCGCCCATGTTCTCGAACTTGTCCTGCAGTTCGATTTCCTTCGCGACGGTCACGCCGTCCTTCGTGATGCGCGGGGCACCAAAGGACTTCTCGATCACGACGTTGCGGCCCTTCGGACCCAGCGTGACCTTCACGGCATTGGCGAGGATATCCACGCCGCGCAGCATCTTGTCGCGGGCGTCGCTCGAAAACTTAACGTCTTTCGCAGCCATCTGTCTTTACTCCTGGATTGTTGTAACGGGGGGTGGTCCGAAGCCCTCAGGCAGCCTTCTTGGAGGCCGCGCCGGTTTCGATCACGCCCATGATGTCGGATTCCTTCATGATCAGGAGATCCTGGCCATCGATCTTGACTTCCGTGCCGGACCACTTGCCGAACAGGATGCGGTCGCCGACCTTCACGTCGAGCGGGATGAGCTTGCCATCTTCGCCACGGGCGCCGGCGCCCACCGCGACCACTTCACCTTCCTGGGGCTTTTCCTTGGCGGTGTCCGGAATGATGATCCCGCCCTTCGTCTTTTCTTCGCTGTCGATGCGCTTCACGACGACACGGTCATGCAGGGGACGAAACTTCGTCATGGTGTCCTCTCAGGGTTTCATTTTCGGGGGCCGCCCCGGCTGCCACTGGCTGGCGGAACCGTTCCGCCGGGCCGGCTGCCGGGGAGCAGCCTGGATCTTTAGCACTCGCTTTACCTGAGTGCTAACGCGATATGGGATCGTGAAATCGCGGAGTCAAGAGCCGATATCACGGGCCAGGATCGATCGGCGGCGCGCCGGCAGTTTTTTGTTCGCGCATGGCTAACGCGGTGCCGGCGACGATCAGCAGCGTGCCGGCAAGGGTGGCCAGGCCGGGGATTTCGCCGAAAACGACGAAACCGAGCACGGCCGCATAGATGAGGGCGGAATATTCCGCCACCGCAAGCTTCGAGGCCTCGGCCCGTTTGAAGGCCATGCCCATCAGCAGGTGCCCGGCCACGCCCATCACGGCGATGCAGGCATAGATCGCGATGTCCCATCCGGGCGGCGGGACCCAGAACGCGGCGGCGGGGGCCGCCATCAGCACCGCCGGGACGACGTGCTGGAAGGCAACAATGGTGATCAGCGCATCCTGCTGCGCGCGCTGGCGCAGGAGGGTGAGCGAGAGCGCGTAGGTCACGGCGGAGCCGATCGCCGCCAGCACGCCCGGCAGAGGCAGGGATCGGCCGCCGGCGCCCTGGCCAAGCACCATGACGACCATGCCGCCGAAGCCGATGGCGAGGCCGACCAGAAGCCGCGGCACCAGCTTCTCTTTCAGAAGGAGGATGCCGAAGGCCGTCAGGAAGAGCGGCGAGAGGAAGGAGAAGGCGATGGTCTCGGCCAGGGGCAGAGTCTGCAAGGCGTAGAAGAAGCTCGTCGCCGTGACGAGCCCGATCACCCCGCGCAGGAGATTGGCCTTCACGGCCTCGCGGCTGGGCCTCCCGGGTTGCATCCAGAGCCAGAGGCTGCCGGCGACGACAAGGCCGAAGGCGAAACGCAGGAAGACGAGCTGCACCGTCGGGTAGCGCGCGCCGACGATCTTGATCAGCACATCCATGGCACTCAGCACGCCAATGGCGAGGATGGCCAAAGCCATTGGTGGCAGGCGGGCGATCATGGCCAGAGCGCCTTCACCGAAACGAAGACCAGCCGCGCGCCGCCAAGAACCAGCAGGATGTTCGTGATCAGCAGGATCGCCTCGCGGGAAAGGCGCTCATGCAGCCGGATGCCGAGCATCACCGCCAGCGGGATGACCGGCGCAAGCAGCAGGGCGGCCGCGGCCGTTTCCGCCCGGGCCGCCATCAGCAGGCCGTAGGGCCCCAGCTTGATCAGGTTGCCGATGGTGAAGATCGCCGTGTTGGTGCCGACGAAAAGGCGTTTGTCGAGGCCGCGCCGGACAAGATAGATCGCGATGGGCGGCCCGCCTGCATGGGCGATGAAGGTGGTGAAACCGGAGGTCGCGCCGGCCAGCAGGCCGAGGCCGAGATGCGGTGGCTTGCCCTCGGCCGCCTGCCCGGCCTGCCGTTTCCAGAACCATTGGGCCGCGAAAACGAGGCTGATCACGCCGATCAGAAGGCCAACGAGGCGTGGATCCACTGTTTCGAACAGCCACCAGCCGAGCCCCAGCCCGACGATCAACCCGGGGACAAGCAGGCGCAGATCCGGTTTCGACCAGCTGGCCGGGCCGAAGGTGCGAAGCGTGAACATATCCATCAGCACGACGAGCGGCGCCACGATGATCGCCGCGCCGATCGGATCGATGAAAAAGGACAGCATGGGCACGCCAAGTGACGCCGCGCCGCCTCCGAAGGCGCCCTTGGAGAAGGCGATCATGGCGATGGTGCCGAGCCCGACGATCCAGAAGACCGGGTCGGGCGCGAAGCGCATCACGCCTTCCAGAAGAAGCGCGGGAAAGGTCACGGGGGAGCCAGTGCGAAAACGTGCGTTGCCGCCTTTCTAGGCGCTCTCCCGGGGGCATGCAACCGGAGCGGTGGACGGGGATTGCGCCGGGCTTGCCATTTGTGGCCCATAAGGGAGATTGGCGGCATGGGAATGTCTGCTGCCTTTGTCCTGTCCGCGCTTGTGCAGTTCCTGCTCGGGCTGGTTGTCGCCTGGCTGCTTGGCCCGGCGGAATTCGGCGCCTATGCGCTGGCCGTGGCGGCGGGCATCCTGCTGCAGACCCTGTGCTTCGAATGGCTGCGCCTCGCTGCAACGCGGTTCTTCCATGCCGGGGCGGCCGGGCTGCGGCGCCGGCTGATCCTTGCCTTCCTGGCCTCGGTGGCCTTGGCACTGCTGGTGGCCGCACTGGCCTGGCCGTTGCTCCCCGGCGGGCGGCCCGCGCTCGCGGCGCTCGGTGTCGGGCTGGCGCTCGGGGCCGGATTCCTCGATCTTGTCGCGGCGATGCTGCGCGCCCGGTTCCGCGAGGGGGATTATGCCAGTGTCCTCCTCGTCCGGAACGCGCTCGGCATCACCCTCGTGCCGCTGGCTGCCGGCCTCGGGGGAACGGCCGAAGCGGCGGCTTCGGCGCTCTTCGCAAGCCTCCTGGTCGCTTCTGTCGCGGCATGGCACCTCGAAGCGGCTCGAATCCAACCCGGAGAGGTGGCGGAGCCGGCACCCCCGCTGCCATCGCTTTTCACCATGGCCGGCTATTCCGGGCCGATCGTGGTGACGAACCTCCTCTATCTCGCCCTGTTCTTCGGGTTACGGAGTTGGGCGGCCCTGACCGGAGGCCTCGCCCTGGCGGGGCAGGTCAGCCTCGCGCTCGATTTCGTGCTGAAACTCTTCACGACCTTCGGTTCCGCGCTCGATCTGTGGCTGTTCCAGCGGGCCGTGCAGGCCGCGCGTGAGAACGGCCCCGAGGCCGGACAGGCGCAGCTGGGGCGCAATCAGGAGATGGTGCTGTCGCTTCTTCTGGCGATGGCGCTCGGGCTGCTCCTCGTCATCGACGCGCTGGAGGTCCTGCTGGTGCGGCCGGATTTCCGGGGCCCGTTCGGGCATGCCGTGATGCTGCTGACGCCAGGGATCTTCCTGTACGCGCTGATCCAATATGCGGTGCACCCTTATGCGCAGCTGGCAGCACGGACCCGGACCCTGCCGGTTACCGCGATGGCGGTTGTGGTGCTTGCGGCCATGGGCGGCGGGGTGCTGGCCCTGTGGCCAGCCCGCATGGGCGGGGCAGGCATTGCCGGGATCGGTCTGGTTCTTGCGGCCTCGATGGCGGTGGGGTTGCTGTTCCTCGCCGCCAGAAGCCCCGGATATCAGGCGCCGTCGCCGCGTTTTCTCGGCAAGCTGACCGTGGCGATTCTCACCATGGTGCTGCCGGTTGCGCTTGTCCGTCAGTGGGATAGCGGACTTCTGGCGGCATTGGGCGCCATCGGGTTCGGGGCGGCCGGCTTCGGGCTGGCCGCCTGGCTTGTCGATCTTGCGGGGGTGCGGCAGATCCGTCTGCCGCGCCGCGGTGTCAGTTGAAGAGGGCGTCGATCGCGCTCTGGTCGACATGGTCCTCGGAATTGACCGGAACCGGCCCGGTGAGGAGCGCCGCGCTGCCTTCTGTCGCGCGTTCTTCCTCCTTGACCTGGATTTCCGCTTCAATGAGGTCATGCAGGGCCTGCAGGCCGCCCCAGGCATCGATCATCCGGTGAATCCGGCTCTCGATGAAATTCAGCGTGTCGACAACGCGGCTGACGCGCTGGCCGCTCAGGTCCTGGAAGTTGCAGGCCATGTAGATCGTGGTGATGCGGTCCGCGATATCGGCCGCCAGCGCCTTGGCGTTGTCCAAAGTGGTCTCGCTCTGGATGGCACCGGCAATGGTCTCGATGTTTTCGGCCGCAGCCAGGATATCGTTGGTGGCCTGCTCCGTCTGGCTGACCACGGTGGTCAGTTCCAGCGCCGCGATATCGACGCCGCCGATATTGCTGCCGACCTTGATCGCCGCGAGTTCCTTCTTGGTGCCGCGGATGGCCTCGTCGATCTCGCCGATATCGGCGCGGAGATTGGTGACGCTCTTCAGTTCCGTCCTGTAATTGTCGCTCAGGTTCTCGATAATGCCGCGCAGAGGCGCGACGAGAGAGCGAAGGGCCCGCAATTCCTCGAGAATCGGACCAGAAATGGCTTCAGCCTGCTGGCCGGCAACAATCGCCACCGGCTCGGCCGGCGCCAGATCGATCGCCTCCGGCATCACGAAGGAAGGCGCGGGGATCTTGATGGCCGGCCGGGGGGTGCCGCCTTCGATACGGAAACGCCGTGCACTATCGCTCATAGGGATTTGCCTTCTGCATCACTCGGTCTGATCTTTTCCCCCACAAGTTAAACTTAGGTTCATGCGTTCATCATTCTGTTGAAATAATTCATTAATCATAAATATGGCGTGAAATGGCATGGTTTTCTGAAAATAAAAAATTAACCCTAAAGACAATGGTTTACAGAAAATTCCGTGTTTACTTTCTGTTATCCAACAAAATTAGCCAAACAGTCGGCTCCTTGCGCGAAATCTTGGGGAAGACCGCATGTTCTGTCGGTCAGGAGAGCCAGAAAGGGTCTCCCTGGTTGCGAGGATGAATCATGAAACACCCCCGTTTTCGTAATGCTACTGCCCCCCGGGCCCGGACCGCTGGCGCGTCCATGGCCCTCACCCCCATGGCCCTGACCCTCGTCTCCCTGTTGCCCCTCGGCCTGACGGCCTCGCTGCCTGTCCAGGCTGACCCCTATCGTGGCGGCGGCAATCTCGGCGGCGGCTTCATCGAGTTCATGATGACCGGCGCGGCCCCGGGCCCGCGTCATGGCGGCGCGATCTACAACGTGCCGCCGCAGCCGGGCTATACGCGGCCGGTTCCGGCCCGCCCCGCCCAGCAGCATGCGCTGGCGAGCCCCTATCTCGAGGACGAGCCGCTGCTCCAGCCGGGCCTTGCCCCGCGCGGTCCGCGCCGTGACCGGGCTCCGGCCCCGATCGAGCCCGGCTTCGACCCACGCTACGAGAAGCAGGAAGTGTCCTATCCGGGCAACCATGCGCCCGGCACGATCGTGATCGATACGCCGAACAAGTTCCTCTATCTCGTGAAGGGCAACGGCCGCGCCCTCCGCTACGGCATCGGCGTCGGCCGGCCGGGCTTCGAATGGGCCGGCATGAAGACCGTCTCGATGAAGCGGGAATGGCCGGACTGGCGCCCGCCGGCGCAGATGCTGAAACGCAGGCCGGACCTGCCGCGCCATATGGCGGGCGGCCCCGACAATCCTCTCGGCGCGCGGGCGCTCTATCTCGGCTCGTCGCTTTATCGCATCCACGGCACCAACGAGCCTGAGACGATTGGCCGCGCCGTGTCCTCCGGGTGCATCCGCATGCGGAACGAGGATGTGATCGACCTCTATGGCCGCGTCCGCGTGGGGACGCGGGTTGTCGTGATCTGACCCGGCGGAAGAATTCATCCTGCCGCCAGAAAAAAGGGCCCCGATTCCGGGGCCCTTCCTGTTTTATCGACCCGCGATCCGGGGGTCAGACGTCGTAGCTGTCGCCACCATCATCGAAGCCGAAATCGCCGCCATTGTCATAATTGGCTTCGTCATAGCCGGGCTCCTGCGGGGCCGATTCGGAACCCTGCTGCGAGGCTGGCGCGGCGGCGGGGCTCTGTGCCGGGTTGCTCGCCGCGTGGGCGCCGCCGCCACCGAACGCGCTCGACAGGATGTTGCCGAGCATCATCCCGCCGGCCACGCCGGCTGCCGCAGCGGCCGCCGTGCCGAGGAAGCCCATGCCCTGGCGCTGCGGCTGGGCACCGGCCTGCTGGCCCCAGGGGCCGGCCGCCGGCGCAGGCTGGTTCTGCTGGCCGCCCCATGGGCCAGGCGCGGCCGCCATTTCGCGGTTGCGCTGGCCATAGGCCGGTTCGGCACCGGCGGGCTGGCGTTGCGGCTGGGGCTGTGCGCCGCCGCCGAACAGGCCGGACAGGAATCCGCCGGACTGGGCGGGTGCTGCGGCCGGCGCCTGCTGCTGGAGGCGCGTATTCTCCGCCTGCAGCTGCTCGATCTGCTGCTGCTGGTTGAGAAGCGCCTGCTCCTGCACATAGATGGACTGCGCCATCGCATAGGGTGCGTAGGGCTGCTGGCGGAGAAGGTCTGCGATATAGCGTTCCACTTCGGGATCGCGCGGCTGGTTCGCGACATTGCGAAGGCGCTCAAAAATCCCGTCGATCACGGCACGCTCTTGCGGATTCATCAGAATGCTCCCTGGCTCGGTTGTCTCTCCCTGACAACGCGACCCAGTAGATAGAGACGCATTTTGACAAATTTCAGGGGGTAGCCGGATTTTTTCGTGTCAAGTCACGCCGGGCGATGCGCTGCCGCACAATCCGGTTCAGACGGCCAGCCGGTCGAGCCGTCGGAAGGCGCGGGGCGAAACCTCCGCCAGCGCGCTGATCGGGTGCCAGCGTGCCGAGGCTACCTCGTCCAGCTGCGCGAGGAGGGGGGCTTTGGGATCCGCCACGAACAGGAATTGCAGGTCATGATGGACATGCGGCCGCTCGCCGCGCGCCGCCTTGCCCGGCACATCATGGCTGTCGATCACGAAGGGTGTGTCGCCGCCGGCATGCCAGGGGTGGAGCGCGAGGGCGGCGAGGCCGGTTTCCTCCTCCGCCTCGCGGCGGGCGGAATGCCAGAACTGCACGGCCGGCTCGCAATGACCGCCCGGCTGCAGCCAGCGTTTCAGGGTGAGATGGTCGATCAGCAGCGTCGAGCCGAGGTCAGGCGAGACGATGATCGCACTCGTGGTCAGGTGGCCGGGATAGGTCTCCCGGCTTTCGAGCCGGTGCCGCTCGGCGACCTGCCATCGCAACAGCGAGAGATGCTCACCGGGTTCGGCGGTCTGGACGAGATAGGTCTCGATGACCGGCACGAGACGCTCGAGAAATCCGGGTTCGTGCTGCATGTCCGGCTTCCCCCTCTCGGTCTGGCGTCCGGCGAGGCCATGCCATGGCGCCTTGCGAAAGGAAAGCCATTCGGATCCGCCAAAGGGTGACCGGCAACAAAAAAGCGGCCGCTTCGGGCCGCTCCTCTGTTGCCGTCAATCGGCAATTTTGACAGGCTTCCGCTTACTTGGTCTTGGTCTTCAGCGTGTTGCCGATATTGGTGAAGGCGGTCTTCAGATCGCCGCCGAAAGCGCCGAGAGCCGTGATGATCGCTGCGGCCATAAGGGCGGCGATGAGGCTGTATTCGATCGCCGTGGCGCCGGATTCATCGGCGGCGAAACGCTTGAAAACTGACATTGTTGTGCTCCAGATCTTGTTTGACGATCCTTCTGTTCTCCAGAAGGCTTCTTCCGCTCCAAGGAAGATGCATCTTTCATAACATTCGACTTGTCTGAAATTCTTAACAGGATCGGAGAAAGCCAGAATTGCGACGGGACTGTTCCATCAGGGTTTCCGCTTGATGAAGATCACGTTTGAAGACCGGGCCAACAAAAAAGCAGGGCGCAAGCCCTGTCTTTCCTCACCGGCGAGCGCCGGAATGCCTTACCTGACGGTGCTGCTGTTCTGCTTCGGCGTGTTGCCGATATCGGCAAAGGCAGCCTTCCGGTCACCCCCGAAAGTGTCGAGAGCCGTGATGATCGTGGCGACCATGAGGGCCGCGATCAGGCTCTCTCTTCAATGGCCGTGGCACCGGAACGATCGCGAAGAAGACGATGGGCGATCCACATGATGGAAACCCGGTTTCCTGATGAGAAGCCCCCCGGGCCCCGAGTCGGGGTCACCCATCGGGCAGCGTTCCGGCCAATTCCCTGGTTCGATCGGCAAGCGGTCAAAAGTCTACGACTGGCCTGCCGGCAGCGTTTTCGCTTCGTTAAAGGATCGGCGATCAGTGATTTTCTTCGAATTGATGTTCGGCTGAAACGAAAAAGGCAGGGCGCGAGCCCTGCCTTTCGGAACCGGTTGGCACCGGAAGAACTTACTTGGTGTTGTTCTTCAGCGTGTTGCCGATGTTGGTGAAGGCGGTCTTCAGATCGCCGCCGAACGTGCCGAGGGCGGTGATGATCGCGGCGGCCATCAGGGCGGCGATGAGGCTGTACTCGATCGCGGTGGCGCCGGACTCGTCTTTCACGAAACGGTTGAAAATCGACATGGTAGGCTCCTTACTCTGTTGCTCCAGGTTTCTGATCGCCTGCTCTTTCCGAACCAGTGCGTCTGAACCGAAGCCGACATTAGCCGCCGATTCTTTCGCCTGGGTTAATTCAGAAAATGATTCCATCATGTAATCATCTGGGTGTCCGATATAATTAAAAATGATAAAATTCAACCAATACTGAATATTGGAGCCTCAATATGTTGGTTAATTTCGAATGAAAGAATTCAAATACTGAATGTTATCATCAAAATGATTTCCAAATATCAAGATAGACTTACGAAATGCAGGCCGGCTAGGTCCAGTCTTATTCTGGTTCTGGTGCTGCACTCTTCACGGAAGCCGGTTTCCGGGCCCGCCGATCGCAAGGGTTTTGCCGGTGCAAGCCCGGATTCATTTCTATCAAATTTGAACGACCTCCGGGCAACGTCCCGGGGCTTCATCGAAATTTACCGAACATTCACCCTGTTGGGGCAGACTGAAAGGAATCCGGGCAGGGCCTTGTGCCCTCCGGTCTTGCGGGAAAGACAGTGATGTTCGGTTTTGTGCGTTCGACCTCTCGGCAAGTTCGGGCCATCGCGTTTCTCGCGGCAGGCCTTGTCCCTGTTACCCTGGCCGGCCTGCCGGCGCGGGCCGAGCAGCCGGCCGTCGAGACGATCAGCCTCGTGATGGACCAGGCCAAGCTCGTGAAGCTCCCGGGGGGGGCGGACACGATCGTGATCGGGAACCCGGCGATCGCGGATGTCACGGTCCAGAGGAACGGCGTGCTGGTCCTGACGGGGCGCGCGGCCGGTCGCACCAACTTCATCGCCCTGAATTCGTCCGGCAGCATCATCTCGGAATCCATGGTCACGGTGACCGTGCCGACCGCCGGGCGGGTGCTGGTCCAGCGCGGTCTCGAGCCGAGCAGCTACGATTGCGCGCCGCTGTGCCTGCCTACCGTGGCGCTTGGCGACGAGGAAAAACACTTCAATCGCTCGATCGACCAGGCGCAACGGCGTGACGGCATGGCCAACCAGTCGGCAACCGCGCCGGGCGTCAAGAAGTAAGCGCGCCACGATCCACCACGCAGCGCAGCCCCCCAGCCGGGGCTTGGTTCCGATGTTACAGCCCGTGCGCGGGCGCGCGAGGCGCCGCCTGCCAGCCCGGACAGGGTTAAGGGCCGGTTAAGCCCGCGTGTCGGATTTGTGGAAAAAAGCGAAACAGAACAGCAAGCTCTCTTGTGTATACCCGAAACAGGAAGCCGTTCGCCCTGCGGCGCCGGCCGACCCAGTTTTCGGGAGTTGCCCATGTCTGTTGCCAAGGCCGATTGCACGAAACCCAAGGTTTCGCTGCTGGGCCGCCTCCTCCGGTGTTTCCGGCGAGATCGCCGCGGTGCGACCGCTGTCGAGTTCGCGATGATCGCCCCGATGTTCTTCGGTTCGCTCTTCGCGATCATGGAGACGGGCACGCTTTACCTGCGCGTCACAGCGCTGGAGACCGGGGTCGAGGATGCCAAGCGTGTGACCCTGACCGGGCAGGTTGCCGCTGCCGGCGGTTCGCCGCAGCAGCTTACGGCCTTCAAGACCGCCTTCTGCGAGCGGATCAGCTGGCTCATCAGCTGCGGCGAGGTGCAGTTCGACGTGCGGGCCTTCACGGTGTTCGGTGATGCCGCGATGCCCAATCCGGTCAGTGGCGGGGTCTTCGATCCGTCGAAGCTGAAATTCGATCCCGGAAAGCCCTGCCAGATCGTGGTGATCCGGGCCTATTACGAGGTTTCGTCGATCACAGCCCTGATCCGGAACGATGTTTCGCAACTTTCGAACGGGAAGGTCCTGCTGGTCGGATCGGCAGCCTTCAAGAACGAACCCTACGGCGCGTGCTGAGGAGTGATGACGATGAAGGACTCCATGCTTCGCCGCAGCCAGCGTTTTCTCCGCCATTCCCGGCTTCGGACCCGAGCGCTGATCCGGCGGTTCAACCTGTCGCAGAGCGGTGTCGCGGCCGTCGAATTCGCGCTGATGGTCCCCGTCATGATGACGGTCTGGGTCGGGATGGTCGTTTCCACCGATGCCCTGAATGCCGAGAAGAAGGTAACCTTGCTGGCCCGGACCCTCGCGGACATGACCACCCAGATGGTGGCTGTCAGCCAGGCTGACATGGACAGTATCTTCAAGGCCACGGAGGCCGTCCTCTGGCCGCATCCCTCGACCGGGCTCGGCATGCGCGTGATCGCGATCGATATTGACGGCGCCGGAAAGGCCTTTGTCGACTGGTCTGTTGTGCCCTCGGATTCTTCGCTCAAGGGGTCGTTCTCGACCGTTGCCCGCTGCACCGAATTCAAGACATTGCCGGCCGGCCTCAAGATTCCGCGCACCTTCGTGGTCCTTGCGGAAGTCGAGATGAATTATGCCGCCTCGGTTGCAACCCAGGTCGTCAACGAATTGTTCGGCGGTGCCTTTGCCGGCGGCAAGGTGAAGATGGGTGACAATCTCTACATGCGGCCGCGTCAGGCCAACAAGGTGCAGTTCAACCCGCCGCCGACCGGGACTTGCCCGGGCTATACCACCTGACCGGCGGCCTGACTTGACGCGGCGGTTCCGGCCCGGCACACCGGGCCGTCCCGCTTTTCCCGGCAGATCGGAGCCCTCATGACCGCCAGCCCGCCGATGCAGCTCGTGCTGCCCCCGGAGGACAAGGCGAAACGGCTCGATCGCTGCCTTGCCGACCACCTGCCCGACTTCTCCCGGGCGCGCCTCCAGACACTGATCGCCGATGGCCAGGTCTGGATCGACGGCGCCCTCGAGACCAACGCTGCGCGAAAGCTCAGGGGCGGCGAGGCCGTGACCCTGAACCTGCCGGCGCCCGAGCCGGCAGGGCCGCTGCCCGAAGCCCTGCCGCTGGATATCCTGTACGAGGATACGGACCTGATCGTTGTCAACAAGGCGGCGGGTATGGTCGTCCACCCGTCGAACGGGCATGAACGCGGAACGCTGGTGCATGCCCTGCTCGCCCATTGCGGCGACAGCCTTTCCGGCATCAATGGCATTCTCCGGCCGGGGATCGTGCACCGGCTCGACAAGGATACGTCCGGCATCCTCGTTGTGGCCAAGCATGACCGGGCGCATCGCCATCTCGCGGCGCAATTCGCCGATCATGGCAGGACCGGCGCGCTGGAGCGGCGCTACCAGGCACTGGTCTGGGGCCGGTTGCCGCGGCAGAGCGGGACGATCGAGGCAGGCATTGCCCGCTCGACCGCCAATCGCGAGCGGATGGTCGTTTCCAGCAGTGAACGGGCGCGCTTCGCCATCACCCATTATGCCGTGAGTGCGAGCTACCCGGCCGGCGAGGGGGCGCTGGCGAGCCTGATCCGCTGCACGCTGGAGACGGGGCGCACCCACCAGATCCGCGTGCATCTTGCCCATATCGGCCATCCGCTGCTGGGTGATTCCCTCTATGGCAGCGGCTTCCGGACACGGATTGCCCGGTTGCCGGAGGAGGCGCAGTCGGCCCTTGCCGCGCTCGACCGCCAGGCGCTGCACGCCGAATGGCTGGCGTTCGAGCATCCGCGCACGCGCGAGGTCATGCGCTTCGAGACCGCGCCGCCGGCCGATTTCGAGCGTTTGCGCGTCGCCCTCGCCAAACTGTGATGATTGCCGCTTTTTCGCCACGGATTCGATGTGGTATAAGCGTCAACAGCGTCGATGGGTGTTTCACCGCGACGGACGAGCCTGCCGCGTTCGGGGGCTCAAAGGAGGTAAGGATGTCAATCGCCACGATGCCCGTTTTCTCGGGTGAGGGGGGACTTTCCCGGTACCTGGCTGAAATTCGCCGGTTTCCGGTTCTCAGCGCCGACGAAGAGTTCATGCTCGCCAAGCGCTACCAGCAATATGAGGATGCGCAGGCCGCTCATCGTCTCGTCACGTCGCATCTGCGGCTGGTGGCGAAGATCGCCATGGGCTATCGCGGTTACGGCCTGCCGGTCGGTGATGTCGTGTCCGAGGGCAATATCGGCCTGATGCAGGCCGTGAAGCGCTTCGATCCCGACAAGGGTTTCCGCCTCGCGACCTACGCGATCTGGTGGATCAAGGCGTCGATCCAGGAATACATCCTGCGGTCGTGGAGCCTCGTGAAAATGGGTACCACCGCCAACCAGAAGAAACTGTTCTTCAACCTGCGCAAGGCGAAGGGCAAGATTTCCGCGCTGGAAGAGGGTGATCTGCGCCCCGACCAGGTGAGGGCGATCGCGACCAAGCTCGGTGTCGAGGAGCAGGAAGTCATCGAGATGAACCGTCGTCTCGGCGGGGATTCCTCGCTCAATGTGATGATGCGCGATGACGGCACGGCCGAATGGCAGGACATGCTGGTCGACGATACGGACAATCAGGAAGCCATCCTGACCCGGACCGAAGAGGCGGCGAACCGCCATGAGGCGCTCGGAAAGGCGCTGGAGATCCTCAACCCGCGCGAGCGGCGGATCTTCGAGGCCCGCCGCCTGCTGGAAGATCCGCTGACGCTGGAGGAGCTGTCCGAGGAATTCGGCGTTTCGCGCGAGCGTGTCCGGCAGATCGAGGCCCGGGCGTTCGAGAAGGTGCAGGGGGCGGTCCGACGCAACCTTGCCGAGATCGAAGCTCTCGCTGCCTGAGTTCCGGATGCATGATCATCGATGAAGGGCGCCTCCGGGCGCCCTTTCTGTTTCGCGCTTACTGGCGCCAGTCGCGCAGGGCCTCGGCGATCGCCCGCTCGCCTGCTGCCGATTTCTCGACGAGAACCGCGCCGCGACGGCCCGTTTCCAGCCGGAACTCGAAGACCATCCATTTCTGCGTCCGCAGCAGGTCAAGATTGCGGGTGACGGTGGCCTCGGCCTTGTCAAGCCCGATCATGAAGACATTGGTCTGGATCGGTACGACGATGCCGGCAAGCACGCCGCCGACCTGATCCTCGCGTTCGCGCCATTCGACAGCGCTCATTTCCAGCACATTGCCGAGGCCGTTCCGGCTGTCGAAGATCACCATCACCGTATGCGATGCGCTCAGTGCCGCGTCGGCATTCCGGGCGATCGAGAAGTCGATCGACAGGGTTGATCCGGCGAATTCAATCAACGCCCGCAGGCTCTTCTGACCGCCCAGAGTACTATCCGGCAGGTAGGACCAGTTGACACGGCCCTCGAACTGGTTCGGCGCACCCGGTGCCGGTTCGAGCACCATGAAGGCGCGGCCGGTTGTCGGTGTGGTGACGACCGCGCCGTTCGCAGCCGGCGGGTTCGCAGCCGGCGGGTTGGCTGCAGGCGGGTTGGCTGCTGGCGGGTTGGCGGCCTGGCTCTGGGCCGGGGCAGCGGGCCGTGTCGGGGCGGGTTCAGCCGGAGCGGGTTCCGCGCCGGACAGCCGGCCCTCGGTCTTGGCCGGGTCTGACCCGGACTCCGCCGGGGCCGTGACAACAGGCGGACCGGCGGGCGCGACCGGCCTGCTGTTCCGCGTCAGGGCCAGAAGTCCCATGGCCAGCATGGCGACAATGCCGATGCCCACGAAGACCGAAAGCCGCTTCCGGGGAAGACCGGCCGCTTCGCCCCGGTTGGGCATGCGCGGGCGAAGGATCGGCTCGATCACCGGATCGGAAGGCAGCAGGACCGCCGGCTCGTCCATGACCGGGGGCTCCCGAGGCGGCAAGTCCGCCGGGGCGGGTGCCGGGGCTTCAGGCGGTTCCGTTGTTTCGGGGGCGTCGGCCATTGCCGGAGCGGCCTGTTCGGCCTCAACCCGGACAATCACGGCCTCCAGCGCATCGAGCTGGACGCGGATCTCTTCCTCGTCGAGCGGTGGATCGAAGCTGCGCAATTGCCGCTGCAGCGCATCGCGCGCCCGACCGTAGATCGATGCCCGGGCCTCCGCATCGGGGTTGCCCAGGCTCGCGATCGCACGGTTGAGGAGCGAATGATAATCCACCATGCGGGATCAGGCCTCGAAGGGATTCTTGACGAGGATCGTGTCATCCCGTTCCGGGCTGGTCGAGAGCAGGGCGACCGGCGCACCGATCAATTCCTCGATCCGGCGGACATATTTGATCGCCTCGGCCGGCAATTGTGCCCAGGAGCGGGCGCCGGCGGTCGAATCCGCCCAGCCGGGGATCGTTTCGTAGACCGGCTCGAGGCGCTTCTGGGCTGATTCGCTGGCCGGGAGATAGTCGATGATCTCGCCATCGAGCCGATAGCCGGTGCAGACCTTGATCTCGGAGAAGCCGTCCAGAATGTCGAGCTTGGTC
This sequence comes from Beijerinckiaceae bacterium, assembly GCA_027533425.1. Taxonomy (GTDB): domain Bacteria; phylum Pseudomonadota; class Alphaproteobacteria; order Rhizobiales; family Beijerinckiaceae; genus Rhabdaerophilum. The sequence continues at coordinate 242,454 of JAPZUD010000006.1, read as the reverse complement.
AGCGCGATGCCGTCAATGCCGGAGGTCTTGATCGTCTGGCGGACCAGCACGGCATCGAACCAGCCGCAGCGGCGGGCGCGCCCGGTGACGGTGCCGAATTCACGGCCGCGCTCACCGATCAGGCGGCCGGTTTCGTCGAACAGCTCGGAGGGGAAGGGGCCTTCGCCGACGCGGGTGGTGTAGGCCTTCACGATGCCGAGCACATAGCCGATCGCACCCGGGCCAAGGCCGGACCCGGTCGAGGCCTGGCCGGCCACCGTGTTCGAGGAGGTGACATAGGGATAGGTGCCGTGATCGACATCGAGCAGGGCACCCTGGGCCCCTTCGAACAGGATGCGCTTGCCGTCGCGGCGGGCCTGGTCGAGCGTTTCCCAGACACGGTCCATATAGGGCAGGATGCGCGGGGCGATGGCTGTCAGCAGCGCGAGCAGTGCGCCGCCATCGACCTCATCGAGGCCCATGCCACGCCGCAACGCGTTGTGATGGGCGAGCAGGCGGTCGATCTTGGGTGGCAGCGCTTCCGGCTCCGCGAGGTCGCGGACGCGGATCGCGCGGCGGCCGACCTTGTCCTCGTAGGCGGGGCCGATGCCTCGCTTCGTGGTGCCGATCTTGGTCCCGGAATTGCCGCTCTCGCGGAAGGCGTCGAGTTCGCGGTGGAGCGGCAGGATCAACGTGGCATTGTCGGCGATGCGCAATCCTTCCGGGGATACCTTCACGCCCTGGCTCGCGAGGCGGTCGATCTCGTCACAGAGGGCGGACGGGTCGATCACGACGCCGTTGCCGATGACGGACAGCTTGCCTCCGCGCACGATGCCCGAGGGCAGCAGGCTGAGCTTGTAGGTGATCCCGTCAATGACCAGCGTATGGCCGGCATTGTGGCCGCCCTGGTAGCGGACAACGATATCGGCCTGCTCCGACAGCCAGTCGACAATCTTGCCCTTGCCCTAGTCGCCCCATTGGGCGCCGACTACGACCACATTGGCCATGTGAAACCATCCCGGTTCTGGAGCCGCGGCGGCCGCAGCCACCCAACCCGCCGTTAAAGGTTTCCGATAACCAATGCCCTGCCCGGGGTAAAGCCACCCCGGAACCTTTTCCATCCATTGTCGTATTTCCGCCAGCCCGCGAAACGGGAGCTGGCGGATGCGGTCCGGTCGGGCGAGGCGGCTCAGCGCGGCAGCGGGACCGGGCGGATCTCCTTCGCGGCCGGCCAGCGCAAGCGATAGGCGGTCACGAGGCTGCGCTCCTCCTGCGGCTTCAGGGCCAGGGTCCAGGCCACGACGCCGCGGCGATCGTCCGGCGCCTCGAGATCGGGCTTCGTCATGTCGGGCAGGCGCTCGACCACGATGGCCTGGTCCTCGCTGACAGGGATGCGATCCTCGATGAGGATCTCGACCGGGAAGGCATGCAGGTTTTTCACCGTCGTCCGGAACTGGCTGTCTTCGGTGCGGGTCGAGCCGAGCAGGCCGGGTTCGCGCGCCTGCCGGCTGACCGGGACACGGCGGAGGGTGACGCGGTCATCGGCACCGAAGCCGAGGCGGGCCTGATCACCCGGCGCGATCAACGGCACGCGGCCCTTGCCGACAAAGGCGCCGTCGCGCGTCAGAAGAACCTCGCCCGGCAGGATCGGCGCCTCGCCGGCAGCCTTGAAGCTGACATCGAGATAGGCGGTCGGATCAAGGAGGGGCGCAGCACGCAGGGCGAGTTTGATTTCCGGCCTGTCCGCGCCGAGCCGGACCGAACGTTCGCCGGCTCCCGAGGCCAGCGTGACCGTGCCGGGCAGGCGGAACTCGGTCTGGAAGCCGCCGGTCTCCAGCCGGGCCTGCGCTTCTTCGGCTGCGACGCGGCGGTCGCCATCGGTTTCCTTGCGGGCGGCCTCCATCCGCAGCTGTCCGGCCATCATCGCCTCCGGCGCGGGGGCAGCACTCATCGGCATCGGTGCGGAACGCGGGACGGGGCGTTCCCAGAAGGCGATCTTCTCGCCGCGAAGGTCCGGTGCCTGCGTACCGCGCCGGACCATCACGGTCGACAGGGTGACGCGCGCATTGGCCCAATCCTCGCCGGTCTGCTGGCGGATCATGGCGCGGCGCACCCATTCGAAGTGCGGCTGCCCGGATTGGGTGGACAGCCGGGCATCATAGACCGGCCGCCAGCCGGCGGCATTGACGCGATAGGTCAACGTGAGTTTCGCCCGGAGCGGCGCAGCGGCCTGAACGGCGATCATGGCCACGCGTGCCGTGTCATGGCGCGGGGCTGTCCGGGCCGAATCCTGCTCGAGCGCGGCCATGTCCGCCTCGACCTTCTCGAGGGATTCGCGCAGGCCGCGCATCTCCTCGTTCACGGCCTGCAGGCCCTTGCCGACAAGGTCCCAGGCCTTCATCCACTGGTCCGGGTCGAGCGGCTTGCCCGGATTGCCCTCGCCGGACCCGGCGCGCTGGATCATCTGCTTCTTGCCCTCGGCGGCATCGATCCGGTCCTGGAGCCGGTCGCGTTCCCGGCGCAGGGCGGCAAGTTTCTGCCGCGTTTCCGGCTTGCCCGTTTCGCCCGTCGTGGCGCGGCTCGACAGGTCGACATTCCCGATCACCAGCCGGTCGCTGCCCTCGCCCTCGACGCGGAGCGAGGCCGGGTCGATCGTGGCGGGCAGGTCGTCGATCCGCAATTCATGCTCGCCGGCGGGGATGTCGATTTCCAGCGCGCGCTTCACGGTGGCGGCATCGGGATAGACGGTGACATCCTGGAGGCGGGAGGGCGCGTCGATCGTGGCAGCAAGGGCGGCCGATGCCGCAAGCGCGGCCGGGGCGATGCCGGCCAGCAACAGGGCCAGGCGGGGAAACGGGGTCATGCGGGGATCTCCGGAGGGGCGGGAAATCCGGATCATCGGTCCGGGCGCGGCGAAGTTGAGGCCGCTACCGGGCCGAAATCAGGCTGCCTGCCGCGCATAGGCGAAGGGCTTCACGCGCGATTCGATGAAGTTGCGCAATTCCGTCACGCGGAGATGCGGGTCCGTGACATCGGGGCCAAGGCCATGGCGCCAGCAGAGATGGCGGGCCCCCGGCTGCCCGGCGAGGGCGCGCAGATCCTCGACATAGGCGGATTTCCCGGCCTCGTCGGCGAAGAAGCCTTCCTCGATCAGCGTGGCCATGCGGCGGTCGATCAGGAAGGCAAGGTCGGCCAATGTGTATTCCGGGTGATATTGCACGCCCCAGAAGCTGCCGCCTTCGAAGCGGAATTCCGCCGCCTGGACGTATGAGACGGCATTCGAGGCCAGGATCGTGGCGCCGGGCGGCGGCACGGCCACCTCGTCGAGATGCGAGCAGGGTGCGTCGAACACGTCCGGCCGGCCATCGAGCAGCGGATGGGACTGCCCGGCCGCGTTGCGGGTGATCTTGCGGGCGAAGCCGACCTCACGGCCGCGTGGATTGCGCTGGACATCACCGCCCGCTGCCACCGCCGCGACCTGCAGGCCCCAGCAGGAGCCGAAAAAGGGAATGCCGGCGCGATAGATGGCCCGGGCGACCTCGATCTGGCGCAGGGCTTCCGGCGCGCGCTGCCAGAGATGCAGCGCCGAGCCGGTGATGATCGCGGCGTCATAATCGGTGAAGCCCGTGCCGGCGGGAAGCGCGGCATCGGCATCGGTGGCGTGGAGGATGTCGTAATGCGCTTCGCCAGCCAGCCCGGCCATGACATTGCCATAGCCCTCGGCCGGCGTGACGCCCTGCCCCGCGCGGTAACCCTCGCGAACCTCACGGGTATTGCCTTCGATGATCAGGAAGCGCAGAGACATTCACAACTCTCCATCATGCCGCCTCCCCGGATACATCCGCCCGGGCCGGCGCGCAATCAGGCGGATCCTGACGTGCCCGCGCGCAAGCTCTATTCCAATGCCTATCTCCTGCTCGCCCTGACCATGCTGTTCTGGGGCGGCAATGCCATCGCGGCCCGGCTGGCTGTGGGCGAGATCTCGCCCATGGTGCTGACGGCCGGGCGGTGGTTCGTCGTCGTCATCTTCATCGCGCTCTTCCTGCGCAAGGAAGTGCGCGAGGTGCTGCCGGTGCTGAAGGAGCGCTGGCTCTTCGCACTGCTGATGGGGATGTTCGGCTACACCTTCTTCAACGCGATGATGTATGTCGCCGGGCATTACACCAGCGCCGTCAACATCACGCTGCTGCAGGGGGCCATCCCGATCTTCACGCTGATCGGTGCCTTCCTCGCCTACGGCACCGCCGTGCGCGGCGTCCAGATCATCGGCATCATCGTGACGATGATGGGCGTCGCGCTGACGGCGAGCGGCGGTTCGCTCGAGCGGCTCGCAGCCCTGGCGATCAATTTCGGCGATGTGCTGATGGTTGCCGCCTGCGCGCTCTATGCCGGTTACACGGTGGCGCTGAAGAAACGGCCGGCCATTTCGGGCCTTGCCTTCTTTTCCGGCATGGCCTTCGCGGCGGCTCTCGTCTCGATTCCGTTCCTTGCCGCGGAAATCGCCATGGGCAAGGCGGTCTGGCCCGGGGCCAAGGGGCTCGCCATCCTGACCTATGTGGCGATCGGGCCAAGCTTCCTGGCGCAGGTCTTCTTCATGCGGGCCGTGGAGCTGATCGGGCCCGGCCGGGCGGGGCTTTTCGCCAATCTCGTGCCGGTGATCGGGGCCGTGCTGGCGGTGCTGATCCTCAACGAACCGTTCGGCTGGCACCATGCCGTCTCGATGGCGCTGGTTCTCGGCGGCATCGCCATTGCCGAGCGCGGGCGGGGTGGAGCCATGCCGGTCAAGTCGTGACCGCTGTCATTGTCGCGGCACGCCTCTCTGCGTCATGGCCGGGCTTGGCCCGGCCATCCACGACTTCACTTGACCCGGCATCAAGTCGTGGATGCCCGCCCCGAGGGCGGGCATGACGCATGAACGGGCGGGCATGACGACAAGGCCGCAAGTGCCGGTCTGCCTCAGAATTTCAGGCGGCGGGCGCGCTTCACATGCGGAATGGCGTGGATGGCGTTCAGCACGTCATCCGGGATCGCCTCGTCGACGGCCACGAAGCAGATCGCATCGCCGCCTGGCTTGTCGCGGCCGAGATTGAAGGTCGCGATATTGATGCCCTTCTCGCCGAGCAGCGAGCCGAACCGCCCGATGAAGCCGGGCTTGTCGTCGTTGCGGACATAGAGCATGTGCGGGGCGAATTCGGCATCCATCTGGATCTGGCGGATCTCGATGATACGCGGCTTGCCATCCTGGTAGACGGTGCCGGCCGCGTGGCGCGGCATATCCTCGGCCACAACCTCGATATAGATGCGGCTTTCGTAATCACCCTCCGCCGATCGCTTGACCTCGTCGACCGAGATGCCCTTTTCCTTGGCGGTCATCGGGGCATTGACCATGTTGATTTCCGGCAGGAAGGGCCGGAGCACGCCGGTAATGGCGGCGGCCGTGATCGGCCTGACGTTGAGCGTGCCGACCTCACCCTCGTAGCGGATGCGGATCGCCTTGACCGGGGCTTCGGTCAGTTGGCCGAGGAACGAGCCGAGCTTCTCGCCGAGCGCAACGAAGGGCTTCAGCTTCGGGGCTTCCTCCGCCGTGATCGACGGGAAATTGACCGCGTTGCTGATCGCGCCGTTGAGCAGGTAATCGGCCATCTGCTCGGCCACCTGGAGGGCCACATTCTCCTGCGCCTCGTTGGTCGAGGCGCCGAGATGCGGGGTGCAGATCACATTGTCGAGGCCGAAAAGCGGGTTGGTCTCGGCCGGCTCGACCGAGAAAACGTCGAAGGCCGCGCCGGCGACATGGCCGGATTTAAGCGCGGCGGCGAGGGCTTCCTCGTCGACCAGCCCGCCACGGGCGCAGTTGATGATGCGCACGCCCTTCTTGGTCTTCGCCAGCGCCTCGGCCGAGAGGATGTTCTTCGTCTGCTCGGTCATCGGCACATGGAGCGTGATGACATCGGCGCGGGCGAGGAGCGCATCGAGCTCGACCTTCTCGACGCCCATCTGCACGGCGCGGTCGGCCGAGAGATAGGGATCATAGGCGATGACCTTCATGCCGATGCCGATCGCCTTGCGGGCGACGATCGAGCCGATATTGCCGGCGCCGATCAGGCCCAATGTCTTGGCTTCGAGCTCGACGCCCATGAAGCGGTTCTTTTCCCACTTGCCGGCTTGCGTCGAGACATCCGCCGCCGGGATCTGGCGGGCGAGGGCAAACATCAGCGCGATCGCATGCTCGGCCGTGGTGATCGAATTGCCGAAGGGCGTATTCATCACGATGATGCCCCTGGCCGTGGCGGCGGGGATATCGACATTGTCGACACCGATACCGGCACGGCCGATCACCTTCAGGTTCGGGGCGCTTTCGAGCAGCTTGGCCGTGGCCTTGGTGGCCGAGCGGATGGCAAGGCCGTCATACTCGCCGATGACGGCGGCGAGCTTGTCCTTGTCCTTGCCGAGGCTGGCATCGAAGGTCACGTCGATGCCGCGATCCTTGAAGATCTGGACGGCGGCGGGGGAGAGGGCGTCGGAAATCAGGACGCGGGGTTTCCTGGTCATGGCATGGCTCCTGCGGAGGGGCAGCGGGAATGGGGGAGGCAGTGGGGACTGGGCAGCCGGCAGTCGGAGAGCGGGGCCTTGCGGCTGCCGATTCCCGAGTGCCGATTGCCGGACGCGACCGGAGGCCGCGTCTCAGAGCTTCGCGAGTTCCCTGGCGAAGGCGTATTCGATCCAGGGGATCAGCGCCTTGATATCGCGCGTCTGGACAGTGGCGCCGCACCAGATCCGGAGGCCCGGAGGCGCGTCGCGGTAATGGCCGAGATCGAGCCCTGCGCCTTCCTTCTCGAGCGTGGAGACCACACCCTTGGCAAAGGCCGCCTGCTGGTCGGCCGGCAGGGCGGCAACCTTGGGATGGGTGAATTTCAGGCAGACCGAGGTGTTCGACCGCGTTTTCGGCCTGACGGCGAGGAAGTCGACCCAGTCGGTCTTCTTGACCCAACCGGCAATCGCGCGGGCATTGGCATCGGCCCGCTTCACCAGGCCGTCGAGACCGCCGACCTTCTTCGCCCATTGCAGGGCGTCAATGTAATCCTCGACGCAGAGCATGGACGGGGTGTTGATCGTCTCGCCCTCGAAAATGCCCTCGATCAGCTTGCCGCCCTTGGTCATGCGGAATATCTTCGGCATCGGCCAGGCCGGCTTGTAGGTCTCGAGCCGTTCGACGGCGCGCGGGCTGAGGATCAGCATGCCATGCGCTGCCTCGCCGCCGAGCACCTTCTGCCAGGAGAAGGTGACGACATCCAGCTTCGGCCAATCGAGGCGCTGCGCAAAGGCGGCCGAGGTGGCGTCACAGATGGTGAGGCCCTGGCGGTCGGCCGCGATCCAGTTCGCGTCCGGCACGCGCACGCCCGAGGTCGTGCCGTTCCAGGTGAAGACGATGTCGCGTGTCTTCGTGTCGATCTTGTTGAGGTTCGGCAACTCGCCGTAGGGGGCGGTGACGACGGCGCAATCGGTCAGCTTCAGCTGCTTGACGGCATCCGTCACCCAGCCTTCGCCGAAGGATTCCCAGGCCAGCATCGTGGAGGGGCGGGCGCCGAGCAGCGACCACATCGCCATTTCGACCGCGCCGGTATCCGAGGCCGGCACGATGCCAATCCGGTAATCGGCGGGAACCTGCAGCACCTCGCGCGTCAGGTCGATCGCGAGCTTGAGCTTCGCCTTGCCGATCTTCGCGCGATGCGAGCGGCCGAGCGGGGCGTCAGCGAGGGCTTTGAGGGACCAGCCGGGGCGCTTGGCGCAGGGGCCGGAAGAGAAATTGGGCACGCGCGGGCGTGCGGCAGGCGCAGTCGTCATCTGTTGTCTCCATCCTTCCAGATGGGTGTCTCCCGTTGGGGGGAGATGACCCGCGTCGAGGGGTATGTGGTTTGCCGCGGCGCGTCAAGGAGACTTTGGGGGGAGGGGCAGCCCACCCCTCAGTAGATCAGCTCGTCCTCGGAGCGATTCTTGCCGATGGTGATTTCGCCCTTGGCAGCGAGTTCCTTGGCAAGATTGACAATTTTCGTCTGCGCCGTCTCGACCTCCTTGAGGCGGATCGGGCCGAGGCCGGCCATCTGGTCCTCGAAATTCTTGGCGGCGCGGGTGGACATCTGGGTGATGAAGAATTTCTTCACCGCCGGGGTGGCCCCCTTGAGCGCCATGGCCAGCTGGTCGCGGTCCGAGAAGCGGATCAGCGTCTGGGTCGAGGCCGGGTCCAGCTTCATCAGGTCCTCGAAGGTAAACATCAGCGAGCGGATCTTGTTGGCGGCTTCGCGATGCCGCTCTTCCAGCAGGCCCATGAAGGTCATTTCGGTCTGGCGGTCGAACGAGTTGAAGATCTCGGCAATCAGCTCATGGTTGTCGCGGCGGTTGGCCTGATGCAGGTTCGAGATGAATTCGGTGCGGAGCGTGTCCTCGATCTGATTGAGGATAGCCTTCTGCACTGGCTCCATCGTGATCATCCGGTTGATGGCTTCGAGCGCCAGTTCCTGTGGCAGCAGAGAAAGCACGCGGGCGGCATGTTCGGGATGGATCTTCGAGAGGATGATGGCGATCGTCTGCGGATACTCGCCCTTCAACCAGTTGGCTAGGATGTTTTCCTGCACATTGCCGAGCTTCTGCCACATGTTGCGGCCGGCCGGACCACGGATATCCTCCATCAAAATCGAGACGCGGTCCCGCGGGAGGATTTTTGAAAGCAGGGCTTCGGTGCGGTCGAAGTCGCCCGTCACCGCCCCGCCCTGAGACATCAGCGAGAGGAACTCGGCAACCAGGGCCTCGACGGCCTCCGCCGTGACCGAGCCCAGCCGTGACATGGCGCGCGAGACGATGCGGATCTCCTCCTCGTCGAGGGCGGACCAGATCTCGCCGCCATAGCGTTCACCAAGGACCAGCAGGATGATCGCGGCCTTTTCCGGGCCGGAGAGGAAACGCGTCAGATCGTTTCCCGGACGGGGAACAGCCTCTCGATCGGTGCGCGTGGCACTTTCAGGCTTCACTCTCGGCTTCCCATATCCGCCCCCGCGGCACACCGGAACCGGAACCGGGCATCGCGAATCTCTAATCAATATTAACTTTTAGGAGATTTGGGCGGCAGGTCAAAACCCTCAACGCTGAAACAAATGAGGAAAACAATATTCGCTGGGGATGCGCTGCTATTTTTGCCTTGTGGGCAAGAGAAGATCGACAGCAAAAGGGGCGCAGTTTCCTGCGCCCCTGCTTCAAGCAAGAAGAATCAAATGATCAGTATTTGCGGACCAGAGGGCCTGGGGCAAAAGCTGGCGCGGCATCGGCAAAGATGTAACGCATGCCGAATTTGATATCATGCGAGCTGAGATCTTTGATGCGAGCATTGAAAGTCGTGCAGGGGATCGTGCAAACCACGTTGGCCGTGTTGATCGTGCCCATATTGAGGTAGCGGTATCCGACTTCTGCTTTGAGATTTGTGCTCAGATCATAGCCAAGACCGGCATGGATGGCCCAGGCGAATCGCGTATCGGTCTTGCTGGGCGCTGAACCGGTGCCACCGGCAAAGGCCGCATAGCCGACATCGCGGACATCATTGGTAAAGATTGTCGCGAAACCTGCACCCGCGCCGATGAACGGGGTGATTCGGTGCCAGGTCCCGAGATCGACATAGCCGTTCAGCAGGCCGACCACGGCGCTGACCTTGCCGGTCGTGACGTTGATGCCGTCATCGCCCGTGCCGGCAGTACCGCGGGTGTCGAGTTCGGAGATACGGAATTTGGCCGCACTGCGATACTCGATCGTCGCATCGCCGCGCAGCCAGGAATTGTAAGCATACCCGGCGCCGACGCCGAGGAAGACCGAATTGCCGAGGCTGGAGGACATGGTCTGGAAGTTCGCCCCCCCCGGTGCCAGGAAGACGCCGCCATTGTCATGGTTGCTGACCCCGATATCGCCGCGGAGATAGAAGCCGCCGCCGGCATCGATATGGGGCGCCGGCGCCATCATGGGCGGCGGCGGAGGAGCGGAGAGCATATCCGCCGCGGAAGCCGGAAGTGACTGGGTTCCTGCGACGAGGGCCGCCATTTGTGCGGTGCGGAGCCATGTCGAGCGACGCATGTGATTTCCCTTCAAGCCTATCGCGCGGCATCGCAGCCGCCAGAATCGATGGGAGAAAGCATCGCAGAGCTTGGTTAAGAGGCACTTAACCTTAAAAATTATCCCTAACCGGGGGTGAAATACGCGATCCGATGGCTGATCGTTCGTCCGGCCCGAGGAGGCGTCACGCTGTCAGGCGGGCAGGCTGTCAGGCGGCTTTGGAGATAACCTCGACCACATCGTCGACGACCTTCTCGACAAGATCGCGATCATCGCCCTCCGCCATGACGCGGATCACCGGCTCCGTGCCTGACGGGCGGATCACGAGCCGGCCGGCGGCACCGAGCTGCGCGCGCAGCTGGTCGATAGCCCGGTTGACGGCCTGGTCCTTGAGGGGTTGGCCACCCCGGGTCTGGACGTTCTTGAGGATCTGCGGCAGGGGTTCGAAGCGGTGGCAGATCTCGCTGACAGGGCGCCCCTCCCGCCGCACCACGGCCAGGACCTGCAAGGCGGCGATCAGGCCGTCTCCGGTGGTCGAGTAATCCGACAGGATGATGTGGCCGCTCTGCTCGCCGCCGACATTGAAGCCATGCTCGCGCATGTGCTCGAGGACGTACCGGTCGCCGACAGCCGTCCGGGCAAGGGCGAGGCCAAGGCTGCCGAGATGGCGCTCGAGGCCGAGATTCGACATGATCGTCGCGACGATGCCGGGTTTGGCGAGGCGCCCGTCCTGGTGCCAGCTCTCGGCGATCACGGCCATGAGCTGGTCGCCATCGACCATATGGCCCTTCTCGTCGATGATCATCACACGATCAGCATCGCCATCGAGCGCGATGCCGATATCGGCACGCATCTCGCGCACCTTCTGCTGGAGCGCATGCGGTGCGGTGGAGCCGACATCGCGGTTGATGTTGAAGCCGTCCGGCTCGGCGCCGATGGCAATCACTTCCGCGCCCAGTTCCCACAGGGCCTCCGGCGCGACACGATAGCCGGCCCCGTTGGCGCAATCGACGACGATTCGCATGCCATCGAGATCGAGGGCGCGGGGCAGGGTGCGCTTGGCGAATTCGATATAGCGGGCATGGACGCCCTCGAGGCGGCGGGCGCGGCCGATATCCCGCGAGCCGGAAAGGCGGATCGACGCCGCGGGGTCGATCAGCCGTTCGATCTCCGTTTCGATCTCGTCGGAAAGCTTGTAGCCATCCGGGCCGAACAGTTTGATCCCGTTATCCTCGTAGGGGTTATGCGAGGCCGAGATCATCACGCCGAGATCGGCCCGCATCGAACGCGAGAGCATGGCGATGGCCGGCGTCGGCATCGGGCCGAGCAGCAGCACATCCATCCCGACCGACAGGAAGCCGGCGGTCAGCGCATTCTCGATCATGTAGCCCGAGAGACGCGTGTCCTTGCCGATCACGACACGATGGCGGTGTTCGCCGCGGTGGAACACCATTCCGGCGGCCTGCCCGACCCGCAGGGCCAGTTCCGGCGTGATCTTGCCGTTGGCGCGTCCGCGAATGCCATCCGTGCCGAAAAACTTCCTGCTCATGTGAAAACACCCCTGACCAAGCCGGCTAGGGGTGCCTCAAATGCCCTGCAAAGGCAAGTCTTGCCCTGTCCGGGGGTTAACAGCTTATCGCAGGTGCCGGTCCTGAAGCCTGCCGCCTTCGGATTCGGCAGGCCGGGTTTGGCAACTTACCCCTGCGGCTGGGGTTCCAGCCCGCCGCCTTCAGCTTCCGGCGGGCGCGGCTTGCCGGCCGAGGGGACGGCCGATCCACGCGACGGCGGCTGCTGGTCCGGATCCTCGCGGGTCGGGCGCTTGCCCTCCATGAGCGCCCGGAGCTCGTCGCCGGTCAGCGTCTCGAATTCGAGCAGCGCCTCGGCGATGGCCACGAACTGTTCCTTGTTTTCGGTGATGATCTTGCGGGCGGCCGTCTCGCCCTCCTCGATCAGCCGCCGGACCTCCTCGTCGATCAGCTTCGCCGTCTCGTCCGACATGTTCGTCGACTGGCTGACCGAATGGCCGAGGAAGATTTCCTGCTGGTTCGAGGCATAACGGACGCGGCCAAGCCGCTCGCTCATGCCCCATTCCATGACCATCGCGCGGGCGAGCTGCGTCGCCATCTGGATATCGCCGGTGGCGCCGTTGGTCACCTTTTCCGGGCCGAAGGTGATGATCTCGGCCTCGCGGCCGCCGAAGAGCATCACCAGGCGGGCCAGGCTCTTCTCGCGCGACATCGAGTAGCGATCGCTTTCCGGGAGCGTCATCACCATGCCGAGCGCGCGGCCGCGCGGAATGATCGTCGCCTTGTGGATCGGGTCGATGCCGGCCACCTTGAGTGCGATGATCGCATGGCCGGCCTCGTGATAGGCGGTGTTCCGCTTCTCCTCGATCGACATCGCCATCGACTTGCGCTCGGCCCCCATCATGACCTTGTCCTTCGCATCTTCGAATTCGAGATGCGTGACAAGGCGACGGTTGCGGCGGGCAGCCAGCAGGGCAGCCTCGTTGACGAGGTTCATCAGGTCGGCACCCGAGAAACCCGGGGTGCCGCGAGCCAGCGTCTTCAGGTCGACATCCGGTGCCATCGGCACCTTGCGGCAATGGACCCGCAGGATGCGCTCGCGGCCGTTCACATCCGGCAGCGGCACCACGATCTGGCGGTCGAAACGGCCCGGGCGCAGCAAGGCGGGGTCGAGCACGTCCGGCCGGTTGGTGGCCGCGATGATGATGATGCCCTCATTCGCCTCGAAACCATCCATTTCGACAAGGAGCTGGTTCAGCGTCTGCTCGCGCTCGTCATTGCCGCCGCCGAGGCCGGCACCGCGATGGCGGCCGACCGCGTCGATTTCGTCAATGAAGATGATGCAGGGCGCGTTCTTCTTGGCTTCGGCGAACATGTCGCGGACGCGGCTGGCGCCGACACCGACGAACATTTCCACGAAATCCGAGCCGGAAATGGTGAAGAAGGGTACGTTGGCTTCGCCCGCAACGGCGCGGGCCGTCAGCGTCTTGCCGGTGCCGGGCGGGCCGACGAGCAGAACGCCCCGCGGAATCCGGCCGCCAAGGCGCTGGAATTTCTGCGGATCGCGCAGGAACTCGACGATTTCCGACAGATCTTCCTTGGCCTCGTCGATGCCGGCGACATCCTCGAAGGTCACGCGGCCATGCGCCTCGGTCAGAAGCTTGGCCTTGGATTTTCCGAAGCCCATGGCGCGGCCCGCGCCGTTCTGCATCTGCCGCGACATGAAGATCCAGACGCCGAGGAAGAAGATGATCGGCAGCCAGTTGACGATCAGCGACATGTACCAGGGCGTGTCGGCATTGGGCGAACGGAACGTCACATTGGTGTTCTTTTCGCGGAGCTTCTCGCGGATCTTGTCGTCAACCGGTCCGAAGGTGACGAAATTGCCGCTGCCATCGTTGAAGGAACCCTGCACATCCCAGCCGGATACGACAACCTTGTCGACGCGGCCCTTGTCGAGCGACTCGACGAAGCTGGAGAAGGGAATTTCCTGTCCCCCGGTTCGGCCCGACGGGCTCTGGAAGACGGAGACAAGCGCAAGGACCAGCAGGAGGATGATGGCCCAGAGCGCGATATTCCGGAAATTCTGATTCATCTCTGACACTTCTCACAGTGACGGTTGCGCCGGCCCTGCCGGAAAACCTCACATGGATATTTAGGCATGCCGGACTGGCTTGCCAAGCGCTCGCGGTAAATCGTCACGTTTTGTGAAGGCAGAAGGTTACCCGCCACGCCCCTGCGCGGTGCGGCTGCTCTCCCGCTGGGTGCGCCGTGGCGGGGCCGTGCGGACCTCCAGGAAGCCGCCGCCATGGGCGATCACCGTCCAGGCAAGGGTCTGGCGGAAGGGGCGCTGGTCACGGATCGCCATGCGGAGGTTCTTGAGGAGGCGCTCGAGCTTGGCGAGCGAGATCTGGGTTTCCTGCGGTGCCTCGCCGCCAATGGCGAGCATGGATTTCTTCAGCATCCGCAAGGCCATCTCGAAGGGTTCGGTGAAGAACGGCTCGGCCTTCATGCGGATGGCGCCACCATCCGGCGCGCGGCGGACCATGACGCTGTCCAGCGTGCGCCGTGCGATCTGCTCCATCGCATCCTCGGTCCGACGGGCGCGGGCGGCAAGCGTCCCGAGGCGTTCGGGGGTCAGCCCTTCATCGGCAAGGATTGGCATCAGCGCGCGGAACCGCGTCCGGGCGTAGCGTTCATCGTCATTGGTCGGGTCCTTCGAGAAGACCCAGTGATTCTGCTCGCAGGTTGCGACAAGCCGGCTCTTCGCGACTTCGAGGAACGGCCGGACATGCCGGATCGCGCCGCGCGCGACATTCGGGCGCATGGCGCCGAGTCCGCCCAGCCCGGTCCCGGAGGCCATCCGCATCAGCACGGTTTCGGCCTGGTCATCCAGCGTGTGGGCGGTGAAGAGATGGGTAGCCTCGATGGCGCGCGCATGCCCGACGAGCAGCGCGTAGCGGCCCTTCCGTGCGGCCTCCTGGCTGGTTCCGGGGCCTGGTGCATCCAGCCAGGGAAGGGTGCAGTGGGCGACCTTCAGATCCTTGCAGAATTCGGCCACGAAGCGGGCCTCCTCGGCGGATTCGCGCCGGAGCCGGTGGTCGACGGTTGCCACGGCGATCGGTGGCAGATAGGCGCGGGCAGCGACCGCGAGACCCAGCAGGGCCATCGAATCGGGCCCGCCGGACACCGCCAGCAGGATCCCGGTGCATTCGTCGCTCCCGAGGGCGCTCCTGAACAGGGCCAGGGCCTCCTCCGGCGTCAGGGGAAGCTGGTCGATCGGATTGCCTTCGAGATCGTCCTCTAACATTGCGCGCGCGCCTTTTCCCGTTCCACGGCCGCACGGATCGGTTGTGCGGTATTGGGATATTTGGCTGTAACCTTGTTAAAAATCCCGCAAGCCTCTGCAGTGGCGCCGAGGCCGCGCAGGGAAATGCCCAGTTTCAGCATGGCCTCCGGTGCGCGTGGTGCATTGGCATGCTTGCTGGTGACATTGAGAAACTGTTCGGCGGCCTCGCGATAGCGCGTCCGGCGGAGATAGCTCTCGCCCAGCCAGAAGGTGGCTTCCGGGACGCGTCGGTCCCGACCATAGGTCCGGAGAAAGTCCCGGAACGCGCCTTCGGCGAGCTCAAAATCTCCCCGATCGACAAGGGATTTCGCAAAGGCGAAATCGGAGGCAGCATCGCCCCGCGCCACCGGCGCCGGTGCTGGCGCCGGCGGGCGGCGCTGGCCGGTCACGTCGAGCGGGGCGCCAAGATCGTCATTGGCGACTGCGGTGCCGCCGGGTGGCAGGGCACCGGCCGGGAGGTTGGCGCCAGGGAGCGGCACGCCTGGCGCCGTCGCGACGCCGCCACTCTGGCCAAGCGGTCGCGGCGCGCCGGGGGCATTCGTTGTCGTTGCCGGATCAAAAGCGTCCGAGCGCCGCTGTGGTGTCGTCGTGGCGGGCGGCGTGGCCGGGCTGGCCGGGGGGCGGGCGCCGCCGGGCCGACCCGTTTCCAGATCGCGGAAGCGGGTATCGGCGTCGGTCTGGAAGCGCTTCAGCTGGTCCTCGACCCGCCGGAGCTGGAACCGCAATTCCTCGACCTGGCCGGTCAGGCGGCGGTTCTCGTTTTCCAGCCGGTCGAGCCGCAGCACGAAATCGGCGGCATCCTGTGCGCGCAGGGTTCCCGGCATCGCCGGGAGAGCCAGCGCGACAAGGAAGACCGGCAGGAAACGCATCATTCCGAGCATGAGACTACCTTAGCGCAGGATTCGCCGTCCCGACAGGGTGCGTGCCGGCTTCTCAGCTGCCGGCCCCGCCCAGCACGGTCACGGCACGGCGGTTCTGCGACCAGCAGGATATGTCGTTGCAGACCGCAACCGGGCGCTCCTTGCCATAGGAGACGGTGCGGATGCGGTTGGCGCCGACCCCGCGGGCGATCAGATAATTCTTGGCGGATTCGGCCCGGCGGGCGCCGAGTGCGAAGTTGTATTCGCGGGTGCCGCGCTCGTCGGCATGCCCTTCGATGGTGAAGGAATAGCGCGGATAGCGCGCCAGCCACTGTGCCTGCTTGTCGAGCGTGGCCTGGCCGGTGGCGTTGATCTCCGAGGAATCGGAATCGAAGAAGACGCGGTCGCCCACATTGACCACGAAATCCTGGATCGAGCCCGGCGTCTGCGGGCCGCCCTGGCCGAGCGCATCGGCATCATTGGTCTTGGAGGCGCACGCGCCCAGCGTCAAAGCAACGACAATAGCCGCGGCGAAACGAGCGCCGCGCGACATCAAAAACCCGGGTTCCATACCCAAAACTCCTTCAATGGGCCTGCCGCCCCTCCAAGCAGATAAAATCCGCTGGATTAACGAAAGCTTCCGTAAAGCCTGTTCAGCCGCTCTTTGAATGCCGGGGCATGGCGACTTTGCGGCGAATGGTGAACGAATTCTTGTCGTTTGCGGAATTCCGCGTGGCTCAGGCCGGATCGAGACCGATCCGGCGGTCACGTTCGCGCAGCCAATGGAGCAGGGGCAGGGCCGCGAGCACCATCAGGGCCTTCCCGATGATCTGGCCGTCGAGGTATTTCAGGCTGCCGAACGCAAGCCAGAGGAAGACGAGGCTGTCGATCACCAGGCCGACGGCGCTGCTGGCCAGGGCTGCAAGGACCAGCCCGCGCTTCTGCAGCGGCGTGAAGACGGCGAGATCGGCCAGTTCCGACAGAAGGAAGGCCGCGACCGAGGCAATCACCAGCGCCGGCGGAGAAAACAGCGCCGAAAGCACGCCGCCGGCAAGAATGGCGCCGATTGCCCAGGCCAGGCCGAGGCGGCGCTGCACGAGATCCCGCAGGACGAGCGCGACGCCGATCATCAGCACGCCGCTCGGCGCGGTGATGCCGGGGGCAACCGGCACGAGGCAGGGCCCGTTGGGCACGCAGAATGTGCCGACATTCTGGATCAGCCAGTTGGCCAGCGGCACGCAGGCCGCGAAGGCGACAAGGAACAGCACGCCTTCACGCAGGCGCCGGGAATCATGGTCGGTCATGGAAAACTCGCTTTGGCCCCTTGGGCTTTGAGGGATCAGCCACCCTGTTTCGAACTCAGCACCCCGCCGCGTAGCGCGCATAACCCTTCGCGCGCAATTCACAGGCCGGGCACCGGCCGCAGCCATAGCCCCAGTCATGGCGCGTGTCACGCAGCCCCAGGTAGCAGGAATGGCTTTCCTCGCGGATCAGGGACACGAGCGCATTCCCGCCGAGATCCTGCGCGAGCTGCCATGTCGCGGCCTTGTCGATCCACATCAGGGGCGTATGCAGCACGAAACGGCGTTCCATGCCGAGATTGAGCGCGACCTGCAGGGCCTTGATCGTGTCGTCGCGGCAATCGGGATACCCCGAGTAGTCCGTTTCGCACACGCCCGTGACCAGATGGCGGATGCCCCGGCGATAGGCGAGGGCGGCGGCGAAGGTGAGGAAGAGCAGGTTCCGACCGGGCACGAAGGTGTTCGGCAGGCCTTCCGCACCCATCGCGATCTCGACATCGCGGGTGAGCGCAGTCTGCGAGAGTGACCCCAGCGTCGGCAGGTCGAGTGTATGGTCCTCGCCGAGGCGTGTGGCCCAGGCCGGGTTCAACCCGGCCATGCCCTTCCGCAACGCGGCGCGGCAGGCCAGTTCGACGGCATGGCGCTGGCCATAGTCGAAGCCGAGCGTCTCGACTTGGGCGAACCGGTCCAGCGCCCAGGCGAGGCAGGTGGCGGAATCCTGCCCGCCGGAAAACAGGACGAGCGCGGAATCCGCGGCCGGGGCGGTCATGGCGCGCCTTGCCTCAGCGGGTTGAGAGCAGCGGGGACCAGGCCGGGTCCGAGGCGAAAGCCGGGGTCGGGATCGGCACGTCGATCCGGCCGTTCACATCGACCATATGCAGCTTCGGGCCGGCACCGCTGTCGCGGAAAAACATGATGTAGCGGCCATTCGGCGCCCAGGTCGGGCCTTCGTTATGATAGCCCTCGGTGAGGATCCGCTCGCCCGAGCCATCCGGTTTCATCACGCCGATCGCGAAGCTGTTGGCTTTCTGGCGGGTGAAGGCGATGAAATCACCTTTGGGCGACCAGACCGGCGTCGAATAGCGGCCCTCGCCGAAGGAAATCCGGCGCGCGCCGGAGCCATCGGCCCCCATGATGTAGATCTGCTGGCCGCCGCCGCGATCGCTTTCGAAGGCGATCTGGCTGCCATCCGGCGAGAAGGAGGGTGAGGTATCGATCGCGCCACCCGAGGTGAGCGGGCGTACGCCGCCCGAGCCGATATCGGCGAGCGCGAGATTGGTATTGCCGCCATTCTCGACGCTCATCACTATCTGCGTGCCGTTGGGCGCGAAACGGGGCGCGAAGCTGGTCGTGTTGGCAGAGCCCACCACCGCCCGCCGCCCGGAGCCGAGATCGAGCACCTGCACATTGGCGCGACCGTTTTCCTCGAGCGACATGAAGGCGACGCGGTCGCCGCGCGGACTGAACCGCGGCGTGATCAGCAGTTCCGAGCCGGACGACAGCGCGCGGAAATTCGCGCCGTCCTGATCGATGATGGCGAGGCGCTTGCGGCGCTTTTCCTTCGGGCCGGTCTCGTCGACGAAGATGATCCGCGTGTCGAAGAAGCCGGTCTCGCCGGTCATGCGTTCGAACACGGCATCGGAAGCGAGATGGGCGAGGCGGCGCCAGTTGGCGGGATCGATGGCATGCTTCTGACCGACCACCTGCTTGCCCGTCGTTGCATCCCAGAGCCGGTATTCGATGGCGAGGCGCGCGCCGTCACGGACCACGCGGCCGCTCACGATGGCCTGCGCGCCGGCCTGCTGCCAGGCGGCGAAATTCGGCACCTGGTCGAAGCCGAGGCTGCGTTCGGGGTGGCGGGCCTTGTCGATCGGCTCGAACACGCCGGAGCGCTTGAGATTGGCCGCCATGATCTCGGCCAGCTGGATGCCCTGCGGATCGCCGGAGAAATCGACGATGGCGATGGGCATCGGCTTGAAGTTGCGCGGGTTCAGGTCGATGCAGAGTTCCCCGGCCCGGCAGCCGCGATCCTGCGCGCGGAGCTCGCCGCTGAGATAGAGCGGTGCCGCCAGGGCCGCGATCAGGCCGAAGGCGAAGAAAACGGGGCGGAAGAGCTGGAAGGGACGGTTCATGGCGTCGGTCTCGCGGGGCTGGCGAACGGGCTCATTGCATTTCCGAAGTGTCGATGTTCAACCGGACGTTCTTCCAGTCTTCGTAGGTATCCATGAAGCGGGCCGGGATGCGGTAGGGCTGGCAATTGCGCAGAGCCCGCATCGAGGCTTCGGCGAAGGGCACGAAATTCGGCTCGCCGGAGCGGTTGGCCAGTTGAACCTGGCTGACGATCGCGCCATCTCGACCCAGCGTGAAGGTGATCTGAGGGCCGGTCTTCGGCGCGGAGCCCGAATAATTGATGCAGCGGTTCATCTGCTCGGTAAGGATGCCGATCAGCTGCATACGATCACTCGGCGAGAGCTTGTTGCCCGTGGCCTGCGTCGTGCCGGCGGTCGAGCGGGGGTTCACCGCGGCGCCGGTCGAGCCGGTGGATGAAGGCGCCTCGCGCGAAGCGAGCAGGCGATTGCGGATCGCGTCGTTGAGCTTCTGTTCCTCGGCCGCCTCGCGGCGTGCCTTTTCCTCGCGCGCCTTCTTCTCGGCCTCGGCCTTGCGGCGCTCCTCGGCTTTCTTCTGCTCTTCCGCCTTTTTCTGTTCCTCGGCCTTTTTCAGCTCCTCGGCCTTCTTGAGATCCTCCGCGCGCTTCTGCGCCTCGGCTTCAGCCTTGAGTTTCTCGTCAAGCTTTCGCTTGGCCTCGGCGGCCGCTTTGGCTTCCTCGAGCTTGCGCTGCTCCTCGATCTTCTTGCGGCGCAAAAGTTCGGCCTTCTCGTCCTCGCGGTCATCCTCCTCCGCCTTGACAGGCGGGGTCGGGACCGGCGGGGCGACGCGGAGTTCGGGGGGGCGGGTCGGCGGGATGATCGCGGCGAGCTGCTGCTGTTGCGGCGGCTCGGGTTTGGTCTCGACCTGCTGCGGTTCGGAACGGCTCGGCGGGGCGGGAACGTCCCGTTTCGCCTGGCCGGGATCCTTGTCTTCCTTGGTCTCGGCAACGCGGTCGATCCGGCGCTCCGGCGTCTTGGCGACGACCTTCGATTCCTTGTCGCCGCGCATCATCTCGCTGAATTGCTGGTCGCTGACGACATCGACCGCAATGGCTTCCTGCGCCGGAGTAAAGGGTTTGGCGGAACTGAAGGAATAGAGACCTAGTCCGAGCACGAGGGCATGGCCCAGGGTCGAGACAAGGGTGCCCGGCTCGCGCCAGGAGATCACGCCCCTCAGATTCTCGACCAGCGCCTTCGGCACCGTGCCTGACCTCCGTTACTTCGTGTCGGCCGGTGCGTTGACCAGCCCGATTTTCGTGTAGCCGGCGCGCTGCAACACGCCCATCACCTCGCCGACACGGCCGTAATTCACCTGCGCGGCCCCGCGGACATAGATCCGCTCGTCATAGCCCTGCTTGGCAATGGCGCCGATCTCGGCGGCCAGCGTCTCGATGCGGGTTTCCTTGTCCTGCAGGAACAGGCGCCCGCGCTCGTCGATCGTGACCGAGATCGGCTTCTGATCGATGTTGAGCTGCGAAGCGCCGGTCTTCGGCAGGTCGACCGGGACGCCGGTGGTCAGCAGCGGCGCGGCGACCATGAAGATCACCAGCAGCACGAGCATGACGTCGATGAAGGGGATCATGTTGAGATCCGCCATCGGCGCGGCCCGGCGCGACCGCCGTCTCTTGCCGCCGCCTCCGCCTGCATTCATCGCCATGGCCATGGCCGGGCCTCCTTACGCCGCGCCGCGCGCGGCGGTCTGGCCGGCGCGCTCGTCGATCTGGCGCGAGAGGATGGCTGAGAATTCATCCGCGAAGCTCTCGAGGCGGCCCTGCGTGCGGGACACGTCCTTGACGAACTTGTTGTAGAAGATATTGGCCGGAATGGCGGCAACCAGCGCGATTGCCGTGGCGAAGAGCGCCTCGGCAATGCCCGGCGCGACGACGGCCAGCGAGGTGTTCTTCGAGGCGGCGATCGAGCGGAAGGTCGTCATGATGCCGAAAACCGTGCCGAACAGGCCGATATAGGGGCCGACCGAGGCGATGGTGGCTAGCACCAGCAGCTTTGATTCCAGCCGTTCCACCTCGCGCGAGATCGAGACATCGAGCACCTTGTCAATGCGGGTCTGCAGGCTGGCGAAACCGCGGCCCGACCCTTCGAAGGTGCGGCGCCATTCGCCCATGGCCGCGACGAACAGGGCGGCGAACCCGTCCGTCGTCTTCTGATGGAGCGAGCGATACAGTTCGTCGAGGCTCTGGCCGGACCAGAACGTATCCTCGAATTCGTTCATGCGGGCCTTCATGGCGCGCAGCATCATCGCCTTGTTTATGATGATCGCCCAGGACCAGATCGACGCCGCCATCAGCCCGAGCATGACCAGTTTCACGATGAAATGGGCATGCAGGAACAGGGCAATCAGCGAGAGATCGGGGGTGGCATCGGCACCTGGCATGAGACTTCCTTCTTTCCGGCGCCCGGGCGGGCTCCGACAGCGACAGAACGCGGCTCTTGACCCCGTTTTGCGACCAAACTGAGGCGCGGCACGGGAAAAGCCACGGCCCGGACCGCGCAGGGGCCGCCGGTTCTATCCATGGTCCTT
Source organism: Beijerinckiaceae bacterium (assembly GCA_027533425.1). Lineage (GTDB taxonomy): Bacteria > Pseudomonadota > Alphaproteobacteria > Rhizobiales > Beijerinckiaceae > Rhabdaerophilum. The sequence continues at coordinate 220,664 of JAPZUD010000006.1, read as the reverse complement.
TATGGTTAACCTTTGGTATATTCAGAGCTTGTGCAATGCAACAAGCTGTGCACGGAGAACGGGATCGAGCCGTTTCGGCCGCCCTTTCGCGAGGAAAGCGATGGTGACGCCGGCCTCGGCGAGGCAGGTGCCCGAGCGCAACAGGCGCTGGTTCATCGTCAGGCTGGCACCACCGATTTCCGTGATCCGCGTTTCCACCGTGACCTCGTCATCCATCCGCGCCGGCTGATGGTAATCGATCGAGAGATGCCGGACCACGAAGGCGAAGGGCCCGCCCTCGGCCTCGAACAGGCTGCGCTGGTCGATGCCCGCCGCGCGCAGGGCCTCGGTGCGGCCGCGTTCGAAGAAATGCAGGTAGCGGGCATGGTAGACGAAGCCGGAGAAATCCGTGTCCTCGTAATAGATGCGGAGGGGGAGGGTCGAGGCGCAGTCCGTCATGGCCCTGTGATGCTTTCGTGTTTGGCTTCGCTCCAGCCGCCGAGCGGGCGGATCGGGAGGTAGCAGCCATGGGCATCATTCTCAACCGCCGGGCCTTTCTGGCAACATCCACGCTGGTCGCGCTCCCGCTCCGGGCAGAGGCACAGGACTGGCGGAGCCAGTTCAAGGAATTGCGGGTCGGCGTTTCTTCAGCGGAAAACGAAGCTGGAGCCCTGTCACGCTGGGAGCCGGTGGCCAAGTACCTGACCGATCAACTCGGCGTCCCGACACGGACCTATCGCGTGGCTGATTATGCGGGCCTGGTCGAGGCCATGCGCGGCGACCAGATCGAGTTCTCGCGGTTCGGGCCGGCGGTCTATTCCCTCGGCCGGCGCATCATGGGCGACAAGCTGAAGCCGATCTTCCGCGACATCGATAACAATGGTGCCGAAGGATATTACTCGGTAGTCATTGTCCGGGCGGACAGCCCGATTCAGTCGCTCGCTGATCTCAAGGGCAAGCCCTTCCTCTTCGCTGATCCGAATTCCACATCCGGATATGCCTTTCCGCAATACTTCATGAAGAAGCAGGGCTTCGACCCGGCGACACATTTTTCTGCGACGGCGTTCTCCGGCAGCCATGAGAATTCGGTTATCGGCGTGGTCAAGGGCCAGTATGAGGCTGCAGCCACCCACTGGACGAATGCCGAGAGCGGCATGGTGCAGCGCCTCGAAGGGCGCGGCATGATTGCCAAGGGTTCAACCCGGATCATCTGGACGTCGCCGCTGATCCCGAACAGCCCGTTCTGTGTTCGGTCGAACCTCCCGGTCGGGCTCCAGGAGGCGGTCCGCGATGCCATGGTCAGCATGAAGGATCGGGCGCCGGATGTCTTCAAGGCGCTGACCGATGGCAAGGTTCAGGGTTATGCTCCGGCCAGACATGAGGATTATCTCGATGTTGTCGCTGTGATCGAGGAACTGGACCGCGAGCGCAAGAAGCGCGGAAGCTGAGCGTTGTTGCGCTGAAACACGCCATGGACCGATGCCGCGTTTCGCGGCATCAACCTTCTTCTTCGCCCTCGAACAGCCCGAACTGGGCCGGCTGCCGCGTCGGCGGGTTCATCCCGAGATGGCGGAAGGCGGCATCGGTGAGCAGCCGGCCGCGCGGGGTGCGCTGCAGGAAGCCCTGCTGGAGGAGATAGGGCTCGATAATGTCCTCGATCGCATCGCGTGGCTCGGACAGGGCCGCGGCCATGGTCTCGATCCCCACCGGCCCGCCGGAGAATTTCTCGGCGATGGTGGTGAGATAGCGCCGGTCCATCAGGTCAAGGCCGATCGAATCGACATCGAGCATGGTCAGCGCCTTGTCGGCGATAGCGCGCGTCACCCGGTCCGCGCCCTCGACGATGGCGACATCGCGCACGCGGCGGAGCAGCCGGCCGGCAATGCGCGGCGTGCCGCGCGCGCGGCGGGCGATCTCGTTCGCGCCATCCTCGCTCATGCCGATGCCGAGCACCCGCGCGCCGCGCGTCACGATCAACTCGAGTTCCGCCACGGTGTAGAAATTCAGCCGGATCGGGATGCCGAAGCGATCGCGCAGGGGCGTCGTCAGCAGGCCGGCGCGGGTGGTGGCGCCGACAAGGGTGAATTTCGGCAGGTCAATCTTCACCGAGCGCGCGGCCGGGCCTTCGCCGATGATCAGGTCGAGCTGGTAATCCTCCATGGCGGGGTAGAGGATTTCCTCGACCGCCGGGTTGAGGCGGTGGATCTCGTCGATGAAGAGCACGTCGCGCTCGTCAAGGTTCGTCAGCTGCGCGGCGAGATCACCGGCCTTGGCGATGACGGGGCCGGAGGTCGAGCGGAAATTCACGCCGAGCTCGCGCGCGACGATCTGCGCCAGCGTCGTCTTGCCGAGGCCGGGCGGGCCGACGAAGAGCACATGGTCGAGCGCCTCGCCGCGCGCCTTGGCCGCCTGGATAAAGACCTTGAGGTTTTCCTGCGCCTGCTGCTGGCCGATGAATTCACCGAGGGCGAGCGGGCGGATCGACTGATCGACATCATCGCCGCGCTTTTCGGGATTGAGGAGGCCGGGGCGGGTCATAGCGTCTTCTCGAGGTCGATCAGGTCGCGGATGGGCAGGCCCTCCGCATCCGTCATCGGGATGGAGGGTTTCTCGCGGCGGATCCCGGCCACGGCATCGCGATGCAGCGCGACGAGATGGTAGCCGCGCTTCTGGAAAAAGCGGAGCGCGCCGAGATTGTTGTTCGTCGTGGCGAGGATCATCCGCGCGGCGCCGAGCTGGCGGGCCTCGCGCTCGGCCATCTCCATCAGGGCCGTGCCGACGCCCTGCTGCGGCGCCTCGGTATTGAGGCTGACCAGCTCGCCGAGGCCATCATGGACGGAAAAGGAGACGAGCCCGGCCATGGCGCCGGCGCCATCGCGCGCGGCGAAAGCGTGCACTTCCGCCGGGCCATAGCGGCGCCGGGGGGTGACGATCCCCTCGCCGCGCCAGTGCTGGCGCCATCCGGCGAGCAGATCCTCGTGGCTGGCGGGCGCGATGATCATTTCGCCAGCTCCTTCAGGCCCTGCCGGATGAGCTGGCCGGTTTCCGCCCCCTCGCCCAACGCTTTCGCGGCGGCAGCCACGGCGGCAGCGGCCTGCGGCTGGCCATAGCCGAGATTGACGAGGGCCGAGATCGCATCCTTCAGCGGGCCCTTCACCCGGCCTTCATCCGCCTCGCCGGCGAGTTTCGCCACGGCGGGATCGACCGTGCCGAAGGCGGGCGCCTTGTCCTTCAGCTCGACGCAGATGCGTTCGGCCAGTTTCGGCCCGACGCCGGAGGTGCGGGCGATGGCGGCCTTGTCCTTCATGGCGATGGCATTGGCGAGTTCGCCGGGCTTCAGCGTGGACAGGATGGCGAGCGCCACTTTCTGGCCGACGCCCTGCACGCCGAGCAGGATGTTGAACCATTGCTGTTCAAGCGCGCTGGCGAAGCCGAACAGGCGGATCATGTCCTCGCGGACGATGGTCTCGATGAAGAGCGTCGCCGCCTCGCCGGCCTGCGGCAGGGCCTGCAGGGTGCGGCTGGAGCAATGCACGAGATAGCCGACGCCATGGACGTCGAGGATCACGGTATCCTCGCCGTAGCTGTCGATCACGCCCTTGAGCTTGCCGATCATGCCTGCCTCGTTCCCTGCCTCACCGGCCGCAACGCGCCATCCAGGCGCTCTTCGTTCCATCCGCCCAGAGAATGCGCAAGGCCGTGCCGCGCGCCTCGATGCGGAATCGTTTCGGCGCGGGCTTGTCCTCGCCCTCCGCCGTGCATGTCCTTGCCGATACGGACCAACGGGCCAGATCGCCGCCGCCGGGGGCTTCCGGCGTGAAGGCGAGGCCGGTGCATGAGAGAACAGGGAGATCCAGCCGGTCCTTCGCGAGGGTCAGGAAGATCTCGCCGGACCGGCATTCCGCGAGGGTGATCGCATAGCGGCCGGGTTGCGGTGCAGGCGCGCTCTGGCCGAGGGCCGGGGCAGGCAGCAACAGGGCCAGCAGGGTGACTGCACGCATCTTCATCCTCCGCGGCCCCTGTTATGGGCATGGCAGATGGCGATGGCGAGCGCATCGGCCATGTCGTCTGTGCGAAACTCGGCCTTCGGCAGCAGCACCTTCACCATCATCCGGATCTGCGCCTTCTCGGCATGGCCAGCCCCGACCACGCTCTTTTTCACCTGGTTCGGCGCATATTCGGCCACTTTCAGCCCGGCCTGGGCCGGCACGAGCATGGCGATGCCGCGCGCCGCGCCGAGCTTGAGGGTGGAGCGGGGATCCTTGTTGAGGAAGGTCTCCTCCACCGCCGCTTCCTGCGGGGCGTGATCGGCGATCACCACGCGCAAGCCCTCGTGGATGGCGGCCAGCCGGTCCGCAAGGTCCGCCGAAGGCGTCGGCTCCACGGCACCGCAGGCGATGTAGGACAGGCGTGTCCCCTCGCTCTCGATGATGCCCCAGCCGGTATGGCGCAGCCCGGGATCAATGCCGATGATTCGCACGGATTTATTCATGCGATATCGGTAGTGCCGGATGCCGCCGCATGCTAGCCGGGAGGGCACGACTCCCCGGAAATCTGCCGATGCTTGCCGCACTTTCTCCCCAGGACTGGCTGGTCGTCGCGCTGGGCGCCGCGCTGGGCGGACTGACGCGCGGCTTTACCGGCTTCGGTTTCGCGATGATCTTCATGCCGCTGGCGGCCAGTGTCCTGCCGCCGCATGTGGCGCTCGCTGTGATCTGGGCCATCGATGCGCCCTTCGCGCTGGTGCTGGGGATGCGGGCCTATCCGGCGGCGGACAAGAAAGGCGTGCTGACCTTGCTCGCTGCTGCTGCGTTGATGTTCCCGGTCGGGCTCCATGTGCTCATCCATGTCGATGCGCTGGCGATCCGCTGGATCATTTCCGGCCTGGTGATGGCGGCGGTTTTGATCCTTGCCAGTGGCTGGCGCTATCGCGGCCGGCCTGGCCTGGCGCTGACCCTCTCCGTCGGCAGCCTGTCCGGGCTGTTCAACGGGCTTGCCAGCCTCAGCGGGTTGCCGCTCGCCCTGTTCTGGCTGTCAAGCCAGAGCCGCCAGCCGGCCGAGATCCGGGCCGACATGCAGACCTATTTCCTGTTCTCGACCTTCGTTTCCGGGGCGATTCTCGCCTATCGGGGCATCCTGACGGCCGAGACCCTGCTGATCGCGCTCAGCGTCATGCCGGCCTATGGCGCGATGCTCTATCTCGGCACGCGGGGCTATCACATCGCCAGTGAGGCGACGTTCCGGCGGATCGCCTATCTCGTGATCGCTCTGGCGGCGATCCTGTCGCTGCCGGCGCTGGATGGCTGGATCCGCTGAGGGCTTCAGGCCGTCAGCTTCGCCATCACCTCTTCCGACACCTCGAAATTCGAGAAGACGTTCTGGACGTCATCATCATTATCGAGGTTGTCGATGAGCTTCATGATGCTCTGGGCCTTCTCCTCGTCGAGCTCGACGGTGTTCTGCGGCTTCCAGATCGCCTTGGCCGAGGCCGGCGCGCCGAGCGAGGCCTCGAGTGCCTTCGAGACATCCGACAGGTCGGAGAAGGCGCAGAGAATGGTGTGGCCGTTCTCGTCCGAGGCGACGTCGTCGGCGCCGGCCTCGATGGCGGCTTCCATCACCCGGTCGGCATCGCCGATGCTCGCGGGATAGGTGATCTCGCCGACGCGGTCGAACATGAAGGTGGCCGAACCGGTGGCGCCGAGTTCGCCGCCCGCCTTGGTGAAGTAGGAACGGACAGCTGCGCCGGTGCGGTTGCGGTTGTCGGTCAGCGCCTCGACAATCAGCATCACACCGCCGGGGCCACGGCCCTCGTAGCGCACTTCCTCGTAGCTCTCGCCGTCGCCGCCCGTCGCCTTCTTGATCGCCCGTTCGATATTGTCCTTCGGCATGTTTTCGGCGCGCGCGGCGAGAATGGCCATGCGCAGGCGCGGGTTCATCGCCGGGTCGGGCAGGCCGAGCTTGGCCGCCACCGTGATTTCGCGCGCCAGCTTGCCGAACACCTTCGAGCGCACGGCATCCTGCTTGCCCTTGCGATGCATGATGTTCTTGAATTGCGAATGACCGGCCATGGTCAGCCTCCGGGCGCTGGAAAGGGTCGAGATGGGCGCGGCTTATAGCAAATGCGCCGGCCAAGGAAAGAGCGGGGTGGCGGGAAGCCCGGCCCGGGTGCGTTACCAGTCGGGCAGGGTCTCGGCGAGATGGGCGCCCTGGCGGACGGGGGCAATGCGCTGGGCAAGGCCGGTGCGATCGTCGGTTTCGACAAGGATGCCGCTGACCGCGCCGTCGCCTGTTGCCGATTCCCAGCGCGAGCCGGGGATTTTCTCGACCAGGCGGCGCGTGGGCTCGCGCCAGTCGAACCCGATCACGGAATGGTAGTCGCCGCACATGCCGGCATCGGTCTGGTAGGCGGTGCCGCCCGGGAAGAGCCGGTGATCGGCCGTGGGCACATGGGTATGCGTGCCGACCGCCACGGACACGCGGCCGTCGAAATGCCAGGCGAGCGCCTGCTTCTCGGCTGTGGCCTCGGCATGGAGATCGAGCAGGATGGCATCGGCCATCTCGCGCAGGGGGCAGAGCTCGATCTCGCGCTCGGTGGCGCGGAAGGGGCAATCGACGGCATCCATCGAGATGCGTCCGAGCACGTTGATCACGAGAACGCGGCGGCCATCGGCCAGCTCGACCAGAGCGGCCCCGCGGCCGGGCGTGCCCGGTGGCAGGTTGGCGGGCCGGACAAGGCGGGGTGCGCGCTCGATGAAGACCAGCGTCTCGCGCTGGTCGAAGGCATGGTTGCCGAGCGTGATGGCGTCGGCGCCGGCATCCAGCAATTCCTGGTAGATGCCTTCTGTGATTCCGAAGCCGCCGGCGGCATTCTCGCCGTTGATGACCACGCAATCCGGCTTCAGCCGGGCGCGCAGGGCCGGGAGGTAACGCTGGACGGCCTCGCGGCCGGGACGGCCGACGACATCACCGAGAAAGAGAAGACGCATGGAGACCGCCTGCGGAAACTCGTGCCGCGCATGACGGCGGGAAGGTGCGGAGCCGCGAAGACCGGTGGAGTGTCGATCCCGGGAACCTACATAAGTAGGTGGGCGCCGTGTACCCGGACCCACGAGTCCGGATAGGTACAGCTCCCTAAGGATCGTTAAGGCCCCGGGGAATACGTATAACCTGCCGCATCCCGCAGCCCCGCATCGACAATGTAGGCGTTGCGACGCGTCAGGGAAAGAGGTTTCGGACAGGATCCGGAACGAAGTGCAGCGCGGGGCATCATCCGCGCGTGGCGGTTCATGCCGGGCGCATCATTCGTGGCGGGTGTCGGTCTTCGGCGCCGAGAGCATGCGGGCGATGCGATCTATCCGCTGCGTCAGGCCGTCGAGACTGGCGGCGATCGCATTGTCGCGCTGGAGGGCCGCTTCCTGCACGTTCTGGCGCGAATGCCGGTCCTGCTCGGCCAGTTGCCGCAATTCCGTGCCCTTGCGGCGCTCCTCGAACAATTCGTCCGTCACCATCAGCGCCGCCATCACCGTGAGCCGGAGATCGCCGATCTCCCCGAAGGATTCGCGCACCATGCGGATGCGGTTGTCGAGGTCGAGTGCCAGCTGCTCGAGATGGCGCTCCTGCCCGTCCTCGCAGGCCATGCGGAACTGCTTGCCATCGATGGTCACGGTGACATGGGCCATCCGGTCAGTCCTGGGCGAGGCTCTGCCGCAGGGCCGCGATGGCGCGGTCGATGCGGGGGGCGAGATCAGCGAGGTGGGTCTCGGCGAGGAGCCGGGCGGCCGTCTCCTCGTCAAGGGCGCGAGCCAGCTGGTGGCGATCCTCGCGCATGAGGGACAATTCACTTTCGAGCGTCTGACGGGCCCGGTCCCCGTCGGCATGGCGAAGCGAGGCCGCATCAAGACGGTCCAGGGCTGCGGACATCCGCGCCAGGGCTTCGCGTATCGGCTCGCTCACCGGTGCATTCCATTCTGCATCGCGGCCCGTGCCGCATGCGCGCTGCCCGAGGCGCCAACCCGAACAGGCGCTTGGACGGCGAAACTTATGCAGTGCCTGAGCGCCCGGTCAACCGAGGAAACGCGGATGCGCAAGGTTTTCAGCGCTTGAATGCAAGGTTCCCGGGGCAGGCATGTTCCACAAATTGCCAAGAGAATTCGGTCGAGGAACGCGCTATGGGAAACAATATTCTCAAAAGAAGCCTGCGGAGGAAAACATGCTCCAGAGCCGATATTCCGATGTCTATTCCAGCTGGCGCGAAGCGCCCGAGTCCTTCTGGCTGGATGCGGCCCGCGCGCTGGACTGGATCGAGCCGCCGCAGACGGCTTTCGACGCCGGTTCGGGGCTCTATGGCCGCTGGTTCCCGGATGCCCGCTGCAACACCTCGCAGAACTGCCTGGACCGGCATGTCGCGTCCGGCCGCGGCGACCAGCCGGCGGTGATCTACGATTCCCCGATGACCGATTCCAAGCGTGTCCTGACCTATGCCGAGCTGCTCCGCGCGGTCGAGACGCTGGGGCATGTGCTCAAGGGGCATGGCGTCGCCAAGGGCGACCGCGTCATCCTCTACATGCCGATGATCCCGGAAGCGGTGATCGCCATGCTGGCCTGCGCCCGGATCGGCGCCATCCATTCGGTGGTGTTCGGCGGCTTCGCGGCGCGCGAACTTGCGACCCGCATCGACGATGCGCGACCGAAGCTGATCCTGGCGGCCTCCTGCGGGCTCGAGCCGGGCCGGATTGTCGCCTACAAGCCGCTTCTTGACCGTGCGATCGAGGAGGCCGGGCACAAGCCGGAGGGCTGCATCATCCTGCAGAGACCGCAGGCCGCGGCCGATCTGGTGCCGGGCCGCGATTTCGACTGGCAGGCGGAAACCGAGGCGGCCGAAGCCAAGGGGCCGCTTGCGCCCGAGCCGATGCTGGCGACGGACCCGCTCTATGTGCTCTACACATCCGGGACGACGGGCAAGCCCAAGGGCGTGGTCCGGGACAATGGCGGGCACATGGTGGCTTTGCACTGGTCGATGGGGGCGCTCTATGGCGTCGAGGCCGGCGATGTCTACTGGGCCGCATCGGATGTCGGCTGGGTGGTCGGCCATTCCTATATCGTCTATGCGCCGCTGCTGAAGGGCTGCACGACCATTCTCTATGAAGGCAAGCCGGTCGGCACACCCGATCCGGGCGCGTTCTGGCGCGTGATTTCCGATCACGGGGTCAAGGTGCTGTTCACGGCTCCCACCGCCTTCCGCGCCATCCGCAAGGAGGATCCGGAGGCAAAGCACCTCGCGCGGTATGATCTCGCGCATTTCAAGGCGCTGTTCCTTGCCGGCGAGCGCGCCGATCCGGATACGGTGAAATGGGCCGAGCAGGTGCTCGGCGTGCCGGTCATCGACCATTGGTGGCAGACCGAGACCGGCTGGTGCATTGCCGGCAACCCGCTCGGCCTCGGCCTGCTGCCGGTCAAGCATGGCTCGCCGACCGTGCCGATGCCGGGTTATGACATCCATATCGTTGACGAGGCCGGGAAGGAGGTTCCGTCCGGGCTGATGGGCTCGATCGTGGTGAAACTGCCGCTGCCGCCGGGCGCCCTGCCGACGCTCTGGCAGGCGGACGAGCGCTGCCGAGAGGCGTATTTCGAGGAGTTCCCTGGCTACTACAAGACGGCCGATGCCGGCTATCGCGATGGCGACGGCTATCTCTTCATCATGGGCCGCACCGATGACATCATCAATGTGGCCGGGCATCGCCTCTCCACCGGCGGCATGGAGGAAGTGCTCGCCTCGCATCCGGCCGTGGCGGAATGCGCGGTGATCGGCGCCCGCGATACGCTCAAGGGCGAGGTGCCGGTGGGATTCGTCGTGCTCAAGGCAGGCAGCAACCAGGCCCATGCAGCCATTGCCAAGGAATGCGTTGCGCTTGTGCGCGACAAGATCGGCCCTGTGGCGGCATTCAAGACTGCGCTTGTCGTCAACCGTCTGCCTAAGACGCGGTCGGGCAAGATCCTGCGTGGCACGATGAAGAAGATCGCCGATGGTGATGCCTGGTCGATGCCGGCCACGATCGACGATCCGGCGATCCTTGACGAGATCGCCGAGGCGTTGAAGGCGACGACGATCGCCTGAGCGGTCCTGCCGGCATGAAAAAGGCGGCGCTCCCGGAGGAGGCCGCCTGACTTCCGTTCCTGCCGGTCGATCCGGCGGGCGGCGGCATCATTCCTCGTCGGAATCGATCGGCTTCAGATCCTTCAGCCGGGCAAAGACATGCTCGGCATCCAGCTCGACCTTCTTCTTCGGGGCCTCGGCGGCTGTGGTCAGCTCGGCGGGGATGAGCGTCGCGCCGGTATCGACCACCGGGGCCGGCGGACGATCCTTCGAGGCGCGGCTGACTTCCAGATCGAGATCGATCTGCGAGCAGAGGCCCAGCGTCACCGGATCAAGCGGTTGCAGGTTGCCGGAATTCCAGTGCGTCCGCTCGCGGACCGACTGGATCGTCGATTTGGTGGTACCGACGAGGCGGATGATCTGGGCATCCTTCAGCTCGGGATGGTTCTTGATGAGCCACTGGATCGCATTCGGGCGGTCCTGTCGCTTCGAGACCGGCGTATAGCGCGGGCCCTTGGTGCGCTTCAGGTCAGGCAGGCGCACCTTCGGCTCGAGCAGCCTGAGGCGGTAATCGGGATTGCCCTCGGCCTTCTCGAGTTCCTCGCGCGAGAGCTGGCCGGCCTGGACGGGGTCCAGACCCTTCATCCCGGCAGCCACGTCCCCGTCGGCAATGCCCTTCACTTCCAGCGGATGCAGGCTGCAGAAGGCCGCAATCTGGTCGAACGTGAGCGCAGTATTCTCGACCAGCCAGACAGCCGTCGCCTTGGGCATCAGCAAGCTTGCCATCGATCACATCTCCTGCTTTTCCATCCGCCGGGGCATGCAGATACGTCTTCCCGTTCGCGCCGCCTTCCCCGGGGCGGCCCGCAGCGAGCAAGTCTCGATGCCAATTTGGGAATGCGCCCTTATACTGTCCGGATTTGGTGCATGCAACAGCCCAGAAGGCCAATCCGGGGAAACACGCCGATGTTCGACGATGATGCCAAGCCGAAGAAGAAGCCGGTGCACGAGATCGGTCAGGACCTCTCGCCGCTCTCGCTGACCGAGATCACCGAACGAATCACGCAGCTCGAGGCCGAAATCCTGCGGCTGAAGGAGGCCCATGCGCGAAAGCAGAGCAGCCAGGCGGCGGCCGATGCCTTGTTCAAACGGTAGCCGGAAAGCCACAGCGCTCGGAAAAATTCGTGAAATCATAGGGTTATCAAAATATGTGACGCATTTGATGAAAATTGTCCGAATTTAACAGCTCCTTAAGCTCTTTCGCATAACCTTCGAGCGTTCCGGTTCGCCGGATCCCGAGTGGCTCCTGCTACTCTGTTTGACGCCTCCCTGTTGGACTCATTCCAGGATCGCTCCGGCGATCCTTTTTTTTGGTCCGACGGCCTTTTGCGGGTGGCCGGCGTTAACCATTCGACCATCGGGGTTCTGTCGAACGCCCTGCTTGGTGTTAGTCTTGCAGAAACCTTCCGTATCAACCGGCCGCGTCCCATCGCGGCACAGAGGATGCGGAGACGGACATGCAGGATATGACACGCGAACCGACACCCCACGGCCTGGACAAGGCCGGCCTCGAAGGCACGGTTTCCTTCACCGAGAGGATGCTGGCTTCCGATGCCTTCATGGCACTGTTCCGCGAGGGCATGGCACTCGTCGAGGCAACGGCCGCCTATCTCGATGGCGGTGGCCGCGAGGAATCCAAGGGCCTCGAACGCAATGTCGCGCTGGCCTATGCCAGCGAGAGCATGCGCCTGACCACGCGCCTCATGCAGATGACCTCGTGGCTCCTGCTCCAGCGGGCGGTGAACGAGGGCGAATTGTCGCGGGACGATGCCGAGCGTGAGCATCGCCGCGTTGTGGTGGCCATGCAGGATACGACACTGGGCGATGCCGTCCTGTCGCAGCTGCCGGAAACCTTGCGGCGGCTGATCGACCGGTCACTCGTGCTTCAGGCGCGTATCCAGCGCATCGACAACGATCTCAAGGGGCAGACGCCGCCGCCCGCCAGCAACCCGGTTGCCGGTCAGCTCGGACATCTCGCGGCTGCTTTCGGCGCCAAGCTGGCCTGAGTACACAACAAGAAGCCCGCGCGGGGCGCGGGCTCTGGTCTTTTTCCGGGATCGACCGCGCCGCTGGACGCAGGACCGCCTTACTTCTTGCCGAAGGACAGGCCGCTGAAGCGGGAATTGAACTTCGACACGCGACCACCGCGATCCATCAGCTGCTGCGAGCCGCCGGTCCAGGCCGGGTGGGAGGTCGGGTCGATATCGAGGTTCATCGTGTCGTTCGCCTTGCCATAGGTCGAACGGGTCACGAATTCGGTACCGTCGGTCATCACGACCTTGATGTAGTGATAGTCGGGATGAATATCCGCCTTCATGGGACCAGCCTTTCAAAACTCCGCTTGCCGGCCGCTTCCGCTGGCCGCCCAAACGCCAAAATCCTTCGCGAGAGCGCCCCTATACATGAGAGCGCTTGACGCGACAAGCGTCTCGCGGCCAAAGACGCATGAAACATCCGGCGGGGTTGCGAGGCGGCCCGGGCCGGCGGAGGAAACCGTCGACGATGAGTGATCCCAAGGGCGAAGCCAAGGCGCAGGGCGGTGGCCGCTTCTCCCGCCTCGACCTTTCCGCGTTGCGTGTCATGCTGCCCTTCGCCAGGGCAGAGGGGAAGCGGATTGCTATCGCGCTGCTGGCGCTCTGTGCGGCGGCCTTGTTGACACTGGCCGTACCGCTGGCTGTGCGGCGGATGGTCGATTTCGGGTTCTCGGCCGAGAACCGGGGCCTCGTCGACGCCTATTTTGGCATGATCCTCGTGCTGACGATCGGCCTCGCGATGGCGGCCGGCATCCGCTACTACATGGTCATGACCATCGGCGAGCGGGTGGTCGCCCGGATCCGCAGCGCCGTGTTCAGCCGGGTGATGCTGCTGGACGGCGCCTTTTATGACCAGGCGCGGTCGGGCGAGATCGTCTCGCGGCTGACCGCCGACACGACCGAGCTGAAGTCCACCTTCGGGGCCTCGGCCTCGATCGCCTTGCGGAACGCGATCCTGCTGGTCGGGGCGATCACGATGATGGTCGTGACCTCGCCCAGCCTTTCCATCCTTGTGTTGCTGGCCATTCCGGCCATCGTCCTGCCGCTCGTCGCGGCGGGGCGGGGTGTGCGCCGCCGGTCGCAGGCGGCGCAGGATACGCTGGCCGAGGCGGCTTCCTTCGCAACCGAGCGGATCGGGGCCGTCCGCATCGTCCAGGCCTTTGCCGGCGAGCAGGCCGCCATCCGGCGCTTCTCCGCGGCGGTTGACAGCGCCTATGAGGCCGCCCGTGCCGCGACCGGTGCGCGTGCCGTGCTGACCTCGGTGATCATCTTCATCGCCTTTGCAAGCATCACCTTCGTGCTCTGGACCGGAGCCAAGGCCGTGATCGCCGGCGAGATGACCGCCGGCCGGCTGTCGCAATTCGTACTCTACGCGGTCTTTGCCGCCTCGGCGCTCGGCCAGCTCTCGGAAGTATTCGGCCAGCTCAGCCAGGCGGCCGGCGCGGCGCAGCGCCTGTCGGACCTGCTGGCGACGCAGCCAGCCGTGGTCGAGCCCGCCGAGCCCGTGGCGCCGTTGCGTCCGGCCCGTGGCGAGATCACCTTCGAGGATGTCAGCTTCGCCTATCCGACCGCGCCGGAACGCCGCGTCATCGGGCCGATCCGCTTCACCATGCGCCCCGGTGAGCGGGTGGCGATTGTCGGCCCGTCCGGTGCCGGCAAATCCAGCCTGATGCAACTCTTGATGCGCTTCTATGACCCGCAGGCGGGGCAGATCCGGATCGACGGCGTGCCGATCGAGCGGATGCACCTTGTTGCGCTGCGCGGCCTGATGGCCAGCGTGCCGCAGGAACCGGTGATCTTTGCCGAGACGATCCGTGAGAATATCCGCATTGCCCGCCCCGAGGCGACGGATGCCGAGGTCGAGGCGGCGGCCGAGAAGGCCGCCGTGATGCGTTTTGCTGCCCGGCTCGAGGCGGGGCTCGACACGATGGTCGGCGAGAGGGGTGTCACCCTGTCCGGTGGCGAACGCCAGCGGATTGCCATTGCCCGGGCGATCCTCCGCGATGCGCCGATCCTGCTGCTCGACGAGGCAACCTCGGCGCTCGATGCCGAGAACGAGCGCGCCGTTCAGGAAGCGCTGGAGCGGGCCATGGCGGGGCGGACGGCTCTGGTCATCGCACATCGGCTGGCCACGATCCGTCATGCCGACCGGATCCTCGTGATCGATCAGGGCCGTATCGTCGAGGATGGTACGCATGATGCGCTGGTGGCGCGCGGCGGTCTCTATGCCGGGCTGGCGAAGCTGCAATTCTCCGGCAGCGAGACCCCGGAGGGCAGCCCTGCCTGACCTGGCTTCCGCGCCTCAGCGCTCGGTCAGCTTCAGTTCGAGCCGCCGGTTCCGGGCGAGCGCTTCCGGCGTGTCACCGAAATCGAGCGGCGCGTATTCGCCGAAACCGGCCGCGACCAGCCGTTGCGGCGAGACGCCTTTCGATTGAAGGTAACGCACGACCGCGATGGCGCGGGCAGAGGAAAGATCCCAGTTGTCCTTGAACTGGCCGGCCCCGGAAAGCGGGCGCTTGTCCGTATGGCCGTCGATGCGCGCCACCCAGCCGATATCGGGCGGAATGGTCTGCTCCAGCTCGATCAGCGCGGCGGCGAGCTTGTCGAGTTCCTCGCGGCCCGTTGCCGCCATCTCCGCCGCCCCTGATCCGAAGAAGATCTCCGACTGGAAGACGAACCGGTCGCCGACGATCCGGATATCGGGGCGGTTGCCAAGCACCGTGCGCAGGCGGCCGAAAAAGTCAGAACGATAGCGGTTCAGTTCCTGCACGCGCTGGGCCAGCGCCAGGTTGAGGCGGGAGCCAAGATCGGCGATGCGGAGCTGGGCATCCTTCTCGCGCGTCTCGGTCTGGGCGAGGGCGCTTTCCAGCGCCTGCAATTGCTGGCGCATGGCGGTGACCTGCTGGTTCAGCAGCGCGACCTCGCGGAAGGCACGGGCAGCGGCATTGCGCTCGTCCTCGACCGCGCGGTTGAGCGCACCGATCCGCGCCTGGTCGACGCCCGCGCTGCCGAGCAGCCCTTCCAGACGCTCCCGTTCGGCCTTCTCGGTCGCCAATGTGGCCTGGAGACCGAGCAGGCGCTGCTCGGCGGTATCCTTGGCATCCTTCTCGAGGGCGAGGAGATCGGTCAGCGTGGCGAGCCGCTGGTTGAGTTGCTGGAGGAAGTCATCCTTGCCGGCAATCTCACGGCTGATGAAGAACTGGCCAAGCATGAAAACCGCCAGCAGGAAGATGAAAACGAGCAGCAGGGTCGACAGGGCATCGACGAAACCCGGCCAGTAATCGATCCCGCGCTCGCGGTGCCGGCCCCGACCCAGTGCCATTACTCGGCCTTCTTGTCTGCCGGGGGTGTGGAGGATTCCTGCGTGAGTTTCTCGAGGAGGCGCTTCACGTCCGCCTGCTGGGCGGCCTGGGCTTCCACCCAGTTTCGGATCATCTGCTGTTCGTTGCGCATATGCTGGACCATGGCCTGGATGCCCTCGGCCAGATTGGCGATGGATTGCGAGGCATTCCGCCCCGCCCCGGCATCGCTGACGGCCCGGGAAATCCCGTCCAGCGTCTGGCGCAGATCGGCATTGGCGCCGATCGCCGCGGGTTGGTCCTGCACGGCCGAGGAGAGCCATTCCTCGACCTCGTAGAAGAAGCGGCTCTGCGCCTGCCCGGCCTGCAGATCGAGGAAGCCGAGGGTGAGCGACCCGCCAAGCCCGAACAGCGAGGAGGAAAACGCGATGCCCATGCCGGAAAGCGGGGCGGCGAGATTGCGCTTCAACTCATCGAAAAGGGCGTTGTTCTCGCCGGCGCTCGGGAGCTTCTCGATCACCGTGCCGATGGACGACACCGTCTCGATCAGGCCCCAGAAGGTGCCGAGCAGCCCCAGAAAGACCAGCAGGCCGGTGAGGTAGCGCGCAAGCTCGCGGCTCTCGTCGAGCCGGCCGCCAATCGAGTCGAGCACGGATCGCAGGGTCATCGTGGAGATGCCGGTGCGGCCGATCCGATCGCCCAGCAGGGCGGCCATCGGCGCCAGCAGGATCGGTTCTGGCGGCGGCGGACGTGTCTCATCGGGCTCGATCCGGCTGTTGACCCAGCGGATCTCGCGAAAAAGCCGGCCGACCTGCGCGAAGGAAAAGACGATGCCCAGGAACAGGACGAGCCCGATCACGCCGTTCAGCCCGGGATTGGCCCAGAAGGCGACCTGGATCTGCTTCTGCATGACCGCGAGCAGCAAGCCGCCCAGTACGAGGAAAACGATCATCCGGAACAGAAAAAGCCCGGGTGATGTCAACCGTCGGCCCGAACGCGTTTTCGCCATCCCACGATCCCGATCTTGTACGCCCAACCTGTCGCGCGGGCAGTCAAGCCGGTTCGGCGCCGCTTGGCAACCCGTTCCGCACCCCGGTCAGGCGGTTGCCTGGCCGAGAAGCCGCACGAGTGACTGATGCGCCACTTCGTTGCCGGCAACGATGTTCCGGTTCTCGAAGATCCGGGCCGAGCCGTCCAGCGCGCTCACGAAGCCGCCAGCCTCGCGCACCAGCAGGATGCCGGCGGCCATATCCCAGGGCGAAAGGTTCCGCTCCCAGAAGCCCTCCATGCGCCCCGCTGCCACGAAGGCGAGGTCGAGCGCGGCTGCACCCATGCGGCGGATGCCCGAGCAGCGCGGCATGATGCCCGCCAGTTCGCGGATGAAGAGGCCATGATCGCCCCGGCCGGCATGCGGGATGCCGCAGCCGATCACGGAATCGGCGAAATCGGTGCGCGGCGAGACACGGAGGCGGTAATTGTCGCGCGGGGTTGCCCCGACGACGAAGGCGCCCTGGCCCTTCTCCGCGATGAACATTTCCTCGCTGACCGGGTTGTAGATCAAGCCGGCGACGATCTCGTCATCGCGCTCCAGCCCGATCGAGATGGCGAATTGCGGGATGGCGTGGAGGAAGTTCGTCGTGCCGTCGAGCGGGTCGATGATGAAGCGGTGGGTCTTGTCCGTGCCCTCGACCGAGCCTTCCTCTTCCATGAGGAAGCCATAGCCCGGCCGCGCGCGGGAGAGTTCCTGGAACAGGATCTTCTCGGCCCGCTTGTCGGCTTCCGAGACGAAATCGCCCGGCCCCTTGCGCGAGATGGTCAGCGACGGCAATTCGAGGAAATCGCGGCGGAGCGACTTGCCGGCCTTGATGGCGGCGGCCGTCATCACGTTCATCAGCGGTGAGCGAAGCATGGTCGGATGGTCCTGGGAAACAGCGTTGCGCTTGGTTGCGCGATTACGGGCGGGAAGGCAAGGGGCAGGAAAGCGGGAGGGCTCGCGGTTCAGGCACCCGCGGTGCGGAGGCTCCGTTCCTTGACCTTGCGGCGGGCTTCCGCCAGCAGGGCGGCAGGATCCTCCGCTTCGAAAAGCCACGGGCCAAGGGCGATGAACTCCGCGCCGGTCAGGGCGAGGGCCTCGACCCTGTCGAGATCGGGCGCATATGCGACACAGGGGACCGTGAAGATCGAGGCCCACCATTCCGCCCGTTCGACCGTCTGGCTGAAGGCGGGCAGGGTGCCGTCCGGCCGGGGCTCGCCGAACATGACATAGTCGATATCGCGCTCGCCGGCCTCCATCGCGTCATGCCGGGCCTTGAGGCCGCCGATGCCGACGATCCGATCCGGCTTGAGGGCTTCCACGGCTTCGTCGAGGCGGGGCCCGGGGGTTGCGACATGCACGCCATCAATGCCGAGCCGGGCGACAAGGCGGGCATCGGCAGGCATGTCGATCAGCATGGCCGCGCCTGCCTCCTGAACGAGGCGGCACAAAGCCGAAGCCGGGCCCTTGAGTTCAGTGTCGTTGCCGGCGGCGAAAACCGCGCGCAGCACCGCTACGGCGCCGGTGGCGAGCACCGGTTCCAGTTTCGCCCGGAAGGCCATGACATCCGTGATCGGCGGGGTCAGGAGGTAGAATTGCGGGATCATGCCGGTATCCATGCCATAAAACGACGAAAAGGGCGAATGCCGGTTATGGCATCCGCCCCTGTCTGCAGTGATGCGTAAAATCAGGCGATCTTCGGATCGAGCGCGCCCTTGGCGTAGAGCTTCGCCATTTCGGAGAGCGGCAGCACCTTCTTGATCTTCGAGGCCTGGCCGGCGGTGTTGAATTCCTCGAGCCGCTGGCGGCAGAGCTTCGTCATCGCCTCCATGGCCGGCTTGAGATATTTGCGCGGATCGAATTCGCCCGGCTCCTCGGCGAGGATGCGGCGGATCTGGCCCGTCATCGCCATGCGGTTGTCGGTGTCGATGTTGATCTTGCGGACGCCGTGCTTGATGCCGCGCTGGATTTCCTCCACCGGCACGCCCCAGGTCGGCTTCATCTTGCCGCCGAACTTGTTGATGATGTCCTGCAATTCCTGCGGCACCGAGGAGGAGCCATGCATGACAAGATGCGTGTTCGGGAGCTTCCGGTGGATCTCCTCGATCACATGCATCGCCAGCACCTTGCCATCCGGCTTGCGGGTGAACTTGTAGGCGCCGTGGCTGGTGCCCATGGCGATGGCGAGCGCATCAACCTTGGTTTCCTTGACGAATTTCACAGCCTCGTCCGGGTTCGTCAGGAGCTGGTCATGGCTGAGCTTGCCCTCGAAGCCGTGGCCATCCTCCTTCTCGCCCTCGCCGGTCTCGAGGCTGCCGAGTACGCCGAGCTCGCCTTCCACCGAGATGCCGCCGAGATGGGCCATGTCGGTCACGGCCTTGGTGACGCCGACATTGTAATCCCAGTCACCCGGCGTCTTGCCGTCGGCCTTGAGCGAGCCATCCATCATCACCGAGGTGAAGCCGGCCTGGATCGCCGTCATGCAGGTCGCGGGCTCGTTGCCATGGTCGAGATGCACGCAGACCGGGATATGCGGGTAGATCTCGGTCACGGCATCCATCATGTGCTTGAGCATGATGTCATTGGCATAGGACCGTGCGCCGCGGCTGGCCTGGATGATCACCGGCGCATCGGTGGCATCGGCGGCCGCCATGATGGCGAGGGCCTGCTCCATGTTGTTGATGTTGAAGGCCGGCACGCCGTATTCGTGCTCGGCGGCGTGGTCGAGAAGTTGGCGAAGCGTGATGCGGGCCATTGTTGAGCTCCCTGGGAGAAAAAATCAGGCCGAAAGCGCCTTGACGCCCGGCAATTCCTTGCCTTCCATCCATTCGAGGAAGGCGCCGCCGGCGGTGGAGACGTAGGACAGGGCCTCGCCGACGCCGGCATGGTTGACTGCCGCGACCGTATCGCCGCCGCCCGCCACGGAGACGAGCTTGCCGGCTTTGGTCAGCGCGGCGGCCGCGCGGGCCACAGCGACGGTGGCGGTGTCGAACGGCTGCAGCTCGAAGGCGCCGAGCGGGCCGTTCCAGACCAGCGTCTTCATGCTGTCGAGCTTCGCGATGACGATCTCGGTGGCGGTCGGGCCCGCATCGAGGATCATCTCCTCCGGGCCGACCGAGGTGACCGGCGCCGCCCGATGGGGCGGGTTGGCCTTGAATTCCTTGGCGAGCAAGGCATCGGTCGGCAGCAGGATCTCGCAGCCGGCGGCCTTGGCCTTGGCCTCGATCTCGCGGGCGGTGGCGGCAAGGTCATGTTCGCAGAGGCTCTTGCCGACATTGACCCCGCGCGCAGCGAGGAAGGTATTGGCCATGCCGCCGCCGATAACGAGGCAATCAACCTTGCTGACGAGATTGCCGAGCAGATCGAGCTTGGTCGAGACCTTGGCCCCGCCGACAATCGCCATGACGGGGCGCGTCGGCGTACCGAGCGCCGCATCAAGGGCCTTCAGTTCCGCCTCCATGGTACGGCCGGCATAGGCCGGGAGCCGGCGGGCGAGGCCCTCGGTCGAGGCATGGGCGCGATGGGCGGCGGAGAAGGCATCGTTCACATAGGCATCGCCCAATGCGGCGAGGGCGGCGGTGAACTCGGCACCGTTCTTCTCCTCGGCCTTGTGAAAGCGCGTATTCTCAAGGCAGAGCACCTCGCCATCGGCCAGGGCCGCAACGGCCTTTTCCGCGTCCGGGCCGATACAATTGCCGGCAAAGGCGATCGGCTGGCCGAGCAGGCCTGCCAACGCCGCCGCAACGGGGCGCAGGCTCTCGCCGGGACTGGAACGCTCCTCGAAGGTCTCTCCCTTGGGCCGGCCGAAATGCGCCAGCAGGATCACCCGGCCACCGCGCCCGGCGAGATCGCGGATCGTCGGCAGGATGCGTTCAAGGCGGGTCGCATCCGTGACCTGCCCGTTTTCCATCGGGACATTGAGATCGACGCGGACGAGGATGCGTTTGCCCTTGGGCGCGAGATCGTCGAGGGTCTTGAAGGCAGTCATTTCACGAGGCCGGGGGCGAAGCGGAGCAGGAGGACGAGGAGGAGCGTGGTGGCAACGGCCGTCACGAGGGCGGTGACGATGAGGGCGCCGAAGCGCGGCACCTTCTCGACCCGCGCTTTCAACGCGGAGACTTCCGTGGACAGCTCGACCGCATCGACCGAGCGGGCGGCTTCCTCCACCCGATGGGCGGCGGCATCGAGGCGGTTTTCCACCCGCCCGAACAGGGCTTCGTAACGGGCGAATTTCTCCTCGATGCGCGCGGCCTTCTCCTCGATGCGGGAGAGCTGGTCGAGAGCGGAGCGCGGTGGCGCCTTGCTGGCGGGAGCGGGTGCCGGTTCGGCAGTCGGATCGACAGTCGGTTCAATGCGATCGGTCATTCTCTGCTCCCGTCAGGGTTTGGCGTGGCGTTCCTTCTTTCCGAGGCGGTCAGATCAGCTTGGCCATGGCCACGGCGGTATCCGACATGCGGTTCGAGAAGCCCCATTCGTTGTCATACCACGACAGGATCGAGACAAGCGTGCCGCCCATGACCTTGGTCTGATCCATGTGGAAGACCGAGGAATGCGGATCATGGTTGAAATCGATCGAGACATTCGGGGCGTTGGTGTAGCCGAGAATGCCCTTGAGCGGGCCATCGGCCGCCGCCTTGATCGCCGCGTTGATCTCGTCCTTCGAGGTCTCGCGCTTGGCGACAAATTTCAGGTCGACGACGGAGACATTCGGTGTCGGCACGCGGATCGACGAGCCATCGAGCTTGCCGTTGAGTTCCGGCAGGACGAGGCCGACGGCCTTGGCGGCGCCGGTCGTGGTCGGGATCATCGACAGGCTCGCGGCACGGGCGCGGTAGAGGTCCTTGTGCATCGTGTCGAGGGTCGGCTGGTCGCCGGTATAGGAATGGATCGTCGTCATCATGCCGCGCTCGATGCCGACAGCCTCGTGCAGGACCTTCGCCACCGGGGCGAGGCAATTGGTGGTGCAGGAGGCGTTCGAGACGACGAGATGGTCCTTCGACAGCTTGCCATGGTTCACGCCGAACACGACGGTCAGATCGGCGCCGTCGCAGGGGGCGGAGACGAGGACGCGCTTGGCGCCGGCCTGCAGATGGGCGGCGGCCTTGTCCTTCGAGGTGAAGATGCCAGTGCATTCCATTGCGATGTCGACGCCGAGGGCGCCATGCGGCAATTCGGCGGGGTTGCGGATGGCCGTCACCTTGATCGGGCCGGTGCCGACATCGATCGTATCGCCATCGACCGTCACCGTGCCGTTGAACTTGCCGTGGACGCTGTCATAGCGGAAGAGATGCGCGTTGGTTTCCACCGGGCCCAGATCGTTGATCGCAACCACCTGGATATCCTTGCGGCCCGATTCCACGATGGCGCGCAGGACATTCCGCCCGATACGCCCGAAACCGTTGATCGCAACCTTCACAGCCATGTCTTTCTCCTCGATCGAAAATTCGCGCGGTCCCCATGCGGTGGCAGACCTGAATATTGCCTGAAGCTCAGCGCTTCAATTTTGCCCTTGCCGCAGAAACAATGGCTGCGGCGGTAATGCCGAAATGCTCGAACACCTTGCCGGCCGGGCCGGAGGCGCCGAAGCCGTCCATGCCGATGAAGGTGCCATCGGCGCCGATCACCGCATCCCAGCCCTGCCGGACTGCGGCCTCGACGGCGATCTTCACCTTCGCGCGGCCGATCACCTTGCGGCGGTAGGCTTCCGGCTGGGCGAGGAACCGGTCGAGGCAGGGAACAGAAACAACCCGTGCAAGAATGCCGGATTCCAGCAGCGTCTTCCGGGCAGCGATGGCCAGCGCGACTTCCGAGCCCGAGGCAAAGAGCGTCACCTCGGCGCGGCCATCGGCACCGGCCAGTTCATAGGCGCCCAGAGCCGAAAGGTTCTTCGCCCCGGCATCCTCTCGCAACTGCGGAAGGTTCTGGCGCGTCAGGGCGAGCACGGTCGGGCGGCCGGCATTGCCGAGCGCGCATTCCCAGGCCTCGGCCGTCTCGGTCAGGTCGCAGGGGCGGAACACATCGAGGTTCGGCATGGCGCGGAGCGAAGCGATATGCTCGACCGGCTGATGCGTTGGGCCGTCCTCGCCCACGCCGATGGAATCATGCGTGAAGACATAGATGACGCGCTGGTTCATCAGCGCCGACAGGCGGATGGCCGGGCGGCAATAATCGGCGAAGACAAGGAAGGTGCCACCGACCGGGATCGTGCCGCCATGCAGCGCCAGCCCGTTCATGGCCGCCGCCATCGCATGTTCGCGGATGCCGTAATGGACGAACTGACCCGCAAAGCTGCCGGCCTTGATCGTGGCCATCGCCTTGGTCTTGGTGTTGTTGGAGCCGGTCAGGTCGGCCGAGCCGGAGACGAGTTCCGGGAGGACAGGAGTCAGCGCGTCAAGAACGATCTCCCCGGCCTTGCGCGTCGCCATCTCCTGAGGGTTGGCAACGGCCGCGGCCTTGACCTGCCGGATCGCCTTGCCGAGCGTCTTCGGCAGGGCTCCGGCGGTGACGCGGAGGAATTCCTCGCGCGCCTTGGGCTTTGCCTTGCCGAGCCGTTCCTTCCAGGCGGCATGGGCGGCGGCGCCGCGCGTGCCGGTTGCCTTCCAGAGGGCATAGACCTCGTCCGGCACAACGAAGGGCGCATGCGCCCAGCCGAGCTTTTCCTTCGCCGCCTCGAGTTCCTTGGCATCGGTGATCGCGCCATGGGCAGTCGAGGTGCCGGCCTTGGTCGGGAAACCGTAGCCGATCGTGGTCTTGCAGGCGATCAGCGTCGGCTTGTCCGAGGCGCGGGCCATGGTGATCGCGCCGGCAATCGCATCGGGATCATGGCCGTCAATTGCGATGGTCGCCCAGCCGGAGGCCGCGAAACGCGCCAACTGGTCGGTCGAATCGGTGATCGAGACCGGCCCGTCGATCGAAATGCCATTGTCGTCCCAGAGAACGACGAGGCGCGAGAGCTTCAGATGCCCGGCCAGCGTGATCGCTTCCTGGCTGATGCCTTCCATCAGGCAGCCATCGCCCGCGAGCACATAGGTGTAGTGGTCGACGACCGACTTGCCGAAACGGGCATTGAGCACGCGTTCCGACAGCGCCATGCCCACCGCTGTGGCCAGGCCCTGGCCGAGCGGGCCGGTCGTCACCTCGACGCCGGCGAGATGGCCGAATTCCGGATGGCCGGCCGTCTTCGAACCAAGCTGCCGGAAGGCCTTGAGCTCGGCCATGCTGGCCTCCTTCACCCCGATCAGGTGCAGGAGCGAATAGACCAGCATGGAGCCATGCCCGGCGGAGAGCACGAAACGGTCACGGTCAGGCCAGGCCGGGTCGGCCGGGTCGAAATTCAGGAAATCGCGGAAGAGCACCGTCGCGATGTCGGCCGCGCCGAGCGGCAGGCCGGAATGGCCCGATTTGGCCGCCGCGACAGCATCCATCGAGAGGGCGCGAATGGCGTTGGCCATCGCGTTGTGCTGGGCGCGATTGATCATGGTCGTCCTTCGAAAACAAAACGGAGGCTTTCGGCGCCCTCGTTATCAGGCAAAAGCGACGAGTCAATGCGTTCGCGCCGATTTCCGGGCACGGCTTGTGCTTCCCCGGGCGCTGGGACAGGATCAGGACAAGAATGGCCCGACAAGCGGGCAGGGAGGATCAATGTCCGCACAATCCTATGGTCGTGATCTCGACCGATGCGCCGCGAATTTCCAGCCGCTCACGCCTGTCACCTTCCTCGAACGCGCCGCGAAGGTCTTTCCCGATTACCCCGCGATTCTCCATGGCGAGATGCGCATTTCCTATGCGCAATTCCGGGAGCGGGCGCGCCGGATGGCCTCCGCGCTGGCCAAGGCGGGAATCGGCAAGGGCGATACGGTGGCGGCGCTGCTGCCGAACATCCCGCTCATGCTGGACCTCCACTATGCCGTTCCGATGACGGGTGGCGTCCTGAACACGATCAATACGCGTCTCGATGCGCCGATGGTGCGCTTCATCCTCGAGCATGGCGAGGCCCGGATCGTCTTTGTCGATACGGAATTCTCGGCCCTGCTCCGGGATGCCCTGGCCGGGATGGCCGATCCGCCCCGCGTCATCGAATTCCGTGATCCGGAATGGCGGGAGGACGGGCACGAGATGGCGCCGCCGTGTCTCTTTGCCGAAGAGGCCGAAGCCTTCCGCGCAGCGGGCAATGCCGATGCCGCCTTTCCGCGTCCGGCCGATGAATGGGATGCGATCACGCTCAACTACACCTCCGGCACGACGGGGAACCCCAAAGGTGTCGTCTATTCCCATCGCAGCGCCTACCTGATGTGCTTCGCGAACAGCCTGGCGGCCGATATCGGCCGCCACCCGATCTATCTCTGGACGTTGCCGATGTTCCATTGCAACGGCTGGTGCTTCCCCTGGACGCTCTCCGCCGTGATCGGCACGCATGTCTGCCTGCGGCATGTGCGCGCCCGGGCCATCTTCGAAGCGATCCGCCGCCATGGCGTCACGCATCTCTGCGGCGCACCGATCGTGATGTCGACATTGCTCAATGCGAAGCCGGAGGAGAAGACCGCCTTCACCCACCGCGTGAAATTCATCACGGCTGCGGCGCCGCCGCCGGAATCCGTGCTCGCTGCCATGAAGGGTGCCGGCTTCGACGTGGTCCATGTCTATGGACTGACCGAGACCTATGGCCCCGCCGTGGTCAATGAATGGAAGGCCGAATGGGATGCGCTGCCGGAAGCCAGCCGGGCGCCGCTCATGGCGCGGCAGGGCGTCAATTATCCCGGTCTCGAGGATCTGACCGTGCTGGATCCGGAGACGATGCAGCCGGTGCCGGCCGATGGCCAGACCCTCGGGGAGGTGATGTTCCGCGGCAATATCGTCATGAAAGGCTATCTCAAGAACCCGAAGGCCAGCGAGGAGGCCTTTGCCGGCGGCTGGTTCCATTCCGGCGATCTCGCGGTGATGCATCCGGACGGCTATATCCAGCTCAAGGACCGGTCGAAGGACATCATCATTTCCGGGGGCGAGAATATCTCGTCGATCGAGGTGGAGGATGTGCTGTTCAAGCATCCGGCCGTGATGCTGGTGGCGGTCGTGGCCCGCCCGGACGAGAAATGGGGCGAGCATCCCTGCGCCTTCATCGAGCTGCGCCCGGGTGCCTCGGCAGATGCCGCCACGATCATCGCCTTCGCCCGGGAGCATCTGGCGGCGTTCAAGGCGCCGCGGACGGTGGTGTTCGGCGATCTTCCGAAGACCTCGACCGGCAAGATCCAGAAATTCATCCTCCGCGAACGGGCGCGGCAGCTCTGAGGCAGGGGGGCAGGGGCGGCGGTGCCGGTTCGCGCGGCGCAATCAGGGCAAATGTGTCCTGCCCGCGGCGTGGCGGCCTTCCCCTTAGGCAGCAATGCGGTCTTTGCCAGACGCAGGGGTTCACGGCTGTGTGATGCTGGCTCACAAAACCTGCCGGTTTCGTGAGCGAAACGACACCGGCTGTTGATTGGCCAGTGACGCGGCAACGGCCTAGCTTCAGGGCATCAACAGGGCGCTGCCAAGGCCTCCGGGATTGCCGGCGCCCCCTTCAAAGGAGAAGACCCATGAAGACTGTTCTTGCTGCCGCTTTCGCCGCTGCCACGCTTGTTGCCGGTGCCGCCCATGCCGCCGAAGCCACCCATGGCGGCGTGCAGGTCCGC
Source organism: Beijerinckiaceae bacterium (assembly GCA_027533425.1). Classification (GTDB taxonomy): domain Bacteria; phylum Pseudomonadota; class Alphaproteobacteria; order Rhizobiales; family Beijerinckiaceae; genus Rhabdaerophilum. Next base: position 194,502 of record JAPZUD010000006.1, on the reverse strand, counting down.
TCGACCGCGATCCAGCCGGCCGAACAGGGCCAGAACACCGGGTTCGGTGGCCTCTCGGTCCAGCGTCAGGCCGGCCAGGCCAATGGCGTGATTGCTCACGATCCGGCCCGCGGTGCTGACAACAACTGACGCATACCGGCAGAGATGCCAGACCAGCCAGACAGGCCGACCAATCAGGCGTCATCCCATCGGGATGGCGCCTTTTTGACGGGCCGGGATGCGCGTCTCAGTGCAAGGATGGCGTGGGTCGTGGAGAGCCGGTTCGGAGCCGGGAAATCTCGTCCTTCAGGACCAGTTTCTGGCGCTTCAGGGCGGCGATCCTCACCGTGTCCTTGTTGGGATGCGCCTGCTCATCAGCGATTTTCTTGTCGAGCGCCTGATGCTTGCGCTCCAGTTCGGCAATGTGTGCCGTCATCGACATGTGCAGAACCTCCGTTCCTGATGTCGGGGATCATCAGTCTGTCACAAAAGCGATCATCCACAAGGGGGATTCGCATGTCGGTGAAGCCCTTCATGTCGGCTGTGGACAACGCCGTTAGCGGTGGGTTAACGAGTGTCATGGTGCGGTGTGGTCCGCAGCGGACGGGCCTTTTGCCGGCATCCGTTCTGTTCCCTGGTGTCGAGAGTGGAAAGCCCCATGCGGATGCAGTTGTCGGACGAGGAGCGTCAGGCGCTGGAAGCAGAATGGCACAGGCTCCAGATCGAGCATCGTGACCTCGACGCGGCGATCGCGGCGCTCGAATTGCTCGGCAGCTATGACCAGTTGCAGATCCAGCGTCTCAAGAAGCGCAAACTGCAATTGCGCGATCGCGTTTCGGCCATCTCCGACCGTCTGACGCCCGATATCATCGCCTGAGGTGTTTTTCCCGGCAGCCGCACGATAGGGCTTGCCTTTGGCGGGCGTTCCCCCTATCGCGCTCAGCTTCGGGCCTCGAACGTGCCGGAATGGCGTGTTTCGACCGGCCTCAGGGAGGGGCGGGACGTGAAGCCAGCCGTTGCCATCATCATGGGAAGCCAGTCGGACTGGCCGACCATGCGGCATGCCGCCGAAATCCTCGATACCCTTGGTGTGGCCTATGAGGCCCGCATCGTTTCCGCCCATCGTACGCCGGATCGTCTGGTGGCTTTCGCGACATCCGCGAAGGCCAGCGGTTTCAAGGTGATCATCGCCGGAGCGGGTGGTGCCGCGCACCTGCCGGGCATGACGGCGGCGATGACGCCCTTGCCCGTTCTCGGCGTTCCGGTTGAATCGAAGGCCCTTTCGGGGAAGGATTCGCTGCTGTCCATCGTCCAGATGCCGGGCGGCATCCCCGTCGGGACGTTGGCGATCGGCAAGCCGGGCTCGATCAATGCCGGGCTGATGGCGGCTGCGATCCTGGCCCTGACCGACGAGGCCCTCGCCTCGCGGCTGGAGGCCTGGCGCCGCAAGCAGACCGAATCCGTCGCCGAGTTTCCGGTCGACGGGGCCTGAGCGCCGGGCATGATCCTCGCGCCCGGTTCCACCATCGGCATTCTCGGCGGCGGCCAGCTCGGCCGGATGCTCGCGCTGGCGGCGGCGCGGCTCGGCTTGAGGACGCATATTCTCGCGCCGGAGGCAGACAGCCCTGCTTTCGACGTTGCCGCTGCGGCAACCGTCGCGGATTACGCCGATCTCGACGCGCTTTCTCGGTTTGCGGCGGTTGTCGATGTTGTCACGTATGAATTCGAGAATGTCCCGGTCGAGAGCGTTCGCTTTCTCGAGCGGACGATGACGGTGCGGCCGGGTGCGCTCGCGCTCGAGGTGGCGCAGGACCGGCTGGCCGAGAAGCGGCTGGCGCGATCCCTCGGTGCGCGCACGGCTGATTTCCACGAAGTCCAGAGTTTCGACGACCTGACCGCAGGCGTCGAGGCGATCGGTTTTCCCTCGATCCTCAAGACAACCCGGCTGGGTTACGACGGCAAGGGGCAGGCCAAGCTGCTCGGGGCGGCCGACCTCCCGCGCGCGTTCGGGATGCTGAACGGTGCCACCGGCATCCTTGAAGCCTTCGTGCCGTTCCGCTGCGAGGTTTCTGTGGTGGCGACGCGTGGTCGCGACGGCGCCTTCACGGCTTTCGCGCCGACCGAGAACGAGCATCGGAACCATATCCTGCACCGGTCCTGCGTGCCGGCTGCGCTTACCCCGGCTGCCGCCGAGGATGCGATCCGGATCGCGCAGCGGATCGGCGAGGCCGTTGACTATGTCGGTACCTTTGCGGTCGAATTCTTCGTCATCGAGACAGCAGCCGGCGAGGGCGTGGTTGTCAACGAGATCGCCCCGCGCGTCCATAATTCAGGGCATTGGACGATGGATTGCGCGGTGACCTGCCAGTTCGAGCAGCATATCCGCGCCGTGGCCGGCTGGCCCCTGGGCGATACTGCAAGTCTTGGCCCGGCCGAGATGATCAACCTGGTCGGGCAGGATGCGGCGGGCTGGATGGATGCGCTGCGCGATCCGCAGGCGCGGCTTCACCTCTACGGCAAGCGCGAGATCCGCGAGGGCCGCAAGATGGGGCATGTCAACCGGCTGCTGGACCGCTGAAGATCCTGTTTTTTGCGGCATCCAGCGCGTGCAGTGGTGGACAAGGCAGACAAGCTTTGCTATAGGCGCCGCTCCCATTAGCCATATTTGTGGCTAGTCGCCCGAAAATGCACTCACAGATTGGAGCTACCGTGCAGGTTCTCGTCCGCGATAACAATGTTGATCAAGCCTTGCGCGCCCTGAAGAAGAAGATGCAGCGCGAGGGTATCTTCCGTGAGATGAAACTGCGCGGCCATTACGAAAAGCCGTCCGAGAAAAAGGCGCGCGAGAAGGCCGAGGCCGTCCGCCGCGCCCGCAAGCTGGCCCGCAAGAAGCTGCAGCGCGAAGGCCTTCTTCCGATGCCGGTCAAGAAAGTGAAGTGACGGCTGTTCTGCAGTCGGCGAGATCGGGAAAGCGCTCGGCAGAACGGGCGCTTTTTTCATTTTGGTTATCGTCTGGTAAGCTTGCGGCAATTTTTCGCTGCAATTGTCCCGCATCTCAACGTTCAACCCAATGATGTCCCGGGGACCGGCGCAGACAAGAGGCCGCATGAAGGGCCAAGAGGCAGGAGCCATGCACGAGGCAGTGACGATGACCGCTCAGACCAGCGCGACCGCAGCCCGATCCTGCGTCTGGCCGTCCTTGCGAATCGTGATGCTTGCCGGGGCATTGGCCACCGCGCTTTCCGCTTGCGAGACCGTCGGGGGGATCAATCCGACCGGCATCGCCGAGGTGGATGATCCGCAGGGCCGGGAGGCGGCCCAGACCAACATCGCATCGCTCTCGGATGTGATCCGCGCCAATCCCAATGACCCGCAGGCGCATAATACCCGCGGCGTGGCCTATGCCCGGTCGGGCCGGTTCCAGGAGGCGATTGCCGATTTCAACCGCGCAATCCAGCTCAACCCGAATTATGCGGCAGCCTATACCAACCGCGCGCTCGCCTTCCGCCAGATGGGCCGTAACGATGCCGCTCTGGCGGATTTCAACCGCGCGTTGACGGCAGACCCGAACTACCATCAGGCCTATCTCGGCCGTGGCAATCTCTACCGGGCACAGGGTGCTGCCGGGGAGGCGATTGCCGATCTCGGCCGCGTGATCCAGCTCAACCCATCGGGCGCCGAGGCCTATCACGGGCGCGGCCTCGTCTATCAGGCGCAGGGCCAGCATGGGCTCGCGATCGGCGATTTCGACGCCGCGATCGACCGCAACCCTTATGTGGCGCCGCCCTATCAGGCGCGTGGCCAAAGCCTGATCGCGACTGGAAAATACGAACAGGCGCTCGAGGATTTCAACGCGGCGCTCAGCGTCGACAACCGGAACGCCGACAGCTGGGCCCTGCGTGGCATTGCCGAGGATAAACTCGGCAAGAAAAGCGAGGCGCAGGAAAGCTTCCAGCGCGCGCTTGCGCTCGACAGCCGCAACGCCATTGCCAAGCAGGGGCTTTCGGGCGGGCGGTCAGGCGGTCTCTTCTGAGGACGGACCGACAAGCCGTTCCATCTCGATGGCGATGGGGCTGAAGCCGGCCCGTTCATAGGCTTTGAGTGCCAGCGCATTGCCCGGGACAACGCCGAGCGTCACGCGCGTGGCCCCTGTCTTGCGCGCGATCTCCTCGATCGCCTCCAGCAATGCCTGCCCGTAGCCGCGGCCACGGGCCGATGAGCAAACAACCAGGTTCTCGACATAGATGCCCGGCGAGAACGCTTCCGGCAGGAAGGGCGGTGCTTCTGTATGCCGATAGGCTGAATAGCCAACAACCCGCCCTTCGACCTCCAGGACGATCTGGCCTCCCTCGAGCGCTGCCTTCGATGAATCGTCCTCGAAACAGTCCATGGCGGCCTGGCGATCGGTGCGGCGACGCGCGCCCATCTGGGCCTCGTGATTGTTCAACTGGTCGATCAGTTCGATCACGGCCTCGCGGTCTTTGGCCGCAAGGGGTCGGATGACATGGTTGTCCATCAATGGCTCCTGAATGGCCTTATCGCAGGCGCGCGAGGAACTCCGACATATCCGGCCACGGCCCGCGATCCAAGGGCACCACATGCCTTTGCCCGGGATAGAGCTTCCGGGTGACGAGGCCCGCGCGGCCAAGTGCGGCGAGGGCTTCGGAATCCGAGGGAGGGATCAGCCGGTCATCGGTCCCATGGAGGATCAGGATCGGTACCGTGACCTCGCGGATCCAGAGATCGGAGCGAAACTGGTCTACCAGCAACAAGGAGACCGGCAGCCATGGATAGGCGGCCTGCCCGCGCGCCATGACCGAGAGGTAGGGGCTGTCGAGGATCACGCCCCGCACCGGGCGTTGCCGGGCAAGGTTCAACGCAACACCGGAACCGAGGGATTCGCCGAACAGGACGATCCGGTCCGCCGGGACCCGCTTGCCCAGCTCGCTGAGGATGAGGGCGGCATCGGCATGGAGGTTCGCCTCTGTCGGCTGGCCCTCGCTGCCGCCATAGCCGCGGTAGGACATGGCCAGCAGCCCGTCGCCCGTGGACGTCATCAGGCCAAACCGCGTCGCCCGCCGTTGCAGCCCGTTCGCATTGCCATGGAAATAGAGATAGGTCAGCGCGTCGGGCCGTTTCGGGGGGATGAACCAGCCGGTGAGGAGCGTTCCATCGGTGGCGCGGATCTCCAGCCGTTCCGCCTGGGGCAATCCGTGATCGGCGGGCGCGATCCAGCCCGGGGCAGGCCTGTAAAGGAAGCTCCGCTGGTTGAGCGCCATATAGGCCGCCGCGGCGAGATAGGCGGCAGCCGCGAGGGCCAGCAGGGTGAGAAGCCCGCGGCGGAGCCATTTGCGCACAGCCGAGACGGCGGGGCGAAGGGGTGTCGAAACGGTATCCATGCCTGACGAGGTAAGTCAGGTCTCCGGCACGTCAAGGCAAAAAAGCCGCGCAGGGCGCGGCTCCTTGCTGTCGGGATGGGCCAGCCGCGATGAGCCAGGCTCAGTGGGCAAGCCCCTTGACGATTTCCTCGGTGACCTTCTTGGCGTCGCCGAAGAGCATCATCGTGTTGTCCTTGAAGAACAGTTCGTTCTCGACGCCGGCATAGCCCGAACCCATGCCGCGCTTGATGAAGAGGACAGTCTTGGCCTTCTCGACATCGAGGATCGGCATGCCGAAGATCGGCGATTGCGGATCGGTCTTGGCGGCGGGGTTGGTCACGTCATTCGCGCCGATGACGAAGGCCACATCGGCCTGGGCGAATTCGTTGTTGATGTCCTCAAGTTCGAAGACCTCGTCATACGGCACATTCGCTTCGGCCAGCAGCACGTTCATATGGCCCGGCATGCGCCCCGCCACCGGATGGATGGCGTATTTGACCTCGACGCCTTCCTTCTTGAGCGTATCCGCCATTTCGCGCAGCGCGTGTTGCGCCTGGGCCTGCGCCATGCCGTAGCCCGGCACGATAATGACTTTCGAGGCGTTCTTCATGATGAAAGCCGCATCGTCGGCCGAGCCCTGCTTGACCGGCCGGCTTTCCTTCGCGCCGCCCGTCGCCGCAGCGGCATCGCCGCCGAAGCCGCCGAGGATCACCGAGATGAAGGAGCGGTTCATGCCCTTGCACATGATGTAGGACAGGATCGCGCCCGAAGAGCCAACCAGCGCGCCGGTAATGATCAGCGCGAGGTTGCCGAGCGTGAAGCCGATGCCTGCGGCTGCCCAGCCCGAATAGGAGTTGAGCATCGAGACGACGACCGGCATGTCCGCGCCGCCGATCGGGATGATCAGGAGCACGCCGAGGGCGAGGCTGAGCACCACCACGGCCCAGAAGCTGACGCGACTTTCGGTCGAGATCAGCCCGATGAGGAAGAACAGGATCAGCAGGCCAAGCACGATGTTGATGACATGGCGCTGCGGCAGCATGATCGGCTTGCCGCTCATCCGGCCGTCCAGCTTCAGGAAGGCGATGATCGAGCCGGTGAAGGTCACTGCGCCGATCGCGACGCCAAGCGCCATTTCAAAGAGCGAGGCAGCCTTGATGTTGCCGATCGTGCCGATTCCGAAAGCCTGCGGCGCATAGAGCGCCGCGGCCGCGACGCAGACGGCCGAGAGGCCGACCAGCGCGTGGAAGAAGGCCACGAGTTGCGGCATCTTGGTCATTTCGACCCGCTTTGCCATGACCGCGCCGATCCCGCCCCCGATGCCGAGGCCGAGGAGGGTCAGCAGCCAGCCCGAGAACCCGGCGGGCGGCGAGAGGAGCAAAGTCGTCAGGCCGGCAATGCCCATCCCGGCCATGCCGAAGAAATTGCCCTGGCGTGATGTGGAAGGATGCGACAGCCCGCGCAGGGCGAGGATGAAGAGGACGCCTGAGGCCAGGTAGAGAAGGTTGGCGATATTCGCGCTCATCGGCTCAGCCCTTCTTCTTGTACATGGCCAGCATGCGCTGGGTGACGAGGAACCCGCCGAAAATGTTCACGCTGGCGAGGACCAGGCCAAGGAAGCCGAAACCGCGGGCGGCGGTGGTGCCTTCCGAAAGCAACGGAACGCCCACCGAGAGCAGCGCGCCGACCACGATGACCGAGGAAATCGCGTTGGTGACGGACATGAGCGGGGTGTGCAGGGCCGGGGTGACCGACCAGACCACGTAGTAGCCGACGAAGATTGCCAGCACGAAGATCGCGAAGCGGAAGACCGTCGGGTCAATGGCGCCGCCGGTGGCCGCGGCTGCCGCAGCGCCGCCGGCATCGGCAAGTTTCTCTGCGGCGGCAAGCGCGGCCTGGGCCTTGGCGAGGGCGGCATCGGCCGCTGCCTGGGCGGCCTTGGCCTGTTCAATGAGTTGCTGGGCTGACTGCGTGGACATGACCGCCTCCTCCGGCGTTGGGCTGGGGGTCCGAATCAGGCTTTGGGGGCGAAGATCGGGTGGACGAGGGCACCGTCCTTCGTCAGGCAGGTCGCCTTGACGAGTTCGTCGTCCCAGTTGATGGCGAGCTTGCCTTCCTTCTTGTCGACCATCGTGTCGAGGAAGGACAGCAGGTTGCGGGCGTAGAGCGCCGAGGCGCTGGGCGCAAGGCGTCCCGGCGTGTTCGACCAGGCAATGATCCGGACGCCGTTATGGTCGGTCACCTTGTCGGCAACCGAAAGCTCGCAATTGCCGCCGCGCTCGACGGCGAGATCGACGACGACCGAGCCCGGCCGCATCGATTCGACCATTGCCTTCGAGACAAGGCGCGGGGCGGGACGGCCCGGAATGAGAGCCGTGGTGATGACCACATCCTGCTTGGCGATATGTTCGGCCACGAGGGCGGCCTGCTTGGCCTGGTATTCGGCCGACATCGGCTTGGCATAGCCCGCTGCCGTCTCGGCCTGCTTGAATTCGTCATCCTCGACGGCAATGAATTTCGCGCCGAGCGAGAGGACCTGCTCCTTCGCCGCCGGACGGACATCGGTCGCGGTGACCACTGCGCCGAGCCGGCGCGCGGTGGCGATGGCCTGCAGGCCCGCCACACCGGCGCCCATGACGAAGACCTTGGCAGCCGGGATCGTGCCGGCCGCCGTCATCATCATCGGGAAGGCGCGGCCATAGACCTCGCAGGCATCGAGCACCGAGCGGTAGCCGGCGAGGTTTGCCTGCGACGAAAGCACGTCCATCACCTGGGCACGGGTGATGCGCGGCATGAGTTCCATCGAGAAGCTGGCCACGCCCTTGTCGGCGAAGGGCTGGATGGCCTCGCCATTGCCATAGGGATCCATGATGGCCAGCAGCACGGCACCGGATTTCATCTTGCCGGCCAGCTCGCCTTTCGGACGGCGCACGGCGAGAATGATATCGGCATCCTTCAGCGCTTCGTTTGCATTCTTGGCGAGCGTGGCGCCGGCCGCCTCGAAAGCCGCATCGGGGATGGACGACGCAGCGCCCGCACCCTTCTCAACCACGACCTGGCCACCGAAGGCCTTCATTTTGCCGATGGTTTCCGGGGTGACCGCAACGCGCGGTTCGCCGGCCTTGGATTCGTCCAGAACTGCAATGCGCATTCCGCTACCCGTCCTTCGGTTTGGGAAAGGGCTGTTCCCCTGAACCGGGCCCCGCGAAGGAAGGCCCGGCGATGCGGGGGTCAGGCGATCAGAAGAACTTCACCACGATCGCGATCATGGCAACCGTCACCGCGAGGAAGAAGATCCACGAGATCGTGCCCGTGGCCGCGCCGGCCAGCAGGGTGATCACGAGCGAGACCACGGTGCCCCATTTCACCAGGTTGGCGAAGAGATCGAAGGTTTTCTCGTGTTCGGCATAGTCCATCGCCGGGACATCGTGGTGATGCGGATCAGCTGCCATCTTTTCCCCCGAAAGCGGTTGTCGAGTTTGTTACCAGTAGCTGTTGGCCTCTAGCGGAACTCGGCCGGCTTCGCAATTGTTTCCATGGGTTTCGTGGTGGGCTTTGCCCGGATCAAACGGCAGACATCCGGTCGAGACCCACCCGTCCGAACGCGTCATCCTGCCGTGCTGCAACGGTATCGACGCTGAAACCGTCAATCTCGGTGTTGAACAGCCGGTAGAAGTTCAGCTCCGCATCGAGATGCAGGAAGACCCCGCCGAGTCCGATCGCAGCGCGGTCCATGAAGACAAATTCCCGCGGGATCGTGACGGGACCCTTCGCCTTCAGCTCCTGATGCACGCGGGCTGCCTCGTTCCGGCCATAGGCGCCGGGGGAGATGCCGTCCGCGATCGTGCGTGTCCGGTCATCCAGAAGCGGGCCGTAGATGAACTTCGCCCAGATGGTCAGAACGTCGATCAGCTCCTTCTTCAGGTTGCGGAAGCCCCAGGTCTCGTAAGCATGGACCATCCGGGCTTCGTCATTCTCGAGGATGCCCTTGTAGAGATCGACGACAGCGCCGACGAATTTCGGCGTGAACAGCCGGATGCAGCCGTAATCGAGGAGGTTGATCCCGGCGGGGACGCGGTCCTCGCCCCGGAAGACGGTGTAGTTGCCGAGATGCGGATCGCCATGGATCACGCCGAAATGGCTGAACGGATGCCACCACGCCTTGAACATGGCGAGGGCCAGCCGGTTGCGGGTTTCCTTGTCGGCGTCCTTGAAGTTGAGGATCTTCTCGCCCTCGAGCCAGCCCATGGTGAGCAGACGCCGCGTCGAGAGCGCCTCGATGATCGGGGGCACGCGGATCAGCGGTTCGTCAGCCAGCATATGCGCATAGAGAGCGGCATGCCTGGCCTCGCGGCCATAATCGAGTTCCTCGCGGATGCGGGCGCCGATCTCGACCTTGATCTCGCGCGTGTCGATGGCACGGTCCATCTGCCGGTGCAGCGAAAAGAGCAGGTTAAGCTGGTTGAGATCCGCCTCCACCGCCGATTCCATGTCGGGATATTGCAGCTTGCAGGCGAGGGGGGTGCCATCCGGCAGGGTGGCGCGATGGACCTGGCCGAGCGAGGCTGCCGCGGCCGGTTCCTTCTCGAAGCTGCCGAAATGCGAGAGCCAGTCCGGGCCGAGTTCGGCGGCCATCCTGCGGCGCACGAACACATAGGACATGGGCGGCGCCTCGGACTGGAGTTGCCGGAGTTCCTCGGCATACTCGGCCGGAATTGCTTCCGGGATCGTGGCCAGAAGCTGGGCGACCTTCATCAGCGGACCCTTCAGGCCACCGAGGGCGCGGGTCAACGCTGCGGCATTGCGTCGGTCGGCCTCGCTCGACCGGCCCGTCAGCAGCGAGCCGGCGATGCGGGCGGCAACGCCGCCCATATTGGCGCCGACGCGGGCATAGCGTGTGGCGCGGGCGGAAAATCGGTTCTGTTCGGAATCGCTCATGCCAGGGATATGGGGCTCGACCGGGTGTTTGTTGAGTCCCCTTGCCTCGCCTGCGCTGTCCGGCCTCAGGCCTCCATGCCCTCGAGCTCGACGATCATGCCCTCGATCACCGAAAGCCCGATCTGCCAGAAGGCGGGATCGCGCGCATCGAGACCGAAGGGGGCGAGCACTTCGGAATGATGCTTGGTGCCACCAGCCGAAAGCAGGGCGAAATAGTGGTCCACGAATTTCGGATCGGCCTTCTGGTAGACGCCATAGAGCGAATTCACGAGGCAATCGCCGAACGCATAGGCATAGACGTAGAACGGCGAATGCACGAAATGCGGGATGTAGCTCCAGTAGACCTCGTAGCCTTCCGAGAGGCGGATCGAGGGGCCGAGGCTGCCCGCCTGCACGCTCATCCAGATGTCGTTGATCGCCTCGGCGGTGAGTTCGCCGTTCCGCCGTTCGGTATGGAGCTTCCGCTCGAAGGTGTAGAACGCGATCTGCCGGACAACCGTGTTGATCATGTCCTCCACCTTGCCAGCCAGCAGCGCCTTGCGGGCCGCCGGTTCCTTCGTGCGGTCGAGCAGGCGCCGGAACGTCAGCATTTCGCCGAAAACGGAGGCGGTTTCTGCCAATGTCAGCGGCGTCGGTGCCATCAACGCGCCATTGCCGCCGGCCAGCACCTGATGCACGCCGTGGCCGAGTTCATGGGCCAGGGTCATCACATCGCGTGGCTTGCCGAGATAGTTCAGCAGCACGTAAGGATGGGCCGACGGAACGGTGGGATGCGCGAAGGCGCCGGGTGATTTTCCGGGCCGGCTCGGGGCATCGATCCAGCCTTCATCGAAGAAGCGCCGCGCGATATCGGCCATTTTCGGCGAGAAATCGCCATAGGCGTCAAGCACCAGGGCGCGGGCTTCCTTCCAGCCGATCGTCGCCTGCGGAACCTTCGGCAGTGGCGCGTTGCGATCCCAGAATTCCAGCTTGTCCTTGCCGAACCAGCGGGCCTTCAGCGCATAATAGCGATGCGAGAGGCGCGGATAGGCCGCCTCGATCGCCGCGACCATGGCATCCACCACTTCGCGCTCGACGCGGTTGGCAAGATGGCGGCTGTCGGCGACATCGGTGAAACCGCGCCAGCGGTCCGAGATTTCCTTGTCCTTGGCAAGCGTATTGGTGATCAGCGCAAACAGGCGGGCATTGGCCGACAGCGTCTTCGAGATCGCCATGGCGGCGCTGCGGCGCTTGTTCTCGTCCGGATCCTGCATGCGCGTCAGGGTCGGTTCCAGCGTCAGGCTCTCGCCGTCGATCTCGAAGCGCAACGTGGCCAGCGACTCGTCGAACAGGCGGTTCCAGGCGCCGCGACCTGTCGTCGATTTCTCGTGAAAGAGCTGCTCGATCCGGTCCTCGAGCTGGAAGGGCTTGTCCTTGCGGAGGTCGGTCAGCCAGGGTGCAAAATGATCCAGGGGCGGCTGGGCCATCAGGCGGTCGACGAGCGCATCGTCAAGCTGGTTGAGCTCGAGCTGGAAGAAGAGGAGGTCGCTCGAGGCGGCCGTCACCTTTTCCTGCGTGTCGCCGTAGAACTTGCCATGGGCCGGCTTTGTCGTGTCGCCGGCATAGATCAGCCCGGCATAGGACATGATGCGCCCCATCCTGTCCTCGATCGCCTCATAGGTGCGAATCACCTCGCAGAGCGCCGCAGCGCCATCCGGCCGAGCCGCGAGGCTGGCCAGCTGTCCCTTGTAGCGGGCGGCGAAGGCGGCGCATTCGCTGGCCATGGCCTCGAGATCCGCGAGGAATTCCGGCGAGGTCATGCCGGGATAGAGATGATCGAGCGTCCAGACCGGCAGGTCGCCGAGTTCGGCGCCGCCGGCGGCGGTGCTGGCATGGACAGGGAGCGGGGCGCGTTCGATCATGATGGGTCCAGATGCAGGGTAGGCTCCGGCGGGATGACCGGGCCGCTTCGGCATCATCCATGGCCCAAGCCGGCCGGGCTTTCAATCGGGTCGGTTTCTTCTCGTCAGGATTTACAACCTGTTTACGCGGCTCAGCGACACTGCTTCGAAACGAGACACCGCCCCGTTCCCGGCGGCGGCAACGCAGAAAAGATGTCGATGAGTGCAATTATCCTGGTTGTCGACGACGATCCCGTCCAGCGTCGCCTGCTGACGGAGATGGTCAAGCGTTCCGGCTACACGGCAGAAGTCTGCGACAACGGCGCCGATGCGCTGAAGCGCGTGCAGGACCGCAACCTCGCGCCTGTCGACGCCATGGTGCTTGACCTGGTGATGCCGGAACTCGACGGCATGGCCGTGCTGGAGCGGCTGGCCCAGATGGAGGCCCGCCCGCCGGTCGTCGTCCAGACCGCGCATGGCTCGATCGAGACCGTGATCAGCGCCATGCGGGCCGGGGCCATCGATTTCGTCGTCAAGCCGGTCGGTGCCGAGCGCCTGCAGGTCTCGCTGACCAATGCCCTGCGCGTCGACGCGCTGGAAGGGGAAGTACGCCGGCTCGCCAAGCGGGCGAATGGTGCGCTGGGCTTCACCGATCTCACTTCCGCCTCGCCGGATATGGCGCGGGCGGTCCGGCTTGGCGAACGGGCCGCGAAATCCGGCATTCCGGTGCTTCTGGAAGGCGAATCCGGCGTCGGCAAGGAGGTTTTTGCCCGGGCGTTGCAGGGCGCATCCGACCGGCGTGGCAAACCCTTCGTCACCGTGAATTGCGGGGCCATCCCGGCCAATCTCGTCGAGAGCATCCTGTTCGGCCACGAGAAGGGCGCCTTTACCGGGGCGACCGAGCGGCATGCCGGCAAGTTTGTCGAGGCCAATGGCGGCACGCTCTTCCTCGACGAGGTGAGCGAATTGCCGCTGGAGGCGCAGGTCAAGCTGCTTCGTGCGATCCAGGAAGGCGAGGTCGATCCGGTCGGCGGGCGCAAGACCGTGAAGGTGGATATCCGCCTCGTTTCCGCGACCAACCGCGACCTGATCGAGGCCGTCCGGCAAGGGCGGTTCCGTGAGGATCTCTATTACCGCCTGAACGTGTTCCCGATCTCGATCCCGCCGCTGCGGAACCGCCGCGAGGATGTTCCGGCGCTGGCGCGGCGCTTCCTCGCCCGTTTCTCCGCCGAAGAGGGCCGGCCGATCCGTGCCATTTCCGAAGAGGCGATGGCGCTGCTCTGCCGGTTCGACTGGCCGGGCAATGTGCGCCAGCTGGAAAACGCCATGTTCCGCGCGGTCATTCTCTGCGAGGGGGACACGCTGACCCTGAGCGATTTCCCGCAGGTCGCCCAGGCGGTCGAAGGCTATTCGGTCGAGATTCCGCCGCTTGCCACCGCGCCGCTGATGCCGGCCCGGCCGGAGCGCGAGATTGTCCGCGTCGAGATCAAGGATCCGAGCGCGTTGACCCTGCTCGACCAGACCGGCGATGTCCGCCCGCTCGATCAGGTCGAGGGCGATACGATCCGCTTCGCGCTCGAGCATTATCGCGGCCAGATGTCGAAAGTGGCGCGCAAGCTCGGGATCGGGCGTTCAACGCTTTATCGCAAGCTGAAGGATCTCGGCATCGAGACCGAGGATTCCGAAGAAGGTATGGAGGATAGCCGCGTCGCATAAATGTCGCGGCCATCCGTTTTTCCGCGAACGGACCCGGTTTGTGCGCCAGCGCACTTGACGCAAACCGGATTTCACGAGAGCAACTTTCGCATCGTCGAGGGGCCAAAGACGTGATTGCACAGAAGGTTAACGGATCCTCAAAGTATCGCGCCGGCCTTCTGGCGCTGGTTTCCGCGCTGGCCCTGATGGCGCTGGTGGCCCCCGTTACCGCCCAGGGCAACGACACCCGCGCACCGGCCGAGGCGATCATCGAGAAGGACGCTTCGGAGCTGTTGCGGCTGGATCTTCCCGCCGTTCCCGATGTGACGCTCCAGGTCGATTCTGACGAAGCCCCTGCCCGCGCTGCCGAGGCCGAGATCACCCTGCCTGCGGCGCCCGAAATTGAACTTGCCGAGGATCTCCGCGCTCCAGCTGCTCCCGTTCAGCAGGCTGAAACGCGGGTGCCGAAACTCGACCTGCCGGAACCGCCGACGGTCACTGTCGCGGTCGATCTGCCCCCTCCGCCTGCGTTGGTGCTGCCGGCCGACGAAGCCGGAATCCGCGCTGCACTGGAACCCGCCCGGACCCGGTACCGGTTCAAGGCCGCGGAAATGGACGCGCTGGCCGGCTTCTATGCTGCCCGGGATTTCCGCCCGGTCTGGCTTGAAGCCCGCCCTGACGGGGCCTTCGTCCAGCCCCGCGTCGCGGCGCTCTCCAGGCTGGCCACCGATGCCGAGCAGGAGGGGCTCGATGCCGTCCGCCTGCTTTCGGCGCTGCCGGTCCGGATCCAGGGTGTCATCCCTGCCGAGCGGCTGATGGAGACGGAACTCGCCATCAGCGTCGGGGCGTTCCTTTATGCCCGGGATGCCCGTGGCGGGCGGATCGAGCCCTCGCGGCTCTCCGGCATGCTGACGCCGGAACTGACCCTGCCCAACCCGGCAGAATTGCTGGCCTCGATCGCCGAGCTGCCGGCGGACAAACTCACGGCGTCGCTGCACAGCTATCATCCACGCCATGCAGGCTATCGTGCCCTGCGGGCTGAACTGATCAAGCTGCGCGAGGAGATGTCCGCGCCGATCCTCACCGGCTCCGTGGCCGGGCTGGCCGGCGCGCCGCAGCCGGCCACAGCCGGCCTGCCGCCCAAATGGCTCGAAGGCCCTGCGCTGGCCTTCGGCAAATCTGATCCGCGGGTGCTGCATCTGCGCAGCCGGCTCGGCCTGCCGGCCGATGGTGGCGAGATCTATGATGCCGAGCTGCGCAAGGCGGTGGAATCCTTCCAGCGTGTCAACGGGCTGACGCCGAACGGGCGCATCACGCCCAGGACGCGCGCCGCGCTCGAGAATCCGCAGACGCCCCTGACCGAATCCGAGCGCAAGCCGGACAAGCAGGTCCTGGCCAACACGATCATCGCGAATATGGAGCGCTGGCGCTGGCTGCCGGTCGATCTCGGCGATTTCCATGTTTTCGTGAATGTGCCCGACTTCAAGCTCCAGATCGTCCAGGACGGCCGGAGTGTACACGAGACGCGGGTCATTGTCGGCAAGCCGCAGACACAGACGCCGGTTTTCTCGGACGAGATGGAGCATCTGATCGTCAATCCGTCCTGGGGGGTACCGCCGTCGATCCTGAAGAAGGAATTCCTGCCCAAGCTGGCCGCTGATCCGGATTATGCGACGCGGCGCGGCTTCGAGGTGATCCGCCGGGGCAATTCGATCTCGATCCGGCAGCCGCCGGGTGAGAAGAATGCGCTCGGCTTCGTGAAATTCATGTTCCCGAACAATCATTCGGTCTATCTGCACGATACGCCGAATCGCTCGTTGTTCGGCAACGAATTCCGGGCCTTCAGCCATGGCTGTGTCCGCGTCGACAAGCCCTTCGCCTTTGCAGAGAAACTCCTGTCCACAAGCCTTGGTTATTCGGAAGGCTATCTCCGCGGGATGATCGGCAGGGGCGAGCGGATGGTCCGGCTGCCGCGGAAAATCCCGGTCCATCTGAGCTATTTCACGCTCTTCGTGGATTCCGAGGGCAAGCTCCAGGAACGGCGCGACCTCTACGGCCATGACGCGCGGGTGCGCTCGGCGCTCCAGCTCTGATTTCCTGCAATCTTGTCATCCCTTTTGCCTGCCTGTATCACCGGGCAGGCTTGAGGCTGTGAGCATTTTTTCGCCATGGTTGTCCGGCAAAGCGAAGGATCGGCATCTCAGTCAGGGGGGAGCCCGTTGAGTTTCGCACCTGCTGCCTTCCGGGCCCGGTCCGGGGCAGGTTTCTCGCGCGCTCTGCGGATGGCTGGAGCCGTGCTCTGTGCCAGCGTCCTCTGCTTGTCCTTTTCCACCGCGACGCAGGATGCGAATGCCAATGGCGAGACGCGTTCGCTGACGATGCATCACGCCCATACGAACGAGCTGATCACCATCACTTTCAAGCGGGATGGTTCCTTTGATTCCGCTGCGCTCGAGAAGCTCAACTGGTTCCTGAGGGACTGGCGCGCCGACGAGCCAACCAGCATGGCGCCCCAACTTTTCGACGTGATCTGGTTTGTCTATCGCGAGGTCGGGGCTACCGAGCCGATCAAGGTCATGTCGGCCTATCGTTCGCCCGGCACCAATGCCATGCTCCGGCGGCGGTCGCGAGCTGTGGCGAAAGAAAGCCAGCACATGCGCGGCAACGCCATGGATATCCACATTCCCGGCGTATCCATGGCGCGGGTGCGCGAGATCGGCATGCGTCTCCAGCGCGGTGGTGTCGGTTATTATCCGAGCGCCGGCTCGCCCTTCGTGCATCTCGATGTCGGCTCTGTCCGGTCTTGGCCGCGCATGCCGCGCGAGCAGCTCGAACGCCTGTTTCCGGATGGCAAGACCGTGCATCTGCCGAAGGATGGCATTCCGCTGGCGAATTATCAGGCGGCCCTTGCCGAGGTGCAGGCTCGTGGTGGCTCGGCGCTGGATTACCAGACAGTCACGACCACCCGTGGCAAGAGCCTGTGGGCCCTGCTGTTCGGCGGCGACGAAGACGAGGATATTGCCCGGGATGTCGGCCGTGGTGGCCGGAATGCCCGCGTAGCCACGCGGAGCCGGGGCAATGCGGCGACCGAACAGGTTGCTGCTCTGCCAACGACCGGCGATGGCCCCGGTGCCTGGGGTGTTGCCGGGCTCACCGCCGCTCCGCAGCCTCGCGTCACGCGGGCGCCGGTCATTGCCACGCCATCGCCTGAGCCCGAAGTCGCTGCGGCGCCCCCACCGGCTGCGCCGGCGACGCCTGCCGCTGCCGAGCCCCAGCGTGCGCCGCTTCAGGTGGCGTCCCTGCCCATCCCGCCGATTCGTCCGAAGGGCGCGCAATTCGCAAGCCTCGTCGCCGCTACCGAGCCGTTGCCGCCGATCCGCCCCTCGGGCCTTGGCCTGACCTCGCCGGTTCCGAACCTCGCGGCCAGCGCCGCCCCGGTTCCCGCGCCGGCCGAGCCGGTGACCCTTGCCGCCGTGTCGAACATGCCGTTGCCTCCGGTCCGTCCGGCAACAGGCGCACCGGACGAACGGCAGCCGCCAGGTGCAGCGTCCGTAC
The DNA here is from genome assembly GCA_027533425.1 of Beijerinckiaceae bacterium. Classification (GTDB taxonomy): domain Bacteria; phylum Pseudomonadota; class Alphaproteobacteria; order Rhizobiales; family Beijerinckiaceae; genus Rhabdaerophilum. The sequence continues at coordinate 177,077 of JAPZUD010000006.1, read as the reverse complement.
CTGTTCCTTCGCCTGCCCCTGTTGCCGTCGCCAATGTGCCGATGCCGCCGCTTCGTCCTGCGGCTCCGGCGGCTGCAGAAGCGCCTGTCATCGTGGCGGTTGCGCCGAGCCCTGTCGTGGCACCGCTGCCGCCGCTGCGCTCCTCCCTGCCAGTCGCGGCCGCGCCCGAACCGGCATTGCCGCCTATCGTCAGCCGTGTATCCGAGCCGGAGCGCCCTGCCGCGCCGCTGGTCCAGGCCTATGCCGCCGTGCCGGCCCCGATCCCGCCGAGCCGGCCGGTTCCTGCGCCGGCCACTGCCGCTGTTGCACCGTCTTGGCCCGCTGCCGCCCCCTCGGCTGTGCCGCCCCCTCCGGCAGCAGCGCAAGCCCCGCCCCAGCCCGTCCGCCCGCGTGAGGCGCGGCCGGCTTTCGTGCCACGTCCGACCAATCCGATGGCGATGGTGGCGGCGCGTCCGGCCGTCGAGACCCGGCCGAGCCAGGTCACGCAGGTTGCCGAACCGCCAGTCGGGCGGGAGTTGCGCAGTGCCGTGACGGCCTCGCCGCTTGCCGCGGTGGGAACGGCTGCGGCGCCGGCATCGGGTTTCACGGGGAGCTTCATCCGGCCCCTCGGCGCCAGCTTCACCCGGGCGGGCGAGTAGGCGCGGCCGGACGGCTGATCACTCCATGCCCAGAGCGCGGAGATAGGTCTCGAGGAGTTCTTCCTGCTCGCGCCGCTCATCGGCATCCTGCCGGCGCAGCGAGACGATCTTCCGCAGGATCTTGGCGTCAAAGCCGTTCGCCTTCGCTTCGGCATAGACATCCTTCACATCGTCGGCGATCTGGCGCTTTTCTTCCTCTAGGCGCTCGATGCGCTCGATGAAGGCCTTGAGCTGGCCGGCGGTAGCGGGATTCACGTCTTCCATGGAGGGCTCCGAAACTGGAATGAAAGGCAAGGGCGGCAGAAGCTGCGGCCTTTCCTGCCACCCTTCCTTGGCCCCGGGGGAGGGGTCCGGTCAACCCGGAATTTCGCCCTGGCGTTCCTGCTTCGATCCGGAGCCGCTCTGGCTCAGTGGCCGGGCTCGCGGCTGGCAAAGGCAGCCTGCTGGGCGGCGCTGGCCTCCCGCTGGTGGCGCGCCTTCCATTCCTCGTAGGGCATGCCGTAGACATGGGTGCGTGCGCCGTTCCGGTCGAGCGGGACGCCCTGATCCCGCGCGGCATCCTCCATCCAGTTGGAGAGGCAGTTCCGGCAGAACCCGGCGAGATTCATCAGATCGATATTCTGGACCTCGGGCTTGTCACGCAGGTGCTGCAGAAGCCGGCGAAAGGCGGCGGCCTCGAGATTGCGGATTGTTTCGGCATCCAGAAGCTTCGGGGTTTCGGTCATGGGCGCTTTCCTCTCGAACGGGGCTGCGGATGCGCGCCGAACCGGCGCACCTCCCGTAAATCTGGGTGTGAAACGAGCGGGCGCAAGTGCCGTGCGAGCCGATCACCCCAGGCCTCCGCGTTTTCCGGCGTCGCGATCAGGTCCTGTCGGATCTCGATCAGCACATGGGCATAGCCAGTGCCGAGGCAATGCCGGTCGATCGTGTCGCCGGCATAGCCGCCCTGATAGGGTTCGTTCTCGCCGACGATCAATTCCTGGTCTCCTGCAAGCGAATCGAGCAGACGGCGGTTCAGGCGCGGGTCGAAATCCCAGATCACCGTGACATGCCAGGGCCGCTTCACGCCTTTCATCTCGGGCGTGAAGGAATGCATGGCCACGACAATCGGCGGCTGTCCGGTCGCAGCAATGGCGGAGAGCGTCGTGTCGATCGCCACGTCATAGGGCCGGTAGAAGCGGTCGATACGACGGCGGATCTCATCCGGCGTGATCGTCGCGTTGCCGGGAATGATCGCGCCATCGGCGATCCGCATCACCAATGTCGGATCATCCTCGCCGCGATTCGGATCGATCAGCAGGCGCGAGAACCGGCTCAGAACGGCTGGTGCGTCGAAATGCCGGGCGAGGCTGCGCGTTACGGTCTCCGCTCCGATATCGTAGGCGATATGCCGTTCGAGTTCGCGCGGATCGAGGCCCAGTCCGGCATATTCTGCGGGGATCCGCGCCGTGGCATGGTCACAGAGGAAGACGAGGCCGGATTCGGTCGAACCCTCGACGATCTCGTGGGAATCCTCGTTGAAACGGGCGGTGGTCCGGGGCACGGCAAGTCCTTTCTTGTCATCCTGCCCTGCCGCAATCCCGCGGCGCTGGCAAGCCTTGCCCGGCCTGTCTTCCGGATTTCAGGCATTGGCCTCGCCCGACGGATTGGCTAAAGTCCGACGCATGTTTGAAGGCATGAAGATCCGCACGCGCCGCCGCCATTGTCTTTCGATTTTCGAGGCGGCCGTCCAGGCCGTTTCGCCTGCCCGTTTCCTGCCGGCCCATCTGCCGGTCCCGCCGGAAACCGGGCGCCTGTTCCTGATGGGGGCCGGCAAGGCCGCTGCCTCGATGGCTGCAGCCGCCGAAGCGCATTACCTCGACACGATCGGTTTTCCGCGCGAACGCCTGCGCGGGCTGGTGGCCACGCGGCATGGCTATGGCGTGCCGACGCGCGTCGTCACCGTGATCGAGGCCGGGCATCCGGTGCCCGATTCGCAGAGCGAAATGGCGGCCAATGCGCTGTTGCGCCTGGCGGACGAAGCCGGTGCAGGCGATCTCGTCGTGTTTCTTGCCTCGGGCGGGGCTTCGGCCAATCTTGTCCTGCCGGTCAGCGGGATCACGCTGGAGGAGAAGAAGGCCTTCAACAAGGCGCTGCTCCGTTCCGGCGCGCCGATCGACGCGATGAACACCGTCCGCAAGCATATCAGCGGCATCAAGGGCGGGCGCCTTGCCGCGCGGATCGCGCCGGCCCGGCTGGAGACCATCGCCCTGTCGGATGTGCCCGGTGATGATCTCGCGACGATCGGTTCCGGCCCGACCCTGCCGGATATCACCACCCTCGCGGATGCGCGGGCTGTGATCGAGCGTTACCGGATCACCGTGCCGGATTCGGTCCGGGCGGCGCTTGAGGATCCGGCGAACGAGACGCTGAAGCCGGGTGACCCCGCCTTTGACGGCTCTCGCGCGGTGATCGCGGCGCGGCCACTCGATGCTTTCACCGCCGCCTGCGCCGAAGCAGAAGCGCTTGGCTACCGGGTTATCAATCTCGGCAATGACCTCGAGGGCGAGGCACGCGATATTGCCGTCCAGCATGCGGCCGTCGCGCTCCGCGAAGCCCAGGGCAGTGAACGCATCGCCCTGCTGTCGGGCGGGGAACTGACGGTGACCATTCGGGGCGATGGCACCGGCGGGCCCAACCAGGAATATGCCCTTGCACTGGCCATGGCCCTTGGCGGCACGCCGGATATCGTGGCGCTTTCGGCCGATACGGACGGGACGGATGGCGGCGCCGGCAAGGCCAGCGATCCAGCCGGGGCGCTGGTCGATCCGACCACGCTCACCCGGGCCGAGACAGTTGGGCTCGATCCGCTATCCGCCCTGGAGCGCAATGATTCGACGCCGTTCTTCGCGGCCCTGGAGGACCTGCTCCAGACCGGGCCGACCCTGACCAATGCGAATGATCTCCGTGTCATCCTGCTGGGGCCCTAGCCCGATGCGCGCGACTTCCAATACCATCCCGGCGGATATCCGCCTTCCCGGGCGATGGCTGCGTCTTGCGGCCCTCGCGCTTATTGCGGGCCTGACCTGCACGGTCGAGGCCCGGGCCGATCTGCGCGTCTGCAATGCGACATCGGGCCGGGTCGGCGTGGCGATCGGTTATCTCGACGGCCCGGTCTGGGTGACGGAAGGCTGGTTCAACCTGAAGCCGAATCGCTGCGAGACGATTGTTCGCGGGCGGCTGACCTCACGCTATTTCTATATCCATGCGGTGGATTACGATCGCGGAGGCGACTGGAGCGGCCCGAATATTCTCTGCGTCCGGGATGTCGAGTTTTCAATCCGCGGGCCGCTGGATTGCTATGCCCGCGGCTTTGACCGGGCCGGGTTCATCGAGGTGGATACGGGGCAGCAGGCGGACTGGACGGTGGAACTTGGCGATGGCGGCCTTGTCTCAAACCGGTAGTATATTCATCGTATGAATTCGGGGATTCGGGGGACAAGGCATGCGGCGCAACAGACGGACAAAACTCATCGCGACGCTGGGGCCCGCCTCGCAGGATGATGCCGTCGTCAAAAGGCTTTTCGAGGCTGGTGCCGATCTCTTCCGCATCAATATGAGCCATTCCAGCCATGACGTGCTGAACCAGCGCGTGGCGCAGATCCGCCGGATCGAGCAGGAACTTGGCCGCCCGATCGGCATTCTGGCCGACCTGCAAGGCCCGAAGCTTCGGGTCGGCACCTTCGCCGCACCGCCGGTCATGCTGGAGACCGGTCAGAAATTCGTGCTCGATTCCGACCCCAAGCCCGGGGATTCCCACCGTGTGCATCTGCCGCATCCGGAAATCCTGCAGGCGCTGAAACCCGGGCACCGGGTGCTGATCGATGACGGCAAGCTGTTGTTCCGCGTCACGAGTGCCACGGCCAAACGGGCGGAGATCGTGGTCGAGGTCGGCGGGGCGATCTCGAACAAGAAGGGTGTCAGCCTGCCGGACAGCCTCCTGCCGAGTTCCGCCCTGACCGACAAGGACCGCTCAGACCTGACTGCCGCGCTGGAGGCGGGGGTTGACTGGATTGCCCTGTCCTTCGTGCAGCGGCCCGACGACGTGGCGGAGGTGCGCAAGATCGCCCGCGGCCGGGCGCTTGTCATGTCGAAACTGGAAAAGCCGCAGGCGATCGACCGGCTCGACGAGATCATGGAATTGTCTGATGCGCTGATGGTCGCGCGCGGCGATCTCGGCGTGGAAATGCCACTTGAGGTGGTGCCGGGCCTGCAGAAGCGGATCACGCGTCTGGCGCGCAAGCTCGGCAAGCCGGTGGTGATTGCCACGCAGATGCTCGAATCGATGATCGTCAGCCCGATGCCGACCCGCGCCGAGGTTTCGGACGTGGCCACGGCCGTGTTCGAAGGCGCCGATGCCGTGATGCTTTCGGCCGAGAGTGCGGCCGGGCAATATCCGGTCGTTGCCGTCGAGACGATGAGCCGGATCGCTGAAGCGGTCGAGAAGGATCCGAACTACACGGTCCTGCTCGCAGGCCAGCGTTCGCCGCCCGAGCCGACCGGCGCGGATGCGATCGCCGCGGCGGCGCGCTCGGTTGCCGAGACGCTCGATCTCAAATGCATCGTGGCCTGGACAGCGAGCGGTGCAACCGCGCTCCGGATCGCGCGGGAACGACCCTATCCGCCCATTCTCACCCTGACAACCAGCATGCAGACGGCCCGCCGCCTTGCCCTGGTCTGGGGGGTCCATGCGGTGGTGGGTCAGGATCCGGCGGATGTCGATGACATGGCGCGGCTCGGCGCACGGGTGGCTCGCGAGCAGGAATTCGCCAGCCCGGGGCAGCGTGTCATCCTCGTTGCCGGCGTGCCTTTCGGGACCCCGGGCGCGACAAACATGCTGAGGATCGCGTTCGTCGGAGCCGGCGGCGCAAGCTGACCGGCTTCAGATCGGCTGGCCTTCGACCTCGACCTTCATCCGCTCCAGCTGTTGCTTCAGGTCGGCAAGGAAGGGATGAATCTCGAGCGCGCGACTGAAAGCCTTGTATGCGCCCTTGGCGTTGCCGCTGGCCCGCAGGATGCCGCCCAGCCCGGACAGGGCGATATAGTGGCGTGGCTCACGGGACAGGACCTCGCGGATATCCCGATAGGCGGCATCGCGATCATTGCGCAGGAAATGGATCATGGCCCGCCGGTGGAACGGCTCGGCCCATTGCGGCTTGAGCGTCACGATGTAATCAAGCAGGTCGAGGGCGAGATCGAAATCGCGCGCGGTCATCGCGTCCTTGGCCCGGGTGAAGAGCAGGTCGGTTGTCGGGCTGCCGGATTGTTCGAGGGCCCGCTCGATATCAGCCGCAACGATCCGTGCCGCTGTCGGGCTTTCTGATTCCTTGAGCTTCTCGAAGAGTTTGTCGAGCCTTTGGGCAGCACGCGTCGTCGAATCAGGCGTGGGGGCTTCGGGTGCGGCTGGCGGCGCTGGCGCCGGGTTGTTCTGCGCAGCCACAAGGGCCGGATTGAGCAGGCTGGCCAGGAAAGCGGCGAGGATCATGGATGAACGCATGATCCGAAGTTAGCCCGGTCGGGGAAGGCGTCAAGCCTCGCGCAGGCGAGGCAGCCATCACGAAAACGCGAAAAGCGCCCGCAAGGGCGCTTCAGCATGCCGGACGATGCGGGAAGGGCTCAGCCCTGGCGGGCCTTGTAGCGCTTCTGCGTCTTGTTGATGATGTACACGCGACCGCGGCGGCGAACCATCTGGTTGTCGCGGTGCCGCTTCATCAGCGCCTTGAGCGAATTCCTGACCTTCATCGTCTCAACTCCATCCGGTGACCCGGTTAAAAATGGTGGGCGCGACAGGGATTGAACCTGTGACCCCTACCGTGTCAAGGTAGTGCTCTCCCGCTGAGCTACGCGCCCGAACGCGAAGCCGAAGACGCCGCGTCGAAATTGGGAAGCGCCCGTATAGTCAGAGCGCGGGGAAAGGGCAAGGCTTTTTGGCAGCCGCCCGACGAGAAAATCGACTCAGGCGGCGAGCATCCGCTTCACCTCGTTGACGAGGTCCTTGAGGTGAAAGGGCTTCGAGAGGACGCGTGCATCCTTCGGCGCGTTCGATTCCGGGTTGAGCGCGACCGCTGCAAAGCCGGTGATGAACATCACCTTGATGTCAGGGTCGAGCTCGGTCGCGCGGCGCGCGAGTTCGATCCCGTCCATTTCCGGCATCACGATGTCGGTCAGCAGAAGCTCGAACGGCTCCTCGCGCAGCCGGTGATAGGCCGAGCGGCCATTATCGAAGGACGCGACATCGTAGCCCGCATTCTGGAGCGCCCGCACGAGAAAGCGGCGCATGTCGTTATCGTCTTCGGCGAGGAGAATCTTGCTCATGTCGGTCTCTTCGGGCTTGCCGCGCAAACTGGCAACGAGGGTTAGGCCGTCATGGTAAATATCGGGTGTATTTTTCCGGCAAAGGGGCAAGGGGGCTGGACCGCCCGGAACGGGCGCGCCATGTTGCGCGGAACGTTCAGCAGAGAGGGCATTCATGGCGGGTCAGGTTCCGCTCGATCCGGCCGATCTCCCGCCCTTCATTCTCGAGGGCGAGGAAAACCGGACCACACCGCTCTTCCTGAATTCTCCCCATTCCGGGGATCTCTTCCCGCCGCATTTCCTGGCCCGGAGCCAACTGGCGAGGTCAGCCCTCCGCCGCGCCTCCGACCTTTATGTCGACAGTCTGTTCCGGCCGCTCGTCGCGGCAGGCCTGCCGCTGATGTCGGCGCGTCTGCCACGCTCCTATCTTGACCTGAACCGCGAGCCTCTCGAACTGGACCCGCGGCTGATTGCCGGAAACCTGCCGGTGGATGCGAATACGCGATCCTTGCGGGTTGCCGGCGGATTGGGCACGATTCCCAGAGTGATCGGCGACCAGGTCGAGATCTATGCCGGGAAGTTGCCGCTCGAGGAGGCGCTGGCCCGCATCGAGGCCCATTACGTGCCTTATCATCTCCGGCTTCACCGGGAACTCGCCCGGCGCCATCGCGACCATGGCATGGTGTTGTTGCTCGACCTGCATTCCATGCCCTCGCAGACCTTGCCGCGCCCGCACCGGAACATGCCGGACCTCGTCATCGGCGACAGGTTCGGCAGCAGCGCTGCGGCGGTGCTGGTCGAGCAGCTCGAACATCTGGCGCGCTGCGCCGGCTTCCGGGTTGAGCGGAACCAGCCCTATGCCGGCGGTTACATCACCGAGCATTACGGGCGCCCCGGCCTTGGCTGGCACGCCATCCAGATCGAGGTGAACCGTGCGCTGTACATGGACGAAGCGCGACTGGAGCCACATGACGGGTTCGCGGGCCTCTCCGAGGCGCTCTGCGAAATCGTGACGCAACTTGTCGCAGAGCAGGCATTCGATTCACGCAAATCGGCCTTGCATTTTTCTCAGAAGGCTGCTGAATAAGGGCGCGCGCTGCCTGATCCGGTGGCGAAACGATCCGAACAGGGCATCCGAGCCAAGGGCAGCCCTGCAGAAATGCCGGAATTCCTGATTCCGGACAAAAAAAAGGCCGCACGAAGCGGCCTGAAAGTCTAGGGAGGAAACGCCCAAGGAGGGCATGTCACGAGGGCGAACCGTCGTGACAAGTCGAATATATATTGCGGCGCACAAAAGACAAGGCCTGTCGTGATCGACGGGCCCTTTTTTTATTCATCGCTAAGAAAGCGTTGTTCCGGGGGCGGTTTCCGCCTTTCGCCAGGCGCCGGAATGCGCGGGCTTCTGGCCACGGCAGCCGGTCTCCGCTAAGGAGAATCACCGATATCCCTCCCGCGAGGATCCATGCGTCCAGTCGAACTCTCGGCCTTTCTCGAACGGCTTGCCCAGCAATCCGGCGAGGCCATCCTGCCGTTCTTCCGCACCGAACTCAGCGTTCTTGACAAGGGCAGTGACGGGTTCGACCCAGTGACGGAGGCAGATCGCGCCGCAGAAACCGTGATCCGCCGGCTGATCCAGGCGACCTTTCCGACGCATGGCATCCGGGGCGAGGAATTCGACGACGTCAACCCGGAAGCCGAATATCAATGGGTTGTCGATCCGATCGACGGGACGCGTGCCTTCCTGTGCGGGTTGCCGGTCTGGGGAACGCTGATCGGCCTCATGCGTGACGGCAATCCGGTGATGGGCGTCATGAACCAGCCCTATACCGGCGAGCTGTTCTTCGGCGATGGCCGGCAGGCGAAGCTCAAGGGGCCGCGCGGGCAACGCACGCTGATGACATCCAGCAAGACCCGGCTCGCCGATTCCAACCTCATGACAACCGATCCCCGGCTCTTCCGCGGTGACGAGGCTGAGGCGTTCCTCCGCGTCGAGAAGCAGGTGAAGCTCTCGCGCTACGGGGTCGATTGCTATGCCTATGCGATGCTGGCTTCGGGCCAGGTCGAGCTGGTCATCGAATCCGGGCTCAAGGCGCATGATATTGTCGGGCTTATCCCCGTTATCGAGGGGGCGGGCGGCGTCATCACGACATGGGACGGAGAGGCTGCCACGAAGGGCGGTGCCGTCGTGGCCGCTGCCAATGCAGAACTCCATGCGCAGGCGTTAGGCCTGCTCTCCCGGCGAGGCGGCTGAAGCCGGTTCGCCGCCCCGCTCCGGCAGGGCCGCACCCTCCAGCACAGGTTCCCGGCAGAAGGCATCAAAGGCAGCCCAGAATTGCTGCCGGATCCGGCCGCGCTCCATCAGGATTTCATGCTGCGCGCCCAGAAGCGTGATCGCACTGGTGCCGCGCATCCGCTTTGCGAGCGTGGCGGCGGCCCGGGAATCGACGACGCGATCGGCGCCAGCCAGCACGAACAGGCAGGGCGTGCGATTCTCGAGGCCGAACCGGTCATCCTCGAAGCGGGCCATGGCCTCGAAGGCCGCGTCCACCCAGCCGATCGTCGGGTCGCCGATGGCAAGGCGGGGTTCCTGCTTCTGCCAGAGCGCCATCCGGGCGAAGCGTTCCGGATCGCTGGTCAGCGGGTTGCCCTCGAAGGGGCCATCCGCGATCGTGATCCGCCGGCCGCCGGGAATGAAGGCCGTCGAGAGGCCGAGGCTTGCGAGGATGCGGGCGAGCACCCGGCTGGCATCGGGCCAGCGCAGTCCGGCAATAGCGACGAGCGGCGAGGAAAGGATCGCCCGCGTGAACGGGGCAGGCTGGCGGGCGAGGGCAAGGAGGGCGATGGCCCCACCCGTCGAATGGGCCAGGAGGTGGTAAGGCTCCGGCAGGCCTCTGCGGCGGCTCTCTGCGAGGAGGGCGTCAAGATCGAGCAGGTAGTCGTTGAAATCCTCGACATGGCCCTTGCGCGGGTTGCCGACCTGCCGGTCGGAGCCGCCCTGGCCCCGCCAGTCGAGCGCGGCGACCGCGAAGTCGCGGGTCATCAGCTCGGAAAAGACCTCGCCGTATTTTTCGATGTACTCGGCGCGGCCCTGCAGCAGCACGACGGTGCCGGCCGGCTGGCCTTCCGGCAGCGCAAAGGCGGCCCGGATGCCAATTCCATCTGCGGTTCTCAGGCAGGCAATCTCGATCCGGTCCGAGAAGGGCACGCCATCTGGCGGCTGGACTAGAAATTCAAGCATGGACCGTCAAGCGTCTCGCCCCTTCCGCTGGCGGCAATCCGGAAAGCCGCCCTGGCGCGCCGATTCCGGTCCGTCGCGTCTAGTTCGCAGGAGTCCGGGCGCTCGGCAAGGGGGAGGCGGGGCAGCCGGGGCGGACTTCGTTTGTTTCCAGCAACCGGAAACCGATCAGCGTCTGGTTGCGGGCGTCGAGCACAAGGCGCAGGGCCTGGCCATCGCGCGTGCAGACTTCGCCGACCACACTGTTGCCGCGCCGCTGGAAGCCCGGAAGTGTGCCGAGCTCGGCCATGGTGCGGTTTTCGACGAGGCGCGAGCTGGCCGGCGCATCGGTCATGGCAGGGCTCCTCGACAGGGCCATCAGGCCGAAGCCGCCCAGAATCGTTGCCACGAGCACGCCCACAAGGACGTGCCGCGGCCAGAGCCGATCCGAAAAACCCGTTCTCTCCGCGCTGCCCGAAACCGGGTAGCCGGCGCCCTGTGCGCGTGGCATGAAGCAAACCTCGATCCGGGCCGTGACTGCGCCCGATAATGATGGTTCTGGCAGGTTCGGGCTGAACCGGATGCAAGCCCGGGGTTCATCTGTCATTCATGGGGCGGGCATCGTTCCCCGGCGCTGCGACAGGTGCGATCACGGCTCTTGAAATCCGGAAATCCGCTTCCCACCTCCCTGATGTGCCGGCCAGAGCTGGCGGCACATTCCCTGTCCGGCCCTTTGGGCGGACGTCACCTGCATGTCGCTTCAAGGAGGATATGCCATGCGTTCCTATGATCTTGCTCCCCTTTATCGCTCGACCGTCGGCTTCGACCGGCTTTTCTCGCTGATGGATCAGGTTGCCGGTTTCGAGCAGTCTGCCCCCAGCTATCCGCCCTATAACATCGAGAAGACCGGCGAGAATGCCTATCGCATCTCGCTCGCCGTCGCCGGGTTCACGGAGGCCGATCTCACGATCGAAGCAGAACCGAATTCGCTCATCATCAGGGGCGACAAGGCCAGCGGCACCCCGCGTGACGGCGCTTACCTCTTCCAGGGGATCGCCTCGCGTCAGTTCGAGCGCCGGTTCCAACTTGCCGATTACGTGAGCGTGACTTCGGCCCGGCTGGAAAACGGCCTGCTCCATGTGGATCTGGTGCGCGAAGTGCCGGAAGCCCGGAAGCCCCGCGTGATTCCGATCAGCGCGCCGGCCGGACAGGCTGTCGAGCATCTCGCGGCCTGAAGCCGGCTTGAGCCGACAAGACGAAGGGGCGTCCAGGACGCCCCTTTTTCATGCCCGCCATTCCTGTTGCCGGGTCGCGCTCCAGCACCCTGTGCCGACGATCCCCGGCACCGTGCCTGGCCCGCGTTACTGCGTGCCGGCGCCGGAGGTTTGAGGCGCCCAGAGCGAAGGGTCGCGCGCCGGGGCGACCGGAGCCGGTCGGCCAGCGGCCGCGCCGGATCCCGGCCCCTGCGCGACGGCATCCGGACGGCGTGGCGGCAGTGGATTGGCCGCCTCGCCGGCAGGCATTTCCTGGCGGGTGCGGGGCGCGTCACGCGGGAAGCGCGGATCGGGGTTAAGCGCGGCCGACCCCCGGGGCGACGGCGTGCCGGCATCGCGCTGGAACCGTTCCAGAACCTCGCCGTCATAGGCATCGACAATCAGCCGGACCGGCTGGCGGTTCCGATCGATCGCGTCAACGACCAGGACATCCGGGCGGCGACCGGACAGCGTCAGGCTGCGATAGCCCTGATCGCGCAGATCCTCGAAGATATCGCCCACCGATGTGCCGATTGGCCGCCTCGGAACCGGCACGACGATCGGGCCGGAATAATAGCCGCCATAGAAGAACGGGCGCGGATAATACTGCGCCGAGGCCTCCGTCGCGGCGAGACCTGCCATCGCGGTCAGCAGGCCGGCGAGGCCAGCCATGCGCGTTGCCTTTGCAATCACCATCACGAACTCTCCATTGGATGCCGTGGCATCGAGCCGCCCCATTCTGCGAGCATGCCTAACGGGCGATTAAGTTTCGCTGAACAGGCAATGGTTTTGGGGCGAAATGATGGAGCCCGCCGTGCGCTGGGTCACGCCGCGGCGCGGAAACCCCGCGCCTGGATGATCAGGGCGTCGACATCTTCCGGACGCGTGGCAAAGGAGGTGACCAGCCTCAGAACCGCCTCGCCCTCGCGCAAGGCCGATTCCGGTGGCAGGGACAGGTCTGACCAATCGACACATTTCAGGCCGGCTGCCGTCAAATGGTTCCAGAGGGACTCGCTGACGATCGGAAAGACCTCGTTGATCTGTGGCTCCCAACCGAAGCGGATGCCGGGAATGGCGGAGAGGCCATCGGCCAGCCGCCTGGCCATCGCATTGGCATGGGTTGCGAGGTCGCGCCAATGATCGCCATCGAAGAAGGCCTCGAACTGAGCCGAGATCAGCCGCTGCTTCGACAGGGTCTGCCCCGCGCGCTTGCGGCGGAAGCGGAATTCCTCAGCCAGCGCTTCGTCGAAAAACACCACGGCCTCCGCCATCAGACATCCATTCTTGGTGCCGCCGAGCGAGAGCACATCAATCCCGGCCTGCCAGGTCATTTCCGCCGGCGTGCAGCCGAGCGCTACCAGTGCGTTCGAGAAGCGGGCGCCGTCCATATGGGTGCGCATGCCGTTGGCGCGGGCGCAGGCCGTAAGGGCGCTTACCTCCTCCGGCGTGTAGATCAGCCCGAATTCCGTGCCCTGGGCGATGGACAGCGCCTTGATCGGCGGACGGCGGGTGCCGCCGGGTTCCGCCGCCAGATGTGCCTCGATGATGGAAGGCGTGAGCTTGCCGCCGATCCCGGGCAGGCCGGCGAGCTTGGCGCCACCCATGAAGAATTCCGGCGCGCCGCATTCATCATCGATCACGTGGCTCTCGCGATGGGTCAGCAGGCAGCCCCAGGGCGGGCAGATGGCCGAGGCGGCCAGCGCATTCGCCGCTGTTCCGGTCGTGACGAGGTAGGCTGTTACCTTGCGGCCGAAAAAGGCATCCAGTTGCGCATCCACGCGCGCGGTCCAGGGATCGGCGCCGTAGGAGCCGGCGGCCCCCTCGTTGGCGGCGACGATGGCGGCGAGGACCTTGGCGCTGGCGCCAACGATATTGTCACTGACGAAGTTCATGGGATTCCGGAATGGCTGGAGGGGTTGCCACCATCAAGGCGCAAATCCTCCGGCGGTGCAAGCATCGCTGCCCGGCGGTGGCCTTCCGGGCCAGAAGGCCGCAGCCCCTTGTCCGGCCCGTTTTCGACGCAATATTGTTTCTCAGAGGGGGCAAAAGTAATTTTGTTGCGCATTTTTGGGCAGTTTCCGCAATAAAAGGGATAAAATTCTTCTAAAGAGTGCTTGTAAGGCCGATTGGTTTCTGGTTATGTGCGGCTCGGATAGGACAGTGTTGCTGACCTACTCTCCGAGCCCGGTTTCCGGTGGCCGGCTGGTCTCCCCCGGCCTGCCGTCGGAAATCGGGCTCGACGTGTCTGAGAGCCAACGAGGGCGCCGGCCAGACATGGCGGCGAAAACAGAACTGCAAGTTTCTTTGGGCCTTGAGCCAGGAGCGAGACCATGACGACGAGAGAGACGAAGTTTGATGCCGTGACGCAACGCCCCGTGGCGAATGCGCGCGCCACCAAACGTGCCGTCGCGTCGGTTTCGCGAGAGCCTCTGGTCGTCCGCGATCCTGGCTTTCCGGCGCCGGAAGGGCTGTATGATCCTGCGCATGAAAAGGATTCCTGCGGCGTCGGCTTCGTGGCGGATATCAAGAACCGCAAGACCCACACGATCATCGAGCACGGGCTGAAGATCCTCGAAAATCTCGACCATCGGGGTGCCGTCGGTGCCGATCCGAAGGCCGGCGATGGCTGCGGCATGCTGGTGCAGATCCCGCATCGCTTCTTCCGCGAGGAATGCGCGAAGCTCGGCTTCGAGCTGCCCGAGCCGGGGCACTATGCCGTCGGCCAGTATTTCCTGCCGCGGGATGTCGACGCGCGCGCGAAGATCGAGCAGATCATCGAACAGACGATCGTGGCGGAGGGGCAGAGGGTGCTCGGCTGGCGCGACGTGCCGGTCGACAACAGCGATCTCGGCGAGAGCGTCAAGCCGACCGAACCATATCACCGGCAAGTCTTCATCGGGCGCGGCCCGGACATTGCCGACGAGGAAAGCTTCGAGCGGCGCCTCTTCATCCTGCGCAAGGTCGTCTCGCATACGCTCTATCTCAGCCAGGAGCGGGCCAAGGCCTCGTATTATCCGGTTTCGGTCTCGTGCCGGACGGTGACCTACAAGGGGATGCTGCTCGCGACCCAGCTCGGCGGCTATTTCAAGGATCTCACCGATCCGCGTTTCGAGAGTGCGCTGGCGCTCGTGCACCAGCGGTTCTCGACCAACACCTTCCCGACCTGGCAGCTCGCGCATCCCTACCGGATGGTCGCGCATAACGGCGAGATCAACACGCTCCGCGGCAACGTCAACTGGATGGCGGCGCGGCAAGCCTCGGTCGACAGCGAGCTCTACGGCATCGAGATCGGCAAGCTCTGGCCGATTTCCTATGAGGGCCAGTCGGACACGGCCTGCTTCGACAATGCGCTCGAATTCCTCGTGCGTGGTGGCTACAGCCTTGCCCATGCCGTGATGATGCTCGTGCCGGAAGCCTGGGCGGGCAATCCGCTCATGGATGAGGAGCGGCGTGCCTTCTACGAGTATCACGCTGCGTTGATGGAGCCGTGGGATGGCCCGGCCGCCATTGCCTTCACCGATGGCAAGCAGATCGGCGGCACGCTCGACCGGAACGGCCTCCGGCCGGCCCGCTACTACGTGACCAAGGATGATCTCGTCGTCATGGCGTCGGAAATGGGCGTGCTGCCCTTCCCGGAAAGCGAGATCGTGACGAAGTGGCGTCTCCAGCCGGGGAAGATGCTGCTGATCGATCTCGAGGAAGGCCGCATTGTCTCCGACGAGGAGGTGAAGGCCAGCCTCGCCAAGGCCAATCCCTACACGGAATGGCTGCAGCGCTCGCAGATCGTGCTGGAGGATCTCCGGCCGGTCGAGCCGCGCGCCTCGCGCACCGATGTCAGCCTTACCGACCGGCAGAAGGCATTCGGCTATACCCAGGAAGACACCAAGCTGCTGATGTCGCCCATGGCCGTGACCGGCCAGGAAGCCGTGGGCTCGATGGGCACGGATACGCCGCCGTCGGTTCTCTCGGACAAGTCGAAGCTGCTCTACACCTATTTCAAGCAGAACTTCGCGCAGGTCACCAACCCGCCGATCGACCCGATCCGCGAGGAGCTGGTGATGAGCCTCGTCTCCTTCATCGGGCCGCGGCCGAACCTGTTCGATCTGGAAGGCAATGCCCGCCGGAAGCGGCTCGAGGTGCGCCAGCCGATCCTGACCAATGGCGATCTCGAAAAGATCCGCTGCATCGGCCATTTCGAGGAGCGGTTCGACACCAAGACCCTCGACATCACCTATCCGTCCCAGCAGGGCGCCAAGGGGATGGAAGCGGCGGTCAAGCTGCTCTGTGACCGTGCGGAAGCGGCGGTCCATGGCGGCTACAACATCATCGTCTTGTCCGACCGGATGGTCGGGCCGGACCGCATTCCCGTGCCGGCTTTGCTAGCAACGGCAGCGGTCCATCATCACCTGATCCGCAAGGGTCTGCGCACCTCGGTCGGCCTGGTGATCGAGACCGGCGAAGCGCGCGAGGTGCATCACTTTGCCTGCCTCGCTGGCTACGGGGCCGAGGCGATCAACCCCTATCTCGCCTTCGAGACCCTGGTGGCCATGAAGGCCGACATGGAATTTCCGGACGAAGTGGACGAGACCGAGATCGTCAAGCGCTATATCAAGGCCGTCGACAAGGGGCTGCTGAAGGTCATGTCCAAGATGGGCATCTCGACCTACCAGAGCTATTGCGGCGCGCAGATTTTCGATGCGGTCGGGCTGTCGAGCGAGCTGGTCAACCGGTTCTTCTTCGGCACTGCGACGACGATCGAGGGTGTCGGGCTGGCCGAGATCGCCGAGGAAACCGTGCGCCGCCACCGCGAGGCGTTCGGCAACCTGCCGGTCCTGCGGAAGTTCCTCGATGTCGGCGGGGAATACAACCTCCGGCAGCGCGGCGAGGACCATGTCTGGACCCCGGATGCGGTGGCAGATCTTCAGCACGCCGTCCGGCTCAATGCCAAGGACCGGTTTGAGGCCTATTCGAAGCGGATCGACGAGCAGGAGAACAAGTACTCGACTATCCGTGGCCTGTTCCGGATCAAGAATGCGGCCGAGATCGGGCGCCAGCCTGTCTCGATCGACCAGGTCGAGCCGGCGGTCGATATCGTCAAGCGCTTCGCGACCGGTGCCATGTCCTTCGGCTCGATCAGCCGCGAGGCGCACGAGACGCTGGCCAAGGCGATGAATGCCATCGGCGCCAAGTCCAATACGGGCGAGGGCGGCGAGGAAGCCTCGCGTTTCGAGCCGCTGCCGGATGGCTCCCCCAATCCGCGCCGCTCGGCCATCAAGCAGGTGGCTTCGGGCCGGTTCGGGGTGACGACTGAATATCTCGTCAATTCGGATGTGATGCAGATCAAGGTGGCGCAGGGCGCAAAGCCCGGCGAGGGCGGCCAGCTGCCTGGCCACAAGGTGGATGCGACGATCGCCAAGGTCCGGCATTCGACGCCGGGTGTTGGCCTGATCTCGCCGCCGCCGCATCATGACATCTATTCGATCGAGGATCTGGCGCAGCTGATCTTCGATCTCAAGAACGTCAACCCGAAGGCGGATGTCTCGGTGAAGCTCGTCTCGGAAGTGGGCGTGGGCACGGTGGCGGCCGGCGTCGCCAAGGCCCGGGCCGACCACATCACCATTTCCGGTTACGAGGGCGGCACGGGTGCCTCGCCGCTCACCTCGATCAAGCATGCCGGCAGCCCGTGGGAAATGGGCCTGGCAGAAACGCAGCAGGTGCTGGTGCGCAACCGCCTGCGCGGCCGCGTGGCACTGCAGGTCGATGGCGGTCTCCGGACTGGCCGGGATGTGATGATCGGCGCGCTTCTGGGGGCCGACGAGTTCGGCTTCTCGACCGCTCCGCTGATCGCTGCCGGCTGCATCATGATGCGCAAGTGCCATCTGAACACCTGCCCTGTCGGCGTGGCGACGCAGGATCCGGTGCTCCGCAAGCGCTTCAAGGGCCAGCCGGAGCATGTGATCAACTTCTTCTTCTTCGTTGCGGAAGAAGTGCGCGCGCTGATGGCGGAAATGGGCTTTACCCGGTTCGAGGAGCTGATCGGGCGGTCGGATCTGCTCGATACCCGCGAGGGTGTTGCGCACTGGAAGGCCAAGGGCCTGGATTTCTCACGGCTCTTCGCCCAGCCCGATGTGCCGGCTGACGTGGCGCGCAAGCATGCTGAGCGACAGAAGCACCCGATCGACGATGTGCTCGACCGGAAATTGATCGCCGAGAGCCGCGAGGCGCTCGAGCATCACAAGCCGGTCCGGCTCAGCCATGGCATCCGCTCGGTCGACCGGGCGGCCGGCGCCATGCTCTCGGGCGAGATCGCGATGCGCTATGGCCATGCCGGCCTGCCGGATGACACGATCCATGTGTCGCTGCGCGGTACGGCGGGGCAATCCTTCGGGGCCTGGCTGGCGGCCGGGGTCACGCTCGACCTGGTGGGCGAGGCGAATGACTATGTCGGCAAGGGGCTTTCCGGCGGGCGGCTGATCATCCGGCCGGCCGAGGATGCGGCCATCGTGCCCGAAAAGTCGATCATCGTCGGCAATACGGTGCTCTATGGCGCGATTTCCGGGGAATGCTATTTCCGCGGCGTTGCCGGCGAGCGCTTCGCCGTCCGCAATTCCGGTGCCATCGCGGTGGTGGAAGGCACGGGCGACCATGGCTGCGAATACATGACCGGCGGCGTGGTGGTGGTGATCGGCGAGACCGGGCGCAACTTCGCGGCGGGCATGTCCGGCGGGGTGGCCTATGTGCTGGACGAGGACAAGTCGTTCCGCTCGCGCTGCAACCTGTCGATGGTCGATCTTGAACCGGTCGAGGAGGAGGAAGTCCTGCTCGAGCGCGATTACCATCATGGCGGCGATCTCGAGTTCAAGGGCCGCATCGACATCATGGGCGACATGTCGCGCCATGACGAGGAGCGCCTGCACCAGCTGATCGCGAACCATCTGCGCTATACGGGCTCGGCGCGGGCCAAGCATATCCTTGACCATTGGGCCGAATACCGGACCAAATTCGTCAAGGTGATGCCGGTCGAATATCGCCGCGCCCTGCGCGAGATGGAGAAGGCCCGCCAGCTGCAGGCTGCGGAGTAAGGACGATCCGGTCGGGCGGCGCTTGAGGAGCGCCGCTCGCGATCCACACGAAAACAGGGTATCGAGGCGCCGGAAGCGGGGCTTTCAGGCTGCCGGAACAGAGGTCTGCCGAAAGGCAGGGAAGACATATGGGCAAGGTCACTGGGTTTCTTGAAATCGACCGGCGGGAGTCGAAGTATCAGCCGGCTTCCGACCGCATCCGCCATTTCCGCGAATTCGTCCTGCCGATGGACGAGAAGGACGTCCGCGAGCAGGCGTCGCGGTGCATGGATTGCGGTATTCCGTATTGCCATGGACCGACCGGCTGCCCGATCCACAACCAGATCCCGGACTGGAACGACCTCGTCTACCAGGATGACTGGCAGCTTGCGCTGGACAACCTGCATTCGACCAACAACTTTCCGGAATTTACCGGCCGCATCTGCCCGGCGCCCTGCGAGGAAGCCTGCACGCTGAACCTCGAGAATTCGCCGGTGACGATCAAGACGATCGAACAGGCGATTGCCGATGCCGGCTGGAAGAATGGTTGGATCCGCCCCGAAGCGCCGGAAAAGCTGACCGGGAAGCGCGTCGCCGTCATCGGGTCAGGTCCGGCGGGCCTCGCCGCCGCGCAGCAGCTGGCCCGCGTGGGCCACGAGGTCCATGTGTTCGAGCGCGAGCCACGGGCCGGCGGCCTGCTCCGCTACGGCATTCCTGATTTCAAGATGGAAAAGCACCATATTGACCGCCGCGTCGCGCAGATGACGGCGGAGGGCGTGACATTCCATTACGGTGTCAATATCGGCGTCACCAAGTCCATCGACGACCTGAAGCGGGATTTCGATGCTGTCCTGATGGCTGGCGGTGCCGAGGCCCCGCGTGATCCTGAACTGCCGGGGCAGGAACTCGAGGGCGTCCATTTCGCGATGCCCTATCTCGTCCAGTCGAACCGCCGGGTCGGGGGCGAGCCGGAAGCCGAGCGGCCGGTTCTCGCAGGCGGCAAGAATGTCGTGGTGATCGGCGGCGGCGATACGGCCTCGGATTGCGTCGGCACGGCCTTCCGCCAGGGAGCGTTGTCGGTGACGCAGCTCGATATCCGCCCGCGCCCGCCGGAACTGGAAGACAAGCTGGTGATCTGGCCCTATTGGCCGACCAAGTTCCGCACCTCGTCCAGCCAGGCGGAGGGGGCGGACCGGGAATTCCAGGCGGCAACGCTCGGCGTGGTTGGCAAGAATGGCCGCGTGACCGGGGTGCAATGCGCCCGCGTCGACGAGAAGCGCCGGCCGATTGCCGGGACCGAATTCATCATCAAGGCGGATCTTGTCTTTCTCGCCATCGGCTTTGCCGGCCCGGTCAAGGAAGGCCTCGTCGCGCAGTCGGGCGCCGCGCTCGACAAGCGGGGCAATGTCGTTGCGAATGACGAGAATTACCTGACATCGCAGGACAAGCTGTTCGTCGCGGGGGATATGCGCCGTGGCCAGAGCCTCGTGGTCTGGGCGATCCGCGAAGGGCGGCAGGCGGCGCGGGCCATCGACGAGTTCCTGATGGGCTCGTCCGTACTGCCGCGCTGAGCGGCGAGAACAGGGCGGAACCCGGCAATGCCAGGTTCCGCCGCTCTGATCAGCCGACTTTCAGGACGAGCGTGGTCTTGGCCGGAACATCGACCATCGCGCCGGTGCGCGGGTTGCGGGCCTTGCGGGCCGGCTTGGTCACGGCCTTGAAGCGGCCCAGATCCGGCAGGACCGCGAAACCGGTCTTTGCCTGCGCGACCGCCACTTCCGCATAGGCGCGGGCGATGCGATCCGCCTCGGCCTTGGTCAGGCCTGCGGACTTGGCGAAGGCATCGATAAATTCGGCTTGCGTGGCCATGGTGGCTCTCCTCTCTTCAGCGACATGCCCGGCTGCGCTGTTCTTGCTCTGAAGCAGCGGGCGCGGAGCGGGATCCTTAGCCATCACCTCCTGTTTCGCCAGAGAAAACGCCTGAATTCCGGGCAATATCGCGAAAAATGGTGTGATTAACCCCCGAAAATCGATTGGTGGTTGTGCCGCATAACCGCCGTTTGCGCTGGCGGCGCCATAAAAAAAACGGCCCGCGCGAGGGCGGGCCGTCCTGGTCAGTCAAAGGTTCCGGCTTCAGGCCGCCTTGCTGCGGGGCTGGATCAGCTTGCGGTTGATCAGGCATTCCGCGATCTGGATCGCGTTCAGCGCGGCGCCCTTGCGGAGATTGTCAGAGACGCACCAGAAAGCGAGGCCGTTCTCGACCGTGATGTCCTCACGGATGCGGGAGATGTAGGTCGCGTCCTCGCCCGCCGCCTCATGCGGCGTGATGTAGCCGCCCGGTTCGCGCTTGTCGATCACCAGCACGCCCGGCGCGGCGCGCAGGATGTTGCGCGCTTCCTCGGCCGTGACCGGCTTCTCGCATTCGATGTTCACCGCCTCGGAATGCCCGACGAAGACCGGCACGCGCACGCAGGTGGCGGTGAGCTTGATCTTCGGGTCGAGAATCTTCTTGGTCTCGGCCGTCATCTTCCATTCTTCCTTCGTGAAGCCATCCTCCATGAAGACGTCGATATGGGGGATGACGTTGAAGGCGATCCGCTTGGTGAACTTCTTGGTCTTCGGCTCGCCGGCCGAGAAGATGGCGCGGGTCTGGTCAAAGAGTTCGTCCATGCCGTCCTTGCCGGCGCCGGACACCGACTGGTAGGTCGAGACGACCACCCGCTTGATGCCGAAACGGTCATGCAGCGGCTTCAGCGCAACAACGAGCTGGGCGGTGGAGCAGTTGGGATTGGCGATGATGTTCTTCTTGGTGAAGCCGCGGACAGCCTCGGCATTCACTTCCGGCACGATCAGCGGGACATCCGAATCGTAGCGCCAGGCCGAGGAGTTATCGATGACGACGCAGCCCTGCGCGCCGATCCTCGGCGACCAGGCCTTCGAGGTTTCGCCGCCGGCGGACATCAGGCAGATATCCGTGTCGGAGAAATCGTAATGCTCGAGCGACTGGACCTTCAGCGTCCTGTCGCCGAAGGAGACCTCCTTGCCGATTGACCGGCTGGAGGCGAGCGCGACGACTTCCGAGACCGGAAAGGCGCGTTCCGCCAGAATATTGAGCATTTCCCGGCCCACATTGCCGGTGGCACCCGCGATTGCGACCTTGTAACCCATGATGGACTTCCTGTTCTGATCGAGATCTCCCCCGGGGTGGTGGACCCGGTGGCCGGGTCTCGCCCTATCCCCCGCCGGGGGAGGGCCCGAGAGCGAGGACAAGCGTCAGCGCACGAAGCCGCCTTTGGCGGTCGTGGTTGTCGTCGTCGGTTTTTTCGTCATCAGGGCCGACATCGAACGCTTTCCCCGGCTGGAATGCCGATGCGCCAGCAGAAACACGCAAAGGGCCGGAAAGTCAATCCGACCTTGGGCAGAAGGGCCGGGAACGGCGCATTTACCATCCCGGAAGGTACTCCGCGGCCGGTAAGGCCCTGCTTGCCTTTTCGCGCCATCCTCGCAGCCGGTCGGGGAAGCGGGCGAAGCCTGCAAGGGGCGTTGACAGATGAGAGGCATGGCAAGGCTGCTTGCAGAGGCAGCCGATTTTCCGCCGGTACCCAGCATGACCGTCGAACAGGCGCTGGGCCAACGTCGCCGCGCCTCCCGGCTCGCAGCCATTGCCTCGGCCTGCTGGCTGAACCTCGTTGCGCTGGCAGCCAGGTTCTCGCTGATGTTCTCCCGGGCCGCCCGGAACCATCGGGCTGCCACCACAATCACGATCGTCCTCTCGCTTGTCTTCTCGGCCTGGCTGGCCGCGATGATCCTGCCCGAGCGGGAGCCGGGCGCGATCGCGCCGGCTGTGGCATCGAGCCCGGCACCGGCCGGACCCACCACCGCGGGCGAGCCTGCGAAGGATCCGGCCGCACCGGATCTTTCCCAACAGGTCCTGCCTGGCCAGCCTGCACCCGAGCCTTTCCGGGTGGTGCTTGCGCCGCCGGCCCGGGATGTCTGGACGCCCGTTCGCAAGCCCTTCGCCGTCTATCATGTCGAGGCGCCGGAAATCGAGCAGGCGGATCTTGTCCATCGGGTGGCGACGAAAGACCGGCAGACCCGGCAGGACAGCTTCCTCTGGACCAACAGCCAGCCGAGGCCGAATTCGTTGCAGCGGCCCGCAATCCATCTCGTCATCGAGCGCTACGAAAACGGACTTCCCACAACCCGGCCGCTCTTCCCCGACCTTGCGCGCCGTGCCGCGGAAATCGGCGTGTCGATCGAGCGCCTGCAGGCAGCGCAGGAGGTCATCACCAAGTTCGGCTCGATGGAGGTCGCCGAGGCCCACCTCGCCTCGGAGAGCAGCCGCATGGCTTGCCTCGCCTTCCGCCGGAACGACACATCTGGCCTGGTTCTGGCCGGCTGGTATTGCGGCACGAAGGAGCGCCCGGCAGACCGGGTCAGCTTCGCCTGTTTCATCGACCGGATCGATCTGGTCGGCGCGGGGCAGGACCAACCCCTCCGCCGCCTCTTTGCGCAGGCCGAACGCCAGCGGAAAGGGTGCCAGAGCCAGCGCCAGCCGGGCCGGAAGATGACCTGGCTGGATCACGAGGCGCCCCTGCCTGCGCTGAAAACATCACAGCGACGGCCTTGATGCGGCCCGTGCGGGATTCAGAATTGCGTTACGCTAACGAGGTGTTAAGCACTCCTTGTCATGGTTAATCCAGCCATACAAGGAGAGTTCCATGCGCGTTGTTGCCCTTGCCGCCTTTACCGTCTTTCTGGCCGGCTCCGCATTCGCGCAGAGCGCAAACCGCCTCGTCATCGAGGTGAAGCCGCGTTCCTGGCTTGATGCCGGCCGGCAGGTTCCTGTCGGGTCGATGCAGAATTACATCTACGATACGCAAGGCAGTTCCGATGCCGCCCGGTTCGGCGCGCGCGGCAGCTCGCCCTCGCTCCTGCCTGACCGTTTCTCCTCGGGCCGTGGCATCCCGTTCGAATCGCCGATTTTCTGGCGCTGACCCGCGCCACAAACGTCCGGTTCCAGCAAAAGGGCGCCTTACGGCGCCCTTTGTCGTTCCGGCTGTGCAAATGCCGAGATCAGAGCCGCTTGCGGAGGGCGGCAACGATGGCATCGCCCATCTCGACCGTGCCGACCGCGTTGGCGCCCTTTGCAGCGATGTCGCGCGTACGGAGGCCCGAAGCCAGCACATCCGCAATCGCGGCATCGACGAGATCCGCCGCCTGGCCAAGGTCGAGGGAATAGCGCAGGGCCATGCCGAACGAGCCGATCATGGCGATCGGATTGGCAAGGCCCTGGCCAGCAATATCCGGCGCCGAGCCATGGACCGGCTCGTACAGGGACTTGCGCTTGCCGGTAGCCGCATCCGGCGCGCCGAGCGAGGCGGAGGGGAGCATGCCCAGCGAGCCGGTCAGCATGGCGGCAACGTCGGAGAGCATGTCGCCGAAGAGGTTGTCGCAGACGATGACATCGTATTGCTTGGGCCAGCGCACGAGCTGCATTCCGCAGGCATCGGCAAGGTGATGTTCCAGCTCGATATCCGGATATTCCTCGGCGCCGATGCGCGTCACAACTTCCTTCCAGAGCACGCCGGAGCGCATGACATTATGCTTCTCGGTCGAGGTGACCTTGCCACGGCGCACCTTGGCGAGGTCGAAGGCGACACGGGCGATGCGTTCGATTTCATGCGTGGTGTAGACCTGCGTATCGACGGCGCGCTTCTGGCCGTTTTCCAGCGTCACCACTTCCTTCGGCTCGCCGAAATAGACGCCGCCCGTCAATTCCCGGACGATCATGATGTCGAGCCCCTCGATCACCTCGCGTTTGAGGGACGAGGCCTCGGCCAGGGCCGGATAGCAGACGGCCGGCCGCAGGTTGGCGAACAGGGCGAGGTCCTTCCGCAGGCGCA
Organism: Beijerinckiaceae bacterium; assembly: GCA_027533425.1. GTDB lineage: Bacteria > Pseudomonadota > Alphaproteobacteria > Rhizobiales > Beijerinckiaceae > Rhabdaerophilum. The sequence continues at coordinate 152,672 of JAPZUD010000006.1, read as the reverse complement.
GGAGGCCGGCTTCCGGGCGGTGCTCGTAGGGCACCTTCGCCCATTTCGGCCCGCCAACGGCGCCGAACAGCACGGCATCCGCCGACAGGGCGAGTTGCATGGTGCTGTCCGCGACGGCCTTGCCATGGGCATCATAGGCTGCACCGCCGACGAGATCGGTCTCGGTTTCGAACGTGCCGAGGCCGGCCTTGCCGAGCGCATCCGCAACCTTCTTCACCTCGGCCATCACTTCGGGCCCGATCCCGTCACCGGGCAGCAGCAGGAGGTTGAAGGAGGCCATGGTCAAACCCTTTCCGACAGAAACCCAGTGGCGCCGTCACGGCGCGGCAGGGGTTGACTACAGAAGCCCGGGGCCGGCCGCAAGCGTCATTCGATTAAGGTAAATTCTTCCTTTGGCTGGCTCCTTCTGTCTGTGTGTGACAAGGAGGAAATGCTGCATGCGGGGAAGAGGTGATCCATGCCGATTCGAGCCTTCCTGGCTGGCGCCGCGTTGTCGCTGATGCTCGTAGCCCTGGCCGGGGCCGCCATCGTCTTCGGTCCGGCCGTGCTCGCTTCCGCGCCGGACGCTGTCGCGGTGCCGGTTTCCCGTGCGCCGATGGTCGATTACGGGGTGCAGAAGGTCGTCTATCATGTCTCGACCCGGGGCTCCTGGCGCGATCGCGAGAGCGAGGCCCGCCGGTTGATCGCTGTGCTCAACAACCATCTCCAGGCGGTCGAGCCGGATCCGGCCGAGATCCAGGTGATCCTCCAGGGTGATGGAATCGATATTCTCCGGCGGGCCAGCAGCAATCCCAATCTTGCCCGGTCGGTTGATTCCCTTCGCCAGCGCGGTGTGCGGTTCCGCGTCTGCGCCAACACGCTCGAAGCCTACAGGGTAGGGCTTGATACGTTGCATGGCGTGAACGAGACGGATCTCGTCCAGGCTGGCGTCGCCGAACTGGTCCATCTCCAGCGGCAGGGCTTCGGCTACATCAAGTTCTGAGCACCGGCGGCCCGCGGACGGTCGATCCTATCTCAGCGAATCAAATACCTTGCCGCCGGCACGCCCGGTTTGCGGCATACCGAGTTTGGCCTCGACATCCTTGATCGCGGCACGGGTCAGGGGGCCGATCGCGCCATCGGGCTTGCCGACATCGTAGCCCGCGCGCACCAGCCGCTCCTGCAATTCCTTGCGCTCGGCGCGGGAAAGGCCGCGATCATCGGTCGGCCAGGGCGTGCGGATACCGGGGCGGCCGCGCAGCCGGTCGGACAGGACCGAGATGGCGAGGGCATAGCTTTCGGCGGCGTTGTAGGCATAGGCGGCATCGAAATTCCTCGTGACGAGGAAGGCCGGGCCGTTGCGGCCGGCCGGGAGGAGCAGCCCCGCCGCCGGCAGGCCGGACAGGGCGCTGCCGTCGATCCGCGTGATGCCGCGGCCCGCCCAGCTGGCGAGATCCTGCTTGCCGGTGCGGCCGGATGGCCCTGCATAACCAGCGGGAAGACGGACCTCGTAGCCCCAGCTCGCCCCGGTGATCCAGCCGGACTTCTTCAGGTAATTCGCCGTCGAGGCGAGGGCATCGGGGATGGAATCCACGAGATCGCGCCGCCCGTCGCCGTCGAAATCCACCGCCAGCCGGAGATAGGTCGAGGGGATGAACTGGGTATGGCCGAAGGCGCCGGCCCAGGAGCCGCGCAGCTTCTCGGCATCGAGATCGCCGCGCTGGACGATTTTCATCGTCGAGACGAGTTCGGTCCGGAAAAATTCGCGCCGCCGCGTACCGAAGCAGGCGGCCGTGGAGAGCGCCTGCGGCAGAGACCAGCGGCCGGGCACCTGGCCGTAATCGCTCTCGACCCCCCAGACTGCGACCACCGTATGCCGGTCAACGCCATAGGCCTGCTCGATGCGGGAGAGGACGGAGGCGTGTCGTGCCAGCATGGCGCGGCCCTCGGCAATCTTCTGCTCATCGACGAGGGTGGCGAGATAGTCCCAGATCGGCGTCCGGAATTCCGGCTGCGCATTCATCGCCTCGATGATCTTCATGTCGGGCGTCACGCCGGACATCATCCGGTCGAAGGTGGCGCCGCTGATGCCCTGCCCGAGGGCATGGCTGCGCAGCCCGGAGACACAGCTGGCGAAATCGGCCCGCGCCGGGGCGATGGCCGCAGCCAGGGCGAGGGCGACGAGGGCAAGAGCGGGATGAGCAAGGCGGCCGAAACGCTTCATGCGGGGCAGTCTCCAAAGACAACGGCGCCAAAATAAGGCGCCGTTGTTAATGGAGATTCACCATGAGAGGCTTTTCCGCCCTGCGCGGCGCGGTGCCGCAGCGGATCAGAGCCAGGGGCGCTCGGTCTTGGCCTTGGCTTCGTAGCTGTTGATCTTCGGCGCCTTCTCCATGGTGAGGCCGATATCGTCGAGGCCTTCCATCAGGCACTTCTTGCGGAAGGGATCGATCTCGAATTTCACCGTGCCGCCATCCGGACCGCGGATTTCCTGCGCCTCGAGATCAACCGTGAGCGTGGCATTCGAGCCGCGATCCGCATCATCGAAGAGCTTGTCGAGATCTTCCGGCGAGACGGTGATCGGCAGGATCCCGTTCTTGAAGCAGTTGTTGTAGAAGATGTCAGCGAAGCTGGTGGAGATCACGCAGCGGATGCCGAAATCGAGCAGGGCCCAGGGGGCGTGCTCGCGGCTCGAGCCGCAGCCGAAATTGTCGCCGGCGATCAGGATCTCGCTCTTGCGATAGGCCGGCTTGTTCAGCACGAAATCAGGGTTTTCCTTGCCGTCTTCCGTGTAGCGCATCTCGAAGAAGAGCGACTTGCCGAGGCCGGTGCGCTTGATCGTCTTCAGGAACTGCTTCGGGATGATCATGTCGGTATCGACATTGACCACCTTCATCGGGGCCGGGGTGGAGGTGAGCGTCTTGAACGGCTGCATGGCGGGAACTCCTGATCCCGGCGTGATACCGCATTCCGCAGCGGATTCAAGCCTCCGGGCATGCGGGGCGAAGCCGGACATCCGACGATCGCCTTTGCCGGTCCTTAAGGGTCCTCTGGCAGGCTCCGGCCGGAAACCTTCAGGGGGCGAGTTCCGAATGAGCGGCATGCAATCCCTCCCGCGTGACGCGCTCCAGCGGTTGACGCGCGAACTCGCGGGCGAGCCCATCCTCTGGGCGGGTCAGCCCTCGCCGCGGCTTGCCTTCTGGCGGGCGGCCCTGCTCTGGCTTTTTGCCGTGCCCTGGACCGCCTTCTCGCTGGCCTGGGAGGGGATTGCGCTGGCGGCGTTCTTCTCCGCCGAGCCGGGGCAGAGGCCGGAAGGCGTCGGGGCGGTTCTCGTCTGGATTTTCCCGCTTTTCGGCCTGCCTTTCGTGCTGATCGGGCTGTGGATGCTGGCGAAGCCGTTTCTCGAAGCGCGCAAGGCCCGCCGTATCGTGCATGTCCTGACGGAAACGCGGCTGATCACGGCGGAACTCGGCCCGACCTTGATGGTCACCAGCGTGCCGCCTTCCCGGATTGTCGAGATCACCCGCAAGGACGGCCCTGCCGGAACGGGGACGCTCAGCCTCTCGCTGGGCCAGTATCGCGATACGGATGGTGACCGGCTGGAGAAGGTGATCCATCTCCCCGGCGTGCCGGAAGCGACCCAGCTCGATCGTGAATTGCGCCGTCTGATGGGTTGAACGTCGCCGGGCTCAGCCGGCGGCGGCCTCGATCTTTTCCATATCGGCATCGGAGAGGCCGAAATGATGGCCGATCTCGTGCACGAGGACATGGGTGATGACGGCGCCGAGGGTTTCCTCGTTCTCGGCCCAGTAATCGAGGATCGGCCGGCGATAGAGCCAGACCATGTTCGGGCCCTGCCCGGTTTCCGGCATGGCGCCGGCTTCCGTCAGACCCTGGCCGTGGAACAGGCCCAGAATATCGAACGGGGTCTCGAGTTCCATCGCCTCGATCACCTCGTCATCGGGGAAATCCTCGATCCGGATGATGACGGTGCCACAGAGGGTGCGGAAGGAATCCGGCAATTGCCGGAAGGCCTCGTCGGCCATCGCTTCGAAATCCTCGAGCGTGGGGGCCTGCATCGGCGCCCAGGAGGCGGAGGGGAAGCGGGACGTTGCCATGGTCTTCGGGTGCACGCTTTAAGGTAATACACGACAGGGGCGCCGCGCATATTGCGCCGCACATCCCCTATCTAGCCCTTTGCACCCGCGCGGGGAAGGGCCGGCTCACCACCATTTCAGCTGGTAGCCGAAATACCATGCGAGGCCGATGAAGGCGATCAGCGACAGGCCGCGCCCGATCCGCGTGGCCCAGCGCTCTACGCCATCGGCCTTTTCCGCATCCTTTGCCGCGAAATGTTCGCCTGCCCGCGCCAGCGAGGAGGAGAAGAAGGTGCCGGAATCGTCAGGGCGTTTATCGGTCATGGGCGGCAGCTCCGGTGAGTGGGGCGATGTTGGCCTTCCCGGGCCTGAGGTCAACCCCCACCGGCCGGTGCTGCATCACACGGCGGTCCGGGCCATAGCGCGGCATTCTCCTCTCCTGCGGCATTTCCGCCGCCAAGGAGGGATCTCCGATGAAACGCTCGTTCCTGATGCTCGCGGTTCTGGCGGGCGGAACCTTCTCGGCGGGGCTGGTCGCGGCCCCGCGCGAGGCTGAAGCCCGGGTCTGCGTGGCCCGGCACTTCGATGTCCGCGGCACCTGCGCGCGCTGGGCGCCGGGCTGGGGCCCGGGGGCGATGCGCCCGGTCCGGCCCGGCTGGGCGGGGCTCGGCCCCTATCATTGCCGCTGGATATCCTTCGCTGTTCCCACACCCTGGGGGGTGAGGGTCGAGCGCCGGCGCGTCTGCCGATAGGGCGGATGACAGGGGCTGAAGCCCGTCTTCCGCCCCTGTCCTGTCGTTTGGCGCCTTTTCTGCGATCAGCCGGTCGCCACCGGCTCGGATGGCGATGGCCTTAGCCGATCGTGCGGATATCCACGAACCGGCCGGCAATCGCCGCGGCGGCGGCCATTTGCGGCGAGACGAGGTGGGTGCGGCCCTTGAAGCCCTGGCGGCCCTCGAAATTGCGGTTCGAGGTCGAGGCGCAGCGCTGGCCCGGCTTGAGCTGGTCCGGGTTCATGCCGAGGCACATGGAACAGCCCGGCTCGCGCCACTGGAAGCCAGCTGCGATGAAGATCTTGTCGAGACCTTCGGCCTCGGCCTGTTCCTTCACGAGGCCCGAACCCGGCACGACCATCGCGTAGTCAAGGCGCGAGGAGACCGTCTTGCCCTCGAGGATCTTGGCGGCGGCGCGCAGGTCCTCGATCCGGCCATTCGTGCAGGAGCCGATCCAGACCACGTCGAGTTCGATATCGGTGATTTTCGTGCCGGCGGTCAGGCCCATATAGGCGAGGGCGCGGATCTTCGAATCGCGCTTGGTCTCGTCGGCGATGAGGGCGGGATCCGGCACGGCGCCGGTGATCGAGACGACGTCTTCCGGCGAGGTGCCCCACGAGACGATCGGCGGCAGGTTGTTGGCGTCCAGCGTTACCACCCGGTCGAAATGCGCGCCGCCATCGGTGCGCAACGTATCCCAGTAGCGGCGGGCCGCATCCCAGGCCGCGCCCTTCGGCGCTTTCGGGCGGCCCTCGAGATAGGCATAGGTCTTCTCGTCCGGCGCGATCAGGCCGGCACGGGCGCCGCCCTCGATCGACATGTTGCAGACGGTCATGCGGCCTTCCATCGAGAGCGCCTCGATCGCCGAGCCGGCATATTCGATCACCGATCCGGTGCCGCCGGCCGTGCCGATCTCGCCGATGATGGCGAGGACGATATCCTTGGCGGTGACGCCCCCCTGCAGGGTGCCATCCACCTGGACGCGCATGTTCTTCGCTTTCTTCTGGATCAGCGTCTGGGTGGCGAGCACATGCTCGACCTCGGACGTGCCGATGCCATGGGCGAGGGCCCCGAAAGCGCCATGCGTGGAGGTGTGGCTGTCGCCGCAGACGATCGTCGTGCCCGGCAGGGTGAAGCCCTGTTCCGGCCCGATCACGTGGACGATGCCCTGGCGCTTGTCGCGTTCGGAATAATACTCAACGCCGAAATCGGCGGCATTCTGCGCCAAAGTCTCGACCTGGATGCGGCTTTCCTCTTCCTCGATGCCCTTCGAGCGATCGGAAGTGGGGACATTGTGGTCGACCACGGCGAGGGTCTTTTCCGGGGCGCGGACCTTGCGGCCCGTCATGCGGAGGCCCTCGAAGGCCTGCGGCGAGGTGACCTCGTGGACGAGATGGCGGTCAATATAGAGCAGGCAGGTTCCATCCGGCTGGCGATCCACCACGTGGTCGTCGAAGATCTTGTCATACAGGGTGGTCGGCGTGCTCATCTCATCTCTCCTTCGCGTCGCCAGGCCTGGCGGCGGCGTGGCACGGCAGCGTCCCGCCGCGCGGCGCCGTGATTTACGCCAATCGCCGAAGGGATTCCAGCCCCTTCTTGGGAAAGGTTCCAAAGCGGCAGGGCAGGGCGGTTATCCGCCATGCCGAGAAAACCGGGCTATCCGCTGTCGGGCGATGGGTGTATAAGGCGCGCCGCCCCGACCGGTTTGTCTTGCGCTGCAGCAAGGCCTGGCGGGGCTCCGGGCGGGAACAAGCGGGGGCTTCTCCTGCCGGCACATCGAACGAGGGAATTCCGGCATGGGCGATCATTCGTCGACGGGCGGGCCGCATGAGGATCATGGCGGGCACGGGGCCGGATTGTCGGGACCCATGCGCACCTTCGCGCTGGCCGTGGGTTCCGTCGGGGTGGTTTACGGCGATATCGGCACCTCGCCGCTCTACGCGCTGAAGGAATCCGTCCATCACGCCGCGAAGGATGGCATTACCCGCGCGGAAGTGATCGGCATTGTCTCGCTGCTGATCTGGGCGGTGATTGTCGTTGTCACGATCAAGTACGTCATCTTCATCATGCGCGCCGACAACAAGGGCGAGGGCGGCACGCTCTCGCTGATGGCGCTGGCGCAGCAGGCCTTCGGGCGGCGAAGCCCGGTCATCTTCCTGCTTGGCGTGATGGGCGCTGCCCTCTTCTACGGTGATTCGATCATCACGCCGGCCATTTCCGTGCTGTCAGCCGTGGAAGGTCTGAAACTGGTCCACCCGGCCTTTGCCGACCAGTGGAACGTGATCATGCTGGCCATCGCCATCCTGTTCGCATTGTTCCTGGTCCAGAGCCGCGGGACCGAGAGCGTGGCCCGCTTCTTCGGCCCGATCATGGTGGTCTGGTTCACGGTGATCGCCGTGCTCGGCATCATGCATATCGAGGATGACATCGGCATCCTTGCCGCGTTCAACCCCTATCACGCGGCCGAGTTCGTGGCCGGCCACGGCGTCATCGGGCTGCTGGTGCTGGGCTCGGTCTTTCTCGCGGTTACCGGTGCCGAGGCCCTCTATGCCGATATGGGCCATTTCGGCCGCCGGCCGATCCGGCTTGCCTGGCTGCTTTTCGTGTTTCCGGCGCTGACGCTGAACTATCTCGGCCAGGGTGCGTTCGTGCTCAAGAACATCTCCGATCCCAAGGCGATCGAGAATCCGTTCTTCCTGCTTGCGCCGGAATGGGCCGTGCTGCCATTGGTCATCCTGTCCGGTGTCGCGACCATCATTGCCAGCCAGGCGGTGATCACCGGCGCCTTCTCGCTGACGCAGCAGGCGGTGCAGCTCGGCCTGCTGCCACGCATCGAGATCCGCCATACCTCCGAGACCACGCTGGGCCAGATCTACATTCCTCAGGTCAACTGGCTGCTGGCGCTCGGCGTCTTCGCGCTGGTCCTGTCGTTCAAGACCTCCAGCTCGCTCGCCTCGGCCTATGGTATCGCCGTGACCGGCGCCATGCTGGCGGATACCGGGCTCTTCTTCATTGTCGCCCGCTATGTCTGGCTATGGCCGAACTGGCGCGTCGCGTTGTTCGGCATCCCGTTCCTGGCGATCGACCTGATCTTCTTCGGCGCGAACTGCCTCAAGATCCCTGATGGCGCCTATATGCCGCTGATCTTCGGCGCGGCGCTGATCCTGATGATGTGGACCTGGGTCCGCGGTACACGGATCATCAACGAGAAGTCGCGCCGGGATTCGGTGCCGCTGGTCGACCTGATCAAGATGCTCGAGAAATCCAAGCCCGTCCGCGTCGCCGGGACGGCGGTGTTCCTGACGGCCGATCCGGAGACCGCGCCGGGGGCATTGCTGCACAATCTCAAGCACAACAAGGTGCTCCACAAGCGCAACATCATGCTGACGATCCGCACCGAGGACATGCCGCGCGTTCCGGAATCGGAAAAGCTGCTCATCGAGGAACTCAGCGATGATGTGAAGCGGATCGTTGTCCGGATCGGCTACATGGAAACGCCGCGTGTGCCGCATTTCCTCGCGCTGGCGCGCCGCCGCGGGCTGGATTTCGACATCATGCAGACCTCGTTCTTCCTCGGGAAACGGACGATCAAGGCCGCCGCCACGTCCGGAATGCCGCTGTGGCAGGACAATCTCTTCATCTTCCTGTCCCGGACGGCGGCCAACGCGACGGACTTCTTCCACATCCCGACGGGGCGGGTGGTCGAACTCGGGGCGCAGGTCACGGTCTGAGGGCGGGCCGGGACTGCTTCTCCTCGCCACTCGGGCTTGTTTTCGCTGCGCGAGCTTGTCACTCTTCGCCGCGACGCGAGGTTTGACCATGGATCCGAAGAAGCTCGAGGCTCTCCGCGCCCGTTATGGCGGGGCCGGCGCCACCGATGTGCATGACCCAGAGTTCAAGAAGGTCGTTGACCTGCTCTTCACCGGCAAGGACCGCCGGGCCAAGCCTTACGAGGGCGTCTCCACCTTTCTCGATGCGCCCTACCGGCCCGAGATCGCGGCGGAAAAGGCGTTTTCCGCGCTGGATGTGCCGCTGATCGGCGTTCCGATGGATCTCGGCGTGACGCATCGCCCCGGTTCGCGTTTCGGGCCGCGGGCGGTGCGGCAGGTCGAGCGGATCGGGCCCTATCACGAGGTCCATCGCATCGTGCCTCTGGCGGAATGCCGGATCGCCGATATCGGCGACGTGCCCTTCCGCAGTCGCTACAATCTTGCGGAAAGCCATGAGGATATCGAGGCTTTCTATGGCCCGATCGCGGCGGCAGGGTGCCGGCCGGTCTCGATCGGCGGCGATCATTCGATCACGCTGCCGATCCTCAAGGCGCTCGGGCACGAGAGGCCGGTCGGCATGATCCATATCGACGCGCATTGCGATACGAGCGCGCCCTATGAGGGGACGCGTTTCCATCACGGCGGGCCGTTCCGGCAGGCGGTGCTGGAGGGCGTGCTCGATCCCGAGCGGGTGATCCAGATCGGCATTCGCGGCAATGCCGAATATCTCTGGGAATTCTCCTACGAGAGCGGGATGACGGTGATCCATGCCGAGGAGTTCCACCGCCTCGGCGTGGACGAGACGATTGCCCGGATGCGCAAGGTGGTGGGCGAGGGGCCGGTCTATCTCTCGTTCGATGTCGACAGCCTCGACCCGGCCTTCGCGCCCGGGACCGGCACGCCGGAAGCCGGCGGGCTTTCGACGCGCGAGGCGATGGCGCTGCTGCGCGGTGCGGCGGGGCTCGACATTATTGGCGGCGATGTCGTCGAGGTGGCCCCGCAATACGATGCCACGACCAACACGGCGCAGGCCGGCGCGCAGATCCTGTTCGAGATTGTCAGTCTGATCGCGCTCAGGCTCCGCAAAGGCTGACCAGGCGGTCCGTCAATTCGCTGTCGCGGTCAGCCAATCCGGCTATCACGGTGAAATGGTTGGCGCCGGCAAGTTCGAGGCAGGTCGTGGCCACGCCATGGCCCATCCAGACCCGGCAGATCTCGCGGCTCTGGCGGAGATATTCGGCGCTTTCCGCACCGCCGACGGCGGCAATGAGCCGCCGACCTGCCGGCGGTGTATGCACGATCGGAGAGAGCCGGCGCGCCTCGTCTTCGGACAGGCCCAAGGCCTTGTTGATCGAGGTGCCGACCAGCGGCGGCAGGTCGAACAGCCCGGAAATGGCGAGGCCGGCAGGTGTCAGGTTTCCCGGCGCAGCGGGATCGAGCGCCTTCCAGTCGACGGCAAGCGCCATCGCGGTGAGATGGCCGCCGGCCGAATGGCCATAGGGTATGATGCGGCGGCCGGTCCGGCGCCAGAGATCGAGAATGGCCATCCGCGTCTGCTCGACGATCGTCGCCATCGGTACGTTCGGGCAGAGATCATATTCCATGACCGCCGCGCCCAGCCCGCGGGCATTGGGCCCGGCGGCCATGTGGCTGAAGAAACTGCGATCGAGCGCCTGCCAGTAGCCGCCATGGATGAACAGCACGATCGGGGCATCGCCATCGACGGGGAAGAAGTCGTAGCGGTGCCGATCTCCGGGCCCGTAGGCGAGGCCCGCCTCGAAGGTCCGCGTGGCCCTGTAGGCTGCGGCATCGGCTGCCCAGCCGGCGATGATGCCCGGATGTTCCGGCACGCGGGCGCGGTTGTTGTATTCGGCTTCGTAATCGGGCGACATCGGCAGGGATCCTGACATGGATGCTCAGAGGGAGCGAATCGGCAGCGAGTATCCGTCTTCCTGTTGGTGCTTGCGAACAAAATCGATAAAGCGGCGGGCCACTGCCGAGGGCGGCATCATGGAGGGCAGCACGAAGGAGGTCTGGTAGGGAATGCTGGGCCGGAAGGGGACGAAGCGGATATCCGGGTCCTGCCGCAGCGACATCGGGAAGGGATTGATGATCGTCATGCCCACGCCAGCCCGGACGAATTCATAGGCCGCCACCGCGGTCGAGACCTCGATCAGGATGCGCGGTTCGACACCTGCCCCGAGAAAGAGGCGCTCCAGCTGGGTGCGGGACGGAAAGCGACGCGCCAGGGCTATGAAGGGCTGGTCATGCATGTCTTCCGGCGTCAGGAATGGCCGGCCGGCGAGGGGTGAGCCCGGCGGCAGGATCGCATGGGCATCCGAGGACCGGAACGTGAGATAGCGGACGCCGGCATGGTCGGGTCCGGAATCCACCAGCCCGAGATCCATGTTGCCATTGGCCATCATGGTGACGACTTCCGGGCCGGAACCGATCTCGACATAGATCCGTGTTTCCGGCTCGGTGCGGGAAAAGTCGCCCAGCAGGCGGTGCAGGAACCAATGGGCGAGGGTCGGCGGGGCCGCGACGCGCAGGACCGGGCTCGCATCTTCCGGCCGCCAGCGCACGCGTTCCAGCCGTTCGAAGGTCAGGAAGATGGGTTCGCTTTCCTGATGCAGGGCCAGCGCCTCGGCCGTTGGCAGGAGGCGCCCGCCCTCGCGGCGGAACAGGGTGAGGCCGGTGCGTCCCTCGAGCTGGTGAATCGCACGCGACACGGCGGGCTGCGAGATTCCGAGCTTCCGGGCCGCAGCCGTGGCCTTGCCGAAGAGGATCAGCGTCCGGAGAACTTCCAGTTCCCGGAGGGTGGGCCGTCGGCCGGGATTCGCGGGTTCCTGCATAGACCCATGCCTTATTGTTATATCAATTTCAGTGACAATAACCGAACTGAATATTAGTGTCACGTTATCGTGCCGGCCTCGCATTTTACGCTTGGACATTCATCCGGGCTGACGTGAGAATGGTGCATTGCCGGCCGGGAGACGTCCTCAAGGAGCCCCGGCCTGTCCGCAGGGAGACGATGATGCGAACACTGTTGAAACCCGCCCTGATGGCGGTTGCGCTCGGTTGCGGCTGGGCTTTGCCCGCCGCCGCGCAGGAGCTGAAGATCGCGATGTCCTCCGAGCCCAGCTCGGCCGACCCGCATTACCACAATCTCACGCCGAACAACCAGATCGCGCGGCATGTCTACGAACCGCTGGTCTTCATGGACGAGTACCAGGCCATCGGGCCGGGGCTCGCCTCGAGCTGGAAGATTATCGATGACACGACCTGGGAGTTCAGGCTCCGGGCCAATGTCAAGTTCCATGACGGCTCGCCGCTGACAGTCGACGATGTGATCTTCACCTTCAACCGCGTGCCGAACGTGCCGAAATCCCCGGCGCCGAAAACCTCCTACATCACGGGGAAGACGATCGAGAAGGTTGATGACCTGGTCTTCCGCGTCAAGACGCCCAATCCAGAAGCGCTGATGCTGAACCATCTCGCGAATATCGAGATCATGTCGGCCAAGGCCTCGGCCAATGTGACGACCGAGGATATCAATGCCGGCAAGGGCGCGGTCGGGACCGGCCCCTACCAGTTCGTCGAGTTCGTGCCCGGCGACCGCCTCGTTCTCAAGCGCAACGATGCCTATTGGGGCGCCAAGGAGCCCTGGGAGAAGGTGACGTTCCGCTTCATCAAGTCGGATCCGACGCGCGTCGCGGCGCTGCTTTCGGGCGATGTCGATGTGATCGAGACGGTTCCGACGGCGGATGCGCAGCGCCTGTCGAAGGATCCGAAAGTGTCGGTCGCGAGCGCGCTCTCGAACCGCCTCGTCTATCTGCACATGGATCGCTACCGCGCCGAAACCCCCTTCGTGAAGGGCAAGGATGGCAGCCAGATCAAGAACCCGTTCCATGATCTGAAGGTCCGGCAGGCCATCAACAAGGCCATCAACCGCCCGGCCATTGTCGAGCGGATCATGGAAGGCGAGGCCGTGCCGGCCAGCCAGATGCTGCCGGATTCCTATGCCGGTACGTCGAAGAAGCTGAAGCCTGTCGCCTATGATGTCGAAGGCGCGCGGAAGCTGCTGGCGGAAGCCGGCTATCCGAATGGCTTCAAGCTGACCATCCATGGCCCGAATGGCCGCTACACCAACGACACCAAGATCATCGAGGCCGTCGCCCAGATGCTGACCCGCGTCGGTATCGAAGCCAGCGTCGAGACCTTGCCGCCGGCCGTGTTCTTCTCGCGTGCTTCGAGCGGCGGGCCGGACAAGCAGCCGGAATTCTCGATGATCCTCGCCGGCTGGTCGGCCGGCACGGGCGAGCCGAGCCACTCGCTGCGGGCGCTGCTCGGCACGTTCAACCCCAAGATGGGGAGCGGTTCGGCCAATCGCGGCCGTTACTCGAATCCGGCCATGGATGCCGTGCTCGACAAGGCGCTTTCCACGGTCGATTTCGACAAGCGCAACGTCCTGCTCGCCGAAGCGGCCGAGATCTCGATGGGCGATGTCGGGTTGATTCCGATCCACTACCAGAAGAATACCTGGGCGGCGAAGAAGGGCCTCAAGGTCACGCCGCGGACCGACGAATACACCCTCGCCATGTCGGTGCGCCGGTAATCGCCAAACGGCAGCGGGGCCATCCGGCTCCGCTGTCCTCGTGGCGCGTTTCTTTTCTGGCGCGACAGCCTCCCCGGGGAGTTTTCCATGCTGGCCTTTGTCATCCGGCGGCTTGCGCAGGCGTTCTTCGTCGTCGTCGCCATGGTCGTTCTCGTCTTCTTCGGCACCTATGTGATCGGCGACCCCGTCTGGATGATGGTGCCGGGCGATGCCACGCAGGAGCAGGTCGAGGAGGTGCGCCGCACCTTCGGCTTCGACCAGCCGGTCTATATCCAGTTCCTGACCTTCCTCGGCGATGTGTTGCGGGGCGAATTTGGCCGGTCCTATGTGCATGGATCCTCGGCCATCGGCCTCATCCTCGACCGGATGCCGGCGACGCTGGAACTCGCTCTGGCGGCGTTGATCCTCGCCATCGTGATCGGCATTCCGCTCGGGCTTTTTGCCGGGTTGAAGCCGGATCATCCGGTTTCGCGCGGGATCATGGCTGTTTCGATCCTCGGCTTCTCGCTGCCCACCTTCTGGGTCGGGCTGATGCTGATCATGCTGTTCTCGGTGATGCTCGGCTGGCTGCCGGCCACGGGGCGCGGGCCGGTCATCTCGATCCTCGGCATCGAGACCTCGCTGTTCAGTCTCGAAGGCTGGCGGCACCTCTTCCTGCCTGCCCTCAACCTTGCCCTGCTCAAGATCAGCCTGGTGATCCGGCTGACGCGCTCCGGCGCCCGCGAGGCAAGCCTGCAGGATTACGTCAAATTTGCCCGGGCGAAGGGCCTGTCGCCGCGCCGCATCATCGGCGTGCATATCCTCAAGAACATCATGATCCCGATTGTCACGGTGCTTGGCCTGGAATTCGGCTCGCTCGTCGCCTTCTCGGTGGTGACGGAGACGATCTTCGCGTGGCCGGGCATGGGCAAGCTGTTGCTGGAAGCCATCCAGCGCCTCGATCGCCCGCTCATCGTCGGCTACGTGATGGTGGTGGTTCTGCTCTTCGTCACGATCAACCTGATCGTCGACATCCTCTATTCCGCGCTTGATCCGCGCGTCCGCCTCACGGGGAGCCAGTCATGAGTGCCGCGACTTCCAACCCGGTTCCGGCGCAAGGCGAATTTGCCCGGTTCGCCTCCCGATTCGCCGAGGACCGCGTCGCCGTCTTCGGCCTCTGCCTCCTGGTTGTCATTGTGGCGATGGCGCTGCTGGCGCCCTTCATTTCGCCGCAGAACCCCTATGATCTCGGCAGGGTCGACATCATGGATTCGCGCCAGCCACCGGGGACCAAGGCGGGTGACGGTTTCGCCATGCTGCTTGGCTCGGACGGGATGGGGCGTGACCTGTTTTCCAGCATCCTCTACGGGTTGCGCATCTCGTTGACCGTCGGCGTGCTCAGCGGCGTGCTGGCGGCGACGCTTGGCCTCGTGCTGGGGCTTATCGCTGCCTATGCCGGCGGGCGCATCGAGACGCTGATCATGCGTATCGTCGATCTCCAGCTCTCGCTGCCCTCTGTGCTTGTGGCACTGATCCTTGTCGCGTTGCTCGGCAAGGGCATCGACAAGATCATCCTCGCGCTCGTTGTCGTGCAATGGGCCTATTACGCCCGGACGGTGCGCGGCTCGGCACTGGTGGAGCGGCGCAAGGAATATGTCGAGGCGGCACGGTCGCTCGGCCTTTCGCATGCCCGGACGGTGTTCCGGCACATCCTGCCGAACTGCCTCGCGCCGGTCATCGTCATTGCCACGGTGCAGACCGCGCATGCGATCAGCCTGGAGGCGACCTTGTCCTTCCTCGGCGTGGGCCTGCCGCAGACCGAGCCCTCGCTCGGCGTGCTCATCGCCAACGGCTTCCAGTACATGCTCTCGGGCAAATACTGGATCTCGTTCTTCCCCGGCCTCGCGCTGCTGCTGACCATCGTCGCGATCAACCTTGTCGGCGACCGGTTGCGCGACGTACTCAACCCGCGGTTGGAGAAATGACCATGGCCGAACCGGTTCTTGCGGTCGACAATCTCGCCACGCATTTCTTCACCCGTGACGGGGTGGTGAAATCGGTCGACGGCGTCTCCTTTACGGTGGCGCCTGGCGAAGTTCTGGGCCTCGTGGGGGAATCCGGCTCGGGCAAGTCGGTGACCGGCTTCTCGATCATGGGGTTGATCGACCCGCCCGGGCGAATCGTTTCCGGTTCGATCCGGCTGAAGGGCGAGGAGCTGGTCGGACGGACAGAGGCCGAGATGCGGGCCGTGCGCGGCCGTTCGCTGGCCATGATCTTCCAGGACCCGATGATGACGCTCAACCCCGTCCTGCGCATTGACACGCAGATGATGGAAGCCGTCCACGCCCATGAGAAGGTGTCTGAGAAGGCCGCGCGCGACCGGGCCGTGCAGGCGCTGGCGCAGGTGGGCATTCCTTCGCCGGAGGAGCGGCTCTCGGCCTATCCGCACCAGTTTTCCGGCGGGATGCGCCAGCGCGTCGCGATTGCCATTGCGCTGATCCACCGGCCGGCGCTGATCATCGCCGACGAGCCGACAACGGCGCTGGACGTGACGATCCAGAGCCAGATCCTCGCCGAGGTGCAGAAACTCTGTGCCGAAAGCGGCACGGCTCTGGTCTGGATCACGCATGATCTCGCCGTCGTGGCCGGCCTCGCCGACCGCGTGGCCGTGATGTATGCCGGCCGCATCGTGGAGCAGGGTCTAGTCGATGACGTGCTCGACCGGCCGCTCCATCCCTATACGCATGGCCTGATCGGTTCCGTGCCGGGTGAGGCCATGCCGGGCAAGCGGCTCATGCAGATTCCCGGCTCGACGCCCTCGCTCGGCCGGCTACCGCCGGGCTGCGCCTTCGAGCCGCGCTGCAGCCGCGCGGTCGAGACCTGCCGGGCGGGCGCGCCACCCCTTGCGCAGGGCAGCCAGGGCCGCGCCTATCGCTGCATCAACCCCGTTCCCGCCGAGGAGGCCGCGTGATGGCTGCGCAAACAACCCAGCGACCGGAACTCCTGCGCATCGAAGGCATTTCGAAGCGCTTCGTAAAGCCGGTCGATCTGGCCGGCCGCATCGCCAACATGATGGGTGCCAGCAACCGGGAAGCCGTTGTCCATGCGGTGGACGGCGTGGATCTCTCCGTGGCTGAAGGCGAGGTTGTGGCTTTGGTCGGGGAATCGGGGTGCGGCAAGTCCACGCTCGGCCGCGTGATTGCCGGGATCCATGAGCCGACCGAGGGCCGTGTCTTCTGGCGGGGGCAGGATATTGCGAGGATGGATTCCGCCGCGCGGCAGGCCTTCACGCTGGGCGCGCAGATGATCTTCCAGGATCCGATGTCCTCGCTCAATCCGCGCATCCGGGCGGGCGAAATCGTCGGCGAAGCACCGCGCGTGCACGGCCTGGTCGATGCGGCCGGGCAGGCGGAGTATGTGTCTACCCTGTTCCGGCAAGTCGGCCTCGACCCCGACTATCGCCGGCGCTTTCCGCATCAGTTCTCCGGCGGGCAGCGCGCCCGGATCGGCATTGCCCGCGCGCTAGCCGTCAAGCCGAAGCTGCTCGTCTGCGATGAATCGGTCGCGGCGCTCGATGTCTCGATCCAGGCGCAGGTGCTCAACCTCTTCATGGACCTGCGCGAGGCCCTGGGTCTCGCCTATGTGTTCATCAGCCATGATCTCGGCGTGGTGCGGCACATTTCCGACCGCACCTTCATCATGTATCTCGGCCGGGTGATCGAAAGCGGGCGAACCGACGAGATTTTCCGCGAGCCGGCCCATCCCTATACGCGGGCGCTGCTCGACAATGTGCCCCGGCTCGATGCGCGCAAGCGCAGTTTCTCGACCGTGAAAGGCGAGATTCCCTCACCGCTCCATCCGCCGCCGGGCTGCCATTTCCATCCGCGCTGCCCGATGGCCGGTCCGCGCTGCGCTGTCGAGGTTCCACGCCGGACCACCCTGGCCGAAGGGCGGATCGTGGCCTGCCATCTTGCCGATGGTGGTGTGGCCGCCGCAGCCTGAGCGCGAACGGCATTCCCCGGTTGCGGAACGGGTCAGCGCCAGCGGAAATCGTCAGCGCGGCCGGGGCGGGGATCGGGAGCGAGGCCACGGTCAAACAGATCGCGGGTGACCGGGTCGGCGATGGCCGGCGCCTGGCTTGCCGCGAGGGCGGGAGCGGCATTCTGCACCGATAGCGGGCGGATCTCGCCGATTTCCGGGCGTTGCCGGATCACGGCCGGCGGGGCGGCTGCCGGCGCCGGCAATGTGATCGCACGCTCGGTCGGCGGCAGAAGGCTGCCGGCAGGAAGCGAGGCGATGGTCTCTCCGGCCGGGGCCTGTTGTGCCGGCACCGAGACCGGTGATGCGAGCGCGGCCGAAGCGGCGTTGAGCCGATCCTGGATGCGCAGGCGAAGCGGCTTCTCGACGAAGAAGGCCAGCTTGCGCTGCCCGGCCGGCGTGAAATGGATGCCGTCAGGACCGCGCAGGCGCACGATATCGCCGATAATGTCAGGGCCTGTCGCGGTGAAGCCGCCACTGCCATCGGCGAAGCTTTCGTAGGTTTCCACGAAGGTCTCGCCGGCCTGGGTCACCCGGTCGCGGATCAGCGCGTTGAGCGTCGCCATGTCCTGCGAAAGCCGGGGCGAGCGCATGATGGGCAGGCCGACCCAGACCAGCGGCACCCGGGCTTCCTGAGCCAGGCGGATGATCGCGTCGACGCGCTGGCGGTAGGCGTCCAGCCACGGCTCGCCGAGAGGGTCAAGGCTGGTCTCGCCGCTGCGGATGGCCTGCCTGTCATTCAGCCCGATCATCACGATCGCGGCGGCTGCATCGGGGGTGGCGGAAAACATCTCGCGCAAGGTCTTCGGCCAGTCATGGTAATCCTCGCGCACGAGGCCGGATGAACTGACTGTCTTCGGGAAGAGCGCGAGATCGGCCTTGATTGCCGGATCGGCATTCATGCCGGCCGCCAGCGCATCGGCCATGGAATCCCCGATGACGAGAATGCGCGGCCGCATGCCTTCAGCCGGATCGGGCAGGGCCACGGTGACCTCGGGCAGGACGAGGCCGAGCGTGGCATCATCGGGATACAAATTGCGCGGCGTGTCATAGCGGCGGCGGGCGCGGTAGGTCTGGCCCGGCTGGGCCGGGGCGACACGCGGCGCGGCCTGGATGATCCGCCAGCTCTGCACCGAGGCATCGCCCTCCGCGCGCAGGGGCAGAGCCGGGGCCAGAAGGAGGCAGGCCCATGCGAGCAGCAGGCGGCCGATAGCGTGCTTCATCCGGTTCATGCCGGCACTCTGGCGAGGGGCGGGCGCGCTGGCAAGGGGAAGGCGTGCCTCAGGGGGCCTTCTTGAGCCGGGTCAGCAAGGCCTGGTCGGGATAGCCATCGGCCGGCAGGCCAAGCCTGGCCTGCGCCTTGCGCACGGAATCCCGCGAGATCTCGCCGATGCGGCCATCGACCTTGCCGACCGGCAGCCCCATCGCAACCAGCTTGCGCTGTACGTCCTTGACCTCATCCATCGTCAGGCGCTTCTCGTTGCGCGGCCAGCCGGCCTGGAAGGCGGCGCCGCCCAGCAGCCTGTCCCCGAGATGGGCGACACCGAGCGCATAGGCATCCGAGGAATTGTACTTCTTGATCACCCGGTAATTCTCGGTCACCAGCAGCGCCGGGCCGCGGATGCCGGCCGGCAGGTAGAGCATGGCCTGACCCTTTCGCGGCAGGGCGCCGCCACCGATCCGGGTCAACCCGGCCTCGCTCCATTTGCCGAAATCATGCATGCCCATCGCCCCGGCGAGGTTGAAGCCCTCGGGCAGGCGCACCTCGACCCCCCAGGGCACGCCGCTCTCCCAGCCGAAACTCGCCAGGTAATTGGCTGTCGAAGCCAGCGCATCCGGGATCGAACCCCAGATATCCCGAGTGCCGTCACCATTGCCGTCCACGGCGTATTTCATGAAACTCGACGGCATGAACTGGGTCTGCCCCATCGCGCCGGCCCAGGAGCCGCGCATGGCCGGGCGCTCGACATGGCCATCCTGGAGGATGCGGAGCGCGACCAGCAATTCGTCCCGGAAGAAATCGTCGCGATAGCGCTTGAAGGCGAGGGTCGCGAGCGACCGGATGACATCCTTGTCGCCGGTGAAGGATCCGAAATTGGTCTCCATGCCCCAGACGCCGAGCACAATGCGGCGGTCGACGCCGTATTTGCGCTCGAGGGCGGCGAGGGTGCCGGCATATTGCTCCGCTGCCGCGCGGCCCCGCTCCATGCGCGAGGCGGAGATCGCGGAATCGATATAGGACCAGATCGGCCGCACGAACTCGCTCTGCTTGCGGGTCAGCGCGATGATCGAGCTGTCCGGGGTGACGCCGCGGAAGGCCAGATCGAAGGTCTGCCGGGTGATGCCCTGCTTCTGTGCATCGGACCAGAGCCGGTTCAGGAAGGCCTGGAAGCCCGCCGTATCCGGCTGGGTGGCGGGTGCCGGCGCACGCGGTTGCGTGGCCGAGCCCGGCAGGGCGGACAGAAGGGCAAAGCTGCCGGCAAGAAGCAGCGACCGGACCAGGCGGGGCACAGCAGGCAGCGTCATGTCAGGCAAGGTCATGTCAGGCCTCGTCACAGAATCAGCAGAGTGTAGGCGTGCGGCTCGCGGGATCAACCATTGCGGCCGGCCAGCTTGCGCTCCCACCGGAAGGCACTCGAGACGATTTCCTCGAGGTCATCGTGTTTCGGCGTCCAGTTGAGCGCGGCACGGATCTTTTCCGACTTGGCGACGATGGTTGCCGGGTCACCGGGACGGCGCGGAACAAGCCGGGCCTCGAAATTGACACCGGTCACCTTGCGAACGACGTCGACCACTTCCAGAACCGAAAAGCCGCGACCATAGCCGCAATTGAGGATCATGCTGTCGCCGCCTCGCCGGAGGTGGTTCAGCGCATCGACATGCGCGGTCGCAAGATCCGTGACATGGATGTAGTCCCGGATGCAGGAGCCGTCGCGCGTGGCATAGTCGGTTCCGAAAATGTCGAGATGCGGGCGCTGGCCGAGGGCCGTCTGGACAGCAACCTTGATCAGATGCGTCGCGTTGGGGAAGCTCTGGCCCGTGCGGCCCTGCGGATCGGCGCCGGCGACATTGAAATAGCGCAGGATGATGAATTTGAGCCCATGGGCCGCCGCAGCATCCTGCAGCATCCATTCCGTCATCAGCTTCGAGCGGCCGTAGGGCGAGACGGGAAGGGGCGGAGTGGCCTCGTCCACCGGGTCGCCCGAGACATCGCCGTAAACGGCGGCTGTCGAGGAGAAGATGAACCGTTCAATACCGCAACGGATGGCGGTTTCGATCAACACCCGGCTCTTTGCGGTGTTGTTGCCATAGTACAGCATCGGATTGGCGACCGATTCCGGGACGACGATCTTGGCTGCGAAATGCGCAATCTCCGTGATGTCGAACTCCCGGATCACCGCTTCCAGGAAGGCGGCATCGCCGATATCCCCGCCCCGGAGGACGACACCCGGTGGCAGGGCCCAGGGATGCCCGGTGGAGAGATTGTCGACAACCACGACGGTTTCGCCGCGGTCGACCAGTGCCAGAACCATATGGGAGCCGATGTAGCCCGCACCGCCCGTGACCAGAATCGCCATGCCAAGTCCTTTGCAGCATTAAGAATAACAAGAGTAGCGCCTTGTTGTTCAAGGAGCGTTAAGGCAGTAATCCCTAGCACGCGTATGTGTCGACCCGACCCCCGGGTTGTGATCATGAGGCAAGATTCGATGTCCCACCGTATCCGCAAGGCCGTGTTCCCGGTGGCCGGCCTTGGCACGCGTTTTCTGCCCGCGACGAAGGCGATCCCGAAGGAAATGCTGACGGTCGTGGACCGTCCGGTGATCCAGCATGTTGTCGACGAGGCCCGGGCGGCCGGGATCGAGCATTTCGTCTTCGTGACCGGCCGGAACAAGCAGGTGATCGAGGATCATTTCGACCGCCAGTACGAACTGGAGGCCACCTTGCGCCAGCGTGGCAAGTCGGCCGAACTTGCCAAGCTCGAACAGGATACCCCGAAGGCGGGCGCGACCAGCTTCACCCGCCAGCAGGAGCCGCTCGGCCTCGGCCATGCTGTCTGGTGCGCGCGCGATATCATCGGCAACGAACCTTTCGCCCTGCTCCTGCCGGACATGCTGCATCTCGGCCAGAAGCCCTGCCTCGCCGAAATGATCGAAGCCCATGGCCGCCAGGGCGGAAACCTGATCGGCGTCTATCCCGTGGCCGACGACGAGACGCATCAATACGGCATCGTCAATGTCGGCGGCTCGCGCGAGAAGGTTGCGCGGATCGAGGCGATGGTCGAGAAGCCGCCGCGTGGCACGGCGCCGTCCAATCTCGCCATTTCCGGCCGCTATATCCTGCAGCCGGAAATCTTCGATCTGCTGGAGAAGCAGGAACGGGGCGCCGGCGGCGAAATCCAGCTCACCGATTCCATGCTGAAGCTCGCCGAGAGCCAGTCGTTCCATGCCGTCCGGTTTGACGGACAGGTCTATGATACCGGCTCCAAGCTCGGTTTCCTGGCGGCAAATGTCGCCTATGCCATGGCCCGCGAGGAAATCGCGCCGGAGTTCCGGAAGCAGGCCGCCGCGATCCTCGGCCTCTGAGGATCCGGCGCCCGGCTTCATCGCGTCAGACGCATACCCAACAGGAAGGTATGGGCCTGGTAGTTCTCGCCCGGCGTATTGACGTTGAGCCGCTCGAAAGCATACGAGCCGCGCAGGGCCACCAGGCGGCTGAACTTGTATTCGAGGCGCATCCCGGCATTGAGCCCCGTCTCGACACGGTTGACGCCCTCATAGTCGGTGCGTGAAAGACCCAGCGTGGCCGTTGCCGTGAAGTTCCTCAGGAAGGCATGGGTCAACGTCATGGTGCCGCGATAGGCGATGCCCCCGGCCGAATTGGCGAGGGTGGTCTCGACGATCTCGCTCTGTGCCCGGAGATTGAGCGTTGTCAGCGGCGAGGCCGACCATGTCAGCGCGGCATCGACCACCGGCGCGCGGAGATAGGCGAGGCGCGCATCCTCGTAATGGCGGAATGTGTAGCCGGCACCGGCCTCGCCGGTCAGGTTCCGCGCCAGTTCGAAGGTCGAGCCTGCGCGCAGCGTCACCCCGCGCGAATCCCGGCGGAACCCGCCGGAATCGACCGCAAGATCATGCACGCGGCTGTCGAGACCGACTTCTGCGAAGGGCGTGATTCCGGGCGTGACTTCATAGCCGGCCCGGAGCCGCAAGCCATAGGTCACGAGGTTGCGGCTTTCCTGCGAGACCGTCACCCCGCCGGATTCGACATCGGAATAGAGGGCCCGGTCCACGGTGCCGCGCAGTCCGATGCTGAGCCGGCCGAAACGCTGTGTGGCGCCCAGCGCAGTTCCGAAATTGTAATAGGGAACCCGCTGCGATGTGCCGGCCGGCAGGTTCACATTGGTCGGGTTTTCGGTGTCGATCCGGGCAGACAGGGCGGCCTCGAGCGCGAGGTCGCGGGTGGCGTCCAGGCGCAAGGCTGCGCGGACATCGCCTTCGGGGCGATTGGCATTGTCGATCGCGGTGTAGCCGGTATAGGCCCCACGCAGGGCGAGATCGAGTTGATGGCGCGTCCAGTCCGATGTGGCGGCCAGCTCACCTTCAGTGCGATAGAGCGGCGAGCCGCGCGCGGCGGTTGCCGACCGGGCGGCATTGGTATCATAGCCGCCGGAAATCTCGATCGCCGGCCGGAGGATGAAGCCACCGGACCGGATGCCGAGCGGGGCGTAGGGGTCATCCTCCCGCGGGGCCCGGCGCGGCGCCGGCGTTGCCGGTGCGGGCAATCCCGGTGCAACAGTGTAGGGCACACCAGGCCGGCCGAGGGGCGGCGCCGCAGCAGCAGGGTCGGGCAGGGTGCCAAGCCGGGTGGCCGTGAGATCGCGCGGAGATCGCAGCCCCGGGTTGCCCGAAACGCCCGGATTGCTGCCGGCCGGCGAGGCGCCGGGAAACCCGCCGGGGCGGGTCTGGCCGGAACCGAGCTGTCGTTTTGCCGCGGGATTGGGGTTGCGCTTGAGGCCGAAGCGCGAGCTGGCCGCCGGACCGACCAGATCCGGGTCCGGGCCGCGGAGGCCGGCCGGATTCGGCGCGGGCGGTGCGGAAGCCGGCCGGGCCGGGCGGAATTCGCCGTCGAGGGCGCCGGGCGTTCCGGGGGTCTGGTTGCCGAGGATCTGCGCATTGGCCGGTTCGCGCAGCGCGCCCAGCAGGGCAAGCCCCGTCAACACCGCAGGGAGGGTGCGGGCTATCCAGAACGATCCGAAGCGCGTATCAGAGCGGCGCGGCAAAAGGCAGTTTCCCCGGTAGCTGGACGGGAGCGGCCAGCGAAGACAGGGTCCGGACGTCGGTCCAACCCTTGATAGGAAGTAAACAGAGAGGGTTAACGCTTGGTTTCCGCCTGGGCACTTTCTGCCCTGTCCGGAGCCGGGCCTGACCGGGAGCATGACCATGACCCATCCGCTTGATGGCGCGCGCGCCAGCGCCTTGCGGACCATCCGGACCGAAATTGCCGGGCTCGATGCGCTGCGGGCCTCGATCGAGAGCGGAATGGGCGCGGCGTTTTCCGAGGCCGTGCGGCTGATTTCGTCCGCAACGGGCCGCGTGATTGTGACCGGCATGGGGAAATCCGGGCATGTCGGCCGCAAGATCGCGGCGACCTTTGCCTCGACCGGTACGGCCGCGCATTTTGTCCATCCCGGCGAGGCGAGCCATGGCGATCTCGGCATGATCCGCAACGAGGACGTGATCCTCGCCCTGTCCTGGTCCGGCGAGACAGCGGAGCTTTCCGAT
This sequence comes from Beijerinckiaceae bacterium, assembly GCA_027533425.1. Classification (GTDB taxonomy): domain Bacteria; phylum Pseudomonadota; class Alphaproteobacteria; order Rhizobiales; family Beijerinckiaceae; genus Rhabdaerophilum. The sequence goes on along the minus strand of JAPZUD010000006.1, from coordinate 128,636 downwards.
ATCATCGCCTATTCCCGTCGCTACGGCGTCGGGCTGGTTGCTGTCACATCGAATCCGGATTCCACGCTCGCGGTCGAGGCGGATATCGCGCTGGTCCTGCCAAAGGTGGAAGAGGCCTGCCCGAACGGCCTCGCGCCGACCACCTCCACCACGATGCAGATCACGCTTGGCGATGCGCTGGCCGTGGCGCTTCTGGAAGCCCGCGGCTTCACGCCTGAGGATTTCCGCACCTTCCATCCCGGCGGCAAGCTCGGGGCGAAGCTGGCCTATGTCCGCGATATCATGCACCGGGGCGAAGCGCTGCCCCGGATTGCCGAAACCGCGCGGATGGGCGAGGCCATCGTTGAAATGAGCTCGCGGGGCTTCGGCTGCGTGGCGGTGGTTGACGGGGAAGGCCGTATGACCGGCGTGATCTCCGATGGTGACCTGCGTCGCCATATGCGGCCGGACCTGACGACAGTACCGGTGAAGGACGTGATGACACGCAACCCGCGTGTCGTGCGCGAGCAGACCCTGGCTGTCGAAGCGCTGGACCAGCTCAACAAGAGCAAGATCACTGCGCTCTTCGTGGTCGATGCCGGCCAGAAGCCGGTCGGCATCGTCCATGTGCATGACCTGCTGCGGATCGGCGTCGCCTGACCCGGAACGTCAGGCCGCGGCGGGGCCGTCCTTCGCAACGACAACAAGGGTAGCGCCGTCCAGCGCCGTTACCCTGACCAGCGCGCCGGCCGGCAGGTCCGGCCCGGCAACGCGCCATATCGAATCGCCGAAACGCGCCTGGCCGATGCCGTCCTCGATGGCCTGGACAAGCTGCAATTCGCGCCCGACCAGTCCGGCGGCCGGATCGTCGAGGCCGGCATCCGCCACGTTCCGGCGGCGGGACCCGTAGACTTTCACCCCGACCATGGCTGCCACAAGCGAGAGGATGCCGAACAGCACCATTTCCGTGCCGGGTCCGAGCGAGGCCAGCATCGAGACCAGCGCCATGGCGAGCGCGGCGAGGCCGATCCAGAGCAGGTAGGAGCCCGGCGCGACCAGCATCTCGACCGCGATCAGGATCAGGCCGATGCCAAGCCAGCCGGCGACGGCGGGAATGCCGAGATAGAGCATCGCGGCTTACTCCTTGCTGCCCTTGTCGGACCAGGGCCGACGCTGTGTTTCGCCCCCGGTGGAGCCCCCGCCATTGCCGAGCGCGGATTTCGCCAGTTCGGCGATGCCGCCGAGCGTGCCGACCAGCCCGCCCATCTCGGCCGGAACGATGACGACCTTCTGGTTCGGCGCGGTGGCCAGCTTGGCGAAGGCCGCGACATACTTTTCCGCGATCAGGTAATTCACCCCGGCCGTGTCGCCCTTGGCAATGGCCTCGGAAACTGCACGGGTCGCGTTGGCTTCCGCCTCGGCCTGACGTTCGCGCGCCTCGGCATCGCGGAAGGCGGCTTCCTTGCGGCCTTCCGCCGCGAGGATCTGGGCCTGCTTCTCACCCTCGGCCTTGAGGATGGCCGATTGCCGGGCGCCCTCGGCCTCGAGGATGGCGGCGCGCCGTTCACGTTCGGCCTTCATCTGCCGTCCCATCGCACCGACGAGATCGGCCGGCGGGACGATGTCCTTGATCTCGATACGGGTGACCTTGACGCCCCAGGGCGAGGCGGCGGCGTCGACCACGGAGAGCAGGCGGACATTGATCTCGTCGCGATGCGAGAGGAGCGAATCAAGGTCCATCGCGCCCATCACGGTGCGGATATTGGTCATCGTGAGGTTGAGGAGCGCGTAATCGAGCTGCGCCACCTGGTATGTGGCGCGGGCGGCATCCACCACCTGGTAGAAGAGCACGCCATCGGCACGAACGGTCGCGTTGTCCTTGGTGATGACTTCCTGCGTCGGTACGTCGAGCACCTGCTCCATCATGACGACCTTGGCGCCGACAGTCTCGATATACGGGATGACGAGGCCGAGACCAGGGGTGAGGGTCCGGCTGTAGCGGCCGAAGCGCTCGACCGTGTAATGCCGCCCCTGCGGCACCTGGCGGACCATCGCCGCCAGCGTGATGATCGCGAAAACGAGGAAGATCAGGGCGACAATCTGCCCGGTATCGAAAATCATGACGGAACCTTTCCTTGCTGGCCCTGAGCTTCAGCGTGTCCCTGATCGCCTTTTGTCGATCGTTCCACAAGTGCGCCGGCACACGCTGCGGGTTTCCTCACATTACGACGATGGCTTCACGATGACGCCCTGCTTGAGGCTGTCGCCCAGGCGGCGCATCAGCGTGCCGACGAGGTTGCATTCCTCTTCCGTCAGGACCTGCATCATCTCGTCGAGCAGCCGGGTTTCCTCGGCCAGAGCCTGCCGCGCCAACGCCTCGCCCTCGGCGGTGAGGTAGAGCCGGCGCACACGGCGATCCTCGGCATCGGCATCCCTCCGGACCCAGCCGCTGGCCTCAAGGTCTGGCAGGGCCATGGAGAGGTTCGAACGCCCGACGAAGATCTTCTCTGCCAGACGCTGCTGCGTCATGCCCGGCTCGTAGAGCAGGTTCGCCATGATATCGAACTGCGCCATGCGCAAGCCGAGCGGTTGCAGGGCCTGGGCCATGCGTTGCGCCCAGAGGGAATGTACCCGGGCGACAGCGAGCCAGTTCCTGAAGCGCGGGCGGTCCCACGGGAGATCGGATTTCGGTGGTTCTGTCATGGCAGGTTCGGAAAGCGGTTCGGCAGGCACGAGAAGGCAGCTTGACTTTGTTCAGACTTGAACAATAATGTTCAACATTGAACAAAGAAGCTGAGGCCGTCACCATGGCATACCCTGCGCTCAAGGTCATCCGTCCTGTCATCCGCCTGTCGAGTGCGCTCTCGCCGCGACTCACCGGACGTCTCGCCTTCCGGCTGTTCTGCACGCCGATCGGCCATGCCCGGGTCGATCCGGCCAGTCCGGCGATCCGGAAGGCCCTGACGCTGTTCGAGCGGGCTGAGACACGGACCGTCGGCCATTGCCGGGGTTATGTCCGCAGTTTCACGTTCGAGCCCGCTCGCCCCGCCCGCGGTACGGTGCTGCTGATCCATGGCTGGACCGGACAGGCGATCTTCATGGGCGGCTTCGTCGAGGCCTTGCTGGAAGAGGGTTTCCGCGTGCTGGCGCTGGATCTTCCTGCCCATGGTGGCTCCGGCGGGCGGCAGCTCAATGTGCCGCTGGCCGTCGAGGCGGTCAGTGCGGTCGTGCGGGACCATCTGCCGCTGGCGGGTATTGTCAGTCATTCCTTCGGCGGCGCGATCGCCATGGCGGCGGTGGCAGGCGGTGTCGAGAGTTTTCCGGCATTGCCCTGCGAACGCCTCGTCACGGTGGCTGCACCGGATGCCATGCAGGATTATGGCGAGGCGTTTTCCCGCGCTGTCGGGCTGACGCGCAAAGGGCATCATGCATTCGAGAACCGCGTGCTCGAACTTGCCGGGCGGCCGATGGCCAGCTTTTCCGGGCGGGCCTATCTCACCGAGACGCAGATCCCGACCCTGGTGATCCATGCGCCGGATGACCGGGAAATTCCCTACTCTGATGCCGAGAAACTGGCCTCCGCCGGGCCGCAGGTGCAGTTGCTGCCGATGCCCGGCTTCGGGCATCGCCGCATCCTCATGGCGCCTTCAGTCCATCGGGCTGCGGCGCGCTTCCTTGCCTCGGGCGAAGCCTGAAGCGAATCGGCTGGCTCAGAGCCAGCCCATCAATTCGCGGCGCGTGATCGCCTCGATCACATCGATGCCGCCCGCGCTGGCATTGAGCGCGGGAATGTAGGTGAAATGCTCGCCGCCGGCATGCTCGAAGATCTCGCGGTTCTCGCCGTCGAGTTCTTCCAGCGTCTCGAGGCAATCGGCCGAGAATCCCGGCGCGACCAGCGCCAGCTTCTTCACGCCGGATTCGGCGAGCGCCTTGACGGTCTCGTCGGTATAGGGCTGGAGCCAGGGATCATTGCCGAAGCGCGACTGGAAGGTGATGCGGAAGCGGTCTTTCTCCCAGCCGAGGGCCTCGCGCAGCAGGCGGCCGGTCTTCTGGCACTCGCAATGATAGGGATCGCCCTTTTCGAGATATTTCTGCGGCATGCCGTGGAAGGTTGCGACCAGCACCTCCGGCTCCCAATCCAGCGTGGCGAGATGCTCGCGCACGGACTTTGCCAGCGCTTCGATATAGACCGGCTCATCGGCATAGGCCGGGGCCACGCGGACAGCCGGCTGCCAACGCATCTTCATCAGGGCGCGGAAAGCCTCGTCACAGGCGGTGGCCGTGGTCGCTGCAGCGTAATGCGGGTAGAGCGGCACGAAAAGTATGCGGTCACAGCCCTGGTCTTTCAGGGCCTGGATCCGGCTTTCGGTGCTCGGATTCTGGTAGCGCATCGCGAAATCGACGATGACCTTGTCCTCCCCGCCGAACCGTGCGGCCAGCTGCTCGGCCTGCTCGCGCGAAATCGTCTTCAGAGGGCCTTCGTTCCGTTCGTTGTTCCAGATGGTGGCGTAGTCCTTGCCCTTGCGGCCGGGCCGCGTCGTCAGGATGATCAGGTTCAGCAGCGGCCACCAGAGCAGGCGCGGCACTTCGATCACGCGGCGATCGGACAGGAACTGCTTCAGATAGCGGCGCATCGACCAGTAATCGGTCCCGTCCGGCGTTCCGAGGTTGAGCAGGAGCACCCCGACCTTGCCCTTGCGGACAGGCGGGTGGCCGTCGGGAAGGCGGATGCGGCGCATCTCGGCCTCGTTGGCCGTGGCGGCAGGCAGGATCACAGGCTTGTTCATGCCCGCATCACATAACGCGATGCGTGAATTTGTTAAGGGGCTTCTCGTTGCGCCGTCGATTCTTGTCGAAAGGCAGGCCCGGGCCGCTCAGCCGACGGGACGTTCGTCCGCGATCACCTTGCCGTCATTCGGAAGCGAGCCAAGCGGCACCAGCTCGACATCGCCCTTCAGATTGGTCGCGGCGCGCAGTGCCTCGCCGATGGCGATGGCAAGGTCCTCGCCGAATTGTGCCGTCTCCACGCGGAGCACCATCGCGTCCTGTTCATTCTCGCGCCGGACGACAAGCCGCATGCGACCGAGGCCGGGATGCTTCCGCGCGACGGCATCGACCTGGGCAGGGTCGACGAACATGCCCTTGACCTTGGTGCGTTGGTCGGCCCGACCCATCCAGCCGGCGAGGCGTCGGTTGGTGCGGCCGCAGGGCGAGGCGCCGTCGAGGATTTTCGAGAGGTCGCCCGTGCCGAAGCGCAGCAGCGGATAATCCCGGTTCAGGCGGGTGACGACGATCTCGCCGACCTCGCCATCCGCTACCGGATCATTCGAGCCGGGCCGGACAATCTCCACAAGAATGCCCTCGTTGATCACGAGACCGGCGCGGGCCGGAGTTTCGTAGGCGATGATGCCGAGATCGGCCGTTGCATAGGCCTGATAGGCCTCGACGCCCTTCGCCGCGATAGCCTGCTGGAGGCTTGGCGGGAAGGCCGCACCGGAAACCAGCGCCTTGCGGAGCGAGAGCGCCGGCTTGCCGGCTTCCTCTGCCTTTTCGAGCAGGATCTTCAGGAAATCCGGGGTGCCGCAATAGGCGTTCGGCTTGAGGGCGGCGATGGCCTCGATCTGCATCTCGGTCTGGCCCGGGCCGGCCGGGATCACGGCGCAGCCGACAGCATGCGCGCCGGATTCCATGATATGGGCACCGGGGGTGAAGTGATAGCTGAACGTGTTCAGCACGATATCGCCCTTGCGGAAGCCGGCGGCAAAGAGCGCGCGGCCAGCGCCCCACCAGTCGGCGGCATAGCCTTCCGGGTCAAAGATCGGCCCCGGTGACATCAGCAGGCGCTTGAGATGGCCGGGCGGCGTAGTGGTCAGCCCCGCGAAGGGCGGCGCGACGGCCTGCATGCCGAGCAGGTCGCCCTTCCGGAGCACCGGGATCTGCGCAAGCGCGGCCCTGTCGGTCAGGCTGGCGAGATCGATCCCGGCGAGCTGGCGGTCGAGATGCGGGGCGGCCGGCCGGGCCCAGGCCAGGAGATCGCGCAGATCTCCAAGAAGTCCGAGTTCCCGGGTTTCCGGGGCACGGGTCTCCACCGAATCGAAAAACTCGCTCATCGTTCCTCCGGTCGGTCTCGCGACAGCCCTGTCTTCCCCTCAGGCGGGTGGCCGGACGGTTTCCAGGAATTGCTGCATCCGCGCAAGCGCACGCTCGATGTTCTCAAGCGAATTGGCATAGGAGAGCCGGATATAGCCCTCGCCATGCACCCCGAAATCGGGCCCGCCAATCGTGGCGACCCCCGCTTCCTCCAGCAATTGCGCGGCGAGCTTCTTGGCCTTCCAGCCGGTCGCCTTCACATTAGGATAGGCATAGAAGGCCCCTTTCGGTGTCAGGCAAGTGACATTGGGCAGGGAATTGAGGCCGGCCACGACAGCCTTCCGGCGGCGGTCGAATTCGGCCAGCATCGAGGCCACGGCATCCTGCGGTCCCGTGAGCGCGGCGATTCCGGCCCATTGCGCCGGGGCGTTCACGCAGGAATAGGAATTGACCGCCAGCTTGCGCGCCGCCTCGTAGGCGGCTTCGGGCCAGATCGACCAGCCCATGCGCCAGCCCGTCATGGCATAGGTCTTCGACCAGCCGTTGAGCAGGATCAGGCGATCGCGGATCTCCGGATAGTTGAGGAGCGTGACATGCTCCTCGCCGTCATAGGTCATCTGGTCGTAGATCTCGTCCGACATGATGGCGACCCGCGGGAACCGGGCGAGGCCGGCGATGAGCTTGTCGATCTCGGCTTTCGGGGTGACACCGCCGGTCGGGTTGGCGGGCGAATTGATGATCAGCAACCGCGTGCGCGGGGTGATGAGGCCCAGGGTTTCCTCGGCCGAGAAGGCGAAGCCGTTCTCTTCCCGGATCGGTACGGGAACCGGGGTGGCACCGGTGAACTCGATCATCGAGCGGTAGATCGGGAAGCCGGGATCCGGGTAGAGGATCTCGACGCCCGGTTCGCCGAACATCGTGATCGCCATATACATCGTCACCTTGCCGCCGGGCACGATCATCACCCGGTCGGGAGAGACTGTCGCGCCGAAGCGGCGATGGAGATCGGCGGCCACGGCTTCGCGGCAGGGCAGGATGCCGGTCGCGGGTGTGTAGCCATGATGCCCGTCGCGCAGCGCCTTGATGGCGGCCTCGACGATATGCGGCGGCGTGGGAAAATCGGGCTGGCCGATCCCGAGATTGATGATGTCGCGGCCCTGTCGTGCCAGTTCGGTGGCACGGGCGAGAACGGCGAAGGCATTTTCCTCGCCGATGCGGGCGAAGGACGGCACGATGTCGAGCATGGCGGTTTCCTGTTTCCGGGCCCCAGAAAATATCTGCACCATCCCATCGGGACGTGCTTGATTTTTGCCGTCATCGTGAGCGATCTTGCGATCAAGATCAATCATCATACGATAACGACCGGCGATCTTGCCGGACGTGTCGACTCGGCAGGGGCAAAACCTGCCGCCATGGGAGGCCCGGAGATGGCGAAGAAACCCACCAAGGCGAAGATCGCGCGGTTGAGATCGCGGGACTGGTTCGACAATCCCTCCAACCCTGACATGACCGCGCTCTATCTCGAGCGCTACCTCAATTACGGCCTGACGCGCGAGGAGCTGCAATCCGGAAAGCCGATCATCGGTATCGCGCAGACGGGGTCCGACCTTTCCCCCTGCAACCGCCATCACATCGTGCTGGCGGAGCGTATCCGCGAAGGGATCCGTGAGGCGGGAGGCATTGCACTCGAGTTTCCGGTCCATCCGATCCAGGAAACCGGCAAACGGCCCTCGGCGACGCTCGACCGCAACCTCGCCTATCTTGGCCTTGTCGAGATCCTCTACGGCTATCCGATCGATGGCGTCGTTCTCACGACCGGCTGCGACAAGACGACCCCCGCCTGCCTGATGGCAGCGGCCACGGTCGATATCCCGGCGATCTCGATCAATGCCGGCCCGATGCTGAACGGCTGGTTCAAGGGCGAGCGGACCGGCTCCGGGACGATCGTCTGGAAGGCCCGCAACATGATGGCGGCCGGCGAGATCACCTACGAACAGTTCGTGGAACTCGTCGCCTCCTCGGCACCGTCGACCGGCCATTGCAACACGATGGGCACGGCCTCGACCATGAACAGCCTCGCCGAGGCGCTCGGCATGTCGCTGCCCGGCTCGGCCTCGATTCCCGCGCCGTATCGCGAGCGCCAGCAGGTTGCGTACGAGACCGGCAAGCGCATTGTCGAGATGGTCTGGGAAGATCTCAAGCCGTCGAAAATCATGACGCGGAAAGCGTTCGAGAATGCGATCCGGGTCAATTCCGCCATCGGTGGCTCGACCAATGCGCCGATCCATCTCAATGCGATCGCCCGCCATCTCGGTGTCCCGCTGGATAACGGCGACTGGGAAAAGATCGGTTATGAAGTGCCGCTTCTGGTCAACCTGCAGCCGGCCGGCGAATATCTCGCCGAGGAATATCACCGCGCCGGCGGCGTGCCCGCCGTGGCCGCCGAATTGATTGCCGAGGGGCTGATCCATGAGGATGCGCTCACGGTCAACGGCAAGACCTTCGGCGCGAACAACAAGGGCCGATTCGCTTCCGACAGGAATGTGATCAAGCCGTTCAGGCAGCCTCTCCGGGCGAAGTCCGGCTTCCTCAACCTGTCCGGCAACCTGTTCGACAGCGCGATCATGAAGACCAGCGTGATCTCGGAGGAATTCCGCAAGCGCTATCTGGAAAATCCAAAGGATCCCATGGCCTTCGAGGGCACGGCCTTCGTCTTCGACGGGCCGGAGGATTACCACCATCGCATCGACGATCCCAAGCTCAAGATGGGCGAGGATGCCGTACTTTTCATGCGCGGTACCGGCCCGATCGGGTATCCCGGCGCGGCCGAGGTCGTGAACATGCGGCCGCCCGCCTACCTGATCAAGAAGGGCATCACCGCCTTGCCCTGTATCGGCGATGGCCGGCAATCCGGCACGTCGGGCTCGCCTTCCATCCTCAATGCGACGCCGGAAGCAGCCATCGGTGGCGGGCTTGCCATTCTTCGCTCGGGGGACCGGGTGCGGATCGATCTCAACAAGCGGTCGGCCGATATCCTCATCTCGAAGGAGGAATATGATCGTCGCCGCGCCGAGCTGGCAGCCAATGGCGGCTACAAGTATCCGCGCAGCCAGTCGCCGTGGCAGGACATCCAGCGCAAGCTGGTGGGCGGGCTGGCCGAAGGCATGGTCCTCAAGCCGGCGGTCAAGTACAAGCGCATCGTGCGCACGCATGGCACGCCGCGGGACAATCACTGAGCCATGGCCGGCAAGTCCGACAGGCTTCCGCGCCAGTTCCGGCTGATGCCGGAATGGCTCGGGCAATCCGGCCTGTGGGTCCGTGATCCGGCGGATGGCACTTTCGACGCGATCGGCGTGGAGGAGGCGGGCTTCAGCGAGGCGCTGGCAGACCGGATCGAGGACTGGATGGACGAGTTCGATTCAATCTTCGACGAGGAAGATCCGAAAGCCTCCGCCTTCGCCAGCCTGGCTGATTTCGATGCGTGGCGCCTCGAGGGCGAGGTGATTGCCGCTGCCCTCCGGGCCGAACTTCGACCCGGCGAAACACTCGAGGTCATTCTTCCGCTGGGACAGGGGCTGACATCATGACCGATCTTGCCCGCTGGACACAGCGCCCGCAGCCGGAACGACGCGTTCTCGAGGGGCGCTATTGCCGGCTGGAGCCGCTTGACGCGGCCCGGCATGGTGACCAGCTCTTCGCTGCGTCGATGGCACCCGGTGCGGAGGAACGTCATCGCTATCTTTTCGAAGCGCCGATGGAAAGGGGCCCTTTCCAGGCGTGGCTGGAGGGACGCGCAGCCTCGCAGGATCCGCTGTTCTTCGCCGTGATCGACAGTGCCACGGGTCGCGTCGAGGGCCGGCAGACGCTGATGCGGATCGATCCCGTCCATGGGGTGATCGAGATCGGGTCCATCCTCTGGGGGCCGGCGATGGCCCGCAGCCGGGTGGCCACGGAAGCGCTGTTCCTGTTTGCCGCCTATGCATTCGATGGGCTCGGCTACCGTCGTTTCGAATGGAAATGCAATGACCGCAACGAGCCCTCGAAGCGCGCTGCGTTGCGGTTCGGGTTCACCTATGAGGGGCTGTTCCGCCAGCACATGGTCGCCAAGGGCGAGAACCGCGATACCGCCTGGTATTCGATGATCGACCCGGAATGGCCAGCCCTGCGCGCCGGCTACGAGGCCTGGCTCGATCCCGACAATTTCGACAGCAACGGCCACCAGAAGGCTCGCCTCGAGTCCTTCTTCACGGGCCGATAGGAGGAAGACCCATGGCAGGGCGTTTGAAAGGAAAGGTGGCGGTCGTCACCGCAGCCGGGGCCGGTATCGGCCAGGCGATTGCGATGGCCTTCGTGGCCGAAGGCGCGAAGGTTTACGCCACCGATATCAACCGCGCGGCGCTGGACGCCATTCCGCGGGCCCGGAAGATGAAGCTCGACGTGCTGAGCGACAAGGCTGTGGCGCGGTTTGCGGAGAAGGTCGGGCCCATCGATATCCTCGTCAATGCGGCCGGCTTCGTCCATCACGGCACGATCCTCGATTGTGACGACAGGGATTGGGAATTCTCCTTTGACCTCAACGTGAAGTCGATGCACCGCATGACGAAGGCCTTCCTGCCGGGCATGCTGGAGAAGGGGCAAGGTTCCATCGTCAACATTGCCTCGGGCGCCGGCTCGGTGCGCGGCATCCCGAACCGCTATGTCTACGGGGCGACCAAGGCGGCGGTTATCGGCCTGACCAAGGCTGTTGCGGCGGATTTCATCAAGAAGGGTATTCGCGCCAACGCGATCTGCCCGGGGACGATCCAGTCGCCCTCGCTCGACCAGCGCATCGCCGATCTGGCCAGGACCAGCGGCCAAAGCATCGAGACGGTGCGGCAGGCCTTCATCGACCGCCAGCCGATGGGCCGGCTCGGGAAGGCCGAGGAAATCGCCATGCTGGCGGTCTATCTCGGCTCGGATGAAGCCAGCTACACAACCGGCCAGATTCACCTTGCGGATGGAGGCTTTGCGCTATGAAGATCCTGATCCTCGGCGGCGCCGGGATGGTTGGACGGAAGCTGGTCGAACGGCTGGCCCGGGACGGGCGCCTCGGCGGCATCCCCGTCAGCCGCGTGGTGCTGCACGATATCGTCATGCCCCAGGCGCCCAAGGCCCCGCCTTTCCAGGTGGAATGTCTTGCTTCCGATTTTTCCCTGCCGGGCGGGGCCGAGCGCCTCGTCGCCTCGCGACCCGATGTCATCTTCCATCTCGCCGCCATCGTCTCGGGCGAGGCTGAGGCGGATTTCGAGAAGGGCTACCGGATCAATCTCGACGGGACGCGGATGCTGTTCGATGCGATCCGCCGGATCGGCGACGGCTACCACCCGCGCGTCGTCTTCACCTCGTCGATTGCGGTGTTCGGCGCGCCGTTCCCCGAGGCCATCGGTGACGAGTTCTTCAACACGCCGCTGACCAGCTACGGCACGCAGAAGACCATCGGTGAGTTGCTGCTGGCCGATTACACGCGGAAGGGTTTTTTCGACGGGATCGGCATCCGCCTTCCAACGATCTGCGTTCGGCCCGGCCTGCCCAACAAGGCGGCTTCGGGCTTCTTTTCCAACATCTGCCGCGAGCCTTTGGCGGGGAAGGAGGCCGTGCTGCCGGTCTCCGAGGAGGTTCGGCACTGGCATGCCTCGCCGCGCGCTGCGGTCGGGTTCCTCGTGCATGCCGCGACGATCGATACGGCCAAGGTCGGGCCGAGGCGCAACCTGACGATGCCGGGCCTGTCCTGCACGGTCGGCGAGCAGATCGAGGCCTTGCGGCGCGTCGGCGGCGAGACGGTCGTCGCCCGGATCCGGCGCCAGCCTGATCCGGTGATCGAGAAGATCGTAGCCGGCTGGCCGCGCAATTTCGATGCGAAGCGAGCCGTCGGCCTCGGCTTCCGGGCCGAGTCGACCTTCGACGAGATTCTCAGGGTCCATATCGAGGACGAACTGGGCGGCCAGATCGCCTGAGCGAGACAAAAAGGGGAGCCTGTGGCTCCCCTTTTTCGTCAGCCCGCAATCGGCCAGGGCGTCTCGGGCACCGGGGTCAGCGGCCCGCGGCCTTCCGAAAAGTTGATGATGTTGTCGACGACCAGCTGGCCCATCTTGTTCCGGGTATAATGCGAGGCCGAGCCGACATGCGGCAGCAGCACGACATTCTCCATTCCGAACAGGGCCTCGGGAACCTGCGGCTCATTCTCGAAGACATCGAGGCCGGCCGCGCCGAGCTTGCCTGAGGCGAGCAGTTCCACCATGGCGGGCTCGTCGACAAGCGTACCACGGGCAACATTGACCAATGTGCCGGCCGGGCCGAGAGCCTCCATCACCGCACGGCTGACGATGCCCTTCGTGCCCGGGCCACCCGGCGCGATCACCATCAGGATGTCGACATCCCGCGCCATCTCGACCAGATCACCGTAGTAGCGATAAGGGATTTCCGGCTTCGGGTTGCGGCTGTGATAGGACAGGGTCACCCCGAAAGCGGCGGCGCGCTGCGCGATGGCCGAGCCGATCCGGCCAAGACCGAGAATGCCCATCTTCTTTTCGCGCAAGGAGGCCGTCAGCGGGAAGGGGCCTTCCTTCACCCATCGCCCGGCCCGGAGATAGCGGTCAGCCTGCGGCAGGCGGCGGACGGTGGCGATCAGCAGGCCGAGAGCGAGGTCGGCAACCTCGTCGGTCAGGACGTCCGGCGTGTTGGTCACGACGATGCCGTTCCTGCCGGCCCAGGCCGCATCGACGCTGTCGTAGCCGACGCCGAAATTGCCGACGATGCCGAGATTGGGAAAACGCTGCATGAGCGCGCCATCGATCTTGCCATGGCCCGAACCGCCGACCATGCCGCGGATCCTCTCGCGATGACTGGCGAAGAACGCTTCCTTGTCCGCGATCTCATGCAGCTTGTGCACGGTAAAGCGCGCCTCGAGACCTTCCCGGATCAAGGCCATGACCGGGCCGGTCATCAGGATTTCAAAATCGGACACCCGAACTCTCCCTTGAATGCTCTGTCCGCCTTTCACGCTGGCGGCGTTGGCTCCACTAGAGCCTGACAGGCAGGACAATTCAACCGGGAGCGGCAGGAATTTGCCCGCCGCAAACGATTACTCGGCGTCATCCGCCTCGTCATCCGCGAGGGCCTCGGCTTCCTGCTCCGGATCGAGCTGATCTCCCAGCTGCCGTGTGATGCGCCGCAGGGACTTGCGCAGGCGCTTGGCTTCCTTGCTGTCGAAGATATCGGAGATCTCGGCTTCGAGCTGAACGGTTGCAGCATCGATCTTTTCGAGCTTGTCGATGCCTGCCTCGGTCAGGCGGACGCGAACGACACGGCCATCGGCCGCTTTGGCCTCGCGCTCGACAAGGCCCTGTGCTGCCAGGCGGGCGATCGTTTTCGACGCTGTCGGCGGCCGGACATGCAGCGTGCGCGATAGGTCACCCATCGACATGCCGTCCCGGTTCTGTGCAAGGATCTGCAGCGCCTGTTCCTGGCCCGGGAAGAGGCCGATCTCACCCAGCAGCGTCGCCATCCGCGTCCTGTGCAGCCGTGCAGCCAGGACAAGCTGGAACCCGATCGACTTGCGTCCAGGATGCTTCATGCTGCGCCCCCTCGGTCCATTGGGACCGGAACCTTTTCGAAGACCTTGATCAAGCCCAAGGCCATTGGCTTTTGTTTCGCCGATACTCTGGCTAAATACCAGAGGATCTGCCAACCGATCGACACAATTCGATGACAGGACGATGACAAAGCCGGCTTTTTCTCTCGATATCGGCGGCATGACCTGCGCTGCCTGCGCTCAACGCATCGAGCGGATGCTGGCGCGGGATGGCGGGTTTGCATCGATTGCGGTCGACCTCGCTGCCGACCGCGTTGTGCTGACGGCTGCGGATACCCTGCCGGATGAGGAAGCGACGCGCCGGGCCGTCGGGGCGATCGAGGCCGCCGGTTACCGGGCCTTCCCCAGAGGTGGCTCGCTGGAGGAGCGCCGGCTTGCGCGGGACCTCCGTGAGGCCGAGGCCCGGGCAGCAGCGCGCTGGCTGTTCCTGCGGGCAGCGGTCTCGATGGCCGCATTCCTGCCGTTCGGCATTGCCATGGTACTGGAAACGTTGACGGGGGGCGGGCATCACTGGATTCCGCCATTCTGGCAGCTGGGCCTTGCCACGGTGGTGCAGACCTTCGGCGCCTGGCCCTTCTACCGGCAGGCATGGCATGCCGTGCGCGGGCGAACCGCAACCATGGATGTGCTGGTTGTCCTCGGTACGGGCGCGGCATTCCTGCTCAGCCTCTGGCACCTGTTTGACGGCTCGGCAGGGCATGGTGCGCCGCTCTATTTCGAGGGGAGCGTCGCGGTCATCGCCTTTGTCCTGGCCGGCAAGCTGGTGGAGCAGCGCGCAAAGCGCGAGGCCGGGGCTGCCCTCGGCGCACTGGAGGCGCTGATTCCCGAGCAGGTGGAGATCCGGGATGGCGTCATCTCCCGGGTGATTCCCAGACGCGAGGTTCGCCCTGGCATGCTGGTTGTCGTCCGGCCGGGCGGGATGTCACCCGTAGACGGCGAGATTGTCGAGGGTGTTGCGTTTCTCGATGAATCCAGCCTGACCGGAGAGAGCCTGCCGATCCGGCGTGGGCCGGGAGAGCGCATCCAGGCCGGAGCAGTTGTCAGTGGCGGCGCTCTCGCCTTGCGGGTCGAGGCGGTGGAGGACGAGACGCGGATTGCCCGGCTGGCCCGGCTGATCGAGGATGCCGGCTCCGGGGCCTCGGGCCGGGTACCTCTGATCGACCTTGTTACCCGCATCTTCGTGCCCGCGGTACTGGCCATCGCGGCCTCGGCCTTCGTGTTCTGGCTCCTGCAGGGGGTCGGGTTCGAGCGCGCTGCCATCATCGCCGCTTCCGTGCTGGTCGTCGCCTGTCCCTGCGCCCTCGGACTTGCCACGCCGATCGCGTTGATGGCCGGGCGCCGTGCCGGTGCGCGGCTGGGGCTGATTGTTGTTGACCAGGGTGCTTTCGATCCCGGGGCCCGGATCGATACGATCGCTTTCGACAAGACGGGCACGCTGACCCGCGGGCAGCCGGACTTGCTGGCCATCCATGCCGAAGGTGATGCCAATGCCACCCTTGCGATGGCTGCCGCCCTGGCGGAGCACTCGGACCATCCGCTCGATCTTGCGCTGCGGAAGGCCGCCGATGCTCGCCGTCTCGCCGTGTCGGCTGCCGAAGGCTGGCAGGCCGAATCGGGTGGAGGTCTCAGCGGCCGCGTTGATGGCATGGCGGTCCGGCTGGGTTCACTGCCCTTCGTCCAGCAGGGTGGTGCCGGCCGCTTCGATGCGCTGCTTGCCGCCATGCCGGAAGCCGACAAGGCACAGCCGAACAGCTTCCTGGTCGTCAATGGCGAGGCGCGCGCGATTTTCGTAGCCGGTGATTCGATCCGGCCGGAATCAGGCGAAGCCATCACTATGTTGCGGTCAGAAGGGCTGGAGACCGTGATGCTTTCAGGTGACCGGCAGGAAGTGGTCGACCGGGTTGCCGCCCAGCTCGGGATCGACCGGGCACTCGGAGCGATGAAGCCCGAGGACAAGCTCGCCTGGCTGCAGGCTCGCATCGGTGAGGGCCGGGTCATCGGATTCGTGGGCGACGGGCTGAATGACGGGCCGGCGTTGCAGGCGGTGGCCGTCGGTTTCGCAATGGGAACCGGCACCGAAGTCGCCAAGGGCGCGGCCTCGGTGATTCTCGCCCGGCCGGATCCGCGGCTGGTCGGGCGCTTCGTGGCTCTGGCTCGGCGGGTGCGGCTGGGAATCGGCGAGAATCTGTTCCTGGCCTTTGTCTTCAACGCGGTGGCGATACCGCTCGCGGTGCTCGGCCATCTTTCTCCGGCCATTGCCGGCGCAGCCATGGCGCTTTCGTCGATTTCCGTTGCGCTGAACGCTCTGCGGCTGGCCCGCTGGCGGCCGGCGGAAGCCCGTTAAGCCCCGCGGAAAATTTTTCTCCGAAGAGGTCCGGTTTTTCTTGCAACGCCGGAATGTTGGACCTATACAGCGCTTGCCCAATTTCGCACGTGCCTGTGGTTGCGTGCTGGTCGGCGGATCTCCGGACAAGAGGCCGGAAAAACGTCAGTCGTTGGGGTCGGTGAGCTTCACCGGGCCCTGAAGAACGGACCAGTAGCCGGAGGCGAACCGGCGGCCCCGCCCGAAGCGGGTGACGCAGCTCAAAGCAACGACGGAGCGGGCTTTTTTGGTCTCAGCCGGGTTCCAAGTCCGGCGAACTGAAGAGGCTTGTCCATCTTGCCGGGCGTGCGGTCGGGTATCCCCCTTCCAAACGATGGCTTCCTTGACGTGATGTCCGGCTTTTCGGCTGGCAGCACCCATGGTTGTCCAACGGCGCAGCGTCACCGCCGTAACGGAACCGTTTAGGTTCCCGCGCGGCACGGGACTCATCGGAATTGCTTGCCGCGTCTCCACCGTGCGGCATGCAGGGAAAATGCGTCCCAAGTGTCCATCGCCCATGCGGGAGAGTCCCGCAAGAAGGGGATGCTGCCATGACTGATCGCATTCGCGAATTCCTCCGGACCCGTCGTGATGAAGGTCCGCGTCTCATCATCGATCTCGATGTCGTCCGCGACAATTACAATGCGTTTGCCGGCGCCTTGCCGGATACGCGCGTCTTCTATGCCGTGAAGGCCAATCCGGCTCCGGAAATCCTGGAACTGCTGACGAAGCTCGGCTCGTGCTTCGACACGGCCTCGATCGGCGAGATCGAGATGGTGCTCGCGGCCGGCGCCACGGCGGAGCGGATCTCCTTCGGCAACACGATCAAGAAGGAACGCGACATCGCGCGGGCCTATGAGCGTGGTGTGCGCCTGTTCGCCGTGGATTGCGAAGCCGAGGTCGAGAAGATCGCCCGTGCCGCGCCGGGTTCGAAGGTGTTCTGCCGCATCCTCTGCGATGGGGAAGGCGCCGAATGGCCGCTCTCGCGCAAGTTCGGCTGCGTGCCGGAAATGGCGCCGCGCGTGCTCGAGCTGGCGCATCGCCTTGGCCTCGTGGCGCATGGCGTGTCGTTCCATGTCGGCTCGCAGCAGCGCAACCCGCTGATGTGGAACCGTGCGCTCGCCTCGGCGGCGTCGATCTTCCGCGAAATGGCGGAGCGCGGCATCGTGCTGTCGATGGTCAATCTCGGCGGTGGTTTCCCGACGAAGTATCTGAAGGACGTACCGGCCGTGAAGGCCTACGGCCAGGCGATCTTCGCCGCGTTGCGCGCGCATTTCGGCAACCGTATCCCGGAAACCATCATCGAGCCGGGCCGCGGCATGGTGGGCAATGCCGGCATCATCGAGGCCGAGGTCGTGCTCGTCTCGTACAAGTCCGATGATCCCTCGGATCTCCGATGGGTCTATCTGGATATCGGCAAGTTCCACGGGCTGGCCGAGACCATGGACGAGGCAATCCGCTACCCGATCCGCACCCCGCGGGATGGTGACGACCTCATTCCCTGCGTGCTCGCCGGGCCGACCTGTGATTCGGCGGATGTGATGTACGAGAAGGAGCCGTATCTGCTCCCCTTCAGCCTCGAGATCGGTGACAAGGTGCTGATCGAGGGCACGGGCGCCTATACGACGACCTATTCGTCGCAGAACTTCAACGGCATGACCGGCCTGCGCCAGATCGTCATCTGACCCACCCCACTCTCTCCCGTTCGGCGTGAGCGCGGCATGTCCGCGCTCATGGTGCGAGGGTTCTCTCTTGCAATGGCGGAGCGTCCGCCAGGGAGGACCATCCCATGGCCTTTATCGATACCGAGAAACTGTTCGACATTCCTGCCCGCGAGGTGCTGCTCGACCGGGCCTTCGGACCGAACCGCCGCGCAAAGACCTGCGAGCGGCTGCGCGAGGGGCGCCTTGCCGCGGATGGCCTGTCTTTCGTTGCGCGCGCGGATGACCGCGTGATCGCCACCTTGCGTTTCTGGCATGTGAATGCCGGGGGGCGCCCGGCGCTCATGCTGGGCCCGATTGCCGTGGACCCGCTGTTCCGCAGCCACGGGCTCGGCGCGGAGATGATCCGGCATGGCCTGTCGCGCGCAGCGGAAATCGGTCATCAGGGTGTGATCCTGGTCGGCGATGCGCCCTATTACCGGCGCTTCGGGTTTGACCGTTCGCTCGCTGCCGGGCTGGACCTTCCGGGCCCGGTTGATCCGGCGCGGTTCCTTGCGCTCGAACTCGAGCCAGGCGCACTCTCCGGGGCCCGCGGCCTCGTGGTGCCGACCGGTGCCATCCCGCTTGCTCCGGCCCTGCGACCGGTGGGCCATCGACGGGCTGCCTGACCGGCAGGATGTCTTCTCGGCCCTTGACGAGGGCCTTCCCGGTCCGCATTAGGCGGGTCGAAATGTTTTGATCCCACGCATGAGGAAAGATCCGCGACCATGACCGACTGGCCAGTTCACGGCACCATTTCCGGCCCGATCGTGATGATCGGTTTCGGCTCCATCGGGCGCGGCACGCTGCCGCTGATCGAACGGCACTTCAAGTTCGACCGCTCCCGTTTCGTGGTGATCGACCCGGATGATGCCGACCGCCGCCTGCTGGACGAGCGGGGCATCACCTATATTCAGGCGGCGGTGACGCGGGAAAACTACCGTGACATGCTGAAGCCGCTCCTGACCAAGGGCGATGGCCAGGGTTTCTGCGTCAATCTGTCGGTCGATACCTCTTCCCTCGACATCATGGAATTCTGCCGCGAGATCGGGGTGCTCTACATCGATACCGTGGTGGAGCCGTGGCTGGGCTTCTACTGGGATACCTCGGCCGGAGCGGCGGCGCGTTCGAATTATGCGCTGCGCGAAACCGTGCTGGCGGCGAAGCGCCGGAATCCCGGTGGTACGACCGCTGTTTCGTGCTGCGGCGCCAATCCGGGCATGGTCTCCTGGTTCGTCAAGCAGGCGCTGGTCAATATCGCCTCCGATATGGGCCTCGATTTCGAAGAACCGAAAACGCGCGACGGCTGGGCACAGTTGATGCACAAGGCCGGCGTGAAGGGCGTCCATATCGCCGAGCGTGATACGCAGCGCGCCAGGAATCCAAAGCCGGCTAATGTCTTTGTGAATACATGGTCCGTCGAGGGCTTCCTCTCGGAGGGGATGCAGCCGGCCGAGCTTGGCTGGGGGACACATGAGAAATGGATGCCCGAGAACGGCCGGACGCATGAGAGCGGCTGCGGCGCGGCAATCTATCTCCTCCAACCCGGGGCGAATACGCGCGTCCGGACATGGTGCCCGACGCTCGGCGCGCAATACGGCTTCCTCGTCACCCATAACGAGTCGATCTCGATCGCCGACTTCTTCACGGTTCGTGACGGTTCGGGCAAGGCCGTCTATCGCCCGACCTGCCATTACGCCTATCACCCGGCGAATGATGCGGTGCTGTCGCTGCATGAACTGTTCGGCAATGGTGGCAACCTGCAGGAAAAGCACCACATTCTCGACGAACACGAGATTGTCGACGGCATCGATGAACTCGGCGTGCTGCTCTTTGGCCATTCCCGCAATGCCTATTGGTATGGCTCGCAGCTCTCGATCGAGGAGACACGGCAGATCGCGCCCTACCAGAACGCGACCGGCATGCAGGTGACCTCTGCCGTTCTGGCCGGCATGGTCTGGGCGCTCGAGAACCCGAATGCAGGCATCGTCGAGGCCGACGAGATGGATTACAAGCGCTGCCTGGAAGTTCAGTTCCCCTATCTCGGCCCGGTGCGTGGCTTCTACACCGACTGGAAGCCGACCGATGGTCGCGAGAAACTGTTCCCCGAGGATGTGGATTATTCCGATCCGTGGCAGTTCCGGAACATTCTTGTCCGGTGACGAGAAGGCGGGCATCGGCCCGCCTTTTTGGGCTGCCCGCAAGAAAATAAGCCGGCTTACAGACGCAGCTGCATCATCAATTCGGTAATCGAACGCCCATCCGCGAGACGGAGATAATCCTCCTCGCGGCCATAGACCTTAAAGCCCAGCCGCTCATAGGTCTGCCGTGCCGGCGCATTGTGCTCGCCGACTTGCAGCTTCAGCCAGGAGAATCCGAGGCTGCGGGCCCGTTCGATCGCGTGAGCGAGCATGGCTGCCGCGATGCTCCTGCCGCGCGCTTCCGGAACGACATAGACCGACCAGACCTCGCATTTGTGACGGGTTTTCACCCCGGTCGCGAGATGCGTCGGCAGGAAGAGATGGCCGAGCAGGGCGCCGGTCTCCGGGTCGAAGGCGCCGATCACGTGGCCGGCGTTGATCCGCTCGATATAGGCCTCCAGCGGCAGGTCCCAGTCCTGTGCGGTCGAGGTGAAGGCGTCGGGATGGTCGGTCAGGCCACGCAGGCGAAGCACCCGGAAGGCGGAAGCATCCTCCGGGCCCAGCCTGCGGATGGTGACGGGGAGCGCCTGCGACATGGTGGGTCCTTTTCTCACAGGTAATGCAGCGCCTCGCGGATATCGGCTTCGGTGATCGCTGCCAGTGGTTTGCGCACCTTGGCGGCCTGCGTGGCCTCGCCGGGGCGCATGACGAGGATGAAGGTCTCGAGGCCCGGGCAGGTTGGGTCGGCGCATTCGACCTCGGAAATCGTCAGATCGGCTTCGCCGCCGAGCACCGACAGGGACCAGGCCCTCACCCGTTCAAGCGCCTCGGCATCCCGCGGCGGCTTCTTCCGGAACGGTCCGCCGAACAGGGCCATGTTACACCGGCAGGGCGAGCAAACCGGCGCCGCCGCTTTCCGAGCCGAAGGCGAGGCGCTTGCCGTCGCGGTCCCAGCCCAGCGCGGTGATCGGCGTGCCGTCCCCGCCGGCGCGGACCAGCAGCTCCGAGGCATCGGTCAGGCGGACCAGCAACACCCAGCCATCCTCGTACCCGATGGCGAGGACCAGCGCACGCGGATGGAAGGCGACAGCGGTCACCTTGGCCGGCCGGATGCCACATTCCCTGGGGGCCTTGCCGGTCGGGCCGTCCTTGGCGAAGGGCCAGATGATCGCGGCCTCGGCGCCCGATGTCGCAAGCCAGAGCCCGTCATGCGACCAGGACCAGGACCGCGTCTTGGCGGGATAGCCGGACATGCGCATATGGCCCTTGTCCGCGAGGCGCCAGCCATGGAGCTGGTTCTCCTGCATCGAGGTGATGAGGAAGCGGTTGTCGGGCGAGAAGCTCGTATCGAGATGCGGGCCCTTCCAGGTCAGGCGCTCCGGCTCGGCATCGGCATTCGGGAACCAGAGCGTCACGCCGTCGATATGCGCGATGGCAAGGCGGAGGCCCTTGGGCGCGAAGGCGAGGCCCTGCGGCGTCGAGGGTGCGATCAAGGTTTTCACCTTGCCTTTGCCGTCCCGCGTGGTGACCGTCTTCCCCGCCGACCAGGCAACGCTGCCCTCCGGTCCGAGCGCGACAGCATCGATCCAGCGACCCTTCTCGTTGCCGAGTTCGACCGTGCGCCCATCCGGGCCGGTCTCGACAACACGCCCGTCATCGCCGCCCGTGACGAGCCGTGTGCCGGCATGGGCCGCGACGAGGATGGCATCGGCATGGGGATGCAGTGGCGCGGCTTCCCGCCCGAGCTGGATCCCGCCATCGGCGAAGACGAAGAGCAGCTCGTCGCCAAGGAAGCCGGCCTTCAGCACGTAGCGGTCGAAGGCCAGCGTCGTGACGCGGTCGACCAGCGTCTGGACAGGCGCCGCCGGCATCAGGCGACACAGGACAGGAAGCCCTGGCGCAGGGCATCCTCGTTGAGATTGCGGCCGATGAAGACGATGCGCGAGAGGCGCTTCTCGTCCGGCTTCCACTCGCGCTGGAGATCGCCGTCGAGGATCATGTGGACGCCCTGGAAAACGAAACGCTTCGGCTCCTTCGCGAAAGCGAGGATGCCCTTGGAGCGCAGGATGTTCGGCCCTTCCGCCTGCACCAGATCATTGATCCAGGGCATGAATTTCTCGGGATCGACATCGCCGTCATGGGCGATCGAGACCGATTGCATCTCCTCGTCGTGGTAATGCTTCAGCCCGCCATGATGGTGGTGATGGCCATGATGATGGTGGTCATGCGTGCAATCCGGCCCGCATTCATGGTCATGGTCATGGTCGTGATGGTGATGATCATCCGCCTCGAGGAACGCCGGTTCGATCTCGAGGATGCGCTCGAGATCGAAGGCGCCGCGATCGAGAACCTCGGCCAGCGGGATCTGGCATTTCTGCGTCTTGTGCAGGCGCGCATAGGGATTGATGCCGCGGATGCGCGCCTCGACCTCGCGGAGTTCCGCCGCCGAGACCAGATCGGTCTTGTTGAGCAGGATCACATCGGCAAAGGCGATCTGGTTCTTGGCTTCCGGCGCGTCCTTCAGCCGGGCCGCGAGCCATTTCGCATCCGCCACGGTGACAACGGCATCGAGCCGGGCCTTCTCGCCGACATCCTGGTCAACGAAGAAGGTCTGCGCGACGGGGGCGGGGTCGGCGAGGCCGGTGGTCTCGACAATGATCGCGTCGAAGCGACCCTTCCGCTTCATGAGGGTCTCGATGATGCGGATCAGGTCGCCGCGGACGGTGCAGCAGATGCACCCGTTATTCATCTCGAAGACTTCCTCATCGGCACCGACGACGAGGTCGTTATCGATGCCGATTTCGCCGAACTCGTTGACAATGACCGCATATCTCTTGCCATGCGGTTCCGAGAGGATCCGGTTGAGCAAGGTGGTCTTGCCGGCGCCGAGATAGCCCGTCAGGACCGTTACAGGGATCTTGTCCGTCATCGTGGTGCTCATGGCTCTTCCGCGCGGCCGTTGCGGCCGCTTCTGTTGTCGCGTGTTTGAAACGAAACGCGAAGCGCTTCAAGCCCCGACGGTCATTCCGCCTTCAGGGCATCGAGCAGCGTCCTCGCGTTGTGACGCATCATCGCGATGTAGGTAGGGGCCGGGCCTTTTTCATCGGACAGCGCATCAGAAAACAGCGTGCCGCCGATTTTCGCACCGGTTTCCCGGGCGATCTGCTCGGCGATCCGGGCTGAGTTCATGTTCTCGACGAAGATGGCGCGGGCCTTCTTCTCGCGCGTCAGGCGGATGATTCGGGCGACATCCTTCGCGGATGGCTCCGCCTCGGTCGAGACGCCCTGCACGGCTTCGAAGGTGAAGCCGAATTCGCGGGCGAAATAGGCAAGGGCATCATGGCTGGTCACGGCCACGCGGCGCTCTTTCGGCAGCGCGGCGAAGCCTTTCTCGAGATCGGCCTTCAGCGTCGCGAGTTCGGCGAGATAGGCCTCGGCATTGCGCCGGTAAATGGCCTCGCCGGCCGGATCGGCCTTGATCAGCCCGTCGCGGATATTCGCCACATAGGTCCGCACCGCCTCGACCGATTGCCAGGCATGGGGATCGTTGGCGCCATGGCTGTGTCCGTGGCTGTGCCCATGCCCATGCCCGCCTTCGGTCTTGATCGGTTTGATGCCGGTGGACGCGGTCACGACCGGGGCCTTGGCGCCGGCGCTCCGGATGAGGCGCGGCATGAAAGTCTCGAAGCCAAGTCCGTTCACGACAATCAGCCCCGCTTCCTTGACCTTGCGGGCATCGGCAGGGCTGGCCTGATAGACATGCGCATCGGCATTCGGCCCGACCAGCGGCACGACATTGGCGCGCTCTTTCGCCACCTGCCGGGTCAGGTCAGCGAGAATCGAGAAGGAGGTCACGACTTCCAACGGCTTGGCCGGAGCGGTCTGGGCAAGGGCTGTCGCCGGCCCGATCGCGAGGATAAGGGCGCCCGCGAGGATCATTCGACGAGAGGTTATAACATCACGAAAATGCGCGGTGAGCGTAGCCATGGCAGGCACTCCATTGTTCAGGCTTCGAGATGACGCCGGGGGAAATAGCGCCGCACGATGCCGTGCGGGCCGAGAGCGAGCGAGGCGCCGTAGATCAGACCGGCGACAAGGATGATGGCTGGCCCGGAGGCCATGCCGAGATGGTACGATCCCAGAAGGCCAACGAGATTGGCGACCATGGCCAAGGGAATGGCGATGGCGATCATGGCCGAGACATCGTCTGTCCAGAGCCGTGCCGAGCCAGCGGGCAGCATCATGATACCGACGACGAGCAGGGTGCCGAGGGCGTGGAATCCGGCCACGAGGTTCAGAACCACGAAGGTGAGGAAGCCGAAATGGAAGACCCAGCCGAACCGGGTGACACCGGCGGCAAAGCCGGGGTCGAGGCATTCCATCACCACGCCGCGATAGCCAACGGCAAGCGCAATCAAGGTTGCGGAAGCGACAGAGACGATCAGCACCAGCGTTGGATCATCCAGTGCGAGGATCGAGCCGAAGAGCAGGGCGAGCAGGTCGAGATTGGACCGGCTGGCCGAAATGAGGGTCACGCCGAGGGCCAGCGAAACCAGATAGAACGCCGCGAGGGCCATGTCTTCCTTGACGAGGGTTGTCCGCGACACGAAACCCGAAGCGATCGCCACGCCGAAGCCAGCGATGAGGCCGCCGAGTGTCATCATGCCCAGAGACAGCCCGCCGATCAGGAAGCCGAGTGCCGCGCCCGGCAGGATGGCATGGGCCATGGCATCGCCGATCAGGCTCATCCGGCGCAGCATGAGGAAGACGCCGATCGGTGCCGCGGCCAGCGAGATCGCAAGTCCGCCGACCAGCGCGCGGCGCATGAAGGGAAATTCGACAAAAGGGGCCAGCAGCAGGTCGTAGAGCATGTCAGGCTGCCCGGTGGCACTCGGCGGCGCTGCGATCGAAGGCTTCTGCCATTTGCCGCGCGGTTTCCAGCCTGTCCTGTGTCAGGACGGCCGCGGTCGGGCCCCAGCCCAGCGGATCGCGGGCGAGAAGCAGGGTTTCCGGGAAGTGACGGCGGACAAGCTCCAGATCATGAAGAACAGCGAGGATGGTCCGGCCCTCGCCATGCCAGCGGGCGACGATCTCGAGCAGGTCGTCGATGGTGCGCTGGTCGATGGCGGTGAAAGGCTCATCCAGCAGGATCAATGGGGCATCCTGCAGCATCAGCCGTGCGAAGAGCAATCGTTGCAACTGGCCACCGGAAAGCGTGCGGATCGACCGCTGCTCGAAACCGGACAGGCCGACCAGTCCGATGGCCTCGACGGCGCGGTCACGCTCGGAGCGTGAAATCCGGCCGAACATGCCCCGGCGACCGCAGAGTCCCGTCAGGGCAAGATCGAAAACCGTGACCGGAAAATCGCGGCTGAGATCACCGACCTGCGGCATGTAGGCCATATGCGGGAACGTGTTGACGATCCGCCCGGCCAGAGGCGCCAGCCGCCCGGCAATGCCCTTCAGCAGGGTGGATTTTCCGCCGCCATTCGGGCCGACAATGGCCAGCAATGTGCCCGGCTCGATCCGCCCGTCCAGGTGATGGACAGCGGGGTGCCGGTCATAGCCGAGCGTGAGGTCCTCGAAGGCGAGAATGGGATCAGCCATCGCGCATGGCCCAGACGGTGAGGGCCCAGAGAAGCGCGACCGGCGGCACGGCCAGCAGCAGGCGCTGGCCGGCCGAGAGTGCCATCAGCGAAAGGCGGGGCGGATCAGCTCGCTCCCGCCGCAGGGCTGGAATTTCGCCCGGGGCATGACGATGGCCCGCATGGTCGTGCGAATGACCATGCGTGTGGGCATGCGCGTGCGGGTGGGCATGATCATGCCCATGCGTATGGGCAGGCGTATGCGCCTTATCTCGGGCAGCAACAGGGGCGACAGCTTTCGCCAGGAGAGGCGTCGGTTCCGACATGCCTGGCGTTATAATGTAACAGGTTGATCTGGGCAACCTGGATGCGCGGTTATTCGTAGATCGGCTCCGCCTTGAGCGCAGCCTTGACGAAGCGCCAGCAGAGATAGATGCCCAAGGCGAGCGAAATTCCGATCAGCGCCATCGTCACTTCCTCGCCCCAACCCGTCAGGCCGCCGACGGCCCAGCCCAGAGCCAGGGCAGCTGCAAGGATTTCGGTTCCGACGAGGATCGTGGCGCAGATCACGGTCAGCGCGTTCTGGCGGTTCAGCGATTTTCCGGCCATCGGCTTTTCCTTGTGCAAGGCGTCTTTCCTGATGGTGGGGAGCGGTATAGCGTTTGGCAAGCCGGCGCAATCGCCGGACCATGATTTTCTGCAGGATCCCCATGCCCGACACGCCCTCTTTCGGACACGCGGCCGTCGCCGCGCCGCATCATCTCGCCGCCGAAGCCGGTCGCGATATTCTCGCTGCGGGCGGTAACGCCATCGAGGCGATGGTGGCGATGGCCGGCGTCGTTGCCGTGGCCTATCCGCATATGAATGGGCTCGGCGGGGACGGATTCTGGACGATCCGAACGCCGGACGGGAAGGTCCGCTGCATCGAGGCCTGCGGCTTTGCCGGCGCGAAGGCAACGATCAGCCGCTATCGCGCCAAGGGGTACGAGACGATCCCGGTGCGCGGGGGCGATGCCGCGCTGACTGTTGCCGGTGCGGTGGGTGGCTGGCAGGCCGCGCTCGAACTTGCAGCGGCCTTTGGCGGGAAGATCCCGGTGCCGGACCTTCTGGCCCATGCCCGCCGCCATGCCGCGGAGGGCGTGCCGGTTTCGGAGAGCGAGGGCCGCTATATCGTCAAGGAGCGGGCGGAAATCGTGGCTGTGCCCGGCTTCGCCACGCATTTCCTCGCGGAGGATGGCGGGCAGGTGAAGGCCGGGACGCTGCGCCACCAGCCGGCCCTCGCGGCGGTGTTCGAGCAGATGGCCCATGCCGGGCTGGACGATTTCTACCGTGGCGATATCGGCCGCGAGATTGCCGCCGATCTCGACCGGGCCGGTGCGCCGGTTACGCGCGAGGACATGAGCGCCTTTCGCGCGCGCTGGCGCGAGCCGCTCCAGACGCGGATTCCGGGCGCGAGCCTGTTCAATGTGCCGCCGCCGGCCCAGGGGCTGGCCTCGCTGATCCTGCATGGCGTCTTCGCCCGCCTGCCGGAGGCGCGGCCGGAGAGTTTCGAGCATCTGCACGGGCTGATCGAGGCGTCCAAGCGGGCCTATGCGATCCGTGACCGCGTGGTCACCGATTTCGACCATCTCGCCGTCGATCCGGCCCGTTATCTGACGGAGGGGGCGCTGGCCAAGGAAGCCGCCGCCGTGAAGGGCGACCGTGCCGCCGGTTGGCCGATCCCCTCGGCCGAGGGCGACACGATCTGGATGGGCGCCATCGACGACAGGGGCATCGCGGTCTCCTTCATCCAGTCCCTCTATTGGGAATATGGCTCGGGCGTGGTCCTGCCGAAGACCGGGCTGATCTGGCAGAACCGGGGCATCGCCTTCTCGCTCGACCCGGATTCACTCAATCCGCTCCAGCCGGGTCGCCGGCCCTTCCATACGCTCAACACGCCGCTGGCGGTCTTCGATGATGGCCGGGTGGCGAGCTATGGCGCGATGGGCGGTGATGGCCAGCCGCAATTCCAGGCGCAGGTGTTCTTCCGCGCCTTTGCCTACGGCCAGAGCGTGACCGAGGCGCTGGACCGGCCGCGCTTCCTGTTCGGCAAGACCTGGGGCAAGCCCTCGGCAACGCTCAAGGTCGAGAACCGGTTCGACGGGGCCGTGCTGGAGAAGCTCGACCGGGCGGGACACCAGATCGAGCTGGTCGACAAGCCCTATGCCGATATGTTCGGCCATGCCGGGTTGCTGGTGCGGGATGCGCGCGGCCGGATTGCTGCCGGGCATGATCCGCGCTCGGATGGATCCGCCGAAGGGCTCTGAGCTCAGCTGCCAGCAGCCATCAGGCCCCGGACCAGCAGGAAACCCAGAGCGGCAAGGCCGAGGCCGGCCAGCATCTCGAGGATGAGGCCGAGCCGTGCCCAGCCTCTGCCGCCGCGCGAGATGAGGTTCAGCGCCACCAGCTTCGCCTTGACCGCGAGCAGGGCAAAAAGGCTGGTTCCGAGCGCCGTGCCGATGGCCATCACGATCACCGAGAGGGCGCCGGCCAGGAACAGCCCTTTCGACAGGGCGAAGACAAGCAGGATGATGGCCCCGGTGCAGGGCCGGATCCCCGCGCCGATCGCCATCAGCGCAAGGTCGCGCCGGGAGGCTGCCACCAGCTGGCGCGGATCGCCGCCATGCTGGTGGCCGCAAAGCGGATCGGCGCAGGCGGGGTCATGGGTGAAGCCGGCAAAGAGCAGCCGGGCCTTGCGCCAGGCCAGCCAGAGGCCCATCAGCGCGATCAGCGTGAAGCCGCCTTTCTCGATCCAGGCGATGCTGGCATTCATGGTGCGGGCCGTGCCGCCTGCGATGCCGGCCACGATGCCGACAATGCCGAGCGCGATGATCGCCTGCACCCCCGCTGCCGCGAAGGCGAGGCCGATGCCGCGCTTCAGCGCCCGCTCGTTGGCGAGCAGATAGGAGGCGATCACGGCCTTGCCATGGCCGGGGCCGACGGCATGGAGCACGCCATAGGCGAAAGCGAGGCCGAGCAGGGTGGCGAGGGCGGCCGGGCTGGTTTCGACCGCGCCGATGGCGGCCGTCAGCGCCTTGTGGAAGGCAGCCTGCTGGCTCAGAAGCCATGCGCCGAGGCCGGTCGCTGCTTCAGCTGCCGGCGCAGGCGGGCCCGCGCCGAAGGGTGAGCGGGTCTGCGCGAGGGCGGGAGCGGCGCCAATCAGCCATGCGAAGGCGGCGAGAACGCGGCTCCCCTGCCTTGCGCAAAAGCCATGGCGCAACGATCCCGGCATCACCGGCGGGGCAGGGATCCCGTGCAGGACAGCAATCACTTGCAGGAGAACCGGACGGGGATCGCCCAATCCGGGTTGGCATTGGGGCCCATGCTCTGGAAAAAGCCCTCGCCCATCTGAGACAGGCGCGCCATCACGCCGGGATTGGGCGGGCTGACCTTGGCCTCGCAGGGTTTCGCCGTGCCCTCGACCGTGACGGGCGTGTCTTCCTGGAAGTTGAAGGCGACGAAGAAAGTCGGATCATAGACCTCAAGCCGGGCATCGACGAGCTTTGGCTTCGCGCCCTCGACCGGCAACGTGAAATGCAGGGTCAGCGCCTTGCCGTCATGGCTGAGATAATAGTCGCTCACCTGGCCGAATTTCGTGGCCGCACGGCCCTGTTTCAGGAAGCTGAAATACTCGTATTCGTTGAGCGATTCGACATTGACCTGTGCCAGCTCGGCCAGTTCCTCGCGGTCGAGCTTGCCATCCTTGTTCCTGTCGAGGCCGGTGGTCGAAAACGCGGAGAATGCCTCGTCGAAGGTCCAGGCGTGGCGGAGCGCCGTGATGGTGCCAGCGGCATCAGCCACCACTACCGTCCGTACGCTCACCAGCACATGCGGATGGGCCGCAGCAGGATGGGTGGCGCCAGCCAGCGCGCAGGCGGAGCAGAACAGAATGGCCGGTAGCCGGAACATCAGGCGCAGACCCCCCATGACCTGCGAATCGGTCTAGCAGAAATCCATTAAGGCCGCATCGATCGGACGAAGCAGCCAGCCCATCTCTCTCCCCACGTTTTGCGGCAAAAATAGGTCACTTTCGAGCCATTCGAAACTCCCTCTTGAAAAGGTCAGCATTACTGACGTATACGAAGGGACAAGAAGCGCGCACACTCGCGATTGTCGCGAAAGAAGGCGCCGTGATTGGCAAGGGAGAATGCCGGATGGGCAAGCCTGTTCCGCTGAAGGATGTCACGCTGGACGACAAGTATGACCTTGCCGCCGAGCAGGTGTTCCTGTCCGGCACGCAGGCGGTGGTCCGGATGCTGCTCATGCAGCAGGAGCGCGATCGTCGCGCCGGGCTCGATACAGCCGGCTTTGTCTCGGGCTATCGCGGCTCGCCGCTGGGCGGGCTCGACCAGCAGCTTTTCCGGGCCGGCAAGCAGCTGAAACGGCACCAGATCGTTTTCCAGCCGGGCCTCAACGAGGATCTCGCCGCCACGGCCTGCTGGGGTACGCAGCAGGCGGAGATGCGCGGCGAGGGCAAGCATCAGGGCGTGTTCGCGCTCTGGTATGGCAAGGGGCCCGGCGTCGACCGGACGGGCGATGTGTTCCGCCATGCCAATATGGCGGGTTCGTCGAAATTCGGCGGCGTTGTCTGCCTGTCGGGCGATGATCACACGGCGGAAAGCTCCACCAATGCCCACCAGACCGAGTTCAATTTCGTCGATACGATGATCCCGATCCTGAACCCGGCGGGGGTGCAGGAAATCCTCGATTTCGGCCTCCATGCCTTCGCGCTCAGCCGCTATGCCGGCGTCTGGGTGGCGGTGAAGGGCGTGAAGGACAATGTTGAATCGACCGCCTCTGTCGATGGCCGTATCGACCGGGTCTCCATTGCCATTCCGAATGATTTCGAGATGCCGCCGGGCGGGCTGAATATCCGCCCGCGCGACAATTTCCTCGAGCAGGAAGCGCGCCTGCACGAATACAAGCGTGCCGCCGTGCTGGCCTATTTCCGGGCGAACAAGCTCGACAAGATGATTTATACCGGCGGCCGGAAGCCCCGGATGGGCATCATCTCGGTCGGCAAGAACTATCTCGACGTGATGCAGGCGCTCGACATTCTCGGCATCGACGCCGCGAAGGCCGACAGGCTGGGCCTGAAGCTGCTCAAGCTGGCCTCGCCCTGGCCGGTCGATCCGGACCTGCTGAAGGATTTCGTGCAGGATATCGATCTCTGCATGGTGGTCGAGGAGAAGCGCTCGCTGATCGAGGTGCAGGTGCGCGAGGAGCTTTATGGCTCGAAGCACCAGCCCGTTGTCGTCGGCAAGAAGGACGAGCAGGGCCAGTGGCTTTTCCCGGTCAAGGGCGCACTCGATCCGAACGATATCGCCATTGCCATCGGCTCGCGCCTGCTGGCGCGGCAGGACGATGCCGAACTGGCGCAGCGGGTCGAGCGGATCCGCCGTGCGCAGGGTGTGTTGTCCGAGACGATCGATCTCGCGACCCGCACGCCGTATTTCTGCTCGGGCTGCCCGCATAACAGCTCGACCAAGGTGCCCGAGGGCAGCCGCGCCTATGCCGGCATCGGCTGCCATTACATGGTCCAGTGGATGGATCGCGAGACCGAGGGCTTCACCCAGATGGGCGGTGAGGGCACCAACTGGATCGGCGAATCGCCCTTCTCCACGCGCGAGCATGTGTTCCAGAATCTCGGTGACGGCACCTACAACCATTCCGGCGTGCTGGCCCTGCGCTGGGCGATCGCGACCAAGACCAACATCACCTACAAGATCCTGTTCAACGATGCCGTGGCCATGACCGGCGGCCAGCATCACGAGGGCAATCTCACGCCGGACATGATCGCGCGGCAGGTGCGCGCCGAAGGCGTGGAGCGGATCGCGATCGTCTCGGACGAACCCGACAAATACGGCCCCGAATACAGCTGGCCGGCGGGGGTGAGCTTCCATCACCGCTCCGAGCTGATGCCCGTCCAGAAGGAACTGGCCGGCATTCCGGGCGTGACGGTCATGATCTACGACCAGACCTGCGCCGCCGAGAAGCGCCGCCGCCGCAAGCGGGGCCTCTATCCCGATCCGGACAAGCGCGTGCTGATCAACGAGCTGGTCTGCGAGGGGTGCGGGGATTGC
Organism: Beijerinckiaceae bacterium; assembly: GCA_027533425.1. Classification (GTDB taxonomy): domain Bacteria; phylum Pseudomonadota; class Alphaproteobacteria; order Rhizobiales; family Beijerinckiaceae; genus Rhabdaerophilum. The sequence continues at coordinate 97,027 of JAPZUD010000006.1, read as the reverse complement.
GGCAAGGCCTCGAACTGCGTGTCGGTGCAGGCGGTCGATACCGAATTCGGCCGCAAGCGCCGGATCGACCAGTCGAGCTGCAACAAGGATTTCTCCTGTCTCGACGGGTTCTGCCCGTCCTTCGTCACCGTTTCGGGCGCCAGGCCGCGCAAGCTCGCCGGCTCGAGCAAGGGCACGGCGCTGCCGCGCCTGCCGGAACCGGCCATCCCCGATCTCGACAAGGCTGCCTGGGCCGCCATCGTGACCGGTGTCGGCGGGACCGGCGTGGTGACGATCGGTGCGATTCTCGGTATGGCGGCCCATCTCGAGGGCCGCGGCTGCGGCATGATCGATATGGCGGGCCTTGCGCAGAAGGGTGGCGCGGTGTTCTCGCATATCCGCCTCGCGAAGACGCCGGAGGATATCCATGCCATCCGCGTCTCGGCCGGCATGGCTGACCTGATCCTCGGCTGCGATCTTGTCGTGTCGGGCTCGAAGAAGGTGCTGGCCAGCGTGAAGCCGGGCGAGACGTTCTTCGTCGTCAACACGGCAGAGGTGCTGCCGGGCGATTTCACCCGCAACCCGGATTACTCGCTCCCGACGGAGCGGCTCCGCCGCGGCATCACCTCGGCGGCCGGAAAGGATGCGGCCGGCCAGCCGCTGGCGCATTTCCTCGACGCGACCACGATTGCCACCACATTGTTCGGCCAGTCGATCGCGGCGAACATGTTCCTGCTGGGCTATGCGTTCCAGCGCGGGGCGGTGCCGCTTCATGCGGATTCGCTCGAGCGGGCGATCGAGCTCAATGGCGAGGCCGTGGCGATGAATCGCGAGGCCTTCCGCTGGGGCCGCGCGGCGGCGCATGATCCCGAACTCGCCAAAGGCCTTGTTGCCAAGGCGCAGGCCGTGCCGGGCGCGGGCCTCGCGGCCACGCTCGACGAGGCGATCGCCCGCCGGGTGGAGTTCCTCACCGACTACCAGGATGCCGCCTATGCCGCCGGCTACCGTGCGTTTGTCGAGCGGGTCCGCGCCGCGGAGGACAAGGCCGTTCCCGGTGCAACAGCGCTGACCGAGCAGGTGGCGAAGAGCCTGTTCAAGCTGATGGCCTACAAGGACGAATACGAGGTCGCGCGGCTCTATGCCGGGGCCGCGTTCAGCCGCCAGCTGAAGGAAGCCTTCGACGGCGAGACCATGCGCCTGACCTTCCATCTTGCGCCGCCGCTTCTCGCGAAGGTCGACCCGGCGAGCGGCCATCCGCGCAAGATCGCCTTCGGGCCGTGGATGATGAAGGCCTTCGGTCTGCTGCAGCATTTCAAGGGCCTGCGCGGCACCCGGCTTGACCCGTTCGGCTATACGGCCGAGCGCCGCGACGAGCGCGCCCGGATCGGGCGCTACCGCGAGACGGTGGAGGCGCTGCTGGCTGCGCTCGGTGCCGGCAATCACGCGCTGGCGGTCGAGATTGCCGGCCTGCCGCAGCAGATCCGCGGCTTCGGCCATGTCCGGGCGCGGAACGCGGCGGAGACGGACCGGCGCGAGGCCGAGTTGCTGGCGCGGTTCCGGAATCCGGCGGCACCGGTGCCGCTGGCGGCGGAGTGAGCGGCTCCGCCCTTCGGAGCGGTTGCCACAGGGGCACCGCGCGGCAATAGTCGCCGCGCGACGCCCGACGGACAGGATCTTGCCAGAAGACAGGATTGCGACGTGATTTCTCTCGATGCCCTGCGACAGATGGCGGCCTGGGCCCGGGACCTCACCCCGGAAGAGGCGGAGAAGGCGCGTCGCGGCATTGTCGAGCGCACCTATGGCAAGGGCAATTACATCTGCCATCAGGGGGATCGCTTCGATTGCTGGGGCGGGGTCGTGTCGGGCCTCGTCAAGCTCTCCACCGTGTCGGATTCCGGCAAGCAGGTCAGCCTGGCCGGGCTTGCGGCCGGGGCCTGGTTCGGCGAGGGCAGCCTGCTGAAAAACGAGCCGCGCCGCTATGATCTCGTGGCGTTGCGCGAATCCCGGCTGATGCTGATGGACCTGCCGACCTTCAACTGGCTGTTCGAGCACAGCGTCGGGTTCAACCGGTTCCTTGTCCACCAGTTCAACGAGCGGCTCGGCCAGTTCATCGGCCAGGTCGAGAATGACCGGATGCTCGATGCGACCGGCCGGGTGGCGCGGGCGCTGGCGAGCATCTTCAATCCGCGCGTCAATCCGGGCGTCGGCACGCATCTCGCAATCACGCAGGAGGAAATCGGCCTGCTCTCGGGCCTGTCGCGGCAGGTGACAAACCAGTCACTCAAGGTGCTGGAGCAGGCACGGGTGCTGCAAGTCGAGCGCGGCGGGATCGCGATCCGCGACTGGCAGGATCTCGTCCGGTTCGGGAATTCCGGCGGCTGAGGACGCGACGGAACGCCGCGCCACCGAAGGCGCCGGGACGGTCAGAGCAACGATGTTACGGAAATCGCCGAAATCCTGAGCGAAAATCACGCGCAGGCTTGATAGCTTAAGACCAAAAGACCGGCATGTCTGTCAAGGCCCATCTTGCGCAAATGGGCCTGTGCTGCGAACGTGAAGACAAGAAAAAGCGGGATTCAACGAAATTCCGCATCAGGGTCGAAACGGATCGAGGGAGAGCGTGCGTGACGGCAGATGCCACCGCCGAGTTGGACACGTTTCCGAAACTGCTTCTTCGCAATGAGGCTGTCCGGCCCCATCGCCCGGCCATGCGCCACAAGGATCTCGGGATCTGGCGGGAATGGAGCTGGGGGGATGTGGCGCGGCAGGTCCGCTGCTATGCGCTCGGGCTGATGGCCCATGGCCTGCAGCGCGGCGACAAGGTTGCGATCATCGGTACCAACCGTCCGAAGCTCTATTGGTCGATCATGGCGGCGCAATCGGTCGGGGCGATCCCGGTGCCGGTCTATTCCGATGCCGTGGCCGACGAGATGGCCTATGTGCTCGACCATGCCGAGGTGCGCTTTGCCTGCGTGCAGGACCAGGAGCAGGTCGACAAGATCCTCGGCGTGGCCGATCGCCTGCCGAAGATCGAGATCGTCTTCTATGACGAGCCGCGCGGCCTGCGCGACTATGACCATTCCCGCCTGCAGGCGATCGACGAGGTGATCGCCCAGGGCGCGGGTATCCTGATGAGCGATCCGGCCGCCGTGAAAAGGCTGGACGAGGCCATTGCCACGGGCAAGGGCAGCGATACCTCGGTGATCCTCTACACCTCCGGGACGACCGGCCGGTCGAAGGGCGTGATGCTCTCGGCCGGAGGCTGCGTGAAGGCGGCGACCGATACGGTGGAATTCGACCGGCTGACCGACCGCGACAACGTGATCGCCTATCTGCCGTTGGCCTGGGTGGGCGACCATTACCTCAATTATGCGCAGGCGCTGGTTGCCGGCTTCACCATCAATTGCCCGGAAAGCCCGGAGACGGCTGTGGAGGATCGCCGCGAGATCGGAACGACCTTCGCCTTTGCGCCGCCCCGCGTCTACGAAAGCATGCTGACCCGCATCATGATCCGGATGGAAGATGCCGGCTGGCTCAAGCGGAAGATGTTCCACTATTATCTCGGCGTTGCCAAGAAATGGGGTGAGAAGATCCTCGACGGCAAGCCGGTGCCACTGGGCGCCCGGCTGAATTACGCGCTCGGCGAGGTCCTCGTCTACGGGCCGCTCAAGAATGTGCTCGGCATGACCACGATCCGCATCGCCTATACGGCGGGCGAGGCGATCGGGCCGGAACTGTTCTCGTTCTACCGGTCGATCGGGCTCAATCTGAAGCAGCTTTACGGGCAGACCGAGGCTTTCCTCTATGTCACGGTGCAGGGCGACCGCGAGGTGCGCGCCGATTGCGTCGGCCCGGCCACGCCGAATGTCGAGATCCGCATCGACGAGAATGGCGAGGTTCTCTACAAGTCGCCGGGGCAGTTCATCGGCTATTTCAAGGAGCCGGAAAAGACCGCCGAGACGATGACCGAGGATGGCTATGTCCGGACGGGCGATGCCGGCTTCTTCGAGAAGGATGGTCAGCTCCGCATCATCGACCGCGCCAAGGATGTCGGCAAACTGCGCAGCGGGGCGCTCTTCGCGCCGAAATATCTCGAGAACAAGCTGAAGTTCTTCCCGAATATCCGCGAGGTCGTGGCCTTCGGTCAGGGCGAGGATTTCGTGACCTGCTTCATCAATATCGACCTGACAGCGGTGGGGAACTGGGCCGAGCGGAACAATGTCTCCTATGGCTCCTACCAGGAACTGGCCGGGCACCCGCAGGTCTATGACATCATCGCCGGGCATGTGGCGGAGGTGAACCGCCAGCTGGCGGAGGAGCCAATGATGGCCCATGCCCAGATCCGGCGTTTCCTTGTGCTGCACAAGGAACTGGATGCCGATGACGGGGAGTTGACGCGCACGCAGAAGGTGCGGCGTAGCTTCATCGCCGATCGCTACGGTCCCCTCGTCACGGCTTTGTATGACGGATCGACCGAGGCGGATATCTCGACCGAAGTGACCTTCGAGGATGGCCGCAAGGGCGTCATCTCGGCGCGGGTGCGCGTCGCGGATGCGAAGGTCCTTCCGGTCTCCGCGCCGGCTTCTCCGCCTGCGCGCGCCGCCTGAAACCGCCGGAGGGACGCATGAACGCCATGAACCATTCCGAGTTCCGCCAGGATATTGCCCCGGGCGACACCCTTCTGGCGGTGGACAATGTCACGCTCCGCTTCGGTGGGGTGAAGGCCATCACCGACGTCTCCTTCGATATCCGCAAGGGCGAGGTCCGGGCGATTATCGGGCCGAACGGCGCCGGCAAGACCTCGATGCTCAATGTCATCAACGGCTTCTACCACCCGCAGGAGGGCCGGATCACCTATCGCGGCCAGACACGGAGCAAGATGCGTCCGCATGTCGCCGCCTCGCAGGGGATCGCCCGGACCTTCCAGAACGTCGCCCTGTTCAAGGGCATGACCACGCTGGACAATATCATGGTCGGCCGGACACTGAAGATGCGGACGCCGTTCTTCTGGCATCTGTTCCGGCATGGTCCGGCCATGCGGGAAGAGATCGAGCACCGAAAATTCGTTGAGGAAATCATCGACTTCCTCGAAATCGAGCATATCCGCAAGGTGCCGGTGGGCAAGCTGCCCTATGGCCTCCAGAAGCGGGTTGAGCTGGGCCGGGCGCTGGCGATGCAGCCGGAATTGCTGCTGCTGGACGAGCCGATGGCCGGCATGAATCTCGAGGAGAAGGAGGACATGTGCCGCTTCATCCTCGACACGAAGGAACAGTACGGCACCACGATCGCGCTGATCGAGCATGATATGGGCGTCGTGATGGACCTGTCCGACCGGGTGGTCGTGCTGGAATACGGCCAGAAGATCGCCGATGGCACGCCGGATGAAGTCAAGAAGAACCAGAAGGTCATCGATGCCTATCTGGGCGTCGCGCATTAAACGGGGGCGGGCATGGATCTTCTGTTCAAGATTTTCATCGATCCCTTCCTGCAGATGGGCGCCATGCCCGACCTGCTGGTCCAGACGCTCTGGGAAGGCCTTGTCTCCGGCGTGCTCTATGCGCTGATCGCGCTCGGCTTCGTGCTGATCTTCAAGGCCTCGGGCGTGTTCAATTTCGCGCAGGGGATCATGGTGGTCTTTGCCGGGCTCACGCTGGTCGGCCTGCATGAGAAGGGCGTGCCGGCCTGGCTGGCGGTTCTGCTGACCCTCGGGGTAATGCTCGCGCTGGCGGTGGCAGTGGAGCGGGTCGTGCTCCGGCCATTGGTCAACCAGCCCGATATCATTCTCTTCATGGCGACCTTCGGGCTGACCTATGTGTTGATCGGCATTGGCGAATTCATCTTCGGCGGCGAACCCAAGCAGATGATCACCGAGGAGCTTGGCCTGCCGCGCGGCGCGATCGATGTCGCGATGCTGGGCGGGCGGGTGACCTTCCAGAAGATCGATATCGCGGCGGCGGTGATCGCCTCGATCATGATCGCGGCTCTGGCGGTCTTCTTCCAGTATACGAGGATCGGCCGGGCGTTGCGGGCCGTGGCGGACAGCCACAAGGCGGCGCTCTCTGTCGGCATCTCGCTGAACCAGATCTGGGCGATCGTGTGGTTTGCCGCCGGCATCGTGGCGCTGATCACCGGCATCATGTGGGGGGCGCGGTCGGATGTGTCCTTCGCGCTGCAGACCATTGCCCTGAAGGCGCTGCCGGTGCTGATCCTCGGTGGTTTCACCTCGATCCCCGGCGCCATTGTCGGCGGGCTGATCATCGGCATCGGCGAGAAGCTGGCCGAGTTCTACTGGGGGCCGCTGGTCGGCGGCGGCATCGAGAACTGGATCGCCTATGTCATCGCGCTCGGCTTCCTGATGGTCCGGCCTCAGGGATTGTTCGGCGACAAGATCATCGAGAGGATCTGATGATGTGGACGTCGCCAATCGGCATTCGGCAATCGGGTGGTGGCGGATTGATCTGCCGACTGCCTTCTCCCCACTGCCTGTCAAACGGAGTTTGACTCATGTTCTACCGCGAGGCGGGCCAATACAAGAAGACCTACTCTGCCGATATGGCGGTGTTCCCGATCCTGCAAGACCGGATCGGCATCGGCCTCATCCTGGCCACGGCGGCCATCATCATCCCGATCTTCGGATCGAACTTCTTCATCTCGACGGTGATGATCCCCTTCCTCGTCTTCAGCCTGGCGGCGATGGGGCTGAACATCGTGACGGGCTATACCGGGCTGATCTCGCTCGGGACCGGCGCCTTCATGGGCGTGGGCGCCTTCGCCTGCTACAAGCTGACGACCTATTTCCCGGATGTGAACATCATCATCTGGATCCTTGTGTCAGGCGTATTCTCGGCCGCGATCGGCGCGTTGTTCGGGCTGCCCTCGCTCCGGATCAAGGGCTTCTACCTCGCGGTGGCGACGCTGGCGGCGCAGTTCTTCCTGGAATGGTGCTTCGTGCGCGTGCCGTGGCTGTTCAACTACAACGCCTCGGGCGCGATCGAGGTGCCGCAGCGGACGCTGTTCGGCGTGGCGATCACCGGGGCGAATGCGACACCGACGACGCGCTATCTCGTGCTGCTCGGCATCGTGGTGCTGATGACCTGGGTGGCCTCGAACATCCTGCATGGCCGGATCGGGCGCACCTTTATGGCCGTGCGCGACATGGATATCGCCGCCGAGCTGATGGGCATCCGGCTGCTGCCGGCCAAGCTCACGGCATTCGCCATGTCGTCCTTCTATTGCGGCGTGGCCGGCGCCTGCATGATGTTCCTCTGGTATGGCGGCGGCGAGGCGTCCGACGCGTTCAATATCAACCAGAGCTTCAATATCCTTTTCATGGTCATCATCGGCGGCCTCGGCAGCCTGATCGGCTGCTTCTTCGGGGCGGCGCTGCTGAACATCGTGCCGATCATCCTGAAATTCGGTCTTCCGGCCATAGGCTTGCCGCTGGCCGGCGCCACGGCCGAGCATATCAACCACCTTTTCGTCGGGTCGTTGATCATCTTCTTCCTGATCGTGGAGCCGCATGGCCTCGCGCGCCTCTGGCAGATCACGAAGCAGAAACTGAGAACCTGGCCGTTCCCGTATTGAGGGCGCAGCCTTGAGGAATGCCCGGCGGCACCAGCCACCGGGAAGCGAAAGAGGCCCGGAAAAGGGCCGGAGAAAAGGAGGAAGTGCACATGTTACGTCAACTCACGCTCACAGCGCTGGCGGCGGCAGGCTTCGCCTCGCTGGCCGCGCCTGCGGTTGCACAGGACACAATCTATGTGCCGCTGCTGACCTATCGCACGGGGCCGTTCGCGGGTTCGGGCATCCATATCGCCAACGGCATGCGCGACTATCTCGAGATGCTGAACCAGCGCGATGGCGGTATCGGCGGGGCGAAGATCATCATCGAGGAATGCGAGACGGGCTACGACACCAAGAAGGGTGTCGAATGCTACGAATCGACCAAGGGCAAGAACCCGGTCCTCTATAATCCCTATTCGACCGGCATCACCCTGCAGCTCATTCCCAAGGCGGCGGTGGACAAGGTGCCTGTCCTGTCGATGGCCTATGGCCTCTCGGCCTCGGCGGACGGCACGAACTTCCCGTGGGTGTTCAACCCGCCGGTTACCTACTGGGATGGCGCCTCGGTCTTCATCCGCCATGTGCTCCAGGCCGAGGGCGGCAATATCAGGGGCAAGACGATCGGCCTGATCCATCTTGACGCGCCGTTCGGCAAGGAGCCGATCCCGGTTCTCGAGGCGCTCGCCAAGGAATATGGCTTCAACCTGAAGCTCTATCCGGTTCCGGCGGCCCAGATGCAGAACCAGGGCTCGGTCTGGCTGTCGATCCGCCGCGACCGCGTGGACTGGATCTACAACCAGGGTTGGGGTGCCATGAACCCGACGGCCGTGAAGGAAGCGGTGAAGAACGGCTTCCCGATCGACAAGCTGGTCGGTGTCTGGTGGGCCGGTGGCGATGACGATGCCCGTGCGGGCGAAGCCGGCGCCAAGGGCTACAAGACGCTGAACTTCCACAATACCGGGGCCCAGTTCCCGGTGATGCAGGACATCCTGAAGCACGTCTTCGACAAGAATCTCAGCCAGGCCAAGCGCGAGCAGGTGGGCGAGAACCTCTATAATCGCGGCGTGTACAACTCCATGCTGATCGCCGAGGCGGTCCGGACGGCGCAGCGCCTGACGGGCAAGAAGGCCGTAAACGGTGCCGATGTCCGCCGCGGCCTCGAAGCGCTCAACATCACCGAGGCCCGCCTGAAGGAAATCGGGATGGAAGGCTTCGCTGCGCCGGTGAAGGTGACCTGCACCGATCATAACGGCCATAACAAGGTGTTCGTCTCGCAATGGGATGGCACCAAGTATGTGAAGGCCTCGGACTGGATCGAGCCGCTGAAGAACATCGTCCGCCCGCTGATCGAGGAAGCAGCGAAGGAATATGTCTCGAAGGATGCCGGCTGGCCGAAGCGTACGGAAGCCTGCGACGCGCCGGCGTAAGCCCGGCTGCGACCGAAACCGGGGCGGGCCGCTGGCCCGTCCCATCCCCCGCCGTCAACCCGCCTCAACCGGAGCGCGAGATGCAGCCTGCCAGCGAGACGACCGAACCGATCCTGTCGGTCAACAATATCGAGGTCATCTACGACCATGTGATCCTGGTGCTGAAAGGCGTGTCGCTGACCGTGCCGCGGGGCGGCATTGTCGCCCTCCTCGGCGCGAATGGCGCCGGCAAGACCACCACGCTCAAGGCCGTGTCCAACCTGCTCAAGGCGGAGCGCGGCGATGTCACCAAGGGCTCGATCATTTTCGAGGGCGAGCGCGTCGACGCGATGAGCCCGGCCGATCTGGTCCGTCGCGGCTGCATCCAGGTGATGGAGGGCCGGCATTGCTTCGGCCATCTCACCATCGAGGAAAACCTGCTGACCGGCGCCTTCACCAGGCGCGATGGCGGCGCGGCGATCAAGCGCGACATGGAGATGGTCTATAATTATTTCCCGCGCCTGCGCCAGCGCATGAAATCCATGTCGGGCTACACGTCCGGCGGCGAGCAGCAGATGTGCGCCATCGGCCGGGCGCTGATGTCGCGGCCCAAGATGATCCTTCTCGACGAACCCTCGATGGGCCTCGCGCCGCAGATCGTCGAGGAGATTTTCGAGATCGTGAAGGATCTCAATGCCAAGGAAGGTGTGTCCTTCCTGCTGGCCGAGCAGAATACCAACATGGCCCTGAAATACGCCACCTATGGCTATATCATGGAGACCGGGCGCATCGTGATGGATGGCGATGCGAAGTCCTTGCGCGAGAACGAGGACGTCAAGGAATTCTATCTCGGTGTGTCCGAAGGCGACCGGAAATCCTTCCGCGAGGTGAAGAGCTACAAGCGCCGCAAGCGCTGGCTGGCCTGAAGGGCGGCCCGCGTCTCACCCGGCGCCTTGTTTGCTCGTGCCTTCCCCCTCACCCGGCGCTCCGCGCCACCCTCTCCCCGAGGGGGAGAGCTTCCCTCCTCGCATCCGCCTTTTCCGCAAACCGGTTCTCCCTTTGCGGGCGGATGGTCCTTTTCTCAACGCATCCGCCTTTTCCGCAAACCGGTTCCCACTTTGCGGGCGGATGCGTCAGCGCGCCAGCATAGTCATCCAGGCGGCGAGGAAAGGCAGCGGCAGCGAGACGATCACCCGGACCGCAATGAGCCCCATCGGCATCGAGGGCATTTCCCAGGTCAGCATGCGGTTCAGCGTCAGCAGCGACCAGGCGGTGACATAGGCGATGACCTGCGCGAAATCGGCGCCGGCCTTGAGCGCCGCCGCCCCGAGTGCATAGCCGACGACGGGGCCGCCCGGTGTCAGGGCGCCGGCAATCGTGGCGAGGAGCGTACCGGTCCAGCCGGAATTGGGGCCGAACCAGGCGAGAACTGTATCGCGCGGCAGGAGATGGGCGAGGAAGCCCGAGCCGAGAATCCCGATCAGCAACCGCGGCAGCAGATGCATGAATTGCGACCGGGCATCGGCAAGCCCCTTGTCGAAAAGCGGCCTGCCGCGCCGCCAGGCCACGGTGCCGAGGGCGAGGGCGATGGCGAAGAGCAGGGCGGTGAAAAAGGCGATGATCATGCCCCGCCTCCGGGCCCGCCCTCGCGCGGCGGGGTCGGCGAGAGCCGTTCGAAGAAAGGTGCCCGCGCCATCAGGCCGAGCAGGATCGGCATCGGCATCGACAGCAGGAACCGGAACAGCACGAAATCCGTGCCGAAGAACGGCATTTCCCAGATGATGGCCCGGTTGATCCCCACCAGCAGCCAGCCGGAAATGAAGGCGATGGCGGCGCCGCGATCCGCGCCGCTGGCCATCAGCACCACGGCCAGCGGGAAGATCGTGAAGGGGCCTGCCGGAAACAGCATGCCGATCAGCCCGGCAATGGCGAGACCGGGCAGGCCCGAACCGTGGCCGACATAGCGTTCGATCGTCTCGCGGGCGATGAGCAGCCGGACAAAGGCGCCGATCAGGCAGCCCAAGGCCACCTTGGGGAGGATGCTGGCGAAGAGCCAGGCATCCTCCGTCAGGATCTGCAGCCAGAGGGTCGGGCCCTCCTTGACGAAAACGTAAGCAGCAGAGCCGAAAGACAGGGTTGCCACGATGGCCAGGCCCCAGTCGATCCGCTGGTACCAGCGGCGGGGCCCGGCAGGCGGGGCTGGCGCTTCCGGCACGTCTCGTCAGGCCTTTGCGGAGGCAGCCGCCGCATCGATATGGGCGACGAGGCCGGGTTCAAGCCGCAGCGCCGAGGCGAGGGCTGCGAGGAAATCCTGCTCCTCGCGGAGGTCCGGGTCGATAGCCAGCCGGGCGGCGGCATAGACTTCGGCGGCCTGTTCCGGTGTGGTCAGGCCCGCGGCGAGGGTGCTGATATCGGCCGGATTAGCGAATTCCTGCTCGAGGAAGCCGGCGGCCTCAGCATCCAGCCCGGCCGCCTTGAGGTTGCCGGCAATCGCGGCGCGTTCGGTTGCGTCGACAATGCCATCGGCCGAGGCAGCGGCGATCATCGCACGGACAAGGCGCAAGGCGCGCTCCTGCTCGCCGGTCGGGGCCGGCAGCGCCGGGGGCTGGCCGGGCAGGCTGCCGGCCGCGCCCTGCAGGTCGAGAAGGGGCTTGCCGGCCTGATAGTTCTGCAGCGCCTTGTAGGCGAGGCCGCCGATCAACGCGAGGCCGCCCATCTTTGCCGCGGAGCCGGTGATCGAGCGACCGGTCTTGGTGCCGAGCAGGATCGCGGCGAGGCCGCCGATCGCGGCACCGGTGGCAAGCTGGTTGCGCGAGGCAAGGTCCTTCGCCTGGGCCAGGAAATCCGAGGGCGAGCGGCCGGTGGCGCCGGTCACCATCTCGCTGGCACGGGTGGAGGCGCCGGTGCGGGTGTCGATCTCGGTGGCGGCCTGCTTCACGCCGCCGCCAGCCTGGTTCAGCACGGCGCCGACGACGCTGCCGACCTGGCCGAGCACCGAGTTGAGGTTCTGACCGCCGGGTGCGGCATTGCTGCCGGATTGCACCAGCATATCAAGAAGCTTCTTCGCGTCGAACATCACCGATCTCCTGCAGGGGTTCCGTCCCCTGATCTGGGGACGGGATGTGGCAATTGCGTGACGGGCGATCAGTCGCGCAGCAGTTCGTTGATTCCGGTCTTCGAGCGGGTCTGGGCGTCGACGGTCTTCATGATCACGGCGCAGTAGGTGGCCGGGGCCCAGTCCTGGCCGGGGATCGGCTTGCCCGGCATCGTGCCGGAAACGACGACCGAATAGGGCGGCACATAGCCGACATGCACCTGGCCTGTCGTGCGGTCCACGATGCGGGTCGAGGCGCCGAGGAACACGCCCATCGCGATCACCGAGCCCTCGCCGACAATGACGCCCTCGACCACTTCCGAGCGGGCGCCGATGAAGCAATTGTCCTCGATGATGGTCGGGTTGGCCTGCAGCGGCTCCAGCACGCCGCCGATGCCGGCCCCGCCGGAGAGATGCACGTTCTTGCCGATCTGCGCGCAGGAGCCCACGCCGGCCCAGGTATCGACCATGGTGCCCTCGTCGACATAGGCACCGACATTCACGAAGGACGGCATCAGCACGACATTGCGGGCGATGAAGGCCGAGCGGCGGACGATGCTGCCCGGCACGGCACGGAACCCGGCCCTTGCGAAATCCTCGGCGCTCATGCCGGTCAATTTCAGCGGCACCTTGTCCCAGTAATTCGCGCCGTCCGGACCGCCCGGCATGATTGCATTGTCGCGGAGACGGAAGGAAAGCAACACGGCCTTCTTGAGCCATTGATGCACGGTCCAGGCTTCCGGGCCCGACTTGCCCGGCGCCCGCTCGGCGACACGGAGGCGGCCGGCATCGAGTTCCGCGAGGGCCGATTCCACCGCGTCACGCACCTCGCCGCGCGTCTGGCTGTTGATGCTGGCGCGGTCTTCCCAGGCCTTATCGATGATCGACGAGAGGGACATGGTCTCTTCCTGTGTTCATGGGGCGGTTCAGGGTTGTGTTGGTGCCGGGATCGGCGCGGCCTTGTCAAGCGGAGGGCGGGTCAGGGCCCGCGTCTGCCGAGCTCCCGCACCAGATGGGTCAGGAATTCGGGCAGGTCCGGGGTGACGGCGTCGAAGCGGATGCCGATGGCGCCGGGCCCCTCGGTGACGAACCGCTCCCAGTCATCCTTGTGGTCGCCGCGGCCATCGGGCACGACGAGGATGGTGCGCATGCCGAGTTCGGCCGGAATCTCGAGATTGCGCGGAATGTCCTCGAACATCGCCGCGCGCACCGGCGAGATGCCATGGCGGGTGAGGAATTTCTCGTAGGGCTGGCGGGCCGGCTTGGGCACGAAATCCGATTCGACAATGTCGAACACGTCATCGAACAGTCCGGCAATGCCAAGCTGGTCGATCGTCGCCTCGGCATGGCGGCGTGACCCGTTGGTGAAGATGAAGCGACGCCCGGGCAGCAGGCCTATCGCGTCGGCCAGCCGCGCATCCGGCGGCAGGCTCGAGCGGTCGATATCGTGGACGAAGTCGAGGAAGGCATGCGGATCGATCGCGTGTTCCTTCATCAGCCCGTTCAACGTCGTGCCGTGGACCTGGTAGTAATATTTCTGGATCGCGCGGGCGGTCAGCCCGTCCACGCCCAGAAGCTCCGAAATATATTGCGTGATCTTCTGATCGACCTTGGGCCAGAGATCGGAATGGGGCGGGTAGAGCGTATTGTCGAGATCGAAGATCCAGGTATCGATCCCCTCGAAACGCGCCAGAGCCTGCATCGGACGGTCCATCTTCGTCCTCACGCCAGGGTGCGGCTGAGCAGGGCCGCGGAGAGCGTGCCCTCGTCGAGATAGTCGAGTTCGCCGCCCACCGGCACGCCATGGGCGAGGCGCGTCACTTTCACGCCGGCCTCGGAGAGCAGGTCGGTGATGTAATGCGCCGTTGTCTGGCCTTCGACGGTCGCGTTGAGGGCAAGGATCACCTCGCGGACCTCGCCGCCGGTGGCGCGCTCGACAAGGCGCGGCAGGGCGAGATCCTCCGGGCCGATGCCATCAAAGGGCGACAGCGTGGCGCCGAGCACATGGTAGCTCGCCCGGATCGCCGCCGCCCGTTCGAGCGCCCAGAGATCGGCCACGCTCTCGACGACCACGATGATCGATCGGTCGCGGCGCGGGTCGCGGCAGATCGTACAGGGGTCCTGCGTATCGAGATTGCCGCAGGTGGTGCAGGTCACGATCCGCTCCGCCGCCACACGCATCGCTTCGGCGAGCGGCGCGAGCAATTCCTCGCGCTTGCGCATGAGATGCAGGACGGCGCGACGGGCCGAGCGCGGCCCGAGCCCGGGCATCCGCGCGAGAAGCTGGATCAGCCGTTCGATTTCGGGCCCGGCGAGGGATTGCGCCATCGATGTCTCGTCAGAAGGGCAGCTTGAAGCCGGGCGGGAGCGGCAGGCCGCCCATCAGGCCCTGCGTCTTCTCGGCGATCACTGCTTCCATCTTGGCGCGGGCATCCTGATGCGCGGCAACGACGAGATCCTCGAGGATCTCCTTCTCTTCCGGCACGAGGAGCGAGGGGTCTATGGTGATGCCCTTCATCGCACCCTTGGCATTCAGCGTGATCTCGACGAGGCCGGCCCCGGCACGGCCGGTGATCTCGGTCGATTCCAGCTCGGCCTGCATGGCCTCCATCTTGGCCTTCAGACCGCCCATCTCCTTCATCATGCCCAGCAGATCACGCATGAAAAACTCCCAGTCCTGTTATCGGGGGATTCCCGGCTGCGCCGGGTCATTGGACGAATAGCTCAGAGATCGTCATCGGTGATTTCGGCTTCCCGATCAAGCGCATCGGGTTCGGCCGGCGGCAGGCTTTCCTCGGCCGGCTCGCGGATGCCCACGATCTCGGTGCCCGGAAAGCGGTTGAGGATGGCCTGGATCGTCGGCAGCGCCATGACGCCCTGCCGGGTCTCGGCCTCGGTGGCCTCGGCCTCCTCGCGCAGGGTCTTCGGCAGGGCCTCGGCCGGCATATCGGAGACAACGGAGACCATCCAGCGGCGGCCGGTCCAGTCGAGCAGGACCTTGTGAAGCCGGTTCGGCAGGTCCGGCTCGGCCAGCGGCAGGAGGACGAGACCGATCTTGCCCGGTTCGAAATTCACCACCCGGACATGGCGTTCGAGCGCCGTCATCATCCGGATATCGCGGTTCTGGCGGGCCAGGGCGACCAGATCGGTCAGGCTGGCCGGTTGAGGCCGCCCGTCCGCCACGGGGGCGGCAACGGCCTCGACCGGCAAGGCCGGGGCGGCATTGTCGGAGACAAGGCGCGGCAGGCTGGCACTCGGACCGCCCGAGGGCGGTGGAGGCGGCGCTGCCGGTGCGGGCCCCGCCGCGATCGCCCCGTTGCGCAGGTCGCGAATCATGTCGCCCGGGCTCGGCAGGTCTGCGGCATAGGCGAGACGGACCAGCACCATCTCCGCCGCCATCCGCGGGCGGGAGGCAGCCTGAACCTCGCCGAGGCCCTTCAGGATGATCTGCCAGGCCATGGTCAGCGCGCGGATCGGCACCTGCTTCGAGAAGGCGAGGCCGCGCTGCCGCTCGGTTTCCGAGAGCGCCGGGTCGCGCGCGGCTTCGGGCACAAGTTTCAGCCGGGTGACGACATGCACGAACTCGCCGAGATCGGTGAGGATGGCGAGCGGTTCGGCGCCCTCGTTGAACTGGCCCTCGAACTCCACCAGTGCGCGCGAGATATCGCCCGACATCACCGCCTCGAACAGGTCGATCACGCGGGTGCGGTCCGCGAGGCCGAGCGAGGCGCGGACCTCCTCCGCCCGGACAGTGCCGCTACCATGGGCAATCGCCTGGTCGAGCAGGGAGAGCGCGTCTCGCATCGAGCCTTCGGAGGCGCGGGCGAGCAGCATCAGTGCCTCGTCCTCGACGGTAACGCCCTCCTTCGCAATGATGGTCTCGAGATAGTCCATCATCGCCGGGATCTCGATGCGGCGCAGGTCGAACCGCTGGCAGCGCGAGAGCACTGTCACCGGCACCTTGCGGATCTCGGTGGTGGCGAAGAGGAATTTCACATGCGGAGGCGGTTCCTCCAGCGTCTTGAGCAGGCCGTTGAAGGCCGCCTTGGACAGCATGTGGACCTCGTCGATGATGTAGACCTTGGTTCGCGCCGAAACGGGCTTGTAGCGTGCCGCCTCGATGATCTCGCGGATATCGTCGATCGAGGTGTTGGAGGCGGCATCCATCTCGATCACGTCGACATGGCGGCTCTCGATGATCGCCTGGCAATGGATGCCCGGTTCCGGCATGTCGATCGTCGGCGCCTTGATCGTGTCGGTCTCGTAATTCAATGCCCGCGCGAGGATGCGGGCGGTGGTCGTCTTGCCGACCCCGCGGACGCCGGTGAAAATATAGGCCTGGTGGATGCGCTTCGTCGCGAAGGCATTCGACAGCGTCCGGACCATGGCTTCCTGGCCGATCAGGTCCGCGAAGCTCTGCGGCCGGTATTTCCGGGCCAGGACGCGATAGGCGCTGTCGGGCAGGAGGCTCTCGGGAGAAGCGGGTTCCGGGCTGTCAGCCATGTCGAACAGCCATGTCGAAAACGGCCTCTTCCCTCTGGCCCCGCATTGGAAAGGCCGCGCGGAATCCGCGCGGCATGATCGGTGGGAGGCTGGAACAATGACCCGCCCGGTCTCGTTAGGGCTGCTTCCTTCCGGACCTGACCCGGTTGGCGAGGGATGCGTCCATCGCCAACCTCCCGCTCGCTATATCGGACATCTCGGTTCCGAAAACAAGGGCGCTCTGGGGGGCAGACTGTGCAACGTAGCGGATGCATTCGGGGTCGACTCGTCCTAGAACATCGGCGATGTCGAAAGGATCTCCCATGCCGGAAGCCGGTTTCACGCTCGACCCCCGCCTCGAGGCTACCGGGCTGCTGCTCGGCGACCTGCCGCTGAGCCGCGTCTTCCTCGTCGATGATGCCCGGTTTCCCTGGCTGACGCTCGTCCCAAGGCGAGCCGGAATCGTTGAAATTCTTGATCTGATCGAGGCTGATCGTCAAAAATTATTTGACGAAATTATGCGCGTTTCGGAGGCTGTCCGGACGCATTTCCGGCCCGACAAGCTCAATATCGGCGCGTTGGGCAATGTCGTTCCGCAGCTGCATGTCCATGTGGTGGCGCGGTTCGCCTCCGATCCGGCCTGGCCGGGGCCGATCTGGGGCCATGGCGAGCGGGTGCCCTATCCGCCGCATATGGCCGGGCCCTTGATGGACAGGCTCGCCAAGGCGTTGGGTTTTCAAGGATAATTCCGATGAGTGAAGGCAAGGCCGGGCGTCGCCCGGAGATCGAGGCCCTGTTCTCGCCGCTGATGGAAGTGAAACCGCCGCCGGGGCTCGGCTTCGCGCATGGCGCGCTCGACCGGTCCGCCCAGCTGCGCACGCGGCCCGATCTTGTCGAGGCCCTGCGGCAGGCGCCGGAGGCCCGTTTTTACGTGTTCTGCGGCGAAAATGCCGTGCTGAAGCGCGAAAACGACCTCGGGATCGCGCTTTTCGCCGCCGAGGACCTGCCCTATCCCGGGAAACATCAGGAGATCGTGTTTCTTGGCCGCGAGGGCGATGCCGGCCGATTTGCCGTGCTGATCGCCCCGGACGCCGAGGAAGCGCTTAAGGAAAAAGAGGAATTCCTGCTGATCGGCCTGCGCGCGCTGGCGCTGGATGGCCGCCTTCCTGCCGACCAGATGGGCGCGATCGCGCAGGGCAAGGCGATGCTGCACTGGCATGCGACGCATCGATTCTGCTCGAAATGCGGCCAGGCTTCCGTCCTTGCCGAGCAGGGCTGGAAGCGGATCTGCCCTTCCTGCCAGGCCGAGCATTTCCCGCGGACGGACCCGGTGGTGATCATGCTGACGGTGGATGGCGATCGCTGCTTGCTGGGCCGCTCGGCCCGGTTTCCGCCGGGCTGGTATTCGACCCTCGCCGGCTTCGTCGAGCCGGGCGAGACGATCGAGGATGCGGTGCGCCGCGAAACCTTTGAAGAGGCTGGCATTCTCGGCGGCCGCGTGACGATCATGGCGAACCAGCCCTGGCCCTTCCCGGCCAGCCTGATGATCGGCGCCTATGTCGAGGCGCGCTCGACGACCATCGCTGTCGATCTCGACGAGCTGGAGGATTGCCGCTGGTTCAGCCGCGACGAGGTGCGGCAGATGATCGCCGGAACCCATCCCGACGGGCTCGGTGTGCCGGCGAAAATGTCAATTGCCAGCCATCTGATCCGGCATTTCGTGGACGATCCCGCCGGCGTCTGAAACGCCGCTTCCAGGCGTTCACTCCGCCGGCGGCACGACCTTGGCGCGGTAGGGATGCGCCGGATAGGTGCCGAGGATGCGCAACTCCTTGGAGAAGAAATCCAGCTCCTCCAGCGCGCGCTTGAGGGCGGGATCCTCGGGATGGCCCTCGACATCGGCATAGAACTGGGTGGCCGTGAACTGGCCCTCCATCATGTAGCTCTCGAGCTTGACCATATTGACGCCGTTGGTCGCGAAGCCGCCCAATGCCTTGTACAGCGCGGCCGGGACGTTGCGGACGCGGAAGACGAAACTGGTCATGACCGGGCCGGAACCCTGCAGCGCATCCTTCGCATCGCGCGAGAGGATGATGAAGCGCGTGGTGTTGTGGTCCTCATCCTGGATATCCTCGGCGAGGATCTTGAGGCCATAGACCTTCGCGGCAAGGCGCGGCGCGATGGCGGCGCGGGTGATGTCCTGCATCTCCGCGACCTGCCGGGCCGAGCCCGCAGTATCGGCGGCAACAATGGCCTTCAGGTTGAGCTTCTTGAGCATGCGCCGGCACTGGCCGAGGGCCATGACATGGCTCTGCGCCGCTTTCAGCGTGGCAAGGCTGGCACCTTCGATGGCCATGAGATGGAAATGGATGGGGAGGAAATGCTCGCCGATGATGTGGAAGCCCGAGGTCGGCAGCAGGTGGTGGATATCGCCGACGCGGCCGGCGATCGAGTTATCGATCGGAATCATCGCGAGATCGGCGGCGCCGTCCGCCAGAGCGGCGAAAGCATCCTCGAACGTCGCGCAGGGCAGGGCTTCCCAATCCGGATAGACCTCGTTGCAGGCGATCTCGGAATTTGCTCCGCGCTCGCCCTGGAAGGAAATCACCTTCGCCATGCCTGCTGCTCCCAACACCCGTTCAGTTCCTGCCGGCCAGCATGGCCCGCGCCCGTTCCAGATCTTCCGGCGTGTCCACCCCGAGGGGCACCGTGTCAACCTGGATGATGTCGATCCGCATGCCCGCCTCGATGGCGCGGAGCTGTTCCAGCTTCTCGCGCTGTTCGAGCGGGGAGGGCGGCATGGCCACGAACCGCGCCAGCGCCCGGCGCCGGTAGGC
The DNA here is from genome assembly GCA_027533425.1 of Beijerinckiaceae bacterium. Lineage (GTDB taxonomy): Bacteria > Pseudomonadota > Alphaproteobacteria > Rhizobiales > Beijerinckiaceae > Rhabdaerophilum. Next base: position 77,666 of record JAPZUD010000006.1, on the reverse strand, counting down.
GTACAGGCCGATATGGTGGAGCAGATCGCCCTCGCCCCAGGGGGCTGTGGCGCGCGTGAAATAAAGGGCGCGCAGCCGGCGTGCCGCGACGGGCGTGCCGATCGCCTTCACGACATGCGTGGCCGTCCGCTCTTCCTCGCGCACGATGACCGAGGCCAGGGTTGCGATATCGACGGCTGGATCGGAGAGGGGGATCAGCGAATCCGCAATGATGCGGGGGTCGATGGTCGGCAGGTCGCCCTGGACATTGACCACCACATCGTGCCGGCCCTCGGGATCGAAACGATCGATTGCCTCGAAGATGCGGTCGGAGCCGGAGGGATGGTCGGCGCGTGTCATGATGGCGATGCCGCCGGCGCCCTCGATGGCGGCCGCGATTTCCGGTGCATCGGTCGCCACGACGACCGGGCCGATGCCCGCTTCCTCGGCGCGGCGCCAGACATGCACGATCATCGGGGCATCGCCGATCAGGGCAAGCGGCTTGCCGGGCAGGCGGGTGGCGGCGAGGCGGGCAGGGATGACGACGACAGGATCGGACATTGAAGCGCTAACCGGCTGTGAAGGACGGCAAAAAGTAGCAAACGGAAGGCGCTTATACGGGTTGCCTTTCCCTATTGAAAGCGGGTAATCAGCCGGGTGAATTTGGTAGCGTTGTCTCCCGCAGGGTGGCAGCGTCCGGAGAGACCCAGGGGTTGCAGGCATGGATGCGAACGAAGTCAACAAGGTTGCCGGTGCCATTCTTGGCATGCTCACGCTGGCCATGGGCATCGGCTTCCTCTCGAGCGGCCTGATGGCGCCGAAGCTGCCGGCCAAGGCGGGCTACGAGCTGCCGGACAACACCGCCAATGCCAGCAGCGCGGCCGCGCCGGCGGCCGAAAAGGCCGAGCCGATTGCGGCGCGCCTCGCCAAGGCCGATCTCGCCAAGGGTGAGACGGCGGCCAAGAAATGCGTGAGCTGCCACCAGTTCCAGAAGGATGGCAAGAATGGCCAGGGCCCGGCGCTCTGGGGCATTGTCAACAAGGCCAAGGGCGCGGCCGCCGGCTTCAATTATTCGGCAGGGCTGAAGGATATGGCGTCGAAGGGCGGCAAGTGGGATTACGAGGCGCTGGACGCTTTCCTCGCCAACCCGAAGGCCTATGTCGCGGGGACTTCGATGGGCTTCGCAGGCATCAATCGTCCTGATGAGCGTGCCAATATCATTTTCTACATGCGCAGCCTTGCGGAGACCCCGGCTGCCCTGCCCTGATCAGCCTTGCGCATTCCACCTGATCAAGGGGCCGGATTCCGGCCCCTTTTTGCTGTCTTCCTGAAAATCACGCCGAAACCGGGGCTTGGTGCTGGCCTTCCAGCTACGCTGCGTCATATTCCCGGCATGGGCTCGGTGGGTGATTCGATCACAAGGGGAGACGAGCATGACGCATGAGTTCCGGTTCCTGTCGCGTCCGACGCGGCGCGGTGCCCTGGCGCTGGGCGCCTTTGCCGGGATCTCGACCCTGCTGCCGCGCAACCCGTTGAGCGCGCAGGAAGCAGCAGAGCTCGGCCCGCCCAGCCACGGGCTTTCGATTTTCGGCGATCTGAAATACCCGGCGGATTTCAAGCATTTCGCCTATGTGAACCCGCAGGCGCCGAAGGGCGGGGAAATCGCGCTGCAGGTTTCCTCCACGGCCGGCAACCAGAATTTCACGACCTTCAACACGCTGAATATCTATTCCCAGCGTGGCGACGGCGCCGCCGGGATGGGCCTCATCTTCGACAGCCTGATGGCCGGCTCCTCGGACGAGGAAGATGCCCTCTACGGCCTCGTGGCCAGCAGCGTCCGCCGTTCGGCCGACGGGCAGGTCTACCGGTTCCAGCTCAGGCCCGAGGCGCGGTTCCATGACGGTTCGGCGATCACGGCGGCGGATGTCGTCTTCACGCTGGAAACGCTGAAAAGCACCAAGGCCTACGCGACCTATCGCCTGATCCTGCAGAAGATGACGGGGGCTTCCGCCCTCTCGCCGCAGGAGGTGGAGATCCGCTTCGCGCCCGACCGCTCGCGCGAATTGCCGCTGATCGTGGCCGGTTTGCCGATCTTTTCGAAGGCTTATTACGCGACCCGCGATTTCGACTCCGCTTCGCTGGAAAGTCCGCTCGGTTCGGGCAGCTATCGCGTCGACAAGATCGAGCAGGGCCGGTCCATCAGTTTCCGCCGGGTGGCAGATTACTGGGGCAAGGACCTGCCGGTCTCGGTGGGGCAGGCGAATTTCGACACGGTGCGCTACGAGTATTTCCGCGACCGCGAGGCGGCGTTCCAGGCCTTCACGGCGGGCGTCTATACGTTCCGGGACGAGTTCACCTCGGTGATCTGGTCGACGCGCTACGATTTTCCCGCCATCCGGGAAGGGCGGGTCAAGCGCGACACGGCGGTTGATGGCCGCCCCTCCGGTACGCAGGGGTGGTTCCTCAATACGCGCCGGCCGCAATTCCGCGATCCACGCATCCGCGAGGCGATCGGGCTCGCCTTCGATTTCGAGTGGATGAACCAGAACCTGATGTATGGCCTCTACAAGCGGACGACCTCGTTCTTCGAGAATTCGCCGCTCAAGGCCGTCGGCAAGCCGGGACCGGAGGAGCTGGCCCTGCTGGAGCCGTTCCGCGGCAAGGTGCCGGACGAGGTGTTCGGCGAGCCGCATGTGCCGCCGGTCTCCGACGGGTCGGGGCAGGATCGCGGCCTGCTCCGCCAGGCGCAGCAGATGCTGCAGCAGGCGGGGGCCAAGCGCGGAGATGACGGCATCCTCCGGCTGGCCGATGGCACGCGGCTGACGATCGAATTCCTTGAGTTCGATGGCGGGCTGACCAAGCATGTCGAGGCCTTCGGCAAGAATCTCCGGCTGCTCGGCATCGGCTTCTCGATCCGGCAGGTCGATCCGTCGCAATACCAGCGCCGGGTACAGGAATACGATTACGATGTCGTCTCGGCGCGGTTCGTGATGTCGCTCACGCCGGGCGAGACGCTGAACACGCTGTTCGGCTCGCAGGCGGCGCGGACGCCCTCCTCGCGCAACCTTTCGGGCATTGCCGACCCGTCGGTCGATGCGATGATTGCCAAGGTCATCGCGGCGAAATCGAAGGCCGATATCACCCATGCCGCGCGGGCTCTCGACCGGCTGCTGCGCGCCGGGCGCTACTGGGTGCCGGCCTGGTATGCCGCCGAGCACAAATTCGCCTATTGGGACATGTATACCGCGCCAGGGCCGATCCCGCCTCTGGCCGGCGGAGCCTCCTCCACGGCGCTGGCCACCTGGTGGTATGATGCCGACAAGGCGAAGCGGATCGGCAAGTAATGGCGGCCTATATCCTCCGACGCCTTGCCCTGATGGTGCCCACGCTGCTGGGCATCATGCTGCTGTCCTTCATCATCATCCAGTTCGCGCCGGGCGGACCGGTCGAGAAGATCATCGCGCAGCTGCAGGGCCAGGATTCGGGCGCAAGCGGCCGGGTCGGTGGCGGCACGGGCGGTGATATTTCCGGCGCGGCCAGCGCGGCGGCGGATGCCAGCTCCACCTATCGCGGCGCGCAGGGGCTGGATCCTGCCTTCATCAAGGAACTCGAGAAGCAGTTCGGCTTCGACAAGCCGGCGCACGAGCGCTTCGCCAAGATGATCTGGGATTATGCCCGGTTCGATTTCGGTCGCTCTTTCTTCCGCGATGCCTCCGTCATCCAGCTGATCAAGGAGAAGCTGCCGGTCTCGATCTCGCTCGGCCTCTGGATGACGCTGATCGCCTATGCGATCTCCATCCCGCTCGGCATCCGTAAGGCGGTGAAGGATGGCTCCGCCTTCGATGTCTGGACCTCGGGCGTGATCGTGATCGGCTACGCCATTCCGAGCTTCCTGTTCGCGGTCCTGCTGGTGGTGCTGTTCGCGGGCGGTTCCTTTTTCCAGTTCTTCCCCCTGCGCGGGCTGACCTCGCCGAATTTCGAGGAACTGAGCCTCGGCGGGAAGATCCTCGATTATTTCTGGCATCTCGCCCTTCCGCTGACGGCGATGGTGATCTCGCAATTCGCCACGCTGACGCTGCTGACCAAGAATTCCTTTCTCGACGAGATCCGGAAGCAATATGTGCTGACGGCCCGCATGAAGGGCCTCTCGGAACGCGGCGTGCTCTATGGCCATGTCTTCCGCAATGCGATGCTGATCGTCATTGCCGGCTTCCCGGGCGCCTTCATCCATGCCTTCTTCACCGGCTCGCTGCTGATCGAGAATATCTTCTCGCTCGACGGGCTCGGCCTGCTGGCCTTCTCGGCTACGCTTGACCGCGATTATCCGGTTGTCTTCGCCACGCTCTACATTTTCTCGCTGCTGGGCCTTGTCATCACGCTGATCACGGACCTGACCTATACGCTGATCGACCCGCGCATCGATTTCGAGGCGCGCGATGTCTGAGCAGGCGCTCCGGGATGACGGGCTGGCCGCCGGGGCCCGGGCGCCCGAGGCGCCGCCGTTGCCGCCCCAGCTAGGCCTGATCCGGCTTTCGCCGCTCAACCAGCGCCGGCTCCAGAATTTCCGGGCGAACCGGCGCGGTTACTGGTCGTTCTGGATCTTCATGGTCCTGTTCGTGCTGTCGCTCTTCGCGGAATTCATCGCGAATGACCGGCCGGTCCTCGCCCGGTACAAGGGCGAATGGCTGTTCCCGGTGCTGGTGGAGTACCCGGAGGAGAAATTCGGCGGCTTCCTGGCCGTCACGGATTACCGCGACCCGGTGATTGCCGACGAGATCAACGTGCATGGCTTCATGCTGTTCCCGCCGATCCGCTTCCATCATCGCACGATCCAGCGTGACCTCCCGGTGGCCGCCCCGGCCCCGCCGACCTGGATGCTGACCGATGCGCAATGCGCCGCCGTGGCGAAAAAGCGTGGCGGCACCGGCTGCAAGGATATCGAATGGAACTGGCTCGGCACCGATGATCGCGGCCGCGATGTCGTCGCGCGGCTGATCTACGGGTTCCGGATCTCGGTCCTGTTCGGGCTGATCCTGACGCTGGCCTCGTCGGTAATCGGCATCGCTGCCGGCGCGGTGCAGGGCTATTTCGGCGGCAAGGTCGATCTCTTTTTCCAGCGCTTCATCGAGATCTGGACCTCGATGCCGCTGCTCTTCCTGCTGATCATCCTCTCGGCCGTCATCACGCCGAGCTTCCTTGTGCTGCTGACGATCCTGCTGCTGTTCAAATGGACTTCGCTGGTCGGCGTGGTCCGGGCCGAGTTCCTGCGGGCCCGGAACTTTGAATATGTGAAGGCCGCGCGGGCTTTGGGCCTGTCCGACCGCCAGATCATGATGCGGCACATGCTGCCCAACGCCATGGTTGCCACGCTGACCTACATGCCCTTCGTGCTGAATGCCTCGATCACGACGCTGACCTCGCTGGACTTTCTCGGCTTCGGCCTGCCGCCGGGCTCGCCCTCCCTCGGGGAGCTGCTCCAGCAGGGCAAGGCGAATTTGCAGGCGCCGTGGCTTGGCCTGTCCGGATTCGCGGTGATCGCGCTGATGCTCTCGCTGCTGATTTTTATCGGCGAGGCGGTGCGCGATGCCTTCGACCCGCGAAAGAGTTTCGCATGACCGGGGCGCGGCTTGTCTCGGTGGAGGATCTCTCGGTCGCGTTCCGGCAGGGCGGGAAGGACACTCTCGCGGTCGACCGGGTTTCCTTCGACATTCATCGCGGCGAAACGCTCGCGCTGGTGGGCGAATCCGGCTCGGGCAAATCGGTCACGGCGCTCTCACTCGTCCGGCTGCTCAACTACCCTGCCGCCCATCACCCCGGAGGAACGATCCGGTTCGAGGCCGAAGGCGGCCCGGTGGTCGATATTCTCAAGGCCGAGGACAGCGCTCTGCGGAAGATCCGCGGCAATGCCATCTCGATGGTGTTCCAGGAGCCGATGACCTCGCTCAATCCGCTCCATACGATCGAGCGGCAGATCGGCGAGATCCTCGGTCTGCATCGCGGCCTGACCGGCGAGGCGGCGCGCCGCCGCATTCTCGACCTGCTGACCAAGGTGGGCATCCGGGATCCGGAAAGCCGGCTTGGCGCTTATCCGCATGAATTGTCGGGCGGGCAGCGCCAACGCGTGATGATCGCGATGGCCTTGGCCAACGAGCCCGACCTGCTGATCGCCGATGAGCCGACCACGGCGCTCGACGTGACCGTGCAGGCAAAGATCCTTGACCTGCTGCGCGACCTGCAGCGCGAGACCGGCATGGCGATGCTGTTCATCACGCATGATCTTGGCATCGTCCGTCGTATTGCCCATCGCGTCGCCATCATGCGGCGCGGGCAGATCGTCGAACAGGGCGTTGTCGGCGATGTCTTCTCGGCGCCGAAGCATTCCTACACGCAGGCCCTGCTGGCGGCGGAGCCGAAGGGCGAGCCGGCCATGCCGCATGGCGAGGCGCCGGTTGTCGTCGAGGTCCGGGATCTCAAGGTTCATTTTCCGATCCGCACCGGCCTGATGAAACGCGTAACGGGCCATGTGAAGGCGGTGGACGGGATTGACCTCACGATCCGTGCTGGCGAGACATTGGGGATTGTCGGTGAATCCGGTTCGGGCAAGACAACGCTCGGCCAGGCCATCCTGCGGCTGATCCGCTCCGAAGGCGCGATCCGCGTGCTCGGCCGGGATGTGCAGGGCGTCGGTTTCACGGCCATGCGGCCGATGCGCCGCGACATGCAGATCGTCTTCCAGGACCCGTATGGCTCGCTCTCGCCACGTATGTCGGTGGCGGAGATCGTGGCGGAGGGGCTGCATATCCAGCAGCCCGGGCTCGGCGACGAAGCTGTGCGCCGCATTGTTGCCCGGGCGCTCCACGATGTCGGGCTCGATCCCGCCGCGATGGATCGATACCCGCATGAATTTTCCGGCGGCCAGCGCCAGCGGATCGCCATCGCCCGTGCCATGGCGCTGGATCCGAAATTCGTGGTGCTGGATGAGCCGACTTCGGCACTGGACATGAGCGTGCAGGCCCAGATCGTCGATCTGCTGCGCGAATTGCAGGTGAAGCGCCAGCTCGCCTATCTCTTCATCAGCCATGACCTCAAGGTTGTGCGGGCCCTGTCCAGTCATGTCATCGTCATGCAGAACGGGCAGGTGGTCGAGCAGGGACCGGCTGCGGAACTCTTCGCCCGCCCGCGCACCGAGTATACCCGCACGTTGTTTGCCGCGGCCCTTCATCGTTAGGCTGGTTATCAAGGTTTTGCCGTTGCTGAAAATTCAGGAATTGTCCTGTAGAGAACGGCCAGGCCACAAACAGGATCTTGCATGTTCTCCTTTCCCAAGCCGCTGACGGCTATCGAGCCGAATACCCGTGCCTTCGAATCGACCCCTCTCGTGAAGCCGACCGGTTTCCGGGAATATGACGCGCGCTGGTGGTTCGGGCATCCGGCCTCGCCCAAGGCGCCGGAGATCAACCTCATGGGCATCCAGGCTCTGGGGATGGGCATCGGCACCTTCCTGAAGGAACGCGGCGTCGAACGGCGGATCGTTGTCGGCCATGATTTCCGGGGCTATTCCGCCTCGATCAAGTTGGCGCTGGTCGCCGGCCTCATGGCCTCGGGCTGCAAGGTGGTGGATATCGGCCTGGCGCTGTCACCGATGGCCTATTTCGCACAATTCGCACTCGATGTCCCGGCTGTCGCGATGGTCACGGCCTCGCATAATGACAATGGCTGGACGGGTGTGAAGATGGGCTGCAACCGTCCCGTCACATTCGGTCCCGATGAAATGAGCCGGCTCAAGGAAATCGTTCTGGCTGGAGCCTTTGCCCTGGATGGTGGCGGCAGCTATACGTTCCATGACAATTTCTATGACCTCTATTTCAAGGACCTGACGAGCCGGCCGAAGATCACCCGGAAGCTCAAGGTTGTCGCGGCCTGTGGCAACGGCACGGCCGGCGCTTTCGCGCCGCAGATCCTCGAGGCGCTTGGCTGCGAGGTCATTCCGCTCGACACGAAGCTCGACCATACGTTCCCGCGTTACAATCCGAACCCGGAAGATATGGAGATGCTGCATGCCATCGCGCATGCGGTGAAGGAGCATGGTGCCGATGTGGGCCTCGGCTTTGACGGCGACGGCGATCGCTGCGGTGTCGTTGACAACGAGGGCAACGAGATCTTCGCCGACAAGATCGGCGTGATGCTGGCTCGGGACCTCTCGACGCTCCATCCCGGCTCGACCTTCGTGGTCGATGTGAAGTCAACCGGGCTGTTCCATACCGATCCGGAGTTGATCCGCCTGGGGGCCAAGACCGATTACTGGAAGACCGGGCATTCGCATATCAAGAAGCGCGTCACCGAGCTCAAGGCCTTGGCAGGCTTCGAGAAATCTGGCCACTTCTTCTTCAATGCCCCGGTGGGCCGCGGCTATGATGACGGGATCGTCACCGGCATTGCCGTGATCGACATGCTCGATCGCAATCCCGGCCAGTCCATGGCGGATCTCTACCGCGCGGTGCCGAAGACGTGGGGCTCGCCGACCATGTCGCCGCATTGCGATGACGAGATCAAGTATGATGTCGTCGAACGCGTGGTGAAGCGCATCCAGGCGATGGCTGCGAAGGGCGAGACGATCACCGGCCAGCCGATCCGCGATGTGGTGACAGTGAATGGTGTCCGGGTCACGGCAGCCGACGGGACCTGGGGCCTTGTGCGGGCCTCGTCGAACAAGCCGGAACTCGTGGTTGTGGTCGAGAGCCCGGTCTCGGAAGCGCGCATGCGCGAGATGTTCAAGGCTGTCGACGCGATCCTGCGCGAGAACCCGGAAGTCGGCGCCTATAACCAGACGATCTGATCGCGGCGGTGGATGGCGCCTCACGGCGCCATTCCTTTCGCCGGCTATAGATCGAGCCCGAAGCGACGGATTTCCGCTGCAAGATCGATACCCTCGGTGACATGGATCGTGCCGAAGCCGAGCGCTGCTGCGCCAGCGACATTCTTCGCACTGTCATCCATGAAGAGGCAACTCTCCGCGGCAAGACCATGTGTTTTGAGGAAGGCGTTGTAGATCGCCGGGTCGGGCTTCAGCACGCCGAGTTCGGCCGAGACGATCGTGCCGGCGAAACGACCAAGGAACGGAAAGCGCGCCTTCGCCTCGGCAAATGTATCAGCCGCAAAATTTGTGATGGCATAGCACGGGATGCCGCGTGCCAGCGCCGTTTCCAGCACCCCGACATTGGCCTCGATCGGACCGGGCACCATCTCATGCCAATGGCGGCGGAAGGCGCGGATCAGCTCGGCTTTGTCCGGATGCACAGCAATCCGTTCTGCCTCGGCAACGGACCAGGGACGGCCGCGATCCTGTTCGAGATTCCAGGCCGGCGACAGGATCTCGGTGAGGAAATGCCGGCGTTCGACCGGATCGGGGATCAGCCGGCGATAGGGGATTTCCGAATCCCAGCGGATCAGGACATTGCCGATATCGAAGACGAGGTTCGTGGGCTTCATGCAAGGGCTCCGGTGCAGGCTTTGCCGTAGTCACGGGTTGTGAACCCTTTTCGCTCATAAATTGTGAAGGCTGGTCCGATGTTTCTGGGCCGGAATGAGCGAGTGAGTTCTGTCATGCGTCTGCTTCGCTTGCCCCTGGCCGGAGGGCTGTTCGGCCTGCTTGTTCTGCAACCCGTCTTTGCGGCCGGTTTTCCGATCGACCCTGATCCGCGTTCGCCGACGCTGGGCGAGATCCTCGACAGCGAGGAACGGGCACGCCTGCCCGCAGCGCCGCCCCGACCGGTGCGAACGCAGCCGTATGTTCCACCGGGCGCGGCCACAGTCTGGGCGCCGGGTGTACGAATGCGTGGCGGGCGAACACGCTGATCGCCCCTGCTCCCCCTTGGCAAAGCGGGTGCTGGCTGGAATAGGTTAAGGCTCTTGCCCGGCCCGAGAGTCCAGGTCCGGAAAGGGGTGCCGATGTCTTCAGCATTTCTCGACCAGCTTCGCGCCGTTGTCGGCGAGGCGCATGTTATCGTCGATGAAGCGGCGATGCAGCCGGCCCTGACGGAACTGCGCGGCCTGCACAGGGGCCACGCGCTGGCCGTGATCCGTCCGGGTTCGACAGCCGAGGTTTCCCGCGTGATGCAACTGGCCGATGCGGCCGGGCTTCCCGTCGTGGCGCAGGGTGGCAATACCGGCCTGGTCGGCGGCGGCGTACCCTTCGGCGGGATCGTGCTGTCGCTGGCGCGGCTCAAGGCGATCCGCGCCGTCGACCCGGTCAATGCCACGATGATCGTCGAGGCCGGTGTGGTGTTGCAGGCGGTGCAGGATGCCGCGCGCGAGGCGGGCATGCTCTTTCCGCTTTCGCTGGCCTCCGAGGGCTCCTGCACGATCGGCGGGAACATCGCCACCAATGCCGGCGGGACGGCGGTGCTGCGCTATGGCAATACCCGCGATCTCATCCTCGGACTCGAGGTCGTGCTGCCGGACGGCGAGATCTGGAACGGGCTGACGAGCCTTCGCAAGGATAATGCGGGCTACGATCTGAAGCATCTCTTCATCGGTTCGGAAGGCACGCTCGGCATCGTGACGGCGGCGGTGGTCAAGCTGTTTCCGGCGCCCCGCTCCCGCGTGACAGCTTTCCTTGCCGCGCCCGATCCGGAGGCGGTGGTCCGGCTGTTCCATCGGCTGCGCGGCCGGGCCGGAGAACGGCTGACCACCTTCGAGATCCTGCCGCGTTTCGGGCTCGATGTGGTGCTCCGCCATGCGCCGAATGTGCGTGACCCGTTTGCCGCCGCCTATCCTTTCTATGCGCTGGTCGAGCTCACTTCGCCCGAGGCGGAATCCGGGCTTGAGGAGCTTCTGCTGACGACGCTGGAAGCGGGCATGGAAGCCGGCGAGGTGCTGGATGCGGCGCTGGCGGCCAGCGCGGCGCAGGCGGCGGATTTCTGGCGGCTGCGCGAACAGCTGTCCGAATGCCAGCGCCATGAGGGCGGGTCGATCAAGCATGATGTTTCGGTGCCGATCTCGCGCGTCGCGGATTTCCTGGTCGAGACCAGCGCCGCCTGCGAGGCGGCGATGCCGGGTATCCGCGTCTGCGCCTTCGGCCATATCGGCGATGGCAATATCCATTTCAACCTGAGCCAGCCCGTGGGCATGGACAAGGCCGCCTTCCTCGCGACCTGGCACCGGTTCAACCGCCTTGTGCATGATGCGGTGGCTGAACGGGGCGGGTCGATCGCGGCGGAGCACGGGGTCGGGCTGATCAAGCGGGACGAGCTGCCGCATTACAAGGATCCGGTGGCGCTCGCGTTGATGGCCACGCTCAAGCGGGCACTCGATCCGAAGAACCTGCTCAATCCGGGCAAGGTGATTGCGCTCGGCAATGACCTGCCGTCCTTCACGCCCGGCCGACCTGCGCCCTGACTGCCGCACCGGGCCGGGCGAGCGCCAGAGCCGCCTTCCGCTGCAGCAACTCGACCGTGATTCCGGCCGCAATCACCGCAGGGTGCTTGCTGCCGAGATCGCGCGATCCCACCGGGCAGATCATCCTGGCAATGGCGTCGGCTCCGAGCCCCTGCCGGGCAAGCTGGCTTGCAAAACGGGCGCGCTTGGTTGCGCTGCCGATCACGCCGCAATAGGGCAGGTCCGGACGGGCCAGGGCGGCGGCCATCAGGTCAAGATCGAGCGCGTGGCTATGCGTCATCGCGAGGATGAAGGCGCCCGGCGGGGCGGCGGCGATCTCCGCGACGGGCGTCGTGGTCGCCACCGCCACGGCATTGGCGGGGCGATGGGTGGGGAAGAGTTCGGGCCGTGTATCGATCCAGCGGATGGAGAAGGGCAATGGCGCCAGCGCCAGGACCAGCGCGCGGCCGACATGGCCGGCGCCGAACAGGAGCAATGGCTGCGGAAGCTCGGCGCCGGGCTCGAGCCGGGCCTCCTCCGGCGGCAATGCGCCCGGTTCAAGCGCCACCCGCTGGCCGATGCCGCGGGCATCCGGCCGAACGATGACGGGTCGGGCCGGATCCTGCCGGAGCGCGGCAACAAGCGGCTCGAGCCAGGCCAGATCAACGCGGGCAAGGGTCTCGATCCGCAGCGTGACATGCCCGCCGCAGCATTGGCCCATATCCGGGCCAAGCGCGAAGCCACGCGTCCGGGCATGGCCCTCGGGATGGCGCTGCATGGTCTGCTGGGCAAGGGCGATGGCCTGCCATTCCAGGGTGCCGCCGCCGATCGTGCCGGCGATCCGGCCATCGGCGCGCACCATCATCCGGGTGCCGGCCTCGCGCGGGCTGGAGCCCCGGACCGCGTCGATGGTGACGAGAGCAACCCGCCCGTCCTCGGCAAGGGTGGCAGCGATGCGGGCCCAATCCGCCATCAGCCCTGGCTCCATTGCCGGTCGATCGCATCGAGGATCGCCTCGGGCGTGGCTGGCGCGCGCAGATGCGTCGGATGGCCGGGCTTCACGGCATGGACGGCGTCGGCGATGGCCGAGAAGGCGGAAATGGCCAGCATGACCGGCGGTTCGCCGACTGCCTTGGAGCGGTAGATCGAGTCCTCGCGGTTCTCCTCCTGCCAGAGATCGACGCGGAACCGGGCCGGAATATCCGAGGCGACGGGGATCTTGTAGGTCGAGGGGGCATGGGTGCGCAGGCGACCCTCGCGGTCGAAGACGAGTTCTTCCGTCGTCAGCCAGCCGAGGCCCTGCACGAAGCCGCCCTCGATCTGGCCGATATCGATGGCCGGGTTCAGCGACCGGCCGCAATCATGGAGGATGTCCACCGCCTCGAGCCGCATCTCGCCGGTGGTGGTATCGATCAGCACTTCCGAGCAGGCGGCGCCATAGGCGAAATAGAAGAAGGGCCGGCCGGTCTTGCTGGCCCGGTCCCAGGTGATGCCGGGCGTGCGGTAATAGCCGGTCGAGGAGAGCGAGATCCGCTCGAGCACGCAGGCCTTGGCCAGTTCGGCAAAGCTCATCGAGGCCTCGCCCGCGAAGACACGGCCGTGGCGGAACCGGATCTGTTCGGGCCGGTCGCCGAGGCGCCGTCCGGCTTCCCCGGCCATCCGGTCGCGGATGGTCCGGGCCGCGATCCGTGCCGCCATGGCATTGAGATCCGAACCGGAGGAGGCGGCGGTCGGGCCGGTATTCGGCACCTTGGCCGTGTTGGTGGCAGTGATCTTCACCCGCTCGAGCGGCAGGCCGAATTCATCCGCCACGACCTGAGCGACCTTCACGAACAGGCCCTGGCCCATTTCCGTGCCGCCATGGTTCAGCATGACGGAGCCGTCGGAATAGACATGGACCAGCGCACCGGCCTGGTTGAGATGCTTGAGCGTGAAGGAAATCCCGAATTTGACCGGCGTCAGCGCGAGGCCGCGCTTGAGGATGGGGGACTGGGCATTGAAGGCCGCCACTTCGCGCCGGCGCTCGCGATAGCGGCTGCTGGCCTCGAGCGTCTCGATCAGCGGCAGCATCGTGGCGTGGTCGAAGACCTCCATGCCATAGGGCGTCACCAGATGGCCGGGGCGATAGAGATTGTCCTTGCGCACATCGAGCGGATCGCGGCCGAGCCGGCGGGCGATGGCATCCATGATCGCCTCGATGGCGAGCATGCCCTGCGGCCCGCCAAAGCCGCGGAAGGCGGTGTTCGAGACCGTGTTGGTCTTCAGCCGGCGCGAGGCAATGCGCGAGGCCGGGATGAAATAGGCGTTGTCGGTATGGAACATGGTCCGGTCGATGACGCCGAGCGAGAGATCGGCCGAATAGCCGCAGCGGGCATCGTGCCGGATATCGAGCGCGCGGATCAGGCCCGTTCCGTCGAAACCCACCGCATAGGCCGAGAGGAAATCGTGCCGCTTGCCGGTCAGGGCGAAATCGTCGTCGCGGTCGAGCCGCAGCTTGCAGGGCCGCCCGGTCACCTGCGCCGCGAAGGCGGCGAGGGCTGCCCAATGGCTGGCCTGGCTTTCCTTGCCGCCGAAGCCGCCGCCCATGCGCCGGCATTCCACCGTGACCGCATGATCGGCCGTGCCCATGACCCGGGCGACGATATGCTGGACCTCGCTCGGGTGCTGGGTCGAGGAATGGACGAACATGTCGCCATCCTCGCCGGGGATGGCGAAGGCGATCTGGCCCTCGAGGTAGAAATGCTCCTGCCCGCCGATTTCGAGTTCACCCTCGAGCCGGTGCGGGGCTTCGGCGAGGGCGGCCGCGGCATCGCCGCGCTCCCAGGCATAATCCGGCAGTACCGTGCCGCCGGCCTGACGGGCATCCGCCACCGAGACAACCGGCGTTTCGGCACGCGTCTCGAACCGCGCGAGCCGGCTCGCGAGCCGGGCTGCCTTGCGCGAGGTGGCGGCGACAAGGAAGACCGGCTGGCCATGGAAACTGATCTCGCGCGCGGCCAGCATCGGTTCGTCACCGAGAGCCGGCGAAACATCGTTCTTGCCCCGGATATCCTCCGCCGTCAGCACCGCCACGATTCCCGGTGCGGCCCGGACCGCCGAGAGATCGAGCGCCAGGATCTCGCCTGCAGCAATCGGCGCCATGCCAATGGCGAGATGCAGCGTTCCCTCCGGTTCGAGAATATCGTCGATATAGGGCGCATTGCCCTGGACATGGCGGAGCGCGCTGTCATGCGGGAGCGGCTGGTGCACCACTTCCAGCAGGGCGGGCGCGCCTTCCTGCGGCATTCCGTCGAGCGATGTCTCAGACATGGGCCGCCTCCGCGACGGAGCCGCGCGGCTGGATCCGCGTCAGGCTGCGCGCCCCGCCGATTTCAGTCAGGGCCTTGCCAAGCAGGGCGCGGGCCACGCGGGAGCGGTAGCCGGCTGTGGCGCGCATGTCGCTGATCGGCTGGAAATCCTCTGCGAGCGCCCGCAGGGCGGCGGCCCATTCGGCCGGGGCGGCGATCGGCAGGCCGACCAGGGCCGCCTCTGCCTTCGCCGCGCGGCGCGGCGTTGCGGCCATGCCGCCATAGGCGATGCGCGCCGCGACGATGCGGCGCTCGGCATCCAGTTCGATCCGGAAGGCACCCATCACGGTGGAGATATCCTCGTCGGTGCGTTTCGAGATCTTGAAGCAACGGAAATGGCTGCCATGCCCCGGCTTGGTGATCGTGAGGCCGCTGACCCATTCGCCGGGCCGGCGATCCTGTTTCCCGTAGGCGATGAAGAAATCCTCGAGCGGCAGGTCACGGCTCTCGGCGCCATATCGGAGATGGAGGGTACAGCCGAGGGCGATCAGCGCCGGGGCGAGATCACCGATCGGCGAGCCATTGGCGATGTTCCCGCCGATCGTGCCCGAGGCGCGCACCTGCCGCGAGGCAAAGCGCTTCATCAGCGTGTCGAGATCGGGATCGATCCGGCCAAGCGCCGGCATGGCCCCGGCATGGGTAACCCCGGCACCGAGGAAGAGCGTGGTCTCGTCCTCGGCAATGGTCTTCAGGCCCTCGATGCGGTTGAGGGCGATGATCTTCGGCAGGTCCTGCAGCTTCTTGGTGATCCAGAGACCGACATCGGTCGCGCCGCTGACCAGAGTGGCCTCTGGATGGCTGGCCGCCATCTCCGCGAGGGTATCGAGTTGCGCCGGTGCCGCGAAGAACCGGTCATCATGGCCGAGAATGAGGTCTCGTCCGTCTGCGAGTGCGCGGAGGGCCACCGCCTTGTCCGGAATGCCGAAGCCGGCATTTTCGGGGACAGGATCGGCCAGCGCTTCCGCCGCGGCATCGAAGATCGGGCGATAGCCGGTGCAGCGGCAGAGATTGCCGGCAAGGCATTCGGCGATGGTCTCGCGCGAGACCGGGCGCGGCTCGGCCAGATAAGCGGCGACAAGACTCATCACAATGCCAGGCGTGCAGAAGCCGCATTGCGCGCCGTGATGACGCGCCATCGCCTGCTGGACCGGATGCAGCGCACCGCCCTTGGCGAGATCCTCGACCGTCAGGACCTCGCAGCCATCGACCATGCCGAGCAGCAGGATGCAGGCATTGACCGGCTGGTAGCGCACGGCATCGCCCTGCCAGCGGGCGAGGATCACGGTGCAGGCCCCGCAATCGCCCTCGTTGCAGCCTTCCTTGGTGCCGGTGGCGCGACGGGTCTCGCGCAGCCATTCCAGCAGCATGCGGTTCGGGTCGATCTCATTCAGTTCGACCAGCGAACCCTGGAAGATGAAGCGAAGGTTGCGACGCATGGGACCCGGGACCGGAATGGACGACGGAGGGTTCAGATCCCGAGAGATCCGGACCACGAAACTCTTGCATGCTTTATCGCCTTTGCCGAAACTTCAAGTCTCAGGACGGACCCGCCCAACCGAAGAGCGCCGAAAAGGCACCGGGCCGTCGACCATATCGGAGGAAACGATGCAGAACCGACCCGCTTTTTCACGCCTTCGAACCAGCCTGATGCGAATCACATCGGTGCTTCTCTGCGGATTCCTGGTCCAGGGTGCGGCGCAGGCCTTTCCGACCAAGCCGATCACGTTTGTCGTGCCCTTCGCGGCCGGCGGGCCCAGCGATACGATTGCGCGCCTTTTTGCCGCATCGATGAGCCAGAAAATCGGCGGCCAGATCATCGTCGAGAACGTCGCAGGCGCCGGTTCGACGGTCGGGATTGCCCGGGTCGCGAAGGCCGATCCGGATGGCCACACGCTGCTGGTCTCGCATATCAGCCACGCCACGACGGCGACACTCTACCGCAAGTTGCCCTATGACCCGATCGCGGATTTCGCGCCGGTCGGGATGATGACGGATGGCGCGTTTGTGCTGGTCAGCCGGAAGGATCTCGGCACGGATTCGCTGCCGCAGCTCTTCGCCAAGCTGAAGGCGGATGGCGAGAAGGTTTCCTACGCCCATGCCGGCGTCGGGTCCGGCTCGCATCTGTGCGGGCTGATGCTGATGGGCCAGCTCGGCGTGAAGATGACGCAGATCCCCTATCGCGGCACCGGGCCGGCGATGAATGATCTTGTCTCCGGAAAGGTCGACGTTCTCTGTGACCAGATCACTTCCGCGCTGCCGCAGATCCAGGGCAATGTCATCAAGGCCTACGCCGTGACCTCGACCGAACCGGTCAAGGGGCTCAACCTGCCGACGCTTGCGGCCTCGGGCCTGCCCGGCTTCCGTGCGACGGTCTGGCACGGGCTCTATGCGCCGAAAGGCACCCCGCCGGCGGTGATCAGCCAGCTCAACAAGGCGCTGAAGGAAGCCCTGAAGGATCCGGTCATCCTGCAACGGCTCGCGCAGCTCTCGACCGACGTGGCCACGGATGCCCAGGCCGACCCGGCCTTCCTTGGCAAGCATCTCGTGTCGGAGATCGCGGCATGGAAGAAGATCATCGATGGCGCCGGCGTCTATGCCGATTGATCGAGACCTCCGGGGGCCGGTTCGCCGGCTCCCGGTTCACGACATGCCGAGGTAACGTCCGGGCCGATGGTTGATCGCGAGGATCAGGTTGACGACCACAGCCCCGAGGATCGATAGCGCGATACCCGCCGGGTTCAACACGAAGAAGGCGGCGGTGAGGATGATCATGTCGAGGCCGAGCTGCACATAGCCGGCGCGCCAGCCCAACCGCTCCTGCAGGAACATCGCGAGCACATTGATGCCGCCAAGCGCCGTCCGATGCCGGAACAGCATCAGCAGGCCATTGCCCATCAGCCCGCCGCCGAGAATGGTCGCGAAGACCGGGTCAAGCCGGGCGAAGCCGACCCAGTCCGGCAGCCAGCGCGCATAGAGCGACACCAGTGTCACGGCGAGGAAGGTGCGCGCGGCAAAGCGCCAGCCCATCCGCCAGGTCGCCAGCGCGTAGAAAGGCAGGTTGACCAGCGAGAAGACCAGCCAGAAGCCGAGGCCGGTCGCATGGTGGATCAGCAGCCCGAGGCCGGCGGTCCCGCCGGTGACGAGCATCGCCTTTTCGTAGAAGGCGATGCCGACCGCCACGAAGAGCGTGGCCATGGCGATGGCCAGCGCGTCTTCGTAGAGTGCGTGCCGGCTGACCGGCAGCGCCTCCGTCTCGTCCCGCATCAGGCGATCCCGCCGAGGCAGACATATTTCATGTCGAGATAATCCTCGAGGCCGTGGCGCGAGCCCTCGCGGCCGACGCCGCTTTCCTTCACGCCGCCGAAAGGCGCGACCTCGGTGGTGATCAGCCCCTCGTTCACGCCGACCATGCCGTATTTCAGCGCTTCCGAAACGCGGAAGGCGCGGGCGAGATCGCGCGTGTAGAAATAGGCAGCGAGGCCGTATTCCGTGGCATTGGCGAGGCCGATTACCTCGGCTTCCGTCTCGAAACGGAAGATCGGGGCGAGCGGGCCGAAGGTTTCCTCGGTGGCGACGCGGGCGCCCTGCGGCACGTTCTTGACGACGGTCGGTTCGAAGAAGGTCCCGCCAAGCGCATGGCCCTTGCCGCCGGTGACGACCTCGCCGCCGCGGGCAAGGATATCATCCAGATGGGCCTTCACCTTGGCCAGGGCGCGGCTATCAATCAGCGGGCCGATCTGCACGCCGGTCTCGAACCCGCTGCCGACGCGCATTTTCGCCACTTCCTCGGCGAAGCGGCGCGCGAAGGCATCATGGATGCCGGCCTGCACATAGAAGCGATTGGTACAGACGCAGGTCTGGCCGGCATTGCGGTACTTGGCCTGAAGCGCGCCCTGCACCGCGCGCTCGAGATCGGCATCGTCAAAGACGATGAAGGGCGCATTGCCGCCAAGCTCCATCGAGATGCGCTTCATCGTGCCGGCGCTCTGCTGGGCGAGGAGCTTGCCGACCGGCGTTGACCCGGTGAAGGTGATCTTGCGGACGAGCGGGTTGGATGTCAGTTCGGCGCCGATTGCGGGGGCGTCGCCGGTGACGATGTTCACCACCCCCGCCGGGATGCCGGCTTCGGCGCAGAGCACGCCCCAGGCGAGGCCCGAGTAGGGGGTGAGATCCGCCGGCTTGATCACGATGGTGCAGCCGGCGGCGAGGGCGGCGCCGAGCTTCCGGCCGATCATCGAGGACGGGAAGTTCCAGGGCGTGATCGCGCCGACCACGCCGACCGGCTCCCGCGTGACGAGAATGCGCCGGTCGGCCCAGGGCGAGGGCACGACCTCGCCATAGGCGCGGCGGGCCTCCTCGGCGAACCATTGCACATAGGCGGCCGAGCTGCCGATCTCGCCGCGCGCCTCGGCCAGCGGCTTGCCCTGTTCCTGCGTGAGCAGATGAGCCAAAGCCTCACTGTTCTGGCGGATGAGCTCAGCCAGCTTGAGCAGCAGGGCCGCGCGTTCGGCGGCGGTCCTGGCCCGCCAGGCCGGGAAGGCGGCATGGGCAGCCTCGATGGCGCGGCGCGTTTCCGCCTGGCCGGCATTCGGGATGGTGCCGATCGTCTCGCCGGTGGCGGGATCGGTGACGGCGATCGTCCGACCGGAATCGGCCGCGATCCACTGGCCATCCACGAGGATGGCCTGCTTCTTGAATTCGAGTTTGGTCAGCATGTCGATCTCCTGCCAGCCGCCGGGCGGTGGCGAAATGATCCCCTCACGCCTCCCTTACAGCGCCTCGATCTCCGAGACGAGAGCTTCCGCCACCGCCAATCCGCTTTTTTGCGCCTTGGCGCGGAGGGCGAGCCGGCGCGATCCGGGCAGGCGGGCGCCGGGCTGGCTGCGGATCTGTTCGGCGAGCCGGGCGAAATGGGCGAGCGTGCCCTCGCCACCGAACAAAGCCGGATCGAAGGCGAGGAGCAACTGGCCGGTGGCCGGCGGATCGCCCTTGTCATCAAGAAACGAGGTCGCATCGGCGGCGAAACGGGCGCCGGTGAGGCCGGCCGCGAGCAATTCGATCATCAGCGCCAGTGCGGTGCCCTTGGCGTCGCCGAGCGGCAGCATCGTGCCCTTGAGCGCGGCCTCGGCATCGGTGGTCGGCCGGCCCTCGGCATCCAGGGCCCAGCCCTCCGGAATGGGCTGGCCCTTCTGTTTCGCCGCAAGAATGTTGCCGCGCGCGACCTTGGACAGCGAGAGATCGACCACGATCGGCGGTTCGCCCGGCAACGGGCAGGCAAAGGCGAGCGGGTTCGTGCCGAAGGTCGCGCGGCTGCCGCCCCAGGGCGCCATGGCGGCAGGGGTGTTGGCGAAGAGCATCGCGACGAGGCCCTTCTCGGCCAACCGTTCGACCGGCGCGCCGGCCACGCCGCAATGATGCGAGCGCCGGATAGCGGCGGCGGCAAGGCCCATCATCGGGGCATGTTCGGCGAGCATCGCCTCGGCCAAAGCCAAAGCGGGATAGGCAAAGCCGAAGCCGGCATCGATCCGGCCCAGGGCCGGCGTGACCATTTCGAGGCGGGGCTCCGCATCGCCGCGGATCTTCCCCTTTCGGGCCTGCGCGGCATAGCTCGGCACGCGGGACAGGCCATGGCCTTTCAGTCCGTCGGCCTCGGCGGCTACGAGGGCCCGCGCGACGATGTTCGCTGTTTCGGGCCGCGTGCTGCAGCGGATGAAGGCCGCAGCGGCGAGGGCCTCGGCTTGCTCAAGGGTGAGGATGCGCTCGGACATGGCAGATTCCTTCCGGAGGCAACGGGTTGTGGCTGGGTTCAGCCAGCTTTCCCGTTCCCGAGATGGTCGAGGATGCGCGTGGCGATGAGATCGGAGACGCGCCGGTTCGATTCCTGCGTCACGCCGGCAATATGCGGCGTCAGGATGAGGTTGGGGCAACCGGTAAAAACCGTACCGCGCGCCGCCGTGAGCGGTTCCTCGTCGAAGACATCGAGCGCTGCGCCGCCCAGCCGCCCTTCGCGCAGGGCGGCAGCCAGGGCCGGCTCGTCGACGACGCCGCCACGCGCCGCATTGAGCAGGATCGCATCCGGTCGCATGCGGCGCAGGCGGAGGTCATCGATGAGGTTCCGGGTCTCGTCCGTCAGCGGGACATGGAGCGAGACGACATCCGCCTCGCGCAGGAGTGGCTCGAGGCCGTGCCGGCGCGCCATGGACCAGCAGGGATCGGCATCGGACAGGAAGGGATCATAGGCGATGACCTCCATGCCGAGCGCCCGGGCGCGCTGCGCGACCTCGCGGGCAATGGCGCCGAACCCGACCAGCCCCATGACACGGCCGGAGGCCTCGCGGCCCATCAGCCGCTGGCGCGGCCAGGTGCCGGCGATCACGTCCCCCGTCGCGCCATAGGCGCCACGCAGCAGGATCAGCGTCGAGGCGATGACCCATTCGGCCACCGCGAGATCATTCGCGCCGGTGGCGGGATAAACCGCGATGCCACGGTCCTTGCAGGCGGCCACGTCGATATTGTCGAGCCCGACGCCGAGCCGGCCGATGGCCTCGAGACGCGGGCCGGCCGCCAGCAAGGCCGGGCGGACCTGCGTGCGGTTGCGGACGATCAGGGCGCGCGCTGCCGGCAGCAGGGCGGCTAGGCGGGCCGGATCATCGACAAGCGCAGGGTCGTAGAGCGTGTCGTGGCGGGCGGCGAGGCGCGCCACAGCGGCCTCATCCATAAATTCGGTGACAATGATCGTGCTCACAGGATCCTCATCGCGAAAATGCCGGCCAGGGCCAGCGCCAGGATGATCAAGGTGGCGCCGACGAAAACGGTGAGGTGGCGCCAGCCCGTGGCCATGACGGCGCCGGCAGAGGTGCCGAGGCCGAGTGCGGCGATCGCGATCATCATCAGCCAGCCGGAAATCGAGGATAGCACGCCCTTGACGCTTGCATACTGTGCCGCGAGCGCCGTGCCCGGAAGGACCGAATTGACGACGACCAGAATGAGGAAGACCAGCGCGAAGCCGGGCAGGGGAACCTTGGCCTGCGCCGCGCCGTCACCGCCTTCCTGCCGGGCCAGCACCCATCCGATGCCGAGCACGACCGGAAGGAGCAGGAAGACGCGGAAGAGCTTGATGATCACGGCATTGTTGCCGATCGGCTCGGACATGGCGTAGCCGGCGCCGACGACCTGCGCCATGTCGTGGATGGTTAGGCCAAGGAAAAGGCCAGTCTCGCGGATGTCGAGGCCGAGGGCCACCGCGATCGGAGGATAGGCGATCATGACAACGGTGGAGAGGGCATTCGCCATGACCACGGTGAAGGCGATATCGGCGGCTTTCTGCCTGTAATCCGGGACCACCGTGGCGGTGGCGAGCGTGGCCGAGGCGCCGCAGACCGCGCAGGCCGCGCCAGCCAGCGCGCCGTAGCCGCGTGCCAGCCCGAGCAGGCGCGCCAGCATCATTGCGCCGGCGACCGTGCAGGCCATGGCCGCGATGGCGAGCAGGGCGGCCGGCCAGCCGAGGCCGGCAATGTCGGACAGGGCAATGCGCAGGCCGAGCAGGGCAATGGCGTAGCGGAGCAGGCGTTTCACGGCGAGGTCGAAACCGGCCTTGAAGACCGGCCGCTTCGCGATCGGGTGCAGCAGGATGCCGATGACCAGTGCCAGCACCATCCCCGGAAGGCTGGCGCCGAAAGTCCGGCGCAGCCAGGGTTCGAGGGCCATGGCGGCCAGTGCCACGGCCAGCGCAAGGGCGAGGCCGGGCAACCACGCCGCCGGGCGCGGGGCGCCCGGCGATACCGTTGCGTCAGGCATGCGTCAGGCCGAGCGATAGAGCTTGGTCATGACGAATTCCCGATGGCCGAGCGCTTCGGCAGCGGTCAGGCGGCCATTCGCGGTGCGGATGATCGAAGCGATCAGCGCGTCGCCGGCTTCGGGGATCGTGAGATCCCGCCGGAGGATGCCGGAGACATCCACGTCGATATGTTCCGGCATGGTGCGCATGGTCTTCGGGTTGCCGGTGATCTTGATCACCGGAACGATCGGGTTGCCGATCACGTTGCCCTGACCGGTCGGGAAGGTGTGCACGACATAGCCGCCCGCCGCCATCAGGGTCACGCATTCCGCCGCGGCGGAGGACGTGTCCATGAAATAGAGGCCAGGCCCCTTCGCCGGCGCTTCGGCCGGGTCGAGAATGTCGATATATTTGCACTCGCGGCCGATCTTCTCGAGATTGCCGAGGGCCTTTTCCTCGATGGTCGTCAGACCGCCGGCAATGTTGCCCTTGGTCGGCTGGCTGTCGGAGAGGTCCGAGGTCTTGTGGGCCTCGATGACATCGTCCTGATAGGCTTTCCACATCTTGTACCAGCGTTCGCCGACCTCCGGCGTCGCGGCGCGGGCCTTGCAGAGATGCTCGGCGCCGGTGATCTCGGACGTCTCGCCGAAAACGCCGTAGATGCCCTTGGGGATCAGCTTGTCATACATGTTGCCGACGGTCGGGCAGGAGGAGAGCCCGGTCGTGGTGTCGCTCTCGCCGCATTTGGTCGAGACCCACAATTCCGAAATGTCGCATTTCTCGCGCTGGAGCTCGCTGGCCCATTGCACGAATTCCTTGGCGACGTAGGAGGCCTTCGCGATAACCGCGATATCGCCATGGCCCTCGATGCCGAAGCCCACAACCGGCTTGCCGGTCTTCGCGATGCCCTCGACCACCACCTTGGTCCAGCTGTCCTCGATGCCGATGACGATGACGGCCGCGACGTTGGGGTTCGAGCCGGTGCCGATCAGCGTCCGGAAATGCAGGTCGAGATCCGCGCCGAATTGCAGGCGGCCATAGGCGTGCGGCAGGGCCATCGTGCCCTTGATATTGTTCGCCACGGCCTCGCAGGCCGCGTTCGAGAGGTCATCCAGCGGCAGCAGGACGACGTGGTTCCGGACGCCGACGCGGCCATTCTCGCGGCGCCAGCCGAAGAAATGGTCCATCGCGGCATCGGCCCGGCGCTTCCGGCGCATCGGCGCCTTGAAGGACGGGGCTTCGATCCAGCGGCCCTTGACGGGCTTGAGCTTGTTCCGGTTCAGGGAGAAATTCGCAACGATCGGGGCGCTTGCCATGTCGGTTCTCCTGTCACCAGCGCTTGGTCTTGACGTTATGCACGTGGACATGTTCGCCCTTGGCGATATCCGCCACGGCCTTGCCGATGTCCTGTCCGTATTTCCAGATGGTATCGCCCTTGCGGATATCCTTCAGCGCGACCTTGTGGCCGATCGGGATGTCGGCCCGCGAGGCCACCGAGAAGCTGGAATTGTCGGCGGTCACCACGGCGAGCATCTCGGTGCCGGCCTTGAGGTTTTCGACAACGACAACGCCCACGGTGTCCTTGTGTTCATGGACAAGAAGATGGGGAATGGTCATGGCTCTATGCCTTCCTCGCGATACGCCCTCGGGCGCTTGGGGGGATGGTGGCGTACCGGCACCGTGACGGATCAGGGCTTCGAACGCTCAGGTCTTGTATAAGACATAAGACTTGTTAGAGTGTCAATCATGAACGAGAAGACAAGTTCTCAGGATGAAGCCCGCGGCACACCGGGGTTCCTGCCGCTCTACCGGCAGGTCAAGTCACTGCTTGTGCGGCGTATTGCCGAGCGTTTCTGGCAGCCGGGTGAAATCCTGCCCTCCGAGATGCAGATCGCGGCAGAGCTCGGCGTCAGCCAGGGCACCGTTCGCAAGGCCCTGGACGAGATGACCGCCGATCGCCTGCTCGTGCGGCGGCAGGGGCGCGGCACGTTTGTCGCCCGGCATGACGAGAGCCGGATCCTGTTCCAGTTCTTCAAGATCGTGCCCGAGACCGGCATTCCCGTCTTTCCCGAAAGCCATCTCCGCCGTGTCGAGACCGCGACGGCGAGCCCTGAGGAAGTGGCGCGGCTGGCGCTGCGTCCTGGTGACAGCGTCATCCGCATTGCGCGGGTCCGCTCGCTTAATGGCCGGCCGACCATTTCGGAATATCTCGCGCTGCCGCTGGAGCGGTTCCCCGGCCTCGTCAACCAGGCGGACATACCCAACAATCTGTACGATCATTTCGCGTCGGATTACGGCATCACCATTGCCGGTGGCGATGAATCGCTCCGCGCCATGGCGGCGCCGGCAGAGGATGCCGTGCTGCTCGGCATTCCGGAGGGAACACCGATCCTCGCCATCGACCGGGTGGCGCTGGATCTCGATGGCAAGCCGGTGGAATGGCGTTACTCGCTCTGCGACACGCGCCATTGCCACTATGTGAGCGGCCTCAGATAGCAACGAGGCGCCTCGGTGCCGGCAGGCCGGGCAGGGCAGCCTCGACCTCGTGCCGCTCCGGCGCACCGGAACTCCCCCCGGGCTTCAGGCATTTCAGGGCGGCGGTGACATTCGCCCATTGGATGGCATCCAGCAGGTCAAGCCGCTCGGTCAGCGCCCAGGCGAAGGCGCCATGCCAGACATCGCCGGCACCGAGCGTATCGACGGCACGGATATCCAGGGAGGGAACGTGCCAGAGGCCGTCCGGGAGCAGCGCGAGCACGCCATCGCCACCATCCGTGACCGCAAGGAAGCTTTCGCTTTCGCGCCTGATGGCCAGCAGGCCCTGGTGGAGATCCGGCATGCCGGTGGCCTCACGCAACCCTATGGCGGAAAAGATCACGTGGCTTGCCCGCGCCAGCAGGCTGCGATCCTGCGGAGCGCGGTCGCCGTCGAACACGGCCGGGATCCCGGCCTGGCGGGCAAGGTCGAACAGGTGGCCGGCCCCCGTTTCCCAGCGGGTATCACCCAGGACCGCCGCCGTTCCGGCTGGCAGGCAAGCGGGAAGCCAGTCCGGGCGGTCCGGCATGCGGGGATCGAGATAGTTGACGATCGTCCGGTCACCGCCCGGTTCGATGATGATGCTCGACCGCGACGTGACGATCCCGGCCATCGGCGGGGAGAGCGAATCGTCGATGCCGAATTCGGCCAGTTTCTGCCGCACGATCCGGCCGCTGGCATCGTCGCCGATCCGCGCGACCAGACAGGCTTTTCCACCCAGCCGGGCGATCGCCAGAGCGGCGTTCGCGGCATTGCCGCCCATCACGCTGTCGGACCGGATCGCGCGATGCTTCTCGCCCGGCTTGAGCGCCAGCGGGATTGTCAGCACTTCATCAAGGACCACGATGCCGATGGTCATCAGGCTGCGCATGGCCTGTCCTTCCTTGCATGCGGGTGTCCGGTATCCGGCCCGGCATTGAACAGGGCGGGGAATCCTGCCATCACCCGTCCGGGAGGTTGTCGCATGCGGAAGGACGAAACGGAAGCATCGGCATGGCGGGGGTCGGGGACAGCCCGGCTTGCCGGTGTCCTGGCCGGCCTTTTTCTTGCCTTGCTGGCCTTCACGGGACAAGCCCTGGCCCAGACCCATCTCAAGGTTTTCGCGGCCAATTTCCCGAAGATCGATGTCCTGCGCGCACTGGCGAATGCCTATAGCCAGGCGCGACCGGGTCTGACGATCGAGATCGAGACCGGCGGCGCTACGCTGGAAAGCCAGCAGCAGGCGCTCAATGCGCTGCTCGGTGCCCGCGATGCCGGTGTCGATCTGGTGATGGTCGATGTTCTGCGGATCCCGCAATGGGCATTGGGGCAATGGCTTGAGCCGCTGGACGGCCTGTTCGGTCCGGAGCGCGAGGCCTTGCTCGCCCGGCTGTTCCCGGCCTACCGGCAAGCAGCACTTGCCGGCGGCCGGCTGATGGCCGTGCCCTATTCCGCCGATGCCCAGGCCATGCTCGTGCGTGGTGATCTCCTCGAGAAGCACGGCCTTGCGGTGCCGACGACACAGGCCGCGCTTCGCGAGGCGGCAACCCGGATTCTTGCCGCCGAGAACCAGCCAACCCTGCGAGCGATCGATCTCTCCTCGGCGCCGGTCGAAAGCAGTGTCTGCACGGCGGCGATGGCGCTCTGGGGCACCGGGCATGATCTCGTCACCGAAGGCAAGCCGGCCCTGCTGACCGATCCTGCCCGCCGCGCCCTGCAGGGCCTCCAGGCGCTCAAGGATGCTAAGCTCCTTCCAGTCCCGCCGGGCGAAGGCCACCCGGAGCGCATCCGCCTTGCGATGCAGGCCGGGTCGCTCGTCTTCGGACATGGCTGGAGCTATGCGTGGCAGAGGATGCAGACCGACATTGACAGCGTCGTGGCCGGCAAGGTGCGGCTGGTGCCGGTTCCCGGCGAGACGGAGGATCGCGCCTCCAGTTGCGCCGGCGGCTGGATGGTGGGCGTGACGGCCTTTTCAGGGCGGAAGGTCGAGGCCCTGGCTTTCCTGCGCTATCTCGCTTCGCCCGAGGCGGCCCGGCTGCAGGCCGAACTCGGTGACCTGCCCGCCCAGACCGGGCCCTATCAGGATGCTACCATCGTGGCGGCGCGGCCCTTCCTCGGCCAGATGGGGGCCGTGCTGGCCGTGGCGCGCCTGCGGCCGCAGAGCGCACGCTATTCCGAAGTGTCGGATATTGTCCGGACCAACCTGTCGGCCTTCATGGCCGGGTCGAAGACGGCCGAAGCCGCCCTGCAGGATATGCAGGCCCGGCTTTCGCTGATCTTCCGGTAAGCCGGTTCCCTGGCGCTCAGCCGCGGGGGCGATAGGGCGCGAACCAGCCGAGGCCGGCCTCGGTGCCATTGGCCGGGCGATATTCGCAGCCGATGAAGCCGGCATAGCCCAGCCGCTCCAGTTCCGCGAAGATGGCCGCATCGTTGAGCTCGCCGCTGCCGGGCTCGTTGCGCAGCGGGATGCTGGCGGTCTGGATGTGGCCGATGATCGGGAACATGTCCCGCAACCGCATGGTGATGTCGCCATGCAGGATCTGGCAATGGTAGATATCGAATTGCAGCTTGACGTTGGGCAAGCCCAGCCGGCGGATCAACGCGGCGGCCCGGCCGAAATCGTCGAGCAGGTAGCCTGGCACGTCGCGCCGGTTGAGCGGTTCGAGCAGCACGTCGATCCCCATCGGCGCGAAGAAGGAAGCAGCCTCGCGGATGGCGGCCTCATAGCGCGCCACAGCTGCCGCATCATCCGGCGAGGCAAGGCCGGCCATCATGTGGACGCGGCGCACGCCGGTCGCCTCGGCATAAGCCCGTGCGGTGATCAGCCCCTGCCGGAATTCATCCTCGCGGCCTGCCAGCGCCGCGATGCCGCGCTCGCCGCCTGCCCAGTTGCCCGGGGGCAGGTTGAACAGGGCGAGCGTCAGGCCATGCCGGCGGAGTTCGGTGGCGACGGCTTCGGGCGCGAATTCGTACGGGAACAGGAATTCCACGGACTCGAACCCGGCTGCCGCCGCCCGGCCGAAACGCTCGAGGAACGGCACCTCGTTGAACATCATGGTGAGGTTGGCGGCAAAGCGCGGCATGGGAATCTCCTTCTCCCCCTGTTTTCACGCGCCATCACCGTTCACGCAATTGCGAAATGCGGGTGATACCGGCATCAGGCAAGGAAAGCGGCAGGGAGAATGCCATGCCATCCGGAGCCGACATACTCGCAACCCGCCTTGCCCGGCAGGGTTGCCGCCTCGCCTTTGGCATGCCCGGCGGCGAGGTGCTGGCGCTGGTCGAGGGGCTGGAGGCAGCCGGGATCCGGTTCGTGCTGACCAAACACGAGAACGCCGCCGGCTTCATGGCCGAGGGCTACTGGCACCGCCAGAGCCTCGCCGATCCCGCAGCTCCCATGGCGCCGGGCATTCTTGTCGCGACGCTGGGGCCAGGTGCGGCCAATGCGGTCAATGTTGTCGCCAATGCGCTGCAGGACCGCGTGCCGCTGATCGTGCTGACGGGGCGCGTCGATGCCGCCGAAGCAGAGAGCTACACCCATCAGGTTTTCGATCATCAGGCCCTGTTCCGGCCGATCACCAAGGCCAGTCTTTCGGCCAGCCGCGGCGCGGTGCATCGGGTCATTGACCGGGCCATCCAGATCGCCACCAGTGGCCAGCCGGGGCCTGTCCATGTCGACGTGCCGATTGCTGTCGCAGAAGGCGAGGAGCCGGCCGATGCCTTCTTCCGGCCCGCCGCTGCGCCTGGCCTGCCGGCCCCTGACGATCTTGACCGGGCGCGGGCATTGCTCGCTTCGGCGCGCCGGCCGATCGTCGTCGCGGGGGTCGATGCCGTGAACCATCATGCCGGCGCCGCGCTCCGGGCTTTCATCGAGGCGTTCGGCGCGCCGCTTGTCACGAGCTACAAGGCCAAGGGGCTGGTCGACGAACGTCATCCGCTGGTTCTCGGCGGGGCCGGCCTTTCGCCCAGGGCCGACCGTCTGCTCCTGCCGGCCCTGGCCGAGGCGGATTGCATCCTGCTGGCCGGCTATGATCCGATCGAGATGCGCATCAACTGGCGTGATCCGTTCCCCCCCGGCGTGCCGGTGATCGATGTGGCCGCCACCGTGCCGCAGCACCAGATGCATCGCGCCGATCTGGCGCTGGTCGGGGATGTCGGCCTGATCCTTGCCAAGCTGATGCCGGAAGCGGACCAGAAGCCGGCTCCCTCCTGGGCCGCAGCGCTCCGGCACTCGTTGGCCGAAGCCTTTCCCGACGCGCCCGACTGGGGGCCGCATGCGGTGTTCCACACGATTCGCGCTCTGGCCCCGGACAATACGCTGGCCAGCGCGGATTCGGGGGCGCACCGGATCCTGCTCAGCCAGATCTGGCGCTGCCATGCCCCGCGCGATCTCGTGCAATCCTCGGCGCTCTGCACGATGGGCTGCGCGCTGCCGCTTGCGCTCGGCATGCAGATGGCCGAACCGGACCGGCCGGTCATCGCCTTTGTCGGAGATGCCGGGCTGGAAATGGGCATCGGCGAGCTCGCCACGGCGCGGGATCTTGGCCTGCCGGTCATCGTGGTGGTGCTGCAGGATGAGCGGCTTGCGCTGATCGACCTGAAGCAGCGCGCTTCGGGGAGGAAAGAGGCCGGAGTCCGGTTCGGCGGCACGGATTTCGCAGCCGTCGCCGCGGCCTTTGGCGGCGCCGGCGTGGCCGTCGAGTCCCGCGAGGCCCTGGGCGCCGCCTTCACTGCCGCGCTGGCGCGACGCGACCGGTTCAGCCTCATTGCCGCCCGGATTGCGCCGGATGCTTATCAGGGAGCCTTCTGAGATGACCCAGACCGCCACCCTTCCCGGCCAACGCGATGTCCGCCTCGATTTCTTCCGGGGGCTGGCGATGTTCATCATCTTCATCGCCCATATGCCCGGCAATTCGTGGTTCCTCTTCATCCCCGCACGGTTCGGTTTTTCCTCGGCCGGCGAGCTTTTCGTCTTCTGCTCGGGCCTCGCCTCTGCCTATGCGTTCGGCCGGGTTTTCGAACGTAAAGGCGCGCTCGCCGGGCTGCAGCGCGTCGCCTTCCGGATCTGGCAGGTCTATTGGGCGCATATCGGGCTGGCGCTTGTCATGATCACGCTCAGCCTTGCCGCAGCGCGTCTGACCGGCATCGACTATGCACGCCAACTCGGGCTTGACTGGTTCCTCGCCCAGCCGGCCGATGGCCTGCTGAACCTTGTCGCGCTCGGCTTCACGCCGGCCTTCCTCGACATCCTGCCGATGTATCTCGTGCTGCTGGCCATGCTGCCGGCCATGGCGTTGCTTGGCCGCCTCTCGCCCTGGCTGCCCCTCGGGCTGATGGCCAGCCTGTGGCTGATGGTGCAGGTGACCGGCTTCAACCTGCCGGGCGGGCAATCCCCCGGCATGGTCTGGTTCTTCAACCCGTTTGCCTGGCAGGCGGTGTTCTTCACCGGCTTCGCCTTCGGCATGGGATGGCTGCGGGCGCCGGCGCTTGAGCGTGGCTGGCTGTTCCGGCTCTGCCTCGCCTTCCTGATCGTCTCCGTCCCGATGAATTTCTGGGCCTTCACCGAGAATGTCACGCTGCTCGGCGCGATCCATGGTGCACTGGTGCCGCCGGACGGGAAGACCAATCTCGTTCTGCCGCTCTACCTCCATTTCCTCGCCAGTGCCTATGTCGCGCTGGTGCTGGTGGAACCCTATCGCGATCGGCTCCATCGGGCCGCGCCAATCGTGCTGGTCGGCCAGCAGGCGCTGGCGACCTTCATGGCCGGGATCGTGCTGGCCTGGCTCGGCGGCATGGTGCTGGACATGACCGGACGCGGCGTTCTGCCGACGGCCTTGGTCAATCTTGGCGGCTTTGCCGGGCTGATCCTCGTCGCGGCCCTCGCGCGACGCTACAAGGGCGGTGCCGAGGGAGCGAAAACACGCCGTGCGGCGGCGGTGACCTCGGCGCCCGTGGCCGCAGTTTACCCTCACCCGGCGGAATGACGCCCGTCAATCCAGCCGGAAGAGCGGCCGCAGATGCGTGCCGACGACGTTGCCGGCAAAGGCGAAGACCAGCCAGACCCAGCCATGCAGGCTGCCGGAGGCGATGCCGGAGAAAAACGCGCCGATATTGCAGCCCGTGCCCAGCCGGGCGCCGATGCCGAGCAGAAGACCGCCGAGGATCGCCGCGGCCAGCGACCGGGCGGGAATGGCGAGGACCGGCCGGAATTTGCCGGCGAGGATCGCGGCAACCATCGCGCCGAGAATGAGCCCGAAATCCATCACGGAAACCGGATCGGCAAAGACCGAGGCCGACAGGGCCGATTCCTGCCCCTGCCAATAGGGCCAGCTGGCCGGCGCGAAGCCGATCAGGGCCGCCAGTTTCGAGCCCCAGAGCGCGAAAGCGCTGGTGATGCCCCAGGGCCAGCCCCAGGTGAGCAGCACAAGGATGTTGACCAAGGCGAGCGCCAGCGCGCCGGCGACCAGCGACCATGGGCCGGTCAACCATTGCGTCGCCGGAGCGGTGATCGGGGCGGCCGCGCCATGACGCGCGATCTCGACCCGGCGGACCAGCAGGAACAGGCCTGCAAGCCCGGCAAGCACCAGCGCGAGGCCGGACCATGCGCCGAATGTGCCGATCACCGAGACGGGTGGTAGGGCCGGCCATGCCATCCAGCTTGCCGAAAAGGCAGTGGCGAGGGTGCTGCCGAGAATGAAGAAGGCGAGCGTGATGACCATCCGGGTCGAACCGCCGCCGATCGTGAACAGCGTGCCCGAACCGCAGCCGCCGCCGAGCTGCATGCCGATCCCGAACAGGAAGGCCCCCGTGACCAGCGCCAGCCCGATCGGGAAGACGAAACCGCCGACCGGGCGACCGAAGGCGGTGCCGGCGCCGATCAGCGGGAAGAAGACGAGGCAGGTCACGGCGAGCATGAGCAGCTGGGCCCGGAGGCCGGCGCTTTGCCGCTGGAGGATGAAGCGGCGCCAGGCGGCGGTGAAGCCGAAGCTGGCATGGTAGAGCGCCAGCCCGGCGAAAACGCCGATCACGCCCATGGTCATGACAAGGCTGCCTCCCTGCAAGGCCGCGAGTGTGAACAGCAGGGCAAGCGGCAGGGCAACAAGAAGCGCCTGTCGGGCATGTCGACCAGCGGGCAGGGCGAAGGCGGGTGAGGCCATGGGATGCTCCATTTTGTTCTCTTTAGCCTCCGTTTTGTTCTTTGAGAAGGATTTTTGCGCTCGATTTCACCGTCTCACAAAGCCTTGATCCAGCCGCGAGCGCTTGTGTGAAGCGGGTTCGCCCCCAGACAGGCATGGTGTCCGGGCGAGGGCAGGCGCCCTCCGGACCCGGGGAGAATGCGATGTCCGCCATCAGGCAGATCAAAATGAGCGACGAAAGCCTGAGCCACGAAAGGGCGGTCACGCAGGCTTTCCTCTCTCATGGCCGCGAAACGCCCGCCCTGCTTCAGCAATGGCTGGATGCCGAGCCTGCTTCGTCGCGGGCCCATGCCACCAAGGCGATGATGCTGACGTTGCTGGCAAAGCGTGAGTTGCATTCCCCTGCACAGGACATCTCGGCCCGAGCGGTGGAGTTGCTGCCCTCAAGCCCTTTGACCGGCGAACGGGCTTTCGTCGAGGCTGCGTCCGCTGCAGCGCATGGCGCGTGGTGGGCTGCGATCGACCAGCTTGAAGCCGTGATCCGCAACAACCCTGCCGATACGCTCGCGATCAAGCTGTCCCATGCGCTGCGCTTCATGCTCGGCGACAAGCCCGGCCTGCTACGCTCGATCGAACGGGCCTTGCGGGCGCTTCCGGCCGATCATCCGGATTACGGGTTCATGCTGGGCTGCCATGCCTTCGCGCTGGAGGAGAACGGCCATTACGCTGCCGCCGAACAGGTTGGCCGGCGCGCTGTGGCGATGGAGACCCGCGATGCCTGGGGGCTTCATGCCGTCAGCCATGTTCACGAGATGACCGGGCGGATCGATGACGGCATCCGCTGGATCGAGGGGCGCGACCATCAATTCGGTCATTGCAACAATTTCGGCGGCCATCTCTTCTGGCATCTTGCCTTGTTCCGGCTGGAAAAAGGGCAGGTCGGCGAGGTGCTCGCCCTGTATGACGAGAAGATCCGCTCCGAGAAGACCGATGATTTCCGGGATATCGCGAATGCCGCTTCGCTGTTGAGCCGGCTCGGCCTCGACGGCGTCGATGTCGGAACGCGTTGGGAAGAACTGGCGGACAAGGCCGAGGCGCGCCTTGAGGATCGGTCGCTGGTTTTCGCAGATCTGCATTACCTGCTAGCGCTGCTCGGCGCCGGGCGGGATGAGGCTGCAGGCCGGCTGGCTGAATCGCTGGCCGGCTCTGTGCCGAGCCATGCCTCGCAGGGGCTTGCCGCGCGGCGGGCAGGGGGCCTTGTCGCCCGGGGATTGATGGCGTTCCGGAACGGGCATGCAGGCGAGGCGCTCGAGCATCTGCTCCCGGCCCGTGCAAGCCTCGTGCTCATCGGCGGGAGCGACGCGCAGCGGGATGTTTTCGAGCAGGTCCTGATCGAGAGCGCGCTGCGTTCGGGCGAGCCCCGGCTCGCCCGGGCGATCCTCTCGAAGCGACTGGCCGAACGGGCCGGGCAGAACCGCTTCGCCAGCGAAAGGCTGGGCCGGCTGATGCAGGCCGAGGCACGGCCGCGCGGGATCCTCGCGGTTGCGGCGGCTTTGGCTTTCGCCCAGCCGGCGCATTGAGCAGCCGGTTCAGGCCTTCTCGATCTCGAAGACGAGGCGATCCGGTTCACGCCGGCTCGAGACCAACGTGTCGCCGGTTTCGCGGATGAGGTTGGGGATATCGATCTCGGCCAGCGGATCATTCGCCGTGACGACGAGGCGCGTGCCCGGCGGCAGGCCCTTCAGGGCCTTGCGTGTCTTGAGGGCGGGCAGGGGGCATTTCAGCCCCATCAGGTCGAGTGTTGTTCCGCTCACGCGATGGCCCCCTGTGGCAAGTTGGATCTTCCCGTCCCGAAACCCCTTCGCATATGTTGAGGCATGTCGTCGACGTCGAGAGGCCGTGCCTCGTTTTTCCTGCTGATTGCTGCCACTCTCGCCGGTGGCGGGGCACCTGCTGGCTCTGCGGACCTGCGCGGCCATGGCGGGCCGGTCCGGACCATTGCCATCGGGGCGGGCGAAGCGGTCACGGGCAGTTTCGATACGACCGTCATCCGTTGGGACCTCGCGACCGGGCGGGCCCTGCTGGTCCACCGCTTCCATGACGGCGCGGTCAATGCTGTGCTGCGTCTGCCGGATGGCGGGTTCGCCAGTGCCGGCGAGGATCGCCGGATCGCGCTCTGGCGCCCGGGCGAGAGCCTGCCGCATCGCGTGCTCGAGGGCCATGGCGGGCCGATTGCCGGCCTTGCCCTCGCGCCGGACGGGCAAGTTCTCGCCTCTGCCAGCTGGGATGGCACGGTGCGGCTCTGGCCGCTGGCCGGCGGCGAGGCGCAGCGGGTCGAGGGGCATCGCGGGCCGGTCAATGCCGTGGCTTTCCTGCCCGACGGGACGCTGGTGACCGCCGGTTATGATGGTCTCGTGCGCATCCTCCGGAATGGCGGCAGCCCGTTGCAGGTGGAGATCGGCCTGCCGGTGAACACGTTGGCCATTCTCGGTGGCGAGATTCTCGCTGCGGGGGCGGACGGGCAGCTGCGCTTCATCGATCCGGCCAGCGGCGCCTTCGAGGCCATGCCTGTCGTCGAGGTGCCGATTGTTGCGCTGGCGGTCGAGCCGAAGGCGGATCTCGTGGCTGTTGCCGGCTTCCGCGGCGCGCTGGTGATGATCGAGCGTGGCCAGCGCAAGGTTTTCCGGCGGATGGCGGGGCCGGCCTTCCCGCTCTGGTCGCTCGCCTTCTCGGCGGATGGACGCGAGATCCTGACCGGCGGGGCGGACCGGCTGGTCCGCCGCTGGCTGGTGGCGACGGGCGAACCGGTCAATCCGGTACTTGCGGACCAGACCGATGCCCTGATCCAGCGCTTCGCCCAGCATCGCGGTGCGGAGGTGTTCAAGGCCTGCATCGCCTGCCATACACTGACGCCGGATGACGGCAACCGCGCGGGCCCGACGCTGCATGGCGTGATGGGGCGGCGGATCGCCACGGCACCGGGCTATGCCTATTCGCCGGCGTTGACCGCGATGGACATCGTCTGGAGCCGCGAGACCATCGCCAAGCTCTTCACCCTCGGGCCGATGGCCTATACGCCCGGCACCAAGATGCCGGAGCAGCAGGTGCGTGACCCCGCCGATCTCGAGGCGCTCGTCGATTTCCTCGACAAGGCCACGCGCTGACGATCAGCTCTTGTCCGGATCCTCGGGATGGGCCCGGAAGTAATCCTCGGTCGTCCGGACGCGCGGGCGCTCCGGGCCGGCATAGGGGTCGAAGCCCTGCAGCGTGGCCGTCTCGATGCGGCAATCATCGCAATAGCCGATCAGCTTCAGCCGGTCGGCATTCGGGCCCGAGAACATCCAGTGCTTGCCACCGAGCTTGGTCTTGATCTTCTCGATGGTCGAGCGCGTGCCAAAGAGCTTGCCGCATTTGTCGCAGGGATAGGGTTCCTCGTGCTTCAGCGTGACCGGGCTGGCATTGATCCGGGTGAAATCGAGTTGCGGAACGAGGGTAATGACCTTTTCCGGGCAGGTGGCCTGGCAGAGGCCGCATTGCACGCAGAGATCCTCCTGGAAGCGCAGTTCGGGCCGGTCCGGATTGGCGCTGAGCGCATCGACCGGGCAGGTCGAGACGCAGGACAGGCAGAGCGTGCAACCTTCCGCGTTGACCTCGACCTTGCCGAAGCCGGCGCCTTTGGCGAGCGGCACCACTGCCGGCCGCTCCGGTGCGACCGCATGCCATTCCCGCAGGGCGAGCATGGTGAGCGGGCGTTTCGCGCCGAGCGGCAGGAAGCTGGCCTTGCCCGTCTTGCTGCCGGACGGCAGGGCGCGGAGGCCCGCCAGCAGGGCATCGGGATCGTCGGTGCTGATCACGGCGAAGGCTTCCGGCGCATGGCCGAGCGCCGGGAGCAGGCTTGCCAGCGTTTCGCCGAGCCTGACCAGCGGGGTGATGTCGTGCCTTGGTTTCGCGTGTGTCAACACCGCGATGGCGGCGGCGCCGTAGGCGAAACTGCCGGCGACTTCCGCCAGATCGAGCTGTGTCACCTCGTTGAGTGCAACGGGGATGACGCGCGCAGGCAGGCCATCGCCGAAGCGGGCAAGGGCATCGATCATCGGTTCGCCGTGTTCCGCATCGTGGAACAGCAGAGTCGCATCACGGCCGCCAGCCTGGTCATAGGCGCGGAGCATGGTCCGCACCTTCTTCAGGACGTAATCCGTCGCCGGCAGCGCATAGCTGGCCGCGCCGGTCGGGCAGACGGAGGCGCAGCCGCCGCAGCCGGCGCAGATCTGCGGATCGATCGAGACATGGTCTCCCGCCGGTGTGATGGCCCCTGTCGGGCAGATCTCGAGGCAGCGCGTGCATCCCGTGATGGTCGAGCGCGAATGGGCACAGAGGCCGGAATCGAAGGTGATGTATTTCGGCTTGTCGAATGTGCCGACGAGATCCTTCGCGCGGGTCACCAGCCGGTCGAGCGCGACCGGATCCCGCGGGTCGGCGCGGAGATAGCCGTCCCGCAGGTCATCGGCCGGGAAAAGCGGCCGGTCTCCCGTGACATCGAGGATGAGGTCGCAGGTCGAGCGGGCTTGGTCGCGCGGATCACCGAAAGCCAGAGCCGCACGGGAGGAGGCCAGCGAAAGCGCGAAGTCGTCGACGACCAGCTGGAAGGCGCCGAGATGGCCGCTGGCCTGGCGGATGCGGCCGCGCGCGATCGGGAATTCCCGTCTGGCCGGCGGCGCGACCTCTTTCGGGCTGCGCAGGATGACCGTGACGTCGAGCGTGTCGGCGAGGCGCCGGGCGACATCGATGGCCGTGGCATCGGTGCCGTAGACAAGGGTCACGCCCTGGCTCTCGAGCGTGACGAAGGGCAGGGCCGGTGGCTCGAGCATCGAGCCGGCGAGCAAAGCCGCCATTTTCGGCCCGGCTGCGGCGCTCTCGGTCGACCAGCCACCGGCATTGCGGATATCGAGATAGGTCTGGCTGCCGGAATAGCCGGCATCCTCGAGCACGCCGCGGAGCGTCGCCTCTTCCTGCCGGCAGGCAACGACCAGCCCGCCGGTGCCGGCGGCCAGCCGGGCGAGCCGGTCCTGCTCGGCGCCGCAGAGATTCGAGCAGCCCGCGATCGAACCTTCGGCGAGGCCGAGGCCGGCCGCCATGGCCGCGAGGTCGGGAACGAAGGTTTTCTCGCAGGAGCAGACCACGATCTGCGGCGCCTTGCCGTCCATCTGCGTGCCTTCGGGTGCGCTGGGGGGCATGCGGTGCCGGCTCCTCTCCGGTCGGGTGTCTTGATCACCCGCTCTTGTCTTTTTTGGAATGTCTTCAAATAAGAATGTCTCGCCGGAAGCAAGGGGGGATCTTCGGGGCACCTCCCGATCCCCGGCAGGCCTTCCGGAACAACAACGGCCTCGAAAGCTGGACCATGGACGATATTGCACGTTTTCCGCCCCTGATCACCCCGATCCGCCTCCGCGAGCGCGAAGACGCCTTCCAGGCGGCCGTGGCCGGGGCCAGCGCGACGGGGGATGCCCATCGCGGCGCGGGCAGCCTCTACTATGTCGGCCGTTTCGAGCTGATCGAATTCGCCCTGGTGCTCGAACCCGAAGAGCCATTATGGCTGGCACGGAAAATCTTCTTTGCCGGAATGAATGCCCTCGCGGAGGCGCTTTCGGTGCTCTCTCCGCCGGAAAAGCCGATCACGATCCGCTATCCCGGCTCGCTCTATTTCGATGGCGCGCTGGTCGGCGGGGGGCGACTCGGCCATCCGCCGGGGGCGGAGGACCAGGCGACGCCGGACTGGCTGGTCTTCGGCGCGATGGTGCGGGCCGGGGGCGTGCGCGAACTCGGCGTCGGCCTTGCGCCCGAAATCACCACGCTGGATGACGAGGGGTTCGAGGCGTGGAACCCGCCGGCATTCGCCGCCTCGTTCTCGCGGCATTTTCTCGTCGAGGTCGATTCCTGGCAGGAGCGCGGTTTTTCCGGCATCGGGCCACGCTATCTCTCGTTCCTCGAGAAGGGTGAGTCCAGGGGCCGGCGCGGCATCGACGAGAATGGCGACCTGCTGATCCAGGGCCCGGGCGGCGAGGCGCAGGCGCGGGAAAAGCTGGTGCCCGCCCTGGCGCGGCCGGACTGGTTCGATCCGCTGCTCAACGAACCGCGGGGCTAGGGCGAAAACCCATAAAGGAGGCGACATTTGACGCGAGGGAATTTGCCAATCAGGTTTCGTGGGCTTTCCCGAAGCAAACCGTCGGGTTTGGGAGGGAAAGGACGCGAAAGATGATTCAAATTCACCGCGCCTCCGGTGGGGTTTCGGAGAGAAACTGCCTCGAAACCAACGCTTGCCCTGACGGACGTCAAGGCTGCGCGCCGGTTCCGGCCATTTTCACCCCGAAACTCCCATCAAATGCGCCTCCTTTATGAGTTTTCGCCCTAAGATGCCGAAATTGTTGCGCACGATCCGCCTCGATCCCTCCGATGCCTTTGTGTTCACGCGCGCGGCCGAGCCCGGCGAGTGGGCGGTGCCGGGCACGTTCCTGTTCTGGGAACAGCCGGTCGACGGGCTGCTCGGCAAGGAACGCTCGGCCTTTCGCTCCGGCCTGCTGGGCGTGGAGAGCTTCGGCTGGTCAACCCTGGCGACGATCGTCGAAGCCACCGATCTCGAACGGTCCCTGCTGGTCCGGCAGCTGGCCGAGCAACTTGTGGCACGCTGCGGCGCGCCCGATCTCGCGGCGGCCCTGCCGGCGGCGGAAAGCGAGGTTGCCTATGCCGAGGAACTGGCGGCGCCCGGGCCCGGCGTGCTTGTCGCGATCCACCGGGTGGTCGAGGATGGCGAGATCGTCGAGCGCTTCCGGACCCTGCTGCCGGGAACGGATGAACGGCATTCGCGGGCCTTCAGTTTCATGGAGGTGCCCGACGAGGCGCCCGACGAGCAACTCGATCTTGCCGGCATGGCCGGCCTGAAGGGAACGGACAGGACATGATTCCGGAACGGCCTGATTTCTGGGTGGCGAGCGGCCATCACCTTGTCGACCGGATCGAGGGAGGCGGTCTCGTGGCGACGGATGCTTTCCTGCGCGCCTATCTCGCCCGGCCTGAACTGGTGCCTCCGGCGGAGGCCTGCCCTGTCGAGCGCGGCCTGCATGCCAGCCTGCTCGAGACGCCGCGGCAGGTGGTGGCAGCCGATGAGATCGCGCTGATCGCCGATGCCGATGCGCGCGAGAATCTCGGGCTGTTCCTCGCCTTCCGGGACCGGATCCTCGCCGCGCCGACCCTCGAGGCCGCCTATCTCTCGCTGGTCCGGGGCGACCTTTCCGGCATTCCGCCGCTCTTCCTCCAGCAACTGGTGCATCTTGTTGCGCGGAACGCGTTCGACGAGGAAGAGGATGCCCATGTGCTGCGCGCCGCCGAATGCTTCTGGCGCACCCAGCGCGTGACCGTCCACGAGGGTTCGGTCCTCCTCGCCGATCAGGAGGCGATCGAGCAGCACGAGCATGCGCGCGACCATTCGCCCCTGCTCTCGATGCTCGGCGGGCCGGCCGTATCGGAACTGGAGGTGCTCTCGCCCGAGACGGCGGCGGGCTATCACGGCCGCAGCGATGCGCATGATCTGGTCTTTGACCTGACGAATCCCACGCATGGCCGGCCTGCCCTGGCGCGGGCGATGACGCGCTGGATCCGGCATCTGCTCGGAATCGAGATCGCTTTCACGCCGGTCGATTCCTTCTCCGAGGAGCGCTTTGCGTGGTTCGTGGCGCTGGATGCCGAGGGCACGGCGATCGGCAACCGCGTCTGGAACGGCGAAGCCCTGAGCGACGACCAGCGGGCGCGGTTGCTGGCCCTCTTCACCTTCACCCTGCCCGATCATGCCCGGATCCGCGCCGACAAGCGCGGCAGGAAGGCTTTCGCGCTGCTGGGCTCCACAGCGGACCGGCTGGTCCGCATCAAGCCACAGAACCTGATTGCCGGCCTGCCGCTGGCGCCGGATGCCGGCTGAGGAGGCGAACAATGGCCGAGGACAGCATCGCCGTGGGCGTCATCGTCGAGAAGCGCAAGGCCGCCAGCCCCTGGATCGACCATACCTGGTCGCCCGTGGCTGTCCTGCCCGGTCTGCCGGAGGCCGCGCCGATGACGCTGATCGAGACCCTGCCGGATGGCGAGCGCTATTATGCCGGCGCAGCGCGGATCACCCTCGCCTCGGTGGATACGGCGAATTACCGCGACAATATGATGAGCGGTGCGCCCAAGCTCTGGGTGGCGATGCGCGAGGAGCATCCCGAGGCGGGGCTGATGCTGGTTGCCGTGACAGCTGATCCGGCAGAGGGCGAGGCGCATACCGAAACCGGTACGAACATTGTCGATACCGTGCCGATGGTGCCGGAAATCGCCCATTTCGTGGCGCAATTCGTCGATACGCACCATGTCGAGCGCGAATTCTTCAAGCGCAAGCGTGACCGGGCCGATCCGAACCGGCTTGCGCGCCGCCCGATGGGCGAGGAAGGCTAGGCCATGAGCCAGGGCGAAGGATTTCTCAGTCGCTGGTCGCGGCGGAAGCTGAAGCCGGAGCCGGAGACCGGCGCACCGGTTCCGGATGATCCGTCATCGGTGTCTGCGGCGGCAGAGGGCGAGCCTGCGCTTCCCGTCGAGGCAGAGCCCGAATTCGACATCTCGACCCTCACGCCGCTGGAGGCCCTGACGTCGGAGAGCGATTTCACGCAGTTCCTGCAGAAGGGTGTGCCGGAAGCGTTGCGCAATGCCGCGCTGCGCAAGATGTGGGTGCTGGACCCGATCCTGAGCGCGCCGGATCGATTTGCCGAATATGCGTGGGATTTCAATGATCCCAACGCCATGCCGGGTTTCGGTCCTATGGAGGCCGGGTTTGACCCCTCGACCATGCTGCGGCGGATCATGGGCGAAAAGGATCCGGAGGCGCCGGCGGACGATGAAGCGGCCGGGCTGCCGGCCGAAACCCCTGCCGCGAATCAGGACGAAACACGCGCCGAGCTATCCGAACCGGTTCCGGTGGTTGATTCGCCGGCTGCGGGGCAAATTGTCGCGATCCCGGCGGATTCCGACGAGGAGCCGATGGTTGCCAAGGAAACCGCCGATGAAAGCCTTGAAACTATCTTCCCTCGCCGGAGGCATGGCGGTGCGCTGCCAAACTGAATAATGAATATGCTTGCGCGTCATAGGGCCATCCTATACTCTCGAACCATTCCAGTTTAGAAGACGGCAAAAGCCGCAAACTTGGGTTCGGGATGAGAGACGCAGGCCTTCAGGAAGCCATTCGCGCGGTAGGTGGCATTTCTGCCCTCTCGCGCTTGCTTGGCATCGCGCAGCCCTCGGTTTCCATCTGGACGCGTGTGCCTGCGGAGCGGGTCATTGCCGTCGAGAACGTCACTTCAGTTCCCCGCCATGTCCTGCGCCCCGACCTTTATCCGCATTCGGACGAAGCCCCGCCGCTCGACGCGATCGATGAGGCGCGCTCGCGGCTGTACCTGCTCCTTTCGCATCTCCTGCTGAAAGTGCCGGACGAGCGCGTGTTGATCGACCTCCGGCGCCTGCAGGGGGATGACAGCGCTCTGGGGCAGGCCCTCATGGCGATTGCCGAGGCGGCCGACGTGCCGGGCGCAGACAGGATCGCGCGCGAGCATTTCGACCTTTTCATCGGTGTCGGGCGGGGCGAGTTGCTCCCCTATGCCTCGTATTACCTGACAGGTTTCCTGTATGAGCGGCCGCTTGTGCGGGTGCGGCAGGACATGCGCCGTCTGGGTGTCGAGCGCTCCGAAGGCATGTCGGAACCGGAGGACCATCTCGGGTTCCTGCTCGAGACGATGGCGGGGCTTATTGCCCGCCGCTTCGTCGCCGAGGTGACCGAGCAGAACCGTTTCTTCGCGCGGCATATCGAGCCCTGGGCCGAGCGGTTCTTTGCCGACCTCGCCAAGGCCGATGCCGCGAATTTCTACCGCAGGGTCGGGGCACTCGGCCTCGAATTCATGCGAATCGAGCGCGAGGCCTTCGCGCTGGATCCTGACGTGACTGAACAAACCGATGCGATCGACGCCAGCCAAGGAGCAAGCGCATGAGCACGAAAAAAGACGACAATCCCGAGAAGATTGACCGCTCCCGCCGCGGCTTCCTGCAGGCTGGCCTCGCAGGCGCTTCTGCTGCGGCCGCCGCGACCGGGGCCGCTGTCGTGCCGGCGGCAGCCAGCGAGAACGACGCCGACAAGAAGAAGGCGCGCTATCGCGAGACCGACCACGTGAAGACCTACTACGCAACCAATCGCTACTGAGGAAAACGCCATGCTGATCAAGCGCAAGGAAGGGCAAGCCGCCCGCCAGGGCCTCGCTGCAGCCTTGGCCGCCACCGGTGCCGAACGGCTCGATCGTCGCGCATTCCTGCGCCGGTCCGGCCTCGCGGCCGGCGGGCTCGCGGCCATCGGGTCAATCGGGTTCGGCTCGGTCCGCGAGGCCCAGGCCAAGATGCCGGTTGCCGGCAAGCCGGTCGAGATGAAGAAGAACATGTGCACCCATTGCTCGGTGGGCTGCACGGTGAAGGCCGAGGTCCAGGAAGGCGTCTGGGTTGGCCAGGAGCCGGCCTGGGAAAGCCCGATCAACCGTGGCACGCATTGCGCCAAGGGCGCGGCAGTGCGCGAGCTGGTCAAGGGCGAGCGCCGGATCAAGTATCCGATGAAGCTCGTCAATGGCGAATGGCAGCGCATCTCGTGGGACGTCGCTTTCGACGAGATTTCCAAGAAGATGCTGGAGATCCGCGAGAAGTCCGGCGCTGACTCGCTCTGGTTCCTCGGCTCGGCGAAATTCTCGAACGAGGGTGCCTATCTGTTCCGCAAGTTCGCGGCCTATTGGGGCACGAACAACGTCGACCATCAGGCCCGCATCTGCCACTCGACCACGGTGGCCGGTGTCGCGAACACCTGGGGGTATGGCGCGCAGACCAATTCCTACAACGATATCCGCAAGGCCAAGACCATGATCATCATGGGCGGCAACCCGGCGGAAGCGCATCCGGTCTCGCTGCAGCACGTGCTCAGCGGCAAGGAAGTCAACCGCGCCAACATGATCGTCATCGATCCGCGCATGACCCGTACCGCGGCGCATGCGACGGAATATGTGCGGATGCGTCCGGGCACCGATATTCCGGTGATCTGGGGCATGCTGCACCACATCTTCAAGAACGGCTGGGAAGACAAGGAATTCATCCAGCAGCGCGTCTACGGCATGGACATGGTCCGCAAGGAGGTCGAGAAGTGGACCCCGGCGGAAGTCGAGCGTGTCACCGGCATTCCCGGTGCCCAGCTCGAGCGCGTCGCCAAGACCTTCGCCACCGAGAAGCCCTCCACGCTGATCTGGTGCATGGGCGCCACCCAGAAGACTGTCGGCACGGCGAATGTCCGCGCCTTCT
The DNA here is from genome assembly GCA_027533425.1 of Beijerinckiaceae bacterium. Lineage (GTDB taxonomy): Bacteria > Pseudomonadota > Alphaproteobacteria > Rhizobiales > Beijerinckiaceae > Rhabdaerophilum. Next base: position 34,140 of record JAPZUD010000006.1, on the reverse strand, counting down.
GCATCCTGCTCCTCGCCACCGGCAATGTCGGCGGGGTCGGCAATGGTGCAAACATCTTCCGCGGCCATTGCAACGTGCAGGGCGCGACCGATCTCGGCCTCGATGTGACGACGCTGCCGCTCTATTACGGGCTCGATGCCGGCGCATGGGCCCACTGGGCGCGTGTCTGGGAAACCGAGATTTCCTGGTTGCAGGGCCGTTTCGATGTCACGAAGGGGGCGGATGGCAAGGAAACGTCCATGATGGGCGTGCCCGGCATTCCGTCGACCCGCTGGTTCGATGCCGTGAGCCTGCCCAAGGATCAGGTTTCCCAGCGCGACAACGTGAAGGGCGTTTTCGTGATGGGTCATGGGGGCAACACCGTCACCCGCATGCCGGAAATGGTGAAGGGCCTCGAGAAGGCCGAGCTGCTGGTCGTCGCTGACCCGCATCCGACCACCTTCGCCCATATCTCGAACCGCAAGAACGGCACCTATCTGCTGCCGATCTGCACGCAGTTCGAGTGCGCAGGCTCGCGTACGGCGTCGAATCGCTCGATCCAGTGGGGCGAAAAGGTCGTCGACCCGATCTTCGAGAGCGCCAATGACTACTGGGTGCTGCATCAGTTCGCCCAGAAGCTCGGCTTCGCCGACCGGATGTTCAAGAACATCACGATGGTGAAGGGCAAATACGGCATGGAGCCGGAACCCGAGTCGATCCTGCGCGAGATCAATCGTGGTGGCTGGTCGACCGGCTATTGCGGCCAGTCTCCGGAGCGTCTCAAGGCGCATATGAAGCACCAGGAAAAGTTTGACCTGGTCTCGCTGCGCGCCCCGAAGGATGCACCGGCCGAAATCGCCGGCGATTATTACGGCCTGCCCTGGCCGTGCTGGGGGACGCCGGAATACCGGCATCCGGGCACGCACCAGCTCTACAACACCAACCTGCATGTCAAGGATGGCGGCGGGACCTTCCGCGCCCGGTTCGGGGTGGAATATGAAGAGCCGCAAGCCGATGGTTCCAAGAAGAAGGTCAACCTCCTGTCTGAGGGCTCCTTCTCCAAAGACTCCGAGATCAAGGACGGCTACCCGCAATTCACCTACGGGATGCTGAAGCGCCTTGGCTGGGACAAGGACCTCACGGAGGCCGAAAAGGCAACGATTGAACGGATCGGCGGCAATGCACCCGATAACGTGTCGTGGGCGATCGACCTGTCCGGCGGCATCCAGCGTGTTGCGCTCGAGCATGGCTGTATCCCGTTCGGGAACGGCAAGGCCCGTGCGAATGCCTGGAACCTGCCCGATCCGATCCCGGTCCACCGCGAGCCGATCTACACGCCGCGCACCGATCTTGTTGCGCAATATCCGACCCGACCGGATTTCCGCCAGTTCCGCGTGCCGAATATCGGCTTCACGGTGCAGAAGGCGGCTGTCGACAAGGGGATCGCGAAGGAATTCCCGATCATCCTGTCCTCCGGCCGTCTGGTCGAATACGAGGGCGGCGGGGAAGAAACCCGGTCGAACCCGTGGCTGGCCGAGTTGCAGCAGGACATGTTCGTCGAGATCAATCCGGCCGACGCCGCCGATCGCGGTATCCGGGATGGTGCCTGGGTATGGGTGCTCGGTCCGGAGAACGGCTCGAAGGCGCGCGTGAAGGCGCTCGTCACCGAGCGTGTCGGCAAGGGTGTTGCCTGGATGCCGTTCCACTTTGGCGGCTGGTTCCAGGGTGAGGACCAGCGCGGCAAGTATCCGAAGGGGACGGACCCGTATGTCCTCGGGGAAAGCGTCAACGCTGTGACGACCTATGGCTACGATCCCGTCACCGGGATGCAGGAAACCAAGGTCACGCTCTGCCAGATCCGCGCCGCGTAAGGGAGGAAGTGAACAATGGCTCGCATGAAATTTCTCTGCGACGCGGACCGCTGCATCGAATGCAACGCCTGCGTGACTGCCTGCAAGAACGAGCATGAAGTGCCGTGGGGGATCAACCGCCGGCGTGTCGTGACTATCAATGACGGCAAGCCGGGCGAGCGCTCGGTGTCCATGGCCTGCATGCACTGCACCGATGCGCCCTGCGCGTCGGTCTGCCCGGTGAGCTGCTTCTACACCACGGCCGATGCGGTGGTGCTGCACTCGAAGGATCTCTGCATCGGCTGCGGCTACTGCTTCTACGCCTGCCCGTTCGGCGCACCGCAATATCCGAAGACCAGCAACTTCGGCTCGCGTGGCAAGATGGACAAGTGCACCTATTGTGCGGGCGGCCCGGAAGCCGATGGCAGCCAGGCCGAGCTCGACAAGTACGGGCGCAACCGTCTGGCCGAGGGCAAGCTTCCGCTCTGCGCGGAAATGTGCTCGACCAAGGCGCTGCTGGCCGGCGATGGCGACATCATCGCCCAGATCTACAAGGAGCGTGTGGCCAAGCGCGGCTATGGCTCCGGTGCCTGGGGATGGAAGGTCGCCTACAAGGAAACCGTGGCGCTCTGACCGCCGATTGCCGGTGCGCGGGGGCAACCCCGCGCTGATCCAGACCATGAGATGAGAAGGAGGCCACCATGGCTTCAAAACTCTCCGCCGCGTTTCGTGCGCTCGCTTTCGGTCTCGTTGCCCTGCTCGGGGCTTCAAGCCTTCCCGCCCTCGCCCAGCAGCCGACCAGCGTCAATCCGACGGCGCAGGCGGTCAAGGAAGAGCAGCTTCTCCAGGCGCTCAAGCCGGGTGCTCCGGTTGCCGGTCGCATTTCCATCCCGGACAAGCAGGCAGCAAACCTGATCCAGCCTGGCCGTGACTGGCGCGCCTTCAACCAGGAGACGCTGCCCAAGCTCGGCGCCTACTCGCTGATCGGCATCGCCATCGTGCTGGTGGTTTTCTACATGATGCGCGGCAAGATCCGGATCGATGCCGGCCTGTCGGGCATGAAGATCCTTCGCTTCGGTGCGCTGGACCGGTTCACCCACTGGTTGACTGCAACGAGCTTCATCGTGCTGGCGATCACCGGGATCAACGTCACCTTCGGCAAGGTGGTGCTGGCGCCTGTGATGGGCCCCGAGGCCTTCGCGGCCTGGGCCGGCTTTGCAAAGCTCGTGCATAATTATGTCGGCTTTGCCTTCATGGCAGGTGTGCTGCTGACTTTCCTGATCTGGGTGAAGGACAATATCCCCAGCGCTGTCGATCTTCAGTGGTTTGCCGCCGGTGGTGGTCTGCTCGGCAAGGGTCATCCGCCCGCCAAGCGCTTCAATGGCGGTCAGAAGATCATTTTCTGGAGCGTGGTCGTCGGAGGCTTCCTGCTCTCGCTTTCGGGTTGGCACCTGCTTTTCCCGACAGCGGAATCGATCGAACACGTGCAATGGCAGGCAACGCTGCATGGCACCACGTCCTTCGTGATGATCGCCATCATTATCGCGCATATCTATATCGGCTCTGTCGGCATGGAAGGCGCGTTTGATGCGATGGGCTCCGGCGAGGTCGATCTCAACTGGGCCAAGGAGCATCACTCGCTCTGGGTCGAGGAAGTGATGAAGGGCAAGCGGCCGGCGGGCCATGCCGCTCCGCAGCCGGCCGAATGAACCCGCCTTTGAGGGCTTGAAAAAGGGCGCGATTCGCGCCCTTTTTTCATGAGGAGGCCGGTATGAAGATCATCGGGTTGGCAGGCTGGAGCGGCGCGGGCAAGACAACCCTGGTCTCGAAACTCGTTCCCTATCTGGTCGGGCAGGGCTTGCGCGTATCCACGCTGAAACACGCCCATCACCGGTTCGAGATCGATCAGCCGGGCAAAGACAGTTACCAGCATCGCATGGCCGGTGCGACCGAAGTTCTTGTCAGTTCGGCGAACCGCTTTGCGCTGGTCCATGAATTGCGTGGCGGGCCGGAATGGACATTACAGGACCTGCTCGGCAAGCTCGCGCCTGTCGATCTGGTGCTGGTGGAGGGGTTCAAGCGCGAACGGCATCCGAAAGTCGAAATCTTCCGCTCCGGAAACGGCAAGCCGGCCCTGCATCCCGGCGATCCGTACATTGTCGGCATCGCAACCGACCGGCCCTTCCCGGAGACCGGGCTGCCGCAGGTCCATCTTGACGATGTCCCGGCCATCGCCCATCTGGCGCTGGAGAAGGCCGCGCCGATGCGCGCGATCTTTCCGGCCTGATCGACCGTTCGGCCAGCGGGGAGCCCGGAATTGGCGCAACTCTCGAACGACTGTTTTGCCTTCGGCGGCACGCTTCTTCGGCTGAATGCGGCGCTGGACGATCTCTCGACCCGTCTTGTTCCGGTGACAGATATCGAACAGGTGCCGCTTGCCCACGCGCAAGGGCGCATCCTGGCTTCCACCTTGCTGGCGCCGGTGCCGGTTCCGGGTTTCGCCAATTCTGCGGTCGATGGCTATGCAGTCCGGCATGTCGACCTGCAGGCGAATGGACCGACGCGCCTGCCGGTTGCCGGGCGCATCCCCGCCGGAGCGCTCGCCGTGCCGGCATTGCTGCCTGGCCATGCCATGCGCATCTTCACCGGGGCGATGATGCCTCCCGGCGCCGATACGGTGTTCATGCAGGAAGATGTGTCGCTCGACGGCGATGCGGTGATCCTGCCGCCCGGCCTCAAACCGGGCGCCAACAGCCGGGCGGCGGGTGAGGATTTCGAGGTTGGCCAGCCGGTCATTCCGGTGGGGAGCCGCCTGGATGCGCGAGGACTTTCGGCAGTTGCGGCTTTGGGTATCGGAGAGGTGCTTGCCCGGCGACAGCTCCGCGTGGCGGTCTTCTCGACAGGGGACGAACTGCGCGATGTCGGACATGCTGCGCTTTTGCCGCCCGGTGCGATCCGGGACGCAAACCGACCCATGTTGATGGCTCTTCTGCGCAACCGCGGCATCGCTGCTACCGATCTCGGGATCCTGCCGGATTCACGAGGCGCTATCCTTGAGGCGTTGGTTGTGGCCTCGCGCGATCACGATGTGCTGCTGACCAGTGGCGGCGTCTCTGCCGGGGAAGAAGATCACGTCCGCTCTGCGGTCGAGGAGGCCGGTCGGCTGGATTTCTGGCGCCTCGCCATCAAGCCGGGCCGGCCCATCGCCATGGGCCATCTCGGAAAGGCGGTCATACTGGGCATGCCCGGGAATCCCGCAGCAGTTCTGGTGACGTTCGCGCGCTTTGTCGGGCCGGTACTGGACATGCTTGCCGGGGCCAGGCCGGTCCGGCCGCTGCCGCGCTGGCTTCCCGCCGGGTTTCCCTATCGCAAGAAGGCGGAGCGGCTCGAATATGTCCGGGCGAGCATCGCCGGACATGGGGGCGCGCTTGAAGCTCAACGGTTCCCGCGCGATGGGGCCGGCCTCATTTCCTCGCTGATCGCAACGGATGGTCTTGTAGAACTGGAAGAAGAAAGGCTCGCCGTTCAGCCGGGCGAGCCTGTCGCGTTCTATTCCTATGCTGACCTGATGGTCTGACGATCAATTGGCCCGATCGAGGCGGGCACCCGTCGTGGCATAGGCCTGATCGGCTGACTTCTGGAAATTGGCGTTCAGCACGAACGAAGAGCCAATCGAGATGACGAGGATCGCGGCAATCGCCAGAGCGAAAGACTTCATTTTTTTCTCCTTGGTCCGGCCATGAGCCGACGTGAAACGCATTGCAAATCTAGGGTATTTGGCTGCCCCCGACAAGCGGAAGCAGGGCTTCGGCCTGCAGCAATTCGTCCGGGGTGTTCACGTTGAAGAAGGGATCATAGCCCGCGATCGGCCATTCTACGGCGGCGCAACCATAGCGTCCGGTGAAACGGTCGATCTTGCGTTCACCCGCCGCGAGAGCCTCGCGGAGGTCGTTACGACACGTAATCGGCCAGAGTCCGATCACCGGGTGCGTCCAGCCGCCTGATGCTGCGCAGGCAAAGCCGGTGCCTGCACCGGCGCGCCCTGCCAGCAGGCGCGATGCGAGGTCCTTCGGGATGAACGGGCAATCACCGGGAACAGAGACAATGTCAGTGATGCCGTGCTGCCCGGCAGCCCAATCGAGGCCCGCAAGGATCCCGGCGAGCGGACCCGGATAATCCGGAAATGCATCTGCAATAACGGGAAGAGAGTAGCCGGCAAATCGACCGGGATCCATGTTCGCATTGAGCGCAACATGTCCGGGCGGTGCCGCCAGGCGCTCGATGACCCGGTCAAGAATGGCGCGGTCCCCGAGGCGCTGCAATGGCTTGTCGCCCCCGCCCATCCGGGTGGCCCTGCCGCCGGCAAGGATGACATAGGCCAGGCTCATTCTCCGGCACCTTTCCGGCGGTTCCGCGCCGATTCCTCGGGGATATAGGCGAGATCCTGATCGTAGATCAGCCTGTCCTGGCCAGAGAGAACGATGAAGCGTTTGCCCCGCGCCCGGCCGATCAGTGTGAGCCCGGCCTTGCGCGCCAGTTCGACACCCCAGGCTGTGAAGCCGGATCGAGAGACCAGGACCGGTATTCCCATGCGGACTGTCTTGATCACCATTTCCGAGGTGAGGCGGCCGGTTGTGTAGAAGATCTTGTCGGCCGGATCGACCGCATGCCGATACATATAGCCGGCAATCTTGTCGACTGCATTATGCCTCCCGACATCCTCGAGATAGACGAGCGGGCGATCCTCGCAGGCGAGAATGCTGCCATGGATCGCACCGGATTCGAGGTAGAGCGAGGGCGTTTGGTTGATCTTGTGGGTCAGGTGGTAAAGCCAGGATGTGCGCAGCGGTGTTTGCGGCAGCCGCGCATTCTCGATCACGTCCATCAGGTCACCGAAGACCGTGCCCTGCGCGCAACCGGAAGTCTGGACCTTTTTCTTCAGCTTTTCCTCAAAGTCGGTTTCGGTCGCTGTCCGGACCACCACCACATCCAGATCCTCGTCATGCTCGACCGCCGTCACTTCCGTTTCCGGCGAGAGCATGTTCTGGTTCAGCAGGTAGCCGAGCGCGAGATATTCAGGGTAATCGCCGATCGTCATCATGGTGACGATCTCGCGTGCATTGAGAAACAGCGTCAGCGGTCGCTCGACGGTGACGCGGGTCTCGATGGCCGCGCCGGTCTCGTCATGGCCGGAAACAGCCTCGGAGAGGCGCGGGTCGGCCGGGTCAGGCCTCAGCCAGTACTCGTCAAGAAAATCCATCATCCTGCATCAGGTCCGCGGGCTCGAGGCAGGCACCATAGCGCAAGCATCCCCGAAGGCGAGAGGGGTGCCTTGACCGGATGCCGCAGCGGGACAGATCAGTTGAACTGGACGATCCTGGCGGAGATGGCCCGCGCAAGGACGAGGGTCGGTACCGAGAACAGGGCGTTGGGTGTCCCGGACGGGCACCAGACCCGGGCAAAGCGGGTCAGGCCGATATCCATGAGCACCGGGACCCGGTTCTGATGGCCGATCGGCGGGACACAGCCCATCGGGAAGCCAGTGAAACGCATGGTGAAATCGGCATCCGCCCGTTGGAGATTTTCGCCCACCATCGGACCCAGAATACGGTCATTGACGCGGGTGGCGGCGGAATGAAGGATGAGGAAATTCTTCTTCGTCGCCTTCCCGCGCATCAGCATGGCCTGGACGATGAAGTTGACCTCGCAACCGCAGGCGTCCGCGAGGTCTTCGGGAGCCGTCATAGGGCGGGGCAGCATCAGGAGTGTGTAGGGGATCGCGGCCCGGTCCATCGCATCCGCGACCCGGCGGACAGGGGCCGGCGCGGCCGAAACATCGGCACCAGCCGGGGGCTGCTGCTCGCTCAGGAGGTCTATCGGTTGCGCGGCCGTCACGTGGTCGATCCCCAGTATCCGAAACGGCGATACCTTGCGCTTATTCGGGTTAAGGTTTTGTTCTCGAACCCGGGATGACCGGGAAGCAGAAGCCACCCAGATCGTCGATCTGGCTTTTCCGGCCGGCAAAGCCGCGCCGGCGCAATTCGAAGCTGCGGGTTTCCGGGTCGATTCGGATCAGATGATATTCCGCCTTGTGCAGTGGCGTGCCGGGTACCGCGGAAGCCGAGCCCACGCCGACCACCGGAACCGGCCCCGACGTGGATTCGATCACGTTGAGCGAGTGCCGGTGATTATGGCCGTGGAGCACAAGCTCCGCACCATGCTCGGCCAGCAGCCGCGTGAATTCCTTGTTGTCCTTGAGGCTCCGCCCGAAGCGGGAGGCATTCCTGACCGGCGGATGATGGATCATCAGCACGCGGAAAAGACCCGCCTTGCGCGTTTCGTCGAGCATCGCCGCGAGCGCCTGGCGCTGGGCACGGCCAACCTTTCCTGTAGCCATGAAAGGCAAGGTGGGAATGCCGGAATTGACCCCGATCAGTGCCACGGAACCTCGCTGGCGGAGATAGGGGAATGCGTGGCTTTCAGCCGTGTCGCCCGACATGAAGGGGCTGAACACGGCCGCCATGGCCGGCAGTGATTCGCGGATATAGGCATCATGATTCCCGGGAACGATGCTCACGCGATCCGGCCCGCCAAGGACTTCGGTTGTCGCCAGGGCCTGCGGGAACTCATCCTCATGGCCGATATTGACGAGGTCGCCGGTCAGGGCAATGTGGTCCGGAGCCTGCTCGAGGATGTCCGCCATGATGGCGGCCAGCACATCCATGTTATGGATCGTCGCTCGGGCGCTGTGCCAGTTGAGCGCACCGGTCAGCCGCTTGTTCAGCAGCTCCCGGAAAGGGATCCGGGGAAGTGGCCCGATATGGGGATCGGAGAGATGGGCGAGGGTAAAGGTCAAGCAGGCCTCGAAACCGGTCGCGACGCCAGTGGGCGCGATACGTCCCTGTCGCGTGTAACCCCTTCCCCGTCAAGCCTCCAGAAGCCGCAGGGGCAACCAATCCCGTTCTGGAAGCGCGTTCTCCGCCGGGTCCTCCATCTCTGGTTCTACCTGTCCCGGGGGATGACGCTCGGCGTCCGGGCGATCGCGCTGGACGGGGAGGGCCGGGTCTTCCTTGTACGGCATACCTACCTGACCGGCTGGCATCTGCCGGGCGGCGGCGTGGAATGGGGCCAGAGCCTCCAGGATGCATTGGCGATGGAGCTTCGCGAGGAGGGCAATCTCGTCGCCGAGAGCCCTCCGGAACTGGTCGGGATCTACTGGAACCGCCATGTCTCGCGGCGCGACCATGTGGCGGTCTACGGGATCCGCCAGGTGCGGCAGACCGGACCACGCCCGCCCGACCGCGAGATCGCCGAGGCGCAGTTCTTCCCGCTCGATGCCCTGCCGGAAGGGACCACGGCGGGCACGCGCGCGCGCCTCGCGGAGTGGCTTGACGGCAGGCCGACCTCGCCATTCTGGTGAAAGCGCTTGACGGCGGCAGCAAGTCCGGTGATCACGCGGCCCATGCAGGGGCTCGAATTCATCATTACCCACCAGAAGCCGAAGGATGACGAGGCGGTCGACCGGCTGCATGCCCGCGCCTTCGGGCCGGGCCGCTTTGCGCGGACCGCCTTTCGCATCCGGGAACAGGCCGGGCAGACGGAAGGGCTTGCCTTCGTCGCGCATGTCGGATCGCTGCTGGTGGCGGCGGTCCAGCTGACGCCGATCCGGATCGGCGCACGGCCGGCCTTCATGCTGGGCCCGCTGACGGTCGACCCGCCTTTCGAGGGGAAAGGTATCGGCCGGGCCCTGCTGGAGCGCTGCGCCCATTCGGCCCGTGCGCTGGGATCGACGCTGATCCTCCTTGTGGGGGATGAGGCCTATTACAAGCGCAGCGGCTACCGGCGCGTACCGCCGGGCCAGATCACCTTGCCTGGCCCCGTTGACCCGATGCGCCTGCTGGCGCTGGAACTCGAGCCGGATGCGCTCGCCACGATGCGGGGCGAGGTGCGCGGCGGCAGCTGACGCACAATCAGCCGCCGGTCGGGCGCCTGCGGCGCAGCCCTTCTGCCAGCCAGGTCGCGAGAATCGGGATCAGCAGGAGGCCCAGCCCAAGGAAGCCGAGCCCCAGCGGCAGGACGCTGACACCACGCAGGATGGAGGCCTCGGTCGGGCGCAGGCCGATATAGTCGCTGCCGCTGAAGCGGGTGCCCGAGCGGATATCAACCAGACGGGGCAGGACCAGCGTTCCGTTCGGATAGAGACGTCGCACTGAACCACCGGTCGCTTCGGCGATCGGCGTCAGGTCGGAGACGGTGCTGACGACCTGGCGGAACTCCCTCGGATTGGGCTGGCCGGCATTGACGAAAGCAACAAGGCCGCCATTCTCGGCCCGGTAGAGCCCGGCCCGCCGGATGGCAATCTCCGCACGCCAGATCCCGGGTTCCGCCTCGCTCAACGTGACGGGCAGCGCCTCGCCAGAGGGTTCGATGATCCGCGCGTCACCCGGCGGGCCGCCGATGGTCCGTCGTTCGATCTGGATCCGGCCGGCCGCAACAGAAAGGCGCAACGCCTCTTCTTCCAGCTCCGGCTCCTTCATCAGCCAATGCGACGTGCGGCGAAGCAGGTCGAGATAGGGGCCGCCACCGGCATAGCCGCGGGCCCAGAGCCAGACATGGTCGGAGAGGAAGAGCCCGACGCGGCCCTTGCCCTCGCGACGCAATTCGAGAAGCGGCAAGTTGTCGATGCCGTTGAGCAGGCTCTGGCCTTCGCGGCTGCGCGCGGCAATCTGCCGGAACCAGGGCGACCAGACCGGCGTTCCCTGCGGCCCGGTTGCACCTTCAAGGTTTCGCGTCACGGGGTGCTTGCGGCCGAGATCCGTCACTTCCGCGCGATAGGCCCGCTCGACGATCGAGCCGGTCGGCTCGGCCGGCATGATCTCACGCAGGGGCGTCGTCAGCAATCCGCCGCGTGCGACGATTTCCGGCCCGACCGCGAAGAGAATCGCGCCGCCTTCGCGCACATAGCGCACCATGTTCTCGAAATAGAGCGTCGGCAGGAACGTCTGGTTCGAATAGCGATCGAAGATGATCAGGTCGAATTCGGAGATCTTGGTGACGAAGAGTTCCCGCGTCGGGAAGGCAATCAGCGACAATTCGTTCGTCGGCGTGCCGTCCTGCTTTTCCGGCGGGCGGAGAATGGTAAAATGCACGAGATCGACATTGGGGTCGGCCTTGAGCAGGTTGCGCCAGGTGCGCTCTCCGGCATGGGGTTCACCCGAGACGAGCAGGACGCGGAGCTTCTCGCGAACGCCGTCGATCGGCAGCGCGAGCAGGTTGTTGAGGGGGGTCAGTTCGCCCGGAGCCGTCTCGACCGAAATCTCGAACAGGTTCATGCCGGCGCGGTCGATCCGCAGGGGCAGCCGCGCGGGCACGCCGGCGATGATGTTGCGCGTGCCGAGAACCTGCCCGTTCTGGCGGATCGTCATCCGGACCGGGCCGGCTGGCGCGCCCTGGTTCTCGACCCGGACGCTGACTGTCACATCCTTCCCGACAATGCCGAAACGTGGCGCCTCGACAAGCTCGATTCGCCGGTCGAACTCGCCGGCCCGCCCGGTCACGAGGGCATGGAGCGGGGCGGTAAAGGGCAGGCGTGCCCTGTCGGCCGGGATGTCATGCACCACGCCGTCGGTGATGGCGATCACGCCGGCGAGCCGGTCCTGCGGGATGTCCCGCGTGGCGCCGGCAACCGCATCGAACAGGCGCGTCCCGTCGCCGTTGCCTTCACGGTCGAAGACCTCGATCAGGCGGATCTCGGTATTCGGCCTGTCCTTCAGCGTGTCCGTCAGCGCCTTGAGCGCAGCCTCGGTTTCCTGCTGGCGATTGCCGATCGTCTGCGATCCGGAGCGATCGACGGCGATGGCGACGATATCGGTCAGCCGGTCCCGCTTCTCGTTGATGATGCGCGGATCGGCGAGGCCAGCCAGCACCAGGACGAGGGCCGCGAGGCGGATCCACGCGCCGCGCTTGCCGCGCCAGACCAGCAGGGCAACCGCCACGAGCCCGACCAGCGCCAGACCCGCAAGGAAAGGCCAGGGCAGGAAGGGGGAAAAGGCCAGGCTCCAGCGATCCGCACTCATTGGCCGAGCCTTTCGAGCAGAGCCGGGACATGGACCTGATCGGCCTTGTAGTTGCCTGTCATCACATACATCACGATGTTGACCCCGGTGCGGAACGCCATCTCGCGCTGGCGCGGTTCGCCCGGCACCAGCGGAAACATCGGGTTGCCGAGCCGATCGACGGCCCAGGCTGCCGCAAGGTCATTCGAGGTGATGATGATGGGCGAGACGCGATCGCCGGCACGGGCGGGGGTCTTGGCATCCCGCGGGCCGGAAAGCGTTTCGACCCAGGTATCGCCGGCGGCATAGCGGCCGACGAACCGGTCCAGCAGATAGAAGGTCTTGGTGAGAACATGATCCGGCGGGATAGGTTCGAGAGCGGGGATATCGAGCGAGGCGAGCATGGCCCGCAGGGCCCGTGTTTCGGCCGTCGGCATGCCGCCCGGGCGCTGCACGAAGGCATCGCGCGTATCGAAAATGACCGTCCCGCCCTGCTTCATGAACGTATCGATCGCCCGGATGGCGCGTTCCTGCGGGGCCGCCTGGCCGGCAAGGATCGGCCAGTAGATCATTGAATAGAAGACCAGTTCGTCACGCGCCGGATCGAGGCCGATCGGTTCGTCAAGCGAGATCGAGGTCCGCTGCTGCAGGATATTGCTCAAGCCGGCGAGGCCTGCCCGGCTGGCCTCGTCGACGCGGGAATCGCCGGTGATCACATAGGCGAGCCGGGGCCGGAGGCTGGAACGGATGTCTTCCTGCCGGATCGAGCGGAGGTCTGTGCCCGGCGATTGCGGTTGGGCCTGTGTCTGCGCCAGCCCCTGATCCGGCACAGCCAGCGAGAGCAGGCCGAGGCCCAGCACAAATGCAGCCGCGCGTGCGGCGAGGCGGCCACGCCCGCGAAGGGCGCCGGCAAGGCCGCCGAGAAGGGCCACAGCAAGCGCATCCGCCACAAAGAGCATCACGGCCAGCAGCATCAACCAAGGCCGGAAATCAAACACCGTGCCTTCCGAAAGCGGGGTTACCCGGGCCGTGCCGAAACGGATCGGTTCGATGGCGGTTGCCAAGGTCAGCGCATTGACGGCGAGCCCGGCCTCGGCAGGCCCATAGAAGCCCGGCGGGTGATCGAGCGTGCCTGGTTGTGCATAACGCGGATCGACCGGCCGGGCTGTGGGCGAGGGGCCGCCAAGCTGGCCGAAGCCGTCCAGGTTGTTTCGGGCGGCGAGACGTTCACGGCCGGTTGTTGCTGTTCCTGCATCTGCGGCCCCGGCACTCCGGGCGATCAGCAGCGTCCGGCGCAGCATGTCGACGAAGGCGCCGGACAGCGGCAGGTTCGACCAGCTTGTATCGCCGGTGACATGGAACAGGACGATATGCCCCTTGCCCCGGGCGATCCCCGTCACCAGCGGCGTGCCATCCTCGAGGACGGCCCAGCTGGCTCGGCTGAGTTCGGCATCGGGTTCTGCCAGAACCTGCCGCTCGACCTGGATATCGGGGCTGGCGGCAAGACCGAAGAAGGGCGAGGCCTCGGGATAGGCACCGAGCCGGCGCGGCTTGTCCCACGAAAGGGCGCCACCGAGGATCCGGCCGCCGCGGCGAAGCTTGACCGGCAGGAGATCATCGGAGGCAGCGGCAAGGCCCGGGCCTGCGAAGCGGATCAGCATGCCGCCATTCTCGACAAAGCGGGTGATCGAGCTGGCGGTCTCGCCGGCCAGCGTGCCGATATCGACAAGGACGAGCACGTCCGGCCGCTCGTCAAGCGCGCGGGCGATCGGATCCGGCACGCCGCGCGGCGGCTCGCGCAGGTCGGCGAAGGGAAGCAGCGCCCGGCTGACGAAATAGCGCGCCGAGACGAGCGGCTGTGCAGTGTCGGTGGTCTCGCCCGAGATCAGCGCGACGCGGCGCCGCCGATGCGCGGAATCGAGCAGGTGGACGGCGCCGGCATGTTTCTCGTCAGCAATTTCGAGCCGGGTGATGTCATTGACCAGCTCGATCGGGAGGGCCAACCGGGCGGTGGCCTCGCGTGCCTCGGCGGCCAGCGCGAAGGTCGTATCGCCGAGCAGGCGGCCCTTGTCGTCATAGGCACGGATCAGCCCCTGGCGGGCCTGCCCTGTGGTGGCGGGACGGCGGATCACCGCCTCGAGGCCCTCCGCATTCTGCGTCAGGCCCGCAAGCGCGAGAATGGGCGAGGGCTGCATGGCGATGATATCGAGCCGGTTCCCCGCCGCCGCGATGAAGCGCTCGATGCGCGGGGTTTCGTCTTCCTGCCGAATTCCATCGCTGATCCAGACGATGCTGGCATCGGCACCAGCTGAAAGGGCCATGTCGAAGGCCGCCTCGCGTTGCGGGAAATGGGGCTTCGGCCGCAGGGAAAGCAGCCGGCTGAGCGCGGTCGCAGCGGTTTCGGGCTGGAGGCTCGGGCGCTCTTCGCTCGTCCCGATCACCTGGACCGGGCGGCTGGCTGCCTGCTCGATCAGGGCCTGCGCCCGTGAGATCCGGGTCGGCCAGTTGCCGGCAGCTGCCCAGCCATCATCGACCAGCACGATCAGCGGGCCAGTGCCGGGGGCGGGCTGCAGATCCTGGCTTGGCTGCCAGCGCGGGCCGGCCACCGCGAGGATGATCGCCGCCGCAGCGAGCAGGCGCAGGACCAGCAGCCACCACGGCGTGCGGGCGGGTTCCCGCTCCTTGCCGAGGATGTCCTTGACCAGCGGCAGGGTCGGCAGCGGCAGGCGGCGGGGCGGCGGCGGCGTGATGCGCAGCAGGAACAGGATGGCCGGCAGGGCGACCAGCGCGATCAGGGCCAGTGGAGCGAGAAAGGACAGGCCGGTGATCATGGCGTTGCCCCCAAAGCCGAATGGGCCGGCAGGACCTGCCCGCCGATCATCGCCGCGAGCGCGAGCAGGGTTTCCGCCGCGGGCCGGTGCGTCAGGTGCCGCACGAAGCCGAAGCCGTGCCTGAGGGCCACGCGACGCATCTCCTCGTTGATCGAGGCGATGCGTTCGCGGTAGCGGAGCGCGATGTCCTGCGCCTCCCCGACGCGCCAGGTTTCGTCTGTTTCAAGAGCCTCGAACTCGAACTCGCCGGAAAAGGGGAACTCCTCCTCGACCGGATCGCGGACGAGAACGATCGTACCCTTGGCGCCGCGATGGGCGATCCGGGCGATCCGCTCGGCGAAAAGCGGCATCGGCATGATGAAATCACCAATCAGGATCACATGGTCATGCCGCTTGACCGGCAGGCTTTCCGGCAGGGCTTCCATGGTCAGCGGGTCGATGCCGGACCTGTCCTGCCGGAGCAGGGCCTCGGCAAGGCGCATCACGATGTTGCGCGAGGCCATCGGATGCGTGCGGCCGGGCAGGCCGACCCGCTCGCCGGCATGGACCAGCAGGTCTGCGAGGGCCAGGCCGATCAAGACAGCGCGATCCCGTTTGGCACGGCCGGCAAGGCGCGAGCCGAAATGCATCGAGGCTGAGAAATCGATCCAGAGCCAATGCGCCGAGGCGCTTTCCCATTCCCGTTCGCGGACATAGAGCCGGTCATCGCGGGCGGAGCGCCGCCAGTCGATCCGGCTGGTGGATTCGCCGGCCACGAAGGGCCGGAATTCCCAGAATTCCTCGCCGGGGCCAGGCCGACGCCGTCCATGGATGCCGAGCTGAAGTTGCGCGGCCACATTCCGCGCCTCCACCACGAGATGCGGCAGCACTTCGGCGAGTTGGGCAGCCTCGCTCGCCAGCGAAAGGGGCACCTTGCCGGCGAAGGGGGGAACGGAATGGGCTTCCTCGACCTTCATGCAGGCTGTCCTTGCTGCCCTCAGGCGAAGCGGTCGGTCAGGGAGCGGATGATCTTGCTGATGGTCTCGCCTTCCGCCCGGGCCGCGAAGGAAAGGGCCATCCTGTGTTTCAGGACGGGTTCGGCCAGGGCCACGACATCGTCCAGCGAGGGCGACAGGCGGCCATCGATCAGGGCGCGGGCGCGGATGGCGAGCATGAGCGCCTGGCTGGCGCGCGGGCCTGGACCCCAGACCAGCTTCTCGGCGAGCGGCGTGCCCGGCAGGGGGCGGGCCGAGCGGACGAGATCGAGGATGGATTCGACGATGCTGTCGCCCACCGGCAGGCGGCGGACGAGCCGCTGCGCGGCAAGAATACCCTCGGCCGAGAAGACGGCCTGGATCTCGCTTGATTCCGAGCCTGTGGTTTCGATCAGCATGCGGCGTTCGGCATCGCGGTCCGGGTAATCGACATCGATTTCGAGCAGGAAGCGGTCAAGCTGGGCTTCCGGCAGCGGATAGGTGCCTTCCTGCTCGATCGGGTTCTGTGTCGCCAGCACGTGGAAAGGCTTGGGCAGGTCATGGCGTTGCCCGGCGATCGTCACGAACCCTTCCTGCATCGCCTGCAGCAGGGCCGACTGGGTGCGCGGGCTGGCGCGGTTGATTTCATCCGCCATCAGCAATTCGGCGAAGACGGGCCCTTTCACGAAGCGGAAGGCGCGCTTGCCGGGTGTCGGCTCCTCGAGAATCTCGGTGCCGAGAATGTCGGAGGGCATCAGGTCAGGCGTGAACTGGACGCGGCGCGCATCAAGACCAAGCACCTTGCCCATGGTTTCGACAAGCTTGGTCTTGGCGAGGCCGGGCACCCCGACCAGCAGGGCATGGCCGCCGGAAAGCACAGTGACGAGGGCTTCCTCGATCACGCGTTCCTGCCCGAAAATGGCCTTGCCGATTTCGGCGCGGGCCCGGACGAGATTGCCGGCGGCATCCTCTGCCATCCGCACGAAGGAAGCGGCGAAATCCGCCGGCTGGTCCGACGAGGTGGGTGCTTCCCGCATGGCCGATTCTCCTTGCCGTCTATCAAACCAATCTGGAACGCCACTGCCCGGTCGGCAATGCGCGAAACGTCACGACCCCCGAATTTGCGGTACACAACTTTGTGTGCCGCGCGGTCGTCCCGAGGTCGATCCGCAATTCCGGTGCCAGTCGAGGGGGCAATCATGGCGGGGGCAAGGCGGAATGGCTTTGCGTTTGCCGCGCTACGTCCTACATCAACGGCCATGAACTCCCGGCTCACGCCTCCCGGCTTGCTTCCCGAGCTGCCATCTGGGCTGCCCTCGCGCTTTCTCGAGGCGGCCATGGCCCATGGCGGTCGCGCGCTACCTCCGGTCGAACGCTGGAACCCGGCCTATTGCGGCGAGATCGACATGCGCATCGCAAGGGACGGGCGCTGGTTCTACATGGGCACGCCGATCATGCGGCCGGCTTTGGTGAAGCTGTTTTCCACCATTCTCCGCAAGGACGAGGACCGGCATGTGCTGGTCACGCCGGTCGAGCGGGTAGGGATCGAGGTCGAGGATGCCCCCTTTCTTGCCGTGGAAATGGCGCCAATCGAGTCTGAGGGTGCGCCGGGCCTCGCCTTCCGGACCAATCTCGACGAGATCGTGACCGTTGATGCCGCCCATCCGATCCGGTTCGAGGTCGAGCCGGGGGGCGGGCTGAAACCCTATGTGCTGGTCCGGGGCGGGCTCTGGGCCCGTCTGACCCGCGCGCTTGCGATCGATCTGGCCGAGCGTCTGGTCGAGTTGCCCGACGGCCGGATCGGGCTGGCTGTCGGGGGGCAGGTCTTCGGCGTGCCGGAGGCAGGCCATGCGTGACACGATGTCGCGACCGGTCGAGTTGCCGCGCTTCGTGGCCCGGGCGCGCGAATTGCTGTTGCCCGAGCCGCGTGACGCCCATGCCGGTGCGGCACCCTATGGCGATCACGTCATTGCCGGATTGCCGATGGAGCCGGGCATGCTGGAAAAGGCGAAGCCGGCAGCTGTGCTCTATCCTGTCATCAAGCGGCCGACCGGGCCGACCGTATTGCTGACCGAGCGTTCGGGCCATCTCTCGACGCATGCGGGGCAGGTGGCCTTTCCGGGCGGCCGGATCGAGCCGGGCGAGACGGCGGTGGATGCCGCACTTCGCGAGGCGGAGGAGGAGATCGGCCTTCCGCCCGACCGGGTGGAGCCACTGGGATTCCTGCCGAACTATTTCTCCGGAACGGGGTTCCGCGTCCAGCCGCTGGTCGCCCTGGTGGAGCCCGACCTCGCGCTCCGGCCCGACCCTTCGGAGGTGGCGCGGGTCTTCGAAGTGCCGCTCGCCCAGGCGCTGGATCTCGCGCGCTACCGGCAATCGACCATCTTCTGGCGGGGGCGGGAGCGCATCTTCTATATCCTTGACCATCACGATGCCTATATCTGGGGGGTGACGGCCGGGATCCTGCGGTCGATGGCGGAACGTTACTGATCAACGAGTTTCACTTATCAACGAGGCTTCATGGCGCGCATTGTCTTCGAACTGGCCGGCTTCTTCATCCTGCCTTTCCTCTGCTATGCGGGATTCCTGATCTGGCAGCAGCGCAATCCGCGGGCGGCCAAGAAGATCCTGACGCGGAAGGCGCTGCAATGGCAGACGCTGGCCGGCGTGGCCCTGATGGCGCTGGTCCTCGTCGTTTACGGCCTGCTGGATGAAGCGCATACGGGCGCCTATTCGCCGGCCGTTTTCAAGGATGGCCAGCTCGTGCCGGGACGGGTCGAGTGAGGGACGGGGCCGTCATTCGCCGCCTTGAGGCGCTGCTGGCGGACCCTGTCCTGTCGAACCTGATGGTTGCGCTGAATCCGCCGGGCGAGGAGACGCGCCTTGTCGGCGGCATCGTGCGGAACACGCTGCTCGGCGAGCCGACCGAGGATGTCGATCTGGCAACCACGCTCCAGCCGCCGGACACTCTCAAGCGTGGCAAGGCGATAGGCTGGAAGGCGGTGCCGACCGGTATCGAGCATGGCACGATCACGCTGCTGCGCGAGGGGCGGAGCTTCGAGGTCACGACCCTGCGCCGCGATGTCGAGACCGATGGCCGGCATGCGCGCGTGGTGTTCGGTCGTGATTTCCGGGAAGATGCCGCGCGGCGGGATTTCACCATCAACGCCCTTTCCCTCGGGCAGGACGGCCGCCTCCATGACTATTTCGGCGGCGAGGCGGATCTTGCAGCGCGGATCGTTCGCTTCATCGGCGATCCGGAGACGCGGCTGCGCGAGGATTACCTGCGGGGCCTGCGCTTCTTCCGGTTCTCGGCGCGCTATGGCGGCGGGCGGCTCGATCCGGCAGGGCTTGCGGCGATCCGCCGGCAGCGGGCCGGGTTTGCCGGCCTCTCGCGCGAGCGGGTCCGGCAGGAAGTGTTCAAGCTGCTGATGGCTGCCCATGTCCTGCCGGTTCTCCGGCAGATGGGCGAGGCCGGGCTCCTGCCCGACCTGCTCGGGATCCAGGCCGATCTCGACCGGTTCGCCGCGCGGGCCGGCTTGCAGGCCCGGCGGCCGGATCTCGCCTGGCCGGTCCTGGCCCGGCTGGCGGCCCTGCTGTCGCGCAAGGGGCTGGTCGACCCCGCCTTGCAGGAGGCGCTGAAGCTGTCGAACGAGGAGAAGCGCTGGCTCGAGCAATGCGCCGGGGCGGAGGATCTGATCACCCGCGGCGCGGCGCATCTTGCCAGTTGGCTCGCCGAGGATTTTCCGCTGGCCGCCGGCGAGGCCATTGCCCTGGCGGCTTCGGTTTCCCCCGAGCCGGAGCGGGTCCTCGCCTTGGCGGAGGCGGCGGAAAAGCATCCGCGGCTGCATGTGTCGGGGCGCGATTTCCTCGCTGCCGGCTTCACCCCGGGGCCGGTCGTTGGCGCCCGGCTTGCTGCCTTCCGGACGGCCTGGATCGAGGCCGGCGCACCGGAATCGGAAGCCGAGCAGCGCGCGCTTTTCTCGCGCTTCCTCGGCGGCGGCGGGAGCGGCCGCTGAGATCAGGGCCAGCGGACCGAAGGCGGCATCGAGGACAGGATCGATTCGACGTTGCCGCCGGTGCGCAGGCCAAAAATCGTCCCGCGGTCATAGAGCAGGTTGAACTCGACATAGCGGCCGCGGCGTACCTGCTGTTCCTCGCGATCGGCTTCGGTCCAGGGCTTGGCGATATTGGCACGCAGGATAGGGAGATAGGCGTCGAGGAAGGCCTCGCCGACAGCCCGGGTGAAGGCGAAATCGGCTTCCCAGTCGCCCGTGGCGACATAATCGTAGAAGATGCCGCCGATACCGCGAGGCTCGTTCCTGTGTTTCAGGTGGAAATAGTCGTCGCACCACGCCTTGTAGCGCGGATAATCGCGGCCATGTGCATCACAGGGCACTTTCATCGCCGCATGGAAAGCCTGCGAATCCGGGTCCGCCTGCTCGCGCCGGCGCATGAGCACCGGCGTGAGATCGGCGCCGCCGCCGAACCAGGCTTTTGAGGTCACCACGAAGCGGGTGTTCATATGCACGGTCGGCGCATGCGGGTTCCAGGGATGGGCGATCAGCGAGATGCCCGTCGCCGCGAAGTTCGGATCCGCGTCGGCGCCGGGAATTTCCTTGGCGAATTCCGGCGCGAAAGTGCCGTGGACATGGCTGACATGCACGCCGGCCTTCTCGAAGACGCGGCCACGAATCATGCCCATCGTGCCGCCGCCGCCCGGCGAGCCGTCATGGTTGTTGCGGCTCCAGGGCTTGAATTCAGCCTTGCCCGGCAGGGTCGCCTCGGGGAAGAAGGGGCCTGTCGCCTCGACCTCGACCGCCTCGAAGGCTGCCATGATGCGCTGCTGGAGAGAGAGGAACCATTCCGAGGCGCGGGCACGGCGGGCGACGAGTTCAGGCTGGTCGGCAAGGGTCATGCGGTCCTCGTGTCATGTCTTCTTTACAGTTCCCCGTCCGGTTGTGCATCTGTCGACGCGAAACCGTCAAGCTGGCGCAACGCTTCCGCAACCAGAATGGCGCCGGAAACCGCGACATTGAGCGAACGCAGGCCGGGCTGCATCGGGATGACGATGCGCGCATCGGCATCCTCCTGCACGGGATCCGGCACGCCGGCGCTTTCCCGGCCGAGCATGATGATGTCGCCGGGCCGGAAGGCAAAACGGTGATGCGCCACCGCGCCGCGCGTCGTGGCAAGTACAAGGCGCTGGCCCTTCGCCCGGGTTGCCGCCCGGAAATGGGCATAGGAGAGGTGCCGCGTGAGGTCGAGCCGGTGCAGGTAATCGAGGCCGGCGCGGCGCAGGTTGCGGTCGGAGGCGTCAAATCCTGCCGGCTCGATCAGATCGACCGGCACGCCGAGGCAGGCGCCCAGCCGGAACAGCGTCCCCGCATTCTGGGGGATATCCGGTTCGTACAGAGCAAGCCTCAGGGGCGATGGTGGAATTGCGGTTTGGCGAAGGTCGACCATTGTTCAGGGGCCAGGGAACGCGGAAAGGGATGGACAAGCGATATAGACGGTGCCATGAGCCTTGCAATTCAGGATCGTTCCAATATGCGATCCGGCCGGGTGTCGCCCGGGACCGGGTGGGATGGCTGAGGCAATTCGCCTCTCCAATCCGGATAGCCGAATGCTATCTGCATCGGGATATTCCTGAGGCTGTCGCCAGGCTCTCGTCGCCGGGCATCTCCATGGTCGCGGTGCGCCAGGGTGAAAGAAGGATTAGGATTGTGGCTGATCAATCGATGAGCGAACCGAACCGCCGTGATTTTCTGTTTCTGGCTACCGGCGCAGCCGGTGCCGTCGCCGTGGGCGGTGTGGCCTGGCCGCTGATTTCGCAGATGTCACCGGATGCGTCGACCATTGCGGCGGGTGCGCCGGTCGAAGTCGACCTGGCACCGATCGCCGAAGGGCGCGCGATCACGCTGAAATGGCGTGGCAAGCCGATCTTCGTCCGGCACCGCACGGCGGCCGAGATCGAGGCGTCCAAGAAGGATGATGCGTCCGGCCTGCCGGATCCGCAGCCGGATGCGGCCCGCATCCGCGCGTTCGAGGGCAAGGCGCAGGAACAATGGGTCGTCGTCTATGGCAACTGCACCCATCTGGGCTGCGTGCCGATCGGCTTCTCGGGCGATTTCAATGGTTGGTATTGCCCCTGCCACGGCTCGCATTACGACAATGCCGGGCGTATCCGCAAAGGCCCGGCGCCGCGCAACCTGGACATCCCGGAATTCACCTTCCTGTCCGCGTCGAAAATCCGCATCGGCTGAGCGAATCCAGAGTGAGAGACCCGAATGGCTGAGCATCATTCCACCTATGTGCCCAAGACCGGGTTCGAGCGCTGGCTCGACGCCCGCCTCCCGATCGTCCGGCTGATGCATGATTCCGCCGTATCCTATCCGGTGCCGCGGAACCTGAACTATTTCTGGACCTTCGGCGGCATCCTCATGTTCATGCTGGTGTCGCAGATCGTCACCGGCATCGTGCTGGTCATGCATTACACGCCGCATGTCGATCATGCCTTCCAGTCGGTCGAGCACATCATGCGCGACGTCAATTACGGCTGGCTGATGCGCTACATGCATTCCAACGGCGCCTCGATGTTCTTCATCGCCGTCTATATCCATATTTTCCGTGGCATGTATTACGGCTCGTACAAGGCCCCGCGCGAGGTGCTCTGGATCCTCGGCGTGGTGATCTTCCTGCTGATGATGGCTACGGCCTTCCTCGGCTACGTGCTGCCCTGGGGCCAGATGAGCTTCTGGGGTGCGACCGTCATCACCAACCTGTTCTCTGCCATTCCGGTGGTCGGGGAAACCATCGTGGTCTGGCTCTGGGGCGGCTACTCGGTCGACAACCCGACGCTGAACCGCTTCTTCTCGCTGCATTACCTGCTGCCGTTCATGATCTTCGGCGTGGTCATCCTCCATGTCTGGGCGCTGCACCATGTCGGCCAGAACAACCCGTCGGGCGTCGAGGTGAAGAACTACAAGAAGGATACGGTGCCGTTCACGCCGTATGCGACCGTGAAGGACCTGTTCGCCATGGTCTGCTTCATGATCTTCTTCGCGTGGTTCGTTTTCTATCACCCGAACTTCCTCGGCCATGCGGATAACTACATCCCGGCCGATCCGCTGAAGACGCCGGCGCATATCGTTCCGGAATGGTACTTCCTGCCGTTCTACGGCATCCTCCGCGCCATCCCGGACAAGCTCGGCGGCGTGGTGGCCATGTTTGCCTCGATCGCGATCCTCGCGTTCCTGCCCTGGCTCGACACGTCGAAGGTCCGTTCGGGCAAGTATCGCCCGTGGTTCAAGTTCGCCTTCTGGACGTTCGTGGTCGTGTCGGTGCTGCTCGGCTATACCGGCTCGCAGCCGACCGACAAGGTCGTGCTCTCGATCGGTGGCCGGACGATCCTCGACATGGTCGGTTTCGCGCAGATCCTGACCGCGATCTACTTCGCCTATTTCCTCGTGGCGCTGCCGCTGCTCGGCCTGATCGAGAAGCCCAAGGCGCTGCCGGCCTCGATCGCCGATTCGGTGCTCGGCCCGGCGGGGAGCGGCCATATTGCCGGCGCGCATGCGGCGCCGCCGAAGCATTGACGACGGGAAGGAACCTATCATGACGACGTCTTCTCGTTTCCTGCTCGCGGCCCTTGCCCTTTCGGGCTTCGCCGCTCTGGCCCAGCCGGCCCTCGCGGCTGGCGGGGCCGAAAAGCCGCCGCGCCAGAAATGGAGCTTCTCCGGACCGTTCGGCACGTTCGACCGGGCGCAGCTCCAGCGTGGCTTCAAGGTCTATCGCGAGGTTTGCGCCTCGTGCCATGGCCTTGAAAAGCTTTCGTTCCGCAACCTGTCGCAGCCGGGTGGTCCGGGCTTCACCGAAGGCCAGGTCAAGACGCTGGCGGCGGAATACAAGGTGATGGACGGCCCGAACGAGGCGGGCGAGATGTTCGAACGTCCGGCGCGGCCGTCGGATCGCTTTCCGAAGCCCTTCCCGAACCCGGAAGCGGCCAAGGCGGCGAATAACGGCGCGGTTCCGCCGGATTTCTCGGTCATCGCCAAGGCCCGTACCTATGAGCGCGGCTTCCCGTTCTACCTGTTCGATATCGTGACCCAGTATCAGGAACAGGGCGTGGACTACATCACCGCGCTGCTGCTCGGTTACGAGGAGCCGCCCAAGGGCGTGACGGTCGAGCCGGGCCTGCACTGGAACCGTTATTTCCCGGGCAACAAGATTGCCATGGGCAATCCGCTGGTTGCCGTGTTCGACGATGCCGGCAAGCCGCATGATGCGGGCTTCTATACCGACGGTACGCCTGTCACGCGCGAGCAGGTCTCCCGCGATCTGACAGCCTTCCTGATGTGGGCGGCTGAACCGAAGATGGAGGAGCGCAAGCAGACCGGCACCAAGGTGATTCTCTGGCTGATCCTGCTGGCCGGCCTGCTCTATCTCACCAAGAAGAGGATCTGGTCGCGGCTTGAGGGCGCGCATTGAGCCCTTCATGAGGGAATGATGGAAAAGGGGCTTCGGCCCCTTTTTTCATGCGTGTTTCCGGCTTGCCAAGGGCGGCGCGGGACGTGAAAAAATGCTGATGACCTTCTGACGAAACGGCAAGTGATGGATTTCCTGCGCAATACGATCCGGACCATTCCGGATTACCCGAAACCCGGTATCCAGTTCCGGGATATCTCGACCCTGCTTGGCAATCCTCGTGCCTTCCGCAGAGCCGTGGACGAGCTGGTCCAGCCCTATGCCGGCGCCCGCGTGGACAAGGTGGCGGGCATCGAGGCGCGCGGCTTCATCCTTGGCGGCGCAGTGGCCCATCAGCTCTCCTGCGGCTTCGTGCCGATCCGCAAGAAAGGCAAGTTGCCGCACCGCACGGTCTCGATTTCCTATGCACTGGAATACGGCACCGACGAAATGGAGATCCATCTCGACGCCGTTGCACCCGGCGAGAAGGTGATCCTTGTCGATGACCTGATCGCGACCGGCGGCACGGCCACTGCGGCCGTGCAATTGCTGCAGAAGATCGGGGCGAAGGTCGAGGCGGCCTGTTTCGTGATCGATCTGCCGGAACTGGGCGGGCGGGCCAAGATCGAGGCTTTGGGTGTGCCGGTGCGGACCCTCGTCGCCTTTGACGGTCATTGAACAGCCTCAGCCCGGCAGCAGCAGAGCCTCCAGCCGGTCGATGATTGCGGCCATTTCCTGATCGAGATGGCCGAGAAGGGCTGTCCAGTCATCATAATGGCGCAGGTCCTCGGCTCCGTCCGAGATGCCGCGCAGGCCGATCAACGGCACGCCGAAGTGCTGGCAGGCGCGCAGGACGGCATAGGTCTCCATATCGACCATATCTGCGTCGATCGCCTCATAGGCCGGGCCGGAGACGATGTTGGCACCGGTGGAAAGTCGCGCCGCCGGTACGTCCCTCAGACGCAGTGGCAAGGCCAGTTCGGCCGGAAGGTCGAGAAACGGCGTGCAGCCCTTTTCGAAGCCGAGGGGCGAGGCATCCATATCGCGGTAGGAAACCGCGCTCACCTGATAGACAGCGCCCTGTTCAAGCCGGCGGGACCCGGCGGAGCCCACGGACAGCACGATGTCGGGCAGGCCCTGATGATCGAGGCAATCCTGCAAGGCGCGGGTCGTGCCGATTGCAGCCTCGACCGGGCCGAGGCCCGTAATGACCGGGGCGATCCGGTCCCGAAGGGCCGGGCCGTATTCTACAGTGGCGGCCATGACGACAAGAATGCGATGGCCGGCGGTAAGCAGAAGGCGCGGGGCGGAGGTCATTCCCGCGTTCCCCAGAGCACGGCGCCAGTGAAGGCGAAGACCGGAATACCGTTCTGGTTGATGGCATAGTTGCGCTGGGTCACGATGCCCCAACCCGGTTTCGACTGCGAGGCCCGCGCCTCGATGATTCTCGCGAAATAGGTCAGCGTGTCGCCAGCGAGGACCGGGCGGATCCAGTGCAGGTCGGTAAAGCCGAAGCCAGGTCCGCGCTTGGGGAGCGGCGCTTCTTTCTCGCGCTCCTGCCAGAAGCGGATCACGGTGCCCATCCAGGCCGAGGCCGTATGCCAGCCGGAGGCGGAGAGGCCGCCGAAATGGCTGTTCCGGCCGGCTTCCTCCGACAGGTGGAATTCCTGCGGATCATAGCGGCGGGCAAAGCGCAGCATCCTCTCGGGTGTGAACTCGTAGGTGCCGAAGCGGACGACCATGCCGGGTTGGATCTCCTCGATCGGGCCGAACCGCGTGATATTCGGCTCCGGCGGGAAAGTCTCGACCGGGGGGCGCGAGATGGCGGTCGGGACCGCTTCGACAAGGCCCGGCTCGCGGCGGCCCATCATGATCAGGTTTGTCTGTTCGAGAACCAGCTCGCCATCCTGGTTGTGCAGGTCGAAGCGATATTGCACGAAGCCGCGATCCGGCTTGCTGGTGGAGGGCTTGCGATCGAGAATATGCATCCGCCCGGTCAACCGGTCACCGGCCCGGACGGGCCTCGCCCATTTGAGGTTCGAGACACCGGGCGAGCCCATGCCGGCCGAGTTCAGGATGAAGTGGTCGGCCATCAGGCGCATATTGGCCGAGCAGGTATACCAGCCGGACGCGATCACCCCGCCCATGCGACGGGCCTGCTCGGAGGCCGCATCGAGATGCATGGGCTGGGGGTCGAATTCCGCGGCGAAAGCGAGCATCTCGTCTTCGCGGATCGTGATCGAGCCATAGGCTTCCGAGGTTCCGACCTCGAAATCTTCAAAATAGCGCATTTTCGCCGGTCCATGCGGAAGGACCGGTGGGAGGGCCGCGCCGGTCGTCAGGAAAACAGGATCTTCAAGCCATACACGCTCGCCAGCCCGAGGGCGAGTGTGGAGACGATGGCGAAGGACAGAAGCGCGCCCTCGAAAAAGCCCCTGATCCATTCCCGCGGGACCGATTCGAGCGCGGTCCAGAGGAAGACGAAGGGAAAGAGCAGCACCATCAAGGCACGGTAATAGACCGAACGGATTTCAGCGACGATCACAGCCATGACCACCTCCCGGAGAGCCCGGGATATAGACTAAAGTCGCAATGGTTAATGACAAGATGTCGCTGTGTGATTTTTCCGGATGCGCCAACCTGGCCGGGGGCCCGGCCTGGCTGGCGCCGCTTCAGTTCGCGAAGCGGAAATGCAGCACGTCACCATCCGCGACGACATATTCCTTGCCTTCGAGACGGAACTTCCCGGCATCGCGTGCGCCGGCTTCGCCCTTGAGCGCGACGTAATCCTCGTAGGCCACGGTTTCGGCGCGGATGAAGCCCTTCTCGAAATCGGTATGGATGACGCCTGCCGCCTGCGGCGCCTTCGTGCCGGCCATCACCGTCCAGGCGCGCGCTTCCTTCGGGCCGACCGTGAAATACGTGATCAGGCCGAGGAGGGCATAGCCCTCCCGGATCACGCGGTTGAGGCCGGGTTCCTCGAGGCCGATCGCCTCGAGATAGTCGCGCTGTTCGTCCGGCGCGAGGACGGCGATCTCGCTTTCGATCTTGGCGGAAACAACGACGGCGCGTGCGCCTTCCTCCTTTGCCCGCTGGAAGACGCGCGCGGAGAAGGCATTGCCCTTGTCGGCCGAGGCTTCCTCGACATTGCAGACATACAGGACCGGCTTGGCGGTCAGGAGGCCGAGCATGTCGAAGGCCTTTGCCTCGGTCGGCTTGATCTCGACCAGCCGCGCCGGCTTGCCCTCGCGCAGCAGCACGAGTGCGCGGCTCATCAGGTCGAAGGTTTCCTTGGCCTCCTTGTCGTTGCCTTTGGCCTTCTTCTCGATGGCGACGATGCGCTTCTCGAGGCTGTCGAGATCAGCCAGCATCAATTCCGTCTCGATCGTCTCGATGTCGGCGATCGGGTCGATCTTGCCTTCGACATGGGTGATGTCGGAATCCTCGAAGCAGCGCACCACATGGGCGATGGCATCCACCTCGCGGATATTGGCGAGAAACTGGTTGCCGAGGCCCTCGCCCTTCGAGGCGCCGCGCACGAGGCCGGCAATGTCGACGAAGGTCAGGCGGGTCGGGATGATCTCCTTCGAGCCGGCAATCGCCGAGAGCTTTTCCAGCCGGTCATCCGGCACGGCAACATCGCCGACATTGGGCTCGATGGTGCAGAACGGATAATTGGCGGCCTGCGCCGCCGCCGTCTGCGTCAGGGCGTTGAAAAGGGTCGATTTGCCGACATTCGGCAGGCCGACGATACCGCATTTGAAGCCCATGGCGTGGTCCGCTCAATTCTGTGCAGGAAGAAGGAAATCGCGGTCTTTTGACCTTCGATCAATCGGGAAGTCCAGTCTTTTTCGCGGGGCGGCCAAGGGTTTCCGGGTTGCCATGGCCAGCCGCGTCCATCGCCAGATGCACCTTGCTCTGGAAGCCGGCCGCATCGGCTGCCAGCAGCCGGGGTGCTTCCTCGGCCATGGCGCGGCACAGGCTGTCG
Source organism: Beijerinckiaceae bacterium (assembly GCA_027533425.1). Lineage (GTDB taxonomy): Bacteria > Pseudomonadota > Alphaproteobacteria > Rhizobiales > Beijerinckiaceae > Rhabdaerophilum. The sequence goes on along the minus strand of JAPZUD010000006.1, from coordinate 6,018 downwards.
ACCCAGCCTTCCTCGGCCTTCGCGAAATCGTTGAGCACATAGGCATGGACGAGCGCCTTGTCGCCGGGATGACCGATGCCGAGCCGCAGGCGCGGATACTCGTTACCGCAATGGGCGGTGATCGAACGCAGCCCGTTATGGCCCGCATTGCCGCCGCCGGTCTTCACCCGGAGTTTGCCGGGCGGCAGGTCGAGTTCGTCGTGGAAGACCAGCACCCGGTCGAGCGGGATCTTGTAGAAGCGCATCGCCTCGCCGACCGCGCGGCCGCTCTCGTTCATGAAGGTGGTCGGCTTGAGCAGGATGGCGCGGTCTGTCCCGATGGTGATCTCGCTGGCCTCGCCCTGGAAGCGGGCGCGCCAGGGCGCGCCGCGCCAGCGCCGATGCAGCGCGTCGAGAGCCATGAAGCCGATATTGTGTCGATTCCCGGCATAGCGGGGGCCGGGATTCCCGAGGCCGACGAGGAGATGCATCGCCTGGCTCCGCTCAAGAAAAAGGCTGCAGCGCGGGATGGCGCGGCAGCCGGATTGGCAGGGGAGGGCCCGTCAGGGCGCCTCCTTCCGGAAGGGATCAGCCTTCGCCGCCTTTGGCACCGGTGCCGGCAATCGTCACGACGGTGAAGTCACGGTCCGAGATAACCGGCTTGGCACCGGCCGGCAGCTTGACCGCCGAGATGTGGATCGAATCGCCAAGCTTGGCCTTCGAGACGTCGACTTCGATAAATTCCGGGATGCTGTCGGCCGGAACATTGAACTCGACCGTATGGCGGACAAGGTTCAGTGCGCCACCGGCCTTCAGGCCCGGCGAGGCTTCCTGGCCGACGACATGGACCGGGACCTCGACGCGCACGGTCGCGCCTTCGCCGAGGCGGAGGAAGTCGACATGGATCGGGAAGTCACGGACAACGTCGAGCTGATAATCGCGCGGGATGGCGCGGATCTTTTCGCCTTCGACATCAATGTCGAACACGGTGGTCAGGAAGTGACCGGCATAGATCAGCTTGTTCGTATCCTTGAAGTCGAGCGAGATCGAAACGGGCGGCTGGCCGGCGCCGTAAATGACGGCCGGGACGCGGCCTTCACGACGAACAGCACGGGCGGCCCCCTTACCGGCCCGCTCACGGCGCGTGGCCGAGAGGTTCTTGATGGTGGACATGGCATTCTCCAAAAATGAAAACCGGGGCGCTGGGCCCCGCGTTTGTGCCGCTTCCTCCAAGGGTGCAAGACCGGCACGGCGGGTCCATAGGCGAAAAACGCCCGACACGCAACCCGGAGGGCCGGCCTCAGTAGATCGTGCGCTCCATCCGGGCCGGGTATTCCGCCTCGTAGGTCTCGGCATCGAAGGCGGGGTCGATCGCCTTCATCATCTCGCCGGTGGAAGGCAGGGCGGAGCGGGGGATCTGCGCGTCCGGGTTCCAGAGCCGCGAGCGGACCAGTGCCTTCGGGCATTGCGGGTAGATCGACTCGACGGTGACCGTGATCACCGTCGTCGCCGGATTGCCGCGCATGGCGAAGCTGGCGCAGAGCTCCGGATCGGCCGAGATCCGGGCGCGGCCATTGACCCGCATCGTATTGCCGATGCCGGGGATCATGAAGAGCAGCGCGATGCGCGGATCGCGGACGAGGTTGCGCAACGTGTCGACACGGTTATTGCCGCGGCGGTCCGGGATGAGCAGGGTCTTCTCGTCGAGGATGCGGATGAAGCCGGCCGGATCCCCGCGCGGCGAGCAATCCAGCCCTTCCGGCCCGACCGTCGAGATCACCACGAAGGGCGCAGCCTCGATGAAGCGGGCATATTCGGGGATGATCCGGTCGATTTCCTTGAGGATTGCGGTCGGGTTGACCGGCGAATAGAGCGCATCCAGCTCGGCGAGGGTCGTCACGTCGTGGCTGGCGCTCATGCGGCCTCCCGGATCAGTCGAACAGGCTGGACACGCTCTCTTCACCCGCCGTCCGCTTGATCGCCTCGCCCAGCAGCGTGGCCACGGAAATGACGCGGATGTTTTTCGCCACGCGTACCGCCTCGGTCGGCTGGATGGAATCGGTCAGGACCAGTTCCTTCAGCTTCGAGGCGGTGATGCGGGCCACGGCACCGCCCGAGAGCACGCCATGGGTGATATAGGCCGAGACATCGCGCGCGCCGTTCGCCAGCAGGGCCTCGGCCGCATTGCAGAGCGTGCCGCCCGAATCGACGATGTCGTCGACGAGAATGCAGGAATAGCCCTCGACCTCGCCGATGATGTTCATGACTTCCGATTCGCCGGCGCGCGGGCGGCGCTTGTCGACAATGGCGAGCGGGGCATTGATGCGGTTGGCCAGGGCGCGGGCACGGACGACGCCGCCGACATCCGGCGAGACCACCATCACCTTGCCGGCCTCGAAGCGGGACTTGATGTCCTGCACCATGACCGGCGCGCCGAAAAGGTTGTCCACCGGCACGTCGAAGAAGCCCTGGATCTGGGCAGCGTGGAGATCGAGCGTCAGCACGCGGTCGGCGCCGGCCTCGGTCATCAGGTTGGCGACCAGCTTGGCCGAGATCGGCGTGCGCGGTGCCGATTTGCGGTCCTGTCGGGCATAGCCGAAATACGGAACCACCGCCGTGATGCGCTTGGCCGAGGAGCGGCGCAGCGCATCGGTGATGATCAGCAATTCCATCAGGTGGTCATTGGTCGGGAAGGATGTCGACTGGATGACGAACACATCCTCGCCGCGCACATTCTCCTGAATTTCGACAAAGATTTCCATGTCCGCGAAACGCCGGACCTGGCACTTGGCCAGAGGCTGCTGGAGATAGGCACCGATGGCCTCGGCGAGCGGCCGGTTCGAATTGCCCGCGACGAGCTTGATCTTGTCCATGATCCCGGTTCCCGCTTGTGCCAGCCGGCGGCCCCTTGCCCCCGAGGCAGGCCAGCCGGATGTCACGCTGGTAGCGCGCGACGCCGCGCGTTTCAACATGACAGGCCTGTTACAGCACAGGAGAACAGACTTGCGTGGCCAAAAATCAACGCCGGCCGGTACCGGTCACTCGGATTCACTGGTGCTGGCGGTGGAGGTGGCCGCCGCTGCCGCCACATCCCCGGCCGAAAGGCGGGCCAGATCGTCAAGGCTCATCTGCGCGATCTGGCGCATGGCCGTCTCGTCAAGCGAGGCCCAGGGCGTGCTGCTTGCCGTGCCGAGCGCCGCAGCGCCGCGCACCCGGTTTGACCGGGTCTGGCCGTTTTCCGAGGTGTCGAGCACCCAGGAGAAACCGGATTTGCCATCCGCCGCCTGATAGGCATCGAGATAGGTCTTCACGCGGAGGGCATTGCCGGGCGTGGCCGGGCTGACCACTTCGAAGCCACGCTTGCGGGCTTCCTGGGCGAGAATCGATTCGAATTTCCGGGCGAGATCCGGGGCAGGGCCCTGAACCGCGACGAAGGCGAGAGGCGTGGCCGATCCGCTGACGCCTGTGACAGGGGCCATCGCCGTCATGCTCGACTGGCATGCCGCAAGCCCCACCGGGAGCAGGGCCACAAGCATTGCCCGCATGATCCAGCGCCGCGCCATTCCGGTTCTCCCTCACCGATCTGTTAACGCTTTTTTAACGTCCGGACCCCGGCAGGGGAAGGGGGCAGCGCAACGGCAGGGCAAACGTGGTTAAGGCCCGCGCGGCGGGCATGGCGTGGTCGCGCTGCCCGCGGTCGCCGCGGGCCGGCCATTGATGAAGACATTCGACGAGCCACCGACGATCACTCCGCCGCAATCGGTGCGGCTGCCCTGGATGGCTGCCGGGCGCCCGTTGATGAAGACATTCGGCGAGGTTCCTCCGGAAACACCATCGCCCTGCCGCGTGGCAGGCTGGCCACCGATCGTCACATTGGGCGAGCCGCCGACCAGATCCGGCGGCTCATTGGCGGCCGCCGCCGGCACAACCGCAAGGAGGATTCCGGCTGCCAGGGTTGCGAGGCGGACGGTCATCGAATCACCAATGCGAGATCGGATGCATTGATCGGTCGTGCGCCCTTTTCCTCGATGAGATAGGTCCGGCCGAGGCACATGGCGGTTTCCGAAGCCGAATCCATCAGGATCATATGCGCGAACATGACCATGCCGGGTTCGAGGATCCAGGGGTTGTTCTCGAAGAACATCGGCCAGTCCATCCACGACGGCGTGAATTTCGCGCCGAGGGAATAGCCGCAGGCATTCAGCCGATGCGCCGAGAGGCCGTGCGAATCGAGCACGCGGGCATGGGCGGCAAAGACATCAGCGGCGGGATTGCCCGGTTTCATCGCCGCCTGGCAGGCATGGAGGGCCTCCTCGGCCGCCTCATGATAGCGGCGGTGCAGCGGCTTCGGCTTCCCGACGACATGCGTCCGCATGATCGCGGCATGGTAATGCCGGGCGGTGCCGGCGAATTCGAGCGTGATCTGGTCATCTGCATCGAGACGCCGCCGGCCGGATTTGTAGCGGCAGAGCAGCGCATCGCCGCCCGAGCCGATGATGAATTCATTGGCCGGATAATCGCCGCCGGCGGCAAAGACCGCATTGTGCTGGGCGGCGAGGATCACGCCCTCGTCGGCGCCGGGGGCGAGATGGTCGATCGCGGCCTTGTCTGCTGCATCAGACAAGCGAGCTGCTTCAAGCACATAGGCGATTTCCTCGGTCGATTTGACGGCCCGGAGCCGGGTGAGGATCGTCGAGGCATCGACAAGGGTCGCGAATCCGTCAAAGGCGGCCTCGAGCTTGCGGCCATTCGAATGAACGAGGCCGTAGCTCTCGAATTCGGCGCCGATCCGCGCGCCGGCAAGGCCGAGATCCGCCGCGAGGGCGCGAAGATCGAGGGCGGGATTGGCCGTGGCGGAATCCTTCCAGATCCGGATGTCCTCCAGCGTCGAGGTGCGCTGCGCTTGCCGGTAATCGGCCGAGCGCGTCAGCAGGGCCATGCGGCCATCGGCCTTCAGCACCAGGCACTGGAAGAAGCAGAACCCGAACGTGTCATAGCCGGTCAGCCAGAACATGCTCTCCTGCTGGAAAAGGAAGAGCGCATCGAGTTTGTCGCGCGCCATGGCGGCGAGGGTCGCCTGCTTGCGGCGTTCGAATTCGGGGAGCGAGAAATGCAGGGCCATCGGCCGATCCTGTGTCGTTAAGTTAGCGACAGCTTATCGACCGCGCGAAGAGGCGCAAAGGGCAGGAGCGTGCCCCGGCAAAAAGAAAAAGCCCCGCTTCCAGCGGCAGGAAGCGGGGCAGTCCAGGCGCCATCGGGATCGGCAGGGGCTGATGGCGCCGGGGGAGAACGGGGGGCTTATTCGCAGACCGTCTTGCGGATCGTCACGAAGCGGCCGCGGTAATCGTCCCAGACGCGCTCGCGGACGCGGTAGCAATCCGGGCCGACTTCCGGCGCGTGGTAGACCGGGGCGGCGTGGGCATTGTTCGCGGCGATCGCGGTGCCGATCACGGCGCCGCCGATCAGGCCGGCGGCCAGCCAGCCGTTGCGATGGAACTTGGCTTCGGCGGCGGGGGCGAAGGCCACGGCCATGGTGAGAGCGGCGGCGGTGGCGGCGAGGGTCTTCTTGAAGGTGTTCATGGCGGGTCTCCTAGGGTTTCGGGGGTTCGGGGTCCGGGGGCAGGCGGTTGGCGTTTCGGGTCTTCGGGGCGGCGGGGCTTTCGTCTCGTCGTTGAAAAGACCCTAGACCGGCCCATCCCGGTCCGCCGTGCGTTTGCGCACAGGGTGAAGGCGGGTTTTCGGGCGCTGGTCCTTTGCGGCTGTCCGGGCTTGACGGATGTCCAGGTGCTGGCGGCTCCGCGGGCCGCCCTTGCTCGAGTCCGAACGGAAAACCCCGCCTCGGGGGCGAGGCGGGGTTCCGGGCAGGGCTGAAGGGGCGGGGTTGTTCAGTGGCAGACGGTCCGGCGAACCACCACGAAGCGGCCGCGGTAATCGTCCCAGACCCGTTCGCGGACACGGTAGCAATCCGAGGCGTAGCCGCCGTGATAGTAACCGTGGGCATGGGCGCCCCGGACCGCGAGGGTGCTGCCGATGACGGCG
>JAPZUD010000012.1 GCA_027533425.1 Beijerinckiaceae bacterium | reverse complement strand
CCGTAACTATAACGGTCCTAAGGTAGCGAAATTCCTTGTCGGGTAAGTTCCGACCTGCACGAATGGCGTAACGACTTCCCCGCTGTCTCCAACATAGACTCAGTGAAATTGAATTCCCCGTGAAGATGCGGGGTTCCTGCGATCAGACGGAAAGACCCCATGAACCTTTACTGTAGCTTTGCACTGGCATTCGTGTCGGCATGTGTAGGATAGGTGGTAGACGTTGAATCCGGGGCGCCAGCTCCGGTGGAGTCACCCTTGAAATACCACCCTTATCGACATGGATGTCTAACCGCAGCCCCTTATCGGGGTTCGGGACAGTGCATGGTGGGCAGTTTGACTGGGGCGGTCGCCTCCCAAAGTGTAACGGAGGCGCGCGATGGTGAGCTCAGAACGGTCGGAAATCGTTCGTCGAGTGCAATGGCAAAAGCTCGCCTGACTGCAAGACTGACAAGTCGAGCAGAGACGAAAGTCGGTCATAGTGATCCGGTGGTTCCTCGTGGGAGGGCCATCGCTCAACGGATAAAAGGTACTCTGGGGATAACAGGCTGATGACGCCCAAGAGTCCATATCGACGGCGTCGTTTGGCACCTCGATGTCGGCTCATCACATCCTGGGGCTGGAGCAGGTCCCAAGGGTTCGGCTGTTCGCCGATTAAAGTGGTACGTGAGCTGGGTTCAGAACGTCGTGAGACAGTTCGGTCCCTATCTGTCGTGGGTGTAGGAGTATTGAGAGGATCTGTCCCTAGTACGAGAGGACCGGGATGGACACACCTCTGGTGGACCTGTTGTGGCGCCAGCCGCAATGCAGGGTAGCTATGTGTGGACGGGATAACCGCTGAATGCATCTAAGCGGGAAACCCACCTCAAAACGAGTGCTCCCTTGAGAGGCGTGGAAGACGACCACGTTGATAGGCTGGGTGTGTAAGCGCGGTGACGCGTTGAGCTTACCAGTACTAATACCTCGATCGGCTTGAACACTCTCATTGCCCATGCTCGTGCATTCGAGCGGCAATTGAAGACCTTGCTTGCTTCCTGACTTTCGCCGGCCTGGTGGCCCTTGCGACGTGATAAAACCCGATCCCATCCCGAACTCGGCCGTTAAGCACGTCAGCGCCGATGGTACTATGTCTCAAGACCTGGGAGAGTAGGTCGTTGCCAGGCCAGCCAAAGTTTGCTTCTCACATGACACAGCCTTTTCTTGCCTTTGTCCGTTTCGTTGGTTGGTTTGTCCCGCTGCCGGAATTGGACTGGCGCGGGGTGGAGCAGCCCGGTAGCTCGTCAGGCTCATAACCTGAAGGTCGTCAGTTCAAATCTGGCCCCCGCAACCAAAGTTCGTTTATGCAAAACCCTGGCTTCGGCCGGGGTTTTTGCATTGTCGGAGCGGCAGGGCCTCTGCTCCGCAATGTCGGGTTCGAAGGCGAGTGTCGGGGCGCGCCATATTCGGCCTTATCTTTCGCCAGGCAGTTTGCTAGCCTCGCGCCCATTGCCGCAGCAGCGGTGCAGAAGGGCCCTGTGCGGGGCGTGTTGAGTCGTTGGCGGATCAGGAAGCGTTTGTCTCGTATGCGCAGAATTTCGAGGATGTGATCCTCTGGCGGGCGCTTCGTACGGTTGAGCAGCGTCATTACATCGATATCGGTGCGAATGATCCGGTCTTCGACTCGGTCAGTTTCGGGTTCTATTAACGGGGCTGGCGCGGTTGCCATGTCGAGCCGATGGCGGTTTATGCCGACCGGCTTCGTGGAGCGCGGCCGGATGAGGTTGTCGTCGAGGCCGCAGTCGGCCCGGACGGGCAAGAGACGACGCTCTTCGAATTCGCCGGTACAGGCATGACAACGGCGCGGCAAGATTACGCCGATACGCATGGCAAGTCCGGTTTTGAATTCGTTCCGGTGAAGATGGTGACCCGGACGCTGGCCTCGATCTTCGATGACTTCCCGCATTCCGACATCCATTGGCTGAAGGTCGATGTGGAGGGGATGGAGCGGGCAGTGATCGAAAGCTGGGGTGATCATTCCGCCCGGCCCTGGATTGTCGTGCTTGAGATGACGTTGCACAATTCGACTGTCGAAGTCGATGACGAGGTGAGCGAACTACTCGCCCAACGTGGCTATCGATCGGTCTATTTCGACGGGTTGAACCGGTTTTTCCTTCATGAGAGCCGTGACGAGCTGGCTGTCCATTTCGGTCCCGGACCGAATGTCTTTGACTGCTTCCGGCTGACTCCGAATTCGGCCTTCGTTCTTCATCTGCGCGAGCAAATCGAGGCCGGGCAAGATCCCTACGGGGTCGTTCTCAAGTTGCGCGAGGCTTTCACGAAGGGGTTGGTGGCGCAGGGTGTCGAGGCTTCCGACAACCGCGTCCGGCTTGATGCCCATCTGGCGTCCGCCATGGCACAGGTCCGGCAGCTCGAGGCGCAGTTACGCGATGCGGAGGAGCGCTTCTCCGGCATTGTCCGGGAACTGTCCGAGTCGCAACGCGTGGCCCTTGTCCGGATTGCAGAAGAGCGGGAGGCGGCCAGCCAGGCTGCCGAAGCCATGGTCCAGCGAGCGGAAATGCGTGCCCGGATCGCCCAGCACCGGGTCCTTCGGATCCGGAAATGGTTCCGGCGCAGTTTGCGGGTGAGAAAGCTGCCGCTCATCGGCGGGTGGTTCTTTACACGCGAGAGTTGATGCAGTGTGGCCTGCATGGCGTATGGTTCCTGCCCGTGCCGGGCGGGAAAGTTTCGTCTGATAAAAAATTAAACACAAAAGGACGTCCACCGTCCCGGGCAGGCCGGAATTTACACCTTTGTAGCAGTTTCCGGGGATTGCTCTGGGTTGTGCCGCCCAGAATGGAGCTCTTTGCCCGATGCGTGTCCTTCTTGCCGAACCGACGCGAATTGGGCGGACCATCGTGTCCGGCATGCTCGCGCAGGAAGGCTACACGCTGATCCCGGTCGAGTCCGCCGAGGCGGCACTCGAGGCGCTGCAGAGCGACGAGGATATCGACGTCCTCATCACGGCCATCGAGTTTGCCACCATGTCCGGCCTGGAACTGTGCTGGGAAGCCCGTCTGCATGCCGATAACGGGCGGCCGCTCTATGTGATCGTGCTGTCATCGTCGCGTGAGGAGGCCAAGCTCGTCGAGGCGCTCGATTCCGGTGCGGATGACTTCATCAACAAGCCGCCGAACCGCAATGAGCTTCTGGCGCGGCTTCGTTCGGCCTCGCGCCTCATCCAGGCGCAGCGCCAGCTGATCCGCTTCGCCAATTTCGATGCGCTGACGGGCCTCCGGAACCGGCGCTCCTTCTTCGAGGAACTCGACCGCATGAAGAGTGCCGAGACCGTGCGTTCGGTCGTCATGCTCGACATCGACTACTTCAAGCAGGTCAATGACCGCTATGGCCATGATGCCGGCGATGATGTGCTGCGCGAGGTCGGCGCCCGGCTGGCCCGCGCCGACCGGGGCTTTGCCCGGCTCGGCGGCGAGGAGTTCGCGGTCGTCGTGGAGGGAGACGGCAACAAGGCCGGCGAACTGGCCGAGCTCATCCGCAATGTGATCGCCTCGACCCCGGTGGAGACCTGCGCCGGCCCGCTGGCGATCACGGCCAGTGTCGGCGTCGCCGAGCGTTGGCCGGGCACCGAATTCGACCAGACGATGAAAAACGCGGATATCGCGCTCTATGCCTCGAAGTCGGCTGGCCGCAACCGCGTGACGATTTCCGCCTCATCCGGCGGCGAGCACCGCCAGGAAATCCGCCACGCATTGGTGGCCTGATTCTTCAAGACCCTCGCGACGGCCCTGTGGGGCCTGCTCGGCGGCGCATTCGCGCCTAGCCAGCCCGTCGGGCTGGTTTTTTTCTGTTTAGGGACCCTCGCGACGGCACTGTGGGGCCTGCTCGGCGGCGCATTCGCGCCTGGCCAGCCCGTCGTCTTGGTTTTTTCTGTTTAGGGACCCTGGCAACGGCCCTGTGGGAGCGCCTCTTTTTCAAAAGAAAAACCCCCGGAACCGCGAGGAGCAGGATTCCGGGGGCTGTCAGGCATCGGGGCCCGCACAGGGGGGAGCGAGGGGCGCAGGATGCCGTTCCCACGCGATACGCGAGACCGGTTCGCGGGGGGCGGAGCGGCGCCTGCATGGACAGGCGCCGGTCTTTTCGGGAAGGTCAGAAGGGCAGGACGATGTCGAGGACCTGCTGGCCGAGGCGCGGCTGCTGGACATCGGTGATCTGCCCGCGGCCGCCATAGGCGATGCGCTGCTGGGCGATCTTGGTGGAGTCGATCTGGTTGCCGGCCTCGATGTCTTCCGGGCGGACGACGCCGGCCACAACCAGCTCGCGGACCTCGAAATTCACGCGGACTTCCTGCTTGCCCTCGATCACCAGGTTGCCGTTCGGCAGGACCTGCGTGACGACGGCGGCAATATCGGTGACGAGCTGCTCGGAGCGCTTCACCGTGCCTTCGCCCTTGGACGAGCTGGTCGAGCCGAGATCGACAAGGCCCTTGCCGGTCGCGCCCTTGGCGAAGAGCTTGTTCAGGCGGTCTTCCTGCCCGAAGAAGCCCTCGACATCCATGCCCTCTTCATTCGTGCGCTTCCGTGAGGTCGAGTTGTCGATCGCCGCCTTGTCGGTGATGCGGACGCGGACGGTGAGCAAGTCGCCCACCTGCTGGGCGCGCTGGTCCTTGAAGAAGGCGCGGCTGCCTGTACGCCAGAGCGAATTGGCCTGGAAGCTCATCGGCTTCGGGGCGGGCATCGGCATCTGGACCGGGCGGTAGCCCGGCTGCGCGGTCGGGTTCTCGATGGCCGAGAGCGCCGGCGCCTTGCCGACATTGGCCAGCCGGTCGAGGCTGCTGCAGGCGGAAAGGCCGACCCCCATCAGCGCGAGCGTACCGAGGCGTGCCGCGAGGCGGGCGGAGGAAGCAGTGGGACGGGTCATCACAGGGATCCTTTACTGAAACGATCAGCGGCGCGCGGCGGGCGCCGCTTCCGCGAGGTTCGGGGTCGGTGCCGGCGGGGCGCTGATGGTGATCTGGGCCTGGCCCGTCACGACACCTTCGACGATCCGCTTGGATTGCGGGTTCTGCACACGGATGGCCTCGCCCATCGAGCCGGCATTCTGCGAGCGCCCGCGCATCGAGAGGGTCAACCCGCCCGAATTGTAGAGAACGGTCACGAGCTGGTTTTTCTCGACGAGGATGGGCTTGGCGAGATCGGAATTGCGGATCGGTTCGCCCGCCTTGAGCGTGCGGCGGGGGATCATGCCGGTCAGGTCGGCATCGGCCGTCAGCACGTCATTGCCGATCAGGTTGACCGGGCGGCGGACCAGCACGAGCTTGCGCGCCTCGATGGCGTCGCCGCGCTCGAGATCCTGGGCCGGCACCGCGATCTCGCGGGTTTCCACCACCGAACCGGTAAGCATCCAGCCCTCCGAGGTCGGATCCCCCGAGAAAATGACACGGGCCTCGAAGCGGCCCGTGGACGGATCGCGCACCAGCCTGGTGACACGGATTTCCTCGCGACGGGCCGCATCGACCGTGCGGGCGACGAGGTGATCATCGAGCGTGACCTCGAGATCGCCGCGTGCGCCGCGTTCGGCCAGAGCCTTTGCGACGATGCCCTGCAGGTCCAGCCGGGAGATGACGCGGCCGGGCCGGTGGATGGTGACCGTCGTGAGCGATCCGGCATCGATGCCGGTAATGCCCATGTCCCGCGCGGCGGCGATGACGCGGTCCGCCCGGATGGTGCCCCGGGCACCCGGCGCCGGGGCCCGGAAGACCGGAACATCGGCGCTGGGGGCGAGGCCCTCGATGAGATGGCCCAGGCGGACCTGCTCGCCATCGACGACGGATTCCGCCCGGAGCCGCAACGTCTCGGCCAGAGCTGTGCCGGAGAGGAGCGCGAGAGCGAGGCCCGCGCCGGAGAGGAGAGTAGCGATCCGCATGGCGAGCCTCCTCAGGCGCGATACATCTGCGCGGTGGACGACAGCATCTGGTCGGCCCCGGTGATGATCTTGGAGTTGAGTTCGTAGGCGCGCTGGGCCTGGATCATCGCGGCGATCTCGGTCACCGCATTGACGTTCGATTCCTCCAGATAGCCCTGCTGGAGGTTGCCGAAGCCCTCGCCGCCGGGCGTGCCCTCGATGGCCGGGCCGGAGCCCGCTGTCTCGAGATAGAGGTTGTCGCCGATCGATTCGAGGCCCGTCTTGTTGATGAAGCGGGCAAGGCTGATCTGGCCCAGCAGCTGCGGCTGGGCATTGCCCGGCAGCAAAGCCGAGACCTGGCCCTGCTGGTTGATGGCCACGCTGGTTGCATCCTGCGGGATGGTGATGCCCGGATCGACCAGATAGCCTTCCTTCGTCACGATCCGGCCCTGGGCGTCGGTCTCGAAGCCGCCATCCCGGGCATAGGCGGTCCGGCCATCCGGCATCTGGACGCGGAAGAAGCCCTCGCCGCGGATGGCGAGATCATAGGTCCGCTCGGTCTGGGTGATGTTGCCCTGCGACATGATGCGCGGGGTGGCGACGACCCGGGTGCCGGAGCCGACGAACACGCCGGCCGGAGCCTGGGTGTTCTGGTCCGAGGTGGGGGCGCCGGCCCGGCGCTGGTGATCATAGAGCAGATCCTGGAAATGGATCATCTGCCGCTTGAACCCCGTCGTCCGCATATTGGCGACGTTGTTCGAGATGACTTCGACACTCTTTTCCTGGGCCTTCATGCCGGTGGCGGCCGTGTAAAGCGCGCGCATGGGGGTCTTCCTTCTGGGTTGTCGGGAGGGCCGCGCGCAGGGATACGCGCCCGCGGCAGCGGCCTCGTGAACTGGAACTCGGGTGACGGTGAGCCGGCCGACGGGGCCGGCCTTACTCAGATGGGCTCGCCAAGGCGCTGGATGGCCGTGCGGCGGATTTCGTCCTGCCGCCCGATCAGGCCTGCGATGCTCTGGTACTGACGCGTGACCTCGATCATCCGGCTGATCTCGACGACCGGACGCACATTCGACCGTTCCAGGAAGCCCGACTGCACGCGGGCCTGCAGGGCAGGCTGCGGCTGGACCTGGGTGGTGAAGAGATTCGACCCCGCATTCTCGAGCACCTGCGGGTTCTCGAAGCGCACGAGGCGCAACCGGCCCCGGTTGCCGTTGGACGAGGTGACGTTGCCATCCGGCGCGACCGCAAGGTCACGCTCGTCGGCATTGAACTGGTAGACGCCCTGCTCGCCGAGCACGGGGAATCCGTCACTGTTCACGAGCTGGCCGTTGGCATTGACCATCAGCGCGCCATTGCGGGTGAAGCGTTCGCCGTTCGGCGTCTGCACCACCAGGAAGGCATCGCCGTTGATGGAGATGTCCAGCGGATTGCCCGTCGGCTCGACAGTGCCGAGGGACATGTCGAGCGGCGTGCCGCGATCGACAACGAAGGAAACACGCCGGTCCTCGCCGCGCTTGAACGTTTCCGCAGCGGCTTTCGGCATCTGGAATTCACGGCTGTCAGCCGAGCGGCGCTTGAAGCCGTTCGTCTGCGCATTCGCGACATTGTTCGCGATGACATCCAATTCTCGCCTGAGCGCCATCTGGCGTGACAGGCTGACGAGAAGAACGTTCTCCATGGAACGGACTCCCTTTGCTCCTCGAGTGGTGGCCTGTTCTCCTCGCTCCCCAGCGCAAGAACCTGCCGATGCCCTTAACCATAACAAAGGGCGTGCCAGAGCGGGGTTTCGATAAAAATGTCGGTAAAACAGAGGGATAATTGAAATCCCCTGCCGCCATCCTGTGGGGCGGAATTTCCAGCCGGCAAAAAGGATCGGGCAAAATTTGCCGGGCAGGGCCATTTGGAAAGTAATCGTTAACCATGGTCCGCCAAGGTCAGCTCTGACGGCGGCACCGATTCCGGAACCGCAGCAGGCAGACCACCACCAGTTAGGGCGAGAACATGGCGACCGACGTGGCGAATGCGGACCAGATCCCGGTTGAAGGGAAGGAGGCCCCCAAGGCCGCCCCGATGCCCAAGAAGAAGAAAATGATGCTGTTCGGCGCGGCGGCCCTCGTGGCGCTGATCGCGGCGGGCGGCGGGGCCTATATCTTCCTCGGCAAGGGCGCCGGCAAGCAGCAGGCCTCCACGGCCAAGAAGATGGTGTTCTTCGACCTGCCGGAAATCACTACCAACCTCGCGATGGTGCCCGGCCAGGAGCGGCCGGTCTATCTGAAGATGAAGGTGGCGCTCGAACTCGAGGACCAGAAGATGGTCGCCGAGATCCAGCCGCTGATGCCGCGCGTCATGGACAATTTCCAGATCTTCCTGCGCGAGCTGCGTCCTTCGGATCTCGAGGGATCGGCCGGGCTCTATCGCCTGAAGGAAGAGCTGGTGCGGCGGATCAATGCCGCGATCTATCCGGCCCGGGTGGAAGCCATCCTGTTCAAGGACGTGCTGGTTCAGTGAGCTGACGCGGGTATCGCGGCCTCGACGAGCATAGCGGAGAAAGACACGTGGCAGACACTCCCGATCAGACCCAGGACGATCTTGCCGACGAATGGGCCAAGGCACTCGGTGAATCCGGCGATGGCCAGGAGACCGGCCTGGATACCCGTCCGGCGGATGCGGGCCTGGACCTCGATCTCGGTACCGGGCTCTTCCTCGACCAGGAGGAAGTGGACACGATCTTCGGGTTCGACCCGGAAGATGCCGACCAGTCGAAGCAGAATGGCGTGCGTGCCATCGTCGATTCGACGGTCGTGTCCTACGAGCGCCTGCCGATGCTCGAAATCGTCTTCGACCGCCTCGTGCGGACGCTGACAACGAGCCTGCGTTCCTTCTTCTCGGACAATGTGGAAGTCAGCCTCGACGACGTGACCTCGGTGCGCTTCGGCGACTATGTCTCGTCGCTGCCGCTGCCGACCATCCTCTCGGTGTTCAAGGCCGAGCCCTGGGAAAATTACGGGCTGGTGACGATCGATTCCGATCTGATCTATCTCGTCATGGACGTGCTGCTGGGCGGGCGCCGGGGACTCTCGAATTTCCGAATCGAGGGCCGGCCCTACACCACGGTCGAGGTGAGCCTGGTCAAGAGGCTGCTCGACCTGGTCCTCGGCGAGGCCGAGCAGGCCTTCCAGCCGCTCTCGCCGGTCAAGTTCCTCGCCGAGCGCATCGAGACCAACCCGCGCTTCGCGTCAATCACCCGGCCGGCCAATGCCGCGATCCTGATCGCGCTGGCGATCGACCTCGAAGGCCGCGGCGGGCGCGTGGAGCTGCTGCTCCCCTATGCCACGATCGAACCGATCCGCGAATTGCTCCTCCAGAGCTATATGGGGGAAAAGCTCGGTCGCGACCATATCTGGGAAGGGCATCTCGCCAGCGAGATCTGGCAGGCCAAGCTCGATATCGACGCCGTTCTCCATGAAACCCAGATGCCGGTGAAGAAGGTGCTCGACCTCAAGGTCGGCGACACGCTCGTCTTCGATGTCCGGGGCGACCCCCTTGTGACGCTCCGTTGCGGTGACATGCTGGTCACGCAGGGGCGAATCGGGAGAATGGGTGACAATATGGCGATCGAAATCGCCAAGCCTCTCAAACGGTCGAAGACGACCTTCGCAGCTTTCGAACAGGGCGCTTCCGTGCGGCGCGACAGGTGACATATGGCAGGCAATCTCGGGTTGGTCATTGAATTGATGGTTGTCGGCCTGCTGGTCGTCACCATCGGCTATTGCATCATGCTCGACCGGCGGCTGCGGCAGGTCCGGCAGGACGAGGCCGTCATGCGCAAGACGGTGGTGGAACTGGGTGCGGCCACGGAGCGCGCCGAGCGGGCCATCGACGCCCTGCGCGCCACGTTGGGCGATTGCGACCGCACGCTGGCCGAGCGGCTGCGCGTGGCCGAACGCTATACCGCCGATCTCGAGGACCAGATCCGCTCGGGCGATGACATCCTCAACCGGATCAGCCGGATCGTCTCCACGACCGGCGTGCCGGCTGCTGACCCTGCCGCCGGCCAGCGTGGCCTGTCCCGCATCAACCAGACCCTTGCCACCGCGCAGGCGCTTGCCAGCCAGGCCCAGTCGCGCGTGGCTGATCCGACCCAACGGGATAACGTGGCATGACACGGCTCCGCCTGCTTCCTGTCCTTGTTTTCGGCATGGTCTCGCTGCTGTCGCTCAAGCTGCTGCAGCTGGCGTTGAACGCCCCGCCGCAAAGCTCCTTCCCGGCGCGGGAGGCGAATGGCGCATCCTTCTCCCGTGTCATCACGGCGGCGCGCGAGGGCAATCCGGACGAACAGATCATTACCGGCGCCATCAGCAAGAAAAAGGACGAGCCGGCAAAGAAGGACGATGACATCCCCGCCCCGGGCGCCAATGTCACGCCGGAAGAGCAGGCGCGGATCGACAAGGCGCGGGCCGACCTGAAGGCCAAGGCCGAACCGGAGGGCACCCGCATCGTGGTGCCGCAGAATCCCGGTGCGGTCGCCCAGGCCGGTGGCAGTGCGGAGGAGCGCGCCCTGCTGGAGCGCCTGCGCAACCGCCGCAACGAGATCGAATCAAAGGATCGTGATCTCGAATTGCGCGACAACCTGCTCCGCATGAGCGAGCGCAAGCTCGACGAGCGGATCGGCGAATTGCGTACCCTCGAGTCCCAGCTTGGCCAGGGCGGCAACAAGAACGACGTCAAGACCCGCTACAAGCCGCTGGTCGTGATGTACGAGAGCATGAAGCCGAAGGAGGCGGCCCGCGTGTTCGACCGGCTCGATACCCGCATCCTGATGGATCTTGTCGGCCATATGAACCCGCGCAAGGTCTCGGAAATCATGGCGGTGATGGATGCTGCCGCGGCCGAGAAGCTCACCATCGCGCTGGCCCGCCAGGCGGCGCAGGGCGATGCCCAGCTTGCCGAGACGGCTGCGCAGCCGGCCAGCACGGAACTCGAAAGGCTGCCCGCGCCGAACGCGCCGCGCCGCTGAGGGCAAGCGCCGGAATATTCGACGCTTCGCTCAACAGCGGCAGGCAGGGTTAATCTGCCGTTAGGCATGAACGCCTAGGATGTGATCACGCGTTTCCTTTCGAGTGTGGTCAGTCCCGTGTTGCGTAATCGTTCTGCCGCCGCTTCCCTTCTCAGGTCACTGGCTGCCCGCGTGGGCATGGCAGCTCTCGCCCTCGGGCTCGGGGTCAGCGCGGCGCTCGCCGCGCGCGGGCTGGTTGTCGGCTCCGAGATGCAGGGCTTCGGGCGGATCGTCTTCTCGCTCGACAAGGAAGTCCCTGCCCGGACGCGGATCGTCAACTCGGTCCTGATTGTCGAGTTCGAAGAGCCGATCACGGTCGATCTCGACAAGCTCAACACCCAGCTGCCCAATTATGTCTCGATCGCGCGGGCCGACCCGGATGGCAAGTCGCTGCGATTCGGCCTGAATGACCGCTACAAGATCGACATGAAACCGGCCGGCGAGCGGGTCTATATCGACCTGCTGCCGCCGCGCTGGCAGGGCCTGCCGCCGGCGCTGCCGGCCGAGGTGGTGCAGGATCTCGTCCGCCGCGCGCGCCTCGCCGAGGACCAGCTGCGCAAGATCCAGCGCGAGGCCGAGCGCAAGCTCAACCGCGATATCGAGATCAAGGTCGGCTCCACGCCGCAATTCCGCCGGGCGATCTTCCAGATGCCCTGGACGGCTCCCGTCGACCACACGATGAAGGACGGGAAGATGACCATCGTGTTCGATGGCAATTTCCAGTTGTCGCGCGAGGTCGTGCGGGCCCGGATGGCCGGGCTTATCCAGAATGTCGAGATCGAGTCGGGCGAGGACACCCTCCGGGTGACTCTCCAGCCGGCGGAAGGGCTGAAGCTCAGGGCCTTCCGCGAGGATGATTCGCTGACGCTCGATTTCTCGCGCGGCGATGGCCAGCCCATGGATGCCGATGCGCCCCGCGCCGAGGCCCCTGCGACCCCGGCTGCGCCTGCCAATGCCGCCGCTCCTGCCGCGCCGCCGGCCCGCACCGCCGTGATGCCGGGCACCACGCCTGCGGCTCTGCCGGCAGGCGAGGCGGATGCCCAGAGGCAGATGGCGGCCCGCGCTGAACCGCCCCGTCAGGTGACAACGACCGAACTCGCTGCCCAGCGGCCGATCGAGGCCCGGATCGAGGCCGGCCAGGACAGCCAGGGCTTTGCCCTGCGCCTCGCCGACCTCCGTGATGCGCCGGTGGCGGTCGTCCAGCGCGGCAAATGGCTGTTCGTGCTGATCGAGACGGCCGAATCCATCAACAACCCCGTCGTGCCGGCCGCGCAGGTCGGTTCGGTCGACTCCGTCGCGCTGAGCCGGATGCAGGGCGCCACGCTCCTGCGCCTCCAGCCGGCGCGTGACGGGCGCTTCTGGCTGACGCGCGAAGGCGAGGATCTGGTGATCCATCGCGGGGTCACGACCGGCCCGGGCGAGGTGCATTCGCCGCAGCCGATCGCGCTGCGCCGGGCCTTCGACAGCAACGGCCGGGAATCCCTCGAGGCGCCGGTCGGTCCGGTCGGTGCGCTCCACATGATCGATGATCCGGCCACGGGCCAGAGGCTGGCCGTGGTGCCGGTGCCGCGTGCGGCGATGGCCTCGCTCCGTCCGATGCAATTTGCCGAGTTCGAGATCGAGCCGACCCTTTCCGGTTTTGCCCTGCTGCCGAAGGATGAATCGGTTGTCCTCCGCCGGCAGCCCGAAACGGTGCTGATCGGGCATGAGATCCGGCTCAATCTCTCGGCCCTGCCGCAGGAAGCGGCGGAAGGACCGCGCGCCGTCCGGCCGCTGATGCTCGACATTGATGGCTGGACCGAGGATTCGCGCGGCTCGATCCGCAAGATCGAACGCGAACTCATCCGTGCGGCGGCGGAATCGCCGCGCGTCACGCGGAGCGAGGCCCGGGCCAAGCTGGCGCGGTTCTACCTGTCCAACGCGCTCTATCCGGAAGCGCAGGCGGTTCTCGATGTGCTGGCGGCCGATGACAAATCTGCGGCCGCGACCAAGCAGATCGTGTTCCTCCGCGCCCTTGCCGCGACGATGATGAACCGTCTTGTCGAGGCCGGGCGCCTTCTGAACGACCCCGCCATTGCCATGGAGGGTGAGCAGAAGCTGCTGCAGGCCATCGTCGATGCCAAGGCCATGCGCTACCCGCAGGCCAATGCGCATTTCCGCCAGGCCACGCAGGAGCTGGACCGCTATCCCGAGCCGCTCCAGGCGCTGTTCCGCCCGTTTGCCGTGACCGCCGCCATCGAGGCGAAGGATGTGCCCTTCGCGCGCGAGATGCTCCAGGGCTTCGACAAGGTCGATACGCGGTATCGCGACCCCAATCTCCAGCAATTGCTCGCTGGCCGCCTTGCCGAGATGCAGGGCCGCCATGGCGAGGCGTATCACGCCTATTCCGTGGCGATGACCTCCCGCGACCGGGCAATCGAGGCCGAGGCCCGGTTCGGCCGCGCGGTTTCGGGCCTGGCCGAGGGCAAACTGCAGCCCGAGGAGGCCCGCTCCGAATTCGAAACGCTGAGCACGATCTGGCGCCGGACGGAAGTCGAAGTGAAATCGCTGGAACTTCTCGGCGAGATGTATGCCAAGGACGGGCGCTGGCGGGAGGCTTTCCTGATGGCGCAGCGCGCCAGCCAGATCATGCCCGAGCATCCGGCGACGCGCCGGCTCGAGGATGCCATGGGCCGGCGGTTCGAGAACCTGTTTCTCGACAACGAGGCCGACAAGCTGCCCAAGGTCGAGGCGCTGGCGCTCTATCAGGAATTCCGCTCGCTGATGCCGGTCGGCCGGCGCGGCGACGAGATTGCCCGGCGGCTGGCAGACCGGCTGCACGAGCTTGATCTCGTCAACGAGGCAGCCGAGATCCTCGAGCATCAGGTCAAGCACCGGCTCGAGGGCGTAGCGCGCGCTTCCGTTGCGGCGCGGCTTGCCGTGATGCATCTGCAGAACCGCCAGCCGGCCAAGGCGCTGACGGTCCTGCGTGCTACCCGGCTGGCCTCGCTGCCGGAGGATCTGCGCCGGCCGAGGGCCCTGCTGGAAGCCCGCGCGCTGGGCGACCTGTTCCGCACCGATCTCGCGATCGAGGTCCTGGCCAATGATCGCGGGGAGGATGTCGAGCGCCTGCGCGCGGATATCTTCTGGAAGGGCAAGCGCTGGCGCGAGGCCGGCGAATCCTACGAGCGGGTGCTGGGCGAGTCCTGGCAGAGCGCCGAGCCGCTCAATGAAGGGCAGCGCCTTGACGCCTTGCGCGCCGGGCTGGCCTATGTGCTCGGCGACGAAAAATTGTCGCTCGACCGGCTGCGCGGGCGCTACCTCGCGAAGATGAGCCAGACCGAGGATGCCGGCGCGTTCCGGTTGATCGCAACCGACAACCTGACGCGACCGCAGGCCTTCCGCGACGTGGCGCGGGCAGTGGTCAGCGCCGATACGATGGTCGAGTTCATGGCCTCCTACCGGAAGCGCTATCCGGAAACCGCCGGCTCCGCACGGCCTGTCCGCAGCGCGGGCGATGGCCGCCAGTCGGTTCTCGACCGGCGTGAGCCGGCGCAGCCGATCCCGCCACCGGGCAACGGCTGACCGCGCAGCGGATCAACCCCCGGGGCAGGGTGCTGCCCCGGAAGGGACGCTATCCGATCTGTCCGAAGCTCTGGACGAGAGACCCGGCGACCAGTCGCCATCCATCGACAAGCACGAAGAAGATCAGCTTGAACGGCAGCGAGACCATTGCCGGTGGCACCATCATCATGCCCATCGAGATCAGGATCGACGATACGACAAGGTCGATGATCAGGAAGGGCAGGAAGAGCAGGAAGCCGATCTCGAAGGCCCGCCGCAATTCCGAGATCATGAAAGCCGGCACGAGGCTGCCGAGCGGCGTCGCCTCGGGCGTGGCTGGCCTCGGCTGGCGCGAGAGATCGAGGAACAGTTCGAGATCGGTCTGGCGCACATGCTTCAGCATGAATTGCTTGAAGGGCTGGGATGCCCGCTCGAACGCTTCCGCTTCACGGATCTGCCCGGCAATCAGCGGCTGGATGCCGGCCTCGTAGGAGGCCTGGAAGGTCGGCGCCATGATGAAGGCCGTGAGGAACAGCGCGAGCCCCGTCAGGACCGTGTTCGGCGGCGCCGACTGCGTGCCGATCGCCATCCGGAGCAGCGACAGGACGATCACAATCCGGGCAAAGGATGTGACCATGATCAGGATCGACGGCGCCAGCGACAGGACAGTCAGCAGCGCGACGAGCTGGAGCGCCCGTTCGCTGACGCCGGTGCCGCCGAAATTGATCGAGATATCCTGCGCATAGGCGATGCCGCAGGCCGCAAGGAAGAAGCCGGCCGGGATGGCCGCGTACCGGAGCGCGCGCCGGAACGGGAGGCCGGGCTGGCGGACTGTCATGGCGCCTTGGGCGGGTTGGGCCGGCCGAGCAGCCGAGCCATTTCTTCCTCCAGCATGTCCATATCCGATTCGGCCGGTTTCGAGGCCGGGGGCGGGACGGCAGCCGGCGCGGCGGCGGGCGGTGGGGCCGGTGCTGTCGGCGGAGCCTTCGGCGGATCGATCATGCTGGCGAGAAGGTCGAGTTCGTCGAGCGAATTGACCGGCGTGGCCTTGCGCGGCTCCGTGGCCGGAGTGGCGACGACCGGAGCTGGTGCCGGCCCGGCTGGCGGCGGAGCCGGAGGCGGAGGCATGACCGACGGCGTCGAGGGAACCGGCGGGATCGGCTTGTTGAATGGTGGGCGCAACTGGCCGCTCAGCGGTTTCTGAAGCACCTCGTTGAGACGGCGCGCCATTTCGCTGACCGGCTCCTGACGGGCAACCCTCTGGGGTGCCGGCGCGGGTTCCGGTGGGGCTGACACGGGCGGAGCAGCGGGCGGTGGAGGCGGGGCCGGAGCCACTGCCGGTGCCGGAGGGGGAGGCGGCGGCGGAGCGACCGGCCGGGCTGGCGGGGCAGCGGGGCGCGTCTCCGGCGACGACACGATCGAACGCTCGAATTCGTCATCGATCTGCGCTGCGCTGGCATTCCGCGTCATGGCCGGCCGAGAAGGCGGCGGGGCCATCGGCGCCTGAGCCATAGGAGGAGCAGCCATGGGAGGGGGAGCCATCGGCGCCGGAGCCATGCGCGGTGGTGCAACGGGAGGCGGTGCCATGGGCGCTTGCATCATGGGGGGCAGAACGGGCGCAGCCGGCGGGGCCGAAGGCGGCTGGAAGCTGGCGGGCGCCATCGGCATTTCCGGGCGCACCGGCGCCTCCGGAGCGGACAGGCCCTCGACGATCGAGGCCAGTTCGTCCGGACCCGGCCGGGCACGGCCTGCCCGTTCACCCCGGACGATATTGCCCTCCACGAGGACGTCGTTCGGGCCGCCGATCAGCAGCAGGTGTTCGACATTGTCGCGCCGGACGATGACGAGCTTGCGGCCATCCCTGTCCAGGCTGAAGGCGTCGGTTACGGCGAGGCGCTGGGGCCGGCCGCCGCGCCCGCTCCCGCCGAGGTTGAGGCTCGGCCTCAGGACGCGCACGAGCCAGGCGGCGAGCGCCACCACCACAATCAGCAGCAGGAGCGAAAGGCCAATCCAGAGAATGAGCGAGACCGCGCTCTCCCCGAGGCCGAGCTTGTCAACAATGCTTTGCATGCGTTCTCCCGCAACTGGTCGATCCGGCCTTAGCGCCCTCCTGCCCGCGAGTAAACGCCGCAATGCGATAGAGGGCAGCGCGAACCTGCCAAGTCCTTCTCATAGAGGGTTTTCCCGCCCAAATGAATGCGCGTGCAGCCCGGTGCCACGGTTATCCGCATCTTCGTGCTCGGTGTCGAGCCGCCATTAACCATAACCCTGGCTCTCGCCGGCCCCTGGCGGCCCGCGGCAGGGCCGATGCACGCCGATCTGTCCCCAAATCGGACACCCGCCGCCGGAATATATATTAGCATTAACTCCGAATTAACCATGATGCGGGCAATAATTGCCGGAATTGGCATTGAGCCGGTTCGAAATTGCCGAGGTGTTCATGATTCAGGATCTCGCGACCTTTGCGGCCCTCAAGGAGCGGATGCGCTTCCTGCAGACCCGCCAGAAGGTGCTGGCGCAGAATGTCGCCAATGCCGATACGCCCGGCTATCGCCCGAAAGACATCCGCCAGCTCGGTGTCGATCCTGCCACGCGCGGCAGCGATGCGGCCCGCCGTCTCGCCGGCTTCTCGGGCTACGCATCCTCGGGCGGCATTGCCGTGACCGATCCGCGCCACATCGTGCCGGCTGCCGGTAACGGCATAGCGACAGTGGATCGCGGCGCGAGTTTCGAGACGCGGCCCTCCGGAAACGCGGTCGATCTCGAGAACGAGATGCTCAAGGTTTCCCAGAACCAGATCGATTTCCAGACGGCAGCGAACATCTACCAGCGCGGAATCGCCACGCTGAAGATCGCGCTTGGCCGCAGGGCCTGAGGAGGGCTTGGACCATGGATTTCTTCCGTTCGCTCGCCGTCGCCGCTGCCGGGCTTCGCGCCCAGGCCGGGCGCATGCGCGTCATTTCCGAGAATATCGCCAATGCCGACACGACCGCGACGCGGCCGGGGGGTGACCCCTACCGCCGGAAGGTCGCAACATTCGAGAAGACGCTCGATGCCGAGATGGGCGTCGAAACCGTCCAGCTGGGGCGCATCAGACGCGATCGTGCTGCCTTCAAGACCCAGTTCGAACCCGGCCATCCGATGGCCGATGCGCGCGGCTATGTCCAGAAGCCGAATGTCGACACCATGATCGAGACTCTCGACATGCGCGAAGCGCAACGGTCCTACGAGGCCAATCTGAACGTCATTTCGACCACGCGGCGGATGTTGGCCAGGACGCTCGACATCCTCCGCGCGTAATCCCCTCGAATCGTTTATGGAGAATGCCATGAAGACGACCCTCAATCCGAGCCTTGCGGCCAGTGCCTATGCCCTGACCCAGAAGATGGGCTCGAATCCGGCTGCGGCGCTGACGCGTCCGGGCGAAGCCGGCAACAGCTTCGCCGATGTGCTCGAAGCCACGGTGGGCCGCGCCCGCGAATCGGGCAAGCGCGCCGATGCCATGGCGATGACCACCGCTGCCGGCCGCCCGACCGACCTCGTCGAGGTGGTGACGGCCGTCGCCGAGAGCGAAGCCGCGCTCGAATCGCTTGTCGCGGTCCGTGACCGGGTCGTCGCGGCCTATGAAGAAATCATGCGGATGCCGATCTGATGAACCCAGCCGACCTGATCGAGATTTCCCGTGACGGCATCATGACCTTTTTCAAGGTCGGGATGCCTGTCATGGTGATCGGATTGCTGGTCGGCGTGATCATCTCGCTTTTCCAGGCGCTGACCCAGATCCAGGAGCAGACCCTCGTCTATGTGCCGAAGGTCGTAGCCATTTTCGGCTCCCTTCTGCTGCTCCTGCCGTTCATGGCCGATGGCATGGCGTCCTACATGGCGCGGATTGCCTCGCGGATTTCCGGCGTCGGATAGCCCGGAGGCCGGCAGCCTTTCCGTTGCGCTCCGCCACGCCCCGCCGGGTGTGGCGTTCGCGTTTTCGAGCGAATCACACGACAATCGGGCATGACCCTCAGCGTCCTTCCCGAATTCGCGATCGCCTTTGCCCTGATCTTCGCGCGGATCGGCACGATGATGATGCTGTTGCCCGGTTTCGGTGAACGGACGACGCCGCAGCGCGTGCGGCTGACCCTGGCCGTGCTCGTGGTTCTCGTCACGCTGCCGGTTGTCCGGTCCGGGTTGCCGACCTCGCTCACCAACCTGCCGGGGCTGGTGCAATTGCTGATCGGCGAGTTGATGATCGGCTTCACCTTCGGGCTGGCCGGGCGCTTCCTGATGTCCAGCCTGTCGACCGCGGGGGTGATCATCGCGCAGCAGCTCGGGCTCTCCTTCACGATGATCTTCGATCCTGCCAATGCCGATCAGGGGCAATCCGCCATCCTGGGAACCTTCCTCTCGCTGCTGGGCGTTTGCCTTATCCTCGGGCTCAACCTGCATCATGTCGCGCTGTTCGGCGTGGTTGACAGCTACCAGACCTTCCGGCCCGGCGAGGTTCCCGCCAGCGGCGATGCGGCGCAGCTCGTGCTGTCGGTCGCGACCTCCGCCTTCGCCACCGCGATCCAGATCTCCGCGCCGTTCCTTGTTTTCGGGCTGGTCTTCAATGTCGGGCTCGGGGTGCTCTCGCGCATGATGCCGCAGCTTCAGGTCTTCTTCCTCGCCATGCCGGCCTCGATCCTGCTCGGCACGCTGATCCTGGCGCTGGTGCTCGGCCTGATGATGGAGGGGTTTCTCGAGCATATCATGCGGGTCTACCGCGAGATGTTCCCCGGAGGCCGCTGACCGATGGCCGGTGAGGACAAGGACCAGGAAGACAAGACAGAAGAGCCGACCGACCGCCGGATCGAGCAGGCTATCGAGCGCGGCGATGTGCCGAAAAGCATGGAAGTGGCGACTTTCTTCGCCCTTGCGGCGGGCACGCTCGCGATCATGATCACCGGCGCGGTGGGGCTCGGCGATTTCGTCGGTTCGCTGCGCGGCATGGTCGGCAATGCGCACCAGATCTCGATCAGTCCGGGCGGAATCATGAACCTGGCGGAATATTCCGCGGTCAAGATCCTGGCGGTGGTCGCGCTGCCTTTCGCCTTCGCCCTTCTCGCGGGGATCGCGCAGGGGCTGCTCCTGCACCGCCCGCTCTGGACGGTCGAGCCGATGATGCCGAAGCTCAACCGGATCTCGCCCATGGCCGGGTTCAAGCGGATCTTCGGGCGTGAAGCGTTCGTCCAGTTTATCAAGAGCCTGCTGAAATTCACGATCGTCGGCGCCGTCATGTACCTGGTGCTGATGCCGGAGCGCGGGAAGCTCGATGCGCTGGTCCGGCTTGATCCGATCAAGATGATCGATGCGAGCTGGATCCTGACGCTGAAGCTGCTGGGCGCGGTGCTTGCGGTCTATGCCTTCGTCGCGGTGCTCGACGTGCTGTACCAGCGGTTTTCCTGGCGCCAGAAGCTGAAGATGACCCGCGAGGAAATGAAGCAGGAATTCAAGGAGACCGAAGGCAGCCCCGAGGTGAAGGCCCGGATCCGCAAGGTGCGGATGGAGATCCTGAAGCGGCGGATGATGGCGAATGTGCCCAAGGCCTCGGTGATCCTGACCAACCCGACGCATTATGCGGTGGCTTTGCGCTACGAAGCCGGCATGAACGCGCCGGTCTGCCTCGCCAAGGGGGTCGATTCGCTGGCACTCCGCATCCGGGAAATCGGCGGCGAGCATGATATCCCCATCATCGAGAACCCGCCGCTTGCGCGCGCCTTGCATGCGACAGTCGAAATCGACGAGGAAATCCCCGAGGAACACTATAAAGCTGTTGCGGAAGTCATCGGATACGTGATGCGCTTGAGGCGGCAGCGTTTGTGAGCCAGAACGGGGCGTTGGGCGGGACGGGTCCCTGCCGGGGTGGGAAAGCATGCTGAAGGAGACGCCTGTCGGCGCGCCGATCGACCGAAGCCAGCGTCACGGCTCGCCGACGCTGCTGCTGCTGATCACGCTTGTGATCGTCGGCGCCGTGGTCGGCATGGTCTATCTCGACGAGCGCCAGCACGCGCTGTTCATGACCCTGTTCCTCGCCGTCTTTGCCGCGATCGGTGTGCTGGTGGCCTTTCTCTACGCGATCGGCATCCTCCAGTTCGCCGGCAGGGCGGCCCGGAACGACGTGACCAAGGCGCTGATCGATTCCGCCTCCGAGGGCACGCTCGTGGTCGATCGGGAGGGCCGGGTCCTCTATGCCAATGCGGCCTACCAGTCCCTGTGCGGGGGCATTCCCGGCCGTGTCGCCAGCGTGCGCCCGGTCGAGCGGCTCTTTGCCGGCTCGCCCGAAGTGAGCGAGGCCACCTACCGGCTGGCGCAGGCGGCGCGCGAGGGAAGGAGTGCGACCGAGATCATCCGCCTTGTGCCGGCCCTTGCGGGCGGGGCGCCCTCGGCGTGGTACCGGGTTCGCGTGCGGCCGCTGGAACGCGGCGGCGAGTCCGTGCAGCACTGGACCGTGACCGATGTTACCCGCGAGCGCGAGCGCAACGAAAACGAGTTCCAGGAACTCCAGCAGGCGATCTCCTATCTCGACAATGCCCCGGCCGGGTTCTTCTGTGCCCATCCGGACGGCAAGCTCGTCTATCTCAATGCCACGCTGGCGGATTGGCTCGACCTCGACATTGCCGAGATCGCCGACCAGAAGCTCGAACTGAAGGATATCGTCTCGGGCGGCGGCGCGGCCCTGATCGCGTCCGTGCAGGGCATGCCGGGCGGGCTCAAGACCGAGACGATCGATCTCGATCTCAAACGCCGCAACGGGCAGACGTTGCCGGTGCGGCTGATCCACCGCGTTGCCTTTGCCGCCGACGGAACCGCTGGCATTTCGCGCACCCTCGTTCTCAACCGGAGCCAGGGGCAGGGCACCGAGGCTTCCGAGGGCCTGCGCGCGGCGGAGGTGCGGTTCGCGCGGTTCTTCAACAATTCGCCGCTGGCCATTGCCACGCTCGACCATGATGGCAGCATCCGCTCGACCAATGCCCGGTTCGCCAGCCTGCTGCCACCGGCCCAGGCCGGCGAGCGGCGGACCTTGCTCACCATGGTCGCCGCGGGGGACCGCCCCCGCGTCGAGGCAGCCTTTGCCGAGGCTGTCGCCGGGCGGGGCGAGATCGACCCTGTCGATGCCGCGATCGAGGGCGAGGGCAGCCGCTCGGCGCGGTTCTTCTTCGTGCCGGCAGAGGCACGCGGGCAGGACCCGGAAGTCGCTCTGGTCTATCTGATCGAGACGACCGAGGAAAAGAAGCTGCAGGAGCAGTTCTTCCAGTCGATGAAGATGAACGCGATCGGCCAGCTGGCCGGTGGCGTCGCGCATGACTTCAACAATCACCTGCAGGCGATTGTCGGCTTCGCAGACCTGCTGATCGGCAATTACCGGGCCTCCGATCCGCGCTATCAGGACGTGATGCAGATCAAGAATTCCGCCAACCGGGCCAAGAGCCTGGTGAGGCAATTGCTGGCCTTCTCGCGCCAGCAGACGCTGCTGCCGGAATCGATCGATCTCGGCGAAAGGCTGAGTGACCTGACCAACCTGCTCAAGCGGTCGATCGGCCCGAATGTCGAGCTGGAAGTCCGCCATGGCCGCGATCTCTGGGGCATCCATGCGGATCCGGCCTCGTTCGACAACATGATCATCAACCTTGCGGTGAATGCCCGCGATGCCATGCCGGAAGGCGGCAAACTGCTCATCCGCACAGCGAATATCGTGGCAGGCGAGGTCGAGGCCTTTGCGGTCGAGGGGATGCCCGAAGCCGATTACGTGCTGGTGGAGGTTTCGGATACCGGCACCGGCATGACCGAGGAGGTCCGCAAGAAGATTTTCGAGCCCTTCTTCACCACCAAGGAAGTTGGCCGCGGCACCGGGCTCGGCCTGTCCTCGGTCTACGGGTTCGTTACCCAGTCGAATGGCTTTATCGCCTGTGACAGCACGGTCGGGGACGGCACGACCTTCCGGATCTTCCTGCCGCGGCATGACATCGTCGTGGCGCCGGTGGCTGCGCCCATGCGGCCGGCCGAGACCGCCCTGGCCCCGGCCGATGCGGCTCCTGTCGACGAGAGCCGGCCTGCGGCGGCCCCGATTGCCGACATGACAGGCAAGGGCACGATCCTGCTTGTCGAGGACGAGGATGCCGTGCGTGGCTTCGGGGCGCGGGCCCTGCGCTCGCGCGGCTACACCGTCATCGAGGCGCAGAGCGGTGTCGATGCGCTGGAGCAGGTTGGGGATGCGATCGAGAGCATCGACCTCGTCGTTTCGGATGTGGTGATGCCGGAAATGGACGGGCCGACGCTCCTGCGCGAATTGCGGGCCCGCAAGCCGGATCTCAAGGTGATCTTTGTCTCCGGCTATGCCGAGGAAGCCTTCCGTAAGAACCTGCCCGAAGGCCAGCAGTTCGATTTCCTGCCCAAGCCTTTCGGCCTCAAGCAGCTGATCGAGACCGTCAAGGGTGTGATGGGCTCCGCGCCCGGTTCATGACGCTGCGTCTCCGGAATGCGCCTCGCCTTCCGGTGCTGTCTCTTCTTCCGTGATCATCCCGCCATCATAGAAGGCGGCGAGCCGGCCGATTGCTGCCCTTGCATGGTCGTCGAAGGCTGCGAGCGCATCGGCGGGCGTTCCGCCTTCCGGGGCCGGCAACCCGCCGCGCAGCAGGCGGGCCAGCTCCACCGGGGGTTCGAGCCCGCCCGGGCCGGCCGAGGCTTCAAGAAGCGCGAGGATCTCTTCCGGGCTCTTCCCGCCGAGCCCGGCAAGGAACCCTTTCAGAAGGCGCCGCAGCAGGGCGCGATCCGGGTGATCGGCACGGTCGAGGGCCGGGCCGAGTTCGTAATAATGGCGCACGCAATCCCAGGGTGCCGGCTTTTCCGGAAAGCGTTCCGCAAGGTGGCTTTCCTCCGCGGCAACATAGAAACGGTTGATGCCATCGGCGAGGGCGAGCGTGTAGCCTGCGGCCTGGACGATCGGCTCCCAGGATTCCCAGGCCGGGGCGCCGCTTCCGGGCTGGATCGCCTCGATGCAGAGCACTGCAGGCCTGTGGCGGGCCCAGTCGACCCCGCGTAACACCTCGGCCTCGGCGCCCTCCACATCGATCTTCAGGAAGGCGACCGGGCCAAGACCGTGCGAATCAATCAGTCCGGAAAGCCGGCGGATCGGCCGCATCTCGGTGCGGAATCCTGCCCCGAAAGCGGCTGCACCCTCGGCATTCGCCTTCACGATTGTGGAAAACCCGTGCAGCCGATCGACGCGGTGGAACGGAACCTCGCCATCGCCGGCGCCGACCAGCACATCCAGCACGATGTCGCGCGGCCGGAGATGGCGGTAAAGCGCTGCCAGATTGCCTTGCGGCTCGATCACAAGGCCGCGCCAGCCCTTGAGATAGAAGTGATAGCTCACATTGTCCGCAAGCGGGTGGCCGCCGCCGACATCGATATAGGCGGCGCCCTGCCGGTCCCCCAGCACGCGATCCAGATGATAATCCTCGAGAAATTGCGCATAGGAGAGGTGCATCCGGCGGGCCCTGGCGAGAACAGGCAACCAGCTTAGGGCGGGAAGCCGCGTCGGCGCAATGGCTGTTAAGAACAAAGAAAGAACTTCTTGACTAGAACAAAACAGGAATTAGCCTGTTGTTGTGCCTGCTTCGCCGATCCCCTAAGGAGGATGAATTCGATGTCGCAATCCCAGCTTCGCCTCGTAGAAGGTTCCTCCATGGACAAGACCAAGGCTCTCGACGCCGCCCTTTCCCAGATCGAGCGTGCATTCGGCAAGGGGTCGATCATGCGGCTCGGCCAGAAGACCTCGATGGAGATCGAGGCGATCCCCACGGGCTCGCTCTCGCTCGATATCGCGCTGGGTGTCGGCGGTCTGCCCAAGGGCCGGATCATCGAGATCTACGGGCCGGAATCCTCGGGCAAGACCACGCTGGCGCTGCATGTCGTGGCCGAGGCGCAGAAAAGGGGCGGAGTCTCGGCCTTCGTCGACGCCGAACATGCGCTTGATCCGGTCTATGCGCGCAAACTCGGCGTCAACCTCGACAACCTGCTGATCTCGCAGCCCGATACCGGGGAGCAGGCGCTCGAGATTGCAGACACGCTCGTGCGCTCCGGCGCCGTGGACGTGCTGGTGATCGATTCGGTGGCCGCGCTCACGCCGAAGGCGGAAATCGAGGGCGAGATGGGCGAGATGCAGCCCGGCCTGCAGGCGCGCCTGATGAGCCAGGCCCTCCGCAAGCTCACCGGCTCGATTTCCCGTTCGAATTGCATGGTCATTTTCATCAACCAGATCCGCATGAAGATCGGGGTGATGTATGGCAGCCCGGAAACCACGACCGGCGGGAACGCGCTCAAGTTCTACGCCTCGGTCCGGCTGGATATCCGGCGAATCGCCTCGATCAAGGAGCGCGAGGACGTTGTCGGCAACACGACCCGCGTGAAGGTGGTGAAAAACAAGGTTGCCCCGCCGTTCAAGCAGGTCGAGTTCGACATCATGTATGGCGAGGGGATTTCGCGTACCGGCGAGCTGGTTGATCTCGGCGTCAAGGCCGGCATTGTCGAGAAATCGGGGGCCTGGTTCTCCTATGACAGCGTGCGCCTCGGCCAGGGGCGCGAGAATGCGAAGACATTCCTCAAGCAGAACCCGGAAGTGGCTGACCGGATCGAGCAGTCGATTCGCCAGAATGCCGGCCTGATCGCGGATTCGATTCTCGCCGGTTCCCCTGAACCCGGGGATGAATGAGGCGGGTGCGGTTTCGCGCCTGACGGCTTTTCCCGGGCCGTCCTCTGGCTACGATGCCTTTCGCCATGTGGACAGGGGGCTTTCCCCTGACTAGAACCAACCTGAACAATCAGGGTCCGGCATGGCTTTCCGGGCGAGAACAGGCAGGGTTTGGTCCATGAGTAGCGTCAACGACATCCGGTCGACCTTTTTGGGGTATTTCGGAAAGAACGGCCATGCGGTTGTGGATTCCTCACCGCTGGTCCCGCGAAATGATCCGACGCTGATGTTCACCAATGCCGGGATGGTGCAGTTCAAGAACCTGTTTACCGGCCTCGAGACCCGCAGCTATTCCCGCGCAGCCACCTCACAGAAATGCGTCCGTGCCGGCGGCAAGCATAACGATCTCGACAATGTCGGTTACACCGCCCGCCACCATACCTTCTTCGAAATGCTCGGGAATTTCTCTTTCGGCGACTACTTCAAGGAAGACGCCATCCATTTCGCATGGACCCTGGTGACGAAGGAATTCGGCCTTTCGAAGGACAAGCTCAGCGTTACCGTCTATCACGAGGATGACGAGGCATTTGGCCTCTGGAAGAAGATCGCGGGCCTGCCGGACGAGCGGATCATCCGCATTGCCACCTCGGACAATTTCTGGGCGATGGGCGATACCGGCCCCTGCGGCCCCTGTTCCGAGATCTTCTACGATCACGGTCCGCATATTCCCGGTGGCCCTCCCGGCTCGCCGGATCAGGACGGGGACCGGTTCATCGAGATCTGGAACCTCGTCTTCATGCAATTCGAACAATTGCCGGGCGGCGAGCGGATCCGCCTGCCGAAGCCCTCGATCGATACCGGCATGGGGCTGGAGCGGATTGCGGCCGTTCTTCAGGGCACGCATGACAATTACCGCACCGACCTGATGCGCAGCCTTGTCCGGGCCGTTGCCGATCTCGTCTCGGTCGATCCGGACGGGCCGCAGGGGGCGAGCCACCGCGTGATCGCCGATCACCTGAGGGCCTCGAGCTTCCTGGTGGCGGATGGCGTGCTGCCCTCGAACGAGGGCCGGGGTTATGTGCTCCGCCGGATCATGCGGCGCGGCATGCGGCATGCGCAGCTGCTCGGCGCGAAGGATCCGTTGATGTACCGGCTGGTTCCGGCCCTTGTCCGCGAAATGGGACAGGCCTATCCGGAACTGGTGCGGGCCGAGGGCCTGATCACCGAAACGCTGAAGCTCGAGGAGAGCCGGTTCCGCAAGACGCTGGAGCGCGGGCTTGGCCTGCTGGAAAGCGAGACGTCCTCGCTGGGCTCCGGGCAGAAGCTTTCGGGCGAGACGGCGTTCCGCCTCTATGACACGTTCGGCTTCCCGCTCGATCTGACGCAGGATGCGCTGCGCGCCCGTGGCATCGGCGTCGATCTCGACGGGTTCAATGCGGCGATGGCGCGCCAGAAGGCCGAAGCCCGCGCGGCCTGGGCCGGCTCCGGCGATGCGGCCAGCGAGGCGATCTGGTTTGCCGTGCGCGAGGCAGTCGGCGCAACCGAGTTTCTCGGGTACGAGACCGAGCAGGCCGAGGGCGCGGTGACCGCGCTGGTCGAGGCCGGGCGTCAGGTGGATAGCCTGTCCGGCGAGGGCGCCCTCATCCTCAACCAGACGCCGTTCTATGCCGAATCCGGCGGGCAGGTCGGCGATGAGGGCGTGATTGCCGGCGAGGGCTTCCGCTTCCGCGTGACGGATACGATCAAGCGCGCCGGTGATGTCTTCGTGCATCAGGGGCGTGTCGAGGAGGGCGTGGTCAGGGTCGGCGCCGCGGCGGTGCTGACCGTCGATGCCGGCCGCAGGGGCGCGATCCGCGCCAATCATTCCGCGACACATCTCCTCCACGAAGCGCTTCGCCAGGTTCTGGGCGACCATGTCGCGCAGAAGGGCTCGCTGGTCGAGCCGGACCGGCTGCGCTTCGATATCTCGCATCCCAAGCCGATCCCTGGCGAGGAATTGATGCAGGTCGAGGATCGCGCCAACCAGATCATCCTGCAGAACAGCCCGGTCGTGACCCGGCTGATGGCGGTTGACGAGGCGATCAATTCCGGTGCGCGCGCGCTGTTCGGCGAGAAATACGGCGA
Organism: Beijerinckiaceae bacterium; assembly: GCA_027533425.1. GTDB lineage: Bacteria > Pseudomonadota > Alphaproteobacteria > Rhizobiales > Beijerinckiaceae > Rhabdaerophilum. Next base: position 2,704 of record JAPZUD010000012.1, on the reverse strand, counting down.
CGAGGTTCGCGTCGTGTCGATGGGTCTCGAGGCAGATGGCCGACCTTATTCGATCGAACTCTGCGGCGGCACCCATGTCGGCCGTACCGGCGATATCGGGCTTGTCTCGATTGTCGGCGAGGGAGCGGTTTCGGCCGGCGTCCGCCGGATCGAGGCGCTGACCGGCATGGCGGCGCGGCGGCATCTCAATGCCGAGCGCGAGCGCCTGCGGGATATTGCGGCCAGCCTCAAGGTTGGCGTCGATGAAGCGCCCGGCCGTGTCGTCCAGATCGCAGAGGAACGCCGCAAGCTCGAGCGTGATCTGGCCGAAACCCGACGCAAGCTTGCCATGGGCGGCGGCGAGGCGGCGGATGCACCGCAGCGGATCGGCGCAATTGCCTATCTCGGCAAGCAGGTCGAGGGTGTCGAGGTCAAGGATCTGAAGGGCCTCGCCGACCAGCACAAGGCAAAGATCGGGTCGGGTGTGATCGCGCTTGGCGTGGTGGGCGAGGACCAGCGCGCCGGCATTGTCGTGGCGGTCACCGAGGATCTCACCGGCAAGGTCAATGCGGTTGATCTCGTCCGGACGGCATCGGAAATCCTGGGTGGCAAGGGGGGCGGTGGCCGGCCTGACATGGCCCAGGCCGGCGGTCCGGATGGCGGCAAACTGCCGGAAGCTCTCCAGGCGATTGCCAGCCGTCTGGCTGCCGCCAACTGAGGCCAGCCGGTCGCGGGTTTACCCGCCACCGGCAGATCCCGGCCCTGCGCTGCCTTCTTCGGCGGGCGGCGTGAGGCTGCTCAATCCTGCCGTCGGGCGTGAAACGGGCGCAGGCTCTGCGTGCCGGCAGGCAACCGGGCTTCCACCCAGTGCTGGATCGCCACGCGGCGCCGGGCATAGGCGATGCCGAGCCCGACGATGACGAGCCCCATCGCCGAGAGTGCGAAGGGGAAGAGCAGCGAGTCCTTGAACACGCCATAGGCGAGATGGCCGAGATAGACCATCACCCCGATCACGCCGAAGACCGAATAGACGCGCCGCCCGAGGAAGACCGCCAGCCCGATCAGCCCGATATTGATGAGGCAATAGATGAACTTGCCCCATTCGGTGCCCGAGGACTGGAAGGTGAGCCCGCCCCAGAGCGTGACCGCGGCGACAAGATGCAGCCAGAAGCCGTAATCGGACCGTCGGGTCCTCAGCTCGCTCACCCAGGTCGCGACCATCAGCACCAGCCCGAAAATCAGCGAGACCTGCCGGCGCAAGGTGTAGTTGAAGCTCTGTTCTTTGGCGATCCATGCCGCGAGATCCATCGACAGGAACCAGAGACAGATCGCAGCCGGAAAGGCGATGAAGGTGAAGGGGTAGCGCCGGAGGGCAAGGAGGCTGGCGACCAACGTGGCCAGCTCCATCGGGATCCAGCCGGCCTTGATATAGTGGAAGAACGAGCGGTATTGCCCCGGCGCGGACGAGCCGGGCCAGATGTCGGCGGCGCTCTGCAGGCCGAAGACGATCAGCGGCACCATGGACAGGGCAGCGGCGATGAGCAGTCCGCCGGGTGTGCGCGTCTCCTCACGCTGCCAGAGGCGATGCCCGCCGGCCCAGAGGCCAAGCCCGTAGATCAGGCCGGTTACCGCCAGGCCCGCGCCGCCCATGGCCGAGAAGGCGAGGGTTGAGAACAGGCCCATGGCGCTCATGATGATGAGCGCGCCGGCATACCAGAGCACATGGGTCAGGTCGAAGCGCGAGCCTGTGGCCGGCAGGGAGCTGGCGGCCGGCGCAGGCGCCCGTCCGGCAAGGAAGCCCTTGAGGCGTTCGGCGGCAGCGGGGTCAAGCAGGCCGGCCTCGACGGCAGCGTCGAGATCGCGGGGGGAGAATCGGGCGTTGGCATTCATCCGGGCATTGTCACCAGCCGGACTGGCGCCAACAAGTGCGCTGGCGCACGGCGCTGTGAATCAACCCTCGGGAAAGGGTGCGAAAGCGCGGTAGAGATCGCGCACGCGCTCCGGGATGGCTGTCGCGCGATGGCTCTTCTGGTCGGTATAGACCTGCACCACCTCGCCGGTTGTCAGCAGGCGGTCCTCGCCGAGCGGGAAGATGCCGAGCGCATAGGTCAGGCTGGAGCGCCCCATCCGCGCGACGCGGACGCCGACCTCGAAGGCCTGATCGTAGAGCAGCGGCGCGCGGTATTCCACCAGCGCCCGCACGACATGCCAATCCTCCTGCAGGTCTTCGGCCTCGCGCGTCTGGTCATAGCCGATGGCGCGGTAAAACTCGAAGATCGCCGTATCGAACCATGTCAGATAATGGGCGTTGTAGGCCACCCTCTGGCCGTCGATCTCCGAATAACGGACGCGGAACGGGAAGAAGAAAGCGAAATCGGAGCGGGCGGGCAGGCTGGTCACGGGCAGGATCCGGCAGGCTGGAGGAGGTCGAGGGCAGTCTAGGGGGCCCGAGCGGCCCTGCAAGCGGAGTGACCGGGATTCTTGTGTCCATCGCCTTCGCTTCCTTGTCATGGCCGGGCCTGTCCCGGCCATCCACGACTCGCTTTCCTGCGGGTTTGAAGTCGTGGATGCCCGCCCCAAGGGCGGTGACCTGAGACCCTGAACTTCCTCCAGGAATGAGTAGAGTCCGTCGCGAAGGAGACGACGGATGAAGCCATCACGTTTTTCAGAAGAGCAGATCATCGGGATACTGAAGGAGCAGGAGGCGGGTGCGAAGACCGCCGAT